>NZ_CP126313.1:0-7500 GCF_028594455.2 Paenibacillus sp. PK4536
CTCATCACTCATCACTCATCACTCATCACTCATCACTCATCACTCATCACTCATCACTCATCACTCATCACTCATCACTCATCACTCATCACTCATCACTCATCACTCATCACTCATCACTCATCACAAATTGTACGGACTACTTCCTTTATATACAATTATATTATCGCCAAAAAGGCTTATTATTTATAGCACCTTGCTCTCTATAAATAATAAGCCTTTTCCCTAAATCAAATCTATGCTTTTCCATTCAAATGATCAGGCATCGGTATCCCCAAGTAATCATAAGCCATAGGAGTCACGATCCGCCCACGTGGTGTACGTTGTAAGAATCCCAATTGAAGCAAATAAGGTTCATACACATCTTCAATCGTTTGACCTTCTTCACCAATCGTAGCCGCAATAGTGTCCAATCCTACAGGACCTCCGCGGAAATTATGAATCATCGCTTGCAAGACTTTATGATCAATCTGATCCAGTCCACGCGGATCCACTTGTAACATATCTAATGCTTCATCTGCAATCTCAGGTGTGATGATGCCGTCTCCCCGTACCTGTGCATAATCACGAACACGTTTAAGCAAACGGTTAGCAATACGTGGCGTTCCTCTGCCTCGAAGTGCAATTTCATCGGCTGCATCTCCCACAATATCGATACCAAGAATTTCTGATCCACGACTTACAATAAATGAAAGTTCATCGACTGTATACAATTCTAAGCGACTCACTACCCCAAATCGATCTCGCAAAGGAGCAGATAATAAGCCTGCACGTGTCGTTGCTCCGATCAAAGTAAATGGAGGTAAATCCAAACGTACAGAACGAGCACTAGGACCTTTACCAATCATAATATCAAGTGCTGAATCTTCCATCGCTGGATATAATACTTCTTCCACAGACCGATGCAAGCGATGAATCTCATCAATAAACAACACATCGCCATCTTGAAGATTGGTCAGTAAAGCAGCCAGATCACCAGGACGCTCTATAGCAGGCCCTGAGGTTGTTCTTAAGTTCACACCTAGCTCATTAGCAATAATGTTAGCAAGTGTGGTTTTACCTAAACCTGGTGGACCATATAAGAGTACATGATCTAGCGCTTCACCTCTTAATTTAGCCGCTTCAATATAAATCTTCATATTTTCTTTAATCCGTGTTTGCCCGATATATTCTGAAAGGTAACGGGGACGTAGACTCAGTTCCACCGCTTGGTCTTCCATCATCAAGTTAGCAGATATGATGCGGTCATCCGTCATCTTTATTCGCTCCCCTTCATCTGTTCTACCTGTTTTTTCAATTCGATCCAAAGCTATCTTTAAATATACCCTAGCCATTTTAATATAAATATTTAGTAAAAGATAAGTGCATACATTACGTTTTTTTAAAATAGTATTACTTGATCTTAATTATAATCTTAATCACTATATTAATTACGATCTTAATTACTACATTAACTACTGTATTATTCGTAATATATGCAAAATAGAAAAAACTTTTTCAGTACGATACAATCTTCTACAAAATTCATAGCCTTTACTCTCAAATATACTGAAATATATTGAATTTCTATTCTTTTGATTATTTTAGCATAATGATTGTATTAGCCAGTATACAACATTTTTAGTGCTCTCTTCATCACATCATCGGCTGTATCATCAGGGAATACCTCGTGTTTCAATGTTTGCCAGATTCGATCTAATTCGGTATCCGTATATCCTAATGCTTTCAGTCCATCGCGCACTTCAGGCCATACTTCTCCAGAAGTATTTGTAGATATCGCCGGAGCAAATAACCCTGTAGTAATCAGAGAATCTCCAATACCACCTAGTTTATCTTTCAAGTCCAAAATCATACGTTGTGCTGTCTTTTTACCAATCCCAGGCAATTTGGTCAAGAACGTAATATTTTCTTGATAAATAGCAGTAACTACACCCTCTGGACTACCACCGCTCAAAATCCCAAGTGCTACACGTGGACCAATTCCTGATACTTCAATCAATTTACGAAATAACTTCTGTTCATCACGAGTAGGAAATCCAAAGAGTTGAATCGCATCTTCTCGTACATAATGATGAGTGTAGATGGTCACTTCGCCTGCTTCTTTCATCCATGCATAAGGATTAGGGCAAAACACACGGTACCCGATTCCTTGCATATCTACAATCACATATTCATTCTCCAAATGGACAATCGGTCCGCGCAAAAAATCAATCATTTTTTCAATACCTCATTTATCTTGGAGTTTAGCAAATAAGAATGCGCATGACATACAGCAACAGCTAACGCATCAGCCACATCATCAGGCTTCGGAATTTTTTGCAAATTTAAAAACATTCGAATCATTTCTTGAACCTGTCTTTTTTCAGCTTTACCATAACCAACAACAGCTTGTTTTACTTGCATTGGTGTATATTCTGCAATAGGTAATCCCTTTTGTTTAGCAGCTAATATCATCACTCCACGTGCCTGACTAACAGACATCGCATTGGTTACATTCCGATTAAAAAAGAGTTTTTCAAAAGCTACAGTGTCTGGCTGATATTTCTCAATCAATTGCACTGTACCTTCATAGACATGTAATAATCTATCCTCATCCGGTGTATGAGCTTCCGTTTGAATACATCCGTATTGAACAGGAGTCAACTTACTTCCGTTTTTATCAATAAATCCAAACCCAACGATCGCAATCCCGGGATCAATTCCCATAACACGCAAATCTATCGCTCCCTTGTTGTACCCCATAAGTATTAATGATCTTACTTGAATATATAAGACAACTTTTATACAAAATAAATCTATTCTGTATATCGCACATTAAATCACCTAGCTAGTATAAACTAAATCATTTAACTATCAGGATTTAACCATATCATCGCTAGAAATCATAATCTTAATCATATATTCGATTTGACCTCAATAGGCGAACATATGTATCTCTTTCATTTTATTATAGCAAATATAAATCAACTTGAGTTAATAAAATAACAAAATTTCATTGAAGTTATATCAATTGTATTTTCGAAACAACTTCGGAGTATTTCAACTAAAATGATAATTATTTATAACTCCATCTATATGTATCCCTATAATTAAGTCGTTAGTTATATTCTAGTGTTCATTAATATTTATTATCATTTTCCTATTCGTTTTATACATTCTTATTTGCTTTTAATATCTATTTTTATCTAGCTGTAATGGCTACTATTTTATATTGTGTTATTTATATTTTAATTATTGTATATCTTTCAGAGTAGAAATTTTTTATAGTTCTACAGCTATATTTAAAATAAATATGAATTTAAAATAAACATAAAAAAACCATTGATCATAATGATCAATGGTTTTTTAGTATCGGGACGACACGATTTGAACATGCGACCCCCTGGACCCAAACCAGGTGCTCTACCAAGCTGAGCTACGTCCCGATAAATAATATGCCGGTGAAGGGACTCGAACCCCCACGGTTTCCCTCACGATTTTGAGTCGCGCGCGTCTGCCAATTCCGCCACACCGGCCAATCAAGATAAAAATGGCGCGCCCTAAGAGATTCGAACTCCTGGCCTTTTGATTCGTAGTCAAACGCTCTATCCAGCTGAGCTAAGGGCGCAAATAAAATGTAGAAAATATTGGAGCGGACGATGGGAATCGAACCCACGACCCTCGCCTTGGCAAGGCGATGCTCTACCGCTGAGCCACGTCCGCAATGTAATATTCATTGCACTACTTATGATCGAGCCAATTTTCTTTAAAAGAAAATGGCGGAACCGACGGGATTTGAACCCGCGATCTCCTGCGTGACAGGCAGGCATGTTAACCCCTACACCACGGTTCCAGATTAATTGCGGGGACAGGATTTGAACCTGTGACCTTCGGGTTATGAGCCCGACGAGCTACCGGACTGCTCCACCCCGCGTCATTAATACTTGCTATAAAATTCTATGGTGGAGATTGACGGGATCGAACCGCCGACCCTCTGCTTGTAAGGCAGATGCTCTCCCAGCTGAGCTAAATCTCCAAGAAGTAAATATGACCCGTAGGGGACTCGAACCCCTGTTACCTCCGTGAAAGGGAGGTGTCTTAACCACTTGACCAACGGGCCACAATAAAACCAACACTTTACATATTAACATTTTATTACTTTAAGAACAAGTTAATTTAAAACTAATTAATTTGCTATTGGCTGTAATAAAACGGCCTCTGGCGGAGAGAGAGGGATTCGAACCCTCGAGACGCTTGTGACGCCTACACGATTTCCAATCGTGCTCCTTCGGCCAGCTCGGACACCTCTCCATATGGCTCCCCGAACAGGACTCGAACCTGTGACAACTCGATTAACAGTCGAGTGCTCTACCAACTGAGCTATCAGGGAATAGTCACCGTCTCCTCGGATCGCTCCTTGAAACGGTCAATCTGTCTTGCTCTGCTTGGCAACGTCCTACTCTCCCAGGACCCTGCGGTCCAAGTACCATCGGCGCTGGAGGGCTTAACGGTCGTGTTCGGGATGGGTACGTGTGGAACCCCTCCGCCATCATTACCAAACAGTCAGGCTCGTGTTGCTCCCTGAAAACTGAATCCGAAAACTGAAACATCGCATTTGTAGATTTTGGATAAGCCCTCGACCGATTAGTATTGGTCAGCTCCATGCCTTGCGGCACTTCCACCCCCAACCTATCAACCTCGTCGTCTACAAGGGGTCTTACATACTGGGAAATCTCATCTTGAGGGGGGCTTCACGCTTAGATGCTTTCAGCGCTTATCCCTTCCGCACGTAGCTACCCAGCGATGCTCCTGGCGGAACAACTGGTACACCAGCGGTGCGTCCATCCCGGTCCTCTCGTACTAAGGACAGCTCCTCTCAAATTTCCTACGCCCACGACAGATAGGGACCGAACTGTCTCACGACGTTCTGAACCCAGCTCGCGTACCGCTTTAATGGGCGAACAGCCCAACCCTTGGGACCTACTTCAGCCCCAGGATGCGATGAGCCGACATCGAGGTGCCAAACCTCCCCGTCGATGTGGACTCTTGGGGGAGATAAGCCTGTTATCCCCAGGGTAGCTTTTATCCGTTGAGCGATGGCCCTTCCATGCGGTACCACCGGATCACTAAGCCCGACTTTCGTCCCTGCTCGACGTGTCTGTCTCGCAGTCAAGCTCCCTTATGCCTTTACACTCTTCGAATGATTTCCAACCATTCTGAGGGAACCTTAGGGCGCCTCCGTTACACTTTAGGAGGCGACCGCCCCAGTCAAACTGCCCACCTGACACGGTCCCTGTACCGGATCACGGTACGAGGTTAGAACTCAAATGCGATCAGGGTGGTATCCCAACGGCGCCTCAACCGAAGCTTGCGCTCCGGTTTCTACGGCTCCCACCTATCCTGTACAAATCGCACCCCAGTTCAATATCAAGTTGCAGTAAAGCTCCATGGGGTCTTTCCGTCTTGTCGCGGGTAACCTGCATCTTCACAGGTATTAAAATTTCACCGGATCTCTCGTTGAGACAGCGCCCAAATCGTTACGCCATTCGTGCGGGTCAGAATTTACCTGACAAGGAATTTCGCTACCTTAGGACCGTTATAGTTACGGCCGCCGTTTACTGGGGCTTCGGTTCATAGCTTCGCTTGCGCTAACCACTCCCCTTAACCTTCCAGCACCGGGCAGGCGTCAGCCCGTATACTTCGCCTTGCGGCTTCGCACAGACCTGTGTTTTTGCTAAACAGTCGCTTGGGCCTTTTCACTGCGGCCCCCTCGTGCTATTCACACTACCGGGGCACCCCTTCTCCCGAAGTTACGGGGTCATTTTGCCGAGTTCCTTAACGAGAGTTCTTCCGCGCGCCTTAGAATTCTCTTCTCACCCACCTGTGTCGGTTTACGGTACGGGCACCTGCTTCCTGGCTAGAGACTTTTCTTGGCAGTGTGAAATCATGACCTTCGCTACTACAATTTTCGCTCCTCATCACAGCCTGGCCTTGCGATATGCGGATTTGCCTACATATCAGCCTCACTGCTTGAACGGACATCCATCAGTCCGCGTCACTATCCTCCTGCGTCATCCCATTGCTCATAACGGCTTTCGGTGGTACAGGAATTTCAACCTGTTGTCCGTCGACTACGCCTTTCGGCCTCGCCTTAGGTCCCGACTTACCCTGAGAGGACGAGCCTTCCTCAGGAATCCTTGGGTTTTCGGCGGATCAGATTCTCACTGATCTTTTCGTTACTCATACCGGCATTCTCACTTGAATGAGGTCCAGCGCTCCTTGCGGTACACCTTCAATCTTCATTCAACGCTCCCCTACCCCTGATACAAAGTATCAAGCCATAGCTTCGGTGGTGTGTTTAGCCCCGTTACATTTTCGGCGCAAAGTCACTCGACCAGTGAGCTATTACGCACTCTTTCAATGGTGGCTGCTTCTAAGCCAACATCCTGGTTGTCTGTGCAACTTCACATCCTTTCCCACTTAACACACACTTGGGGACCTTAGCTGATGGTCTGGGCTGTTTCCCTTTCGACAATGGATCTTAGCACTCACTGTCTGACTCCCGGAATAAAGTCTGTGGCATTCGGAGTTTGACTGAACTTGGTAACCCTTGCGGGCCCCGCATCCAATCAGTGCTCTACCTCCACGACTCAACTTCCGAGGCTAGCCCTAAAGCTATTTCGGGGAGAACCAGCTATCTCCAGGTTCGATTGGAATTTCTCCGCTACCCCCACCTCATCCCCGCACTTTTCAACGTGCGTGGGTTCGGGCCTCCAGTACGTGTTACCGTACCTTCACCCTGGACAGGGGTAGATCACCTGGTTTCGGGTCTACGTCCACGTACTCAGTCGCCCTATTCAGACTCGCTTTCGCTGCGGCTCCGGCTTTTCACCTTAACCTTGCACGGGAACGTAACTCGCCGGTTCATTCTACAAAAGGCACGCCATCACCCATTCATAGGGCTCTGACTTTTTGTAAGCACACGGTTTCAGGTTCTATTTCACTCCCCTTCCGGGGTCCTTTTCACCTTTCCCTCACGGTACTGCTTCACTATCGGTCGCTAGGGAGTATTTAGCCTTACCAGATGGTCCTGGCAGATTCATACGGGGTTTCACGTGCCCCGCACTACTCGGGATCCGTCTCGGAGAGAATGAGATTTAAGCTACAGGGCTTTCACCTTGTCTTGCGGGCCTTTCCAGACCTCTTCGCCTACCTCATTCCTTTGTAACTCCAAAGAGACGTCCCACAACCCCAAGAAGCAAGCTTCTTGGTTTGGGCTGTTCCGCGTTCGCTCGCCGCTACTGACGGAATCACTCTTGTTTTCTTTTCCTGAGGGTACTTAGATGTTTCAGTTCCCCTCGTCTGCCTCTGCACACCCTATGTATTCAGGTGTGAGTAACTGGAGATGAATCCAGTTAGGTTTCCCCATTCGGACATCCCCGGATCACAGCTTGCTTACAGCTCCCCGAGGCTTTATCGTTGTTCGCCACGTCCTTCATCGGCTCCTAGCGCCTAGGCATC
>NZ_CP126313.1:10000-240216 GCF_028594455.2 Paenibacillus sp. PK4536
AAAGTAACTAAGATACTGGTTTTGGTATGATCTTCTGCTCGAGCGATCTGAATAGGTTGAGGACCAATCAACACAAATCGTGTGTAGTTGTTATCATGATCAGTTACTCGATCTGCTAGTATATCAAGATTATATCGAAGTGCTCCCAAAGAAGTACCAATTGCAGTCCAACCTTTACCTGCATTTTTGCTAACCATCTCTACTGCTTCTGCTGTACTACCTACATGTTCTAATTCTGCATGAGGCATTTCTTTTCGGATAAAATGAAGACATTGTGCCATTGCTACAGGGTGTGATAAGACTTTCTGTACTCCACTGTAATCAAGCTCGTTCTTTTCATTGCCAAATTCCGAGCGATTACCAATCAAATTCTGAATAGATGGATACACCCATTCTGCTTGCATTGGAATATCCACTTCATGAACAAGCCAATCCATATGCAGACTTACAGAACCTTCAATTGTATTTTCAATAGGGATCACACTATAATCTGTTTTGCCTTCAGCTGTTGAAAGAAATACATCGGCTATTAGCTTATGATGTGTGATCTCAATTTCTTGATCGCCTAATAGATGAAGAAGTGCTTCGTGTGAAACAGACCCAGATGGTAAAGCAGCTATACGAATCATAAACGTACTTCTCCTTTGATTACATCCATGAATGAATGAGATTCGGTATCATCATAGTATATGACACCTTCTTTGACAGGCTGAAGCCACATTGCCTGTGCAGTAATATCTTGAGCTTTCATTGTATCTACAAGATAATGTTCCAATTGTTCTTTTTGTTGTGAATGACGATCTACAAAAGCAATCATAGTTGGCCCTGCTCCACTCAGTGCTATCCCTAATGCACCTTGCTCTGTGGCTTGTTCTAAAATCTGTTGCATACCGGGTACAAGAGAAGCACGATAAGGTTGATGAAGTCGATCCTGCATCCCTGTTTTGATCATTTCTAATTGTCCTAATGATAAAGCAGCTACTAATAATGAACTACGACTGATGTTAAAAATAGCATCAGCTACAGATAATTGGCTAGGCAAAACTTCACGAGCTTTGGAAGTCGAAAGTTGAAAGTCCGGGATGACTACTAAAGTTTCTAAATCCTCTGGTGGAGTGATCTGAATACAATTAGCTTCTTGTCCATCCCATGTTGCTACGACTATCCCTCCATATAAGGAAGCAGCCACATTATCAGGATGTTTCTCAATAGCAGTCGATATATTTAAAATATCTTTATCTGTTAAAGGGAAACCGATTAATGCATTCGCTGCACATAACCCGCCTACAAAAGCAGACGCACTACTGCCTAATCCACGGGTAAGTGGAATATCAGAATACATTGTAATTTCTAAATCTGGAATAGTGACTTGTGCTTTTTGAAAAACCAATTGTGCCATTTTGTAGATCAAATTGGTTTTGTCTGTAGGAATACCGTAAAGTTCATCACCTAATAGTGTGATCTTGGTTTCTGTAGCTACTTTCATTTCGATCCAAGAGTACAGATTAACTGCCATTCCTAAAGTATCAAATCCAGGGCCCAAATTAGCAGTGCTGGCGGGTACAGCTATACGAACGGTATGGTTGTGCCATTGTTCTTGTTGATCTTGCTCTATCATCATAAATGACTCCTTACTCAAATGTATTCAACGATCGGTAGTCAATTAAATATCTTCTACGCGATATACACTTTTGATTCGTTGAATAACATCCAACTGTTCAAAATGTTTAAGTACTTTGTCCATATTCGCTTTGCTTGCTTTATGAGTGATAATAATGATCTCTGCATCCGGGTTATGCTCATTCGGTTGTTGAACTACAGAAGCTAGACTCACATCATATTCTGCAAAAATCTGTGTGATTCGAGCAAGCACCCCTGCTTTGTCATCGACATGAAGTAAGATAAAGTTTTTGTAAAAGATTTGCTCATCGCTTTGTATCTTCTTCGTCTTATAAGGAACAATCGCTTTAAGCCCGTTTACACCTAGTTTAAGATTTTTGATCACAGCGATCAGATCAGCTACAATCGAGGTTGCTGTTGGTAATTCTCCAGCACCTGCGCCATAAAACATTGTTTCTCCTACAGATTCACCATGTACCACTACAGCATTAAAGACACCATTTACAGAAGCGATTGGATGAGACTGCTTGATCATAGTTGGCTGTACACTGATTGTAATATGCTCATCTTGACGCTCTGCAATACCAATTAGCTTCATTTCATAACCTAAATTTTTAGCATAAGTAATATCGTCTTTGGTAACAGAAGAAATCCCTTTAACACTTACATCGCTTAAATCAACATTTGTACGGAATCCCAGGGTACTGAGAATTGCCATTTTGCGAGCAGCATCCAAACCTTCGACATCGCCTGTCGGATCCGATTCTGCATATCCTAATTCTTGAGCTTCTTTGAGAACATCTTCATAAGAAGCACCTTCTTGACTCATTTTCGTTAAAATATAATTGGTTGTTCCGTTTACGATACCCATTATCTTAAGAATCCGATCTGAAGAGAATCCTTCGATCAATGTACGAATAATCGGAATCCCCCCTGCTACACTTGCTTCATAGAAAACATCGCACTCTTTTTCCTGTGCTTTAGCTAAAATCTCTGAGCCATGTAGTGCCATTAAATCTTTATTAGCAGTAACAATATGTTTACCTAGATTGAGCGCTTCTAATATATATTCTTTGGTCTGTTCAATACCACCCATGACTTCTACAATCACATCAATCTCAGGATCACGAATAACTTCCCACGGATCTTCAGTAAGCTTGGACGAATCAATTTCAATATTACGTAGCTTATCTATATTTTTCACAGCTACTTTACTGATCATAATAGGAGATCCAACCTGACTGCTCAAATCTTCTTGATTTCCTTCTACGATACGAACTACTCCTGTACCTACTGTACCGAGCCCAAGCAATCCTACTTTTACTGATTTCATATGTTGTTTCCCTCCTGGAACTATTCATTAGCAAGCTTTGAGTATAGGATATTTATTTTATTGTAGCTTATCCTATATTGCTTTTAGATTAAAGTGTATTCACTAATAAGATTATCCTTGACCGGTAATACGAATTTGTTTGACACCTGATACATTTTCCATTGCTTCAACCATCGTCTCTAAATCTTCAGTTAAACGAGATATTTCTACAGACAATACTACATTCGCTCGACCTTGAAGAGGAATACTCTGATGAATCGTCAAAACATTTCCACCATACTCAGCCATCAGACCAAGCACATGTGATAAAATACCTGAACGATGTTCTAAATCAAATGAGATTGTAATAATCTGATCTTTTTCCAAACGGTTAAGCGGATGAATTCCATCTTTGTATTTATAAAAAGCACTCCGGCTTAAACCTACTTTTTCAACAGCTTCATTAATTGTCCGTGTTTCTCCAGCAGCGAGTAACTCTTTCACACGCATCGTTTTGATCACTGCTTCAGGTAAAATATCTTCCCGTACTAAATAATAGCGTTCTTTCACAACGTCCTCTCCTCAAAGACTCATGTATTCGTATAGTGGACATTATAAAGTAACCTTTGGTGTTAGGCAACTATATTGCTAAAAAAGAAGATTTTGACTATATTCTGAACAGCAAAAAGACCGAACATCATGATCTATGTTCGGTCTTGTTATTTTGATATAGAATGTGCTTAGAAGTAGCTACTACCTTCAACAAATTCAAATTCAAGTTCGCCAATACGTACAAGCGTACCATCTTTAGCTCCACGTTTACGTAGTTCACTATCGACACCCATATGACGAAGTGTACGTCCTAATTTGAGAATAGAATCATGAGAGTTCAACTGCATCCGTTTCATCATGTTCTCAATCTTAGTACTTTCCACAACAAAAGTATCGTTCTCGCGACGAATAATAAAGCCATCGTCTTCTTTCTTTTCTAAAGTATACACTTTACGTTCAGCAATCTGTTCTACTTCTTCTACAGCCACAGCATCTGGTAATTTATCCAACATGTCGACTGTTTTGTAAAGCATCTCTTGAATGCCATCACGAGTCAATGCAGAAATAGGAAGAATTTCAATATCTGAACGAACTTCACGTACTTTTTTAGAAAACTCTTCTAAGTTTTCTTGAGCTTGTGGATCGTCCATTTTATTTGCAGCAATAATTTGTAAACGATGTTCTAGCTCTGCATTGTATAGTTTTAGTTCTTCATTAATTTTCTGCCAGTCGTCAAAAGGATCGCGTCCTTCTGAACCGGACATATCCACCACATGAATAATCACGCGGGTACGTTCAACATGACGCAAGAACTCATGTCCTAGCCCTATGCCTTCATGTGCCCCTTCGATCAATCCAGGTAAATCAGCCATAACAAAACTACGTCCATCTCCTACATCAACTACACCCAAGTTAGGCGTGATTGTTGTAAAATGGTATGCACCAATTTTAGGTTGAGCAGCAGATACTACCGATAGAAGAGTCGATTTACCTACACTCGGGAATCCTACTAGCCCAACATCAGCCATCACTTTCAGTTCAAGGACGATATAACGTTCTTGTCCTTCTTCCCCATTTTCAGCAATCTGAGGAGCTGTATTTGCAGCCGTGGCAAAACGCACATTACCACGTCCACCACGTCCACCTTTAGCAATAACGATCTCTTGACCATGACGAGTCAAATCAGCGATCACTTCGCCATTATCATCATTCACAATCACTGTGCCTGGAGGGATACGAACAACGGTATGTTCTGCATTCGCACCATGCTGACTTTTGTTACGACCTTTAACGCCACGTTCACCTTTAAAGTGACGTTGGTACCGGAAATCCATTAATGTCCGCAAACCTTCGTCTACACGGAAAATAACATCTCCGCCACGTCCACCGTCGCCACCCGCAGGTCCGCCGTTAGGCACATATTTTTCACGACGGAAAGAGATAATACCATCTCCACCGTCACCGCCTTTTACATAAATCTTCGCTTTATCTACAAACATGATTACACCTCTAATTTTTAGAATCCACTAACACTTGCAGGGAAATGGAGGCCGGATCTTCTTCCGTTCGAGTTGCTGTAATTCCTGTATCTTGAATGATCAAGTTCACAGCTTCCCATGCTCCATCGGGATTAGGATACTCTTCTTCCGGTTCAAATATAAAATGAACTGCTCCTTCATATTCGCTAACCATCAGAAATAGTGTGGGGCACTCACCCCAGGACGATCCACCAAATTGCTCATACGCAGAGACCGTCTCTTTGATGACTCGGGTCAATTCCTCACTCTGTTCCGTTCCCAATCGATCTGCAAGCGTGATTCCGTCACTTAATTCGACTTCTAATTGAATCGAACGGTTCACTGCTTTAAAAGATTGTAAATAAAAAACAAGGGAATGGATACCCAGTTTGGAAACGCGACTCTCTGCTAGCATTTGCTCTTTAATTCGTTCTACACATTCTACTTGCTTATCACGCTTGCCTAATTGAACATAACCATACAATAATTGAAGTTCGTTCATCCAATCATGCCGATGATGACTTAGAGCATCAACTGCTACTGCATAGACTTCATCCAATTGTGTATACGCTTGATCAATTTCTGCACGCTGTTTTTGATGTTCTGCTTGATACTGTTTCTTTTTTACAGCCATTTTAGATTGTCCATTATGGTATTCTCCGAGTTGCACTTGCTCACGCTTCTCATAAAAATCACGTGTATACTGCACACCTTTGGCATACACAGCAACAATCCATACGCCGAGCACGATATAAGCAATCCAAGATTGCGTCCAATAAGCAATAATTAATGGGATGATAATAGAAATAAGTAACAACGTGGGTACTTGATTGGATTGCTTCATGGTCTCTCTCCATTCTTTCAATGGCTTTTTAACCAAGAACAAGTATAACATATTGCGCAGAATTTTATGACATTATTATACTAAAAATTACGTTAACGTCCAACTTATATGCAAATATAATAAGCCCCCGGCACATCAAGTACCGGAGGCTTATCTAATCTAACCTATCAGGTTTATGATTAATTTTCGATTGCTGCTGCTACTGGTGCAACGTCAACCGGGTAGACGCTCACTTTTTTACGGTCGCGGCCCCAACGTTCGAATTTAACAACGCCGTCCACTTTTGCAAATAGTGTATCGTCTTTACCGATGCCTACATTTGTTCCTGGGTGAATTTTTGTACCGCGTTGACGGAACAAAATATTACCACCAGTTACGAATTGTCCATCAGCACGTTTTGCTCCCAAACGTTTGGAGTGAGAATCACGTCCGTTTTTTGTGGAACCTACACCTTTTTTCGATGCGAATAACTGCAAATTAATTTTTAACATGTGGTCTACCTCCTTCTTACGAGATTGTGACTTGCTTTATTTTTATATACTTATCATATTCATCTTCAATTCCAATAAGAATAACCTGCATAGATTCGAGTAACAGTTGAATCTTTTCGACATTTGCATTTTCCGAAAGCTTCGGTAAACGCGCACTTAGAAATCCGTCTTTCATTTTTGATTTCATGATTACTCCTGTTAAAGCTTCAACTGAGTTCACTGTTCCGATTGTAATGGCGGAAACAGCAGCACAGACAATATCTTCACCAGGATCGGCATAGCCGGCATGTCCTCGGGATGAAAAACCATCAATTGTACCATCTGGTCTACGTTCGATACGTACGATAATCAATTACCGCACCTTCTTATGCCTGGATTTTTCCGATAGTTACTTTTGTATATGGTTGACGATGACCTTGTTTCACGTGATAGTTCTTCTTAGGTTTGTATTTGTAAACTACAACCTTAGCTCCTCTGCCGTGTTTCTCGACAGTCGCTGTTACAGAAGCACCTTCTACCAACGGTAAACCAGTTACCAAACCATCTTCTTTAGATACTGCTAGAACACGGTCGAAAGTTACGCTGTCGCCATCATTAGCGTCCAACTTCTCAATGAACAATACGTCGCCCTCTTGAACTTTGTATTGTTTACCACCTGTTTCGATAATTGCGTACATTTGAATTGCACCTCCTCATGTCTCAGACTCGCCTAATGTAGGTGTCATACGTTATACAACATATGAACTTGTACCCCATCGGAGCGGTTACAGCATGTGAAAAACTTATTACCCAGACACATACTTGACTATTCTATCACAGCCATTTTAAGAAATCAATCTTTTATCCAAGATGCTATTTTACCGGTTCCTTGACATACTGTACATGTCTCATAGGAAAAGCCACCTGTTTCTTCACGAACCTTTTTACGAGTCAATTCTAGAAGACCTAATCGTGTCCATCCTACAATGTGTGTTTTGGTTCGATCTCTTTGTAAAATAATTTCCAGCGCCTCCACTACGGAGCGACGATTCGTTTCTTTATCCATATCTATAAAATCAATAATAATGATTCCACCCGTATCCCGCAAACGAAGCAATCGGGCAATTTCAGAAGCGGCTTGAAGATTCGTCTGAGTCACAGTATCTTCAAGGGTGACACCACCAGTAAATTTGCCTGTATTTACATCAATCACAGTAAAAGCTTCTGTCTGATCCCATACAATGTAGCCACCACTTTGCAACCATACTTTACGTTGAAAATCTCGATGCAATTGCTCATGTATATTCATCGCATGAAATATCGGTTCTTTTTCCGTATGAATAGATACAGGTGGATGAACATTCGCAGGCAGTAACGTTTGAAGAAAGGTAATAGCCGATGTCGCCCGTTCTTGGTTATCAATGATTAACTGATCTTGCAATGGATTAAATACATCACGAATTAATCGTTCTACCATACCTAAATCACGGTGCAACTCTGCCGGAGCTGACTTCTGTGCAAAAGATTCACGAATGCGTTGCCAGTGCTGTCTTAACATATTAAGGTCATTGGTAATTGCTTCATCATTTTCTTCTTCAGCAACTGTACGTAAAATAAGCCCTTCTTCGCCTTGCTTTAAATGAGAACCCAATTGACGTAATCTTGCTCGCTCTCCATCTGTACTAATCTTTTTGGATACAGCGATATAGTCAGCTTCAGGCATATATACAATCCATCGTCCTGGTAAAGAATAATGCGTTGTAATACGTGCCCCTTTATTAGCATAAGGTTCTTTGGTCACTTGCACTAAGATTTCTTGACCGGGCTTTAATAAATCAGCAATGCTCGGCTTCACTTTGGGCTGTTTATCTAAATGCGCATGCAGAACATCATCAATATATAGAAAAGCATTCTTTTTCTGACCAATATCTACGAATGCAGCTTGCATACCCGGTAGAACATTCATTACTTTCCCTTTATAAAAACTTCCAGCTATTCCGCTACCAGATGATTGTTCTGAAGCAAATTCTACTAATTTATTATTATCAAGCAGTACCATACGTGTATCTTTGACACCACAGTTTACGATCATTTGCTTCATTCTATGTTCCACCTCTATCTCTCCATCAAGGCTACTCATTATTCTAACGAACCTTATAGACTCCCTTGATTTCTAGACGCAATCTGTAAGTAAAATGTTTCATGATTACTATTGTATTCGCAAAAAACCGGTACCTTCCGGCACCGGCTATTCCAATTCGTATTTTTCTTGATAAATCTTAATACTCAGTACAAGCCCTATACTGAACATATTCAGTAGTAGTGACGTACCGCCATAACTAATAAATGGCAACGTGATTCCTGTAATTGGCATCAGACCAATCATCATACCCACATTTTCAAAAATCTGAAATACGAACATGCTGACAATTCCGATAATAATATATGAACCTCGCCGATCGTAACACTGCAAAGCGATTAAAATCATCCTATAAATCAGTAAAAAGTATAGAAGTAGTAATACAGACGCTCCGATAAATCCAAACTCTTCTCCAATAACGACAAAGATAGAATCTGAATACGGATATGGCACAAATTTATTGTTTTTCAATTGTCCGTTCATATATCCATCGCCTAGCAATCCACCCGATCCTACAGCGATCAATGCATAACTTGATTGATGCTTATCATCATCAGAAGCTTGAGCAGGATCTATAAACGTATTGATACGCTGGTACCAATGTAATTTACTATGACTTTCTAAATAATCATGAATCTGAGTATTAAATGTAGTAAACATCACGACAACCAATATCAATCCACCTACAATTGTCGTTAAACCAATCAATACATGTGTATACTTGGTATTTCCGATCCACAACATACCTACCAGAATAATCAGATAGATAATAGCATTTCCCAGATCCGGTTGAACCAATACAATCAGAAAAGGTACCAATGCAATAAAAGCCGTTGGTATTAGATCAGAACGAAAACGAAGAGGATCTCCATCTCTTTTACTCAGCATATGAGCCATAGTTAAAATCAGAACAATTTTTACCATTTCAGCAGGTTGGAATTGTAAACCTCCTGGAAAAGCATACCAACTTTTGGCACCATTAATCTCAGATCCAAAAGGATATAATAACAATAAGGAAAGTAAGCCTAATCCATATAAATACCAGTGTTTGCGTAATAAAATTCGATAATCAAATATACTGACTGCAAATAAAACAATGAACCCGATGACATAGAAAATGATCGTCCGCGTATCATAGCCCTGAAATTTGGGATCAGGGGCAATTGCACTGCGCACGATCAACGTGCTAAACACCATAAAAATTACGAGTAAAGTAATAATACCCAAGTCTAGCTTTTTTAGCTTGTTAAGCAAAATCGATCAACCCATTCCAAAAAACTTCTTAAAGCGAGTAAATGCACTTTTCTTTTGATCCAGTGGCATCAAAGGAACTGTGTCTCCTAGAATACGACGAGCAATATTACGATAAGCAATCGCTGCTTTGGAATCAGGATTCATCACAGTAGGTTCACCTGAATTGGCAGCTTTAATCACCATTTCATCATCAGGTACTACCCCTAGAAGATCGATATTAAGCACTTGCAATACTTCATCAATATCCAGCATATCTCCTGATTTCACCATACTCTGACGAATACGATTGACAACTAATTTTGGAGCTGTAATATGTGAATTTTCAAGTAATCCAATGACTCGATCTGCATCTCGAACAGAAGCATTTTCAGGTGTGGTCATAACGATCGCTTGATCTGCACCTGCAATCGCATTTTTGAATCCTTGCTCTATACCTGCCGGGCAATCAATCAATACATAGTCAAAGTCTTTTTTGAGTTCTAAAATAATTTCTTTGACTTGTTCAGGTGATACCGAGTTTTTATCTTTTGTCTGCGCCGCTGGAAGCATGTACAACTCATCAAAACGTTTATCTTTAACTAATGCTTGATTCAGACGACAACGACCATCTGCTACATCACATAGATCATAAATAATACGGTTTTCAAGTCCCATTACAACATCCAAATTACGTAGACCAATATCTGTATCCACCAGACAGACTTTTTTACCAAGAAGCGCGAGCGCGGTACCTATATTAGCAGTAGTGGTTGTCTTTCCAACTCCGCCTTTGCCTGAAGTGACGACAATAGCCTCTCCCATGTACTACACCCCTTTGAACACATTGAAATCCCGACCAAGCCGGGCAATATTAGCCATTTTATCAATCTTCATAATTCCGTCCTGTAAGTAAGCAAATTCCATATGAGATTCTCGGCTTTCACCTTCATCCGGTGGACGACTAATCATATCTGCGATCCGAATCTGGGTAGGTGAGAAAAAAGAAGCAGCAATGACTGCTTGCTCATTGCCATCTATTCCAGCATGAGCCATTCCACGAAGTGCTCCCAAAATATAGATATCACCTGTACTGATAATCGTACCGCCTGCATTCACATCACCTAGAAACAAAACAGTGCCTTCATGATGAAGTACCTGACCCGAACGGATCATACCACTGATCGTTTTGACCATATGCTTTTCTGGTAAAGGTGCTTCTACAGGTTCTTCATACGGAGAATCAAATGAACGAACAATCAGATTTCCTTTTTGACTAAGTATATCTAGCAATGTATCTTTTTCTTCATCTGTAATTTCCCGGTTCCCTAATTTCATATCAATATGAACTAGCGGGCCTGTTAAAATATTTTGATGACTATGTTCCAGCTTATACGTCAGCTCTGTGACAAGGTCATTAAATTCACATTGATCATCAAATTGAAAAACCAATCCATCTTTGATCCCTTTGATGGTTACATATCTTGATGATTTTACAGCCATTCATCTGTCACCCCCACCTTACTATCAGTTCGTGCTAGTCGCGGGATTTTCCTGCTCCATCCGCAAATTAAGCAGGAACTGAATGTCTCTGCATGTGGGAATATTATACTTTTACTCATCTTCGGCATTCCGTTTACGCAACTTGGCTACCTTCTCTAGTTGGCGACGAACAGGAACAAACACCAGTAAAGCAAATATAAAATGAAGCAGCAAATTAGGGAACATATAATGTCCTAATGCCCAACTGTAAGGTTCTCTCGTCAAACCAAAGACCAAATAAAGTCCATACAACATATTATCCAGTAACAAGCTACCGATTAATACCACTGTCATCATCAATGGATAAGGTGCTCGAGGAGATTGGAACAACAGTCCTAATACATACGCAGACAGTCCCATAGAGAACGAATACGCACCAATCATATCGCCATAAAATACAACATCATGCAATAATCCAAACACTAATCCAAGCACAAGTGCTGTATGACGATGATAATAAACAGCAACAAACAATATCAAAATATACGCTAAATGCGGAATCAATCTAGTATGCAATACATCTGGAATCAGCCATGGCACGATGGTTGATTCACAGATAAATACTAGAAATAACAACAGCAACAATACGATACGACGTACCATTATTCCTGAGTCTCCTTGGTGTACACTACAAATACTTCTTTCCAGTCTTTAAAATCTGCCGCTGGTTGAATTGTAGCTGTATTGGTCAATCCAAAATCACCAACTTGACGACTAACGACTTTACCAATGATCATGCCACTTGGAAATAATCCACCACTACCCGACGAAACAATCTCATCGCCTTTTTTGAGCGGATCATTTTCTTTAATTTGTGTCATTGTAAGCATACCTGTTGCTTTATCATAGCTTTCTATCATGCCGAAAGATTCATTTTCTTTACCTACTACAGTGGCAGCAATTGCTTTGGAGTTCGAATCGAGTGGATCAAGTGTCGTTAACAACTTCACTGTTGAATGGAACGGACTTGTCTCACTAATGATTCCAACCATACCTTCTGTGGAAATAACCGGCATATCTTTACGTACGCCATCATTTTGCCCCAGATCAATCACAATTGTTCCTGTATCTGCATCTGTATCCACACTGGTTACATTTGCAATACGAAGATCAAATTGGTTTTGAGCAAGTTGCTGTTGTGTAAATTTAAGATCTTCTTTATACCGCTTATTGGCCTGTACTAATTTGTTGTAATTAGCTTGTTGCAGTAAGTACTGCGCAGCCGTCAGCTTCAACTCTTGGTTTTCTTCATACAAATTGTTCAAGTTGCCGATATCTTCAAACAAGCCCGCCATGTAAGAAGCGGGCTTGTAAAACACACCTTGAACAAAACCAACAGTATCACGGACGAATTTCTCAGGCCAGGACAAAGATGTACGATTCGTCAACGTAAATCCCATTAAAGCGATAAATAAAATGAGTCCTACAAGCAGGATAAACAGTTTCTTGTTACCCAGCAGCTTAAACAGTTTCAACACCCTCTTAATTAACGGTTTTTCTTTCCCTAGTAGGGGTTGACCATACCTGGCCGAAAATTAGCGTTTTGAACGAAGCGATGAACTGCTGCGTGATTTGAACAGGTGGATATTTTCCAATGCTTTTCCTGTACCAATTGCTACGCAATCCAAAGGATTCTCAGCAACAATAACAGGCATACCTGTTTCACCCGCAAGCAATTTATCCAGATTACGAAGTAATGCTCCGCCCCCTGTTAACACAATACCGCGATCCATAATATCTGCTGCAAGTTCTGGAGGACATTTCTCCAACGTTACTTTTACAGCTTCTACAATAGCAGCTACCGTATCAGACAATGCTTCAGCAATTTCATCTGAAGTGATTGTTAATGTTTTTGGTAGACCACTCACAAGGTCACGACCACGAATTTCCATCGTTTCTACTTTTTCAAATGGAGTTGCAGAACCGACTTCCATTTTCAATTGTTCTGATGTACGTTCACCAATCATCAAGTTGTACTGACGTTTGATGTATTGAATAATAGACTCATCCATCTCATCACCAGCAACACGTACGGAACGACTTGTTACAATACCACCAAGAGAAATAACAGCGACTTCTGTTGTACCGCCACCGATATCAACAACCATACTACCTGTAGGTTCCCATACTGGAAGATCAGCACCAATTGCAGCTGCAAAAGGCTCTTCGATTGTATAAGCTTCACGCGCACCAGCTTGCTTAGTAGCATCTTCGACTGCACGTTGTTCAACAGCTGTAATACCCGATGGTACACATACCATAACGTTTGGATGTTGTGGGAACATCGAACGTTGTTTTTGCGCTTGACGAATAAAATATTTAATCATCGTAGCTGTTGTATCAAAATCAGCAATAACGCCATCTTTCATCGGACGAATCGCACGGATATTTCCCGGTGTACGACCGATCATTTTTTTTGCTGATTCTCCTACTGCTTCGATTGTATTCGTATCTGTACGAATCGCAACAACAGACGGTTCTCTAACGACAATACCTTTACCTCTTACATATACCAACGTGTTTGCTGTACCTAAATCAATCCCTAAATCTTTTGAAAAGCCACCCAACATAACTATTAACTCCCTTTCTTCCTAAATCTCGACTATTATATTACATTAAGCCCTGTTCCTTCAAACTTACGAATTTCATATCACCAATCACAAGGTGATCCAGCACTTCAATTCCGATAATTTTGCCTGCTTCTACAAGCCTTTTGGTTAATGCTACATCTTCCGGGCTTGGTGTAGGATCACCACTTGGATGATTGTGTGCAAAAATAACAGATGCACTACTACATTTGATCGCCGCTCGAAAAACTTCGCGCGGATGTACAATAGACGCATTTAAACTACCCATCGACAGTGTTTCTTGGGAGATAATATGATTTTTCGTGTTCAGAAACAGACATACAAAATGTTCTTTTTGAAGATAACGTAATTGTTCAATCAGTAAATCAGCTGCATCACGAGGGCTACGAATAGCTTTGACTTCTTCTTTGCCTGTACGAGTGATACGTCTGCCTAGTTCAATGCCTGCTTTGATCTGAATCGCTTTGGCTGTGCCGATTCCCTTGATCTCTGTTAATTCTTCGATGCTTAGATCAACCAGTTGCCTTATGCTACCTACTTGACGCATAATGCGATTTGCCAAATGAACTACCGATTCATCTTTGGTGCCAGTGCGTAGTAGAATCGCTAGTAATTCTGCATGACTAAGCGCCTCTGCACCGTAATTCATCATCCGTTCCCGGGGTCTTTCTTCCTGCGGAACATCACGTAAAAGGTACTGTGGCGCCTCCATTAATATGTTCCTCTTCTCCACGACAGATTCAAATAATCTGCACACCAAATTGTTCCAACATATCGCTCAAAAGTGATACAGGCAATCCGACGACTGTAAAGTAACAGCCTTCTATTTTATCGATCAACACAGAACCTAGACCTTGAATAGCATAAGCCCCCGCTTTGTCAGCAGGTTCACCGCTAAGTACGTATGATTGAATTTTGGAAGGGGTGAGTGGCTTCATATGTACAAGAGTTCGCCGGTATTCCACACGAATTACACCTGTAAACGTATCGATACAAGCCACACCTGTGTATACATAATGACTTCTTCCTTGTAGAGCATCTAACATCTCTACAGCTTCATTATCATCACGTGGCTTACCAAATACACGTTCATCCAAAACAACGATTGTATCGCTTCCTATAATGACAGCATTAGTTACTTGGGCTGTATGATTATGTTGGACAGCAACTGCTTTGCGCAGTGCGAGCTCTTTGACCATTTGTTCTGGTGACCAGTGTTCAGGTACCGATTCATCTGTATCACTGGGTAACACTTCAAATTCCAGTTGTAAAGAGGTCATTAATTCCTTTCTCCTTGGAGAAGCGGACGCCAAAATCAGGCGACGTGTAGATTCTCTGTTCATCGAAAGGTCCTCTCCTTTTTTTAAAAGTCAGATTTAATCTTTATAGTTTGCGATATGCCCAAATACTAGCAACAATACCGATCAAACTAAGTAAACTCACTTTAAAATGAATATCGAGATGATAACGAATCATGTCTAAATTAGCGCTCGGCTCCCAATCGATCGTTGTCGATCGAGTCAGAAAAGATACCATCGCTACAGGTTCAAGTAAAGTGGCCACCCATGTGCCAATAAACCAGCCTAGCAATAAAAATAAAATAAGCATACCTGCATTCTTTTTCATTCTTATTTCTCCTGCCTTTAATTTGACACTTCATCATTATACGTGTATTCCTACATCAATACAAACAAAAATGAAAGTAACAATTTTTTGTAACTTATCGCCTTCATTTCGCAAACTTTTTGTTATGATTCCAGTTAAAAAGACTGTCCGGAGACAGCCTTTTTGATCAAATTACTCTATTTTCTCCGTAGCTTGTAAATCAGTAGCCAGTGCTTCTGCGACTTTCCATATATCGCCTGCACCCATTGTGATCACAAGATCGCCGGGTTGAATACGAGTAGATAAGTCTGAAATAATATCTTCTTTTTGTGCAATATAGCGTGCTCCAGCATTACTGTTTTGCTTAATCAATTCGACAAGACGTGCAGAGTTAATTCCTTCAATCTGCTTTTCCCCTGCTGGCGAATAAATATCAGCAATAATCACTTCATCGGCTCCTGTAAATGCACGACTAAATGCATCCAGTAAAAAGAAGGTACGTGAATAACGTTGAGGTTGAAAAACAGCAATAACACGTTTGCCTGTAGCTTGAGCCGCTACAATTGTTGCTTCGATCTCTGTAGGATGATGTGCATAATCATCTACGATTAGAATATCATTCGCATCACCAACGACTTGGAAACGACGTTTGGCACCATGGAAATGAACGATTGCTGCTGCAATCGCTGTAAATGAAATTCCCGCTTCTAAACAGGCGATTACAGTTCCCATCGCATTATATACATTATGCAGTCCCGGAACAGACAATTCAATCTTACCTAGATCTGATCCTTGATATTGCATCGTAAACGAGATTTTGCGATCACCCGGCTGAATATCGGTCGCTGTGTAATCGTTGTTTGCTTCTACACCATACGTAATTGTTGTGCCTTGAATATTAGGTATAATCTCACGAATATTCTCATCATCGCCACAGACGATAGCTTTACCACCCGGTTGCAATTGACTCAAAAATTGCACATAAGCCGCTTTAAGGTTCGCAAAGTCTCCATCATAATTTTCAAGGTGATCAGCTTCAATATTTGTTACTACCGCAATTGCAGGATGGTATTGCAAAAAAGTTCCATCGCTTTCGTCGGCTTCAGCAACGACATAATCACCTTTACCTGCTTTGGCATTCGTACCTAAATTAACAATTTCACCACCGATAATATACGTTGGATCTGTACCACATTCTTCCATCACTAGAGCGATCATCGAAGAAGTGGTTGTTTTACCATGAGCACCAGCTACAGCTACCCCTTTACGTTCATTCAGCAATCTTGCTAGCATTTCAGAACGATGGATAACTGGAATATTTAGACGCTTCGCTTCTACCCATTCAGCATTATCATCAGATAGAGCTGTAGAATAAACAACTAGCTCTGCACCATGAACTTGCTCTGTTGCATGACCTATATGAATCATTGCTCCTTTTTGTTGCAATTTTGCTGCTAGCGCGCTCATTGCCATATCGGAGCCTGTTACTTTATATCCCATTTCTAGCATAACACGGGCGATGGCACTCATACCGTACCCACCAATCCCGATAAAATGTACATGTTCTGTCTTATTCATCTGACTCACCAGCCCTTTTCAGAATCGGTTTGATGCAAAAGAGTCGCTCTTACATCCGAAATTAAATACAGTGTTCCGGTTACGACCCCTAGATCTTCCCGTTCTGTTCGTGATTGAAGCAACTGAATACCTTGCCGCCAGTCACGCTCCACTATAACATTGACTTCTGTTCTGTTCATTTCTTGTTGTAATTTCGCCACTAATGTTGCTAATTGATCTGCATCCATTTTGCGTCGAAAATCAGGTTCTGTCAAAATAATTGTATCTGCAATAGATAACAGATGTCTAAATACAGGCTCATGGTGCTTGTTTTCTAACATTCCTACAAGCATATGAAGCTTCTTGTAATGATACGTCTGCGGTACACTTTTGACAAGCATAGCAGCCCCTTCAGGATTATGCGCTCCATCTAATACAATCGTTGGCTCACCCGGCATTTTCTCTAACCGTCCTGCCCAGAACGTATGCTTAAATCCCTCGAGCAATCGCTCATCATCTAATACAAAAGCAGAATATTGACGCAGTATTTCCAGCGCCATCATCGCTACACCTGCATTAGCACATTGATGCTCTCCTTGCATCGAAATCGTAATATCTAACTCACGGAAAAGACCTTTATAACGGAAAACTTGCTCTTCTTCATCACCAGATATACGCTCTGCTGTGTATTGATCACCAACGAGGTAAAGCGTAGATTTACAAGCTCTCGCTTTAGCACGTAGCACTTCAATCACTTCTGGCTGATCGACACTACTGACTACGGGAACACCTGGTTTAATAATGCCTGCTTTTTCACTAGCAATCTGCTCTAAGGTATCTCCTAGAATATCTGTATGGTCATAGCCTACGTTCGTAATGACTGACAGTATAGGATGTACGATATTGGTAACATCTAATCGCCCGCCAAGACCTGTCTCCCAGATAACAACATCGGGATAACACTCTTCTGCATAATATAAAATCGCAAGCGCAGTTGAGACTTCAAACATCGTTGGTGATCCTAGATCTGTTGTCGCCATTTGCTCCACTAAAGGATACAAACGATTAGCTAGACGGCATAACGTCTCTTCAGGAATATCTACACCGTTATATTGAAAACGATTTGTGAATTTGGTGATATAAGGTGATGTAAATGTACCTACATCATAACCGCACTCCAATAAAACACTTGTCAAAAAGGCACAAGTGCTTCCTTTACCATTGGTTCCTGCAACATGTACAAATTTAAGCTTACGATGAGGATTATTCAATAATTCCATAAGTCCTTCAATACGAGATAATCCCGGACGAATACCAAAAGGAATTAGACCATTAATCCATTCCACCGCTTGTTCATAGGTATGAAAAGGGGCTTGTTGCCCCTCCGATGTTCCATGTTCCATCTTCTTCACCTTACCCTTTCAACTCTTCAATACGGGCAAGAACTTTTTCACGTTTTTCCGAATAATCTGCTTGTTTAGCACGTTCTTCTTCGATCACTTTAGCAGGTGCTTTAGCTACAAATCCTTGATTAGCTAGCTTTTTGTCAACACGTTCTACTTCAGAAGTCAGTGTAGCCACTTCTTTTTCCAAACGAGCGATTTCTTGACCAATATCTAGCAATCCTGCAAGTGGTAAATACAATTCTGCTCCTGTAATGATCGCTGTCATCGCTTTGTCTGGTACAGCGAGATCAAGACCCGACTGGTACTCAGAAGTATTGCTGAAACGACGAATATATCCTTCGTTAGACTGGATAATATCGAGTGTTTTTTGATCTTTGGCTTTAACCATCAATTCTATTTTTTTGCTCATCGGTACATTTACTTCTGCACGGATATTACGAACAGCACGGATCAGATCCATCAACAGGTTCATTTCTTCTTGTGCGGTTGCATTTTCCAAAGCAGGATCAAATTCAGGCCAAGCCGCAAGTGTAATCGTGTTGCCTTCATGCGGCAAATGTTGCCAGATATCTTCTGAAATAAATGGCATAAATGGATGAATCATACGCAATGTACGATCCAATACATAAGCCAATACCGATTGCGTTGTTTTCTTCGCTACTGCATCTTCACCATACAAGGACAACTTAGCAATTTCGATATACCAGTCACATAGATCATCCCAGATAAAGTTGTATAATAAGCGACCGGTTTCACCAAATTCATAAGAATCGATTAGACGTGTAATATCACGTGCAGTCTCGTTCATACGATGTAAAATCCAGCGATCTGCTGTACTCAGTTCCCCACTCAAGTCAATATCTTCATAACGGAAACCTTCCATATTCATCAATACAAAACGGGAAGCATTCCAGATTTTATTTGCAAAGTTACGTGCTTGTTCTACACGTTCGAGACGGAAACGTAAATCTTGTCCCGGTGTACTGCTTGTTGAAAGCATATAACGCATCGCGTCTGTACCGTACTGTTCAATCACTTCAAGTGGATCAATACCATTACCCAATGACTTGGACATTTTCTGTCCATCAGCTGCACGTACTAGACCATGCATCAATACATCTTTGAATGGAATTTGATCTGTAAATTCAAGTGCTGTAAAGATCATACGTGATACCCAGAAGTAAATGATATCATATCCAGTTACCAATAAATCTGTAGGATAATAACGTTTCAAATCTTCGGTTTCATCCGGCCATCCCAATGTAGAGAAAGGCCATAAAGCAGAGCTAAACCAAGTATCCAATACATCTTCGTCTTGACGTAATGTTTTACCTGCATGTTCAGGCAAATGGCTTGGGTCTTCTGTAGCTACGATAATCTCGCCTGTTTCATCACAATGCCATGCTGGAATACGATGTCCCCACCATAATTGACGGGAGATACACCAGTCACGCACATTTTCGATCCAGTTCAAATATGTTTTTTCAAAACGATCCGGTACAAAGTTGACACCTTCACCTTGTTTTTGCGCTTGAATCGCAACATCAGCAAGTGGTTTCATTTTAACGAACCATTGAGTAGACAAATACGGTTCTACAACAGCACCTGTACGCTCACTATGTCCTACTTGGTGTACATGATCTTCAATCTTAATCAATACGCCTGCTGCTTCCAAATCTTTAACGATTTGTTTGCGGCAATCGCTACGATCTAAGCCTTCATATTGAGCTGCATTTTCATTCATGGTGCCTGTCTCATCCATCACTACGATCTGAGGCAAATCATGACGATGTCCCATTTCGAAGTCATTCGGATCATGGGCAGGTGTAATTTTTACAGCACCACTACCAAATTCACGGTCAACATAATCATCAGCAATAATCGGAATTTCACGTCCGGTAATTGGCAAGACTATCATTTTGCCAATCATATCTTTGTAACGTTCGTCTTTGGGATGAACTGCTACAGCTGTATCACCAAGCATTGTCTCTGGTCGAGTCGTTGCTACAACAATATGTCCACTACCATCTTGAAGTGGATATTGTAAATGATAAAGGTGTCCGTTCACTTCTTTGTATTCTACTTCGATATCGGATAGAGCTGTACGTGCTTCAGGGTCCCAGTTAATAATGTATTTTCCACGATAAATGAGACCTTTGTTGTACAACTTTACAAATACTTCACGAACGGCTTTGGACAAACCTTCATCCAATGTAAAACGTTCACGTGAATAATCGAGAGAAAAGCCCATTTTCGCCCATTGCTCATGAATGTTAGCTGCGTATTTATCTTTCCATTCCCATACTTTTTCTACAAATTTCTCACGACCCAAGTCATGACGAGTAATACCCTCTGCACGTAGATTCTGCTCCACTTTGGTCTGTGTCGCTATCCCTGCATGGTCTGCTCCAGGAAGCCAGAGTGCATCGAAGCCCTGCATACGTTTGGTACGTGTCATAATATCTTGTAATGTAAAATCCAGAGCATGTCCAATATGAAGCATACCTGTTACGTTAGGAGGTGGAATAACAATGGTGTACGGCTTAGCATCAGGACGTTGCCCTGCTTTGAAAAAGTCATTTTCCATCCAATAATCATACCATTTACGTTCTGCCGATTTAGGATCATACGTGGTCGGCATTGAAGTTGTTGCTTGATTCTCATTCGTATCTGCCATAGTAAATACCCCCCATATTTGTAGTCATTTTGCTAAAATTCTCAATAAAAAAAGCCCTTCGTCTCAAAGGACGAAAGGACTTAGCTCTCGCGGTACCACCTTTGTTTCGCCCATGTATAAAAAAGCCCATGAACGACACTCCGAGGCAGATAACGGCTGCTACCGGTCTATTCTATATATAGTGTTAGAATAATCCTCCACTTTATATTCAAATAAACAACTCCCAGGCGACTTCGATATACCGTATCCTATAGAACCTTTCAGCGCAGCAGTTCTACTCTCTTGAGGACGATATTGTCTACTATTCCCGTTCAAGGTTATTGAGATCATGAATAAATCAATATTTACTCCAAATCATACCTGTTGCTAGTATCAAAGTCAATAAAAAACCTGTCATAGAGCTGACTTAAGGACGAGGTATACCTAATTGATCGACTAATTCGGTCATATCTTCAGGTAATGGATCATTTACAGTCATCGTTTGCTCTGTAAATGGGTGTTCAAAGGTCAACTGTTCTCCATGAAGCGCCTGTCGGTAAAATTCCTGACTGCCTCCATAAAGGACATCACCTATCAACGTATGTCCAGCATCACTCATATGCACACGAATCTGATGGGTTCGTCCTGTTTCTAAGGTTAAACGAACAAGACTTGCTCGAGCTGAACCGTATATTTTCTCAACATGAGTGATCGCTTCTTGCCCTGTAGGAGAAACACGGCGGCGCTGTTTGTGATGGCGATCTTTACCGATTGGTTGATCAATCACCGTTAATCCATCACTTACTTTGCCTTGCACAATCGCGATATATTTGCGATCAATCGTTTTACAACGCATCTGCTCATCTAACTTCGATAAAGCAAATTCATTTTTAGCATATAATACAGGTCCTGTTGTATCTTCATCTAAACGATGGACATGACGAACAGCACACTTCTGATTCGTTTTTTGATAATGATCAGCGACGGCATGTGCTAAAGTAATCGTTGGGTCAGAAGCTTCAGAAGGATGAACATTCATGCCAGCTGGCTTATGCATCACCAGAACATAATCATCTTCATACAGTACTTTGACACGATCATGCGGCCGAGGATCAAATCCATAATCCATCGGTGGAAATAGGCGAAGCCGGATATGGGCTCCGTCTATTTTCACTTCACCTTTGGAATGAAGTCTACCGCTTAATTTAACTGGAACCGACACTTCTTCTAACCACTGCATAACTGCTTTATGTCTGGCATTGCCTCCTGCTTGTAGAAGATCATTATGCGGTGTGATTTCTAACCATTCTCCATCTCTTACCGAACATTCAGCAAGAATAGAAGGTGACTTGTGATCAGATACAGCATTAGATGCATTGATCATGATTGCAAAGACTTCATCACTTCATAATGAGCTGCTATCGTCTGTTCAATATCTTCGTCACTATGAACACCCGATACAAACATACCTTCAAATGGAGATGGAGCTACACTGATTCCACGATCTAACATGGCTCCAAAGTAACGCTTGAACACATCCATATCACTTGCTTTGGCAGACTCATAATCAGTAACCGGTCCTGCTGTAAAGAATGGACAAACCATCGAACCTACACGATTAACAGTCAACGGAATACCAAACTCAGCCGCATTCTTTTCAAAACCTGCTTGCAAACGAGCAGAGATATTTTCTAAACGCTCATAGACTGCTGGTGTTAACAGACTCAATGTTGTATACCCTGCTGCCATCGCTAATGGATTACCGCTTAATGTTCCTGCTTGATAAATAGGTCCTGTTGGAGCAACTTGCTCCATAATCTCACGTTTACCACCGTACGCACCTACAGGTAAGCCACCACCAATGACTTTACCTAGACATGTTAAGTCTGGGGTTACACCATAACGTCCTTGTGCACAATTCAGATCGACACGGAAACCAGTCATCACTTCATCAAAAATAAGCAGACTACCATATTGAGTTGTAATATCACGTAATCCTTGTAAAAATCCAGGTTGTGGTGGAACAACACCCATATTACCAGCAACAGGTTCTACAATAATACAAGCAATCTCTTCACCAAAGCGTTCAAAAGCCAAACGCAACGATTCAAGGTCATTATAAGGAACGGTAATTGTATTGGTAGCTACTGATTCAGGGACACCCGGACTATCCGGCAAACCTAATGTCGCTACACCAGAACCTGCTTTGATCAATAGACTATCAGAATGACCATGATATGAACCTTCAAATTTCAAAATCTTGTTACGCTTGGTATAGCCACGAGCGAGACGAATCACACTCATCGTCGCTTCTGTTCCCGAGTTAACCATACGAACAATATCCATAGAAGGAACACGTTCTACGACAAGCTTCGCCATTTTCGTTTCTAATTCAGTCGGTGCACCAAAGCTTGTTCCTTTGATCGCTGTTTCTTGTAGCGCACGTACCACATCAGGATGCGCATGCCCCATAATGAGGGGTCCCCAAGAACCGATATAATCAATAAATACATTACCATCAATATCATATAGGCGTGAACCTTCACCACGTTCTGCATAAATTGGAGTCAATCCTACTGTTTTGAATGCACGAACAGGACTATTTACGCCTCCCGGAATATATTGTTTTGCTTCTTCAAAAGCTTCTCGTGAACGTTCATCACGACGAACAGAATGAGTAGATTCCATGAGCAAATACCTCCATCAATTTATTTATTTTTAGCTGAATTATTGTTCTTCACGTAACCAGCGCACAACGTCTTTGGAGAAATAAGTAATAATCATATCTGCTCCTGCACGTTTGAAGCCAAGCATCATTTCAGTTACGATCCCGCGTTCATTAATCCATCCGTTTTGTGCAGCGGCTTTGACCATTGCATATTCACCACTTACATTATAAGCAACCAAAGGAAGATCAAAGTTCTCACGCACTGCACGCAATACGTCCATATAAGCAAGAGATGGTTTGACCATCAACATATCTGCGCCTTCAGCAACATCACTTTCTGCTTCACGCAGTGCTTCACGCACATTAGCAGGGTCCATTTGATATGATTTGCGATCACCAAATTGTGGTGCCGATTGAGCAGCTTCACGGAATGGACCGTAGAATGCTGACGCATATTTAACTGCATACGACATGATCGGAATATCTTTATATCCTGCTGCATCTAAGCCTTCACGAATCGCATACACAAATCCATCCATCATATTGGAAGGAGCAATAATATCTGCGCCTGCTTCCGCTTGGGATACTGCTGTTTTTACCAACAATGCTAATGATTCATCGTTATCCACTTCTGCTTCAATATGACCATCACATTCATGTGCATGTACAACACCGCAATGTCCATGATCTGTAAATTCACATAAACACGTGTCTGCAATCACTAATAGGTTCGGGTAATTTGCTTTGATCCAACGAGTCGCTTGTTGTACCAGACCATCTTGAGCATAAGCACCTGTACCTACACTATCTTTTACTTCAGGGACTGCAAATATTAATACTGCTGGAATACCCAGATCCACTATTTCTTGAATTTCAGCTTGCATCGTATCTAATGAAAAATTATATACGCCAGGCATGGACGAAATTTCTTCTTTTACATTCGTACCATACGTAACAAAAACAGGTTGAATAAAATCACTTTTATGCAATATGGTTTCTCTTACCATGCTACGAATAGCAGGCGTTTTGCGAAGACGACGGTGACGTGAAAAAGGTTGGCTCATAATAACGATATTCCTCCTTGAATGTATATATCTTATTTGTACTTATCATTCTTGCTAGACTAGATAAATAAAACCGACCAGCACTTGCAAGGTCGGCATATCTGATGTCGATCATCAATTTACATATTACACATCTATTAATACATCAGCATTCCAACGACAAAGAACATCTAACAATCCTTCAATCGTTGCTTCTTCAGCTAATAATCCTACTTTGAGACCTGCTTGTTCAGCAGTCAAAGCGGTCTGTGGACCAATACAAGCAATCATCGAGTGCTCTAGTGCTTGTACAGGATCTTCAATGCCCATACTTTTTAAAGCAGCCAGTAAATTAGTGACTGTTGAAGAACTGGTAAATGTCACTGCATGAATGGCTTCTTCTTCCAGCAACTTACGCAATTCGATATCGTCTTCTCCAACCATAACGGTCTCATACGTATCAATCTCTGTTACTTCCATATTCATTGTACGCAGTGTATCGGGTAACCATGAGCGTGCTAGGTCGCCACGTGGTAATAGAATATGCTGTCCAGCTTGTAATTGACCTTCTAAGCTGTCCAGCAAGCCTTCTGCTTGGAACTTCTCTGGTAAAGGCATAGCTGTAATCCCATGCAATCGTAAAGCCTCTAATGTAGCAGGACCGACAGCTACAATCTTCGCACGATATAATGCACGAATATCTTGAGCATGTTGTCTCAAATGTTCAAAGAAGTACTCTACTCCATTAACACTTGTGAAGAATACCCAATCATATTTTTGCAAATTCGATAAGGCTGTACCGATATTTCGTATACTTTCTTCAGCAACAGGTAACCTTGTCTCGATCACTGGATACTCGTAAGGTTCTCCACCCAGTTCATCGATTCGGTTCACCAGTTCACTCGCTTGGCTACGTGCACGAGTCACCAGAATTCGCTTCCCGAACAGAGGCAACTCTTCGACCCATTTTAAATGTTCACGCTGGTTCACCACTTCGCCTACCACAATTACAGCAGGGGGCTTGAATCGTGCAGCTTCAACTTTCGCTGCTATATCTTCAAGTGTACCTACCAACGTCTCCTGCTCCGCTCGTGTTCCCCAACGGATCAAAGCTACAGGTGTAGAAGTGGGTCGTCCGTGCTTCATCAATTGCTCGCTAATATAGCCGATCTTGGCAACGCCCATCATAAAGACAAGTGTACCTGTAGCGTTAGTCACCTTATCCCAGTGAATACTTTGATCTAATTTATCTGGACTCTCATGCCCTGTAATAATCGATAAAGAAGAAGCAAAGTCACGATGAGTTACAGGAATACCAGCATAAGCAGGCACAGCAATCGAAGAACTGATACCCGGTACAATTTCGTAGGGAATCTGATGTTGACGCAGTAATTCAGCTTCTTCTGCTACTCTACCAAAGATCGTCGGATCTCCACCTTTAAGGCGCACGACCACTTTGCCCTGTAGAGCTAAATCAACCAATAACTGATTAATCTCTTCTTGCTTCATTGTATGACGATCAGGCAATTTGCCGACATAGATTTTCTCGGCTCCTGGCTTGGCTTGCTTGAGCAACCGTGGACTTGCTAGACGATCATATACAATGGCATCTGCAAGACCTATGCATTCCCAGCCCCGAAGCGTTATTAACTTCAATGCTCCAGGACCTGCCCCTACCAAATACACTTTACCGGTCATACACTCATCCCCTTACTTCTGCCAGTATCCGATCTGCTCCCTGACTTTTCAGTTGTGCTGCTACAGCAATACCCAATGCTACAGGGTCTGTACCCTGCATCGTTTCTTTCAACATAATACTACCATCCGGTGTAGCAACCATTCCTGTTAATTGTATAATATTTTGCTCTTCAGTCCCATCCGAACTTTGTAGACGTACAGCATAGGCACCAATAGGAACCTGACAGCCCCCATTTAATTCAGACAAAAAAGTACGTTCAGCTGTTACAGTTACCGCAGTGAGATCATCATTATACAAAGACAGCAATTGCAACATTTCAATATCATCTGCACGACATTCGATTCCAAGTGCCCCTTGCCCTACTGCTGGCAGACAGATTTCTGTCGGTAAAAAGGAAGTGATTCGATCAGACCAGCCCATACGTTCCAAGCCTGCCGCTGCTAACATAATAGCGTCAAAGCCTTCGGTTTCAAGCTTACGCAAACGTGAATCAATATTCCCACGAATCGATTCGATTTGTAGATCAGGACGATATAACTTGAGCTGACTTGCACGTCTCAAGCTACTGGTACCCAGTCTAGCTCCTTGAGGAAGTTCTTCTAAGGAACAACCTGTACGTGTAATTAAGCAATCTCTAGGATCGACTCTTGGAGGAATTGCTCCATTGATAAGCCCTTCTTGTAATTCAGAAGGCATATCTTTCATACTATGCACAGCCATATCGATCTCACCATCAAGTAACGCTTGCTCGATCTCTTTGACAAATAGACCTTTTCCGCCGACTTTAGATAAAGTCACATCCAGAATACGGTCTCCTTTGGTAATAATCTTTTTAATTTCAAAATGAACATCTAATCCCTGCTCTTCACTAATCGCTGTTAACGCATCAATCACATGACCAGTCTGCGTCAAAGCTAGAGCACTTTGTCTACTCCCTACTACAATCGTACGCATATATTCATCTCCTGAGCCCATTGTATTCAATAGTCTATTATTCTATTGATTGGTTGATCCAGTGTTCTATTTGTTGTTCATCCCAGGGTTCAAAGATCCCCTGACGAATCTCTTCTAAAATAGAAAGTGACATCGCTTGATGTAGCAATGATTTACGTAAAGATTCATCGCTTACTTTTTGAGCAATGGTTTCTCGTAAATGATACAGAAAATCAATATAAATCTCATATTCGTTACCGAAATGTTGATTGATTTCTTTTACAATATACCGACCTGCTAAAGGTCCTGCACCTGAGGTTGTTACAGCTATCGTCAATCGTCCACGACGAATCACATTCGGATTGATAAATGTACTTTGTTCACGCTGATGAGCTACATTTACAGGAATACGATAAGTTTTGGCTTCGGTAGCAACCTGATTATTGATCTCTGGCACCGAAGTCACTGCATGTACTAGAAAATAAGGTCTGTAACCAAATTCACTAAGTTTCTCATCTGAAGTACAGTGATAAGCTATATCTCCTGTCTGATACTCACGAGCATGCCAGATCAACTGTTGCTGATTGACTAACTGTTGTAACTTAGGAGTCAGTGTAGGGCTGATAATCGTAAGTATCGCTCCTGCTTGAAGTAGAGATATACTTTTACGTTCAGCCACTTGACCACCGCCTACAATCAGACAAGCTTGATCTCTACAGTCCAACATAATAGGTAGATAATGAATAGAATCACTCATACACCCACCCATTGATGAAAAGCAGACCAAGAATTAGAAACAAAATTTAAAATAAACAAGATATATCCTAAGATTGCCCAGATTGCCATCGTATTGGCTGAGTAATTGCGCATTTTCTTTGTTGCAAAGAAAGCTACATATACGCATAACGCTAACAAAGTGAACACCACTTTGGAATCGAGCAAAAGAATATATCGACCTTCTGCTACAATCGACATCAATGCCACAATTAAAGATACAATCAGTACCGGCGTACCGATTAACATCGCTGTATACGTATACTTTTCCATACTTTCTAAGCTAGGTAGACGGCGAACCGTATTATCCCATTTTTTCTGTTTTAATTTACGATGTAAAAATAGATACATTGAACCAAAAACAGCAGCTACTGTATAAGCGGCAAAACTAATATTAGCGAATATCACATGTAAAATTAATAGTCCATGAACCGTATCCCAACCTGTAGGGAGTACACCTTCACCCGGTGAATGAAGACGATTTTGCACCATAGCACAAAAGCCGATTACATTTAACAGCAATACGGCATAATCAGTCTTCAATACCTTTTCGATAAAAAAGGAAATCAATATTAAAATAAAAGTCAGTACAAAGAAAAAGTCATACGTTGAAAATAAAGGTAACGTTCTCTCCTCTATCGTTCGAATCGTAATACTGACAATTTGGATCACAAATACCAAAATAAGAAACCCTGTGCCTAACCGCTTCGCCCTCGGATTGCGACGAATGCAATCCGAGAAATAAAACAGAAGGCTCAGGGCGTATAAATAAATAATAATATCGTATAACAGGTTAAAAAGCGTCAAAGCGAATCACCTGCCTATAGGGTTGCGGGAGCGAAAGACCCAAAACTACCTTCTAATCCCAATTTATTAGCTTGCACAGGCGACTGTGCTTTAGAAACTTCGCTTTGATTGACTTGATCTGCTGCATCTTCAAGCTGATCTTCTAAAGCAAATATTCGAGTGAACAAATCAAGTACTTCAGCCCCATCTTTCTCGGCAGCCATTTCTTTAATACGATGAATAGGTTCGTGATTCATCTGATTCACGATACTCTTGGTTAAACGACTGATCACTTTACGTTGTCTTTCATCTAACTCTGGTAATTTATTAAATAAACTTTCTAGTGTCTCTGCATGAATATCGGCTCCACGTTCTTGTAAAGCACGAATCGCTGGACGTACGCCCAATGTTTTGAGCCATTGATTAAAAGATTCTACTTCTTCACGGATCATACGCTCAATCTTAATCGATTCTGCGCGGCGCATTTCCATATTGCTTTCTACAATGCCTTCTAAATCATCAATATCATACAAAAATACATTGCTAATATCGCCAATTGCTGGATCAATATCGCGCGGAACCGCTATATCAATCATAAACAAAGGACGAGACTTACGCAATTTCATACTTTGAGCAAGCGTATCTGCACTCAGTACATAACCTTGTGCTCCTGTAGAACTGATCAGAATATCCACTTGATGCAAACGATCCATCGCTTGTTCGATTGTACACGGGGTACCGTTGAACTTATGCGCAAGCTCTTGCGCACGTCCAAGTGTACGGTTCGCTACAATCACTTCAGCTGCTCCATTTGCATAGAGATGCTTCACCGTAAGCTCACTCATTTTACCAGCGCCTAGAATCATAATCACTTTATTATGAAAAGCACCGAAAATGCGCTTGCCTAATTCTACTGCTGCGTAACTGATCGAAACTGCACTTTCACCGATCATTGTTTCTGAATGTGCACGTTTGCCCAGTGTGACAGCTTGCTTAAACAACATATTAAACCACGTACCTGTAGCTTTATTTTCTTGCGCCCATTGGAATGAACGCTTTACTTGACCCAAAATCTGAGTCTCACCGAGCACCATCGAATCCAATCCACAAGCTACACGAAAAAGATGACTAATTGCTTGCTCATCTTCATATATATATAAATGCTGTGTAAATTCCTGACGGGGAATACCGAACCACTGCTCCATAAAGGTACGAATAAAATGTCCACACATATGCAGACGATCCAGTACCACGTAAATCTCCGTACGGTTGCAAGTCGCTACAATAGTCCCTTCCAACACACTCTTAGTTTCTCTGAGCTGCCGGAGCGCCTGCGGTAAATCTTCGTCCGCAATAGCAAACCGTTCTCTCACTTCAACGGGTGCTGTGCGGTAATTCAATCCGACAACAACGATGTGCATTGCAAGTTCACCTGCCTAATCTAAAAGTCATTTCTCTATACGTTCATTAACAATACGTTAATTATATCACAGCTAAATTACGAATTTCGCCGTTTTTATGAAATGTTTATGAAATCATCATCGGAAAATAGACACAATTTCTTTATGATTGACAATAATCAAAATATTTCATATCATCCAATCCCATCTTTCAAAAGAAATAGCCATAGGTAAACCCCTATGGCTATTGTGTAAAACCTATTTCATTTTAATCTTTTGCTTGTACAAGCAAAGTTTATATTATTGATTGATAAGTTCAATGGATTTGATCTCAGGTGTTTCCACTTGAAGTTCTCCCAAACCACGAACTAATTTTTTGGCATACGTTTTCTCAGGTTTCAGAACGGATACCAGGTAGTCAATAGCTAACTGTGGATCTACGGTTTCTCCGCAGGTATAGCAGTCAATAGCCGCGAATCCTCTCTCAGGATATGTGTGAATCGAGAGGTGACTCTCCGACAACAAAACAAGTACTGTAGCACCTTGTGGTTCGAATTGTTTGGCTTGAACAGACATTACTGTTGCTCCGCATGCTTCAGCTGCATCAACCATATGAGCTTGCAAAACCTCAGCATTATTCAGCATATCAAAATCTACACCCCAAGTATCAACAGCAACGTGTCTTCCGAAAGTTGAGTATTCCATCTTCCGGTTCCCCCTTCCTAGGAATAAAATGTTTGAAAAATTTCATCCGCTAGGACCTACGTCATTCACTTCCCGAGGGTTTTAGCTCTCGCAACATTACTATGTCCTGAGTGAATCCTGGTTCCTAATATTATTTTCAACGAGATTAAAAATAACATCTATCTCCATGAAATGCAAGCCTTTTTGCAATATTCATTAAATATTTAAAGATTCATTATTACAGCAGATTGCTCATTCATTTTTATGTATAAATATAATACGGTTAAAATAAAAAAACCTGTTCTCCTTCAAAGGAAAACAGGCGTTAGATCTGATGTTAAGCTTCCATACGGAACAATCGACTTGACTGAACCTTTAATTCTTGATCAATCTGATCGTACGGTCCTTCTGAAGCTAACCGTTGATCTAATAATCGATCGACTATACTCCGTACTAATTCAATATCAGTCTCAACAGATACGGATTGCCATTCGCTCTTCATATCTATTGCTGTGTTTTTGTGTTGGTAAATCATTTTTTCATGTTCGCCTGTACATTCTACAATCTGGCGAACAGAACCCTGTTCGTAATGATATCTCATCGTAAATCCATGATAAATGCGATTTACAACACCATTACCTTTAAAAGCAACAAATAATTTGCGTACTATATTTGTTAACTGCGGGTTTACCAAGCGGAAAGACAACTCACAGACATAGCTTCCTTCTCTGAGGTCAAAAGGTAAATGCACTTCTTCTCCGTTTTTCACTCCGAGAACAATTTCCTGATTTCCGTTATCAAGTATTTTCACTCGATGATGGATCTGAGGGTCTTCGGCATAATGGACAAACTGGGACATTTGAGCTTTCGACAACTGTAAACTGGCTTTAATATATTCTGTGGCTAACCGCTGAGCCATAAAAATCTCCTCAATTCTTTTAACATTCCAATATATTCATTATACATCATCTGCGAAACGCTATGCTTGTGATCAAGATGAATGATTTTCACCATATTCCAGAAAAAAACGGAACAATCCCCGTAAAGTTCTAAAGAACGGCCTGAATACTCACTTTTCTATACAAACTTCTTCGTTTTGCTGACCTGTTCGTGACTTTATTGATTGCTATGAGGGGGTTCGGACTCTTCTGTTTTTGGTTGGTGCTCTTCGTTATCATTCTCTACTTGTGCATACTCTTCTTCCTCTTCTGACTCTGGAAGTGCAAAAGCATAACGTTCGATGACGGACCATAATTCATCTTTACCCAATCCTGTTTCAGATGAAAACAGCACAAAATCATCTTCAGGTACAAAGCTCAAACCGTGCTTAACGATTTTGACATGCTTGTCCCATTTACTACGTGGAATCTTATCGGCTTTGGTCGCTACAATACACACATCACGTTCGTAGTATTTAAGCCATTCATACATAATCACATCATCTTTGGAAGGCGGATGACGAAGGTCGATTACCAGTACTACCATACGTAATGTTTCACGCTCAAGTAGATATTTTTCAATCATTTTACCCCAAGCTTCACGCTGGCTTTTGGAGACTTTGGCATAACCATATCCAGGAAAATCGACGAAATACATCGATTCGTTGATCATATAGTAGTTAAGATGTTGAGTTTTACCTGGTGTTGCACTGGTACGTGCCAGGTTTTTACGGCTAATCAAGCGGTTAGTCATTGAAGATTTACCTACATTAGATCGTCCTGCTAGAGCAATCTCTGGCAACCCATCTTCCGGGTATTGGTTCGGACGCACCGCGCTAATAATAAATTCCGCGCTATTTACTTTCATAATTACAAGTTCCCCTTTAGTTAGAAGTTGAAGGTAAACATTGCCTCAAGTAGCTTGACCACTCCACAAACGGATTATTCTGTCGATCGCTGTTAAGGTCGAATATCTTGGAATACTGCTGGTTGCAGTAGATATTCGATCTTAAAGGCGAACGCTTCGCTTCTATCGAATAATACCGTTTGCTTCGTTCCGTGCTACAAAAGATACTCTGTCCCTTACAACGGATTAGTAATAGTATAGCACATCAAATAAACGGAATCGCTCTATTTACTGCTTATAGAACGATTCCGTTGGTTGGTTGTTATGAAGTTGAGCTTTTTTAGATTAAAGGTTGGATCGTTTCAGGTGTTTCTTTTGGAGCGATAAGTGCTTCTTCTAGTACCTGATCCATATGAGATACTGGAACAAAGGTAAGATCATTTCTTACGCTTTCTGGGATGTCACGTAAGTCGCGTTCGTTATCCATAGGAAGTAAGATTTTTTTGTATCCTGCACGGTGAGCAGCTAGCGTTTTTTCTTTTAAGCCACCAATCGGCAATACACGTCCACGTAGTGTGATCTCACCTGTCATAGCGACTTCTTTGGATACAGGGCGACCGGTCAATGCGGAAATAAGAGCTGTTGCGATCGTGATCCCTGCGGAAGGGCCGTCTTTGGGAATAGCGCCTTCTGGAATATGAATATGAATATCATTTTTTTCATGGAAATCGTCTGCGATATGCAGGGCTTTGGCTTTGGAGCGTGTGTAACTGAATGCAGCTTGTGCTGATTCTTTCATGACATCGCCTAGTTTACCTGTCAGCATTAATTTACCACTACCCGGTACAACCGTCACTTCGATCGTTAGCGTTTCTCCGCCAACTTCTGTCCATGCTAGTCCGGTTACACTACCGATTTGATCTTCTTTTTCAATCAAACCATAACGGAATTTAGGTACGCCTAAATAATCTTTGATTTGATCAGGTTCAATCGATACTTTTTCTAAATTATCCGAGACAATCGCTTTCGCTGCTTTACGACACAATGCAGCGACTTGCTGTTCTAAGTTACGTACACCGGATTCACGTGTATACTCACGAATCATGCGTAACAAAGCTTCTTCGCCAATTTCTAATTGCTCAGGCGTTAGACCATGTTCTTCGGTCTGTTTAGGCAATAAATACTGCTTAGCAATCTGCATTTTCTCAAGTTCGGTATATCCCGGAATAGAAAGCATCTCCATCCGATCCAATAATGGACGAGGAATACTTTGTACACTATTGGCTGTCGTTACAAACATAACGTTCGACAGGTCAAACGGCACTTCGATAAAATGGTCACTAAACGTATTGTTTTGCTCGGGATCAAGCACTTCCAACAATGCCGCCGAAGGATCGCCACGGAAATCAGAAGCCATTTTATCAATTTCATCCATTAGAAATACTGGATTGGTTGAACCTGCTGTTTTCATTCCTTGAATAATACGTCCAGGCATAGCACCTACATACGTACGACGATGCCCACGAATCTCAGCTTCATCACGTACACCACCTAATGAAATACGCACAAATTCACGTCCTAATGACTTGGCAATCGAACGAGCGAGTGACGTTTTACCCACACCCGGAGGTCCAACTAGGCAAAGAATAGGACCTTTTAGCTTTTTCACTAATTTCTGTACCGCTAGATACTCAAGTACACGTTCTTTGGGCTTGTCGAGTCCATAGTGATCTTCATTCAAAATCTCTTCTGCATGATGTAGATCCAGATCATCGTCTGTCGATTTCGACCACGGCAAGCTGATTAACCAGTCTACATAGTTGCGAATAACACTACCTTCCGCAGAACTAGCAGGCATTTTCTCTAAGCGATCGATTTCTTTTTCAATCTTCTCTTGCACTTTCTCAGGTACCGTAAGTTCAGATAGTTGCTGGCGCAATTCTTCCACTTCACCCGCTCTACCTTCTTTTTCACCTAGCTCTTTTTGGATCGCTTTCATTTGTTCACGCAAATAATATTCACGTTGTGTTTTTTCCATTTGTTTTTTAACACGTTGGTTGATTTTGCGCTCTAATTCTAGTACTTCACGTTCATTATTTAAAATATCTAACAAACGTTCCAAACGAGCACGAATATCTACAGTTTCCAAAATATCTTGTTTGTCTTTGATCTTGATCAATAGATGACTGGTAATTACATCTGCTAATCGACCCGGTTCTTCAATATCAGATACCGCTGCTAATGTCTCTGGTGTTACCTTTTTGGACAAATTAATATAATGTTCAAATTGAGTCAATACCGTCCGCATCAATGCGCTAACTTCCGGATCATTGGTTTCTTCTTCCGGTAGCTCTCTCGCTTGAACTTCATAATATTCTTCATTATCAATATATTGAATAATTTCTGCACGTTCCAGACCTTCAACAAGTACACGAATCGTTCCATTAGGCAGCTTCAACATTTGTCTGACTTTAGCTACCGTACCGATTCTAAAAATCTCGTCCTCGCTCGGCTCTTCGATGCTGACTTCCGATTGCGAACAAAGAAGAATTAAATTATCGTCAACCATCGCTTTTTCTAATGCCTTTACAGATTTATCTCGTCCTACATCCAGATGCAATACCATACTTGGATAGACAAGTAGTCCTCTCAAAGGCAGTAAAGGAAAACGACGCCCCTTATTTTTATTTGGTCCCATCGCTTTCAACCTCCTATGCTTGTGCGTATCATACTGCCTATATCATTCCTAGTTTACCAAATATCACATTGAAAAACCAATGATCCTCCAACCGATCAAATTTAGCTTAAATTCATGTAAAAAAAGATACTGATTGAGGCAACTTCCTCTACCAGTATCTTTAAGTTTACGTTATATCATTAATCAAAATATTTACTTAGCTGCAGGTGCATGACGTTCTTCGCGACCTGGAATTTTACCTGTTGCTTCAAAAGCGACAACAATCGCATCGATTTCTTTTTTCAATTCGACAACCATGTCTGCTTCTGGCACTTTACGAATCATTTTACCGTAGCGGAAAAGTAATCCTTCTCCACGAGCACCAGCGATACCGATATCAGCTTCTTTCGCTTCACCCGGTCCATTTACTGCGCAACCCAATACAGATACTTTAATCGGCACTTTCAATTTGGAAATATACTCTTCAACCTCATTCGCAATCGAGAATAGGTCGATATCCAAACGTCCACAAGTTGGGCAAGATACCAATGTTGCTGCATTTGTAATCAATCCGAATGTTTTGAGAAGTTCACGAGCTACTTTCACTTCTTCTACAGGATCAGCACTCAAGGAAATACGTACAGTTGAACCGATTCCTAAGGCTAATAGGGCACCGATACCTGCTGAACTCTTGATTGTTCCTGCATTCAATGTTCCTGCTTCTGTAATTCCTAAATGAAGTGGATAAGGAATCACTTTAGCCGCTTGGCTATAAGCTTCGATCGCCATTGGCACATCAGATGCTTTAAGCGAAACGATAATATCGTGGAAATCCAGTTCTTCCAAAATACCGATATGGAATAATGCACTTTCTACCATTGCTTCTGGTGTTGGGTAACCGTATTTCTCAAGCAAATGATTTTCAAGTGATCCTGCATTTACACCGATACGAATCGGAATATTTTTTTCTTTACAAGCACGTACAACAGCTTCGACTTTATCACGTCTACCGATATTACCCGGGTTGATACGTACTTTGTCGATTCCATTTTCGATCGCAAGTAAAGCTAACTTATGGTTAAAATGTATATCCGCTACTAGAGGGATATGAATACGTTTTTTGATTTCTTTAATTGCTTCTGCTGCTTCTTCGTTATTAACAGTTACACGAACAAGCTGACAACCTGCTTCTTCTAAACGAAGGATTTCAGCTACAGTTGCTTCTACATCTGCTGTTTTGGTTGTACACATACTTTGAATCAAGACTTCATTACTGCCACCAATTGTCAAATCTCCGACTTTCACCGGTCTTGTGTTTTCTCTCAAAAACATTTATTTTGCTCCCTTACATGTGGGCTTAATCGCAAACCAGCCTTTATTCCACAAAGGAAAAAGGCCGGCGCGTTATCTATGAACATCATAGAAGAAACGCATACTCAACCTTTACGTCAAGTTATTATGCACTTTCTTCTTGCTTTTTATCTTTGCCTGTCTGCAATTCTGGAACCACTTTGTCCTCAACGACTTGTTGAGTAATAACACATTTGGTTACATCGTCACGAGACGGTACTTCATACATCACATCAAGCATAATGCTTTCGATGATCGCACGAAGTCCACGAGCACCTGTGTTGCGTTTGATCGCTTCACGGGAAATCGCTTCAAGTGCACCTTGTTCGAATACTAATTCTACATTGTCCATTTCCAACATTTTGGAATATTGTTTTACCAATGCATTTTTAGGTTCGGACAAAATACGTACCAATGTCTCTTCATCTAGTGGTTCTAGAGCAGAGATAACTGGCAAACGTCCTACAAATTCAGGAATCAATCCGAATTTAAGCAAATCTTCTGGCAATACCATACTCAAGTATTCGCCTGCTTTCAATTCTTTTTGACCTTCATTGTTAGAGTTAAAACCGATTACTTTTTTACCGATCCGGCGTTTGATATATTGTTCCAGACCGTCAAAAGCACCACCTACGATAAACAAGATGTTAGTGGTATCGATTTGAATAAATTCTTGATGAGGATGCTTACGTCCGCCTTGTGGTGGAACAGAAGCAACAGTACCTTCTAGGATTTTCAGCAATGCTTGCTGAACACCTTCACCGGATACGTCACGAGTGATTGAAGGATTTTCAGATTTACGAGCTACTTTATCGATTTCATCGATATAGATAATGCCGCGTTCTGCTTTTTCTACATCATAATCAGCAGCTTGGATTAATTTAAGCAAGATGTTTTCAACATCTTCCCCTACATAACCTGCTTCTGTTAGTGAAGTAGCATCAGCAATAGCGAAAGGCACATTCAAGATACGAGCCATTGTTTGCGCAAGCAACGTTTTACCAGAACCTGTTGGTCCTACAAGCATAATGTTACTTTTTTGCAATTCAACGTCTTCGATTTTACTTTGTGAATTTACACGTTTGTAGTGATTATATACCGCTACAGACAATGATTTTTTGGCTTGATCTTGTCCGATAACGTATTGATCCAAAATCGCACGGATTTCTTGTGGTTTTGGGATATCTTTAAGATCTAACTCTTCTTCATGTCCCAATTCCTCTTCAACGATCTCTGTGCAAAGTTCGATACATTCATCACATATATAGACACCAGGACCTGCTACAAGCTTACGGACCTGATCTTGAGATTTTCCGCAAAAAGAACATTTAAGTTGTCCTTTTTCATCATTAAATTTAAACATGCAAACACCCCTCTTTAGCTTGTGATCGGACGAGTGAGAATTTGATCTATAATTCCGTAAGCTTTCGCTTCCTCAGCTTCTAAGAAATAATCGCGATCAGTATCTTTTTCAATCTTGTCTAAAGATTGACCCGTACGTTCTACATAAATTTGGTTCAATTTTTGACGTGTTTTGATAATCCATTCAGCATGGATCTTCATATCTGAAGCTTGTCCGCTAATACCACCAAGCGGTTGATGAATCATAACTTCGCTGTTCGGAAGTGCATAACGCTTACCTGGAGCACCTGCTGTTAACAACAGTGAACCCATGCTTGCAGCCATACCGATACAGATCGTCGATACATCCGGCTTAATGAATTGCATTGTATCGTATATACCCATCCCTGCTGTGACAGAACCACCAGGAGAGTTGATGTATAGGTGAATGTCTTTCTCTGGATCTTCCGCAGCTAAAAACAATAGTTGTGCAATAATGAGATTGGCTACATCATCATCAATCGCCGTGCTCAGAAACACGATACGGTCTTTGAGCAATCTTGAATAAATATCGTAAGATCGTTCACCTCTACTGGTTTGTTCGACAACCATAGGTACTAGACTCATAAGACCAACCTCTTTTCTTTGTCATGACTTGTGCCATGAAAATTAGGACGTATAAAAAAGCATAGAAATAATGACACAGAACTATTTTAACATGTACTGTGTCTCATGTCATTTTTTCAGTGCTAATCATTTTATATATAAATAGGTAAAAATAAGGCACGCAAATGTATACGTGCCTTATCTAAAAAGGTTGCAAATATTTGCAACGTCCATATAAAGTTAAAAATTACTCAGCTTGCTCAGCAGCTACAGGCTCAACTTCTTTGCTGTTGTCTACTAAGACTTCGATTGTTTTACGCAATTTGATTTCGTCAGAAAGACTTGCAAGAGAACCATTCGCAGCAAGAATGTTACGAACTTCTTCAGCATCACGTTGGAATTGTCCAGCCATTTTTTCCAATTCCGCAGTTACTTCTTCTTCAGAAACTTCGATGTTTTCTTCTTTAGCGATTTGTTCCAACACTAGGTTGTTACGAACGCGTTTGGAAGCTTCTTCTTTCATTTGCTCTTTAAGATCATCTGTTGTTTGACCAGAGAATCCTGTGTACATTTCAAGATTCATACCTTGTTGACGAAGACGGTTGTCAAAGTCACGAACCATGTTTTCTGTTTCAGAGCTGATCATTGCTTCAGGAATTTCTACTTCAGCGTTTTCAGCTGCTTTTTCAACTGCTGCTGTTTCTTTTGCTGCTTTTACTTCGTTTTCTTTACGAGTAGCGATTTGAGATTTCAAATCTGCTTTGAACTCATCAAGAGTATCGAATTCACTTACGTCTTTAGCAAACTCATCATCCAATTCAGGAAGATTTTTGCGTTTGATTTCGTGAAGTTTTACTTTGAATACTGCATCTTTACCAGCAAGTTCTACCGCATGGTAGCTGTCTGGGAAAGTTACACTTACGTCTTTGAAGTCACCAGTAGACATACCTACTACTTGCTCTTCAAATCCAGGGATAAAGGAGTTAGAACCCAATTCAAGAGAATAACGCTCTGCTTGTCCGCCTTCGAATTGAACGCCATCTACAGAACCGTCGAAGTCAATAACAACTACGTCTCCGTTTTCAGCAGCGCCTTCTTCAAGTACAGACAATTCAGCATGACGTTGTTGCAAACGTGTTAATTCTTCGTTCACGTCTTCTTCGCTAACTTCAGCTTTAGCAACAGGTACTTCTAGTCCTTTGTATTCGCCCAATTTAACTTCAGGTTTTACAGTAACTTTAGCTTTGAATTTGAAAGTTTCGCCTTTTGCGAATTGCTCGATTTCGATTTCAGGACGATCAACCGGGAAAATATCTGCTTCGTCAACAGCTTCAGAGTAAGCTTCTGGAAGCAAGATATCGATTGCATCGTTGTAAAGACTTTCTACCCCAAAGCGTGCTTCGAAAATAGACCGTGGCACTTTACCTTTGCGGAAACCAGGGATGCTGGTTTTTTTAACTACTGTATTGAATGCTTTATCAAGTGCCGCGCTTACACGCTCTGCACCTACTTCTACCTCAAGAACCCCAAGGTTCTTTTCTGTTTTTTCCCATTTTGCTGTCATTTCAAGTATTCCCCTCCAAAAAATATTTCACATTGTATAAATGTTAATTTCACGTACAGAATAACCATTATAGTATATACAACTATCGATGGTTTTTCAAGCGTGATTCCTTTGATGGTCTGGACTCTCTGTTCTTGGATCAAGAACGTGGCAATTGTCCTGACACAAATTGATGCATAGCGCGATAAGCTTGCTCATAGCGGAAGCGAATATTATCGGTTACGCCGTAGAGGAGACGGATGCTTTCTTCCTCCTTGGTGCCTTCTAGCGTCTCAGAAACGGTCTGGTGAAGAGCAGCTGCCCAAATATCCAATTCGGCATCATCACCTCTGACAATGTACTGATAATTCGAAGTACCGTAAGCAGCCATCATAAATTGTGACCATAGTTCCTGAGCAAAATAAAACAGATTAGGCGCATCGCTTTCTGTTTTATCAGCCACTCGCTCCAAAATCTGAATAGCCGTTAAAGGAAACTCGGCTGGCTCTAAAGGAACATTTTCAATCTCAACTTCTATCCATTCATGATCACGTTCAAAGCTTACATTACCCAAATGTCCACGCCTGCGCAACGTTTGCAAAATACGGAACTGAATTAACGGATGTTGCTTACCTGTTTTTAACCAATCAATCAATTCATCATCGATCTTCGGTTGATCGAGATAAGATAATTGTTCAAGTGCCAACAACGTACGTTCGGTTACCGGCTGTTCCATCGCTGTTTCTAATAATTTAGATTCATAAGAATGGTCTGCTGATTGCTTCCCTTTAATACGATCTCGCATGATTGTATCACTATTTGTATGATTTTCTTCATCTTCTTGTTGATCCAAAGCACTACTTTCGATAGCGGCTTCTGGAAAACTCATACGTAGCCAGCCCAAAAGCGATTCCCACTCTTCCATCTGTTGCTCGCTTTGTCCCTGACAATGCAGTAAAAAATCCAGCAAAGCCATGGCTTCACCGTATCGTTCGGTCTCTAACATATTGGTTAATTCAATCTGATAAAAGTCTAGCGTTTTGGGAAACAAAATAACATTCCCTGATGATTCTGTATGTGAATTCGTTGAGTCCGTTATAATAGCACCTCCTACATTTCAATGCTAACTGTATAATGAATAGGATAAAAATATTCATGAATATTAAGATTTTATGATTATAACATAGCTTGTCTCTGCTTCAAAAAGTATGTAACAGTTCTTGAATGACTACATCACCATATTTTACAATCTAAAAAAAGTGTTGTCTTACTTATTAATGCTGTGCTATACTATTTTTGTTGCGCTTCAAACGCACATTCTATTTGTCTCAGTAGCTCAGCTGGATAGAGCAACGCCCTTCTAAGGCGTCGGTCGGGGGTTCGAATCCCTCCTGGGACGTAACGAAAAGAAGTATTCTATATTTTATAGAATACTTCTTTTTTTTGTTTATTGATGTGTCTTTGCCGATAAAAACAGTTCTTTTTTATTATATAATTCATGCCACTAGTTTAGGATAAAATACGTTTTTGTCCTTCTAGTGCTTGGATCGGTTTGATATTTTGTGTGAATTCTAATGTTCCCATGTATTTACCTTCTTGATCTCGAATCGCAAAATAACGAATATAGATAAATTGATCTTTTAACGGAATCCAGAAATCTTCTATATCTTTCACGCCTGCTTTGAAATCTCGAAGCAATTCTTCAACGACATGAACACTTTGTGGAGGATGACAATTTTGTACAGTTCGACCGATCACAGCTTTGGTACGAGCAAAGATTCGTTCTTTGCCATGGGAGAAATAACGAACCACATCATTTTCATCAATAAATGTAAGATCAACCGGTAAATGATTCATCATCAGCTCTAACTGCTGTACAGAAAGTATGCCTGTTTCGAGATGAATATAACCTGAACGTTCTTCAGTAGACTGTACAGGTAATGGCTGGCGGTCAGGCTTCCATTCATGTTCAGGATCAATTAAGCAAAATCCGATCTGGTCACTCTCCCGAGCAATCGATACCCATTCATCTTCTGTTAATTTATCCAGCGCCATAGGTAGTAAAATATGTTCTTCTTTGAAAATCATCTCACTGACTTCACGACTGACTTGTTCGATACAAGCAATCACTTGTTCTACATTGCCATTGTAATCGATCAGGTATTGTTTGGCTTCTTTGATCGCTCCACGAATCGCATCATCGACACCCCACATCACTTTGGTTGGTCCGAAAATGCCGTACTTTTCTAAAAACGGAAAAATCAAATTTTCTTTACGACTGTAATGTTTGTCCACATCATATAATAAACTTAAATCTTCCAGTAATTTAAGACGGTTATGCTCGTCATCTGATTTACGAAATTGATCTAGATGCAGACTGATTGAGAAATGCAATAAACGATCCAATTCTGCATTTTCTTTTTTTAATGTATATACAGGGTGTCCTGGTTGTTCTTCTGGTTGATGAGAACGATGAATATCTTGGATAGAGCCTTTGAAAATCGCTGCATGGACACTACATAATCGTTGTACCTCTTCAACAGGAATCCCTTCGTCTTCCATCAAGGATTGTTCCAAAATCGAAATTTCCTCTACCGTAATATCACCTACGGCTTCTGTAAATCTAGCTTTGACTTCTTCCGTACTTTTACCTTGATGAAGCTCTTTGATAATTTCTTTAAGTAGTTGTTGGCGGTTGTTGTCTAACGAACTACGGTGTTCTCGGTTATTAATTAATTCGCTCATGATATCCATTCCTTCCGTATCGACCCTGCTTGATAATCCTATTGTTAACTGAGAATTATTCTCAAACAGATCGTAACATGCGCTTAATACCAACGTAGTGATTGCAATCACTATCGATACGATTGACTGAAATAAGAAAAAGCCTTTCTTTTATCATCAAGAAAGGCAGGTACATATCATGAATAGCTTCTATTGGTTAAAATGAACCAAGCCATCGATTTTGACAGGTAAGCCAGTACGGATCGATTGATTAGCCGCTATGCCTGTTAAAATAGAGCGTGCTCCATCGACATGATCGGCTGCGCGGTGGAATGGATCTTCAACAGGCTCGCCGAATAAATCGTTCAGAAGAACAGGATCACCGCCGCCATGACCGCCTTCTTTTTCTTCCACTTCTACTTCATAGGCTTCAGCGAACATAGGGAACACTTTGATCGTTTTGCGCTTGAGAGCACCTTCGTCTGCTTTTTCTCCGCCTGCATTTACATAAGATTTCTCGACAACTTCCATTTCGATACGTCCTTTGGTTCCGTTAAAAGCAATACGGTATCCTTCCCACGGCATATAAGCATTTAGAGAGTACGTGAGCATAGCTTTATTTTTGTACCGAACCACAACGCTCATTGTGTCCTCTATATTAATTCCATCTCCAAACACACTCTGATCTCGAATATAACCGTCTTCATGTTCAGCATCCAGATACATCGCTTTTAGATTCGGGTTGGTATCCAGTGGTAACGCAAACGGATCATTTTTAGCGACTTCGCTGCCTGTAGAACGTGCATAAAAATGAGTTTCTCCTCGTTCTTCTGCATTTTCACGTCCATAAAATAATAAGTCGCCCATAGCAAATACCGTATCCGGTTGTGAACCGATCCAGAAGTTCACCAGATCGAAATGATGAGTTGATTTGTGTACTAATAATCCACCGCTATTGCGCTTGTCTCGATGCCAGCGACGGAAATAATCTGCCCCATGTTCGGTATTCAACAACCATTCAAAATGAACAGAAGTCACATCGCCAATCGTGCCATCTGCAATCAATTCTCGTGCTTTGGTATGATGAGGAGCATAACGATAATTAAATGTCACACGTACTTTCTGACCGGTACGCTCTACTGCATCGATAATTTCCTGACATTTATGTTCGTCTACTGTCATCGGTTTTTCTGTGATCACATCGCATCCTAATTCCAGTGCTTTGATAATATAACGATGATGGGTACGATCGACACTGGTGACAATCACAACATCTGGCTGTTTGTCATGAATCATTTGCTCGAATTGATCTGCGGTATATAGATCTACAGCATGGTAATTATATTTATCTTGTAATAATTGATTAGCATGACGTGCGCGAGTGCTATTGATATCACATAGTCCTACTAATTCTGAAGTCTCTCGGTATGTATTTGCTATAGCTCCATAGAAAAATTCAGCCCGTCCACCTGTACCTACCAATACATATTTTTTTAAAGTCATGCTGTTTTCCCCTCTCATCACTGTATAATTGGTTATCCAAAGAGTAGCAAATAAAGCATGATATTTCTCCGCAAATCTTGTTTTATTTCATATATACCGCTTATTTTGTTGTGATATACTTATTTTAAGAGAACGCTTACAGATATAAATATACATATTGTACATATAAGCTTATCCATCAGGAGGACGTGGAATATGAATCATGCAGATAAGACACGATCAAGCTTGACCGATACTCAGACTCCCCATTCACTCACGGTAGAATATGCAGGACGGAGCGATTATTTTGCGATGACCCATGAGCATTTTCATCCTCATTATGAAGTGTATATTTTGCTATCAGGGGAACGGCATTATTTTATACGAGATCAGATCTATCGTGTGCAACAAGGAGATATTGTTTTTATCGCCAAAAATGAATTGCATCGTACACTTCCTGCTGAACTCCCTGAGCATGAACGTATTGTGATGTACTTTAATGATCATTTTGCTGAAAATCATTTTGCCGTACACAGTGCCTGGATATTGTCTTTATTTCAGTCCAAGCAACCTGTTTTTCATTTATCTGCACGAGAGCAATCTCATCTGAATCCTCTTATACAAAAACTATTGCGTGAGTTAACTGTACAAGCGCCGGGCTATGAATTATGTATGCAGTGTATTGTGACTGAATTATTAATTACCTGTGCTCGTCTCCATCGTGAGCAAGCTCAGCTCCCTGCCACAATCGGAACTGAAGCTCATCAGCATATGTCTGAAGTGGCTCGCTACATTAAGTCTCATTATCAACAAGAGATTTCGTTGCCTTTGCTTGCAGAACAATTTCATTTAAGCCCGTCATACCTCAGTCGAATTTTCAAAAAAACAACAGGATTCAGTATCACCGAATATTTGAACACCATACGTATTCAAGAAGCACAGCGATTATTACGAGAATCTGAGCTTAAAATTATTGATATCGCAAATATCGTAGGCTTCGGTAATTTTTCGCATTTCGGTAAAATGTTTAAGCATCTATCTCAGGTAAGCCCTCGTGAGTATCGGGACTCAGCCAAGCATCTGGGTATACAGATATCCAAATAGATTAGTGTATCGCTTGATGTTGTAGCCATTCTTTTTTGAGCAATGCATATTGAAATGTATTTTCGTATTTAGGAGTGCCATCTTCATAAGTAGTCATCGATACAAATTCAACAAAACAACCTTCTTGGCGCATATGGAATCGTTCACATAGTTTTTGTGATCTGTGATTATCATCTTCAACGTATGCATATATTCTTCTTGCATCCATTTGTGTAAATAGATATGCTAGAAGCGCTTTTACACTTTCACTGGCATAGCCTTTGCCTTCAAATCGAGCATTAAAATTCCAACCTATACAATAGGTATCCGGTTCTTCTTTTAACGCAAATAATTCTCCTATCAGTTCATTGCTTTCTTTCAAGCAGACTGCTATATAGGAATCATCTTTACTTCTTTTTTCAATTTTCAAATGTGCTTCTTGTAATGTACTGATCTTGTCATCCAGAAAACAATTCACTCTCGGATGTCCTAGATATTCTAATAGACCTTCGGCATCTGCTTCAATAAAATTTCTCAATCGTAATCGCTCTGTTTCAATATTGTGCATGATTGTTCTCCTATTGTTTTTTTGATTAGAACCTATGTATACCATATCGCAATGCAATGCTACATTCAATTAAAGGAGCCTAAAGCAGTGAATGACTTTTATCATGCGCTAGCCTATGTCAATCAAATGATCTATACACCTAATCAATTCATAATCCAAGCTGTCCAAGAAGAAGCACAAAATGCAGATTATGGTGCAGGAATTTTTCAGTTAAATTCTAAATCTATTCGATTTAGAGTCGCAAAAATAACACCTACTAAGATCGGACAATTTGTTGCTTTTTGGGAAAAAGATGAGCATGATAAAAACCAACCTTTTTCATATGCAAAGGCTACAGATCTATTGGTGATCAATACGTTTACTAGCGATAATCATTGGGGGCAATTTGTATTCCCCAAAGAAGTACTTTTCAAACAAAATATTCTTAAAACAGCTACGACAAAAGGAAAAATGGCTATTAGAGTGTATCCTAAATGGGAAAAGCCTACTAGCAAACAAGCGATCGACACACAGAAATGGCAATTAGACTATTTTGTGGAGCTTAATGATTCGGATTGCTTAGCTATACCCCAGTTATTGAATCTATACACTACTTGAAATGGAGTGCCTAAAAAAGACTTCTATCTCCACCGATGGATATCATCGAAGTGTGAGAATAGAAGTCTTTTTTATTTCATACGGTTATTAAGCAGGTAACAAACCTCGTAAAGCCAGTGAAACCGTACCTTCACCCTGTTCAAGCACGACCCAGTTTACAGCCAGTGCATTTTTTAATTGTTCGATCTGATCAAGACTAAGCTTGATATCATCTAAGCGACCTTCGCCTTCGGTATAATCATCATCTTCCTCAAGCAAAAATCGGTAATCCAACCACATTTTAAGACCCTGAACCGTATTAAATGTAATTCGATATCCCTCTTTGACCGCTTGTACTAAAGGTTCTCCATGCTCTGTCGCATAGGTGAACCATTCTTGAAAATCAGTCTGTGAAGAAGTGATCTGTTCCAATGGAGCTACGTCTTGACGCTCCAAAGCATCTAGCAGTTGGTCTTGCGTTATTCCATCACGACGTAAGCGTTCTAGAATCAATGCAGTACGTTGTGACACTTTAACTTGTACACTCATGATGATTCCTCCAAGATTAGTGGTCAGATTGATGGTTCGTTAATGTTCGTCTCTTCGCATAACTTTCATATTGGCGAGTACCAGTGCACCTAGCAATACAGCAATCGAAATCGACCATAATAATGTATTCGATGCATTGGTGTAATCAATAATAATTAACCGAATAATCGCTGTAATACCAATATAGATAAAATAACGTAATGGGAAATGGAATCCACTTTTGAAATACTGAATAATTAATGCAATAAATTCAAAATACAAAAAGAAGACCAAAAGCTGTTCTGTAAATTCATAATCGGTTTTACCTACATCTGAATCAATAAACATAAAGCTAAAAATATACCATGTTTCTTTCAATAGAAAAAAGGTCAATGTGAAACCTACTAATACAAGGGTTACATTTAATATCCCTTGTAAAATAGCAGGCACTTTATAAACATAATTCATCCACGGTTTCAAGGTCATCCTCCTTATAGCTTGCTCGTTTCAGCTTATTACTTGTTGACGATTGGATTATAAATAAAGACAAAGATGTTGAATATTCATGCTGTATCTCTAGATTATACAGGCGGAATTGAGATGCCGCAATGAAACGATACAACGGTTTACATTCATATTTACATTTTACTTTTTATACCATTTATTACTAAAAATTTATTTATTGATTAATTTATACAATTAACTTATTATAGATTCTGCAAGCCCATCTTATACTAAGAGGAGTGATTTGTTTATGGCTCAACGCGAAGTACACATTTCTGTGATTAATGTAACGGATAGTGAATTGGTTTTGGAAAGTAAAACAAATTTGGCTCATGGTGAATGGGTTGTCTCCCCAACTAATGTCCCTAACAATGCAAAACCAGCTACTTTTGAAGCAGATTCAGATGGGTTCGCTACGGGTGTAGAAGGTACGCTGTATTACAAGCTACCTCAAGGAGAGATCACTCTATATTTTGATGATCCGTATGTAGGTTCGGATGGATTTTCGGCACAAAGTAGTTCACCTGCTTACAATATACAGGTGATTGGTGGTAGTGGAAATGTATGTAATGTGACTTATCTAATTAGTAACACGTAAATAAAAAGATTTTTGAAGTGTACGCTCACTTATCTTTTTTATTTTTGTTATTAAACATAGAAAGAAGTCTCCCCATTTGAACAATGAGAAGACTTCTTTTTTTACGTCCCAGGAGGGATTCGAACCCCCGACCGACGCCTTAGAAGGGCGTTGCTCTATCCAGCTGAGCTACTGAGACAAATCAGATATGTATGCAACACAACATTATTGATTATACTCTATTATGTATTTAATTTCAAAAAAAATTATTATATACTTATAATTACCTGTTTTTTGTGTGCTATATGTGGTACTTTATATTCAATTATAAGTTTCAATTGGAAAAAAGTGGATTAATATACCTATATCGAATCTCCCACGCATACATACCTTTGTTACTTGCAAACGCTCCCACATCTTTTTCAATAATACTCTTGTCGGTTTCCTTTTCCTATAGCATTTGCCTACAATTGAACTGAAATGGAGGTATTCATATGGCTACACCCATCTCCGAAAAGGAACTGGGCTTACTTATTCATCGGATGAACTTAGACTCATCTTCTGATGCTGACGATCGTAAGTCTGGTCAATCATCTTATTCATCGAACGGTAATGGATGGATTCAGGTAGAGAATCATCAGATTATGGTGACTTCACCGGATGAAGGTAAAAAACCGGCTACGATTTGTGCAGTCTCTCCGTTAACCTTATTGATTAATGGTATTCCTTTAAATGGTGCGACTGAAGTCACTGAAGACGATATTATTACTTGGGATATAAAATACCCGCCATTATTTGAAATCAAAGTCTCCCGCGACCGGATGGAAGCCGTATTGATTCTGTATTCGCGTGAAAAATATACATGGGAACTACAAGATGTACCTGCATCTGATCGTGCTTTTATTAAAGCCGCTCCCAATAAAGAACTTGTGATTGATGTGGTGAAATTCAACCATATTATTAACACGCTCGAAAAGCTAGGAATTCGCAAACATTTGGATACCGCAGCGATCATGGCAGAATTGGAACACCCTACTCATCAACCGGTAGTCGTTGCGCGTGGCAAAGCATCGACACCGGGCATAGATGCAAGGCTAGAGTTATTTTTCCCTGAACAAGTAGAGACGATCTTCCATGAAATTGGTGGTGTGATCGATTATCGTAGCCATCGCCGCATCCCTTCTGTACATGAAGGAGACGTGATCGCGGTAAAACATGCGCTGGTTGATGGAATTCCCGGCTATGATGTGTATGGAGATATGCTTCCGCCTACACCTGCTCAAGATATTATTGTTGTGGCCAAAGACTCCACCGAAATGAACGATAAAGGTGAGATTATTGCGCTTGCTCCCGGCAGACCCCGTTTAACAGGTAAAAAAGTGCATCAATTCGATATTTCTAATGCTTTTATCGTAGAAGGTAATGTCGATCTAAGCACAGGTAATATCGTGTTTTCAGGAGATGTGATTATTCATGGTCATGTGACAGATCATATGATTATTGAATCGCTAGGCAATGTCTATGTTCATGGGAATGTATACAATTCTACAATTACAGCGACAGGGAGTATTCTGGTGAAAGGCAATGTGATCAGCGGTCAATTGTACTCAGGCTACTTCGGTGTGATGTTCAATCGAATGTATATGGTCTCCAAGCAGCTCAAGCAAGAAATGGAGCGCTTAGAAATTGCAGCTCAATTACTAAATAACGAAATTCGGGCTCGCAAGCAAACGGTGCGTTACGGGCAAGTCATTATGTTATTGCTCGAAAGTAAATTCAAAATCATTCCTGAACTGGCTCGTGAACTGTTACAAGTATTTGCTAGTATTCAGCAAGTACAGACTGAACAAAACGAACAGTTATTGCTCTTGCTTCAGCAAATTATTCAATCTGCTCAAGTAGCCGATGTCTTTTGTGAACAGACATTAGCACGTATGCGATTACTACTAGAACAATTACATTCGAATGTCGCCAGTATGCAAGAAACACAAGTGAGTATTGAAATGGCTCAGTGTCAGGGAGCTATTATCAAATCCAATGGTGATATTGTTGTTACTAAAGCAGGCGTGATTCAAAGTGAGCTGTATTCTGCTGGAAGTATTGCTTTTCTAGATGAACATTCAGTATGTCGTGGTTCTCAGCTAGAAGCGATGGATCGGATAGTAGCTCAAAATGTAGGTAGCGGTAGCAATGCACATTGCATTCTCAAAGCACGCACTCATATCTATGTGAACCAGATGCATAACGGCTGTATTATGATCGATAGCTATAAGTTGAATATTTGGGAAAAAGTCGAAAAACAGTTGTTCACAATGGAATATATGTTAGCTCAACAAAAGATTCCTCAACAATCTACGTTGACTTCACCTTAAATACAATCTACCGATACAATAAAATTTCAAAACAAAAACCGGTAATGGATCATCTCCATTCCGGTTTTTTTAGATGTGTACAGGCTTGGCTAGATTACGATACGATTGAGGCACGCGTTCTAAAAGACGTTCTCCATAAAGCGATGCAAACGGTTGATCTTTCATATGAATATATCCAATATAACAACCGCATGTTTTCATCTGACACGGACGTTCTTGAGACAACTGCTCTAATGAATGTCGATACAAATGTCCAATCACTCGCTTATCCTGATAACAACGCTTCACAATCCCTGAACCCTGCACATAAAAAACATGCTCCCCTGCACGACAAGCTTGTCCAAGACTATCATAATCTTGCAAATTATCTCTAAAATAAGGATCGATTCCGCTTAATTCTTCAATCTCTGCTTCGCTATAATAACGTGGACGATCTTTGAATGCATTCACCCACACATATACATCTTCAGGTAACTTGGCTCGTAATTGGTGAATCGCTGGAAAAGCTTCACGTAGACCGACTGTACCTGCACTAAACACAATCCCTTGGTTATACAAAGTCATCCCTTGTGCAATAAATCGGTCTTCACGTACTTGTCCCGGATGGTATGTTGCCCAGAACGATGCTTTGGCTGGATTCAATTGAGCGGTCCAATCTAATTTGACCGATAGATTCGTCTGGATAGCCACTTTAGTAATATGAGACATATGAGATAACTCAATCATCGCTTCACGATACCAAGCATGTACCAGCGCTTCTCCATACGGATTGAAAAAGATAGACAGTTGATGACCTGCATGCTCTTGTTGACGTACCCACTCCATAAATTGTGCTAATTGCTGGCGATCTTGCATCAGTGTTTCTTTGCTATCGACAGTTTTGCTAAATGGACAATAAGGACAACTATAGTTACAGGAAGATAATTTGCCACGATAATAAATAGTCGCCTGCATACTCATGAGCCTACATATCCTTCCATCAAAGCATACACATCTTCGGAAATAAACCAATCCCCTATCCCATCGGAGTAAGCTAGCCCTTCAGTCGTCAATTGTAATACCTGTGGTTGATCCTCATTGTCGATCAGTTCTGCCATCCCTGTCCAGATCAAGTTCTGCAATTCTGGAAAATGCTCAAGCGGCGAAGCACCAAAACGTGCTACATAATCGGTGATCGTCAATCCTTCACGGTGTAAAATAGCTTTGAGAATAAAGCGACGTTGACGCTCTTCTAGATTAAGCACAAATCCATAATTCGCTTGATCATGACGCTCTGCGGTGACATAATCTTCGATAATACTGCGTGTTGTAGCGGCACTCACTCCATAATGAGAAGCATAGTGTACATTTTGCGTATACGAACGTGCTCCGCATCCAAGCCCTGCCATCCCTTCTTCCTGACAGCTATACGGTAATAATGACTTAGAGGACGATAATGGCTTGGCAAAACGTCGCATCGAGTACTGGGTGTATCCAGCGGCTTCTAAGCGAGTACGAGCAGCATGATATAACTCCAAGCGGATATCTTCTTCCAGCCCTGTATGTCCCGGCTTTAATATCGTATTTTCACGAATATATAATGGATAAATAAAGATCTCACCGGGATCATATGATAATGCTTGTTCTACCGAATATAACCATGTCTCTATCGTCTGCTCCGGTAATCCATAGATCAGATCCACATTGAGTAACGGAAAATCATAATCGACTAACATACGTAATGCTTCACGTACTAACTCTGGCTTTTGTGGACGATAAATCGCTTTACTTTCAGATTCGACAAAGCTCTGAATTCCCATACTCACCCGATCCGTTCCACGACGCTTTAGAATCTCTAAGCGTTCAGGTGTTACGGTATCTGGCGAAGTCTCTACAGAAATGGAAGCATGTCTAGGATCAAGCCCCATAATATTTTCAGCAATATCAAATAATCGATTCAATTGATCAGGCTGTAGTAATGTAGGCGTTCCTCCACCGATTGCAAATCGTGAAAAAGGTCGTCTCGCTACTAAAGGTGCCCATTGCTTGGCTTGACGTTCTAGCGCATCCACATACTGTTCATGTACATCTACCCGCTTATCAGGCAACGTAAATAAATTGCAAAATCCACAACGAGCACCACAAAATGGAATATGCATATATAGAAAATAACTTTCCAATTGTTCTTGCTCCCATAATGATTGCAAATCATACGGTGGATCAAGTTCACGATAGGCAGTCTTATGTGGATAAGAGTAAAGATATGAACGATAAGGAGCACTCTTCATCTGTTGTTCCCATTCCTGCAACGCTGGTGTCCATTCTGCTGGTGGAAGAGCATGGAGCGGTAACTGCAATGATTCCGAATTCATAAGGCTACACTCCTTTTTGATCAATAACAGATGAATTGTACTAAATTCACCTTTTTATAATATAAATTCACGATAAGGCACGTTCCAGACCACTTCGTGAGCTAAACGATGCCCTTCGTACCCATCTTCTCCATACGCTGTTCCATGATCGGAAAAGACCAGACATAAGGTCGGTCGCTTCCGCTTGCGAAAAGCAGCAAACAAACGTCCTAATTCTCCATCAACATAACGGAGTGCCGCTCGCTGAGTCTCGATTGAATCTTTGCGAATATGATTAGGAATAAAATAATGATTCGGTCCATGAATAGCAGATACATTGAGAAATAAAAATAAACGTTGCTCTAGATCAGCTCCGTCTAACAATTGTAACGCATGATTGACTTGATGTTCTGTAGATCGTGGATTCGTCACTCCGAATGTCATTCGCCAATAACTTTCTTGAAAATAAGCAGGCAACACTTTGGCTAACTTATTTTTTTTGGTAAAAAAGATTACGCCACCGATACAGATCGTTCGATATCCTTCTTGCGCTAATCCCGATACGATGTCAGGAGCATCAAACAACCATGTATACGGATGAGTACGAAATCCACTATGCTTCCCGTGAAAAAGTCGAATATGCGAATCTTTATCCGTATTCGCAGGTGTAGGTAAAAATCCGCCGAAAAAAGCATGATGAGCCGCATACGTAAAACTGCCTGGACTATGACGCTTTTCCCATCCACCACTTGCACATAGATGAGGGCAATTGTCTTCTTCTAGCTTTGCCACATCATAGCGCAGTGTATCCAGTGTAATCATCAAAATATCGTGTGTACCTACAATTTCATTCATATTCATCATAACGCTAATCCTTTCATATACACTCATGCTCCAACCATTGCTGTAATTCCCACGCATAAGTGCCTAACCCTTGATGCTCTACATAATAAAGTAAATCTCCAAATGGATTCATATCAATGATATACGGATGTCCGCCACTACTAGGAACCAACACATCTATACCTGCGCAAAATGAATTTGGAAAACAATGCAAACCTGCCGAAGCAATCTGTTGAATCTGCAATACTTGCTCAGCAGACAGATGAGATTGATCGACCAATAAGCGCTCATTACGCAAATGTAAATTCGTGATTGGCGTGTGACTTAACCGCATCACAGCATGACCTGATTCATAGCGGCAGACCAACTGACGAATATCATAAGCTTTGTTTTGCCAGCTGTCTTTGCTAATCCATCGTTCCACATGCATGCCTTCTCGCCCTAACCAATCGATGATCTGCACAATTGTAGCTGAATCTGTATAACGACGTAATCTACCTGAATTATAATAAAAAGGTTCATGCCCACTATGATCAATCCCTATAGTGGTCGTTGCAATCTCTGCACCTGTACGAGGATTATATTGATAAGCAATAACACCTGAAGCCGCAGAGCCACAGAATAACTTGATAAACACACGATGAATTCGATGTTGCTCCATCGATTGTCGCAACTGTTCATAATTACTCTGTTGCCCTAACAGATCAGGCACAAGTGGTGGAACCGCTACACCTGCTGCATGTAACCATTGATGACAACGCCTTTTATCGAACATTACCGCAATATCAGCAGGATCATTCATCCACTGAGCTTGCGGTAATAGTATAGAAACTTCACGCTGAAGCCAAGATAATAACCGACAATACCCGCGAAACCACTGAGCAGGATACCAGATACGTCCATGTTGAGGCTGTAAACGGCGAGCTTCTGTTGCTGAAATCAAATGCCCTACCGTATACGCATCTAAAGGGACTAAACGATCATCTATATCTCCTTCTGCATCTGATGCACCTAAAGCAATCAATTCACGTTCCACAGCAAAATGATCACCCGGTGCATCCAGACGCAATAATAACGGCACTTGATGTGAAATAGATGATGCTACCTCAATAGGATGAGACTGATGGGACTGTCTCTGAAATACCGCTTGTAATAGATCATCCAGAGATTCTCCAGCACGAATCGTATGCAGTATACGAATATAAGGAACAACCAATGCAGAAGAGAGATGATGATGCGCTCTTGCTTGTTGCCAGCCAGCTGTCCGCTTATTATCTGGATTACCAAATAAAATAGAAGCAGACGCAGAAGCTAGCCATTGTTGATAGGAAGATGATGGAGATCTATTCATATATCATTCATTACTCCGTCAGTGCAGGATAACGCCATTCGTACTCGCCATCTTCGTCTACTTCTTGTTGGTCTCCTGTATCCACAGATAAGCCTGTATCTTTCCAACGTTTAATCATCGTATCCGACATATAATGATAATTTAAATTCAAATGTTTAAGCTTTTTGACCGCATCACTATTAATAAGGGCTTCTGCCCCTTTATCAGATAGTGTTCCATTCGATAAGTCGAGCGTATCGAGTTGCTCAAGTACAGGCGCATTTGCGGCTGCGATAGCGATCTCATCTTGAATTTCACTATCGGTTAGACCTAAATATTTTAATTTAGGAAAAGGATTCTGATTCAAAAATGGCAAAATATCTTCGATCGAACCATCAAATCCATAATCTTCTACGCCTAAATATAAAGTAAGTGTTGTTAATTCAGGCAAATGCGCATTATAAATCTCATTCAAAACCGATTTGGGCAAGCCTCCGCAAATAATAGTTAATGTATGTAATTTATCATGATGTAAAGGTTCTAACGATAAGCCTGTACTTCCTTGAATCGTAAACGATTCAATCTGTGGATAAGCAGCAAGTAAAGGACCAAGATTGGTCTGATTGATCCAAGACACTTCACATTCTTCTGATGACATATCGCCAATATATAGACTTTTTAAGTTCGGTAATAGGGGACTCGCTTCAATCAGAGCTGGAATAGCATCATCCATTGTATCTTCATAAGCTGCACCCCAATCCCCAATAATCAGACTGGTAATTCCCCGACAAGGCTCTGGATCACTCACCAGTCCTGTGATCAAATCTTTTAAGCGTACCCCTTTTTCATTCTGATCATAATCAACTGAGAATTTCACTTCCATACATAAACCCTCCTCGAACTAGATTTCTTTTATTTTATAACACAGATAATACTACAATCAAAGTAGGATATATATACATTTAATATAAAAATAGCTTAACCCGTCTCATACAGGTTAAGCTATTTTTGATTTAAGTATTCAGATTCAATTGATCGACTAATTTACGCAAAGCTTCACCACGATGGCTAATCGCTTGCTTTTCTTCGATCGTTATATCTGCCATTGTTTTGTTATGTGTTGGCAAATAAAATAATGGATCATAACCAAAGCCTGCATTTCCAGAAGGTTGAGAAGTAATCCAACCATCCACCGAACCTTCTGTGGTTATAGCTAACCCTGTCGCTGGATCGTACAATACCAGACAACATACAAAACGTGCTGTACTCAGCAAGGTCTGATCGGTATCTTCACCCATCTGCAATCGCTCTAGTGCATCTAGCAACTTGGCATTATTATCTGCATCTGTAGCTGATTCGCCTGCATAACGAGCCGAATAGACACCCGGTGCTCCATCCAAGCGATCCACACATAGACCTGAATCATCAGCAAGTACAGGAATACCTAGAGCATCACCAACTGTTTTGGCTTTTTTCAGTGCATTCTCTGCAAATGTTGCTCCATCTTCGACCACTTCAGGCAGATCAGGATAATCAAACATACTGCGTACTTCTTTACCCAAAGAAGCTAGAGCATGTGTAAACTCTCTAACTTTCCCTTTATTCTGAGTAGCAACAACGACAATAGAGCTACTCATCATATTCATACTTGTGTACCTGCTTGACCCGAATTAATTTTCAAAGCGATCGGTCCTAGAATTTCTTTTTGCATAGCGATCATTTTCTCAATACCTTCACTACCCAGTGCAAGCAATTGATCCAATTCGTCACGTGAAAATGGACGTTCTTCACCTGTACCTTGAACTTCTACAAATTGTCCTCCACCGGTCATGACAACATTCATATCGACTTTGGCTTTGGAATCTTCTTCATAGTTCAGATCCAGTAATGCACGATCTCCTACAACACCTACACTCACAGAAGCTAAATAATCTGTAATAGGGAATTTAGTAAATTTATTTTGAGCTGATAATTTGTTCATCGCAATCGCTAAAGCGACAAAAGAACCTGTGATTGAAGTGGTACGTGTACCTCCATCCGCTTGAATCACATCACAATCGACTGTGATTGTACGTTCTCCAAGAGCTTGTAGATCAATCACAGAACGAAGAGCACGTCCAATCAGACGTTGAATCTCCATCGTACGTCCGCCTAATTTACCTTTAGCGGCTTCACGTTGGTTACGGGTATGTGTAGCACGGGGTAACATAGAGTATTCTGCGGTTACCCAACCTTTACCCTGACCTTTCATAAAGTGCGGTACACGTTCTTCCACAGATGCCGTACATAATACTTTGGTATCGCCTACTTCAATATATACAGAACCCTCTGCATATTTGTTCACGTTCGGTGTTATCGTTAACGGGCGTAATTCGTTGGCTTGTCGTCCGTCTGTTCTCATAAATGGTTGCCTCCTGCGTCATATTCACCTTCTTATTCTAACAAACCTAACTTGTAAAAGCATCCTTATCTGACGATTGATTCTAACGTTGATGAGGAACCGTGAGATTTTCACAAAAAATAAGGTTAATACTACATAACGTTATCTATGAAAGAGGTGTCTACTCATGGAATCCAAACCAAGCAAAGTTCCTTATAATCTAAGTAGTCTAAATGTAGAACAAGCCACGAGAGAATGGTTGCTTAAACGTGGGGTAACGATTTTGGAAATAGCTGATATTGTGATGTTTCTACAAAAAAGTTATTATCCTTCACTTACGATTGAAGAGTGTGTAGAAAGCGTAGAAAAAGTACTGCTCAAACGCGAAGTACAGAATGCTGTCTTAACGGGTATTCAACTGGATATTCTTGCAGAAGAAGGAAAGCTTATCTCACCTTTACAAGAAATGATCGAAAATGATGAAGGTCTGTATGGTGTCGATGAAATTTTGGCATTTGCAATTGTAAATGTATACGGAAGTATCGGCTTTACCAATTACGGTTATGTGGATAAATTAAAACCGGGCGTTCTCGCACGATTAAATGATAAAAGTATCGGACCAATCCATACGTTTTTTGATGATATTGTAGGTGCGATTGCAGCAGCGGCAAGTAGCCGGATTGCGCATGGTAAATATAAAGAACAAGATCCCGCTGTTGATACGACTGATACTGAACTGCCTGAAGATGATGAACCGAAGCAACCAATGTAAATCCAACAAAAAAACTCTGACTCCCTAGTATGTTAAAAGGGGATCAGAGTTTTTGCTTAGGATAATTGTTATACCTATTTGAATACATTTTAGAATCCTTTGGAATGAAATAATGAAGAATCTGGTTTGGATTCTGGTTGTACATTAGATGAGGAGTGATGACCGACTTTGATATCAGGGCTAACCCACCAGTGTTTGTGTTCACGTCGCCTTTTGCTTTCTCCTGACATAAATTGCAATACGAATAGCCAGATTAAACATAATCCTGTAAATACATAAAATAAATGAATCGATATAACACCTGAATCATTGCGAGTCAATAATCCAGATAATAACAACAATTCTAATACGGGATACAATAATACCGAAATAAAACGGTGTGAAGGATGATGATTACGGCGTTGCCAGAGTAGAATAGCCGGAATCACATAAGCCAGAGTGATATAGAAAGCAATCAGCGCACAGCCATTTGCCAAACGTCCTGATGCAGTAGTAAATGGAATAATAGCAGCAGACCATCCTTGATGAATCATTATGTTCACCATACTGGTAATTCCTTGAATAATACCTACACCAAGTCCCATATAGACCATCGTATTACGGTAACGATACCAGACAGAACGGTACTTTTCTTGTATCATAGACATATTACTAAATATTCCGATGACTGCACCAATAAGCAGTAATAAATAAGCAAGGAATCGCAATCCTTCGACTGTGATATCCAATATCGTTCCATTTGTGCTGAACATGTTAGATGCCCCTTTCACGTTTCGGGGTGTTGACTAGACTTATTGTAAAAGAATTAGCTTAATTTTGGATGAAAATGGACTTAATCTTAGTTAAAACTAATAATGATAGGTTGCGGAGGTTGATCTGATGTCACAAGAAGTGAGTCGAGTACACAAAATTCCTTTTCGTAAAATATGTGGGCTGTTGCATATCAGGCAAAAAATTGTGAATGTCTATCCTGATTATGCTAACAAAATGGTGGTTGTGGAAACAGAGCGTAATGCTCGTAGTACAGAAACAGTTATCGAATACAAAAATAGCTATCTTGATATTCGCAAGATGTCAGCTTCCGAGTATAATCAGATGCCACATGAGCCGAATGTCACCGATAAGCTCAAAGCATTATTCGATGAAAATGAACGTGATGTGCTTCTTCGCAGTCTGCAACACACAATTCATCAATCCGAAAGACAGTTAGAACAAGTTCAATCTGCTCAAAATAAAGCACACTCTGAAGAAACATTACAGATTGCCCGGCGTGCAATTGCTAAACTAACTGGCGATCTCACTGAATAATAGTCTACTACCCGTTAGCTAAATATAAAGTTATCTAAATACAAATATTTTGAATAAGATGTACATTCCATAATAAAAAGCATGATAGAGACTGTAATCAGCCTATATCATGCTTTTTTAGTTATGGATGAGAGTTGATAATCCAGCTCTATTCATGAGCTGTATAGATCCAAATTCCATCTTGCTGATATTTATGAGCACGATCACGACGAATTAATTCTTCTAGATGTGCCAATGTCTCTGACATCGCAAATCGTAATTGATGTAAAGTGAGCTTACTATTAAATATAGACATACATACATCGTATCCATTCAAAGATTGTATACGAATACGTTCTGCCATAGCATCCAATCGCTGTTCATGATGATCCAGTAATTTAATCGTTCGCTCTCTAAATCCTGTAAAAGGACGACGATGTCCTGGATATGCCCACTCTACTTCGTATTCACCCAGTATACGCAATCCATCTAGATAAGATTGTAGTGGTTCAGGGTCACTATTTGGAATCAAACTAATATTAGGCGAAATCTGAGGTAATACAGCATCACCACAGATCATTAATTTCCAATCCGCTTGATAAAAAGAAAGATGCCCTGCCGCATGGCCGGAAGTCTGAATCGGTATCCACCAATGACCGGATATCTTAAAAGGTTGTTCTGGCGTAATTATGGATACTTGAGGTTGTGGTAATACCTGCGCAACAAAACTTTGTAAATGTTCTGGAAGCTGTTCTGTAATTTCGTTCGGCATGCCATTAACAGTGTAAAAATTAATAAGGTCATGTGCTGCTGTATTGCCTTCTCCCCATGATAATCGTGCTTCTGCGAGTGAACGTGCTGACATATATACAGGTGCATCACTTTGTGCTTGTAACCAGCCAGCCAGACCATAATGATCTGGATGATGATGAGTTAAAATAATAGATTCCAATTGGGCAACGTCTAATTCGAGTGTTCCCCATACTTTTTGCCATGCGGCTTCATTTTCTTCGCTACGAGGTCCTGGATCTATAACACTCCATGTACGATCGCCAACGATAATATAACTGTTTACCCAGCGCAATGGATAAGACATAGCTATTTTCACCTGAATAATCCCGTGTTCAAACATTGTGATTTCTGGTAATTCCATAATGTATGTATCCTCCGTCAATCCGTCTATATTTCTATTATAAACGATCCAAACACAAAAAACTCTCCTGATTGCACCTCTATAGCCTGAGGTGTTCAGAAGAGCTTATTTTTGAATCGGTCATTCATTGCTCAATAACTTTCTTCCCATGGGTTGAACATTTCATGCTTGAAGTACGTGCTGTCTGCTGCTTTTTCGTTCCAATCCCACAATTTTTGGCTTGCTTTTTCGATCTCATCATTTTTGATTTGACGAATTTCATCAAGAATAGTAAATGATTTGCCTGATTCTTTTTGGTGTTCCCAGATCACGAACATAATGCTATCTAAATTATCACCATAACCTACAACATTCACTTGGTTAGCGTGATCGTTTAATCCCACATTTAGAAAATCATTAGTTACGATATATTTGTCATTAGCTACGTGGTAAATCGCTGCCCATTGTTCCATTTCATTAGCATTGTTTTTAATTTCGCTATTTTCTACAAATCGGAACCATCCACCAGAAGTTGCTTTAGCTTTTTCCATAATTTTTACGTTGGATAATTTAGTATAATTCATAGGTTGAATCCCCCTTAGATTTTAGGTAATATTGGAGTCTTTCATGCGACTTTGTGCCTGTTATATAGTTTATCGGTAAATTTTGCATAATATTTATAGCACTTTCCTCTCATTCGTTCTTTTTCGACATTTTTATATTCCTATATATAGGTATAGGAATAGGAATAGCATGTCTATAGAACCATAAATCAATAGGAGTAAGTAGGTATTATTACTCACCAGTAACTTTTATAATGAAGCTGATAAGTACTGTTGTATATATTGTAACCACAGTGTATCAAACAAATCTGAAAAGGAATATTTAGTTATTGACCAAGCCTTATTCTGTTTCAAAGGTGTTCTACTTATATATACGTAAAAAACAAAGAAAACGATTAGTATTTTATCAAAAAACATTCAAATTTTACCACTTTTTTTATATTAAAAATGTAAAGAAAATATAATAAAAAAAGCTTTTACCCCTATAAAAAGGATAAAAGCTTTTTGGATAGACTATGCAGCTCATAGGTTTAATGAATCTTTTACTTAAAAACCGCCACCTGTTGCAAAAATATAAAGTATTAAAAAGATATTTAAAGCAACAATAATGACTGTAGCGATCCATGCCAAAATTTTGACCCATGCTGGATTTACAAATGAACCCATTTTCGCCCGGTCGCTTGTAAATCGTACCAATGGAATAATCGCAAATGGTAATTGAAGACTCAGTACTACCTGACTCCATAATAGCAATTCTCCTGTTCCTTTGGCACCTGCAATCCATGTCACAATAAAAGCAGGAATAACGGCTAATAAACGAGTAATGATTCGGCGTAACACTGGCGAGATACGTAAGTTGATAAATCCTTCCATTACTATCTGCCCTGCAAGTGTACCTGTAATTGTAGAATTCTGACCTGAAGCCAGTAAGGCTACTGCAAATAATGTACTGGCGATTCCTACTCCTAGTGTTGGACTAAGTAAGGCATATGCATCTTCGATCCCACTTACATTCAATCCTGTTCCAAAAAAAGCAGAAGCTCCCAAGATAAGAATCGCCGAGTTGATTAGAAAAGCGACCGATAATGAAAGAATCGAATCGATATTTGCAAATTTCACAGCTTCTTTGCGACCTTTTTCGGTTCGCTTATATTGCCGGGTCTGTACAATCGATGAATGTAAATATAGATTATGTGGCATCACTGTTGCACCCAAAATCCCCAAAGCGACAAATAACATCGCTGGATTCGTAACAATCTCGAACTTCGGTACATATCCACCTAATAGTGCATGAATTTCCGGCTTAGAAATAATCACTTCAAACACAAAGATACAGAAAATCGTTGCCATCAATACGATAATAATCGATTCGATAATCCGAAATCCTTTTTTCTGCAATAGTAATAGAAGTAAAACGTCAAATGTAGTGATGACAATACCCCATAATAGTGGGATACCAAATAATAAATTCAGTGCTATCGCTGAACCGATAACTTCAGCTAGATCGGTAGCAATAATCGCAAGCTCTGTCAGTATCCATAGAAACACAGCTGTTCTTTTGTTAGTCGTATCACGGGTAGCCTGTGCCAAATCTCGACCTGTTACTATTCCTAATTTGGCAGACAGACTTTGTAATAACATAGCAATAAGATTAGAAATCAGTACTACTGATAATAGGGCGTAACCAAAGCGTGCTCCTCCTGCTATTGAAGTTGCCCAGTTCCCCGGGTCCATATATCCAACAGCAACCAATGCTCCCGGACCGGAAAAAGCGAAGAATTTGCGCCAGAATCCAGCATTTTCAGGAATCTTAACGGTATTATTGACTTCTTCCATACTGATACTTGAACTGGAATGTAACCATTTTGATTTTTTGACATCTATCTTTGCATTTAATTCTGTGTTGGAATCCATTCTTCATCTCTCTCCTTTCTCTCTAGCCTTCTATATATTTGACTGATTTGATTTAGAATATAAGCGCAACAGCCTATCTATCTTTATATCAATAGCAACATAATACATTGACCATATTTTGCACTAGGGAAACATATTTGTCAACAGCTAATTTTTATGGCTAATGACAATATAAAAGGCATCGCTTTGCCATGTTCATATTATAAAATATGTATATGATCTATTACACATTACCCATTAATCTTATCGTTATGATGTTGCTACAAAAATTATTTTTATATTCTTATGCCATCTATACGGTATCTACGATTTTAAAAGAGAGTTTGAACATCAATCGATTTGATTTGTGGTTAAAATTTTCGCAATTGGAGCAAAACGTAGTAAAATAGAAACATACGCTTTTTGATGATAGAAATGATCTATCAGATTTAAGCAATGATCTCTATTTCCCAAGGAGGATTATATAATGACGAATTATGCTACATATTTTCAAGAAAACCGTGAACACCATTTAAATGAGTTAAATGAATGGTTATCGATTCCAAGTATTTCTGCTATTTCAGAGCATAAGCCTGATATGCAACGTGCGGCTGAATGGTTAGCTGCAACATTGAAAAAAGCAGGTTTAGAACATGTAGAGATTCATCCAACAGCAGGTCATCCGATTGTTACTGCTGATTACCTTCATGCCCCTGGCAAACCAACGGTATTGGTCTATGGTCATTATGATGTACAACCTGTTGATCCATTACACTTATGGGAGACGCCTCCTTTTGAACCTACGATTCGTGGTGACAAATTATTTGCTCGTGGTGCAACCGATGATAAAGGTCAAATCTTTTTGCATATCAAAGCAGTTGAAGCCATTCTGAAGCAAGAAGGAACACTTCCGGTTAACGTCAAATTCTGTATCGAAGGCGAAGAAGAAATTTCAAGCGCAAATCTACCTGGCTTTTTGGAAAGCAACAAAGAAATGTTGTCTGCGGATGCGGTATTAATCTCAGATACGTCTTTGATCGAAAAAGGTAAACCAGCGATCTGCACTGGATTACGTGGACTATGTTCACTTGAATTTACGATTCATACTGCTAATACGGATCTACACTCTGGTAGCTTCGGTGGCGGTGTTCCAAATGCTCTTCATTCGATTGTAGAACTGTTGAACTCTTTGCATGACAAACAAGGTCGTGTACTGGTCGATGGATTCTATGAAGGCGTATTGCCTTTGTCTGATGAGATGCGTAATGAATTTATCAAACAAGCTTTTGATGAGAAGAAATTACAACAATCTTTAGCTCTTGAATCTCTTCATGGAGAAGAAGGCTATTCGTTTGTAGAACGTGTTGGTGCTCGTCCGACACTTGAAATTAATGGATTGTATGGTGGTTTCCAAGGCGAAGGTAGCAAAACCGTTATTCCTAAAGAAGCAAGTGCCAAAATCACTTGTCGTCTAGTGGCTAATCAAGATCCAGCTTATGTATTGGATCAAATTATCAAGCATTTGGAAGCCAATGTACCGACAGGTGCAACGATTGATATCAAACCGGGTGAAAAAGCACGTGCATTCAATATCGATCCTTCTAGCGAATTGTTGCAAAAAGCGGCTGATGCATTCAAAACGGTCTATGGAACACGTGCCTTATTTACCAAAGATGGCGGTTCCATTCCAATCGTTGAAGCTTTCTCTCGTCTGATTGCTCCTACAGTAGTATTGATGGGCTTCGGTCTGCCTGATGAGAACCTTCATGCACCGAATGAGCATTTCAACTTGGAGAACTTTGATAAAGGCTTGCTTACCATTGTAGAATATCTAAACCAAATCTAAATGGATAGCTACATTTAATACTGAATTGTCTTTCTTTCTATAATTAGATGATTATTTCTCAAACAAAACAGACTGCTTTCTAGATACCTGTATGTCGGTATTATAGAAAACAGTCTGTTTTTAATTATGATGAAGTTTCTTTTTCAAGCATACCTATTCATCTATCTATTCATTATTCATGTGTGAAGTGGTCGTTACTGCTTGGGTGGCTCGCCATGTCTTTATAGCATGATGCAATCGCTCCATCGCTTTTTCCAATAAAGAACGTGAACAAGCGATATTCATACGCATATATCCTTGACCTGTTATCCCAAATGCATTGCCATCATTCAGCGCAATTTTGGCATGATCCAGTAGGAAAGAAACTAAATCTAATTGCTCCATCCGTAGCTTACTACAATCGATCCATAGCAAATACGTAGCTTCTGGTAGACGTACCGATAATTCCGGTATATGCGTAGCGATATATTGCTGTACATATTCCATATTTCGATAAGTATAGACTTTGCACTGCTCTAACCACTCTTCGCAATACGTATAAGCGGCTTGGGTGGCTACAGCACCAAATGTATTAATTTGTCCCACACCGAATTGATTGATTTTTAACGCAAATGCATTCCGTAATTGTTCATTCGGGATAATAATATTAGATGTATTCATACCGGCGATATTAAATGTTTTGCTTGGTGCTGTACAAATAATACTACGGTTCATCGCAGATTCAGATAGACTGGCATACGGAATATGAGCATGAGGTGCATAAACAAGATCGCCATGAATTTCATCGGACACGACAATAATATTCCACTTCGCACATAAATGTTCTAACTGTTCTAACTCTGTACGTGTCCACACTCGCCCTATCGGATTATGTGGATTACACAAAATCAACATTTTCACCTGTTCGTCCAGCACAGTCTCTAACTGTTCAAGATCCATACGATAATCTCCATACTGATCTTGCATGAGGGGATTTTCGATCAATTCTCGTCCATGCCCTTTGACTACATTATAAAAAGGAGGATACACTGGCGTCTGAATAATCACTTTATCTCCAAGTTCTGTATAGGTTTGCACCGCAAAGTTCAAGGCAGATACAACACCAGGTGTGAAAACAATCCAGTCGTTTTCTATCGTCCATTGATGCTTACGCTCCATCCAATTTACAATAGATTGATGATACTCATCGGTACGAAATGTGTATCCAAGTACGCCATGTTCGATCCGTTGACGTATAGCCTCCTGCACAGGCAAAGGTGCCGCAAAATCCATATCTGCTATCCACAAAGGAATAATATCTTCTTTGCCAAAATGCTTATGCAGTGCATCCCATTTCTCTGAACCAGTCCCTATGCGCTCAGGTGTATGATCAAATGTTGAAGTATAATCCATACAAGTCCCTCCATATCCATCTATCCAAATATTCTATCTATTCATTGTCTTTATCCCAGAATGAATTTAAGATATATTCATCATATCAGGTTTTGGAGGGTGTTCAAGTTATAATACTAATTCAAGCAATTCATCGACACTTTCCAGATAGTAGTCTGCATCTGAACTACGCAATGTTTCACCTACAGCAGCCACATTCATTTTACCTGCAATCGCCGCTTCCACACCTGCTAACGCATCTTCTACAACCAGACATTCTTCCGGTACGATATCCAGACGAGTTGCCGCTAGCAAAAAGACTTCAGGATCAGGCTTACTGCGAGTAATATCGTTACCATCTGCAATCGCATCGAACTCTTTATCCAGACCAATCTGCTTCAGAATAGTCGGTGTATTTTTGCTCGAAGAACCGATCGCGATTTTGATATTATTTTGTTTCAATGTTTTTAACGTATATTCTACTCCCGGCAAAAGATCGCTTGGGCTTAAATGGTGCAACGATTGGCGATAGTACTCATTCTTTTTCTCTGCCAATTGCAATTTTTCTTCATCCGAGTATGTTTTGGTCGCACGTTGCAAAATAATATCCAGACTCTCCATCCGGCTTACTCCGCGCAACTGATGATTGATCGTTTCATTAAAAGGAATGCCTTCTTCTTCACTGATTTTACTCCATGCTTCAAAATGATAATGATCTGTCGATACAATCACGCCATCAAGATCAAAAATAACTGCTTTAATTGTCATTATTACTTCCTCCTCGGGTATGTTCAATGATTTGTAGTGATGGGTTAACAAATTAAGTATGTTCTTTATTAAACAAGAAACAAGGATACTAGACAGAGAACGCTAAATTATATTTGGAGATGAAGTGGAAAAATCGGTATTTCAGTGTGAAGTGAATCGCAGATATGTGAGGCTGGTAAAGGTCATTCTGCTACCCAAACGGATCATTCTTCTGATCGCTGTTAAGAATAGATATCTTTGAAATCTGCTGTCGCAGAGGATATCTATTCTTAAAGGCGAACGCTCCGCTTCTCCAGAACGATTCCGTTTGCTCCGCTAGAGGTGCTTATCTACATTATTGTTTTATATATCATTTCTTACTTTAGCATATGCCCGTAAAGTTAATTTCCCTCTAAAATTAAGCAACAAGATTAAACAATACAATTAGATGAATCTATTTTAATAACAAATAAGATTTGTATGTTTTATCCATTCATCCTTCACTCATTCCAAATAAAATATAACTATATTTTATTCCCTTATCCTCTTTCCTACCTCCTCCCCCCTGATTGAAAATAAGCACTCCCTACTAAACACCCGGCAAAGGTGCTCAACGAACCTAGCGGAGGTAAAGGAATCGTTCAGCAGAAGCGAAGCGTTCGCCTTTAAGATCGGATATAATCTGTTGAAAACAGAATCCAATATATCCGATCTTAACAGCGATCGTATGAATGATCCTTTACCAGAGCGATATTCCCTCACAACCTTCGCCACTCCCCCAACCCTCCGGCTTATTTTCCACCTTCCCTGTATTCATTTACATAAAAATAAAGATTGACGCTCTTATCGTTCACCATTATGATAGATTAATAATTGAGAACGATTATCATTATTAAGGAGTGTAATTTAATGAAAGCACGTGTAACTTTACCAGCTACAATTCTTTTATCTTCTGTACTGTTTGCCGCTTGTGGGAATCAAGCTGCTACCAATACAACCACAGCTCCAGCAACAACAGAAGCAACGACTACAACACCAGCAGCATCTACCTCATCTACCGAAGCAACAACTACAACAGCTGATTTTAAAAATGAAACCGAACAATATCGTACATATGCGATCGGTGAGATTGATTCCTTTGTAACAGAGACAGAGAAATTTACGGAAGCGGTCAAAGCAGGGAAATTAAAAGAAGCTCAAGCGCTATATGCGCCAGCTCGTATGCATTATGAACGGATCGAGCCGATTGCCGAAGCGTTAGGAAATCTTGATCCTGATATCGATGCTCGTGCAGGCGATGTGGATGATAAAGACTGGCGTGGGTTCCATAAGATTGAACAAGCTCTTTGGGAAAAGAAAACAACCGATGGTATGAGTGAATATGCAGATCGTCTTTTGCAAGATGCACAGTTGTTACGTGCTAAAGTCGAAACGGTTGAAATCGATGCAAGTATGCTTGTGGTTGGAGCCGTTGAACTACTGAATGAAGTTTCTTCTTCCAAAATCACAGGTGAAGAAGAACGTTACTCTCATACCGACTTGTATGATTTTGTAGCCAATGTAGAAGGTGCAGAAAAAATCTACGAAATCCTCAAACCACGTTTGGCTGAAAAAGATCCTGATTTGGAAAAACAAATCGGCGAACGTTTTGATGCGTTAAATAAAGAATTGGCTCCTTTTGCTACTAAAGACGGTGGATATGTTACGTATGACAAATTAACTAAAGAAGATATTCGTACATTAAGTCAGAACCTTGATGCTTTGGCTGAACCTTTATCCCAGATGGGTACAATTTTAGGGGTGTAATTATTATGAGCAAAAAAGACTCTTCCGAAAACAAAACAAAATCAACTCCTGTTCAGTCTGATGTCGATTCTTCTACAGAAGTGTCGACAGAATCTCAAACTGGAGTATTCAAAAAGCCTGTTAGCCGTCGCGATATGTTGCGGTTAGCAGGCGCTTCTGGCGTTGGGCTTCTTTTAGGAGGTTCAGGCGCGCTTGGAATTATGAAAGCTACGGGACTGACCAAACAACCTTTATCAGATACGCCGGGTAGTGCTGAAAATGTAACGACAGGTATTACGAACGTAGGCGATGAACATTCTTTTTATGGCACTCATCAATCAGGGATTGTTACACCAAGTCAGAACTTTATGTGCTTTGCTTCTTTTGATGTAACGTTAAGTGATGCAGCAGGTTTACGTCGCTTATTTCAAGCATGGACGAAAGCCAGTGCTTCGTTGATGGCTGGCGAATTGTTAGATGGGCAAAATGAAAATCCGAATCTTCCGCCTGCTGATACGGGTGAAGCGGCTGGACTTTCTTCTTCCAAGTTGACGATTACATTTGGCGCAGGCCCTGCTTTATTTGATCATCGATTTGGACTATCTGGCAAAAAGCCTGCTAATTTTGCAGACTTGCCTGCCTTTAATGGAGATAATCTACAATCGGAATGGTGCGGTGGCGATCTAGCCGTACAAATTTGTGCAGATGATATGCAGGTCGCTTTTCACGCAATGCGTAACTTGATCCGAATTGCTCGTGGTTCTGCGGTTCTCCGTTGGAGTCAAGAAGGATTCCAGCGCAGTAGTGCAGCAGATCCGAATCAAGCCACTCCACGGAATCTAATGGGCTTCAAAGATGGTACTGCTAATCCAAGTGTCAAAGACAACTCGATGATGAATGAAGTTGTCTGGGTGCAACCGCAAGATGGTGCAGGTTGGATGACCAACGGTAGTTATATGGTCGTTCGTCGTATCCGGATGCGTATCGAAGTATGGGATCGCTCCAGTCTAGCAGATCAGGAAAATACGTTTGGACGAGAACGGGTCAGTGGTGCTCCAATCGGTTCACATCATGAATTTGATCGTGGCGATATGGAAGCCAAAGACGCTTCAGGCAAACCTGTTATTCCGATGAATGCACATATGCGTGTGGCTCGTGGAGATGGAAGTATGCAGATTTTGCGTCGTCCTTATTCTTACTCCAGTGGGATGGATAAAGTTACTGGACAATTGGATGCAGGATTGTTTTTTATCAGTTATCAGCGCAGTATCGACAAACAATTTATTCCTATGCAGCAAAGACTCGCACAGATTGACGCATTGAATGAATATATTCAGCATATCGGAAGTGCTGTTTTTGCTTGTTTTCCGGGTGTACAGCAAGGCGGTTATATCGGAGATGAATTGGTATAACCGATCGTTATTTATTTTGATATAGAAAAGAGGGTTCTAGGCTATGCGTAAAAGTGCCCTGTTGATCAGGTTTATGCTTTGCTTGAGTCTATTGATTGTTTTAGGTGGAACACCTTTGAGCGTAGGAATATCTACTGCACAAGCATCTGCTACCGATTCTTCCTCTATCGATCAACTGTTACCGCTTGTAGGTAGTGCGCTTGTCGATGCTGGACAGCAAAAATGGACAGATGCCAAGCAGGAATTAGATACTTTCGCCACAGCATGGCAAACGATTGATACATCTACCGCTCCAACAGAAGCTGACGCAGTCAATACAGCTCTGACGGATGCACAGACAGCGCTTGCTGGGGCTTCGTCTGATCCCAAAGCTGCTACCTCTGCGCTAGGTACACTAGCACGTGCAGTCAATACGTACGCAGAAGCAAGTCAAGCCAAAGCAAGCGGTACAACGACAGATAACAATGGACCTTCTCAGCAAGGATTGACCGCTGTGAAAGTGATTCTTCCACTTGCAGATACCACGATTCAACATATTGATGAGCGTAACTGGCAAGCCGCTCAAGATAGTTATAAACAGATCGTCAATTCATGGCCGGATGTTGAAAATGCGATTCGTGCCGATAATTTTACGGTGTATAGTCAACTAGAGATCAAAATGAGTATGATTCGTGTAGCTTTACAAGCTGATCCTCCACGTGAAGAACAAGCCAAAGCAGACACTCAAGCTCTCATTAAACTACTCAACGAATATGCCGCAGGTGATATTGCAGATACGGCTCCTGCGAGTGGTACCGTTCGCTTAAGTGATGCTGTAACGTTACTTCAACAAGTACAGACAGCAACAACAGCTCAAGATCAGAACAAAGCGTCTGATCTGATGACTCAATTTATCTCAATGTGGCCTCTAGTTGAAGGAGAAGTACAGATTTCTTCGGCTTCGACCTATACTTCAATTGAAAATGAAATGGCTGAAGTACAAGGATATTTGGTATCTAATCCTCCTGCATGGACACAAGCTAGTACTGTGATTCAGACCATGCTGGATGAACTCACTCCTTTAACATCCAAAACATCATATACGGCTTGGGATGCAGCGATTATATTACTACGTGAAGGTCTGGAAGCGATTCTGGTATTAGCTGCTTTACTCGCTTATGCCAAACGTAGTGGTAGCCGTACCGCAGGACAGTATATCTGGTCTGGTGCTATTTCAGGTCTAGTGCTCAGTGGTGTTATGGCAGTGATCTTTGTCTATGCGTTCTCTCAAGTATCAAGTAGCGGTAGTACACGCGAAATGATCGAAGGCATTACCGGCCTCGTCGCTGTTGTGATGATGCTTAGTGTAGGACACTGGTTACATCAGAAAGCCAACTTAAAAAATTGGAATACTTATATTGAAAATCAAGTCAGTGGTGCTTTAGAACGTGGTAGTCTATGGTCATTAGCGATTGTCTCTGGACTCGCCATTTTACGTGAAGGTGCTGAAACAGCGATTTTCTATATCGGTATGGCTCCTGCGATTGCTCTTTCGCAATTCATTTTGGGTATAGCGATTGCCCTTGTTATTCTGATTGTGATTGCTGTACTGATTATCAAGTTCAGTGTAAAATTACCGATTCGTCCGTTCTTCTTAACGGCAACAGTATTGATTTATTATCTGGTATTTCGTTTTCTGGGCGAAAGTATTCATGCCCTTCAAGTGGCAGGTAAATTCCCTGCACATACAGTGGCAGAATTACCTTCGATCAGTTGGATCGGTATGTATCCGACATGGGAGACCTTTATTCCTCAAATGATCGTCTTGATCTGGATGGTATGGAGATTGATTTTACCAGAATATCGCAGTCGTAAGCAGACGGCTTAACTAGGGTGTTATGGAGTTAAGAATGATAGTGTGATCCGCTCTGCACCATAATAATGATGAGATGAAGTAAATTTAGAGAGTCTGTATCCTTTTGTATAAGGATGCAGACTCTTTTTGTTAATATATTATATTGTTTTTCATGATGGAACGATTAATGCTTACCGTTCATTTTTGGGAGAATCCGTTACTCGTGGTCATTTTTCAGATGAATCCGGATCATATATCGTGCATCTATAACGGAGCAATATCTCCTTCTTATCCACTCTAATCTACCTTATTTATAATCATGCCCCAAAATAGAAATTTATGAGTTGCAATCTTTGTTAGGGTGCTTTAAGATAATGGTGAAAGAAAATAATTTTCTATATATTTTATTTAATAATAAAAATAATTTTCATTAGGGAGGGTTAAACTTGTCTCCTATTTTGCATATGTTGGAGCAACGCATCGAAAGTTTATCTCCTCAAGAGCGCCGACTGGCTCATTATATTTTACAACAACCTTCCACTGTTATTCGGCTTGGAATTACACAGTTAGCGACTCAATGTGGAATCAGTCCTGCTACTGTTACTCGCTTCTGCAAAACATTTCATTTCGAAGGCTTTCCTGATTTCAAAATGAAGTTAGCTAGTGAATTAGCGCAACAGTCGATTCCAAGTTCGTATCAAGATATTATTGCAGGTAATCCGCTTGCCGAGATTGTTAAAGCAATTGAAACGAATCATATTACATCGATCAACGATACTACCCGTTTACTCGATTTACCCAAGCTTGAGCAAGCGATAGGTTACCTTACCCGTGCACGTCGGATTGATCTGTATGGTATCGCTACTTCATCTATCGTAGCGCAAGATTTTTATCAGAAATTGATTCGAATCGGTAAAAACAGTACATCGTTTTCGGATTCTCATATGCAGATCACTTCTGCTTCTACACTTTCTTCAGAAGATGTAGCGTTAGCGATTTCGTATTCTGGAGAAACTAAAGAAACGATCGATGCATTATCGTGTGCCAAAGATAATGGAGCAACTGTATTATCACTGACTCAATACAGCAATAATAAACTCGCTTCGATAGCAGATATTGCTTTATTTTCATCGTCACTCGAACAAGGAGTTCGCCGTGGAGATATGGCTTCACGGATTGCTCAACTGCATATTATTGATATTTTGTTTACTGGTATGATTAGCGCCCAATTTAACGATTCTGTAGCGAAGTTGGAGCTATCTTATAAAAATGTGCAACGTTATCGCAAAGACTCAGGAGGTTTTGAATAATGGCTAATGTAATCAAAGTGACTCATGAAGAAGATTTTCACAAGGTAGCTGCTCATATTGTTGCTAGTCTGGTACAAACTTCTCCTCGTGCTGTATTAGGATTGGCTACAGGAGGTACGCCTGTAGGCTTGTATCGTGAATTGATTCAGATTCATAAGCAAGGATTAGTCAGTTTTGCCAAAGTGAAAAGTTACAATCTGGATGAATATGCAGGTCTACCGACAGAACATCCAGCTTCCTATCGTACATTTATGAACGAGCATTTATTTAATCATATTGATATTAATCTTGAAAATACTCATGTGCCTGATGGACAAGCAACCGATTTGGATGCCGAATGTCGCCTGTATGATGAAATGTTGTCTGAAGCGGTGATCGATCTACAAGTTCTAGGCATTGGACATAATGGGCATATTGGATTCAATGAACCCGATGATAGTTTGAATCCTGCGACTCATGTCGTGACATTATTAGAACAGACCCGAGAAGCAAATTCTCGTTACTTTGGTTCGGTGGATGACGTTCCAGCACAAGCGATTACGATGGGTGTAGGTAGTATTATGAAAGCTCGTCAAATTCTACTGCTTGTACGTGGTGCAGACAAAGCTGAAATTATCCATCGCGCTGTAACAGGCCCGATCACAACACAATGCCCTGCTTCACTATTACAACTGCATTCTAACGTTACTGTACTGCTGGATGCAGAAGCAGGGAGGTTGTTCCAGTAATGTCTATTTCAACAGATGTACCACATTCCTTTCAAATTATTCATGGACGTGTGGTTACACCTACAAAAGTGATTGAAAATGGAACGGTACAAGTCCAAGATCAGACGATTACGTATGTAGGTTCTACAGCGAACGCTCCGATATGGAAAGAACAGACAACATATGATGCCAAATCTGGACTTGTGATTCCCGGCTTTATTGATATCCATGTGCATGGTGGGATGGGTGCCGATTTTATGGATTCCGATCCACACGTATTAGATACGATTACTTCTTTTCATGCCAGTCAAGGAACGACAGCTCTACTAGCGACAACGATGACCGCACCTCATGCTGATATCGATCATGTATTAGAACAAGTCTATGCTTATATGCAAAATGGAAAAATGCCCGGTGCACAGATCGAAGGCGTGCATCTAGAAGGCCCTTTTATCAGTCCTAAGTGGCCAGGTGCTCAAAATCCAGAACATATCGTACTCCCAAATATCGAATGGTTAGAGCAATGGGAATCTCGTTATCCGGGGCTAATCAAACAACTTACTCTAGCTCCTGAACGAGAAGGTGCTTTGGAACTGATCTCATGGCTACGTCAGCATGACATTACAGCTGCCGCAGGTCATACCGATGCTTCGTATGAAGAGATTATGTTAGCGGTCGAACAAGGACTTAATCATGCGGTTCATACATTTAATGCAATGACTCCACTTCATCATCGCAAACCGGGAGTAGCCGGTGCAGTACTAAGTACCCCTGCAATTCATGCCGAAATTATAGCAGATGGGATTCATGTTCACCCTGCGGCAGTATCGATCTTAGCTCAACTTAAGCAACAAGATAATTTAATCCTGATTACCGATGCGATGTCTGCTGCCGGGCTTGGGGATGGCGAATATATGCTTGGTGATCAACCTGTCAAAGTCCTCAACGGTATAGCGACTTTGCCGGATGATAGCGGAACACTTGCAGGTAGCCGTTTAACCATGATCGAAGGTTTCCGCTTTTTGATTCAGCAAGTAGGGCTATCGATTCTACAAGCTTCTGCCGCAGGTAGTGGTAATCCTGCGCGTGAACTAGGATTATACGAACAGACAGGTAGTCTTGAAATCGGTAAACGTGCTGATATCCTAGTACTGAATCCAGATATGGAATTACAGCATATTTTTATTAAAGGGTTATTGAAATCATATAATGAATAGAAGCGGTATTAGCAAGTTCTCTGTTTTTGATCATAGAGAACTTGCTTTTTTATGAGTTTGGACTTCAAATTATTGTTTTAAGATTAACTATTGATTAACTTTTGGTCATATGTTATATTTTGAGTACTATGTTCAACAAGACAGGAGTTCAATCGTATGAAGGAAAAAAGGCTACAACATCTTGAAGATTATATTCACTCGGTGGGTACAGTTTCTTTAGATGAACTTTGTGAATATTTTAACGTTTCTAAAAATACCGTCCGTCGTGATGTGAATCAAATCCTTGAAAAAGGAACGATTCAAAAGGTCTACGGTGGAGTGACTTCTGTAACTCCTGCTCTAATTCCATTTGAAAATCGGGATCATACTAATCATCCTGAAAAAGTGAAAATTGGACAACAAGCGGCTGCACTCGTAGAAGATCAAGATTTGATTTTTATCGACTCGGGCACAACGACTCGCAATATGATTGAGTTCCTTCCTTCTTCTCAACAGTTAACCATTTTGACCAACAGTCTGGATGTGATTAATGCGGCTGTTGCTTTTGAAAATATTACGCTGATCACAATTGGTAATCGCTACAAACGCAAAACCAAATCATTTGTTAGTATTGATGATCTACATATTTTGGATAAATATAATATCAGCAAAGCTTTTATGGCGGCTACGGGTGTATCGATTGCTCATGGGTTGACCAACTCTGATATTTTGGAGTACGAAATAAAAAAACGAATCGCTGAAAAAGCTCAGACTTTATATTTGCTAGCAGATGCCTCCAAATTCGGCAAATCTACTCAGCTTACCTATGCTCCTTTGCATGAAGTCGATGTATTGATCACCTCTGGTGCATTATCAGAAGAATACCATTCGTTCTGTCGTGAGCATCGGATTGAATTATATATTTGTAAATAAAAGGACTCAAAAAGACATATCTTACTCTAAGAATAACTTAGAACAAGATATGTCTTTTTAATGGAATATTAGCTTTATCCTGATGGGGAGAGACTTATTATACTTTAGAATAGTTGGCATTCGCTTGACCACTTGTGCCAAATTCCTGCATTTTACTTTGCACCACTGCTTGGATCGCTTCAGTACCGGGGGTAAGAATTTTACTTGGATCATATATATGAGTGTCTTGATTCAATACTTGGCGAACAGCTAATGCCCATGCTTGAATACATTCGGTATTTACATTGATCTTGGCATGCCCTAATGCGATGGCTTGCTGGATCTGATGCTGTGGAATACCTGAACCTCCATGTAGAACTAACGGAATACCTGTTAAGTCTGCAATATGCTTCATTTCAGCAAATCCAAGTACAGGCTCACCTTGATAAGGACCATGCACTGAACCGAGCGCTGCTGCTAGTGCATCAATCCCTGTTTCTTTGACCAGTCGATCACATTCAAGCGGGTCTGCATATTGAATGCCTCCGATGAGTCCATCTTCCATACCACCTACAGTGCCCACTTCTGCTTCAACCGATACGCCATATGCTCTAGCGTACTCTACCACTTCACGAGTCATGGTTATATTTTGTTCGATCGAATGATGTGAACCATCAATCATGACAGAGCTGAATCCACTATCGATAGCTTTTTTACAACGTTCTACACTGATGCCATGATCTAAATGTAAAGAGACAGGTACTGTAATGGATAACTCTTGTATCGAAAGGTCTACGATAGCAGCAATCAGTGCATATCCACCCAGATAGTCTACCAATCGATCAGAAGCTGCTAGAATCACAGGTGCTTGTTCTTCTTCTGCTGCTCGCAAAATCGCTTGTACCCACTGCACACCGTTTATATTATACTGCCCGACAGCATAACCACCTGCTAAAGCTTCTATTAGCATAGATTTCATTGATACGGTTCGCACATGTCATCTCTCCTTTAATCATCATCATTTCAGAAGAGCCTATTTTAATATTGTTTAGCTTTTTTTAACTGATGTTGTCTAGCTTCAAATACTTCATGAATCTTTTCGTTGTCAGAGACTTCAGCCACGCCCACATTCCACCAGCTATCATAGCCATTGGTCATTGTTTTCGGTAATACTTTGATCTCGATCAATGTGGAGTTCGATTGCTGTGATACATCTTTCAAAGCCGCCTGCAATTGTTCTATCGTATTCACTTTGTAAGACTTGGCGCCATAACCTTCAGCTACTTTGGCATAATCAATATTCATAATCCGTTGATCGTGAGTACGGAATTCGCAGAAATAGCTATCTCCACCGTTCTCCATTTGTAGATTATTAATACAGCCAAAACCTGCATTATCAAAAAGAATAATATTGATCTTATGATTGTATTGAATCGCTGTAATCAATTCAGAGTGTAACATGAGAAAGCTACCGTCACCAACAATAGAATACACTTCTTTGTCAGGTACAGCTAACTTAATCCCTAGAGCACCAGACACCTCGTACCCCATACAAGAGTATCCATATTCCAAGTGATACGTGTTAGCCACTGTAGGATTCCAAATGCGTTGTAGATCACCTGGCAATGATCCTGCTGAGCCAATAATAATGCTATCTGCTGGAATAACTTCATTGATAGCGATCAATGCTGTCGTCTGTGGTAATTCAGTCTGAAGTGCATCGGCATATTCATTGAGCATCTGTTGATCAAATTGATCGCTTACTTCTGGCTTAAAATTGTCCCGCTGAAAAGTAATCTTACTTAAACGATCTCGTTCCTGATTCCATTCTGCTTTGAATTGCTGAATCTGATCTCCAAATTCACTAACGTATCCTTCTAATAAAGGAGACAGTTGTTCCAAGGCTGTTCTAGCATCCGCTACCATTTGAAAAGCATCCAATTTGTATGCTTGAGCACGGCTAACATTAATATTTAAAAATTGACCATTTTCAAAATCAAAAGCCGTTTTGGAAGATGTCGCAAAATCAGTGTACCTTGTACCAATACCAATCACTAAGTCAGCTTGCCTTGCCACTTGGTTCGCGGCAAGTGTCCCGGTTACGCCTATACCACCTAGATTATTAGCAAATGTATATTCAACTGTTGCTTTACCTGCTTGTGTTTCTACTAATGGAATATGATGCTTTTCAGATAATTGGATCAATATATCCCGTGCTTGCGAATATTTAGCTCCACCACCTACAATAATCACTGGCTTACGACTGGATTGGATTAATGCAGCTGCTCCTGTTAATTCGCGCATCGTAGGCAATTTACGATCTAAATAATGAACCCGACGTGCAAAAAAGGATACATCATAATCATAAGCTTCTCCTTCTACATCTTGCGCAATACAGATCGTAGCTGGGCCAGCTTTGGCAGGATCAGTCATCACTTCAAAAGCTCGTAGTAAGCTAGACATTAATTGTTCAGGACGAGTAATCCGATCCCAATAGCGTGATAATGGTTTTAACGCATCATTGGTTGTAATCGCTGCACTATATTCTTGTTCAATTTGTTGAAGTACAGGATCAGGCTGTCTTGTAGCAAACGTATCTCCGGGTAAAAATAATACTGGAATGTTATTAGATAATGCTGTCCCTGCCGCCGCTGCTAGATTCGCTGCTCCTGGCCCTACCGATGTGGTAACTGCATATATTTTTTGACGTAACATTTGCTTGCTGTATGCGATAGCCGCATGAGCCATTCCTTGTTCATTTTTACCTTGTATGACTTTGAGATGACCGGATTCTTGTTCTAATGCTTGACCGATTCCCAGTACGTTACCATGTCCAAAAATAGTAAATATCCCTTCGACAAAAGGAGATTCTTGACCATCTACATGGATATATTGGGCATTCAAAAAACGGATTAAGGCTTGTGCTGTTGTCAGCCGAATGGTTTGCATCATGTCACCTCTATCTGTATTATGCCTCTTTTTCATCTGCTGTAATCAATTGTTCAATTTCATTTACTGTAGGCATGGCTTCAGAAGAACTATGCTTGCTCACCACGATCGATGCTGAAGCACTACCGTATTTGAGAGCGGTCTCGATATCTTTACCTGCAAATAAAGCATACAGAAAAGCAGAAGCATACGAATCACCTGCACCAAATGTTTTCAATACTTGAGTGATATACGCTTTACTTTGAAAACGTTGACCTGACTTTGTATAAGCATATGATCCTTCGACACCATGCTTGATTACAATCAGTTGCGGAAGATGCTGGAATAAATAAGCGATCGTTTGCTCATTTTCTCCTTTACGATGTTCAAGAATATCGAATTCATCGCGTGTTCCGATCACAATATCTGCTTGCTCGGCAACCAGTGCATAGTAGATAGCCGTTTCTTCTATAGAGTTCCATGTATATGGACGATAATCTAATTCAAAAATCACTTTTACGTTGTGTTTACGCGCGAGACTGACTGCTTTGAGTACAGCTTCCCGTGAAGGACTTTGCGAAAGAGCAGTACCTGATACCAATAAAGTACTTGTTTGTCGGATATAGTCTTCATCTACTTCACTAGGTTCCAAGTACAGATCGGCTACATTATCACGATACATCAGAATACTGCATTCTTCAGGGCTTTTGATTTCGGTAAAAGCAAGCCCTGTTTTGTGACCTGCTCGATCAATTACGACTCCTGTGGTATCGATACCTAGATTCTGAATATAGTTAGCAATAAAGCGACCATGTTGATCATCTGCTAGCTTTCCGATAAAGCCTGTTTTGAGCCCTAATTTGGAACTTCCAATTGCGATATTAACAGGTGATCCACCGACGTATTTGGTGAACGTCATCGTTTCTTCCATAGGACGATTGTATTCTGTAGCGTTCAGATCTATACAGGCTCTACCAATCGCAATAATATCGAAAACACGTTCACTTTTTAATTCGTACTTCATCTGTTCTTCCACTCCGTTTCCTTCACAAATTTCTATTCTGTACAAGCTTGATCATCAGCTTAACGTTGCAATATCCATTCATGATCAGGATCGTTGTGGAACTTCCAGATGCGCTTGGGTCCTGCCATCACATTAAGATAATACGAAGTGTATCCGTCAGGCACACCTACAGGATGATAACCGACAGGCACGATCACAACATTCCGATGTTCAACCGCCATCGTCTCATCTATTGAACGATCATCAGTATAAACACGTTGAAATACAAACCCTTGTGCAGGATCGATCTCATGATAGTATGTTTCTTCTAATAACGATTCCGCAGGCAATTGATCAACATCATGCTTATGAGGTGGATAACTGGACCAGTTCGCACTTTCTGTGATGACTTCAACGACCAAAAGACTATTTACCGTCTGATCAGAGTCTGGCAAAATATTATGCACCAGACGCTGATTGTTGTATTTCCCACGATGCTCGACACCATTTTCGGCGGCTTGAATCATACGGGTTGGACGTTGTTCGATAGAAGGTGAATAACATAAAGCCACTCTAGCTGTTGTCTCTGCGGTAATAGTAAATGCACGATCATTTGAAATATAGACGCTATCTGTAGGCTTTTTCTCAAAAACACTTGCACGTGTTCCTACTCCGGTAAACGTTTGTTCATGATCGCTGACTGTAATTTGGCCTGTGACGGCTACAATACAACATTCGGTTTTTCCCAGTGCTTCGCTATATGTCGTACCGGGTTCGATATCTATCATTTTGAATCCTACATAGTGTAAAGGAGAATTATCTTGATTCACTTCATGTAGCAGAGTTACTCCTGTGCTGAGAAGTTGTTGTTGAGGTTTACGCAATAAACGACTCATGATTCGGAACCCTCCTTATTCAAACGTAGGCGTAACATAACGAGCAGTGACTACTTTTTTGTGCGTATAAAAGTCTACACTGTCTTTTCCATTAGCATGTAGCGTACCGAAAAAGGAAGATTTCCAACCGGAAAATGGAAAGAATGCCATCGGTGCAGGTACACCTAAGTTCACGCCTAACATCCCGGCATCTATATTTTCACGGAAATAACGAATCGCTGAAGCATTGGATGTAAAAATACAAGCTCCATTAGCAAATTCCGAGCGATTAGCCGTCTCGACTGCTTCTTTCAAATGCTTCACACGAATAACCGATAAGACAGGCGCAAAAATTTCATCTTTCCAGATCGTCATATCTGTTGTGACATTTTCAAAAATAGTTGGTCCGATAAAATAGCCTTCTTCTGAAATGTGTTCACGACCATCGTAGACCAACGTTGCCCCTTCGCTAATCCCTTTTTCGATGTAGCTTATAGTGCGTTTCTGATTTTCTTCTCGAATCACCGGACCTAGAAATACACCGTCATCAAGACCATTTCCGATTTTGATCTCGCCTGCTCGCTCTTTCAAACGGGTGATAAAAGCATCTGCGATGCCTTCTTCAACAGCGACAACAGCACATGCCATACACCGTTCACCTGCTGAACCGAAAGCAGAAGCGATCACATTGGTTACCGTGTCTTCTAGATCAGCATCGTTCAGTACAATCGTATGATTTTTGGCTCCTGTTAATGCCTGCACTCTTTTGAGATTATTACTTCCACGCTTAAATACATATTCTCCTACAGGCTTCGAACCAACAAATGAGATTGCTTGTACCGAAGGATGATCCAGAATACCATTCACCACGTCATGCGCTCCGTATACGATATTGAATACCCCTTTAGGCAATCCTGCTTCAGTAAATAATTCAACCAGACGTCTAGTTAATAACGGTGTACGTTCAGAAGGTTTGAGAATAAATGTATTGCCTAAAGCAATCGCCATCGGGAACATCCAACAAGGCACCATCATAGGAAAGTTAAATGGAGCAATCCCACCAACTACGCCTATCGGGTACCGATAATTTACCGCTTCTACATCTGTTGCAATAGAAGCCAGTGAATCGCCCATCATCAATGTAGGCGCACCCGCGGCAAACTCTACATTTTCGATACCACGACCTACTTCACCTAATGCTTCGGTCAAATTTTTCCCATTTTCTAAAGTGATCAGACGAGCCAGTTCTTCTTTATGAGTAGACAATAATTGTTGGAAGTTGAACAGAATGCGTGCACGACGAGGAACAGCTATTTTTTGCCAGGATTGAAAAGCTTGATGGGCTACTTCAACAGCATAATCAATATCTTCTTTGGTAGACAGGGGAACTCTAGCAATAACTTCTTTGGTCGCTGGATTGTAGACATCTTCGTAGACGGTTGTTTTACTTTCGACCCATTCCCCATTGATATAATTTTTTAGCTTTTCTACTTGTAGCGCTTCTGTCATTTTTGTTCCTCCTCTAATTGAATACACTTCAATAGATCATCACAATAGTTGTATCATTGTTATATTTTGATTCATTTATCACTTTTTGATTATGTTTTGATTAATTTATAGTTAAATATTATTCTCAAAACTGCTTACAGTCAATCATTTTATCCTTTTACCTTCTTTTTTTATCAAATAAAATCAATATAGATAGATATCGAACTCAAAAAAACACCTTTTACCAAGTATGCAATCTACTCAATAAAAGGTGTTTGGTGTGAATGTTCACTTTATTGGCTGTGGATAACTGATGATTAGACAACGATCATTGATAACAGATAAGCATATCATTTAGAGAGCGCTTGTGCCGACTGTATCACTTGATGGATCGATTCTGAAGGTAGACGATACACCCACATATGAGTAGGTTCAGTGACCCAAATTGATGTAGGATCATCGGCATTTTGAAATCCTTGATACGTATCTACAACCGTATGCCCTTGCTCTGTTCGAGTCACTTTCAAAGTGAATACAGACGATTGCGATGATTGTTTAGAAGCAGGTTGTGGCAATTGATCAGTTGGTATATTTTTGATACTATCTGTCAAATTGGATGCTTGTTCAGCAGTAATAGAATGACCATTAAAAGTCCAATGATCTTGCGATGGATCTTCTACATTGGCTTGATGATGTACTGTCCAATGGCTCTGATCTTTGGAATCTGTCCAACTCAAAGCTGTCATATCTTGATCATTCCAACCGATTGGCGTTGTATCAACAAATCCAAAAACAGTAGCTGACAAATCCGTAACGGTCTGCTGTGCTAATTGGATAATTGCTCCTTCATTTAAGCGTGCATAATAATATCCATCGGTTGGTAATTTGCTCCCAATATACAGTCTATCTTGTTGCCCTGTCGATGTGGTTAATACCATATTAGGTTGCTGTGGATCTATCCCGTATTTGGTTACATCGGTTGGTGCTTCTTCTACAATATTGTGCACTGTCGCAGCTTGTAATGTGGTTAACCAATCTGCAATCATATATGAATTGGTAGGGTAGCTAGCAGGTAGACTCATTTGCCATTGATCCTTATTTTTTTCAAGCACAATCAGTGTTGAAGATCCTGATGGTGTAGTCGCTTCCTGATGTTCAGGTAAAGGTTTGATTTGGATCTTCTGCACAGTATCAGGTGTAAACGAAATCCATTGGGCTTCTACAGGAGTTGTCTGATCTTTTTGAAAAAAGTTCTGTGAATACGCGTATACTCCACCTACCAGTAAAATGATAACCATACTTATAGTCGGTATCCATTGACGAAATTGCACGATCTGCAAGACTCCTTTCTATCCTCTCCGTCGTCTCCACCATAGTACAATCCCTATAATGACAAAGAGTAAAGGAAATACAATCACCGTTCCGATGAAAATCATTTTCGCTTGAGATAATGATAAATTCGCAGTCTGGTATTGTTCTTGTACTTGAGGTCGAATCGTGATTTTACTCGTATTACCTAACAGATCATTGATACTATTCAGTGCAAAATCTAAATTCGCTTGCTGAACAATTTCCTGATCCATCATAAAAGTAGATCCGCCTAAAATCACTGCTTTGGGTGTACCTTTGCTATCAGCGACAGCAAATCCCAGATCGAAAGGGCCGGGTAAATCTTTCGGATCTCGTTCTGTTTTGGATTCTAATAAGCCTGACAGATTGGTTTCTCCATAACTATTACTCGAAGAAGTCAGTAACGGTGTTGTTGTCCAACCTTCTACCGCTTCTAATTGCAAACCAACTGACAGAGACATCATCGTATACAGCTTGCTTGCTGCTAATTTGGATGTAATCTCATGTTGTCCATAGTCTGGAATAATCGTCAGTGGATCATATAAGGTCGTGTCTTTAGGTTCTACAGCTACAGTATGAGTATCTTTAACCCCATACATGCTCATTAATGAGTCCAAGTTCTTCCAACTACTACTCATTTTTTCATTAAATCCAAGAGATAAGAATAACTTGCCTCCATTACTCAAGTACTGCTTAATAAGCTTGGTTTCCCCATCACTCAAATCATTTTGCGGGCCTACAATCATAAGTAGACTTGCGTCTTTCGGAATAGCGCCTTCTTGTAGTAGAGACAGATCGCTCACCGTAATATTTTCTTCTTTTAAATGATTCACCAGTGTACTGATATCAGTGGTGGCAAATTCATTATGCCCGTTGAGCAGATATGCTTTATGTGTTGTAGATGAAGATAGAGATAACAGACCTGAAGTTAACTTCTCTTCACCACTAAATTGATAAGAAGTACTGGCTTCTGCGCTTTCTGCACTCATATCACTTGCTCCTGCCCCATCAGCAAACATATCATATACCGGAACGATTTTGGTACTATCTCCTTTTTTGAGCACTACTGCACTTTCAGTCACTCCGTATTGCTTGGCAAGTGTTGGATTGGTCAACAGATCATACGTTTTGACTTGCAACTTGCTGTTCACTTTATGGTATTCTGCTAATAAATCTGTCACTTCACGGGTATAGACTTCAGCATCTTGCGAGTTAAGAAAGACCAGTGCTTCGACATTCTGGTCTAATCCTTGCAATGTTGTTATCGTCTGATCGGATAACGTATATTGTTTATTTTTGGTTAGATCGACTTGAAAAGTGCCAATCGAATTTAGAAATAGTGTCACAATAATAAAAATCCCGATCACTGCTACTGAAAAGACAACTGCATTTGTACCTTGTATCCATTTTTTCATATTGATCACCTCCACCTTTTCCGTTCCACGACTTGTATACTCAGCACGAGGAACAATAGAGATAACGTAAGATAGAACAGAATATCAGGTCCATGCAGTATGCCTTTAATTAAATTATCGATTCGACTCGATATTGAAAAAGGTTCTAACCATTTCTGTGCAATATCTGAATTCATTGTAAAAGAATCAATAATCCATAGTCCCAGTAAGAGTACAAATGCGATCACTGCCGATATCATCTGGTGTTGAGACAGACTAGAAGCAAATAGCCCTATCGCCATCATTGCAGCACCGAGTAAAAATACCGCCAATAAAGATAACAATAACATTGGCATATTCATCGTACCGAAAAAAGACATCGTCACCGGATACACTAGATTACATGCAATCAATACTACTAATAAACCAAGCGAAGCTAAGTATTTACCCACCACAATCTCTGTCACTGTAACAGGCGAAGTGAGCAGAAGTTCATCGGTTCCTTGTCTAAATTCTTCAGATATCAAACGCATTGTTAACAACGGAATAATAATCAATAACATAAAAATCGTATTGCCCAAAATCAAACGGTAATCCAATATACTTGGCTGGTAACCGACAAAACTAACATAAAACATATAACTGGATAGCAATACATAGACGGCAATTGCAAAATAAGTCGTTGGATTTAAAAAATACAGCTGTAATTCTTTAGAACAGATCGCCCACATACGTCTCACTTGGATGTATCCTCCTTTGTCTCAGGAGTATCTGTAACATCGACAGATGATACATTGGTTTCTTTACTCGATATCGAATCTGTTGTTAATTTGGCAAATAGATCTTCTAAACTGTGACCTTCTTTACGCATTTCTAATACAGGTATTCGTGCTTCGGCTAATAATAAAGAAAGTGATTCTCTAAAATCTTCCTGATCGACTCCAGTTAATTGGATCGTAATCAATTGTTCTTGTTGTTCATTGGTATCTGAATACTGAAATTCCATATGTGCAAAGACTAAATGTTCCAGTACTGATCGTACGATCGCAGGCTTAGACTTCACTTCCAATTGAATCTGGAAATTCTCGTGCAATGAATCACCAATATGATCAGCTGCTCGATCCAGTACTAATTTGCCTTCATGGATAATCAACATTCGGTTACAGAGCATACTGACTTCTGGCAAAATATGAGTGCTCAACAACACGGTATGTTGCTCTCCTAATTCTCGAATCAATTGACGAATTTCCATAATCTGATTTGGATCAAGCCCAGATGTTGGTTCATCTAAAATCAATAATTCCGGTTGGTGAATAATCGCACCTGCTAATCCTAGACGTTGCTTATATCCTTTAGATAAAGAACGAATCACCTGTCGTTCTCTTCCTTGTAGTCCAAGCCGATCCACCATTTCACTTATCCGTAACTTCTGTTCTCGTACCGACACATCACGTAGATCCGCCACAAAACGTAAATACGAACGCACGGTCATATCGGGATAAAGTGGCGGTGTCTCTGGCAAATAGCCGATTTTACTACGTGCTTGTCTGGATTGTTCATGCATCGGTAGTCCATCTACCCATATCTGTCCCGTAGAAGGGGTTAAATATCCTGTAATCATTCGCATAGTTGTTGTTTTACCCGCTCCATTAGGGCCGAGAAAACCAACAATTTCACCACGCTTCATCTCAAAATCTATTCCATCTACACTGCGACGCTGATCAAACCATTTGCTTACTTGCTGGACTTGCAGCATACCTCGTTCCCTCCCGCTTTTCCCAAAATCCTTTTTACTATAACGTAAATGTTATAAATTCAGCTTAAAGGAAGGTAAAGGAAAGCTTAAAAAAAGCCGCCAGATCATGATGATCTTAGCGACTGATTTAGGAAGAAGAATGAGCAGAATGATCCAGTTCAAAAAACCATTCTAAAAATGAATTAAAATCGGACCATTGCGGTTGTAATTGCCCTGCCCAAAAGTCTTGTAACGGTTGACCAAGACTCAATTCTAACACTTGTCCCGTCTGCCGATTATAAAAGTATCCACCTTCACCGACAAAAGCATCCAGTGGAAGATATTCTTCTGGTAATTGCAACGTCGTGCGGGCACTATGTACACTTAGATCATAATTCGAATACAGTACAAACCAAGCAATATGGTAAAGTTCACGATGTCTACTGTAAAACGTAGGCCCTGTCTCAGCATGCAAATAAAATTGAGCAAAGTCTGAGTCTAGCGGAATATTTAACTGTTCCAAAGCACCTACATAGTCAGACGAAGCTTCTTCATACCAGCCATTTTGTTCTTTGAAGTATTGTTCAACTTTGGATGATAACAAGGTCTGCCTCCTTTTGATTTCATAAAGCTCTATAAAATATAAAATAATAATCAAAATTAAATCCTACATAAATATTCTATAGAACTCACTACTATATTATAAAAGATACCTCTAAAAGGATACAAATTCTAGAATACAATCTGATCACAAAAAAAAAGACTAGCTCTTTAATAGAAATAGTCTTTTTATATTTGCTTTTATATTTTCTCTATATATTTTAATTATGCATGCAGTTACTTTTTATCTAAAGGAACTTGTACGATCAATGGAGGCTTGACTGCCTTTTTCCAATTTACAAACGCTATACTACAAGCAATCATAACCAGACCGATCAATAAAGGTAAAGTGATCGACTCATTTAATATCCAGATACTAAAGATATTAGATAATACCGGAATTAAAAAGGTATACGTTCCTACAGTGCTTACTTCTCCACTGTCGATTAATTTGAAATACACCATCCAACCACCCGCAATCACAAAAAGGGAAATAAACAATAAGACTTCGATAAAGGAAGGCGTCCACTGAATATCGCTCCAACTTTCAGTAGATGATCCAAGAATCATCAGTACAACTCCACCAATTAACAATTGCATGGTCACTGTCCATAGAGAATCCAATTGCTGATTATTTTTCTTCATATAAATCGTACCTAGCGCCCAACATAATGAAGATGCCAGAGCCAAAACGATACCTGTTACCGATAAGTTGCCTTCGATTCCGCCAGAACTAATCACAGCCACACCGGCAAACCCAAGTACCAATCCAACCACTTTCATCGTATTCATTTTTTCACCTAACCATAACCATGAAAACAATCCAAGTAAAATCGGTTGTAAAAATACTATCGTTGAAAATAAACCTGCTGGCAAATAGCCAATGCCTATCGTCTGTAGTCCGTAATATCCGATAATATTCAGAATAGCGAGCACTGCATAGATTTTCATATTCCGTTTCCATTGCAATCGTTCAATATGTTTTAAAGTAAATCCTAATAAAATTAGACCTCCTATTAAAGTCCGCAGTCCTGAAAATAAAAGAGGTGGCACATCAGGTAATACTAATTTGGTTAAAGGCCAGTTGATTCCCCAGATCGTAACAAGGAAAATCACCAACCATAATGTTGTTTTAGGGGATAATGTCTTCATATTATTCATCCTTTCATCTACTGCGTTTACACTGTTTTAAATTTGTGCTTCTTTAGGTTATACTGTTATCACTTATAAAGAAAATGAATGTTTTGCATAAAGGAGATAACGATATTGTTATGACCATTACTCAGATTATGACTTTTGTACGTGTTGCTGAGACATTAAGCTTTACTCAAGCTGCTCATGATTTGCATATGACCCAACCTGCGGTGAGCCATGCTATAGCCAGTATTGAAAATGAATTAGATACTCTATTACTACTGCGTGATCGCAAAAAAGGAGTTTTGCTGACAGAGATCGGTGAGCAAGTTTTGGTGCAATTCCGTACTATTTTACACAGCATGGAAAAAGTACAACAACAGGTAGCTGCTGTCAAAGGGCTTGATGTCGGTACAATCTGTGTAGGAGCTTTTCCATCAGCATCTGCTTATTTTTTACCGCCTATTATTCAAAAAATCAAACAAAATTATCCTAACCTGGTCTTCGATCTTCATGAAGGCTCTGCAAACGATGTAAAAGCATGGGTATACAATCGCAAAATCGAAGTCGGTATTGTTCTTCTGCCTGCACCCGAATTAGATGTGATTCCGTTATGTCAAAATGATATGGTGCTTCTTTTACCTGCTAGCCATCCGTTACAACAACAAGCTCATATTACGATTCAACATCTTCATAAAGAAGATATGATTTTGTGCAAAGGTGGACACGAAACAGCGATTATTGAAGCTTTTGACAACGAAAATTGTGAGCTTAATATTACATTTACTACTCATAATGTGAGTGCATTAATTAATATGGTACGTCAGGGGCTAGGCATCGGTATTGTATCCAATCTAGCTTTATCTATGCACCCCCATCAACTAGATGTTCGAGAAGTTACACCACGGATCACAAGCCAAATAGGCATCGCTATTCCTTCATTACCAAATGCTTCACTTGCTGTGCAGTTACTGATCAAAACCGCTGAAGAATTATTTATCGAGTCGGCTATATCTATTCCTTCGTAAATAACGACTTAAATAAATACCCTCGTAAATAAACACAAAAAAGTCTGTATCTTTGACATAAAGAATACAGACTTTTTGTATATCCATTTTATATTATTCATATAGAGGTTTGATTGGAGATACATGGTACTAATGCGTCACCGAAGATTGGAAGTCATCTTTACTTCCTTTATTCGCATGATAAAATATCACATCACCATCTTGAAGCTCAAATGTAAATCCCCATGGATCATTAAATTGCTTTTGAAATCCTTCCAGTTGCCATTGATTCATAAGTGGCGCATGAATGTACTGAAGATGTGGATGTTCCAGATCTCCATTCTGAATCGTTTCGATATTAAAATTAACAACGATATAGCCATCACTTAGAAAAATAGAAGAATGATCATCCAACCCTTTTGGAGTATTTATCGCAGATATAGATGAATGCTTAGACTCTGTTGTTAAAGATGGATTGTTGGAACGATTGGTAGACGTTGACCCTGTTACATCTTGCAAACGAGTTCCTTGCTTCACGACATATACATCAGCAGGCAGACTATATTCACCGTACCATTTCTGCACAGCTGCTAATGAACGCATCGTATTATTGCCTTCAGGTAGATGTTGCTGTGGCCCTATCAATGTACGTAAAGGCTGAGTCAGTAACAATTGAGTGAACTTGCCTATATTGACTTTGCGCTTAGCACTAGCATCTGCAAACATAGCAATTGCTTCTCCTGAATTAGCAGGTAATGACTTCGTCGTATGTTGTGTAAATGAAGCGGGTGTATCTGTATTATTGTTACTATGGCTTAACTTTTGCGTGATTGCTTGGATCTGTTCAGCTGTAATTTCCCACGAGATTCCCGTTTGATTAACCCAGATGGATTCGGCTACTCTTTCGATCAGGGCTGTCCAGAAATGATTGGATTGTTGTTGGTCTACAATTGATCCATTAGACTCCGAGCTACTAATTGGTTCATTTGGTTGTTGTAATAATCGATCATACATATAAAGAGCCGTATTTTGGAGTTCTTCAGCAGGTACTTTTCGCAAAGGATTATTCAAAATCGTATACCGTTGTACTTGGTCTTGCGCCGATCCTATTTGAATAAAGTTTTTACTCGCATTCGAATAATATAAATCGACTGGAAACGGCTTTCCACCCTGACGAGAAACATAACTGAATGAAGGTGTAATTCGAATACTATCCTGTGCTCCAAACATATTGCCTTTGGTTTTGAGATCGAATTTGAAATGATAACCGGTTTTGACCGCTAAGTTGCGATAAATCGGATGACTTCCTTGACGAACAGGCAGCATATAAGGAGCCGTAGTTCCTCGCGTTTCACCATCTATTCCTTTATCACCAACCCAATAAGAAGCTGACTGAGGAATGTCTAAGTTCTTCCACGGTGCAAATACAATCTGCCAGTTATAATCAGCAATATCGGTAATATGAAATTCATAGACACGTCCAATCACATCAACAGGAACACTTTCTACAGCGACATGATTGTCTAGAGTCACATTAGCGTTATGTTGAACTGTAAAAGCAGCCGGTGCATTTTCAGCAATGGTACGAAATAAAATATCATACTTGCCTTCATCTACCCATACCGGCAAAAAGAAAGATGTATCCAATTGATTTACCGGTATATCTATCCATGTATGTTTGGGAATAAATGTGGTCTGTTCGTTGTTATATACATCAAAAGGAAACTGTACTTGTTTGGTACGCATATATTTCGCATAATCTCGATTCCCATAGCCCGGATAATTTGTATGCTGTCCACTCGTTGGAATCCGAACAGAGAAAGGACGATCTAATATAAGCGCAGAACGATATAGATCCGGGATTGTTTTCTGATTATGTGATTGATCATCCGCTACTAGTGAATAGTTGACGACAGGTGTATGTACAGTCACCGTATGGATACCTTGGATCGGCTTTTGAATAGGAGTATAGTTTCCTTTACCACCTTCCATTATGGTGTAAAAAACGGTTCCTGTACTTTGAGTATCTTTCCGATTCACTTTTGTTTTTTCAATTCGATTTCCACTTTTATAAAGAACATTACGTCCGATCATGGTCGGGGTAGGCATACTGGTCGGTGTTGGTGTAGACACTGTTTTTTCTTGAGCATCCATAATCAATTGTCCTACAACAATAAGCTTATCATTATGCACTTGAATATCAGGAACTTCTTTTTCTGCAAATCGGCTTAAATCTTCTGTAGGTACCGAAGGTGCTGACTTTTTCCGTCCTCCATTAAGTGAAGAAGAAGGGGCATCTGCTTTAACCGATTCTGGCTTTGTAAACCCTCCTGTATATTCTGCCTGATAGGACGGCGGATGATATCCATTTGGAGTGAGAATAATTTTCCCATTAGGTAACGCATAATTTGCAAGTTCCGCTTGCGACAATTGGTACATCGCTAATGATGGAATCGTCCAATATGAATAAGGTCGGGTAATCGTATAATTTTTAGTTACTTTTTTATCATCACTTTTCCAATCGGAATCCCAATACCGATTGCCATTGCTTCGTTCTTTATATTTTCCTGCATCCCATTTACGATGATAGACTTTGGTAACCGGTACTTTAAAATCACATGTTCCCGTCATTTGCGTAAATGTTGCATCATATAAATATTCACGAGATAGAACATTCCCATATAAATCTTCAGAAGTGGGAATCCCTTGAGCGACATCAAATGTTTCCTGATCTCGTTTGTCTGCTTTGATCACGCCAGTAGGCGTCGGGTCTATATAAGCAGGATGTAACGTATTACTGACAGCAGGTATAGTACAAATCACGCCTGCATCGGGTTCTTGTGACCCGTTACAATCGACCACATGCACCGTAAACGTATCTTGTACGTCTAAAGCTTGTTCGGTATCTACAAAATGCGCTGTAATCTCTGTACTTCCAATAGTTCCCGTAGGTGTGAGTACACCATTTTTCCCTATCGTCGCAATACTTGAGTCTGAACTTGCCCATGATAATGAAGGGTGGGATTGCAAGCTATATGTAGTTTCATCCATCTTGGTTAATGTAGCTTCTGCTTGTATGGGTGATGTATCAGTCGTACATATTTCATTTGGCAAATCTATCGCAATTCTTGCTCCGCCCTCTCCAACAATAACCTCTGCTGTATCGGAGATCAGATACTCTTCTTTTTTCCATATCGCTCGAATCGTCACTTTGCCTTCACTAACAGCAGTCACCAACCCGGTTGTCGGATCGACTGTAGCAATCGACTCATCCGAAGACCACCATTTCAGTTCGTCTGTTCTAGAAGTGATATCAATGTAATTGCCCCATGTATCACTTCCAATACTTTTAGTACGAATAGATGCTTTAAGTTGCTTCGTATCATTAATTTGCAAAACAGAATCTGGATCAACTTCAATTTCTTTTTCTTCTATTAAATCTCCCTGCCAAATAATATCGACAGGAGTATCATAGCCTACTGTTACTTTAGAACAGTTGCCGGAGGGTCTGTTCATGAAAACATCATACATACTATAGTTTAAATCGCCGCCAGTTTTAGTTTCTATTTTAGCTTTTGTTGCAGAAGTAATAATAGGTTCTCCTACTTTTTCAAATGTACCTTGAGGATGGAATAATACAGATTCTAATTTGATATTTTTCACCCAATTACTTAGTACGGTATTATCTTTATACTTTTTCCATTCAGTAGGAGGCCATTTAGCTAAGTCAATTTCATCGGGTATAGTTGTTTTTTGAGGCAAAGGAACTTTGCAAGTGCCTGTCATTGGAGTATTAGTAGTTTTCCCATTAGAATGATCTGCATTAAAAGAACCATCATCTAATTGATACCAATAAACTCCAGGAGTTCCAGTTCTCAAAATTGAAGAAATTTCGCTTACTACTTTTTGAGTTTTAGGAGGCACAGATTCAGCCGCAAAACTTTTATTTTCTTCAATTGAAAATGAAAAAAATGAGAATATAGAAATTAAAATTACTATACTAAAAATTATAAAACTAAAATATTGAGTCAGCATTTTAAAAGACAACTCTTTACACCACCGTTGATCTAATTAATTTTCAAACTGAACTTTAGTGCCATCATCTACTTTTAAAGAATATCCAACTCCTGAAGCATTGATATTAGATTCAGTCCAAAATGTTGTAGTTTTACCTTTTGTATCAAAATTGCTAGAGTTCATAGATATAGTATTAATTCCCATTTTTTTAATATAGTCAAAATCAGAAATTCTATTTATTCTAATTACACCATTTGTTAAACCATTATTGAACGTATTCATATTTGAAATAGCGTACTCTATATTTGAAGTAAACGTTATATCTGCATACGTCAAAAACAATCCTTTTTGATAAGATTTTAACCCTTTTTGTGGATCAATAAATAAATCAGAATATACACTTCTAGGTTTGCTATTACGAGCATCAATAACAATATAATGATGTAATTTCAAGGAAGCTGACTTATTGCTTAAAGTCATTTTCGCATCCATAATCTTTCCAAAATCGCCTTCAGTGTATTTATAATTCGAGATCGTCAACAAATTAGTCCCTGTTGTCCCTACCTCTCTCATTTCATTCAGATCAGCATACTTACTGGCTTCTTGACCTTCAATATCAATATATCTTAATAAAATAGCAGCAACTTCTGCACGGGTTGTCGGTTCTTCCGGTTGTAATGAACCGTCTGCAAATCCGCCTACAATCCCCGTACCTCTAACAAGAGCAAGATAAGGAATTTGAGATTTAGCAATTTTACCTTTTGTCGCTTCTGGTGTAGGCAATAATGTATTTTGAGTATCTTCAAAGGCTTGCTTAAAGCTGATATTGGACTGCACTAATCCATTGCTCATCCATTTCATCATTTCTAAGCGCGTTAACTCTGTATTAGGCTTGAATCCATTCGAATAATCACTGTTATTAATAAAACCAAGTGCTGATAATCTAGTGACTGCATTTTCTGCCCAGTGTCCTTTCATGTCTTTGAAGGATGAACCACCCGTTCCGCTTCCAAGCTTGGTTGCTCTTGTTAACAGTGAAGCATATTCAGCCCGTGTTACTTTGGCATTAGGACGAAAAGTACCATCTTGATAACCTTGAACAAGTCCCATAGCATACGCTTTGGCAATTGTTGCTTCTGCCCAGTGTCCTTTGACATCTTTAAAATTCCCTGAGGAGCTGGCTGCATAAGCCACAGAATGGGGTTGGGATGCTGTAGACGAATGTAACAGCGGCTCTGAATAAGTGATGCCTGCACAAACGATAGATGTTGCCAAAACAGATACTATTAATTTTTTCATATAAGTTATTCCTCTATTCATCAATTTTTAGGTATTTAAACCTAATTTATGTACCACAAGCATCATTATATGGGATAAATAGGATTCTTCCAAGTACTTATTTAGTTAGCAAATAATCAGTTATATCGAGAATTAAACACAAAAAAGCGGATTACTCCCTTAGTAAGGAATAATCCGCGTGCTTCGCGATATTATAGGTATTAAGACATAGTTTTCTTTTGGCAAGAATATCATATCTATTCTCAACTGTAAATAACTTTATAGTTATCCGATTGATACCGCAGCAGAATCGCCTTCTATCGGTTGGTCTTCAGGTGATCCAGATGCTGGCTGAATTACAATCTGCAATTCGTTATCCACCACACTCACTACAACAGTCGATCCTTCTGACGCTTCACCAGCAATCATTGCACGAGCAACTTTGGTTTCTAAGGCTCGCTGAATAAACCGTTTGAGGGGTCTTGCACCATATGCAGGATCAAAACCTTGTTCAGCGATTAGATTCACGGCTTCATCGGTCAATTGCAGTGTAATCTGACGATCATTCAGACGTGCTTGCAAATGCTCTACCAATTTACGGACGATCTGTCCAATTTCAGTTAAGCTTAGCGGTTTGAACAACACAATATCATCGACACGATTTAGAAATTCAGGGCGGAAATGATGACCGAGTTCACGCATCACATGTCCACGTACCGTCTCGCTCCACTCTCCATCTTCCCCTAATCCACTAACTAGATGAGCAGAACCAATATTAGAAGTCATAATAACGATCGTATTTTTGAAATCCACTACTCGTCCTTGCGAATCGGTTAATCGTCCATCGTCTAGTAATTGCAATAAAATATTGAATACATCTGGATGAGCTTTCTCTACTTCATCCAACAGCAATACTGAATATGGTTGACGACGTACAGCTTCTGTTAACTGACCACCTTCTTCATAACCAACATATCCTGGTGGCGCTCCGACCAGACGAGAAACGCTATGTTTCTCCATATATTCTGACATATCGATTCGAATCATACCATCTTCACGATCAAATAAAGAAGCAGCAATCGACTTGGCAAGTTCTGTTTTCCCTACTCCTGTCGGTCCAAGGAACAAAAAAGAACCAATCGGACGATTAGGATCTTTAATCCCTGCGCGCGAACGAATAACAGCATCAGCAACTAATTGTACAGCTTCATCTTGACCGACTACACGCTCATGCAGACTGTCTTCTAACCGTAATAACTTGTCTCGCTCTCCTTCAACCAGACGACTCACTGGAATACCCGTCCAGCGAGAAACGATATCTGAAATTTCTTCTTCAGTGACAGCTTCACGTAATAAACGATTGTCTTGATCTTGATAAGCTTCTTCTTCGGCTTGCTTCAATTGACGTTCCAGATCTGGAATAATCCCATAACTGAGTTCAGCTGATTTGTTCAAATCATATTCTTCTTGTGCTTCTAATAGATCGTTGCGTGCTTGTTCTAAATTCTTTTTGAGATCCCGTACGATTTGAATCGCTGACTTTTCTTTTTCCCAACGTGCTGTCATTTCTAATTGTTTTTCTTTAAGATCTGCAAGTTCACGTTGTAAATGCTCTAATCGACGTTGACTGGCGTCATCGGTTTCTTTAGTCAGTGCTGCTTCTTCGATCTCAATCTGCATAATACGACGTGTCACTTCATCCATTTCACTTGGCATCGAATCGATCTCTGTACGAATCATCGCACACGCTTCATCAATCAGATCAATCGCTTTATCTGGTAAAAAACGATCTGAAATATAACGATCTGATAACACACCCGCCGCTACAATCGCACTATCATGAATTTTAACACCATGATGTACTTCAAATCGTTCTTTTAAGCCACGTAAAATAGAGATCGTATCTTCAACATTGGGCTCATGTACAAGTACCTGTTGGAAACGACGCTCCAAAGCTGGATCTTTCTCGATATAATTGCGATATTCATCCAGTGTGGTTGCACCAATACAATGAAGTTCTCCACGTGCTAACATCGGTTTGAGCATATTACCTGCATCCATGGAGCCTTCTGTTTTCCCTGCTCCAACAATCGTATGCAATTCATCAATAAATAAGATAATCCGTCCATCACTTTCACGAATTTCTTTGAGTACTGCTTGTAGACGTTCTTCAAATTCACCCCGATACTTTGCACCAGCAACGAGTGCGCTCATATCTAATGAAAAGATCGTTTTGTCTTTCAGCCCTTCCGGTACATCTTTACGAACAATTCGGTGAGCTAGACCTTCTACGATGGCTGTTTTACCGACACCTGGTTCACCGATTAATACCGGATTATTTTTGGTTTTACGCGATAAAATACGAATCACACGGCGAATCTCTGCATCTCGTCCGATCACTGGATCGACTTTGCCACTACGCACTTCTGCCACAAGATCACGACCGTATTTTTGCAATACTTCATAAGTGGCTTCCGGTTCACGACTGGTTACCCGTTGATGACCTCGTATCTCAGCCAATGCCGCTAATAAAGGATCACGTGTTAATCCTTGTTGTTCTAGCATTTTGCGTATCTCTTGATTCTCACGATCATGTCCCGATACGATAGCCAGTACAGCATGTTCTACCGCTACAAATTCATCTTGCATCTTATTGGCTTCGTGCTCGGCTTGATCTAACACAGATAATAAAGCAGGTGATGCAAAACGACGCACTGCCCCAGAAGACCCGCTAATGGTTGGTTTGCGACGCAATAATTCGTTATTCAGTCTGGTTACTTCTGACAGTGAAATATTCATTTTTTGCAATAATCGAGGTAATAAACCTTCTGATTGTTCTAGTAATGCTTTTAACAGATGAGTCGTATCAATCTCTTGATGCCCCATCGTTGAAGCAATGGATTGTGAAGAAGCGACAGCTTCTTGAAGCTTTTGAGTCAGCTTATTATAATCCATTGTGAACTCCTCCTTAGTTATTTTTGATTTGAGGTTGGAACGGGTTAAATTCTGCTAATTGACGATAAAGCTTACGTTCTTGCTCGTCGATATCATTAATTTCAGGAATAATCATTTCAATACGGATGAGTACATCACCATAGTTATGTTTATCTTTGCTTAATCCTTTGCCTGATAGTCGCAAGGTGTGACCAGTCTGTGTGCCAGCAGGGATTTTAAGGCGAACCGTAGATTGATCAGGTAAACGTACAGGTATATCTCCACCGAAAATTGCTTGCCATGGTGCTATTTGAGCTACTGCAACAAGGTTACTTTCTTCTATCGTATACATAGAATGATGTACAATATGGAAACTAATCAATAATTCTTCGTTCGGATCAAGTCCATTGCTACCATTGCCACGGATTTTTAAAGTACTATTATTTTTGATACGAACAGGCAGTTTAAGTTGAATCGACTTCCCACTAACCCGTACAGAGATACGATCTCCCCGGTATGCTTGTTCTAATGTAATATCTAGATTGGCACGCAACGTTTGAGTGATATTTCCCATACCCATCCCTTGACCACCGGTACGACTATTGAAAAACATATCGAATAGGTCTTCATCAGGAAAACCTGCATTATCAAAACTATCAAAATTGTAAGCTCGACCTGCGTTATTTTCACGGGTTGAATATGCGGTATTCGCTCTTGTACGACGAGCAGGATTTTCTTGAGCATATAGTTGTTGATCATATTGTTCTTTTTTAGAAGTATGACTTAACGTTTCATAAGCTTCTGCAATTTCTTTAAATTTACTTTCCGCTTCTGTTGCTTTATTAACATCAGGATGCCATTTCTTAGCCAATTGTTGATATGCTTTTTTAACCTCTTTGGATGAAGATTCGCGATTAACCCCTAGAATCTTATAGTAATCTTTGACCATAGGTTCTCCCCCTTTCCTGTAGCTCTAATCTTTCTATTTATTAACGTACTTTACAGGAAAATAAGCGGAATGGCTTCTTTTTACTTAAAAAAGGTGCATCATAGCTGTTTAATCTACAATGCACCTCTAGATATACAATTATTTTACAGCTAACCTGCGAATGATGCGACCTTTATTCAGAAGACGTTTGCTGTCCGTCTTCAAGTCGAGCTGTAGAGGAACTTCCATCATCAATCTGAATTCTTCGTCCTTCAGAGCGCTGTTTTTTCGGAATAGTTAGTAACAATATCCCATCTTTCAGAGTGGCTTGAATCTGATCTTCTTCAATATCTTGTACATAAAATCTCCGGACATATTCTCCATAACGACGTTCTTTACGCACCATACGTTGATCTGTATTTTCTTCTTGGCGTTCTTGTTGCTGAACAGCTTTAATCGTCAGATAAGGAGCTGCATAATCAATGTCGATATTCTCTTTTTGCAAACCAGGCAGTTCGGCTTCAACTAGATATGCTTTTTCATTTTCTCGAATATCCGTACGGAAGGACAAGGTCGATCCTTTGAACGGTGTTAACAAATCATCTTCAAATACATCTTGAAAAGATTTCATCCATTGACTCAACATATCCTCACGACGTTTACCAAAAGGAACTAAATCAAACATATACAATCTCCTCCTTAAATGATTTTAACTGCTTTTGATGTGTTTGACTTTGTTTGACCTTATGTCTTTATTATAGTTATGACCTTGGATTTGATCAAAATTGATTATAGACAAAATAAGTTCATTTAGATCGATTTTCAGGTCTTTTTTATATTAAAATTCTTGTTTTCAACTTCTTTTAGCGATTTTGACCTATTTTGACCTTTTATTTAAAAAGAAATAATTTTCAGCAAAAAAAGACTGTTTCTTATCTATCTCGAAACAGTCTTTTAGCAATATATCTATACTTTATCCGAAATGTTTCTGCACAAATTCCATCGTTTTACGTTGATGATATGGACTCACCATATGCCCATCAAACGGATACAAGCACATTTCTTTTTCCGAATGAATCCAGTTATAGACAGCATAGACCGTTTCAGGCATACAGACCGTATCTTTAAGACCACATGAGATCAAGATAGGCACCTGAATACGATCAGCTAGATTAATCATATCAAAATAACTCAACGTCTCTAACACTTGATCCAAATGCTCAGGATAACGACTTACCAATTGAGCAGCTTCACGTAGTGAACTTTCTGAATTTAAGATCCCAAAATCCATATGACTCATATTCGGAATATTAGCGACAGCAATCACTGGAATATCACTAAGTGCAGACGTGATCAGTGCCAGTCCGCCACCTTGACTGCTTCCATAAACAGCAATCTTGGTATGATCTACATCGGCTTGCTGAGCTACCCATTCTATCGCTTTAAGTGCATCCACCGTAATCGCTCGATAATAGAAGTGATCTTTGTCCAATAATCCTTGAGACAACCAACCACTACTCATCCCAAAATCAGAATTCAAATGATTGCCTGTATCTCCACCCTGACCGCGAATATCAATCGCAAATACCGCATAGCCCATCGCTGTCCAGTGTGCATAATCTTCAGGATACCCTTTGTTCATCGTATACCCGTGGAACATAACGATACAAGGTATCGGTTGCCCTTTTTGATCGGCAGGACGTACATAAATGCCATGTAAAGGCGTATCGTCAAACCCTTCATAGATCACTTGATACGATTCAATAGCTTTCATGGGTGTCACTTGCTTCGTTTGCTGTGCATGTAAAGGTTTATCTTTAAATTGTTGTAATGTGTATTGCCAAAAATCAGCTAAATCAGATTGTGCTGTGTGCATCGGGGCATATTGTTCCAATTCACGGACTCGTCTCGCAATCGCATGATTTTTCATCATAATGACTCCTTTGTAGGTCTAAACTTTCATTTATTCGTTAAGCTTTACAATCCATCCTGTAATCAAGCGGAAAAAGAAACTAAAAATAGCCGCTGGAATCAGTGCAGTTACAAGTGTAATCAGTACACCTAGAAAAGTAACACCATCTGGATTATTTTTCACTTCTAATACAGTCAACAAAATCGCCATAATCACATACCATGTAATAAAATCAGATATTCTAAAATTATTTTTGATCGTATTGATCAATTTCATGCTCATCCCTCTTCATCTGCATATATAATCCATCATTTGAATGCTATCAATAATACAGGTGAAATACAACAATTTACCGCATATCAGCAAACTTTTTACCGATCGGGGTTGTGATGCCATCGATTGTGGTTGAATTTTTCTGCTTACGATACTGTTCCAATTGTTCTTCGCCTTTATTGCCTGCCCAATCTATTAATGTATTTCGTTCACCTTCATACGTATAGAAAGGAATACTATACCCGCAAGAAGTCTGCACCCGGTGAATATTCGATACAATAATCTGTCGATATCCGGGATGTAGATCAAATAGTGAGGCATATTGCTCCCATGCAGAATCATCAGGTAAAATAACTTGTCCATCTCCATACAAGCGCAGAATCTGGGGCTTGCCTTCCAAAGCGATAAACATATACGTCATTCGATTGTTATCTTGCAAATGTGCACTGGTCTCATTACCACTACCTGTTAGATCAAGATAAGCGACCTGATTAGGAGATAACATGCGAAATGAATCGTAACCTTTAGGCGAAATATTGACATGACCATCTACTCCAGCACTACCTACAAAAAACATCTTCTGTGCTTGAATAAAATTCGCATGCTCGGGAGAGATCGAATCAAATGCTTTAGCCATCATGAACATCCTCTCTATACATAGATGTGATTATTCTGATATAGACATATTATACTCTACTGAATTATAGTTTTTTGACAAACCCTGTGGATAACCCTGCAAAGCCCAATTTACGATAAAATTCATGTGCTCCTGTACGTTCATCACGATTACCACTATTTAGAGCTATCGCTTGAGCACCGACACTGCCTGCCCAACCTTCTGCCGCTTGTACTAAAGAATGTCCAATTCCTGCTCCGCGGTATTGCTCATTCACGACTAATGAACCGATACGTACATGTACACCATCTCGTTCAAATCGAAGTTCACGGATTAATCCAATCATCCCAACCACTTGCTCATCCACTTCAGCAACAAAGATTTGATAATCTTCATGTTGCTCTAAAGCATCCATTCTTATTTTAAAAACTTCTTCTGTCGTCGGATAACCTAATTGCTCCATCAATCCTACTAATGGCGTGATATCTTGCTGATGTGCTTCACGAATAACAACCGTATGATTATTCATTATGACAAGCTCCTTTAGATAAATATGTATTTGTTAGCAGTTTAGCAGATACGATGAATGACCACAATAAATACACATTTCAGGTAAGAATGCGATAAGAATACTTATTTTCGTTTTCGTAAGTAGGTAAATTGGATAAAAGTAAAGTAGAGATATAGCGTACATCGTAGTGCTTAGAACGTTAAGCCCCTATTTTATACCGACAACTATACAAAATGGTGGAAAACACTTTTAACAACGAACATATAATCAGCTTGCAGATGGAGGAACAACGATGATACGCAAATGGTGGAAAGAAAATGCTATTTATCAGATTTATCCAAGAAGTTTCAAAGATTCTAACGGTGATGGTATCGGTGATTTTCAAGGAATTATTTCCAAACTAGATTATCTGCAAGAGTTAGGGATCGGTGCGATCTGGCTATGTCCGATCTATGAATCTCCTAATTTTGATAACGGATACGATATTAGCGATTTTCAAGCGATTATGAAAGATTTTGGAACGATGCAAGATTTCGACGAATTTATGCGAGAAGCTCATGAACGTGGAATTAAAGTCGTGCTGGATATGGTGCTGAATCATACATCCGATAAGCATGATTGGTTTGTAGAATCACGTTCTTCTATCGATAATCCGAAGCGCGATTATTATATCTGGCGCAAAGGGAAAAATGGCGGTTATCCGAATAACTGGGAATCTTACTTTAGTGGATCGGTCTGGGAATATGATCAGGAAACTGAAGAATATTATATGCATCTCTATGCTCGTCAACAACCCGATCTCAATTGGGAAAATAAAGAAGTCGTCAACGAACTTCATGATATGATCCGCTGGTGGATGGACAAAGGGGTCGATGGATTCCGCTTGGATGCGATTGCTCATATTGTCAAAGCTGTCGGTCTCCCTGACGCAGATAATCCGCAAAACTTACCTGTAGTGCAAGCTTTTCAATTTTTCTCTAATCTCGAAAAAGTACACACCCTACTCAAAGACCTTAATCAACAGGTATTTGCAACTCGTGATCTAATGACTGTCGGCGAAACATCCGGTCTTGGCCCTGAACAAGCATTAGAATATGTAGGTAATGAACGTCATGAACTGGATATGGTATTCCAATTTGAGCATATGCATCTGGATTGTGTGGGTACAGGAAGTTCCAAATGGGTTGGACGAAGCTGGAACTTACTTGATATCAAAAAGATTATGAGTCACTGGCAGACCGTTCTTCATGGTAAAGGCTGGAATGCTAACTATTTCTCTAATCATGATCAACCCAGACATCTATCCCGATTCGGAAATACAGGCGAATATCGTAAACAATCTGCCAAAATGCTAGCCACTCTTATCCATTTACTGCAAGGAACGCCTTATATTTATCAAGGTGAAGAGATTGGGATGACGAATGCTAGCTTTGAACATATCGAAGATTATCGTGATGTAGAGACGATTAATTACTATAATATTTCGTTAAAAGAAGGCAAAACCGAAAAAGAAATTCTTCAAAATCTAGCTAGACGTAGTCGTGATAATGCCCGTACCCCTATGCAGTGGGACGACACAACCCATGCGGGTTTTACAGACGGTAATCCGTGGATTCAAGTGAATTCGAACTATACCGATATCAATGTTGAACAAGCATTGAATGATCCAGATTCGATCTTTTACTATTACAAAAACCTGATTGCTTTACGCAAAAAATATCCGGTCGTGATCTATGGTGATTATCGTTTACTATGCGCACTGCATCATCAAGTGTATTCATTTATACGCAGTTATGAAGGTACAGAACTGATGGTTATTATGAACTTCTTTGACGATGAACCGACATTCGAATTGTCTGAACGTATTAGTGATGAAGGTTGGGAATTGGTGTTGTCTAATTATGATGAGCATGAACATCATCATCTTCATTCGTTGCCATTACGTCCATATGAGACCAGAGTATATTACAAAGACACCCCATCTGTATTGCCGAAAGCGGCTCAATAAATTTCAAGAAAAAAGAGCGCTCTATCATAAGCGCTCTTTTCACGTTCTAGATTTCACATCATGATCTATTTTAAATATTTAAACCTTTCATATGCGAATCTTCGTAACGACCGCCTTGAATAGCAGATTCAGGGCTAACCGCTTCTATACGTTCTAATTCATCTGGAGTTAATACAATATTTGTTGCTTCTGCATTTTCTTCTAGATAACTAACTCTTCTAGTTCCTGGAATAGGTAGAGCACCTTTAGCTATCGTCCATGCCAATGCTAATTGTGATGCTGTACATCCTTTTTCGTTAGCCATTTTCAAAATCTCTTCAACAATATCTACGTTTTTCTGGAAATTTTCTTTTTGGAATCTTGGTAAATACCTACGTAAATCATCTTCTGCCAGATCTTCAAATTTACGCAATTCGCCAGAAATAAAGCCACGACTTAGAGGACTATAAGCTACAAAAGTAATACCTAATTCGTTAAGAACAGGTAAAATATCTGCTTCTACTTCTCTACTCCATAAAGAATACTCTGTTTGCAGTGCAGAAATAGGATGTACAGCATGTGCTCGTCTAATGGTCTGTGCAGAAGCTTCAGATAGTCCAAGATAACGTACTTTACCTGCTTTAACTAGCTCACTCATAGCTCCTACAGTTTCTTCAATCGGCACATTTGGATCTACACGGTGTTGATAATAAAGATCAATATAATCCATATTTAATCTGCGAAGACTTTCTTCTACTGCTTTTTTCACATAATCGGGATGACCGTTAATAGTTTGAAAATCAGGTCCGTATGAAAATTTCGTAGCGACTATTGCTTGATCCCTGCGACCTTGTAAAGCTTTCCCAAGCAATTCTTCATTATGTCCATTTCCATACACATCTGCAGAATCCAAAAGAGTCACACCAAGCTCTAATGCTCTATGAATCGTTTGAATAGACTGCTCATCATTACTTTGACCATATATACCTGACATTCCCATAAGTCCCAAACCGATAGAAGATACTGTCACATCGCTATTGCCTAATTTTGTCGTTTTCATTGTTTTAATCTCCTTTAATGTTCTCATCTATTGCCAATTTATCAATAGTTTTCATCCTATTAATAGAAAGAACTTCTATATTCTAATGGTGATTGATCCGTTTTACTTTTGAACAATTTACTGAATGACTGTGGATGCTCAAATCCCAACAAATATGAAATTTCACTGACGGATAATGTTGTCGTTGCCAAGTAATTTTTTGCTTTTTCGGTCAACTGATAATGAATATGTTTTTGCGCGCTTTGTCCTGTATATTTTCTCAACATATCGCTCAAATAATTTGCAGAGATATTTAATTGTTCTGACAGATATTGTACAGTCGGAAGACCATGTTCCTGTCCTAATTCATTATCTAAATAGCCAGTAAGCAAAACATCTATTTTGTCTAGCAAATCCAGATTAGGTGCTTTGCGTGTGATAAACTGTCTGTTATAAAATCTATTTGTGTAATTTAGCAACACCTCAAGATGGGAGACCATAACATCTTGGCTATAATTATCAATAGAGGCATGATATTCTTTTTTGATGCTATCCATAATATTCAAGATCATGTTTTCTTCTTTTTCTGATACATGCAATGCTTCATTTACATTATAGGAAAAAAAGCCGTAGTTTTTGATTTTTTGCCCTAATGGATAATTTCTAATAAAATCAGGATGAAAAGCTAAAAACCATCCAGTAATATTTCCTCTATTATCATTAGTAAAAATTTGACCAGGAGACATTAACCCCATGATTCCTTCATCAAAGTCGTAATAATTCTGACCATATTTTATTTTGTTATCTACGTTTCTTTTCAAAGAAATGGTGTACAAATTCATATTCATACGGACTGCATCATGATTAGCATGCGGAAGATCGTCTATTTTAAAAATACTAATTAGAGGATGTTCAGGCTTGGGAATTCCCATATAATGATGCTGTTCAGAAATAGAGTTTATTTTAACAATAGGCAGTATTTCATCTGTCATACTGTGCTTCCTTTCATATACCTTTTTTAATATTAATATAACGCCTCCTTACCGTGAAAAGTATTTATGTGAAATGTGTATATATTGATTGTATAGAATTGAATTCAGCAATGAAATAATCGAATCGCTGATTATTGTAGCTAAAATCAGGATTTGAAGTATTACTATATAACAAAGAGCGCCTTAGAAAATAGGCGCTCTTGTTTATTTTTCCAACAGTACACGATACCAATAACGATAGACTTCCTCAAATCCTAAACCTGCATATAACTGAATAGCCGCTTGATTATGTTCGCCCACTTGTAGATACGTATAACTTGCTCCATGTGATTGAGCCCATTTCATTAAATGATATAACATCATTTTGGCGATACCTTGACGACGATACGCAGCGCCTGTAATCACATCATAGATACCCATATAATCATGATCTAGCACACCGATAACACAAGCTACAGGTTGATCGGCTTGATATACAGCCATGTATGCTTTGGGCAATGTATTTACACTCATCAACTTGGCGATAGAATGTCCCACACTGTCAGGCCATTCTCCAAGTGCACTTGCTTGCTTAATCCACTCTTCACTCCACTGCTCTTGAATCGTATAAGTCAGTTGCGATAATTTATCTGATCTGGACTCCTGGTACTGCTTATATTCTTCCTCTATTCCTGCTAATGATCTGCACTGCACACGGGTCTCATCTTGAATCTGATAATTGCGTAGGTGCAACTGTTGATCTAACTCTGATGGTCGGGTAAAAGGAGTCATCTTGAAGACCACAGGTAATCCTGCCTTGTGATAATCCGCTTCACAACTAGCAATCTGATCTTCTAGTGTTACATCGGGATCAATATCTTCTAAAGTGCTGACTGAATTGGAACGTTTACTATATCCATCTGACAAGCGTATATTCCATCCGCCTACTTTTTTACTATGCAGTGCAGGCCAAGTCTCTAAAGAACTTTGTTCGATCTTTTTCCATAATGAATGCATGATTGACACTTCCTTTAGATCTGTATATTCAACATAAAAAATTACAAAATTTGTATCTTAGTACAAGTACGTTTATAATAAAGAAAGAAATTAATATGTAAATAAATATATAAAGGTGGAGGAATATGATGAATCAAGCTACCAAGAAATATGCCAACTACATTCCTATTCGAGAACTAGCGGCGATAGAAAGTCAGCTTTCTCCCTTTAACGTTTATGATGAAATGAGAGAACAGACTCCTGTTCGTTATGATGAAAATCGCAAATGTTGGGATATTTTTCGCTATGAAGATGTACAATATGTACTTAAAAATCCGAAATTGTTCTCGTCCCAACGTAACCGTGCCAATGAAAGTATGTTAACTACGGATCCACCCAAACACAAACAATTACGTGATCTAGTCAATCAAGCATTTACTCCACGGGCGATCGAAGCACTGGCACCACGGATTCAAGAGATTGCTGATGATCTGTTAGCTCCTCATTTAGCTACAGGACAGATTCAGATGGTACATGATCTAGCTACACCCCTACCTGTGATCGTAATCGCTGAATTGATCGGTGTGCCTTCATCGGATCGTGAACGATTTAAAGAGTGGTCTGATATTCAGGTCAAAGGTGCTAAAAATGATAGTGATGAAGCTTTTCAAGAGTTAATGGTTGAAAAGGCTAAAAATCATGAAGAATTGTCTTCGTACTTTATGAATATTATGGAGCAACGCCGTGTTCAACCAGAAGACGATTTGATATCGTTATTATTAGCCGCTGAAATTGATGGACAGAAATTAACAGACAAAGAAATCGTCGGTTTCTGTATTTTATTATTAGCAGCAGGTAATGAAACTACCACTAATCTGATTACCAATGCTGTCCGTATTCTAGCGGAACAACCTCAGTTGCAACAGCAATTGCGTGAACATCCTGAAATGATTCAGACCGCTGTAGAAGAAACTCTACGTTATTATCCACCAATTGTCGCTATTGGACGTGTTGCCAAAGAAACCGTTGAATTAGGTGGACAAACAATTCAAGCCGGTGATCAAGTCATCTCATGGGTCGGCTCAGCCAATCGAGATGAACAGAAATTTGCGAACGCAGATTCATTTATTCCTGATCGCAAACCAAATCAACATATGGGATTCGGATTCGGAATCCACTTCTGTCTCGGTGCTCCGCTTGCTCGCTTAGAAGGCAGAGTTGTACTTCAGACCTTATTAAGTCATATGGATCAGATTCAATTGGTTCCTAATACACCACTACAACCGATTCAAAGTGCTTTTGTATTTGGAGTCAAAGAGTATCCTGTCACATTCACACCTCTACACGTTAACGAATAGAAGTCATTATATACGAAGAGCCACTTCAACGTCTACCTGACACGAAGTGGCTCTTTTTGTTGTTTCTACAAGTATGTAAACGGTTTAAAGTAAAACTTGCACACTTGTAACTATATAAGTTACAATCATTTCATCCATACAGGATAGACAATGTTTTTATACAAAGGAGTGTTATTCATGATGAAGAAAACAAGTACTTTAGCGATCAGCTTTACATTGGTATCTGCACTAGCAGTGACAGGAGTACATGCAAGTCCGCTTACAGGATCAAAAGATAATACATGCACTTCTTCTCCTACCCCAATGTCTTCCACCAGTGTTACAGCAGCTAGTGCGACAACAGCCAAGTCTACTGAAGCTCAACTGGCCAAAAATAAAAAGCTGGTACTCAACATGTACAAAGATGTTTTCAATGATCATGAATTGAACAAAACTAGCTTGTATATTGCTTCTAATTATAAGCAACATAATCCGTTAGCTGGTGACGGTCGCCAAGCTTTTGTGAAATTTTTTGGATCTTATCTGAAGCAGAATCCAAATTATAAATCCGAAGTCAAACGTATTATCGCTCAAAATGATCTAGTGGTTGTGCATAATCATGTGACAACAGGTGCAAAAGATCGTGGAAGTTCCGTAGTCGATATTTTCCGTATCAAAAACAATAAAATCGTCGAACACTGGGATGTTTTCCAACCGGTTCCTGAGAAATCAGCAAATACGAATACCATGTTCCCTGCTAAAGGCACACCAGTAGAAGTGACTCCTCTCAGTCCAAGTGAAGTCCAAGCCAATGCCAAAATGGTGCGAACTTTTTACGATGATCTATTCAACAAACATGATGTCTCTGTAATCAATAAATATGTTGCTGAAGATTATATTCAACATAATCCAAGTGTACCTACAGGCAGAGAACCTTTGAATCAATTCGCTTCTTTCTTGCAATCGAATAAAAGCAGCAGTAACAAAATTATTCGCGTGATTGCTGAAGGCGATATCGTTGTTCTGCATAGCTGGAGTCGTATGGATAAAAATGATCGTGGGTCTGCGGTTGTCGATATTTTCCGTGTAGCTAATGGTAAAATTGTAGAACACTGGGACACTGTTCAAGCCGTCCCTGAGAAATCAGCAAATAAAAACACAATGTTTTAAATCATTAGGTTAAAAAGCTAGGAAGACGCAAAAGCCACTTCAACGTATTCTATGTGATGTAGAATAGCGAAGTGGCTTTTGCGTGTATACATATCAGTATGTTTATCCTTACATCACTATAACCAATAAGTAAAATAAAATTAATAGTTACAGCCTATAAACGAATAGGATATAGGTATTTGACGAACTATAGATTCAGACGTAAATTGATAACATCGTACTGGAAAGGATGAATATCATTTGATCATGAATCTGTTACACACGTTATACCAAGTTTTTTTACCGATTTCGCTACCTGTGATTGGTGGTATTCTACTCAAGCGCTTCCGCAATCTGGATAGCAAACCGATTGCTACGATGTCACTTTATGTATTGACGCCCGCCATTGTTTTTAATACGTTGCTACATGCAGATATTTCTTTAAATGATATCGGCACCACGATTAGTTTCTCTTTATTAAGCCTTGTATTGTTATGGGCAATTGCAATCGGTATGAGCCGTATCCTGAAATTAAATAAAGAAGAACAAGCAGGTCTAACCCTTATTTCTACATTTACGAATTGTGTGAATTATGGATTACCGTTGGTGTTGCTTGCTTTTGGACAATTGGGATTAGATAAAGCTTCTGTCTATGTTATCGGGCAAATGATTATTGTAAATACGGTAGGTGTGTTTTTTGCAGCTCGTTCTCAATTTTCCGTTAAGCAAGCAGGGTTGGCTATATTTCGTCTGCCTGCCATCTATGCCACACTGATTGCTGTGATCTTGAGAGTCACTGATATTGCGCTCCCTACTGCACTCGATTCAGGATTTGTGATGTTAGCTGCTGCCTATTCACCCGTCGCTCTTGTCGTACTAGGTACACAAATGATCAGTGTAGGCTCTACAAGCGCTACAGTTACTGCTAACCAGACAACACAGTCTAGCAACAGAGCGTTCTGGGCAGGTCTAAGTATCCGTCTGCTGGTCGCTCCGTTGCTGTCATGGCTATTGTTAACATGGTTACAAGTAGAAGGGATATTGTTTAGTGTCTTATTAATCTTGACCTCAATGCCAACAGCCGTTAATGCTGTTATTCTTGCAGGGCAATTCAATGCCGCGCCTAAGCTTGTCTCACGTTGTATTCTCTGGACTACGCTGGCTTCATTTATTCTAATGCCTGTATTGATTGTCTGGTTACAGTCCTAAGCTGATCCTGAGGATAGATAGATTTTATGAGTATCAATCGCAAAATACGGTTTTGTGCGGACTCTTCATACAATCAAACATTTTCAACATTTGCTCTTCTGTATTACGTTCAACCGATAAAGGTGGCAATTCATGCGCAGCAAAAAAGCCTACATCGGATGTCTCGTCACCTACAGTTGCTTCTCCACCGACAATACGGCACAAAATAAAAAACTTATACACATGCCACGGAGAAGGTGGGTGATTATGAAAATTTTTGTCAGCCACACCAAGCAGACGTACCGCTTCTACTTCAAAGCCAGACTCTTCTCTAGTTTCTTTCACAGCGATCTGCTTGGGCGACAATCCGATATCTCCCCATCCACCCGGTAATGCCCATGCACCGTCCTGCTTTTCACGTACCATTAGTATTTTATCCTGTTGAAAAACTACTGCACGTATATCCACTTTCGGTGTAGCATAACCAGTTTCACTTGCAAAAAGTTCTTGTACTTTTTCTACTTCTACATCGGTGTACTGATGCATAATCTCTACACTAAGTGCGCGTAACTGTTCAAACCGTTCAATATCATACATGTCTTTAGAATATTCTAACCCTGCTTGACTGATTGCTTGAATTTGTTTGGCCCACTCTAGCCACTTTAATTGCATGATTATGCTCTCCTTTGATCAGCCACACTCTGTCCCTTTTAGTCTAATGCTTCAGCTTCAGACGGCAACAAATGCTGAGTACAATTGTATAATTCACAGCTCCATACATGATCTTCATTACAGTGTACAACAGTCATCGACATATTTTCCAGTCCATGCCATTTCGGTTCGTCAGATAGAATCTGATTCAGCACATGATTAAGTAGCACACCATGACTTACAATTAGAATACGTTCATTGGGATATAAGCTTACCAGTTCTTCCAGACAGCTCACTCCACGTGCCGCTCCTGATTCTGGTGTTTCCAGTCCAAGATCCTGACTTTTCCAATCTTCTCCCCAGCGTGCGATCCGATCAGCTTGAGTTGTACCTTCGATCAATCCTCCATCTAATTCACGTAGACGAGGATCCGAGCTAATCTGCAAATCGCCACCTTCTGCAATCGCTTGAGCCGTCTGCTGTGCACGAATCAGATCACTTACATAAATCCGATCCCAAGATTCAGTTTTGATGCGTTTGCCCAGTTGACGTGCTTGTTCCCAACCACCTTCATCCAGAGGAATATCTGAACTTCCCTGTGCTCTACCTTCTTTATTCCAAATGGTACTTCCGTGTCTTATTAATCCAAATGTAGTCATTCTTATTCCTCCATTCACGTACGTGTTCTATCTATTTTATCATTGTTAGGTGACGATTCGTAGGCTGATTTTAGATACGATACTGTCACATTTGATTCAAAGCATTGATTTCATGTGTTATATATGGCAATATAACGTAGCGCACTAAAGAGCTTTATTGTAAGATATTTTGCTTTGCAAAAATCACTTTTGATTGCATTATGGTCGCGCTTATACTACCAAGCGCTTATCGTAAGATAGTTTGCTTTGCATCTTTATCGTTTTCCCGAATGTAGAAAGGGGTTCAACTTGATTATGGCCAATACAGTGTTTCGCCTGATGACCGAGTTATCTTCACGCAAGTGGGTTTCGCGGCTTACAGGAAGCTTCGCTAAATCACGGGCCAGCCGGAAATTTATCCCGAAATTTATTCAGGCATATCATATTCCAGCGGAAGAAGCAGAAAAAAATATACAAGATTATAATAGCCTTAATGAATTTTTCACACGTCGACTTCGTCCGGGTATGCGTCCGATTGATGCCGATCCGATGTCGCTTGTGAGTCCGGTGGATGCTGTGATTACAGCAATGGGTCCACTTCAGCATAATGTTATTCCACAAGTGAAAGGCCAAGATTACTTACTGGAAGAACTACTTAATTATTCTCCACGTATGGAGTCATACAAAGACGGATATATGTTTGTGTTGTATTTAAGCCCAACCGATTACCATCGTATTCATTCACCGGTTACCGGTAGACAAACTGAATCAGAGCATATTCCGGGTAAAGTCTATCCGGTTAATGATAAAGGCATGACCTTTATGCGTTCTGTACTTAGTCGTAATGAACGATTAATTACGTATATGTCTCATGATTGTGGCGAAGTGGCTGTCGTCAAAGTAGGTGCATTAAATGTAAGTAGTATTCAATATGCTGATCCTGAACGCACCTCATGGCAAAAAGGTGATGAACTTGCTTATTTTGAATTTGGTTCTACCGTTGTGCTTCTGGTACAACAAGGAACATTTGTAGCTAATGAACAGTTACAGATTGGCAGCAAAGTCAAAATGGGTGAGAGTTTAGGTACATTAGTGGATCTACAAGCAACTCGACCGTATCGCCGTGTTGCACCTGAAAGTATAGGATCTACCAAAGAATAGGAATAGAAAGACAGCCCTGCTTGAAAGAATACTTTCAAATAGGGCTGTCTTTCTGTTATGCGTCAACCAATAATGATTGAGATATGCTATATATAGTAGATTGCTGAATAAGCATTCAACAAGCTTCTTATGAGTTAAATGAACGGCTTAAGTATATGGTTTGCTTAAAACCATGATTCAGTTACAGTCGTCGATCCTTTAAATCGACGCAGCCGATTGCGAAAAATGTTTTTGCCTGCTGTAGATGAACCGCCTCTGTTACGAATCCGCTGTCTAAAACGCATTAGGTATATTCCTCCTTCCATTTACATTACGTTAACATGACAAGTATTACCCGTTGACAATTATTGTGAAACAAACTGTAATCACGAGTATACTCATCTTAAATCAAGCATCATGTAAAATGCAAAGTTCGCAGAATATCCTGATACGCAGTAAATCGATAACTTTATCTAATTTCTGAGGGGCTTTTGCCTGTGTATTGCTTGAATTGACGGCTGAAAAAGAAAATATCACGATACCCCAGCGCATCGGCAACCTCAGTCACATTCATTCCAGTATAGACCAGTAAATGCTCTGCCCGCTCAATCCGCATCTTAATGATATACGATTGCACAGATACACCTATTAACTCTTTGAATTTGATCGAAAAATAGCGTGGCGACAAACCAGCCCGAGAAGCCAAATCTTCTACCCGGTGAGCTAGACTTGGATGCTGACGAATATAGTTAGCGATCTCTTGCACCACTTCACTCAGTTGGTTACTGACTTTACGTTCAACGGGTTGACGCTGATCTTCACGCAGTAAATGAATCATTAATTGCTTCAGAATCAACTTCGCTTCTTCTTCTGCGGCAAAAGCTTGTTCAAGAAATAGTCTCACATACCGTACAAGCATATATTCAAAATCAATCCGTTCGTCTAATTTGCGATAACGTACAGGAATCATTTGTGCAGGTTCAGCAATATCGAAGTGAATATAGGTAAGGACTAGCGGCTTTTGCGGATTGTGTGTTGCTGTTGTCTCATCCCCGGGATAAAATAAAAAGCAACTTCCTTGACTGATTGGATAAGCCTCGCCGTTCAACATTAATTCTCCTTCGCCACTCCATACATAGAACAAGTCATAGTTCGGCATCGGTTTCTCTCTTTTGGGCCAGCGCCATTCCGGTTCGCAAAAGATTTTGGCAAACGCTGGTTTTAGTATAAATGAAGAAGGTGACAAATTCAGCATCACTCAACCCTCCTTGGTTTTAGATTTATTTTCAATTTGAATATAAGTTGATGATGAAATAGTTTGTATAGCTATGTTTTAGATAACTTTACTTTATATTGACCAAAAAGTCAGTAATCGTCAATCCTTCTATTGTAGACTTTCCCAAGATTGCCGAAGGCGCTTAACACCTTCAATGATCTGAGACTCTGATAAATGAGCGAAAATAAAGCACGCCGATGGAGCGCTAGGCGTTAACTGATAATCAGCAGCATCGCGCCAGATCACACCGTATGTGCGAGCAATTGTCATCCATTGATTGTACCGGGTAGCATCGTGCTTCCATGTGGCATAGGCATGTAGACCGCAATCGGTTTGTTGCCAATCAAATAGTTCATCCAATCGCTCTTCTTGAATAGATTGTTGAAAAACATCGTAACGGGAACGATATAATCGGGTCATACGGCGCAAATGGCGTACATAATCACCACGGATCATAAATCGTGCCAGTGCTCTTTGTTCTAATCGAGCAGGCGGTAATGGATCATATAATCGCTTAGCAGCCGTTAAAGCTTCAGCAAGCACAGTTGGCAAGATCGCATAACCAAGACGAAGACTGCTGAACATGCTTTTGGAAAAGGAACCGACATAGATAACGCTATCTGTTTGATCCAATGCTTTAAGCGGTTCGATAGGACGACCTGACCAGCGAAATTCGCTATCATAATCATCTTCGATAATCCATGCACCATGGGTATTCGCCCACTCTAGTAGCTGTTGACGACGAGCCAATGGTAAAACAGCACCTGTAGGAAATTGGCGACCCGGTGTTACAAATAACAATCTAGCCTTCCAATCCTGCGGAATAACACCATGCTCATCTAGTGGAGCCGGCTGGATCACTCCTCCGCAAGCTATAATCGCACGCCGCATACCCGAATAACAAGGATCTTCCAGAATCACTTGATCATCTTCATTGATCAACAACTGGCACAACAATGTAATCACTTCCATCGAACCGCTACATAATACAACTTGTTCAGCAGTCGCTGTAATTCCTCTTGTTCTTCCTACATGATTGCAGATCGCTTCACGTAACCCGATATCTCCTTGCACAGTCGTAAGTGCTGAATCAGTAGTAGATTTTTGCAAATCTTTGCTAGCAGCAGACATAGCACTTTTCCAAGAAGTCTGCGAACTTCCTTCTAACATAATGTCTCCTGATTGAAAAGAAATCTGCTCTAGTGGCGGACGAGTGTTACTTATAGCAGAAGGAGTCTGGTCATCTCTCTGATCAGAATGATCTTTTCGAAACTGTATAATTTCTTGTTCCATTTGGATAATACGCTGTCCCCATACAGATAAAGAAGACAAAGGTGCTTTTTCATTTATGTAGGATGATGCTTCAATATGTACTTCTTTGCCAGACACAATAGGCTGTTCAATTACAAATGTTCCTTTACCGACAGCAGATTGAACATACCCTTCAGCCAGTAACATATCATATGCTTCCGATACACTTCCACGCGATAATCCGTACATCGCAGCCAGATCACGAGTAGAAGGTAAACGTGTTCCACTGGCAAGTGACCCACCTAGAATCCCTTCCCGTAAGGCATGATATAACGCTAGATATTTGTGCTGATACGTCTGAATAGCACGCTGATAAGCAATAGTAATATCCATAACGTTCTCCTTTATTGGACTACTTATTTTCATTCAAATTGGCTCTTTTGACTAATCCAATTGTAGCATATGCTGAAAATAAGATTTGGTCAACAGAGAGAAGGAGAGATACCGATGAGAAGAAAAGAATTTACGATAGAGGAAGAAGAAGAATTGGCGTTATTTTTGGAGGAAATGAGTTTTGGATTTCTGGGAATGAGTCATGAGGATGGATTTCCACGTGTGACTCCACTTAATTTTGCTTATGGTAATGGTGTATTTTATATTCATGGTAGTCGTGCAGGCGAAAAAATGAAATTGCTTAAAAATGATACACGTGTGACGTTTTCAGTGGCGAAAGAGTATGCATTAATCCCTTCTTACTTTACCGATGCTGAAATGGCATGTCCGGCTTCTGCCTTTTTCAAAAGTGTTACGGTACGTGGTCATGCAGAATTGATTACCGATCTGGAAGAAAAAGCAGATGCCTTTTCGATCTTTATGCACAAGCTTCAACCTGAAGGTGGGTATGATACGATTGATGCCAAAGATCCTCGTTATATTCCGCGGCTAAACGGGGTCGCTTTGATCAAAATTGTCCCGCAGGAGTGGACAGCCAAGTTCAAATTTGGTCAAAATGCTAAAGAAGAAGAACGTCAACATATTATGGATGGACTACAAAAACGAGGGCTGGATGATGATCTCACAACGATCGAAATGATGAAAAAATATTGCCCGCATCACCAAAGTTGAAGCATATCGTCTTAAATCATTTAATATTCACATCATATTCACAACTAACCCATCAAATTTCACTTCCTACACGGTGACACTTCCGCGCGAAAAATGATATACTAGGGCAGCAGAAATCAGGCGAACTTCTACTGTTCCATTATCATCAGGTGCGGCTGATTCATTATTTAACAGACCTGGAAGGATGAAAACGATGAACCCACTGGCTGGACAATTGAACGCGAAATTGAAAACAGATAGCCCTCACATTTATGAGATGCTATCCACTCTTGGTAAAGAGATTTATTTCCCTAAAGAAGGTATATTAAGCCAATCGGCAGAAGCATCAAGCCAGGCTAAAAAATATAATGCAACGATTGGAATTGCAACCGAAAATGGCGGGCCCATGCATTTGAAGGTTCTACAAGATTCGTTGTCTGCTTTTGCACCTAAAGATCTGTATCCTTATGCTCCTCCTGCTGGCAAACCAGAATTGCGCAGTGTATGGCGTGAGAAAATGATCAAAGACAATCCTTCACTACAAGATAAAAAATTCAGCAATCCTATCGTAACCAATGCGTTGACTCATGGTCTAAGTATTGTAGCAGATCTGTTCGCAGATGTAGGCGATGCTGTTATATATCCAGATAAAAACTGGGAAAACTATGAGCTTACTTTCGCAGTTCGTCGCGGAGCTGAGATCATCACTTATCCATTATTTACAGAAGAAATGACATTCAATAGTGATGGATTACGAGATGCTCTACTCGCGCAAAAAGAAAAAGGTAAAGCGATTGTCGTCTTGAACTTCCCAAATAACCCAACAGGTTATACGCCAAGTGTAGCAGACGGTAAAAAAATTGTAGCTGCCATTAACGAAGCCGCTGAAGCTGGAATCAATGTCGTTGTGGTTACCGATGATGCTTATTTCGGATTGTTTTTCGAAGATTCTCTACATGAATCGTTGTTCGGATCATTGCTTGACTTGCATCCTCGTATTTTACCGATCAAAGTCGATGGTGCGACGAAAGAAGAATATGTATGGGGATTCCGTGTTGGTTTTATCACGTATGGCGCACAAGATCTTGAAGCGATTGTCGCGTTGGAACAAAAAACACTGGGTATTATCCGTGCAACCATTTCCAGCGGACCACACCCATCCCAGACATTTATTTTGAAAGCATTACAAGACCCTAATTTCGAAGCGCAAAAAGAAGAAAAGTTCCAAGTGATGAAGGGCAGAGCGAACAAAGTTAAAGAACTGCTCAACACTGATCAATACGCAGACACATGGGAATACTATCCTTTTAACTCCGGTTACTTTATGTGTTTGAAATTAAAAGATGTCTCTGCTGAAGATGTACGTCTACGCTTACTACGTGAATATGAAGTCGGTACAATCGCACTAGGTGCACATGATCTACGTATCGCTTTCTCTTGTATTGCAGAAGAATATTTGGAAGACCTGTTCAAATTGATCTATCAAGCGGTTCAAGATGTGAAAAAAGGCTGATTGATTTATATTTAACTTTTCTTATTTATAAGCAAAAAGCTCCTGTCGAGATCACTACACGACAAGAGCTTTTTTTACTTTGTATCCATAAAGACCACCATCAGTGACAATAAGAACAACGTATTTGCTGTAGCGGTTATATTCAACTATGTTCAAAACCAATGAACTTATGCCAAATAAGCTTCCCTCACCTGATTATTCGTCAGAAGTACCTTCGCATCATCCTGCAAAATAATCTCCCCTGTCTGAATCACATATCCCCGATGCGCAATCTGTAGCGCTTGATACGCATTTTGCTCTACCAGTAGAATCGTCATTCCTGTACTATTTAACTCCTGAATAATCTCAAAAATTTGATCTACCAATACGGGAGCCAGTCCCATCGAAGGTTCATCCAAGAGTAGAATTTTGGGATTCATCATCAGTCCTCTAGCAATCGCAAGCATCTGCTGTTCGCCACCACTCATCGTTCCGCCAGTCTGATGATAACGCTCTTTAAGCCGTGGAAAATAAACAAATGACTTTTCAATTCTCTCTTTGATCAGCTTTTTACTTTTGACTGAAAAAGCACCCATTTCCAAATTCTCTTTCACAGTTAAACGTGGAAAAATACGTCGTCCTTCCGGTACATGAGCAATCCCACTTTGTGCAATCACATGCGGTTCAAGCGAGGTAATCTTTTGGCCATCGAACCAGATTTCACCTTTAGTCTGTACTTGACCGCAGATTGATTTGAGTGTCGTAGATTTGCCTGCACCATTAGAACCGATTAATGTTACGATTTCACCTGCTTTGACTTCTAGATTGATTCCTTTGAGTGCTTCGATTCCACCGTAAAAAGCTTGTACATTGTTCAATTCCACCAGACTCATATCTGTATCTCCTCCTCGACCGCACTTTTACCGAGATACGCTTCGATCACTTTCGGATTAGAACGAATATCTTCTGGTCCACCTTCAGCAATCTTTTCTCCATGATCCAGTACAAGAATATGATGAGATAATTCCATCACTAATTTCATATCATGCTCAATCAAAATAATTGAAATATTGAGTTCTTGCTGTATTCGGCGAATCAATCCAGTCAATTCAGATGTCTCACGGGGATTCATGCCTGCGGCGGGTTCATCTAACAGTAATACTTTGGGCTTAGCGGCAAGCGCGCGGGCAATTTCTAAGCGCCGCTGTGCTCCATACGATAGACTGCTTGCTTCTTCGTTATACCAATCAGCAAGACCTACGTATTCTAATAACCGATAAGCTTCACGTTGAGCATCATGTTCTTCATGACGGACACGAGGTAAATTTAACAATGTGCCGACAATCCCTGTTTTGAGATGAATATGCATACCGACCTGCACATTTTCAAGAACCGTCATACTCCCGAACAAGCGAATATTTTGAAAAGTACGTGCAATCCCGCGACTGGTAATCCGATCAGGCTTAATATTCACAATCGATTCTCCATCCAGTTCGATATTGCCTTTGTCCGGTACATATATGCCTGTAATCATATTGAAAAAAGTGGTTTTCCCTGCGCCATTGGGACCGATTACTGCTGAAATCTGCCCTTTAGGAAAATCAAAATTCACTCCGTTTACAGCTGTCAATCCACCAAAGCGCTTTATCAGATTAGTCACTTTCAACACATTATGTTTCTGGTGATCACTCATTGATATGCTCCTTTCTAATTGAATATTGCCCGATTGATTCGCTATTTCCCTTAGTCCGATCGCCTTTAATCGGGTTGTACCTCTGGCTTGGATAACGGTGGAGATGGATCTTTGACTGCTTCTGGAGGAAGTCTACGATTTCTAGCAGCAATCAATCCATGAGGACGGAAAACAGCGACTAGAATTAAGATCATACCGAAAATAAAGCGTTGCATTTTAGAAGGAGATAACGCATTCGGCACTTCAAAAATCCCCTGCTGAGACAATTGATTAAGCCAGCTTGTGAATTCCGTCAATACCTGCAAATTCAGAATCGTCACTAGACTTGCTCCTAAGATCACACCGGGCACACTACCCATTCCGCCCAATACGACCATCACTAGAATCGTAATCGACTCAATTAATGTAAAGCTGGTCGGATCAATAAATGTCTGCTTCGCTGCGAATACCACACCCATCATCCCTGAAAAAGAAGCTCCAATTGCAAAAGCCATCAACTTGGTACGGATTAGCGGAATACCCATCGACTGAGCAGCAATTTCATTTTCACGCACTGCTTTCCATGAACGACCAAGACGTGAATGTTCTAATCGCCTTACAGCAAAGATCACAATTAACAATATCCCGATCACAATAAAATAAAATTGGTGCGGAAAGGTGAATTGAAAGCCAAACAAATCAGGCGGTTGAATCGAAGATAAGCCCATCGCGCCGTTTGTAATATTGACCGGCTTTTCTAAATTATTAAAAATAATACGAATGATCTCCCCGAAGCCCAGTGTCACAATCGCTAAATAATCACCTTTGACACGTAGCACAGGCAGACCGAGCAATATGCCGAAGATCCCTGCAATAAAGCCCCCAATAAGAATAAAAATCCAGAAGCTTCCACCGGATAACGGAAAGAGTTCACCCGAGATAAAATTATTGGCTTGCCCTGTCGCAAAAATGCCGTATGTATAAGCCCCTACAGCGAAAAAAGCAATAAATCCCATATCCAACAAGCCTGCAAATCCTACTACAATATTCAGCCCGAGTGCCATCGCTACATAGATACCGCACTGGGTCGCCACTTCCATATACGATTCACGTGAGGTGCCGCCTGAAGTGGCAAATGGAATTACAATCACCAATAAAAAAACAGCAATACTCCATTTCATCCCGTTACTAAAAGACGTATAGTACAACAGCAACAGCGAAGCCAGCATCAAAAGAAAGGCAGTGACCGAACGATCGATCAGATAGACAGCGCCTGCGGTTACAAGTATAAATGCGGCTAATAGTAATCCTTGTGCAAGTTTATTCGCTTGCAACATCGTTTGTATCTTTCCCATCGGTGTCACCTACACTTTCTCTTTGATTGCTTTGCCGAATATACCCTCCGGTTTGAAAATCAATACGATGATCAGAATCATAAAGGCAAAAACATCTTTGTACTCTGCTCCAAAGTTACCACCTGTCAAAATGCCCAGATTCGATGAAGCAAACATTTCAAGTACACCCAGCACAATCCCGCCGAACATCGCACCGCGAATATTTCCGATACCTCCCAGCACAGCGGCTGTAAATGCTTTGAGCCCTAAAATAAAGCCGATATACGGATCAATCGTTCCATATTGTTGTGCAAATAATACCCCTGTTGATCCACCCAGAGCAGAACCGATAAAAAAGGTTAATACAATCACTTTATTCACATTGATAGACATCAGCGAAGCTGTTTCTCGATCTTGCGCAACTGCACGCATCGCTCCGCCCCATTTGGTACGATTCACAAAAATATCAAGCCCAATCATTAATACAATCGCAATAGCAAAAATAAACAAAGTATTCGCTTTGACGGAAGCATCGGTAAACCAGCTGGATATCGAAGAAAGAGGTAATTGATAACGTTGATCAAATAATTGCGGAGTGCTGATAATATAGTTACCTGTTTTGAGTTCAGCAATAAATCGAATCACATCTTGCAAAACGAATGAGACACCAAATGCAGAGATCAATAAGATTAACTTGGGCGCTTTGCGTAACGGTCGATAAGCTACCCTTTCAATCCCGACACCAAGCGCACCGGTGACCAGCATAGCAATCAGAATAATCAGTACATACGATAACCATGCCGGCATGCCGGTTAACCATCCTGCTCCTTGAAAAATAAAAAGCACCGCTGTCCCTACAAATGCTCCGGTCATAAAAATCTCACCATGCGCAAAGTTAATTAATTCGAGAATACCGTATACCATCGTATAACCGAGTGCTACAACCGCATAGATTGCGCCTAGCGCCAGACCATCAATCAATACTTGAGGTAAAGTTTGCAAAATACTTGAGAACATTCAGTTACTCCCTTCATACGTTCATCGTCATTTAGCTATAGGATGATTTTGCAAAAATTCTCTAAAACAAAAGCCAAAAGATGTGTATATCACAGCACATACCTTTTGGCTTTTGGTGTACATCAAAGTTCTTATTTGGCAGGTTGAGCAATCTCTGCTTCCAGTGACCCCGGATACGTGGCATCTGCGAATTTGTAAATAAAGACTTTCGCATATGCATTGTCTCCAATATCATCAAAGCTCACTTTAGTCGCAACACCTTCAAAATCTTTGGTCGCACGCACAGCATCTCGTACCGCATCACGAGCAGGCGCTTCTGTTCCTGAACCCATCGCTGTTTTGATTGCATCTAACATGACCGTCATCGAATCATAAGCATAGACAGAGTACCCTTCTGGATTTTTACCAAAAGCTTCTTTATAACGTGCTGTCCATTCTTGTCCATCTGGCAATTTACTGATATCTCCTGCTACTGAACTGTACAATGCCCCTTTAACATCTGCGCCAGCAATATCCACTAACCCTGAAGAATCCAGCGCATCTCCGCCCATAATAGGAGCCATAATCCCTTTATCTCGTGCTTGCTTAATCAATAGACCTGCTTCTGCATACAATCCACCGAAAAATATAAAATCGGGCTTTTGGGTAGCCGCAATATTAAGTACACCGTTGAAATCTTTTTCACCGACGGTGATTCCTTCATAGCCTGAAATAGTTGCTCCTTGCGCTTGAGCGGCATCACGAAAAGCTTCCGCCAATCCCTGACCGTAAGCTGTTTTGTCCTGTATAATAAAAATGTTTTTGGCACCTACTGTTTTGACAGCATACTCAGCTGCCGCAGGGCCTTGAAAATCATCACGTGCCACAACACGATTTACCACTTTGAGTTTGCGATCTGTAAGTTCTGTAGCGGTACTTGCAGGGGAGATCATCGGAATGTTGTATTTTTCGTAGACAACCGAAGAAGGGATAGATACACCGGAGTTCAAATGTCCAATAACGCCCAGTACTTGTTGATCTGCACCGATCAATTCAGCATTGGCTACCCCTTTTTTAGGATCACCTTGATCATCATAAGGAACCAATTCAAGCGAGTATCCTAATTTGGTAAACTCTTCTTTGTGATCTTCCATCGACATCTGAGCGCCCAGCTTAATCGCTTCGCCTTGGATAGAGCTACCACCGGACAATGGGGATTGCGTAGCAATTTTGATCACTTTATCACCTGTGCTTGCAGTCGAACCACCAGCTGAACCCGAAGAACTTGTTGCTCCATTTCCACACCCTGCTAGTAATCCTGTAATCAATGCTGCGACCATCAACCCACTCCACTTGCTTCTCATCATAATCCCCCTTTAATAATGTTAACTTTAGTAACACATTAAATTAACTATGTTGCTTATTTCTTACATCAGTATAACGATATCCATTATATTATTCAATTAGAATTTATTTCTTCTTATTCCAAATAATATAATTAATATTGATTATTAACTGATTTATGCTTATTATACTGTGAAATTTTAGGTTATCAATACTTATTTTATTCTTTTTAACTGATTTATGAATTAAAAGGTTATTATTTTATAAGACCTCACTACTCTTTTATTAATGTGAGCTTATTGCACATAATCATTTAATACCTTTATAAATAAAGCTTAAATAGCTATTTATGTTATTTTATGTAACACTTAGTTCAGAAAGAAAAAGCCAGAATATGATCTTATCTTCGTGGTATCCAAAGATAAAATAAATTCTGGCTTCACTATAGAATAACTTTAAAAATAACAGCCTCAGTCACACAACAACTTGAGTTTTTTCACATTTGGCAACTTACTTATTATCGATCTGTTCAACCGTACAACCTAATCCACGCAGAATATAAACAATCAGTTCTTCTAGCGGATCGCCTTGTTCTACAAGCTGAATATCTAATAATGTTACTATCGTTAATGACTTGGCTTCATTACTGCCAAATAAAATACTGCCCATTACCTGCAAAAAGGTATGATCTAGCGAATGAAAATGGAATACACCTTGTTCCCGACCTGCTTCTAGGTAATGGCGAAGTAACAACCATACCGGAAGAGTATACTTTTGAATGATATCGATCCGCTCCGAATGTAACGTAAATTCCTGATGTACAATATCCGAAATCTCAGGATCAGATTTACAAAAGCGATACATCTGTTCAATCAATCGCTTCATACCTTGAATCGGATTCATTTCTTCATGGCGAAGCTGTTCTGAAAATACAGGAATCGGGATAAATTCCTGCAACATCGCTTCGAATAAAGGCTCTTTCCCACCATAATAGTAGGACACTAGAGAGATATTCGCATTTGCTTCTTTGCAGATTTCTCGTACCGAAGTCGCTTCAAATCCTTTAGTTGCTGCTAATTTTTTGGTTGCTTGTAAAATTCGCATTTTAACATGGTCTTCACCTTTATCCACCACGTTCACTTCCCTGCCTCTAATTCCTTAAAGCCGAAAATAAATCCATTTGCAATAACACTCTGCAATGTTAACGATTTCCAGCTCATATTCTCTCTATAATACCATCAAGATTCGGCGACCGCTACCAATGGTGAGACAGGCATCTTATCTTTGCGTAATGACGTTGCAATAGCAATCACAATAAGAGCAAAGACCATAATCAGTATAAGTGCCAGACAATCTTTGCCTACACCGGTGCCACCGAATAATAGATTCATTAACCCTTGTACAGCATAGGTCGCTGGAAAAACAGACCCGATCCACTGGTAAAAGTCAGGTAGTAATTCGCGCGGCATCATCGCTCCCGAAGACACCAATTGTACGGACAAAATCAAAATATTAAATAACATTCCTGCCATATCAAATACAAATAAAAACATCTGTGCAACCAGCATAAATGTTAATAAGAATAGCGCTTGGAAACCCCATAACGCCATAAACCCATGCCCCAATTGCCCACCGAACAAGGCGACGAGAGAAGTCCCTACCAGTGATACCACAATCGAAGCACCTGCGGTAACTAACAATCGCACAGACATGCGTGACCAACGTCCGAATCGACTTGCCAGTGCTTTGGATGAAATTTGGAAATTCTGTCCCATAATCATTGCCCCTACATAAGAAGCTAGGATCATCATCATTGGAACCATCTGGTTATTCATGCCTTGTACAGGATTAACTGATTGAATATCCGAGACAACACGCTGAGACATCATCGTTGCTGCTGTTTGTGCTTGATCATCAGAAAGTTGTCCAGCAAATACACCTTTAAGCCCACTTTCAACAGCCGCTCGATTAACAGTTGCTGTCACTTTGTCTGCAATCGAAGTCATCATATTTTTGATCATAATTGGATTGGATTCATTGATAAAATAATGCAATTGCGCAGGAGTCTGAGATTGTACAGTTGATGAAAAATCAGCTGGAATCTCAATAATCATCTGTACATCACGTTGTTGCAATTGTTGCTGAGCTTCAGCTAACGTCATGCCTGTGTGCACGCCAACAGGTAGTGAAGATTGTAGATTAGTAATCAACTGCTCTCCGTACACTGTATCTTCATTAACAACCGCTACCTTCAATTGATCCAACCGATCTGTAATCCCGTGATAGCCTGTCATCCATATAATTGTAAAAATAAGCTGAAACAAAATCGCTGTGGCAATCCCTACTTTGGTTGTAGGTAACTTCATAAATGCTGCAAAAATAGATTTCATATTTCCCCCTGTATCGGCTATGTCTACCGTTTACTTTATTTTGTGGATTTAAACAATCGTTTTAAACGACTGTTTGATAACTATAGATTTTGAAAACGATTACTGTCAATATTTATTTTAAATTTTAGATATGTAATGCATGAGGACGATAAAAAAGCATCTAGCGACTTGCACCAGATGCTTAGAAAATATGTAATTCTATATAAAAAATATACATACTCCTCTACTATTATTTAATCTGTACTGATCTTAACGTTCTCCTTTTAACATGTCTATTATCAATTCTCCACCTAAACGAAATCCATATGTAAACGAACCTGCACGATCCATACTATTTAACTGGTAATACAAGTCCCACATGGTTTCCAGTTCTAGCCATTCTTCTGGAGAAAGCTTCACTTTCCACTCTGCCATTTTTGCTGATATTTGCTCACTGATCTGTGTATATTCTGCGCTCTGAGATACAGCTTTTTCATCGGGACGTAAGTTGCCATAGTAGATACTTTCTAACAGACTGCTCATGATTTTTTATCCTTTCTGTAGTTGAGGATATATATTCAATAGGATTGGCTGAATACCTTATAATCATCATATACTACAGAGTGAGCAAGCCTATTTATTTATGCAAAAATCGCATACATTTAGTTTAAGATAACTTTGAATACTATAACTAGATATATCCCAATTGAAGGAGGTCTTTATTAATGAAACTGCGTATTCCATTAATCGTTCTATCTTTGGGGATAGCCTTATTCTTGTCCCATTATGTAGGTCTTGTCTGGAATGATAGTGCTAAAAATGTATCTTATATGTTATTTATGGTAGCGCTAATATTTCTATTTGAGAAAACAAAAATCAGTGAGAAAAAAGTCAATGTATTTGCGGGGATTGGTGTAGTAATAGTTGGTTTACTTTTTGAAATTGTGACTGAGCCTAAAGACTGGTCTTATCTGCTTGGAGTGTTAACTTAGGATTCTACAAATGTATAATTCAATATACTCTTCTTTTCTTTTTCGCAAATGGAACATATTGAATATTTATTGTTGTATAGAAGTTAGATATCTACAACTAAATTAAACACAACTAGCTAATCGCAAAAAGAGTTACCGCATCTTCCTTGCGGTAACTCTTTTTTGTTTATCCAACCCTCAACTCAACGCCGCAAAAGTCTCCACCAACGCTTCATTCACATCCACATGCGTATATCCCAAATCTCTCGCCACCGCCGCATACGTCATACGTCCCGCTGCTGTGTTCACTCCTAATTTCAAAGCAGGATTACTTTCCAAGGCTACTCTCAATCCTTGATTCGCAATCTGTACAACATAAGGTAACGTTGCATTCGTTAGTGCCATCGTCGATGTTCTAGGCACAGCACCCGGCATATTGGCTACTGCATAGTGTACCACGCCATGCTTCATATAGGTCGGTTCGTTATGCGTGGTGATCCGGTCAATCGTCTCGACAATGCCGCCTTGATCGATCGCTACGTCAACAATCACAGAGCTAGGCGACATGGATTGTACCATCGCTTCGGTTACCAATTTTGGTGCTTTGGCTCCAGGAATCAATACGGCTCCAATTACTAGATCCGAAGCGGCTACCGCTTCTGCAATATTGTACGGGTTGGAGATTAACGTCTGAATTGATGATCCAAAGATATCTTCTAATTGACGCAATCGGTCTGGATTCAAGTCCATAATGGTCACATCGGCTCCCAAGCCAATCGCCATTTTAGCGGCATTAGTTCCAACAACTCCACCGCCGATAATCGTCACTTTTCCTTTTTTCACACCCGGTACACCACTGAGCAAAATACCTTTTCCTCCATGAGGACTTTCAAGGAACTGTGCACCGATCTGACTTGCCATACGTCCAGCCACTTCGCTCATTGGCGTGAGTAACGGTAAGGTACGGTTCACTTCTACCGTCTCATAAGCAATCCCGATCACTTTGTGCTCAATTAGAGCAGCAGCCAGCTTCGGTTCTGCGGCAAGATGGAGATACGTGAATAGAATTAAGCCTTCACGAAAATAACCATATTCGGAGGGTAACGGTTCTTTCACCTTCAACACCATATCTGCGGTAGCCCACACTTGAGAAGCTTCGTCCAGCATCTGTGCTCCTGCTTGTTCGTAGACACTATCGGTAAATCCACTACCTGTGCCTGCTCCAGATTGAATATAGACCTCGTGCCCTGCTCCGCTCAATGTCGCTACACCCGCAGGGGTGATGGCTACCCGATTCTCGTTATTTTTAATTTCTTTCGGGACTCCAATTCTCATGCCAGTTCCTCCTTTAAGGTACGTGCTTGCTCTACCTCATCATTATAGGATAGATAAAATGTCATGTAATCGTCTAATTCCCCAAATTTGAAGGTTTTAGTTTGTGTAAAAATACAAAAGATTATCTTATATGTTATATAATCTAACACGATCATTTTCAATAAGCAATAATACTAAAAAATTGATCAGGAATTTTACATGATAAGACAATCTTTATACTACATATATACCCTTATTGAGATTCTTCTAATAGCAAAAGCTTGATTTCCAAATATAAAGTTACTTTTTGCGCCATACTGTTCAGATCGATCTTGCCTACTTCAGCGATTCGTTTAAGTCGATAATTCAAGGTGTTGGTATGCACATGCAATTGTTGTGCGGCTAATTTGGCATCACTATTGTGATCTAGAAATACAGCTAATGTATGCAGTAAGTGACTATGATGCTCTTGATCATAAGCGGCTAGCGTATCCAGTGGCGAAGTATAAGCTGGAAATTGCTCGGCTTCTTGCTTCATTGCATACAGATAACGGTAAAACCCTGCCTGCGGATAATATAAGATCGAAGATGTCTCAGGTAATCGGCGGTGTAACATCAATAGATGCTGTGCTTCGTTATAACTACGACTAATCTCTAGCAATGATTGCACCACACTACCTGCTCCATACTCAATAGAAGAATGTGGCAGTAAGGTATAGAGACGATTTACTAACGGAATAATCGTTTTTTCGACAGAAAGAACTGAAAGAGCTGTTTTGGCTGTACTACATAATAGAATCAATCGATGTTGTTCCCGTACGTGAAGAACGATGCGTACAGCATGTTCGGTAGCGGCTTGAGATGCTTTTTCTAACCAATCGTTTATTGGTGCGCCATCCTCTTGTTCGATCATAAGAATGTATGAATACGCAGGCATTTGAATACCGACTTCACGGGCTTGGATGAGAGCTTCTTGTTCTGAAGTAAACCGACCTTTTAATAAACGATTGAAAAAGTCGATACTTTGTTTACGCTTTTGCATTTGAATCATTTTGGATGCGGCGAGGTTAGCACTATATTTTAATTGTTGGATTTGCTCGGGGGTAAACGAACCGTTATTTTCAAGCAACCAGATATAACCGATCACTTCATCATAGTGTCGGATTGCGATTGCCATTCGATTATTGAGACCAACCTGACTCATCCCCTGAACATGTACCGGTTCCCATGTGTCTAGTAGTTGTTGCATAGCTCCTGATTCGTACAAGGCTTGCACCACATCTGCTGGAACTTTGCGGCCCACGATCGTAGCAATGCGTGCAGGATCGGAATTAGGATCATGAGAACTATATGCCAGTAGGCGATGTTCTGCATCTTCTATCGTTACAGGGGTATCCATCACTTCGCTTATTTTTTCGACCAATGTTTGTAAATTATCAATATCCACTTCGTTGATTTTTGGGATCATAGTACACCACCTGTAGTCAGCAATTTTACCCGTTCGATACATGATAGGCTTTATTGAATATACTGTTTTTTTCTGGAATTTACAATTCTGGATAATTCAATTGACATTCATTGCAAAAAAACCTGTTGATCCTGATCCACCACATGAAGAGTAGCAGATCGAACAACAGGTTTTAGATAGAAATCATATCATTAGATGATTATTAATAATCGTGGAAGAAAGTTCGATATAAGATATTTCTTCTGACAAAAATCACTTTTTACTGTATCAGAAGAAGTCTTGCTTATAGTGACAAGCACTGAATGTTAATCAAATTCGGCTTCAGCTTCAATATCTTTAAGCCATTTGCGATTTAGTGAACGGCGATAAAGCCAGACAGCTACTAAGCCTGCGATAAATGTAAGAATCATACGCATCGGATCGCCTGCGCTTGCAAGTGGCAACCACAGTAGAAGCGTGATCCATACTTGTGTCTGTGTGATCAATTTCACCGTTTCCAGACGTTGCGATTCAGGTGGAATTGGATAGATCGACAACCAGAGCGTATCGGTATGTTGCTTACGCAAACTGGTCATCTGCATACCTGCTAATAGAATAAACAGCAGATAGACAACAATCCCGAACCACGATTCACGAGTGATCAAAACAAATACCACACCGATAATCACAAAGCGGATTAAGATCGGTAATAATTCTCCGCGCACTAATGTTTTGGAAACGAGAAAACGGAATGATTTGGCAGGCACCCAGGGTACTCGATTCCCGACAAAAGATAACCAGCGACGATGGCTGACTTTACGCTCCCCATTCGGTACATCGACAAACCAACCAAGTAGACGCATCACGCCTGCGGCATGATTTTTTTCAGTCGCAATCAATCGTTCCCAGGGTACCGATGCTTTGCCAGGAATACGCAATAGCACGATATAGACGAGAGCGATCACGACGACTGCGATCAGTGCGGTCATTAGTGGCAACCAGAGAAATGCCGCCAGTAATCCGATAATCAATACATAACGCAATAGACGATAACCGACGCGAGCAGCCGCTGTATTCATACGCAATTCTTGCCAGCTTCCATAACTACCGAGCAATTTGGCAATAATTAGCACAATCACAAGTAGACTTAACGACTTGGCATTCATGTCTGCTCGGACATAGAACGGAAAAGCGACCAGTGCTAGAATCAACAACCAGATCGTTTTCCCAATCACACTACTACGCCATGCTGGAGCAAAGTATTCACGCATTCGCACTTCGAGTGGCAACATAAAGACAATATCTGCTGTCCGCATATACGTACGCACACTGCCGTAAATCGCTAATGGTGTAAATAAAATCAGTAATATCCAGTGTACAGGCAGACCTTGAGGTACATTTTGCAAAAACGTGGTATACCATGCTGCAAATACAATGAGCAGAAAAAAAGTGACGATTGCGAGTCCGCTTTGCATCACATAGCGTAAATAAGGAAGCACTTCTCCCCAAAAAGCTTGTTGCCTCTGCTGACGTAACTTGAGCAGATCATTCATAATTACAGTCCATCCTGAACCAGATCATAGAAAATCTGTTCGAGTGGTACGTTCTGCTGACCCGTCTGCTCACGAATCTGCTCTAATGTCCCTTGAATAATCACTTTTCCTTTGTGCAACACAATAAATCGATCACAATAATTTTCGATAGTGGACAAAATATGTGAACTCAGCAAGATCGATGATCCACTTTCTTTGGTCTGTACCATAAAATCAAGCAATGAACGAATCCCCAGCGGATCAAGTCCCAGAAAAGGTTCATCAATCACATACAATGGAGGAGCCGCTACAAAAGCACACATAATCATGACTTTCTGCTTCATTCCTTTAGACAAATGCATCGACAGACTATCTTCTTTGTCTCCCATATTAAACAACTTGATCAAATGAGCGGAACGTTCTTCATAATCCGCTTGGCTCACATTATACGCACGAGCGGTAAATTCAAGATGTTCACGCACCGTCATTTCTTCGTACAATTGCGGAGATTCCGGTACAAAAGCAAGTGAAGCACGGTACTGCTCGGTTTCTTTTGCCAGTGTAGAACCTTGAATCCGAATCTCACCTTGTTGCGGCGTCATCAATCCCAAAATATGCTTCATGGTTGTGCTTTTTCCTGCACCATTCAGACCAATCAGTCCAATCATCTCACCGCGACCGACTTCAAAGCTGATATCATGCAGGACAGGCTTACCACGACTGTATCCACCACTCAGGTGATCCACGTTAAGTATAGCTACCTGTTCCATTATTGTTACCTCACTTTTCGTCTTGAGATGCAGCCCGTTTTTCTTTTAACCATTTCGGTGCACCTTTACTTTTGGTATCTACTTTTGGTTTGCGTTTCTTTTTATCTGTTTTCGGATTCACTTTAGCCGCAGGTGGCGCTGTTCTCGGTTTAGGTGAACGCTCTGCCGGGCGAGCTGTTGGTGTACTGCTATTCATATTCGATTCTGTCGTCACAGGAGATTCCACCGATGAACGAGGTTCAGCAGATTTGGTTTCTTTTTTGACCGCTGGTGTAGACGTAGGGCGAACAGAACGAGCTGCCGCTGCTTCTGCACGCGAAGCACGATACGATTCTTCACGTTCTTGTTGTTGCTCCAGTGTCAGTACAGCTCCACCTTTTAATACATGCTCTTGCAGATCAATATGAAGGGCATCGGCAAATTTACGCATAATAAACCGTTCACGTTCGGTAATAATCGAAGCCGCTACCCCTTGTTTACCCATACGTCCTGTACGTCCACTACGATGTACATAATGATCAGTGTCAAACGCAGGATCAAGACTAACGACCAGATTCAAGCCTTCAATATCCAGTCCTCGCGCCGCTACATCTGAAGCGACAAGCACTTTGATTTTGCCTTCTCTAAATTGAGACAATACCGTACTACGAGTTACCTTGTTCGCATCTCCATACAATACGCGCGCAGATAGACCCAGATGGTTCAGCTTCGCTTCCACTTCTGCAATATCATTGGTATCGTTCACGAATACCAGTGAACGTGGAGAATTGTAATGGCGTAATACACGTCGTAGAATTTCTAACTTATCTCGTTCTTCAGCTACAAAATACACATGTTCAATCCCTGCGGATGTACGTGTATCTGGTTCGATACCGATTTCGAGCAAGTCATTCATTTCACGATTCGCTAGTGTCAAAATCTCTTCGTTCACTGTAGCGGATAAAAACACCAGTTGACGATCTTTGCGTGTACTGCGGATAATTTTCTTCACATCTCCGCCACCACCAAGTCCAATCACTTGATCGACTTCATCGACAATCAGCGTGTTCACGAGGTGCATTTTTAACTTGCGTAGATTGATCAATTCACTAATCCGTCCAGGTGTACCGACAACGATTTGCGGATGACGTTTGAGCTTCTCGATCTGGCGCTTCATTGCTGCTCCACCGATCAGACCCAATGTCATAATGCCATGTTCTGCTCCATAACGTTCACTTTCACGTACGATCTGCATTGCTAATTCTTGCGTAGGCGCTAAGATCATCGCTTGTAATTGCTTGCGCTCTGGATCGACCTGTTGTAACACAGGTAACAAATAAGCCAGTGTTTTACCACTACCTGTTTGCGATTGAGCGATAGCATCTTTTCCTTCAAGCAAATGAGGAATAGCCTCCGCTTGTACCGGAGACGGCTCCGTAATTCCATAACGTTCCAGCACATCGTTCAACCATTCATGGATGCCTAGTCCGAGAAAATTCACATTTGATTCCATACATTTCATCCTTTCAAGCCCTTGAATCATTTCATAAGTACAAACTATTCAACACTTGTTTATATTCTAAAACATTGTAAACAGACAGAGTACAACACTCTACTATTATATGCGAAAACAGAGAGGACACCAAATATAATCATAACGCACCAAAAACCGGTTCTATGCGAACCGGCTGGATCACTCTTTTTAGTGTGGAATGCTTTTATTTTCGATCAAACAAACGATATGTTAACCGATCAATAAATCGTGGAAAAAGTCCGTATATACGCATAGCAGGAATCGCTATTCGTGGTAAATCCAGTTCTTCTTTGCGCTTTTCCATCACTTTCACAATATCCCGAGAAACTTTATCTGTTGTCATCATAAATTGGCTCACATTTTTGACATAATCCCCTGAAGGATCTGCACGATCAAAAAAGGCTGTCGCAATCGGCCCTGGATTAATAGACGAAATTTTGATCTTCGTTTCTCTTAATTCTTGTCGCAAGGCATTGGTAAATCCGAACACCGCATGCTTAGTTGCTGTATACGAGGTCGATTTGGCTGTCGGGAATTTACCCGCCAGTGAAGCGATATTCACAATCTGTCCTGTACCTGCGGCTAACATATGAGGAAGCACGGCTTGTGTACAACGTACAATACCTAGATAATTGACATCGATCATCGTTTGGTAATCTTCGATCGGCATTTCAGCTATCGTTTTGAATTGTCCGTAGCCAGCGTTATTAAGCAAAATATCGATCTTACCGTATTGCTTAATGACTTGTACGACTACACGCTTCACATCCTCATCTTGCTGAACATCCATTCGAATAATCTGATGCTCACCTTTCAATTGTCTGGATAACGTCTGAAGCTTATCTTCAGAACGTGCTGTCAGAATCGGAATCGCTCCTTTTTCGACTAATAATGAAGCAACTCCTGCACCTAGCCCGCTAGAAGCACCTGTGATAAGAACAACTTTATTCGCAAGTTTTACCATATTGTCGCAGTAAACATACTGCATTCCTCCCTTTTATCACCAACCCGAAATCTATAAATTACCAGTAACCTCTATACCCTCTGCTGACTGTAACCGTTCACTAATCCATGTATGAAATTGTTGCAAAAACAGCTGTAGTTCTTCCTCTTCCCCATTCTGTTGTTGCAATTCTGCTAAGATATCCATCCATATTTCTTTACCAATAGGATTATCCCAACATGGATCGAATTGATTCATCGTTTCCATCGTGTATGGATGTATCATTGGAAATCGTTTGTCCAATAACGGACGAATATAATTAAAATCTTCATTATATATAAACAACATATCTTTGAATGAAATCTCTGTTTGATTTTCTTCCTTGTTAAAAGGGGATAAATGAAATCCTATATTTCTTTTGGGCCCTTGATAACGGTAGATCAGTACAGGTATCGAATTGTTCGCTTGCTTTGCCATGTTCCTCCTCCTGCATGTCTTGATGGTAAGACTTTACAAAATTCTTTTTCATTATACTTTGATCCGTCTGAACTGCCAAATCATCTAAAGATCTATTGATTTACTTATAGGAAATTATTTCCTAAACATCAAGAAAACATGTTATATTTTAGTCAGTTATTTGGCGATTATCTTAGTGATGGAAGATGTTGTGATAATACTGCCAAGCGCTGGAAGGTAAGATATTTTGCTTGGCAAAAATCATTTTTGACTGTACTAGAAGAAGTCGCGCTTATACTGCCAAGCGCTGAATGTAAGATATTTTGCTTGGCAAAATCATTTTTGACTGTACTAGAAGAAGTCGCGCTTATACTGCCAAGCGCTGGATGTGAGATATTTTGCTTGGCAAAAATCATTTTTGATTCTACTAGAAGAAGTCGCGCTTATACTGCCAAGCGCTGGATGCAAGATATTTTGCTTGGCAAAAATCACTTTTGACTGTACTAGAAGAAGTCGCGCTTATACTGCCAAGCGCTGGATGTAAGATATTTTGCTTGGCAAAAATCATTTTTGATTGTACTAGAAGAAGTTGCGCTTATACTGCCAAGCGCTGAGGAGGGGTTATATATGTATTGTAATCATTGTGGGGCAAATCAGCCGGATCATGCTGTTTTTTGCAGTCAATGCGGAGCCAAGCTTCAGACACAATCCGAATCCACAGTACCGAGTGAGCAGGAGATAGATAAAGAGCAGACTCCTGTCGATTATTTAGATCAACTTCGTTCTGATCAATCTTCAAATCATACCGATTCCGAACCTACTCTTCCTATTGCTAATAAACCGATTCATCGCGCAGAACCTGCATCATCGACTGTATCTCTACCACCATCAGGATCACCACCCTATCGGTCTACTTCTCCAGCCCGTCATCTTACATGGATTATACCGACTGTACTTTTGCTGGGGATTGCAGGCACTTTATTTTGGTGGTATCAACATCAACAAGATATCAATGTACAAGTCACTCAATTGCATCAAGAAGCCAGTCAACTGGCATTGAAAGGGCAATATGAACCAGCTCTTGCCAAAATCACGCAAGCGACTACATTACGACCCACCTATGCTGTATTAACAAAAGATCAGACTATGATTGAGACAGCGAATCGTATTCATACTAAATTGGAAACGGTCTCTTCTAACCTTAAACAAAATCAACTTGAACCCGCTGAGAAATCATTAATCACTTTACAAAAAGCCTTAGATACTCGTAAAGAATCTATATTTGAGCAAGAAAAAACACTAGCTAATCGCAATCAAGATTTGTTAGCTGTCCTCAAAGTGAAAAAAGAATTGGATCAATTAGATACGATTGATGCGCTGGCATACAAGCTAGACGAAGTGGATCGACTGAACAATCAAGAAGCCAAAGAAGTACATCAACTGATTATTAACAAAATCATCACGATCAGCATGAAAAATGCTGAAAAACTTCTCCAACAGAATGATTTTAGTCAAGCGACAGCAGCCGTCAAAGCAGGGCTACAATATTCTAGCAAAGACGAAAAATTGTTATCCTTACAAAAACGTATCACTTCTGAAAAAGAAGCTTTTGAACTGGCTGAAAAACAGCGTATTGAACGAGCGATTCAACAAGCCGAAGAAGAAGATTTGAAAAACCGAACAGCCGGCGTAGAATTATTGAATGTAGATACACAACTGAATGAATACGGTGATATTGAAATCTATGGCGAAGTTAAAAATGTAGCCACCAAACCGATCTATTCAATCACTGTCTATTATTCCGGTTATGATGCGGCAGGCAATTATCTATTCTCTTCTTCAGCGTCAGTAGAACCTTACGATCTAGAACCCGGTGCAACCGGATCTTACAGTGCTTATGAATATGATTGGTATGAAGAAGTAACTGTACAGATTGATAATATAACATGGTATCTGGAATAAGGAGGAGCCTATATGAATAAAGCATGGATATTTAGCAGTATTGCCAGTGTCGTGATTATAGCAGCAGGTATAGGTTCCTTCTCGTATATCAATCGTACAGTGCCTACTCAATTACCGAACAAGCCTTTGTTAGCGAGTACGACTGCCCAAACAGCCAGTCAAACAAACACAGGCACTTCGACACTGAAAGATGTTATTTTTAACACTCAGAAAAAAGTAGTGATGATTGAATTGGAAGATGGATCACTAGGATCAGGATTTCTGTATAACGATCAGGGAGATGTTATTACTAATGCGCATGTCGTGGCAGGGGCGCTGAATGTTAAAGTCAAAACAGCAGATGCTCGCACACTAACAGGCAAAGTGATTGGTATCGGAACAGATACGGATATTGCAGTGGTTCGTGTACCAGAACTGGTAGGCACTGAACCTTTAAAACTAGCTCAAAAAGGTTCGGCGGATGTAGGCGATAATGTACTGGCACTGGGTAGCCCGCTTGGCTTACAAAATACGATCACTACAGGCATTATTAGCGGAGTTGGACGTGACTTTACGATCGATCCTTATGTGTATACCAATCTGTATCAAATCTCTGCACCTATCGCTCCCGGTAATAGCGGAGGCCCACTGATTCATGCAGACACCGGTGAAGTACTGGGCATCAACTCAGCGATGGCAAGTGAATCCAATACGATTGGATTTAGTATTCCAGTAGCCGAGATCCAAAAAACCGTACAAAACTGGTCTAAAACCCCAATGAAAGATGTACCAACTACTTCTGCATCTTCTGAAAATGTCGATGATGAGATGCCTTCTGTCCAAGATGAAGCGCAGTATATAGTCAGTTACTTTTATGAAAGTCTAAGTATGCAAGATTATGTAACTGCGTATTCTTTACTGGGTAGTCGCTGGCAAAGTAATCTATCTTATGCTGATTTTCGGCAAGGATATATAAATACAGGGGCTGTCTCTATGGATTCGATTATTGCCACCAAAGACGGAGAACAGGTGAAAGTCACTGTAGAGATCACCGCCGAAGAGCGCAAAGATTCTGGTACTGTCTACAGTTCTTATAAGCTCCATTATATTTTGGCATATGAGAATGATATTTTGAAAATATTGAGTGGTGAAGGTAAAAAAGTGAGCTCTTAACGCCATATAGCCTATGTTATCCGTTGTTACACCTTTTTATACTCCCATACCAAAAAACCTCTTTAACCATAGTGACTATGGTCAAAGAGGTTTTCTGATTCTCTTGTAAAGATAAGAGATCGTACTTGAATAGCTTCCCGATTAAGAGATCATTACTTGAATATCGAGTTCTCCGATTCCATCCATTAACAAAGGAATTGTTAATGCTTTGGTGGACACAAATCCAGTCATGGCACTAGTCTTCATTACCTTTGGAGGTGTAATGTCTACTGTAACGCCTTGATTAGACAAAATGGTACTTGCATTACCACTAATCATGTTACCTAACTCTGAAATAGCACTTTGGCTCATCTCATCCATTTCTGTAATGACAAAGCCGCCCATCATTGCTGAAACCATACGTAAAGCTACAGCTTCTTCAATTCCGAACATAATATCACCACTCATTTGCCCGGTCATTCCGATTTGAATCCAGATATAACCGTCTACTAGTTCCATATCCTTGATACCAAGGCTTCCTGTAGAAGGAGCCACTTGTACTACTTGTCCAATGACGAGTCGAGCAGCTTCCAAAAATGGATTGATTACTTCCGCTTTCATAATTCGTTTACTCCCCTTTACAATTGGGTTCATATTTAAATACAACTTTTGACCTATGATGTTAATGGATATTATACCTTATAACCTAGTTCAAATCATCTAGAATCATTGCTGTATATTCCATTTTTTAATATTTTTTGTAAATCTACTACTAATAATCTTATGAATCGACATTTTCTAGTAAATTTGTTGCTCTTTTTTATGGATCTTAGGTCTTTTTAACTGTCTTTATCTATTATCGGTCGCAAGCACTGATTTATGTACATTTTATATGAATAGATTTTAAACATTTCTTAGTACATTGATGCTTTTTGTGTAATCCCCTATAATTTAAAATAGGTATCGATTGTTGAATACTTCATCGGTTAGGCAAGTATTTAACAATTTGGCATACATAAGGAGGAACTCATGAATATCAGTCAATTGGAAACCTTATTGACCATTTCGAGGACAATGAGCTTCCGTAAAGCAGGAGAACTACTTAATCTGACTCAACCTGCGGTATCTGCTCAGATCAAAAGTCTGGAAGATGAATTCAAAACGGTACTGGTCGATCGTAACCAACCGGTTACATTAACCGATCAGGGTGTTGTTTTTTTAGAGCATGCTGAACAGATGTTAGCGATTGTTGAACAATTAAAACAGCGGTTATCCGACTTGGATGAGACTCCGCAAGGGCGGATTACGCTTGGCACTCCAACTTCGATTGCAATTCAAATTTTACCGAGAGTGCTTTCGTATTTTCAGGATCAATTTCCACTGATTCAGACGATGATTCATTCCATGTCTTCTTCACAGGTTTATCATAGTGTGGAAAATGGTCTGGTTGATGTAGGCATCAGCTACCTGATCGAACGCAATCCGAATTTGAATACTTCGATTTTGTATTATGATATGTTTGAGTTAGTCGTTTCTCCACAGCATCCTTTAGCTCGTACCAAAAAAGCACATATTCAAGATCTACAACAGTTACCTCTTATTATGTTATCTCCAGATACGGTAGGTCGCCGATTTGTAGATGAAGTATTCAAAGAACATGGGATTGAACCTCAGATTGTAATGGAGCTGTCTAGTAGTGAAGAAGTAAAACGGATGGTTGAGATTGATCTTGGTGTCGCGATTATCTCCAGACAATCAATTACCAGTGAATTGCGTCATGGTACACTGGTGATGATTCCAATGCCAGAATTCGAGGTAAGTCATCCTGTAGGTCTAATTTATAAATCAGGTCGATATTTGAACTCAGCCATGCGTCAATTTCTAGATGATCTCAAAGGCATGCCAGCCGATCAATTTATCAGTACAGAGTAAGATATTTTGCTTTGCAAAAATCATTTTTGATTCACTATACGAAATTGCGCTTATACTGCCAAGCACATAAGGAGCGATTTTTATGAAATTTGATCTTCATACCCACCATTATCGTTGTGGACATGCGGATGGCGATATCCGTGATTATATTGAAGCTGCGATTGCTGCGGATATTCAGGTGATCGGAATTTCAGATCATACCCCTTTTTTCGGCAGTGACAAAGAACAAGCTTTCCCGCAGACTGCTATGGGCAAAAGCGAGCTTCAACATTATGTACAAGAAGTATTGGATCTCAAAAAAGAATACGAAGGCAAAATTGATGTGTTATTAGGAATCGAATCCGATTATTTCCCTGATTACGCCAAATTATATCAAGACATTTTGTCTCAATATCCTTTTGATTATATTATCGGTTCGGTTCATTATAGTAGTGGTTATAGCATTTTCGATCGTTCTCGTTGGAAAGGCATGAATTCCGCCGATCAGATTGCGACCAAAGAAGAATACTTCCGAATGATCGCTGAATCTGCACGTAGTGGCATGTTCCAGATTCTTGGACATATCGATGCAATGAAAAGCAATTATCCTGACTTTACTCAAATTGAAGCTCCACAAGCGATCGACCGTACATTACAAGTGATTGCCGAATGCGGTGTAGCGATTGAAGTGAATACCTCCGGGAAGATCAAAGTCTGTGGACTCTGGCATCCTGTTGATGAAATTCTAGAGCGTGCTCATCATTTTGGCGTCGATATTTCATTTGGCTCTGATTCGCATATCCCTCAGCGTGTGGGTGATGATATTGATAAAGTCGCTCAAAAATTGCGTGAGATTGGCTTTACTGAATGGGTTTATTATAAGCAAAAGCAACGTCATGCTGTAGCGCTTTAAATATTTTCAATTCATTTTTATAGCCATTTTTGATTATCTTTTTTAAACAGGGAATGTATAGATATTAAATGATAACTGTACATGTCCGATAGATTTTCAACTTACTCCAATCTTTTGCTATATGCCGCTTAGCCGTACAAGTAGTATATCCAGTATAAAGATTGGAGTTTTTGTTATGTATTTCTTTAGTTTTTGTTTTTATTCGGCGGGATAATAATATAAAAGCGCAAAAAAAGAGACCTGCACTCACGCAGGTCCATCATATATTCAAAAAGGGGGTCTTGAGAACAATCTTACCTTTTCTCTATTGAGATTGAGTTGCAACACGATTGCAGTTGTATAACAAAATCTTACTCTTTATGTACAACACGTTCTCGATTGACCAATATAATACCGCTTGCTACTAAGATTAGAGCAAGCGCCGCCCAGATCGATAACTTTTCATCTAACCAGAGAGCCGATAACACCACTCCAAATAATGGCGTTAAAAATAGATACATCGACACTTTGCCTACTTTATTGTATTTCATCACTGTATTCCAGAGAGCGAATGCTCCAGCAGAGAGTACGACAAGGTATAGAAGCATCCCTACAGCCGCTAGATCCCAGTGAAAAGGAAAAGGATGTCCTGTTAAGGAACCGATGACAACCAAGCCTAGACCGCCCCAGAACATCTGACGACCGGTAAGACTCAGTACAGGTTCAATCCCTGCTTCACGGCGTGCTAGCACATTCCCCCAGCCTCCTGTCAGAGCAGACAGTAACATCAGCAGTTCACCCAGTCCAAAACCAAAATGTACATTGCCTCCACTTTGCCCAAAGCCCATGACCGCAATCCCTGTAAATCCTAGCAACAACCCGAACCATTTGCGCATCGATAATCGTTCGGTCTGATCAATCCAACGAATCGATAACATTTGAAATAGCGATACAGAGCCAGCAATAATCGACATCGTCATGCCTGATCCCAAGCCAAGTGCTGCATATACAAAAATATACTGTAATAATGTCTGAAACATTGACAGGCTGATTAATCGCTTAGCCGGAATATGAGGAATCGGTTGCCCTTTGGGATTTAAGATTTTGGCTAATACCATCAACAATAGCCCTGCCAGTGTAAAGCGATATCCTGCAAATAACCATTGCGCAAAAATATCATGACTTTGTATCCCCAGATGAGCATAACTTAACTTGATAAAAGGCAGTGCACTCCCCCACAAAATGGTAGCGATCAGTGAACTGCTCCAAATACCAAGCGGACGGGTGAACCACTGTTGTCCGTTCATGAAGAGGAAGCGCCTCCGCTTCTTTCCTGACTGTGTGTATGAGAAGCGGCACGTTCTTTGCGCAACAAGTATTCCGTATGAGCGATAGAATAAATCATAATGCCCATCTCTTCCCAGTAGCTCTGAATCCCTGCATTAGAAGATGGTTGTTGTGGACGCATTCCATTTTTCTCAAGCACCCGTTGAGAGAGTGCATTATCTGCATGACAACGCCCCACAATATGCGATAGACCCATATCTTCAAAGCCAAAATCAACCATGCGACTGGACGCTTCAGCAGCATATCCTCTTCCCCAATGACTACGACAAAGAGCAAAGCCGATCTCTGCCCGTGCTGCCCGTTCATCCCATCGTTGAAAAGAACACACGCCGTATAAAGTACCATCGTCTTTGGATGTGATTGCAAAATGCATCGAGCTGAGACTGCGAAAAGCTTCTTCGACTCTGCGCCCCAGACGATCTGGCTGTAATGACTGATATTCCTTGCTCTCTTTCGCTCCGTACAAATATTTCATCACTTGTGGATCACTGGCACATTCCCACCAGATCTCCACATCCTGTGCAGTTAGACGGCGTAATTTGAGTCGATCTGTATACAGATCAGGAAAGCCCTTTTTCAAATCCTGTTTACTCAACATCGCCATTCCTCCTATAGTTAGTCTTGCTGCATCGCACGGTATACGCCGGTGCGTAGTTCTTTGATATAGTAATCCAGTGCTGGAATATTCGCATCACGGGCATCTTGTACCGCTTGCTCGATATCATACGGCACACGAGCAAATTGTAACGAATAAGGAGCTATCTCTTCCGATAAATATTCCCCTTCTAGAATCGCATAAGAAGCTGCGGGTATATCTAGTGGATTCCCTACACTCCCTGTATTAAATAATAGTCGACCTTCTAGATGTTGCATATATGCATTATGGATATCTCCATAGCCTACGATATCGGGAATAATGGATTCTTGCGTCGTTGGATTCACCACAGGTGCAAACATACCTAAACGGCGTTCTAGATCATCCCATGGTTGTACACGATGAAATACATTTTCAGGCGATGCATGGACTAGCGATACCCATCGTCCACTTAGTAAAAATTCATGGCGAAATGGTAATTCTTCCAAATACTTGACTCGCTCTGGTCCCAATTGCTGAGCTTGCCAGCCAAATAATTCATCATCACTGCTCATCCGAGCAACAAGCTCTTCCCAATTGCCACGAATAATCACTTCACAACGTTGCGCAACTTCATCCGTAATTTTGACAGCATCTGGTCCTTTACCTACTAGATCGCCAAGACAAAAAATACGCTTAATCCCTCTTTGATCAATATCTGCTAATACCGCCTGCCATGCTGGATAATTACCATGAATATCAGACACCAAAGCAATACGTTCCATCCTTCATTCCTCCTAGCGCTTGGCATGATAAGTGCGACTTCTTCTACTTCAATCCATCATGTAGTTCAATCTATCATGATTTTTGCTTGCAAAATACCTTTCTTTCAGCGCTTGGCTTAATAACCACTATTGCTTATCTTTATTGATCTGCTCGTCTAAGCGTAAATATCGTTAATTCCGGTCGACACATCAATCGAATAGGCACTTGAGACGTTCCGATGCCCCGATTAACATAGAGCGGTAGCTGACGCTGTGGCCCTGCTTGATACCAACCCATAATATATTTACGTGAACCACGAGGAGTAATCACAGCGCCGAACCACGGTAATCGAATCTGCCCGCCGTGACTATGACCTGATAATTGTAAATGAAAACCAAAGTTAATCGGAATCTTATCTGCATAATCCGGTTCATGCATTAATAAAATGCGACAAGCATCTTCAGCAATATCTGATGTTGCTTTGTTCACATTCGGCTTTCCTAATAACTGATCATCCAGACCAATAATAGCAAGCGTTCCGTCTGGCCGCTTAATCTGTATATTTTCGTTGGTTAACATGGTGAATCCGCCTTGTTCCATCATCTCCGAAACAAGCAGTACATCGTTTAAATAATCATGATTACCGAGAACTGCAAATTTACCTAACGGTGCAGACATTTTCTGAAGCGCTCCTACTCCTGCACGTAAAGGGTTTGGATCATCATCTACCATATCTCCAGTAAAACAGATCATATCTGGTTTCTCCGCCATAATGATATCGGCTAACTTTTCCAGATCGGCGGCTTCTTTTCCCATCCCTAAATGAACATCGCTGAATTGGATCAATTTCATTCCATTTAGACTTGGAGGAAGCTGAGGTAATGCCAGATCAATATAGACTTTATCTAACCAGTTGGGTTCTCCTAGCCAGCTGTATCCGGCTGTTCCTAGTCCAAGCGAAGCCACGACCAACGTACCTCGCTTGAGAAATTGCCGACGTGTAATTTCATATCTATGCTTAAAATAAAAAGGAATTCTTATCGGATTGTAAAATGTGTATAAAGAGCAATAGGCATTCAGGCTAAAATTCCTCCTTTGGATTCGGCTGCCCTCAGGCGGTTGAATATATTATGTTTATTGTGCCGAATCCAACAGCTATCGTCAAATTTACGATAGTGGACTACTCTTTTTACAATCAAATACATATGTAAAAATGTATCTCTTAATAGATATATATCCTTTCTTCATCATTAAGAGATACCCCTAGCAATAGATCATCAATTAGGATTCAGCAGGAACAAATGTAATCGTCCACGTTTGTTTGTCAGCATCGGCAAAAGCTTGTGCTAGACCGGATTGTTGAATATGTGTTTTGCTAACTTTGCGATAGATTAATTCCAATTCAAAAGGAGCTTCAAATGGAAATGGAGCAAGGCTAATACTATGCTCATCTACCCACCGTGGCATAATCGCTTGATCGTTAGTGAACGCAAACTTTTTCCCGACTTCAAATCCTTCTTTCCACCATTCTTGCTCATTTTCTTTGCTCACTCCAGGATCATTCAAGCAGACATAGAGTGAAAGATCATCGCATAATTCCAAGATCGATCGGTGAAATTTGAGTGCTTTTTCGTTAGGATTCAACTGTGCTTTGATCCGTTCCTGACGCTCTTTCTCTTCTTGCACAAAAGCGATCCCAAATGGATCTTCTTCACCATAATGACCGACTAGCGCGGCATAATGATAACTGGCAAGCATTCCTCCGTACGGAGTCATATTTTCCAATTCGTTAATTCCATATCTGTAAAAAACCAGCTTCGCCGGTTCTGGAAAATGCATAAACGAAAATGGAACTTGCTTCGCATCATCCCATAGTGGAATTTCATCTAATGGAATCCAACCACGATCATGTTGTTCACAGCCAATAAGCACTTCATCCCAGCGTTCATCTTGTTCAATATATTCAGGCTTCCAATGACGAGCAAATTCTCCTGATAGCTTCGCATGATCATGTTGACGAATCATAATAAAAGCATCTTCATTCTCTCTCCAAATCATAAGTATACCCCTTTCGATATCAGTCATTTCTATAGGATGTAACTTCTATTATTCATTATTTATCCTTAACGATGCGTTTCCAACCATCCTGCGGCATAATCGACCAGTCCACGCTGCTGAATCAACTTCGTTTGCGCTTTGGCAATCGTGCCTTGAACAAATAAATTTGGGCAATCTTGTTCAAAATCGGCTCCGATCTCATCGAAATCATCAGAGTCAAAATTCAAATCTTTGAATTTCACCCACTGTTTACCGTTATCTGTCATCATCGGTGCTTTCATCGTAATCTCTTTTTTACCATGCCATTCTGCAAAATATTCTGCTAAATGAATGGATGTATTGGTATGATAAGTCGTCCCCAACATCAATATATACCCATTTGCATTATATAAATCTTGCAACGGAGAATGACTTCCTAATCCAAAATCCAGATCGTGATCGCTCATCCATTCTTCTGCATGTTTGCCCCATGCTGCAAAAGAGACTTGCGGATGTGCACTTCGATATACTCCTTTTTGCTTACGGAATGTCTCCGCTATAACACCCATCCCTGTCGTCACTGTAAAATCAGGATCATAAGGCGGCATACTGTCACGAATCAGATTCCACCAACGCTGTTCAGCAGGTGGATACATCCACCCTTTGGGATCGGTTAATTGCGAAGTCTGCGTTGGCATAATTAATGTACCTGACTCTCCCAAAACAGCCTCTAACGCTAAGATAACGGTTTCAGCACTGCCGGGAATCCATCCTCCAAGACTTTTCAAAGAAGAGTGAACTAGAATATTCATCCCTTCTGTAATCCCTAACGCTTTAAATTCATCGACTAATTGATCATAACTTATCGGTCTTTCACTGATCATCAACATCACTCCTATCGATCACCGGCTCAAGATAAAAGGCGGGTTTCCGCTTTTACACGGAACCCGCCTGATTAGTGGCTTACTATCAACCCGGTATAATCGTATATACGACTATACTATTATACACCCAACCAACGTTTGAACATATGCTTGGATGTGTCTTTATTCATTTCAGCAATCGAAGTTGTCAAAGGAATACCTTTTGGACAAGAGCGTACACAGTTCTGCGAGTTACCGCATCCCTCAATACCACCCGGCTCCATCAATGCATCTAGACGATCTTCTTTATTCATCTCACCTGTTGGATGAGCATTGAACAGACGAACCTGAGACAATGCCGCAGGACCGATAAAGTCTGTTCTGTCATTCACATTCGGGCAAGCTTCCAGACATACGCCACAAGTCATACATTTCGACAATTCATATGCCCATTGACGTTTTTTCTCTGGCATACGTGGTCCTGCACCCAGATCATACGTACCATCAATCGGAATCCATGCTTTTACTTTTTTCAGTGCGCCGAACATACGGCTACGATCAATAACAAGATCGCGTACCACTGGGAAAGTTTTCATTGGAGCGATATGAACGGGTTGCTCTAATTTATCAACTAGAGCAGAACATGCTTGGCGTGGCTTACCATTGATCACCATCGAGCAAGCTCCACATACTTCTTCCAAACAGTTGGATTCCCAACAAACAGGTGCTGTTGCTTTACCTGTGTTGTCTACAGGATTACGTTGAATCTCCATCAGCGCACTGATGACATTCATCCCTGGACGATAAGGTAATTCAAATTCTTCTGTATATGATGGGCTATCCGGCTTATCCTGACGGGTAATAATAAACTTGACGTTTTTTTTGGCCGTTACATTAGCTGGGTGACTCTGTGTTGAGACTTCCGCCATTTCTAATGCCCCCTTAAATTAATCACTTTACTTGAGAATGCCGTCTTGGTGACTTAATCTTTAGAATAATCACGAATACGCGGTGGAATCAAGGATACATCCACATCTTCATAAGAAATCTGTGGACCATCTGGTGTCCATGTCGCTTTCGTCGTTTTAAGGAAATCTTCATCATTACGTGTTGGGAATTCAGGCTTATAGTGAGCTCCACGACTCTCATCACGCATTAATGCTCCAAGTGTCATTGCTTCAGACAATTCAAGCATATTCCACAATTGACGGGTAAACGCTACGCTAGGATTATTCCAACTGGATGAATCATTCATATTGATTTTGGTATAACGTTGCTTCAGCTCTTTGATCTTATTGATCGTAGCTTGAAGCTTATCGTTATAACGAACAACTGTCATATTATCAGTCATCCACTCGCCTAATTCTTTATGCAAAACATAAGCATTTTCATTGCCTTGCATATTCATCAGGTGATTATATTTATCTTCTTGCTGTTTGCGAACTTGATCGTACATCGTTGTTGGCATATCAGCAGCCGATTTTTTCAATCCTTTAATATATTCCACTGCTTTTGGACCTGCAACCATACCACCGTAAATCGCAGATACTAACGAGTTAGCACCTAGACGATTTGCTCCATGATATTGGTATTCGCATTCGCCAGCAGCGAATAGACCTGGAATATTGGTCATCTGATTATAATCTACCCACATACCGCCCATTGAATAATGGACTGCCGGGAAAATTTTCATCGGAATCTTACGAGGATCATCGCCCATGAATTTCTCATAGATTTCGATAATTCCACCTAATTTAACATCCAGTTCTTTTGGATCTTTATGAGAAAGATCCAGATATACCATGTTCTCACCGTTAATACCCAATTTCTCATCCACACACACTTGGAAAATCTCACGTGTTGCAATATCGCGGGGAACGAGATTACCATAGGATGGGTATTTTTCTTCTAAGAAGTACCACGGCTTACCATCTTTATACGTCCAGATTCGTCCACCTTCACCGCGTGCAGATTCAGACATCAGACGCAATTTGTCATCGCCCGGAATCGCTGTTGGGTGAATTTGAATAAATTCTCCGTTCGCATAATGTACACCTTGTTGATAAACAGCACTTGCAGCTGTTCCTGTATTGATCACCGAGTTGGTTGTTTTACCGAAAATAATACCGGGGCCACCTGTTGCCAAAATAACAGCATCAGCCGCAAAAGTAACCACTTCCATATTGCGAAGATCTTGCGCACAAATTCCACGACATGCGCCTTCATCATCCAATACAGCAGAAAGGAATTCCCAGTTCTCATGCTTGGTTACCAGACCTGCGGTTTCCCAGCGACGTACTTGCTCATCAAGGGCATACAACAATTGTTGACCTGTTGTTGCACCTGCATAAGCAGTACGGTGAAACTTCGTTCCGCCAAAACGACGGAAATCAAGCAATCCTTCTGGTGTACGGTTGAACATCACGCCCATCCGATCCATCAAGTGAATAATACCAGGTGCTGCTTCACACATTGCTTTGACAGGTGGCTGATTCGCTAGAAAGTCACCGCCATATACAGTGTCATCAAAATGGACCCAAGGTGAATCGCCTTCACCTTTTGTATTTACAGCTCCATTGATCCCGCCCTGCGCACATACGGAATGTGAACGTTTGACCGGTACCAATGAGAATAAATGTACATGAACGCCTGCTTCTGCTGCTTTGACAGTAGACATCAATCCAGCCAGACCGCCGCCCACGACAATAATATTGGATGTTGCCATAACGAGTTACCCTCCCCTTAGCCTACTGATCCTTAGATCCTATCTACCTTAAACGAACAGCAGAACGGTTCACTTGCCACCGTTCATTCCTTTAACTCTGTTCGACTACGAGCTGTACTGTGCATCATTTTGATCAATGAGACATCTGCTGTGCCATCCACTGTTGTATTGAACAATGCCGCACGGATCTTGCTATATGCTTATGCTACAAAATGACGAATCGTTTGTAGCGCAACCGTTGGATCTTCGAACTCCATATTGCGGAAAGCAACAAGAGATAGAATAAACATAATTGACACAATAACGAAAAGCGTCATACACACGTATGAGGATACACGTTGTGCTCTCGGTCCTACTGTAATTCCCCAACTTACAAGGAAAGACCATAGACCATTTGCAAAGTGGAACGAAGCTGCCAATACACCAATAGTGTAAAGAACGAAGGTTACCGGGTTGGTCACGATATTGTACATGACTCCGCCGAGCTGTTCATGAGTGACATTACCGAGTGCAACTTGGAAACGAGTCTCAAATACATGCCATACAATATACACAAACGTGATTACACCTGTAATCCGTTGAAGTGTATAACGCCAGTTACGTTCGTAACCGTAATTCGCATTGTTTGGCTTCGCTTGATAAGCGATATAAAGACCATATACTCCATGATAAATCAGTGGTAAAAAGATGAATAAACTTTCCAAAACCAATACAAGTGGCAAGTTATTCAAAAATGCCACACTTTTATCAAAGGATTCTTTTCCGCCTTCATATGCAGAAAAATTGGTAATCATATGCTCAATAAAAAAAGCTCCGAGCGGAATGACCCCTAGCAGTGAGTGTAACCTTCTGGCGTAAAACCCTTTCATGAATGACGTTCCCCTTTCATAATAAGAGCGTTTTCATAGTGACAGTCATTGGTTAATGCTGTCCCAGACGTGGATCAACGAGAGATATTCGGACCTTCGTTAATCTCCGCGTAGGAAGTCCCCATCTTCCGTAGCTTTACAATCTGTTCACAATGCTCTAAGACTGTGAACAACTTGTGTCACTTTTTATGTTACTCTACTTTGACTTATAATGGAATTGCAATATAATTATTAATTGTTATAACTAAAACGCATAAGAGGAAAGGAGAAATTCCAGATGCTTGAAGATATTGATATATTTGCGGTCGTTGTGGAACAATCTAGCTTAAATCAGGCTTCCAAATTATTGAATTTATCTCAGCCTGCTCTTTCTCGTAAAATTTCTAAATTAGAAGAAAATCTAGGTGTCTCATTGTTCAATCGTAATGGAAAGCGGCTTGAATTAACTTCAATTGGACGATTAACCTATACATTTGCATTAGAACAGCGTCAGCAGAACCTCAAGTTCTTGCAGAGCCTTAACCGCTATAAGTCTGAAGATCAGACCACAGTGACCTTTGGCGCCAGTCTGACGACCTTACAGACGACGTTGCCACCACTTGTTAGTAGCTTTACTCGTAAACACCCTTATGCAGAGCTCAAATTGATTACCGGCAAAACGCATGAAATTGTAAATGCCGTCCGTGATAAAAAAGTAGACGTCGGTATTGTAGCGTCCTCGATCCATGAATCGGGTCTTACTTGCGTGCCTTTATTTGATGATCATCTTGAATTAGTCGTCCCGAGCAATCACCCGCTTGCAGATCATCAAGAGACTACAATGCAGGATTTACAAGGTTTGGCTATGATTATTTTCTCAAAAGGCACATGGTACCGTAAATTAATAGATGATGTATTTCATCGGTATACAGTGATGCCCGACTTGCGTATGGAAATTGATTCTTTTGAAGCGATTGTACGTTTATTGCCTATTTGTATGGCTGCTGCATTATTGCCCAAATCCTATGTTGGGAAACAGTTGTTATCAGGGAACGAGCTGGTCTCTCTTCATATTCCTGAACTAGAGCAGACACGCCGCACCACCTGTCTCCTTTATAGTGAAAGTTCTGATCTAGGCTCAGCAGCCAGACAATGGATTATTGATACCAAAGAACAATTTGAAACGATAAATGATCCTATTCGTTTAGATGAATAAATATGCCCTTTTAACCAATCATAATCTTACCTTCAGGATAGCGATATAGTTCTTTGTCTTGTTTGGGAGCGAGTGCCCAGACCAGTGTAATCATGCCTACCCGTCCAGCAAACATCAATAAACAGATCACTAATTTACCAGTCGTACTTAGATTGGGAGTTAATCCAAGAGACAGTCCAACCGTACCGAAGGCAGAAGTGGCTTCAAATAAAACACTCATAAAGTCAGTCGCTTCTGTCATCGTAAGAACCATCGTAGCCACAATCACTAACGATAATGAAAACACTGTAATCGTTAATGCTTTATAGATCCGATCTTTGTTGATTCGAAAATAAAATAGAACCACATCTTCTTTTCCTTTGACCATACTGATGACTGCTCCAACAATCAGTAGAATCGTTGTTGTTTTGACACCACCGGCTGTTGAACCCGGCGAACCTCCAATAAACATCAGAATAATCGTCAGGAATAAAGTAGCTTGTCTTAATTGAGTTAGATCCAGCGTATTCGCGCCTGCTGTTCTTGTGGTGACCGATTGAAATAATGAACCCCATATCTTACCATCCCAACTCAAGCTTCCAATCGTTTTTAGGTTCGTAAATTCAAATATGAAAACCAGTATAAACCCTCCAACAAGCAGAATAGAAGTCATCCACAATACAGCTTTAGAGTGTATTGATAATTTACGATGTTTGCGATATTCAATCAGATCAGACAATACAACAAATCCGAGTCCGCCCAATACGATCAAAGCCATAGATATGATATTGAATGCTGGATCGGATACATATCGGGTAAAGCTACTGTAATGACCGAACAAATCAAAACCTGCATTATTAAATAACGATACGGCATGAAAAGCACCATAATACATAGCTTGTCCAAGAGGAAAATCTGCCATTAAGCGTAGCGTAAATAAAAATGCAGCAATCAATTCAATAGCAAATGAATAATAAATCACTTTTTTTATTAAACGAACAATACCTTCCATATCTCCTTGATTCATGGCTTCTTGCAACACCAGACGTTCTCGTAAAGAAATACGTCTTCGAAACACCAAAGCAAATAATGTAGCAATCGTCATAAATCCGAGTCCACCAATTTGAATCAGACACATAATTACCACTTGACCAAAGGTCGAGAAAAAAGTGCCTGTATCCACAACGACTAGACCTGTTACACAAGTCGCTGAAGTCGCTGTAAAAAAGGCATTTAAAAAACTCAACCCTTCTCCACCTTGATGCGCAACAGGTAACATCAATAAAAACGTTCCTAATAAAATACAGATAGCATAGCCTAAAGCGAGAATACGAGGTGGTGTCCAAACTTTTATTGCAAAAACATTTTTCAAAATCTATTCAACCTCTCTATTCTCTAAATATGACTTATTCCAATCTGTTCACTGCTTCTGATTATAGTGGCTCTGAAGACAGACGGCTATAGCGTTTTGCAATCAAAAAAAGATTACGTTACACTAGCATTTAGTAGTATACATGCGAATAGCTTAAGTATAAAGAATTTGTGTACACCAAAATATCTTTCTCTATGCTAACTAGGTATTTTTAAAATTGAAGGAGGACATTCATGAACCCCACCGGACAACCCGTACAGCTCAAACCGAATTACAAAATTCTCAGTGTACTCGCTGCTGTCGGACTGGTATTATTTTTGCTTTTACAAGTATTCCCTTCCACTGCTTCAGATACGTTAGAAGTGCAACAAGTGAATATCATCAGTCAGGAAAAAGCGATCGAAAGCGCCAAAGCGTTTGCTAGTGACACATTGGTATTACCCGATCTTCCCGCCCCTTCAGTAACGTATCATACGAATGCTGAATTAAGCGGTTATGTAGCCAAAGAAAAATTAACACAGACGTATATGAAGAAGTTAGAAAAAGTAGCTCCTTATGATGTATTCCGTGTTCATTATCCAGATGTGGGTACTGGAGATGCACTTGATATTGATGTACATATGAATACCGGTAAAGTGGTTGCTTTTTCTATGTATGACAACCAGACAGGAGCATCACAACCGTTCAGTCTAGATCCTACGGCAACTACGGAAAAAGACGAATCCGTTACACTGGCTGAAAAGCAAGAACAAGCACAACCTATTTTAAAAGCACTAGGATTTGATGCAGGACAATTAACATTACAGACTAAAGGTAACGAGCAAGATTTACTGTACACTGCCGCAGATGGCAAATTAGGTGATAGTCAATTACAACTCAAGTTCACCTATGAATATGGACAAATTCGTTCCTTCCAACCGGTATTAACTCCACCGGATACGTATACAGCTTATGTAAAAGAACAGACCGCTTTAGCTGGCTGGTTAACAGCTTTGGGTTATGGATTGTTCACTCTTGTACTCGGTGTACTCGCGATTGTATTCGGCGCACTCAAACGCAGACATACTTCATTTAAACGGGGTATTGTGCTAAGTGTAATCTATTGTGCAATTTCTATATTTAGCGTTGTGAATATGTGGCCTATTTTAGTAGATATTACTTTAGGTGAATCCAACAAGATCGTTTCTTATGTGATTATCGGTCTACAATTAATATTAAATATATTGATGGCAGTTTTACTCTACTTCTCTTTTGTAGGTGGAGATGGATTATGGAGAGAACGAGGAATCAATATCTGGCCACGTTCCAAAGAAATCGGTTATGGTAAATATGTATTGCATAGCGTAGCTGTAGGTTACTTGTATGCACTTATTTTACTAGGTGTACAATCCATTATTTATTTAATCTTAGAAAATGCGCTAGGTGTCTATTCTGCTACAGATGATACGAGTTCGCCTTATAATATGATCTATCCAGCCTTATTCCCATTATTAGCATGGATGGCAGGGATTGGCGAAGAAGCAGTTTACCGTCTATTCGGAATCGGCATGTTGAAGAAACTGTTACGCAATACATTTGTAGCTTGCTTTATCACGACGATGATCTGGGCGCTTGGACATACGTTATATCCAATCTATCCAATATATTCACGTCCGATCGAGTTATTATTTATCGGTTTATTGTTTAGCTTTATCTTCTTACGATATGGTTTTATTGCAGCCGTATTTGCACACGTTATATTTGATAGTATATTGATGTCGCTCAGTCTGATTAGTATGGGTGGAATCGTCAATATCTTGCTCGGTGCATTCTATATTGTGTTACCTGCTATTGTGGCTGTTATCATCTATACTTTTACCAAAAATAAAGGTGTCGAAAATGCTTATCCACCTTATGTACCGCCCGCACCTATCCCTCAAGTGTATTATGATCCTACACAAGGACAGCAGCAGTATCCAGATCATCCGCAGCAATTTCAACAGTATTCTAATCCAGTGCCACCGTCTGAACAGGAAAATAAACCAAAAGAGTAGCCATTAGGCTACTCTTTTTTTATCTATATTTTGTTGATTGTAGGGAGCTATTATAATCATTGTATTGATATTATTGGTACATTTATTCTTCTTTTAAAGCATCCAAAATCTGCTTCGCTAATTTGTCTCCAATACCCAACTGGCGGAAATCGTCTACACTGGCTTCTCTGATTTTTTTGAGTGAACCAAAGTGCTTCAGTAACAGCTTACGACGTTTGTCTCCGATTCCTGGGATACTGTCTAATTGCGAAGTAATCATCGACTTGCCCCGTTGTTCACGGTGGAATGTAATGGCAAAACGATGGACTTCATCTTGAATCCGTTGCAATAGATAAAATTCTTGACTATCTCTTGCTAAGTTCACTGGTTCTGCTGGATCGCCCACCATCAATTGAGAGGTACGGTGCTTAGAATCTTTGACCAATCCGCAGACTGGAATAAATAGACCTAGCTCATTTTCTAATACATCGGTTGCCGCTGAAATTTGTCCTTTACCACCATCGACAACGATTAGATCAGGCATCGGTAGATTTTCTTTTACCACACGTTCGTAGCGACGGCGAATCACTTCACGCATGGTTCCGTAATCATCTGAACCTTCAACGGTACGTACTTTGTATTTACGGTATTCTTTACGAGCAGGCTTACCATCTATAAATACAACCATCGCAGATACCGGATTGGTTCCTTGAATATTCGAGTTATCGAATGCTTCAATACGTTCCAAACTTTCTAGACCAATCGCTTGTCCTAGATTACCTGCGGCTTTGGACGTACGTTCTTCATCACGTTCAATTAAGCGGAATTTTTCGTCCAGAGACACTCTAGCATTATCTTGTGCCATCGTTGTCATCTGCTTTTTGAGTCCACGACGAGGGATCAATACTTTAACCCCTAGCCATTGTTGGAGAGCGGCTGCACTGCTTGAAGGATCAGCTTGTTCGCCACTTTCTGCTTGTGCATCCTGTTGTTCATTAGCAAGTGCTGCTTCAGAAGCATTAGCAGCTTCTGCTTGCTCTACAGACTGTTCTGTCGTGTGAACAGCATAAGCGGTTCCTTCTTCTGCTACACGGTCACTCATTACTTCTGAGGTCGCTTGCTCGCTATCATCCAATCCTGCTTGTTCTGCATGATCTACAGCTTCATCCTGAACATCATTTTCTTCATCCACAATCACTTCTTCAACAGGCAACATAATCTCCTGTGGCATCGCTGGATTTTCGCTATAATACTGAGTCACATAAGACATAAAGTCATTATACGGCTCTCCATAAAAAGGGAACACAGAAGCATGACGTTCAATCATTTTACCTTGACGCATATACAGAATCTGTACACACATCCAGCCTTTATCGACAGCAAAACCAAATACATCACGATCTTTAGCATCTGCCATGGTGATTTTTTGTTTTTCCATCAGAGCGTCGATATTAATGATCTGATCACGCAATTCTTTAGCACGCTCAAAATACAAATCTTCAGCGGCTTCTTCCATTTTACGTTGCAACTCTTTTTTGATCTCTTCATGACCACCACTCAAAAACTTGCTGATTTCTTGCTTAATCTCATCATAGGATTGTTGAGGCACTTCGAACTCACAAGGTGCCAGACATTGCCCCATATGATAATACAAGCAGACTTCTTTAGGCATCACTTTGCATTTACGCAACGGATACATACGGTCTAACAATTTTTTGGTCTGTTGTGCTGCAAACGCATTAGGATACGGTCCAAAATATTTGGCTTTATCTTTTAAAATACGTCGCGTGACTTCCAGACGTGGATGCGCCTCATTGGTAATTTTGATATATGGAAAAGTTTTATCATCTTTGAGCAGTACATTGTATTTAGGCTGATGCGTTTTGATCAGATTACATTCTAAAATAAGTGCTTCCATATTGCTTCCAGTCACAATATATTCAAAATCACGAATATCAGCAACAAGACGTTGCGTTTTACCATCGTGACTTCCTGTAAAATAAGAGCGAACTCGATTTTTGAGTACTTTCGCTTTTCCTACATAAATAATTGTACCTTCACGGTTTTTCATCAAATAACAACCCGACAGATCGGGCAACAATGCTAGTTTGTTACGAATATTGATCATCGCTTGTTCTTGCTCTTGAATAAGATCCATATGAGAGTCCATAAATCTCTCCTTTCTAACGATATAGAACAAATGTACCCTAATTATACAACTAAAAAACCCCCGGTGCATGACCGGAGGTTTTACATAAGCTAGTCGTATACACTCACTTATGTCTATTGGTAATTCATATGACTTATGATAAAGACTCTTGATGAGTAAATCGGCAGGATTTACGTGTATATGGAATTACTAATTATTGGTGTTTTGCAAGAATAGATTTAAGAGCATCTTTCGAATTCAAACCTACTACTTTATCTACAGGTTGACCGTCTTTGAAGAAGATCATTGTAGGAATACTCATAACACCAAAACGTGAAGCTGTTTCAGGGTTTTCATCTACGTTTACTTTAGCGATTTTAACACTGTCGCCTACTTCTGTAGATAACTCGTCCAAGATTGGAGCAAGCATTTTACAAGGTCCACACCATGGTGCCCAGAAATCCACCAATACTGTTCCTTGTCCTTCAACTTCGTTTGTGAAAGATTGATCAGATACATTAACGATAGCCATGTGAAATATCCTCCTTGAGTAACTTTTATTTTGAATTAATATTATTTAAACATTAAACAAGTATTGTCATTGCTGACTCTTTTATTATAACACAACATTGGTCATTCCGAAACAGATGTTACGATTTATTCATAATTATCTTTCAATTAGTAAGTATTGTATCATAAATAACGAAACAGCATACTAGCTATTGCTCATTCCGCCCCGTTTGTTTTCACCTTCAACCCGAATCACTTTTACAAAAGGACTAATTCGGTTCATCAAACGTTCCCCTTTGTAGAACTCTTCACCATCTTTATTCGTAAAACTCAAATGCTTTTGCAGATCAGCTAATGAATAATTAGACGTGTAAAAAGTAGGTTTGCGATTCATTCGATAATTCAGAATCGAACCCAATACATGATCCCGTACCCATGAACTTAGATTTTCAGCTCCAATATCATCAAAAATCAACAGATCGGTATGCTTCATAATATCCATCGTTTCTTTCATCCGATTATTATCCTGGAACATTGACTTCAAGTCTTCTACAAAGTCAGGCATATACACAATGACACCGGTATGACCTACTTTGGCTAATTCATGTAACAGATACGAAGCCAAAAATGTTTTACCTGTTCCAAATCCACCTTCTAAATATAAGCCTTGTGGCGATAATCCATTTTGCTTGGTTTCACTAATATATTGAAAAATCTGTACCACAGCAGGTACACGATTCGAATCTTTAGCTACAATTTCTTTGGGATTATACCCTTCATTCAGCGCGCGTTCATCAATATAGAAACTATGAATACGCTGTTTGACCTGTTGCTCATGTTGTCTTGTCAATTGTTTATGACAAGGTGTTTTGCGATCGTATAACTTGGGTCCCGACTCTGAAGGCTCTACACTTAATTTGGTGTAATGTCCTTGAAAATCATTGGGACAGTTATCCAATCCCGGGCAGTTATCACAATGACCACGGTCGCCTACATATTGATACAGCTTACTAAGGTTCGTCATGAGTTCCTGATCGGTAAGCTCTGGATGCTCTGCTCTTAGTTCTAGCACAAGCGGATCACTGAGTAGACGCGCGGCAATCTTTTGTGACTCTTCCCGAAAGCGCGGACTTTTCATCTGCCGTAACAGATCACCGAGGGATTCCATGGCAGTTTGCCCCTTCCTTTTACATTCACTCAGCTATTGGTCTTTTGGACACGATCTTGTCCGGATTGCATTTGTTCAGCTAACCGCATCGCTTCTGCAATTTCTTCATCAGACACGATACTTGAACCTTCACGTGCACTTTTGACAATCGGAATCTCCGGTTTGGCATTAGGCGCTCGATTGTATGTTCGTGTATTGGTACGTTTATTACCGCCAGCGGTTCCACCTTTGGCTTGTGATTTCGCTTGATCACTGATTTTGAGATCTAGCTTATTCTGTTCTCTTACATAACGAACCGCTTTTTCATACGTATCGACTTGTTGATTAAGCATATTCGTCACGACCCAATCGACAAATTTACTACTTAAGCGTTCCCCGGGTTGAGACATTTTGATTGCCAATAAATAATGGATCAGTACATTGACCACTTCTTCAGACAATTTATAATTAATATCGACATGTTCGAATATATCATTCACACTGTTAGGCACGCTACCGGGATAGAACATTTCCAGAACGCGCGTATATGGTTCATTGCGTAAAATTGTATTATATTGATGAATATCGCATTTGCTTGTAAATTGACGCGGTACTTCCAGATAATACTCCATTTCGACTGCATATTCTACAGGTAAATCTTGCGATTCTTCTTTTTTCTCTTCTCGTAATGAGATCACTTTAGCTTCGTGAATCTGGCGTTCTTCTTGACGCTTTTTCCCTTGACGGAATTGCAGATTAGCACGGCGCTGAATCTCATCTTCAGCCAGCTCACCTTTGGCATCAAAAACACCATCTTCATCTAACATCCGGCAAATATCTTGAATATCCAAACGATATTTATAAGCAATATAACTCAGTACATTCATCTGCTCTGGAAGAAAGCGTAATTTTTCTACATATATACGGTTACGAGAACCGCGCGGGAAATAACGAATAATATCTGCATAGTTAATCAGATCATCTTCACTTAGCTTCGGCTGACTGCTACGCTGTTGTGCACTCACTTCAGTTAACGCCTGTTCTAATTCATAATCGATCACATGCGTATTTAATTCAAAAATATCATAAAACGGTTGTGAAATATTTTCTTTCTGAACTGTACTATCACCCCAGCCATCAGGCTCTTTGGCTAAAAAGCGTTCCCGTAAAGACAACACAGCGAATTTGCCGATTTTGTCCCGTAATAACAATGTTAAATGTTGTGTGCGGAAAAACTCACTTGGTGATAGCGGCTGTTGTAATTCATATTCATATATATAATCATCCTGATCGGGAAAGTATACTCGATTGGTCTGTAATAAGCCTACAGCTTCTAATAAAGAAGTCTGTTCAACCAAAAATTTACGTCCATGTTCCCCCGGTTCAAGCCCTAAAGTTAAAAATAAACGACGCTGTTGTTCTATAGGCGAATAACCGACTTGCTGTGCTTCGACATGTTCACACAATAATCGATACACACTAATCGCAAAAGCCCCTGTTAACGGTTGATAAACCAGACTGAGCATCCGTTCATCCAGCGCACCTATACCGAATTCGCGGTATACGCAATATCGATGATTTTCAGTAAAATGAAGTAGATTCTTAATGCGCATGATCCGCCCCCTCTCTTTTTGCTCCTGTGCATGCGGAATTCTATTCTAACACAAATCTTGAAATTTCAATGCTGAAAAGAAAGGTGAATTTGGAACATAAACACCCTCGATCTCCATAACAATCATCCTTTTGCGCCATTACGCTAGAAATGAATATATTTTATACAATGATCGATTGAAATAAACATAATGATGAAGTAACCATGAACAGACTGTGAAGTCAATTGCTCTGTATCGACTCCTTCGGTTACAATAGATCAAGATGTGTAAGCACGATATGACCTAAAAACGGATTCCACTAATATATAGGAGTGATTTTATGAATGAAGCAGTAGCAACGCTTGAAGGCTGGTATGCATTACATGATTTTCGCACTATTGATTGGCATGCTTGGAAAGCAGCAGATGATGAAGAACGTGCCGGTGCAATCGACGAGTTAAATGCATTGATTCATGATTGGCAAGCTGTCAGCAACGATGGCAGTGGGAGTACGGTTATTTATACTGTTGTTGGACAAAAAGCTGACTTTATGATGATGCATCTACGTGAAACGTTAGAAGATTTAAATGCGATAGAAAATGAATTTAACAAAACCACTTTCGCTAGTTTTACGAAGAAATCTTATTCATATGTAAGTATCGTAGAACTTAGCAGCTATATGGCTAGTCATGTGGAAGGCGATCCGATGGAGAATCCACATATTCTGGCTCGCTTGAAGCCAGCTCTACCTGATTCTCGTTATATCTGTTTCTATCCGATGAACAAAACGCGTAATCTAGGAGACAACTGGTATATGCTTCCGATGGATGAGCGTCGTGAAATGATCCGTAGTCATGGATTGATCGGACGTAGTTATGCAGGTAAAGTGAAGCAAATCATTACGGGTTCTGTTGGATTGGATGATTGGGAATGGGGCGTAACTTTATTCGCTGACGATGCACTTCAATTCAAAAAACTAGTATACGAAATGCGCTTTGATGAAGCAAGTGCTCGTTTTGGAGAATTTGGTTCTTTCTATGTCGGTAGTATGCTAGACACCGCTAAATTCGAAGAAATGCTCAAACTTTAAAATAATTTAGTCTGCATCACAAAATAAATATATGTAGAATTAAAAAACCTTTTTGCTATCTTTATGGATAGTAAAAAGGTTTTTTATTTGAGCATTTTTAGAATATATACCTATTTATTAGTGCTCAAGGCTTAAAAAATAAATAATAAAATCCTTAATCGAAGATTTTCGTGTCGAAAAATATACATAAATGCAGATCAACTGACGATATAAGGAACAATTACAAATCAAATTTATCCAAGAAAGTCATTTTATATACGTATAGAAAAGAGGGATACTTATGACGTTAAAAGTAAAATTGATCTTGTTAGTAATGGCTACTGCGATTCTAATCGCTGTTCCGATTGGATGGTCAGCACTGTATATTATCAAAAATGAATCCACCAAATCTATCAATGCTACGCTTCAAAATACAGTATCCCAAGCAGTTACTCAGGTGAATGGTTGGATCAATACCAATAGCAAAGTGATCGAAACTTTGGGTTCTGTAATCAACAAAACGGTTCCTATCAATCAGATCACTTTAAAGCATCTGCAAGTCTATCAAGACCCTTCTAATGCAGGGAGTATATCTGATGTCTATTTTGGACTGGAAGATGGCACTTTCCTAGATGGAAGTGAATGGATTCCTGACGCTGGTTATGATGCAAGACAACGTCCATGGTATCAAAAAGCCAAAGAAACCAATGCCTTGTCTATTAGTGACCCTTACCTTGATGCCACTACCGATGGTTATGCCATTTCGATTGCTGTTCCTTTAACCAACAATCAAGGTACATTTGCTGGCGTATTATCTGAAGATATTTTACTTTCAACGATTACCGATTATATTAACAATATTAAAGTCAGTGGTGGATTTGCGTTTTTACTCGATCAACATGGTAATGTAATGTCTCATCCTGATGCTACTTTTATCAATAAACCTCTTAAAGAACAAGCCGACTATAGTGCTATTGCCGATACATTAATCAGTCAACCGTCAGGCAGTACCGAATACAATTATAAAGGCGAGCCTCAATTATTGTATTACAGTAAAATTCCGGGTACCAACTGGATCGTTGCTTCTTCTACCTCCAAACAATTAGCTTTTGCTGAATATACACAATTACGAAATCAATATACGATTGCTATTATTGCATTGACCTTATTATTTGTAGCCTTTGCATTCTGGGTAGCAGTTCGAATCGTCAAACCGATTATTGGACTGAAAAAAAGTGCTCAACAATTAGCAGAAGGCGATCTTACTGTACATGTTCCAGTCAAAGGAAAAGATGAAGTTGCAGAACTCGCTATTGCGTTTAATACAATGTCTACAGCGCTTCGTCATTTGATTCAAACGGTGTCGCAATCGGCTCATGGAGTTAATACTGCTTCTCATGAAATGTATAATAATGCTTCAAATTCAGGCGATATTGCCGGACAAATTTCTACCGTTATTGAAGAAATTGCTCGGGGTGCTGTTGAGCAAGCTGAATCGATTCAATCCGGTGCTGAAATGGTTATGACGATGACCGATTCACTGGAAACGGTAGCGGCAAGTGCTGATCAAGCGGCTCATATGATTAAAGAAGTCAATGAAGCGATGGATCGAGGCACGCAAGCGATAGCGCAACAGACGATGCTTTCACAAGCAGGACAAGCTTCAACCGAGCGTGTCGAACATTCCAATAGTATCTTAATTCAGAAATTAGATGAAATTGCTCAGATCACAAATGTCATTCGGGCGATCAGTAGCCAAACGAATCTACTTTCTCTGAATGCAGCGATTGAAGCAGCTCGTGCAGGGGAACATGGCAAAGGGTTCGCTGTTGTGGCAAGCGAAGTCCGCAAGCTAGCAGAACAAGCTTCTCACTCGGCTTCGGATATCGATAACCTATTGATTCAGTTAAATGAAGCAGGCAAACAAAGTTCATTAGAATTGTCTTCATTCCGTACTACAACGACTCAACAGCAACAGTCTGTCGATGAAACTAAATATTCATTTGAACATATTCGCCAATCGGTCGATGGGATTATTGCTCGTATAGGTCATGTGTCTGAAGGGGTTACGACGCTTAAATATAGTGCTAATCAAGTATCTGATGTCATTACAGGGCTTGCAGCTGTATCGGAGCAAAGTGCAGCTTCTACAGAACAAGCAGCTTCTTCTACTTTGGATCAGACTCAGTCGATTGCAAGTATCTCTACTTCATCCAAACACTTATCTGAAAGTGCTAATCATCTATTACAAGAAATTGGACAATTCAAAATCGAAACCGATGACTCATCCTCTACTTCTTCTCCAATCCATAACAAGTAAATATAGTGTTCAATCAAGAGCCAAGTTCTATTAATGAACTTGGCTCTTTTATTATATGTAAATTCATGCACTCTTTACTTTACCACCATTTTTATCCATTTTAAAATTGAATCATTAATTATTAGGTACAAAGAATCATTTATGTGACAAAAATAGCAAATATGGGCAGAAATTTGTCGGAAAAGATAACTAAATGCAGTTGGAATGACGATATAAATAACAAGCAACTAGACGGTATTCATATTCGTTCATTATTTTTATATACGTAGAGAAAAGAGGAGTATGTATGACTTTAAAGGTAAAATTGATTTTGCTTGTTATAGCCACTGCGATTCTTATTGCTGTTCCTGTGGGCTGGTCTGCACTGTATATCATCAAAAAACAAGCAACTCAATCTGTAGATGCAGATGTAAAGAAAACAGTAACTCAAGGGGTAACCCAGATCAATGGTTGGATTAATACCAATAGTAAAGTAGTCGAAACATTAGCTTCTGTGATTAATACTACTGTTCCTTTAGATCAAATTACATTAAAACATCTACAAGTCTTTAAAGATGAAAGCAATGCCAAAACAATCTCTGATATTTATTTCTCGTTAGAAGATGGTACTTTTCTAGATGGTAGCGATTGGGTAGCTCCTGAAGGTTACGATGCTAGAACAAGACCATGGTATCAAGAAACCAAAAAAGCTAACAAACTATTTATCAGTGCTCCTTATGAAGATGCCGGTACCAAAACGTACAAAGCTATATTTATTGGCGCTCCTCTGAAAGATCCTCAAGGTAACTTTGCTGGTGTTATTGCGGAAGATATCTTGTTATCTACAATCACCAGTTATATCAATACACTCAAAACAAATAACGGCTTCACATTTTTGATCGATCCTAATGGTAATGTAATGTCTCATCCCGATGAATCATTTGTAAACAAGCAATTGAAAGATCAACCGGATTATAGCGGTATCGCCAATACATTACTTAGTCAAAATTCAGGTAGTGTTGAATATACTTATCAAGGTGATCCTCAATTACTATATTATGAAAAAATTCCAGGAATCAATTGGGTTGTTGCTTCATCCACTTCCAAAAAATTAGCTTTTGCTGAATATACTCAATTACGCAATCAATACACAATCGTGATTATCGCCCTTACTTTATTATTTGCTTTACTTGCTTTCTGGGTAGCGGTTCGGATGGTTAAACCTATTATCTTGCTTAAGAAAAGTGCACAGCAGTTGGCTGAAGGTGATTTGACAGTTGTCGTAGCAATTAAAGGTAAAGACGAAATTGCACAGTTAGGAACTGCTTTTAATACCATGTCTGCCGCTCTTCGTAACTTAATTCAGACCGTTGCGCAATCTGCGGTAAGCGTGAACAAAGCTTCTGATGAAATGTACAATAATGCTTCTAACTCGGGGGATATCGCCGGACAAATTTCTACCGTTATTGAAGAAATTGCTCGTGGAGCAGGAGATCAAGCAGAATCGATCCAATCAGGCGCTGAGATGGTTATGGATATGACCGGATCCCTTGAAAAAGTAGCTGCAAGTGCTGATCAAGCGGCTCATATGATCACACAAGTGAACGAAGCAATGCAACGGGGAACACAAGCGATTTCACAACAGACTGCACTTGCTCAAGCAGGACAAGAATCGACACAACGGGTAGAAGCATCGAACACCATTCTATTGAAAAAATTAGACGAAATCGCACAAATCACGAATGTTATCCGTGAAATCAGTAACCAGACTAATCTATTATCCCTCAATGCAGCGATTGAAGCGGCACGTGCAGGTGAACATGGAGCAGGATTTGCGGTTGTTGCAAGTGAAGTGCGTAAGCTAGCAGAACAAGCTTCTCACTCGGCTTCGGATATTGATGCGCTATTGATTCAGTTAAATGAAGCAGGTAAACAAAGCTCGTTGGAACTTTCTTCATTCCGTGATACTACCGTTCAACAACAACAATCGGTAAATGAAACGAAAGATTCATTTGAACACATTCGTTATTCTGTAGACGATATTATTTCTCAAATTGGTCATGTATCTGATGGTGTGACTTCTCTCAAATCAAGCGCAAATCAAGTATCCGATGTTATTACAGGGCTTGCTGCGGTATCCGAAGAAAGTGCAGCTGCTACCGAAGAAGCTGCTTCATCCACTATCGAACAGACTCAATCGATTGCAAGTATCTCTACTGCATCCAAAAATCTGTCTGAAAGTGCGAATCACTTATTAAAAGAAGTGGGACAATTCAAAATTGAGAGCGATTCTACTCCATCTTCTTCAGCACCAACTTCAAATCAATAAGTTAGATAAAAAAACAAAAAAAGCGAGGTTCCTGTTGAGGAACCTCGCTTTTTAGTTAGCATTTCAAATCAGACTTCTTCAGACAAATCCTGATCACGTTCTAATGATGCCATATATTCCTGATCATCACGATCTCGTGCACGGCTTTTGTCTTTCAAACGTTCGATCGCTGGTAAGATTAGAATATCGATTTCTTTTTGAACAGGATAAGCAAGGTCATAGCGACCCTGCTCTTCCAAAAATCCACCTACTTCTATTAATCCATTATACCGATCCAGCTCTTCACGCGTAAGAAGCCCACGTACCTGAACGCTACAATGACGCATCTTATAAGAATTTTCCTTTTTTCATAACAAGCGATACGCCGCCAATGATAAACAAGTAACGGATATCGATTACTTTTTTCAATTGAGCTGCTACAAAACCTTTAAGTTTGCGATCTCCAACAACACCTACTGCTTCGCCTTTACCAAGCGATGCTACAGTACCTTTGTTACTGAATACAAATTTCTTAGGTTGTTGTCCACGAATAGCTGCTACGATGTTTTGTGCACAAAGTACACCTTGTTGCATCGAAATTTGAGCTGTTGGTGGGTAAGGACGACCTTCTTCATTGAACATCAATGAGCTATCGCCAATGATGTATACATTTTCGTGTCCTGGTGCACGCAAGTATTCGTCAATTTTAACGCGTCCGCGCATTGCTTCGAATCCAGCTTGTTCTACTAGACGGTTACCACGGATACCACCTGTCCATACGACAGTGTTTGCATGGATTTTTTCAGAATTTTCACCAACGATAACACCGTCAGTTAGACATTCTTTGATCGCAACACCAATTTTGAATGTTACGCCTTTGTTTTGTAGAACTTTCATAGCATATTCAACCAATTCAGGATCGAAACCTGGCAATGCTGTTGGAGCTGCTTCTACATTGTACAATTTAACTTCAGAACGGCTAATGCCATGAGTTCTGCACAATTCTTGTAGACGATCAGCCAATTCACCGATAAATTCGATACCTGTGAAACCTGCGCCACCGACTACGAAAGTCAAACGCTCTGGTTTTTTATCTACTTTGTAAGCTGTAAATTGAGCTTCAATGTGATCACGGATTTTACGTACAGAGTTGATACTGCGAATAGTCATCGCATTTTCAAGCATACCCGGGATACCGAAAGTTTCTGGTTCGCCACCTAGGCAAATGATCAAGTGATCATAAGACAAAGTTCCGTCTTCCAAAATAACTTTTTTCTCTTGTGGGATGATTTCTTGTACGTTTGATTTTACAACATCAATTTTGAACTCATCCACCAATTTGGAAATTTGCTCACGCGCGTTATCCAATTTGTCTGTACCTGCTGCTGGCATGTGCAAGTGTGTTGTAAAGTAATGATAGTCATGGCGGTTAACCAAAGTTACGTCAGCCTCATTATAATTTAGATCTTTTTGCAAACGTTGTGCAGCAAGAATACCTGCATAACCTGCACCCAAAATAACAATTTTAGGAATGCTACTCATATTCATTTTCCCCTTCCAATGATTCACTTAGAATGTATTTCATTGAAGTACATCGCCTACATTAATACTTGGTAAAGATCATTAATAATAGACTTTGCACTGAAACGATAAAATCAGTTAAAATAGTTAATACCCATATATAACCATGATTGCTCCGTATACCTTCATAAAATTGTGAAAATATACACAACAGTAGACAAATGATTATATTCACCTATAAAAGTGCAATAGGATATGTCACATTATATTGTACTCTTTCTAGCGGATATGTTCAAAAAAATTTATGTTTTCTGAAAAAAATGTTTTATTTTCGTCACAAAACATCATTAGCCCAACTGAAATGATATCTATTTTTCTTTGAAATATCAAGAGTAAATTTAATTTTTTATCTATCTTTTTATATATTTTTGTGCATACGAAAGATATTTTTTGTTTACTTTGCGCGTTCCAATAAAAAGGATATGAGCTGTTTTGAGAATTGTCGTTTTAAAAATATTCTCTTTATGATATATAATTGGGTGAGATCGAACTAATTTACGGAGGTGCTTGTGAAGTGTCATCTACAACAAACAACGAACTAAGCGATATTATTATTATTGGTGGAGGGCCTGCCGGGATGTTTGCTGCTTTTTATGGCGGTATGCGTCAAGCGTCAGTAAAACTAATCGAAAGTATGCCTCAACTAGGCGGACAATTAGCTGCCCTTTATCCTGAAAAATATATTTATGATGTAGCTGGATTCCCGAAAATTACAGCGCAAGAGCTGGTAAACAACTTACAACAACAAATGAATCATTTTGATTCTGATATTCGTTTGGAAGAAAAAGTACTTAATGTAGAAAAGAAAGCAGATCGTCATTTTGTAGTGACTACTGATAAAGGTACACACGAAAGTAAAGCAGTGATTATTACAGCAGGCGTAGGCGCATTTGAACCTCGCCGTCTTGATTTACCGAACGCAAGTCATTTTGAGAAAACAAATCTACACTACTTTGTCAGCGACTTGAGCCGTTTTGCAGGTAAAAAAGTATTGATCAGTGGTGGAGGCGACTCCGCAGTTGACTGGGCATTGATGATCGAACCGATCGCTGCTGAAGTATACTTGATCCATCGCCGTGACAAATTCCGTGCCCACGAACACAGTGTAGAAAACTTGAATGCTTCTGGCGTCAAAATCATTACACCTACAGAAATTACTGAACTACACGGTGAAGATACGATTGAACGTGTTACTCTTTCTCATGTAAAAACCAAAGAAACACAAGAAATCGAAGTCGATGATGTTATCGTCAACTTTGGCTTTATCTCTTCATTGGGTCCGATCGCTGAATGGGGCATTGAGATCAATAGTAACTCTATCGTGGTCGATTCTCGTATGGAGACCAATGTAGAAGGCATCTTCGCTGCTGGCGATATCACGACTTACCCTGGTAAGCTCAAATTGATCGCTGTCGGTTTTGGTGAAGCGCCTACCGCTATTAACAATGCTAAAGTCTATGTAGATCCTGATGCGAAATTGTCTCCAGGACACAGTAGTAATATGAAAATGTAGTTCTGTTTTATCCCTGCTCTTTTCTTCACTGGATCAAGAATCCATGGGGAAAAGAGCATTTTTTTGTGGTTTTGCGAAATGTTCACCTTTTACTTGGATTACACCCCTCAATATGTCGTATAGTAAACATAAGATTATTTAAAATTTGCAGGAGGTGCCCTTCGTGAGTGTTGGTGTGTTTATTTTTCTTCGTATTATTATCGTGCTCGTATTATTAGCCATTGCTGGACTTGTATTTGCATTGAGTCGCAAATTTTTCAAAGAAAGTCGTAAAGGAGCAGGAATCGGCTTTTCTATTTTTGGACTACTGATTATTTCATTGATTGTACAAACGATATTTAACTTTAGTCTGATGAAGTAAATTAAAGGAGGTATGCCTGTGCAGTGGTTAGCGATGATCACGATGCTAACCGATCATTTGGGGTATGCTTTCTTTCCCGATGAACGGTATTTGCGTGTTATTGGTAGAATAGCTTTTCCGATCTATTGTTATTTTCTAGTACTCGGTTATCAACGTACACGAAATGTACGCAAATATACGATTAGGTTACTTCTAATTGCAGCTTTATCACAACTTCCTTTTATGTACGCTTTTGATATTACTAATTTAAATGTGGTCTGTACATTATTTATTTCCTTGCTTTTAATGATTGTAATTGATAAACTATCCCTGAAATATTTTCCGGTTTCGCTTCTTCTAATTCTTATTGTAGGTTGGTTGGCAGATCAGCTACATATGGATTATGGGATGTACGGCGTTCTGCTTGTATTGGTATTTCGTTACACGACCGGGTATTGGGTGATTGTCGCTCATTTGGCACTCACTGTTGTTTTTGTCCTGTTTGGAGGGTTTTCAGATATTCAGGTATTTAGTGTGCTGGCTACGGCTTTAATTGCTATTCATCTAAATTTGTATCCAAAAACAAAGCTTTATTCACCTCCACGCTGGATATGGCGTTCTTTTTATCCCGCACATTTAGCTATTATTGCGATCATACGTTTGGTATTTTAACAAATACAAATCGGGAATATATCACTTCCCGATTTTTTTCTGTCTTTTCGTAAAAAACCATCGCCTTATGAGTGCATCTTAGAGTATAATCGTTAGCGGAAGTCATCTGTCGGCTATAGGCAGTTTTAAATATAGGAAGGGGAACCCCCATGAAATCGAACAAGAAACACACACTTACTGAAGATATGGACTTTTTCACCGCTGGACTGTCTGGCAGTCTTATTACAGTATGGCAGGAAGATCCTACTGGCGTATATTGTGAAATTGGACGTGGTTATGTAGAAGCTTATACGAACGAAGCTGTTCGCGTGCGTAACTTACAATCTGGAACCAAAAGCTTGTATTCTCGTGAATCAACAATGTTTCAAACCGATTGATTCATACTTAATATGATATCCAAAAGCCAGTTGTCTGCTTTTTCTTTATGAAGAGGAAGCGAGAAACTGGCTTTTTTGTGTTCTTAAAGTGAATGTTCATTTGCAGTTCATATTCTCCTTTTATACTACGTGAAGAGCCATAAGATATCGTCTGAATCGTTTATCTAATGCTCATTCACTTTAGGAGGAATCTATTGTATGAAAACATTAAAAGTACTTTCGAGTGTCGCTTTGTCCGCAGCTTTATTGGTGGGATCGATATCTATAGGAGCACCAACTCATGCCGCTACAACGACCCCATCGACCACGACTGCTACCAAAGATGCCAAAGCCATGAACAATGTATTGATCGGTAAAATAAAATCAATCAGCGGTAGCAAAATTACATTGTACAAATCCTCCACTCAACCGGATATTCCCACAGGAACAGCAGGATCAAAAGCTCCAGTAGCAGGAGAAGCTCCTCCAAGTGGAACAGCTCCAGCCGCGCCGCCTACAGGTTCCGCTCCAACAGCAGGAACAGGTACTACTCCACCTGCTCAGACGTTTAGCACAACAACGACAAGTGTGACTGTAAGTAGTGCTACAAGTATCGTAAGTGTGACACGTTCTGCGGGTAGCACCAAAGCCACTCCAACGAAAAAAGCATTATCGAGTCTTAAAGCAGGTGATATTATTTTCGTTACACTCGCTTCTGGTACTACCAAAGCCACCAAAATTGAAGTTATGCCTGCTACTACTAGCAAATAATCGATATATTGATTCATTTAAAATATTTTTCATCTCTATTTTCCCACAAAATGTAAAGAGTCTCTTGTTGAAACAAGCAGGCAGTGAACCGTTGAAGTCAGCGGTTTTCTGCCTTTTTTCTTTGATTTACTCTTGTTTAGACAATAATGTGGAATATCTTACTTTTTAAGGTTTCATTCATTTTTAGTTCACATTGAGTTCACAATCGCTCTCTATACTTCCGTTTATAGGACGTGCCTTTTGAAATGTCCTTCCAATCCAAAGGAGGTTTCTTTATGAAGACACTTAAAGTATTATCTAACGTCGCTTTTTCAGCAGCTCTCATTGCAGGTGCTGTAGCAGCCCCATCGGCATTTGCAGCATCTTCTTCTGAACAATCTACATCAGTACAATCTCAACAACGTCAGGTACTTGCAGATGCACCTACACTACCAGATGGAACCACTCCAGTCCTTCCCGCTCCACCTGCACCAGGTAAACTAGGTGGTCCAGGACTTAAAGGAGAACGCGCCGATGTTATCGGTGAAATTAAATCAATCAATGGCAATCAAATTACGATCACTGCACCTGAAAAACCACCACTACCTGCAACTGATCGCAAAGCGAACTATAAATCGGGTTCTAAAAATACGAAATCTTCTAGTCGCTCATCCGTTAGTAAAGATACGTATAGCAAACCACAAGGACCTTTGCCAGAAGGCACAAGCGTTACAATCAATGTATACAGTGGTACCGATATTGTGAAAACTTCGCACAGTCCAGAAAAAGGACATGTGGAAACAACCATCTCCTTATCGGCTCTTAATGTTGGAGATCATATCGCTGTGACACTTGCATCCGACACAAGTAAACAAGCGACTAAAATTGAAATTCATGAAGCTCCGCAACCACCAGCAAATGGCGGAACTCCACCGACACCTCCTGCACCTAAAGACGGAAGCACTCCGCCAGCTCCACCTGTACCAGCAGATGGAAGTACGCCTCCTACACCACCAGCTCCACCTGTAGATGGAAGTACACCACCGACTCCACCGGCAAATGCTTCTGCTCCATTAGCTACCCAAGAATCGTCTTCATAACATAAAAATAATGATCTAGATTTAGTTGTATAGCAAAAAGAGTGAACCATCGTGTTCACTCTTTTTTGCTGTATTATGAATGATCTGTAGATGTTGTATCTGAGGAAGTATCTTGACTCGAAATATCACCTTTCATCTGACCACTATGCATACCGCCCATACCAATAAATAGTTGAATCTGATCGGCTACTGAAGAATCTTCTGTATTTAACCAAACGTTGATGACATCATCTGCTTTGAGATCGGAAAGGGCTTTGGTCGTTGTCGTCATTTCATTATTCTCCATCGTCATTGTAGAGAACCTTGTACTGTCGGATACTGTAATCGTAACGGTCTCGTCCGAGAACATATCTTTTCCACCCGTGCTCGCTTGTTCAGAAGAGGCTGGAGCTTGTGAACCTTCATTGACGGGTGCTTGAGCAGACTCTCCGTCTGGCGTAGCTGGAGGGGATTGTCCGCCATCTGCTGGGGAAGCACCTCCATCACCGGGTTGTCCTTCTGGTGGAGCATTCATACCTTTGTCTCCACCTTGCCCCATCTGAGAAGGATCTATTGTAGACTTGTATATGGTAATCGTATTACCGTCAATAGATTTGATTTTGCCCAGTAGATCAGCACTTGCTTGTGCTGTTGCTGTGCTATCTCCCGAAGAAGATGACGTATTGGTAGATGTCTCTGTTGCAGAAGCATCTGCTCTATTGGTTGTTGGCTCTGCTGTTGATGACGTTTCACTATTTGTACTGCATCCCGCTAACAGAGCGATCGTCAGCGTGGTTCCTAAAAGGAATGTCCATGTCTTCATCTGAATTGCCTCCTTGTGTGTAGCCTGCCATCTGATCATGATGTGTAGGCTGTAAAACTATTGTAAAAGAGGCATGTGAACTTCTTATGAATAGTTGCTAAATAGATGTTAACGTTTCTTTTCATGTATAATTTATATACGATCTATCAATTCTATACATAACGATGCAGAATGGAGTGTTAACGATGTTAAACGTATTGAGCCCTACCAATATTGCAGAAGAATTAGCCAAAATTACAGAACACTGGTCGCCACGAGTGATCGGGCAAGTAAACGATCAATATGTCAAAGTGGCAAAAGTTAAAGGAGAACTGGTCTGGCATCAACATGATCATGAAGATGAATTATTTCTAGTTGTTTATGGAAAGGTTATTATTCGTCTACAAGATGCTGAAGATATCACTTTAGAAAAAGGAGAATTTTATGTTGTTCCCAAAGGAACGATGCATAACCCGTTCGCTGAAGAAGAATGTGGATTAGTCTTAATCGAGTCGGTAAGTACCAAGCATACTGGCGATGTAGAATCTCCGTTAACCAAGTCAATCGAAGATCAATTATAAGATCAATAAAGATATCTATACACACATCAAGGAGCTGTTGCATATGTGGAGTAAAGACGGAAGTATTGCACTGATTGGAACGTTTTTATCGATCATTGGCAATATCATGATCATTGCTGAACATCCTTATGGCAGAACTGTATTGCTTGTGAGTATTTATGTAATGATAGCAGGAATAATTTTCTTGATGATTCAGAAGTACCGTAAACGAAAAGTGAAAATGTAAATAACAAAAGCGAAGCCTATGAAGATTAGGTTTCGCTTTTTTTGTATCTATTGCTAGCTATACATCTTGTATACAAAAAAAGACCCTGAAATACGTAAATGTACGCTTTCAAGGTCTTCTCATTTAATGATTATTTACGAAATGATCTTAATCTTCGCAAGGTTGAGCCAATACTTCGTCTTCTTCGCGTGTACGGAAACTTGATCCGCAACCACAAGTTGCTACAGCATTTGGATTATGAATGGTAAATCCACCACTCATACCGGATTCTTCAAAATCCACTTCCAAACCGTTCAAGTATTTCAGGTCTTCTTTATCCACAACGACTTTCATCTCTTGAATAGTCATATATATATCTTTATCCGTTTCTTCGCTATCAAAGCCCATGGCATAAGAGAATCCACTGCAACCACCAGGGTTTACGCCAATACGTACGAATAGACCGGGTATGTCTTGATCTTCCATAATGCCTTTCATACGTGAAGCTGCTGAATCACTAATTGTAATCAATGATATCCCCTCCTTTTCTTTTTCATTATACTCTTCTGTTCCATTGCACTCAAGGCTTATTCATTATGCACAATCTCTCATTTTTTAAGTAATTGTATTGCCCGCGTTACATGAGAGGTTTATAATGGGTAAGTGAAGGATGACAGGAAATGTCGAAATTCTGTCAAAAACCAAACATCGTTACACCTTATGTGTCGTTGTAACTTTTTTCACATTAATTCTTCAAATCAGGTGACTATGTTATGTAATTTGTTGTATATTATATAGTATGCGTTCAAAGATGAAGTTATTTTGGCATTTTTATTGTTAGGATTGACAGCATATATGGTGTGCTTTTTTTAATTGCTATTATTCATTGACTCCTTATTGGTGTAAGACAATGACAAGCACGTCTTACAAGATTCGGACATCACAGAAGATAGACAGAAGTTTTAAGGAGAACAGGAGGAACCTAGCATGTCTACTATTATTACACCACAAACCGATACCCGTATGGCAGAAATTTTCCATAAAGTACGTACAGGTGAGCGTTTATCTATTGAAGATGGGGTATATCTATATGAGAGTGATGATATCCTCACCATCGGACAAATGGCAAATGAAGTGAACTTACGCAAAAATGGTAAAAAGGTTTATTTTATCGAAAATATGAGTCTGTATTTTACCAATGTATGTGAAGCTCATTGCGCATTTTGTAACTTCCGTAAAGACGAAGGCGAAGAAGGTTCATACACATTAAGTGGTCAGGAAATGGTTGATTATGTACAACAACATTACCATCCTGGCGTTCGTGAATTCCATATTGTAGGTGGACATAACAACAACGTACCTTTCCAATATTATGTTGATTCTCTTCAAGCGCTCAAAGAAGCTTTTCCAGAAGTGGTACTCAAAGCATATACAGCAGCTGAGATTGACTTCTTTACTCGGATCAGCGGATTGAATATTGAACAAGTACTCACAAAGCTACGTGAAGCAGGTTTGCAATCGTTGACCGGTGGTGGCGCAGAGATCTTATCTGATGAGTATCGTAAAAAAATGCGTGTCGACAAAGCAAACGTTGACCGTTATCTAGAAGTGCATCGTACTGCTCATAATATGGGTATGCGTACACACACCACCATGTTGTACGGTTCGATTGAAAGTTACGAAGACCGTGTACGTCATATGGTACAAATTCGTGAGTTGCAAGACGAAACGAATGGATTCCTTGTATTTATTCCATTGTCTATGCAACCGAAAAGTAAAAATGCAAGTATTATGCGTCGTAACTCGGCTTATGAAGATTTGAAAACAATCGCAATCAGTCGTCTGATGCTTGACAATATCGATCATATTAAAGCGTACTTTATCAATATTGGTACTCAATTGACTCAAATGGCTCTAACTTTTGGTGCTTCTGATGCTCACGGTACGATTATCAAAGAACGTATCAGTCATGCAGCAGGTGCTTTGACTCCAGAAGGTTTGACTCGTAAAGAGTTGATCTGGTTGATTAAAGGCGCAGGTCGTATTCCTGTAGAACGCGATACATTCTACAACGAAATTAAAGTATACGAATAGTCTTTAGATCTATTCAACATCTCATCATACCCCGGGCTTTACTTAATCATACAGTGGATTCGTTTTAGATATCCTATCGCTGTATCTTAGAAGTAAAGCCCGTTTATACGCCTGTAAGCTGGCAATATGTGGCTTTTTGGGCAAAAAAGGCATCACCCGGCTCACCGCTTTGCCTTCTCTGCGCCGGATGACTTGCCTCTATGTTTATGATTTTTGAAATCATTATGACTACGGGGATCATGTACGATTCTCATCTATTTATTATCTACCAGAAGGAGAAGATATCATGAAAAATTTAGTTATACTCGGTGCAGGTTACGGTGGCGTTACATTAGCCCACGAATTATTGGATCATAAGATTCCAGCAGACACACAGATTATTTTAGTAGATCGTATGCCTTTCCAGGGACTTAAAACAGAATATTATGCTTTAGCAGCAGGAACAGCTTCTGATCTTGAGTTGCGCGTTAAATTTCCTACACATGCCAAAATGACCACTAGATATGGTGATGTAACAGGCATTAATTTAGAAGATAAAGTGATTTCATTTGAAGATGGCGAACCGTTGAATTACGATCAAATGGTAATCGCTTTAGGTTGTACCGATAATTTCCATGGTGTACCCGGTGCTGCTGAATACACAAGTACTATTCAATCATTCACAGCTACTCGTGATACGTACTTAAAAATAAATAATTTACCTCCTCAAGCTACAGTGAATATTGTTGGCGGAGGATTAAGCGGAATAGAGATCGCGGCTGAAATTCGTGAAAGTCGTGAAGATTTGAATGTGCGCATTCTGGATCGTGGTGAGCGTCTATTGTCTTCATCTCCTCCACGCCTATCTAAATATGTAGAAGAATGGTTCCGTGAGCATAATGTAGAAGTACGTAACCATATCAATATTAGCCGTGTAGAAGGACATTGTGTCTATAACGGTGAGTCTGAGCGCATTTCAGCAGATGTAACGGTCTGGACAGCAGGTATTCGCCCTGTACCATTAATCGATGAGTTAAATGTCAATCAGGATAACTCTGGACGTGTCATTTTGGACGAGCTGTATCGTATTCCAGGTCGCCCGGAAGTATTTGTATGTGGAGATTGTGCTTCCCTCCCTTTCGCAGCTAGTGCACAAGCAGCAGAAGCTCAAGCAGAACAGATTGCTAATGTGATTGTAGCCGGTTGGAAAGGGGAACAACCGAAAGTGCAACCACTGAAACTTAAAGGAACTTTAGGAGCATTAGGTAAAAAATCCGGTTTTGGTACAGGATTTGGATTCGGTGGTAAAAGCTCTGTTACCGGTAAAGTGCCTCGTCTACTGAAAAGTGGCGTGCTCTGGATGTCCAAACATCATTTCGGTTAGAATCCTATCTTCGTGATTTCCTTTGTGATAATGAACTATTCATTGGTGCTTGAGCATAAAAAAAAGCTGATCTCAGTCTAAATCGAGATCAGCCCAAGCATCAGCTTCATTAACCTTTTCTAAAATTAACGTATATAGTGTATCCGCATCTTTCGATGCAACGATTTCTCCGTTGACTAAAGCATAAGGCATTGCATAACATTGACCACAATTGCCCAGACAACCGTATTCTATAATATCATAATCAGGATCTGCTTCTAATTTCTTCATTACCTGATCTGTACCGGTATGCATATTACTCTGGCAAAACTCTATAATCGGTCTCATATGTGTATTCCTCCAATCGTTGTACCTTGAACATCATACACTAAAATGTGTCTGAATATGCACCTATATTGTCATTTTTATAAAGAAATTTGAAATGAGTATAAAAATCATTGCGTAAATGCTGAAATTTTGGTGTATTTATACTATAATATAGTTACGAAAGGAGTTGAACAATATGAGTGAAAGTGTACAGGTTGAAATGTACGATGAAGTATTGGAAGTTCTGGACAAATTGCGTCCATTCTTGCAACGCGATGGCGGCGACGTTGAGTTGGTAGACGTTGAGGATGGTATCGTTAAGCTTAAGTTGATGGGAGCTTGCGGTAGTTGCCCAAGTTCGACAATCACGCTAAAAGCGGGTATCGAGCGCGCCCTTTTCGAAGAAGTTGAAGGTGTGCAAGAGGTTGTCCAAGTATTCTAATTCAGACTTTTTTATACAGAGGCAACGATTGATTGCCTTCGCTTCATAACAAAAAGCGTCTTGTCTTCCTTTGGGAAGCAGGACGCTTTTTTTGTGCTTATACATGTATTCACTTTTTACTGTAAGCCCTATCTATTCGGTTCATCCTTTGATATATGGACGAATCGGATCAAGTCCACCCGAGATATCCATGATATTACCTGTAATAAAGTCAGAATCGGAATGACATAGATAAGAAATAACACGCGAAATGTCTTCTCCACTACCCGGTCGACCTCGCGGCGTTTCTTCATCAACAAGATGTAGGACATCGGCGATCCGTTTTTCTTTGTTATCCCCACGAATATCACCCGGACAGATCATATTAACAGTAATCGCATTTTCTGCTTCTTCTACAGCCAATGTTTTGGTAAACGAAACCAATCCTACTTTGGCTGCGGCATATACAGCACGATGAGGCCATGATCTCGATTCAGCCGCATGTCCAAAACCAAAATGAATAATGCGTCCCCATTTCTGCTGACGCATATGAGGTAATACACGGTGATCTAGCAACATCGCACCGATCAGATTTCCTTGCATTAACGACATGATTTCTGCACGCTCATAATCAGCAAATAGACGGCGTTCCCGGATAAAAGGGCCTGCGTTATTGACTAAAATATCAATACCGCCCAGCTGTTGTTCCACTTCGTCTACAAGGCGATCTATATCGGCTTCAAGCGAAATATCAGCTTGTACAACAATACAGCGTACTCCCATTTTTTCAATACGAGACTGTAAATGTATAGCTTCTTCATGACTATTCATATAATTTAGAGCGATATCACAGCCTTGACCCGCTAGCGTAAGCGCCGTCATTTTACCTAATCCTTTGGCACTGCCTGTAATCAGGGCAATTTTACGATCCAAAAAAGTTCCTCCTCTAGAACATCTATTACATCTTTTCGATTGTTATGATCTTTTATAATGGTATACGTTGGAATCATAGCTTTTGGATGATACCCATTCTTATATAGTGTACAGACCCTAACCTATAGATGTCAAAAGGTTCAGTACATCAAGCTTTGCCCCACTCTACGAAATCTCAAAAGATCGTTTATAATAGTAGTATTCAGCTTATGAAGTAGGAGGTATTTGAATGAATACAAGTAAGACCAATGCGATGCGCATTTTAGACAAAGCCCATATTCCATACACCATTATTGAATATGATAATAAAGACGGCAAAATTCACGGTAATGCGGTTGCCGTCAAAATCAATAAGCCACCTGAAATGGTGTTTAAAACCTTAGTGACTCAAAGTAAAGATAACTTATTTATTTTTGTTATTCCGGTTGGCGCTGAATTAGATCTTAAAAAGGCAGCCAAAGCAGCTGGAGAAAAGAAATTAGAGTTATTGCCTGTGAATGAGTTGCAGAAATGGACAGGTTATATTCGAGGAGGCTGTTCTCCAGTAGGTATGAAGAAATTGTATCCTACCTTTATCGATCAAGATGCGATGTCACTTGAAACGATGATCGTTAGCGCAGGCAAAATAGGCATGCAAGTAGAGCTTTCTCCATCACAACTTGTGGAAGTGACACGTGCGATATCTACATCTTTAGTTCATGATACGGAGAACGTAGACGATCATGGAGATACGATATAAGTTTTTTTTACAATAAATATACATTTCTAAAAATACAAAAAAGAGCCTAACTTCTGGAGTGAAGTTAAGCTCTTTCTGTATACTTTCAGTGAGGATATGGACTTAAAATGCTGGAATAACAGCACCGTTGTACGTATCTTCAATGAATTTTTTTGTATCATCAGATGTTAAAGCTTTTTTCAATTTTTCGATAGCCGCATCGTTTTGGTTATCTTCACGAGTTACCAAGTAGTTAGCATAAGGTGCGCTACTTGTTTCTGTCAACAATGCTGTTTTAGGATCGATTTTAGCTTCTAATACATAGTTCATGTTGATCATACCCAAGTCCACTTGACCCAATTGTCGAGTGATAAAAGCTGCATCCATCGGTGTGAATTTAAAGTTTTTTGGATTCGATGTGATATCTTTGACAGAAGAAGTGATGTTTGTTTTGTCTTTCAATTCAATCAATCCGTTGTTCGCAAGCAAAATCAAAGCACGTGCTCCATTGGATACTTCGTTAGGAATAGCGATATTTGCGCCATCTGGCAATTCATCGATAGATTTATACTTTGTAGAATAGGCACCAAAAGGTTCGATGTGTACAGGTTGTACTGCTTTAAGTGTCATACCACGTGATTTATTTTGTTCTTCAAGGTAAGGCAATGTTTGAAAATAGTTAGCATCTAGTTGTTTACCGTTCAATTGAACGTTAGGTTGGATATAATCTGTAAATTCAACAACTTGTAAATTAACGCCTTCTTTAGCAAGTGCAGGTTGAATATGCTTTAAGATTTCAGCATGAGGTACAGCTGTAGCACCGACTTTCAATGTCACTGCCTCTGCTCCACCTTCAGTGGTTCCTGTAGCTGCTGTGTTATCAGCGGCTTTATTACCACAAGCCGATATAATAGCTACCAACATAATACTTAGTACAATTAGAGTCCATTTTTTCATCTTCTCTACCCCTTTATTGGTTTGGTATTTTAATTCATGCTATTGATATGCTGAATATCTTATTGTTGTCGATCTGACTATCTGAATATTCAGCAGAATTACCACATATAGACGATTCTTTATCTACGTTTATCTTCTAGAGAAATGAACCACTAGACGATCGCCAAGCATTTGTAGAATCTGAACAATAATGACCATGATGACTACAGCCACTAACATAATCGCCGTATCATAGCGATAATAACCATAGTTGATCGCAAGTGTTCCGAGTCCTCCAGCACCAATCATTCCTGCCATCGCTGTATTTGATACTAGAGCAACAACAGTCACTGTCAATCCAGCAAGTAGTCCTGGCATAGCTTCGCGTACAAGTACACGTGTGACGATCTGCCAGAGAGAAGCTCCCATAGCATTGGCTGCTTCAATCACGCCACGATCTACTTCGCGCAGTGCTGTCTCCACCAATCTGGCAAAAAACGGGGCAGCGGCAATGACTAACGGTGGAATCGTTCCCAGTACTCCGATTGTTGTACCTACTAGAATTTGCGTTAATGGTAATATGGCTACGATCAAAATGATAAACGGAACCGAGCGCAAAATATTAACGATAAATGCAATCACCGCATAGAAATAACGTACCCATGCTACCGTAGAACGTCCTGTAATAAATAGTAATATACCTAGAGGCAATCCTAAAATTAAAGTAAATAACCCGGAAGCACCTACCATTTTGAGTGTATCTAGCGTTGCTGTACCGAATTCATTCCAATCGATTTGTGAAAAATCCAATTCACCCATCAGTTGATCACCTCCACATCCAGACCTTCAGCAGTCAATCCATCGAGTGTACGCTTAATGTCTCCTTCTGTTCCTTCAAAGCGAACAATCAGTTGTCCATAAGGTACATTTTTTAATGTTGAAATCGTTCCTTGCAAAATAGCAAAATCGACACCTGTGTGACGTACCGTTTGCGAAAGAATCGATTGATACGTTTTGTCACCTAAAAATGAAACTTTAACAGTTAAAGAATTGGGAACATTTGGTGCTGTCCAAGATGTGTTCAATAGTTCAGCATTATTGGATTCATTTAAAATAAAATCACGTGTCACTTCATGCTGTGGCTTCAAAAAAACGTCAGTGACAGGACCCTGTTCTACAATCCCACCACGATGAATAACAGCTACTTTATCGCAGATGCTCTGAATCACATGCATTTCATGTGTAATCAAAATGATTGTTAAATTAAACCGCTCATTGATATCAACTAACAATTTGAGAATCGAATTGGTGGTCTGAGGATCAAGTGCCGAAGTAGCTTCATCACAAAGTAATACATCAGGGTCACTTGCTAGTGAACGGGCAATTCCTACACGTTGTTTCTGTCCGCCAGATAATTGCGCAGGATATTTATTTGCATGATTCTCAAGTCCAACCAGAGCTAATAATTCTTTCACTTTTTCTTTAATTTTACGTTCTGGTGTTTTGACCAAGCGTAAAGGAAAAGCGATATTCTCATACACCGTTGCCGAAGATAATAGATTGAAATGCTGAAAAATCATTCCTATTTTACGTCGTCTCACTTGCAACCGTGCTTTGTTAAGCTTGGTCATATCAACGCCATCGATCCATACTTCACCGGAAGTTGGACGTTCGAGTAAGTTGATACATCGGATTAACGTACTTTTACCTGCACCCGAATGTCCAATCACACCGAAAATCTCACCTTTTTCGATCTTCAAATCGATACCGCTTAACGCAGGACTTAGATTTTTACCTTTGCCATACGTTTTAGTTATATTTTTTAACTCAATCACAGATGGGTGCTCCTTCCTTCTATCTCTTCATTCCTCAAGCGATATTACATTAATCATATATAAACCATCGAATAAGTCGGATATATTTTCATTATAATATATGTCGGTATTCGCTTCTCTCTTCTTTATACAAAAAAAGAACCCTTTCGCAGAAAAGGGTTCTCTATTATTAGAGATACTTCCTTCTCATCTGCCAAAATCACATTGCATTGACTGCACATGCCATTTTGAAGGAATTAGCACCATGACATTTTGGAAAATAGATTGCTACATTCACTGCAATCTATTTTCTAAAATCGGTTGCCGGGTTTCATCGGGCCAGTCCCTCCACCACTCTCGATAAGAAAATATGAAAAATTCGAATGAAAATGAAAATCTTTTCTCAGTATATTGAACTTCACACGCTTTGTCAAAGCAAAAATAAACATTTCCTAAGGAAATTAGAAATATTTTATTATTTAATAAAGTCGTTATACACAATCAGTATTGATTTTAAAGTATCCAGAAGCATATTAATAGTGTTGCTTTTATAGATCCTGTCCTATTTTACCACGTGTACCACGGCTTAATTGCCACACCCGTACACTCATATAACATAACACACCGAACAAAATCTGAATCAATAGCGTATGCAACATACTGGAGAAGAAATACCATTCAGGTACTTTCATCGTTACAATATTCAACATTCCGCTTAGAATCTGCATAATAATAAAGACGATAGCTGTTACACCTAGCTTACGAATACCCGGATTATACGGATGACGACGGTAAGCATAGTGTGCTAGAACCGCAATTACGATTAACAGACTATATGCTGCTACACGATGGAAAAAGGCTACAGCTACCCCGCCGGATAATTCCGGTAAGATTGAACCGTTACACAGTAGTACTCCTGAACAACCACCTCTAGAATCGGTATGAGTTACAAAAGCGCCTGTATACACTACCATATACGTATAGATCGTAGCAAACCACGTCAGATTACGCATCCCTTTACTCACCGGTGGTTCATCAGGAATCGGTAAATCTCCTTTTTGCTGATCCATCCGTCTTGCTCCAAGTGCCATCATCGACGAACTTGCAAAAGCAATCATCGCAAATCCAAAGTGGAGCGCCATAATAGGAGCAGATTGTGAGAATACAACAGCCAATGCGCCCATTACTGCTTGAACTAACACAAATAGTAATGTTAATGATGCATATACTTTAAGCTCACGATGCTTATTAAAAAAGATAAATCCGATAAAAGAAAATAATGCTGTTAAGCCCGCCAAAGCACTAATTGCCCGATGCGAATACTCGATAAGTGAAGAAATCGTATACGCTGGTACAAATTTGCCATGACATAGCGGCCATTCTGTTCCGCAACCGAGCCCTGAACCTGATTTCGTTACTACAAGTCCCCCCATTGTTGCTAAAAACATAACAACACAGGTGACAAAGCTCAACCATTTTAGATGTGTAGTTGTTATTCTGAACTTTCTTGCCATTTAGAGAATCACCCGCTATTTTATAATAGTGACATTGTTTATAGTCACTATCTATTATAACGAATCACCAGTAATTACTACCGCATCCTTTGTGACAAAAAATGATCAATATCTACACAATACTATGTAACTAACTTTTATAGATATAATGTGTTCTATCTAAGATAGAATTATAGACTATTCATGTTATTTTACTTGATGAGATGCTTGGAAGTATTTCCACTATATCCTTCTTGAGCAATATGCCCATCTTTAAAAATAGCATAAGAATATGTGGTGTTAGGTTCATCTTTAAAAACTACATTAGCACCATAAGGCGCATTGGATGATGTAAATGAATATGTACCTTCAACTTTTTCAATGTTGTATCCTTTATCATAAACTAAATAAGCTTCAATTTTTTGTCCTGCTTCTTTTTTTGTAAAAGGATTGCCATGTAAACCTAAATAAACAGCGGCTACTCCAACAATAACAATTACTATTAAAAAACTGGTAATAATCATTCCTTTTTTTGACATGATATCCACCTCCTGAATGTATCGTAACAAATGAAAAGTCAGGTAAGCAAATATTGACATAATTTATAAACCAGTTCGCACTAAAAATCAATATACAGTCAAAATAAAAAGACGTACAACGATAGCTGTTCAAAGCATATCTTTGTACGTCTTTACTTATAAATATAGATGTACTTATAGCAACATATAGTTATTATATATTTCTATTTCAACAAAATCTTTTTATTCTGCTGTTGTTGTAGCCAATGTCTCATACACAGCGACAGCACGATCTAGAAATTGTTCAATTTCCTCACGAGATTTGCGTGCTTTGTTAACGAAACGGACTAGTTCTTTGCCATTCGCATACGCGACAAAGCTAGGGATACCAAGGATATTCTGTTCTTGGCTCACATCACCTGTTGCTTCTACATCCACTTCAACAAGCGTTAGACGATCCGCATATTTACTTTCTACTTCAGGCATAAATGGATCAATATATCGGCAATCTCCACACCAGTCTGCTTTAAATACAGCAACAGTTAATTGAGAAGAATGAGTGACAGTTATAAAATCTTCTTTGCTATTAATCATTTGCATAATGATATTCCTCCTAATTCTTTTGTAGACGCATTAATGGACGGAAAACTTTTCGTAATACTTTAGGGTATGAATCCAATTCATTGGCTTTAACCACTCTTAGTAAAACAAGCATGACTGGATATACCAATAGTATCGCTATTCCTACCATACAACAACCGATAAAAAATGCAACTCGATCATTCATATAACCTGTTAATAAAATACCTACTTGGTTAAGCAATAGACCGATTCCGCCAAGCACTACTACAGTGACGATAAATCCGATCCAACGGTTGCCTAATACAGAGAAAGTCACAATTTGGCGTAATGAACGAATATTCATCCATGTAATCGTAATAAAACATAATGCTGTTCCTGCAATAATACCGTAGATTCCAATAAACGGAGCCAATGCAAAACTAACAATTAATTTGACAACAATACCGATCATGACATGTACCATTGATTGATTTGCTTTATTAATACCGATTAACATTGAATTGGTCGTCATCATCGTAATCTGGAAAATTGTCCCCATTGTCAAAGCAGCAATAATGCCTGCTCCTTCTTGAGTACTAAATAATAATCCATTTACCGAATACGCTGCTGTACTAAAAATTAACACAATTGGCACACCTGTAAGTACAGAAATTCGTAATGCTAATGTAATTTGATTTTTCAAATGTTCCATTTTGCGACTAGCAAACGCAGCTGAAATAATAGGGATCAGCGATTGACTCAGTGCAATCGCTAGAATCGGTGGAATACCTGCTACACTTTGTGCTCTAGCTCCCAAAATCGCCAGCACATTGGTAGCCATAGCATCTCCTAATTGTCCAATCAATAAAGGTTTTACTAATATACTATCGATAAAATAAACGGCTGGAATCGTCAATGAAGATAGAACGATAGGAATCGATAATTTGAAAATATCACCATAGATTTGTGTTAATGGAATAACAGCATGATCTTTATCTGATCTAGCATCGATACCTTCTAATTTATCTTGTTTACGCATTTTGAAAGCATAATAGATCATTACTGCAAACGCACCTATACTCCCGAGCACACTACCAAAAGAAGCACCGGCAGAAGCTTCTACACCACCATACCCTAATTGTAAAATAATATAGGCTAACAAAATGGCTGTAAACACGCGCGCGATCTGCTCAACAATTTGAGAAATACCGCCTGCAATCATTAAGTTACGTCCCTGAAAATATCCGCGCATCATTGCAATCATTGGGAATAATAATAATGATGGAGCAATGGCTCGAATAGCTAAAATCGCTTCAGGTACTTTAGAGCTGTACACAGCAAAAAATGGTGCGAAAATATACAATCCTACTGTCATAATGACACCAATCACACCTGCAAATAACAACGCTGCAAAGTAAATGCGTTGTGCTTCCGCAGGTCTACCTAGCGCATAACGCTCAGATACCATTTTACTCAGTGTACTTGGAATACCTGCTGTTGCTACAGCAAGTAACATCAAGTATAAATTGTTAGCTACCGTAAATGATGCATTACCTGTTACACCTAACATATGCTCTAACGGTACACGTTGTACCAAACCCAGTACACGTGCAATTAAAGCAGCTGCTGCCAAAATCACGGTTCCTCTGACAAATGACTCTGTTTTAGACAAAACGGCTCCCCTTTTCTCACGCCCGATCTCAACCATACCAAAAAACCGGAAGGCTGAAAGGCCTTCCGGTCTTGGGCTTTTTCAACAACCTCTATTATAGACAACCTATAGTCATCTAAGCAATGCGGGTTATTTTTTTAAAATACAAAAATCCAGAGAAAGAAGATAACGATCATCGCTACTTGTAAAATAATCTTCACAACCATGCTAGTGAATAATCCAAGCATCGTGCCCCATGCAGCTTTGAGCGATTGCTGAAAATCTTTACCTGAAATCAACTCACCGAGAATTGCACCGATCAATGGACCCAAAATCAGACCAAAAGCAGGAATAACAAACGGTCCAACAATCAATCCAATCGTTGATAAAATGACGGTGAGCTTGGTTCCTCCAAACTTCTTAGTTCCATAAGCACCGACGACGTAATCGGCTACAAACAGCACAATCACAATTAACGTCTGAATAATCCAGAACCAGACATTATATTCAGCGAATGAGAAAAACCATCCGTACACGAAAAATCCGAAATAAATAGCTAATGCGCCAGGTAATACAGGATAAACCGCTCCTGCGATCCCGACTAAAAATAAAATAATGACTAAACTCCAACCGAGAATTTCCATCGGTATGGTTCACTCCTCCCAGTAATCTTTCTATACCTATATACTCGAAGAGCGCCTGATCCGTTGCAACTTTTTTTAGATCAGAATATAATCGCGAATGACTTCAACAATTCCATCATCATTATTAGAGCCTACAACCAAATCTGCCGATTCTTTCACAGGTTCTTGAGCATTACCCATCGCTACACCTAATCCAACAGCTTGAATGACAGCGAGATCGTTTAAGCTATCGCCTACAGCAACCACTTCAGACATGTCAATATTAAGCAATTGGCATACTTCGTTGATCCCTGCTGCTTTGTTAATTCCAAGTGGATTGATCTCTAGATTATGTGGAGACGAATTGGAAATCTCAAGTCCACCCATATCTTGTAATGCCATAAGAATCTGGTAACGCAATTCATCGTTTTCGGTATTATAGCCAAATTTGAGCCATTCAATACTCGTAAGGTCTGTACCTTCTTCTAGCCAGTTATCACGATTGTGTAAACCGTTCACTGTATATGCCCAGAACCAGACATCTTTTTCGATTGCCAATTCGTACATTTGACGAATGAGATCAGGATCAACCAGTGTACGTCGATGTAGCTCATGAGGGGCTTTCCAGACCTCACTACCATTTACAGTGACCATAGGAGTATCTAAGCCTAATTGCTCGGCATAAGGCATTGCACTATGAGCTGCACGTCCTGTAGACAAACACACATGAATACCCTCATCCATCGCTTTATTAATCCATTTAATCGTTTCGAGTGTAATCTCATGATTATCGTTTAATAATGTTCCATCCATATCTAAAGCTAATAACTTATATTTACGTATTGTCATCTTGTCGTATCGTTCCTTTCCTGTTCCTATTTCTATAGTGGTGTTTATTGAATCTACTGTAGCCAGTCAGTGAGCTTATTGCGATAACAGGCTCATTTTATCATAGTTGTTACATCGGTCACAAAAGCTTTTGTAAATTACATGTGAAAAATAATCAAAACACCCTGAAAGATTACAGGATGTTTTGCAAATGGTTTACATTCATGTGTAGACCTATCATGTTGTTTCACTTTCAACAAAGACAAGATGTTTAGAAAGTATATATTCTGGTAGGATTCTTATTCAGCGATTGCTGTTCCTTGAGAACGGCGTTGACGCAGACGACGAATCAACACACCATGCTTTGGAGAAAATACAAAAGCAATTCCAAACAATATACCTGCTACTGTAACAATACTGCCTGCAATCGAAGCATTAAGTATATATGCTGTATAATAACCAATAATAGAACTAACGACTCCTGTTAGTACGCTATACATTAGCATTCTGCCTAGACGATCTGTTAACAAGTAAGCAGTAGATGCTGGAATAATCAACATACCGACCACTAGAATAGCTCCTACACTTTCAAAAGAAGCCACCGAAGTCATCGACACCATTCCCATTAATAAATAATGGAATAACATCACTGGAATCCCACAAGCTACTGCCATCGCTGGATCAAATGCTGAAATTTTGAATTGTTTATAAAATAATGCAAGTAACAGTAAAATAATCAATAATGCCGATCCTAACATCCAGACCGAACGTGGTCCCATATCTATTCCGTTCGCTGTCCATGTATCCCACTGTACATAAGCAATCTCACCGAACAATACACAGTCGAGATCCAGATCAATATTACGAGCATTGAGACTGATAATAATAACGCCAATCGCAAATAATGCTGTAAAAATAATGCCGATTGATGCATCCGATTGGATACCTGAATTTTGTAACCATTGAATTAGAAATACAGCAAGCAATCCAAGAGCAGTTGCTCCAATCATCATCGCTAACGAATCTCGTGTGCCACTCAGTAGAAAAGCAATCGCAATGCCGGGTAATACGGCATGACTAATCGCGTCCCCAATCAGTGCCATTTTGCGCAAAATAAGAAAACAACCCAGTAATCCACAAGCGGCTGACATCAGACAAGCCGTTAAAATAATCCAAAAATCACTACTCATGGCTTATTCCTCCTTGACGCTGCCACTGCTCTTTGGTCTGCTTACGCGACCATAACTTGGCTAACCATCCACGACGCGGAGCACATAGTGCCGAGATTGCAAAGAATACAGTAGCCGCAAGTACTGTCACCGGACCTGTTGGCAATTGAGACACCATTCCACTCCACAATGTTCCGATCAGACCACTTAACGCTCCAAATATACCGGATACCATCACCATAATATGCAGACGATCTGTCCAGAAACGTGCTGCAATAGCAGGTGTAATCAGTAATGCAGACATCAATACTACGCCTACTGCTTGAATTCCTGCAACCACAATAATAACCGTCAATAGTAGAAGAAGTTGCTCCAAAAAGGCGACAGGCAAGCCCATACCTTTGGCAAATCCAGGATCAAAACTGATTAGTTTAAATAATCGGAATAAAGCCACACAGATAACGATCATCAATAGGCTAATACCGGCAAGAACATAGACATCACTTTGCATCATAGAAGCCGCTTGTCCAAATAGGTACTTGTCTAACCCACTTTGTCCACCGTCTCCGCTATGTTGAATATGAGTCAGTAACAATACGCCTACTCCGAAAAAGAAAGATAAAATAATGCCCATTGCTGCATCTTGTTTGATTCGTGAATATTGTGTAATCCATCGAATTCCAAAGGTCGCGAGTACCCCTGCAACTAAAGCTCCAATAAAAAATCCACCTGTTGATTTGACACCACTCAACATAAAAGCAATACAAATCCCCGGTAATGCCGCATGAGCCAGTGCATCTCCTATCAAACTTTGCTTCCGCAAAACCATAAATGAACCAATCACTCCACTACTTAATCCGAGTAACATACAACCGATAATAATCCAGCGTACATTCGGATCAAGTATCAAAGCCCCTATCGTATTCCACATATACTCTCCTCACCCCCAGCACTTGGCACTATAAGTGCGATTTCTTCTATTTCAATCCAGCATGATTTTTGCTTAGCAAAATATCTTACGTTCAGCACTTGGCACTATAAGTGCGATTTCTTCTATCAGTACTTGGTACTATAAGTGCTTATTTCCCTGCAAGTACAATGCCTTCTTTACCTTGTAACACCGCCATTTTGCCACCATATGTCTGCTGTAACATGTCAGCATTAAATATATCTTTGACTGCCCCTGCACCGATCAGTGTACGATTTAGCAGTAATACATCATCAAAATACGCTTCTACGGTAGACAGATCATGGTGAACGACCAGAACTGTTTTACCTTCTGCTTTGAGTTGTTCAAGCAATGAAATAATGGCTTTCTCTGTCGTCGCATCGACCCCTGCAAAAGGTTCATCCATCAAATACAATTGAGCTTGTTGCGCTAGCGCTCTAGCTAAAAAAATACGTTGTTGTTGTCCACCAGACAATTGGCTAATCTGCCGTTGTGCATAATCTGCCATCCCTACTTTGCGTAGACATTCCATCGCTGTTTCATGTTCATGTTTGCCAGGGCGACGGAACCAGCCTAATCGTCCATAGGTGCCCATTAATACCACGTCTAAAGCATTCGTAGGGAAATCCCAATCTACTGATTCTCGCTGTGGCACATACCCTATTTTTTTACGGTGTTGTTGATAGGTTTTTCCATAGACTTTGACATCCCCTGCGATCGAAGGGACTAATCCAAGTGAAGCTTTAAGTAAAGTGGATTTCCCTGCACCATTCGGACCGATTAATCCAATCAGTCTTCCAGGAGCTAAAGTGAATGATACGTCCTGTACAACTGGTTTTTTATGATAGGCTACAGTCAGCCCTGATACTTGCAGAGGCATAGCCCTCGCGTTGTTGTCTGTAACGGCTATAGGATCAGATGAAGATAAATGGGTCATAAATAAACCTCCTTGTATAATGTATGATGAACAAGTGTATGCAATCATTTATTATTTCAGCGCTTCTACAATCGTATCTGTATTGTGACGTACCATTCCGATATACGTTCCCTCTGTTGTTCCTGCTTCACCCATAGCATCCGAGAACAATTCTCCACCAATACGAACCGTGTGTCCCATTGACCGAGCACCTGCGATAATAGCTTCCATCGATCTGGAAGGCACACTAGACTCTACAAATACCGCTTTGATTCCCCGCTCGACTAATTCATTCCGTAGATCACTTACGTCTTTAGAACCGTATTCTGCGGCTGTGCTGATCCCTTGTAACCCTTTAACTTCAATATTATAAGCATCACCATAGTATCCAAAAGCATCATGAGCTGTAATCAACACTCGACCCGACTCTGGAATGCTCGTTATTTTACTCTGTACTTCTTGATGTAACGTATTCAGCTCTGCTATATAAACAGAAGCATTTTGGCGATAATCTGCTGCGTGTGCAGGATCAGCTTCTATCAGTGCCGCTTCAATCGTTTGAGTCACATTCACCCAAAGACTCACATCGAACCAGATATGAGGATCATATTCGGTTGCTCCATCTTCACTGTAACGAAGCTTGTTAGGATCAATATTTTCAGCTACAGCCACCACATGGCGAGATTTGCTCATTTTCTCCATAATCTTGGTCATACTACCTTCCAAATGCAGTCCGTTATACAACACTAGATCCGCATCGTCTAACTTACGAATATCTCCTTGCGAAGCTTTATACATATGAGGATCAACACCAGGACCCATTAATCCTACAACGGATACATGCTCTCCACCGACTTCCTGAGCGGCATCAGCAATCATACCGGTAGTTGCCGTTATTCGTAATGCTCCCCCTTCTGCAAACGAAGGCGATTCGTCGGTTGCCCCTTGAATAGTTGTACATCCACTAAGAATAAGAACAATCACAGCGATACTAATGCTATACAGCATGCGTTGATATAACGGAGACGATGTTGCAGGTTTACGGTTATGTTTATTAATAAGATATGCTTTTGCCCATGTTGATTTGAAACGATAAATCGACATATATGATCCTCCTGTACTTTCAAAATAGTCTGTTTCTATATACCAATAATCTACACTTTAAATATTACATTGAAGCAATTATTTTTCTCATATGACTATATTTTTATATTAGGAAATAATGTTTCCCTAGTGCAAATTTTAAAGTAGAAGGCAAAAAAAAGCAAGAGGCTATTTTACCCCTTGCTTGATGTTATATTTAGACTCATTTATTTAATCATTTACTGTATATTACTCTGCACTATTTTCAGTAGTGGGTTTCTTTTTGGGTACACCATCTAATCCATATTGCTGATCATAAGCTTCAAAAATCTGACGTGCAATTGGAGCGGCACCTTGAGCACCATATCCACCTTCAGGTACAACAACAGCCACAGCTAGTTTAGGATTTTGTGCAGGAGCATACGCGATAAAGACAGCATTCTCAATCGTTTTACCTGTAGCCATGCGCTGTTGTGAAGTTCCTGTTTTGCGACGATAATCATAAGGGAATCCTTTGAACGCATCCACATCACTTTGCATTCCTTGTTGTACAGCATCCCAATACTCTGAAGGAAAATCTACTTTATTCAGCACTTCTTTTTTAAATTTCTTGGTTACTTGTCCATCTGCATTACGAATCTCATTCACAAATTGTGGCTTCAAACGTTCTCCACGATTCGCTAACATCGTTGTATATTGTGCTAGTTGTAGAGTTGTATATTTCCCTTGTTGTCCAAAAGAAGCATATGCTAGAGCAGATTGAGCACTTCCTGATTCCATTTCATGTATATACTCTTTGTATCCTATATATTCTGCGGCAAGTCCACTTTCTGTAGATACTCCTAATCCAAATTGCTCCATATATTTATCCCATACATCTACACCAGGTTTACCTTCATACTTCTGATATAACCGTTTACCAACCATATCCACCATAAAGGTATTCGATGAATGAGAAATAGCGTCAACCGGATTAAGCATTCCATAAGCATGACTACTCGCATTTCTTACTTTAGTGCCATATCCTTCTTTACCAAGTGTAGTCACACCACGATCATTATAATAATCATATCTTGTAAATAGATGTTCATTTAAGCCGAGCAATACAGATAAAGGTTTCATCGTTGAACCTAGCAAGACAACCGAAGAAGGATGATCTCCACCACCCGGACGATTCACCGAACGAATAGCTCCGTTCATGTAATAAGGCTCTATATTCTTCCATTCACTTTGAGTACGTGTGTCTTTACTCCAAATGTTACTGTCATAATCAGGCATGCTAGCCATGGTAATGACTTTACCTGTATCTATTTCCATTGCTACTGCATACCCTGTTACAGCATTAGGAGCACTAACTCCACGTGTGCCTGAATAGCGTATTTTAGCCGTATGCTCTGTGATTGCTTTCTCCGTCGCTACTTGTATCTCTTTGTTGATTGTTAATACCAGATCAGACCCTTTAACAGGTGGAATAAGTTCTGTCGGTCCAGAAGCCATATTTTTGGGATTGATCGGCACTCTACGATAACCGCTTTTCCCTCTTAATTCATCTTGATATAACAGTTCTAATCCATCAAAGCCTACATTTTCGATAGCCGAATATTTCATAGCTGGATCTTCACTTGAATTGCGTTGAATATTTTTATATTTATTTCGACTCATAGAAGATACGAAAGGACGCAAATATCCTACCGTCTGAACAGCAACCGTATCTGTATCATAATGTCGTATATTTTCTTCTACAATTTCTATACCTTCGAATTCATCTCTACGCTCTAAAAAATAGGCAATTTCTTTATCAGATAATCCTGTTTTGATACGTCGAGGTGTGTAGCCATTTCCTTTAGCATATGTAGTATCCATCGCTTTAAAAATATCGACTGTTGTTAACTTCTTAGTATTTGGATCGCCATATTGATCAAATATCTTCTGTAACTTTCTTGCTAACTGCTTCGCTTCTTGAATACGATCTGCTCGATTATAATCTTTATCTAGGGTCAAATATAAAGACTGCGTAGGTTCTGAATAAGCAATCGGATGCATACTTGAATCGTAAATCGTTCCTCGTGTCGGTAAAAGAGGGACTTCTTTAACAATATCGCCTTCTGCTACTTTACGTAATTCTGGCCCTTCAACAAATTGAATAATAGCTAATCTAACAACAATCACTGAAAATACAGCAAACGTTATAAAGAAAAAAATATTGAGTCGAATAGCGAACTGTTTACGGTGTTTTTCCTGCTCATTTTCATGAGCAGGACTTTTATTCAAATTCATAGATATCCACCTTTTATCAATTGTGTTTATTCTGTTGTTGTTTCTTCAGTTACAGCTTTACCTTTAGGGACTCCATCCAAACCATAGTATTGATCATACGCATCAAATATTTTTTTGGCGACTGGAGCTGCACTTCGAGAACCAAAGCCACCTTCAGGAATCATTACAGCAATAGCTAACTTCGGATTATTACGAGGAGCAAAAGAAATAAATACACCATTATCGACTAATTTTCCATAAATCGACTGCTGGGATGTACCTGTTTTACGTGCTACATCATAACGATAATTTTCAAATACAGGTACTTTACTTCTCATCCCTTGAATAACAGTATTCCAATATTCGTCTGGAAAGTTTACAGTATTTAATACTTCAGGCTCGATCTTTTTCACTAGATTTCCTTGAGCATCTGTAATTTTACTTACAAATTGAGGTTTGAGACGTTTACCACGATTGGCGAGTGTTGTTGCATACTGTGCTAATTGAAGTGTAGTATAACGACCTTGCTGTCCGAAAGAAGCATAAGCCATCGCTGCCTGCGCACTACCTGCGGCTTCCAGATTTAGATACTCTCCCCGACCTTCATTCTCGTAAGGAAGTCCGCTTCCTGTAGTTACACCTAGACCAAATTCTTTCATGTATTTGTCCCAGACGTTGACGGATTCGGCACCATATTTGTTATACAAACGCTTGCCGACCATATCGACCATAAAAGCATTGGAGGATTTTCGAATCCCTTCAGTCGGTGTTAAATAGCCTAGAACTTCACCTAATGCATTACGTACACGAGTCTCATGACCTGCTTTACCAAATTCAGCATATCCGCGGTCAGAGTATCCTGCATACGGCGTAAATAGTCCTTCTTCCATTCCGATCAATACACTTAAAGGCTTAATAACAGAACCCATCAAGACCATAGATGAAGCTCCTTTACCCCGGTATACTTCTCGAATCGTACCATTAGCAGAGCGAGATAGGATCTCGTTGATTTGGTCTTGACTAGGTGCATTTCCCCAGATATTGGAATCGTAATCTGGCATACTTGCGATAGCCACTACATTGCCTGTTTCGACTTCCATCGCTACTGCATAACCCGTTTGAGCATTAGGTGCATAAGCATTACCACTACTATAAGAATGCAAGTATGAAAGCTGATCAGTGATTGCTTGTTGAGCAACCAACTGTAGATTTTTATCAATCGTCATCCAGAGATTGTTCCCTTTAACTGGTGGTGTTAAAGTAGCACGTCCATTCACACGATTTAACGCATTGATTGGCGTTTTCTTCACACCATTTTTTCCACGAAGTTCGTCTTGATACGTATATTCAAGACCATCGACACCGACTAGTTCGGTATCAATATAACGAGATTCCTCATCTGATAGTCGAGCACGATTTATATATTTATTCATTGAAGTTTTCACACCATAAAAGGCTTTCAAATAACCTACCGTCTGTACAGCTAACTGATCTTTACTGTACTCACGCACACTTTCTTCTCTAACTTCAATCCCTTGGAATTGATCTTTATGTTCAAGAAAATAAGCAATCTCGCTGTTACTCAAATCTTTTTTGATTCGGCGCGGTGTAAAGCCATAGTTTTTAATATATTTAATATCCATCTCTTTTTCAATTTCTGCGGCTGTCATTTTACGATCAGGATCACCGTATTTATTAAATACACGCTTGAGGTCACCAATAATTTGGTATAATTCTGGTTTATTTTTATCCAAGCGATAATCTTTACTCAATGTAAAATATAACGATTGCATCGAAAGGGAATAAGCAACTTTGGTTCCTGTAGCATCATAAATATTCCCACGGGTCGGTACAATCGGAGTGATATCGTTGGCAACATAGGCTTCTTTTTCTTTCAACGTTGGACCTTCTACAAATTGTAAAATAGCCAAACGTACAATAAGCACGCTAAAAATAACAAATACAGAAAAAAAGAATATATTCAAACGCACCGAAAATTGCTTACGATGACTGACTTCGAGGTCCTCTGATGATTGTTCATTCCACTTTTTCATTCGGGTTGTTGAACCTCCTATGTATTTTGTTCCATATAATGTTGTTCTTTCTTCATTTTAACATATGTAAGCGCTATGTAGACTACAAAAAGATAACAAAAAAGCAGGTTCCTTATCGAAAGGAACCTGCTGACACATATTTGGAACATACACATCTACGTTTACAATTAATTATTACTTGTAGCTGCGGTTTGATCTGTTGTTTTTGCTTCAGATACTTTTTTCGGAATACCATCTAAGCCATATTCTTGATCATAAGCATCAAAGATTTTACGAGCTACTGGAGCCGCACTTTGCGCACCGAAGCCACCTTCTGGAATCACTACGGCAACAGCCAATTTCGGATTATCTCGTGGAGCATAAGCGATAAATACACCATTATCCACAAGATGACCATATACTGATTGCTGAGATGTACCTGTTTTACGAGCATAGTCGTACGGGAATCCATCAAATCCAGATACTTTACTCTTCATTCCTGACTTGATCGCAGACCAGTAAGAATCAGGGAAATCAATTTGATTAACTACTTGTGCTTTGGTTTTCTGTACAATATTACCTTCTGAATCTGTAATTTTGCTTACCAATTGAGGTTTGAGACGTGTACCTTTATTAGCTAGCGTCGCTACATACTGCGCTAATTGCAATGTGGTATATTTCCCCTGTTGTCCAAAAGAAGCATATGCCATCGCTGCTTGCGCACTACCTGCGGCTTTAAGATTCATATACTCCCCTGAACCATCACTCTCGTAAGGAAGCCCACTTTTCGTAGAAACACCCAGACCGAATTCTTTCATATATTTATCCCAGACATTGATCGATTCGCCACCGTATTTGGTGTATAACTTTTTACCGACCATATCGACCATAAAAGCATTTGATGAATGTTCGATCGCTGTAGAAGGAGTTAAATAGCCATATACATGATTACTGGAATTACGTACTTTGGTCTCGTATCCTGCTTTACCAAACTGTGCAAATCCAATATCTTGATAACCACTATAAGGTGTAAACAATCCTTCTTTAAGCCCTACTAGAACACTCAAAGGCTTAATAACAGAACCCATCAACACCATTGAAGAAGCATGCCCTTCACGATACACTTCACGAATCGCTCCGTTCGCATAATAATGCTGAATGTCTTTATATTTATCGTCTGTCATACTTTCCCATACATTAGAATCATAATCAGGCATACTTGCCATAGCGACAATATTTCCTGTATCGACTTCCATCGCTACTGCATATCCTGTTTGTGCATTAGGCGCATAGGATGAACCGCTACGGTAGGAATGAAGAAATGACAATTGATCGGTAATCGCTTGTTGCGTTGTTTTTTGTACATTTTTATCAATCGTCATCCAGACGTTGTTCCCTTTTTCAGGAGCAGTCAATTCAGTACGCCCGCTTGCAATATTCATTGCATTAACAGGGGTTGTTTTAAGACCATTTTTACCGCGTAGATCATCTTGATACGCATACTCAATACCATCGACACCGACAAACTCTGTATCTAGATATTTTTCTTGAGCATCTTCTAATCTCGCTTTGTTTTTATAATGATCCATCGTATTACGTACACCGGCAAAAGAAGACAAGTAGCCGACAGTCTGCACAGCGACACGATCCGTATCATAATGTCGAACACTTTCTTCTACAATCTCAATCCCTGGAAATTGATCTTTATGTTCAAGGAAATAAGCAATCTCTTCATTGGTTAAATCTTTTTTGACACGGCGCGGAGTGTAACCGAAATTTTTGCGATATGTAATATCCATCGCTTCAATAATCTGATCCGCTGTCATTGTTTCATCTTTACTTCCATATTGATTGAATACTTTTTTGAGTTTGCTTACGATGCCGTACAATTCATCTTTATTTTTAGCTAAAGAATAATTTTTTTCCAATGTAAAATAAAGTGACTGAGACGACGTAGAATAAGCAATTTTTTCACCGGAAGCATCCATAATATTGCCACGGATCGGTGGAATTGGGGTACTTTTACTAGAAATACTTGCTTCTTTTTCTTTCAACGTTGGACCTTCAACAAACTGCAAGACCGCCAGACGAACAATTAACACACTAAAAATGACAAAGGTCGCGAAAAAAAATACATTCAGTCGAATCGAAAACTGACGCTGATTTTTAATCTCGCGCTTTGACGGATCGTCCATACCCGATTTATTCATGTTGTAACATTTCCCTTTCTCTTACGGCACTACATGAGGCCTGTCATTCTGTACATCAACTATAAAACGAGACGACTTTTGAACTTTTTTTATCATACCATAGACAACCTGCTGTTGAATATTTTCGCTCTTTTACAACACGCTTTGCTCGATATGTGTTTCTGCAAATTTGGGAGGATTAAACCAATCACCCGCTGAAGCCCATGTTGGATCAAGTGGAACCCATTGCTCTGAATCTGGCAAATACACTTGATTCCAAGCATGCGGACCATAACCACCTTGTCCGTTATAACCAAGCCCTGTGACGACTCTTACATCTATACCTTGAGAACGAGCCATCACCGCATATAAGCGGGCATAATCAATACATACCCCTTTACGAGTCGCAAAGGTTTCTTCAGGATTCTGCTCATGCCAGATTCCACGCTGTTCATAATTTTCGACTTTACTATAGTCATAAGTTACTCGAGATCCTACCCATTCGTAGAGCAGACGAGCTTTACTTTCTGTACTGGTTCCTTTGGCTACAATCGCTGCCGCCGCATCTTCGATATCAGAAGGGATACTGCGATCAACGACATCATATTTACGTTGAAAAATACCGGTCAATTCTTTTTCCACTGCACTGGTGAACACAGGTAAAGTATCTGCTACAAACGAACCAGTTAACGGCTTAATCACAGTAGATACACTTTTTTGATAAAGGGAAGAACCTTCTACATAAGCAGTCACTGTTGTACTTGGATACAGGCTGACCACGATAAATAAAATTAAAATCACTATTACGGATCGAATCGCTCCATTCAGAAGCCCAATTCCTCCACCTGCTAGACGATTGATCCATGAAGAACGCTCCTCATTCACTACGATTGTTCCTCTACGCCATTTTTCAGGTAAAAGCAATACGGTTAGCAATGAAAAAGCAATACTAGCTACTACATAACTCAGTACAAATAGCACAATAAAACGCAATAATGAAAATTCAGAAATTAAATAAATGGCTGAATAATACATTTCAGTCCACCATTTCAATTCACCTTCTGGTGTAACCGAAGATACACTTTGCGCCCATGCTTGAACATGAGGCGATGCCCACAAAGCAAACGGAGCGGCTAGTACAAGTGCAAGTACTGTTAATAACGTACGACCCGCCCACGAAAATAATCTTCCTGCTGAACGTACAGCTCCATGACGTATTCCCTGAATAATCGAAAATAACACGATCACATAAATCAAAACCGATACTGGACTGCTATCGAAAAACGTGGACAGCTCATTGAATGTCATACAGGTCCCCCTACATTTTGATCACACGGTTTAAGAAGGGTTACCTGATGTGCCAGCGTTCGATTTAGCTTCATCAATAAAAGATTTCATCGTTCCCTTCACATCCCATTCCCCTAAAGACACACCACGGAAAGTAACACCCACTGTATTTTTGCCAGGCGTTCCTAGCACTTGAAGATTAGTGGTACGAATCGTATAGCTGCCATCTTGATTTTTTTCAAACTTCGCATCAGCGGCTTCTTTTTTCATCACTTCTGTTGCTTCTTGTTGTAATGCTGAAATCGTCTGTTCCGTTACTCCAGATACCGTATCTTTAATTTGATCCATTGAAATCCCGCTGTATATAAATAAAGCTACAGCAATAATAATAACAATCAACCATTTGATCACCGTTTTGACCAGATTAATAACGAGAAAGAGTATAATTAAGGCAACCAAAATGATTAGCCAATTTTGTTTAAAAAACTCGCCCCATACTTGCCAATCCATACATATAACCTCCAACTTTCATTTTTCATGATGAATCCATTTGTGTAATAATACATACCCTACCTGATAACCTTTGTTCATTATACAAGATGTATAGACGATATGTCAGCAAACGCCCGATATCATCACTTTTATAACATCCACTTCGAATATATTATAATAAATGGAAGGAGAACGATACGATGTATATTATTGTTGAAGGTAAAAATGATCGTAGTCGATTACGTCGATTGTTAAAAGAAGATGTAAAGATCGAATGCACATTTGGAACACTTAACGCCTTAAAGTTAGAAAAACTTCGCAAACAAATCGGGCATGATGAAGTTTACTTATTTATGGACAATGACCCCGCAGGCAAAAAAATTCGTGGTGTGTTACGTGATACTTTCCCGGATGCTGTTCATATGTATACCCGGCGAGGTTATGCAGGGGTTGAAGGCACACCGGATGAATATCTAGTGGCTCAATTAGAGAAAGCAGGCTTAGAAGAATACATTATTTATCCCATCCTATATTAAAAGAACACCGCATAGAGATATTCCTCTTGTGGTGTTCTTTTTTATGATTTTAATACATGTTTAGGAGTGATGAACGGTATCTATAATCATCATAATAAAGCTAATCGTCAAATAATTAATGGAAAAAATAAAAGCCGTTTTCGCCCATTTATCATTATCTTGTTTTTTAAATCCTGCGACTGCCATCCCGAACCATAGTACAGATAAAACAAGCGAGACGATCATAAAAATAATACCTGTATAATTGTAGACATACATCAAGATAGGAATAGGAATCAACAGTGCAATATAAGGAAGCATTTGATACTTTGTGCGTTTAATACCTTTGACAACAGGTAAAAGTGGAAATCCTGCGGCACGGTATTCTTCTACACGACGAATCCCGAGTGCCCAAAAATGAGGAGGTTGCCATAAGAATAACATTGCAAATAATAACCATGCTCCTAGATCCACTTGATGTGTAACGGCTACATAACCAATAACCGGTGGCATTGCTCCTGATATACCACCAAGTGAGGTGCTCCATGTCGATGAACGTTTTAACCATAACGTATAGAGCACCACATAGACAAACATTCCAAGTATACCGAATGCTACTGCCAGTAATCCTGCAAATAATGTCAGTACAGCAATTCCAAGTACGCCTAATATGATCGCATACCAAAGCACGATATGAGGCGAGACGCGGCGTGTTGCTAGCACACGGTCTTGGGTACGTGTCATTTTGGTATCGAGGTCACGATCAAAATAATTGTTAAATACACAGGAAGATGCCATGACCAACATGGTTCCCAGCAATGTCCATATTAAATGAATATAATTGACATCCCAGCCGGACGCTAACCAAAACCCACCAAATGTAGCGATCAGATTAGATCTTAAAATCCCGGGCTTCGCTAATGTCACAAAGTCTCTCCAGGTCACTGGTTGATCTGGAAGAGCAGGTTCTGTAGAGACTGTTGTAGCCTCTGAAGGAGTAGGTTGACTGAATGGATTGTCCACGTTGATAAGTTCCTCCCCAGCGCTTACTTTGGCAAGCGCATTTTGTTATCAAATGAGCTAACTAAGATTCATCTTTTTGCAATTGGTTTATCATAATCTGAACAGGCAATTATTACGTATATCATGTAAAATAGCTATAATCCATTCGATAATGTTGCCGATATCAATAAAAGATGGATCTTTTTTACCGCACTAGAAGATGTCGCGCTTTAATTGCCAAGCGCTTATCGTAAGATATTTTGCTTTGCAAAAATCACGTTTGACTGCACTAGAAGATGTCGCGCTTTAATTGCCAAGCGCTAAAGGAGAGAATTTGTAATGGATACTGCTACCCATTTTGCTATGGGATTCGGGCTTGCCGGGCTTGCTTATGTTGATCCCGTTGTCGCTTCTGATCCAAGATTAGCTATCGCGGTTATGGTGGCGACGATTGTAGGTTCACAAGCACCCGATTTTGATACGGTTTTGAGATTTAAAGACAATGCTACTTATATTCGTAATCATCGGGGAATGTCACACTCCCTTCCTTTTATGGCGTTATGGATATTATTGATTGGTGTAGGTACATCCTTGCTGATTCATCCCGCAGGTATCGGGCACATTCTGCTCTGGACGGCTATTGCGGTGATGGTTCATGTGTTTACCGATCTATTTAATACGTATGGTACACAAGCGGTCAGACCGTTTAGTGATAAGTGGATATCGTGGAATATTATTAATATTTTTGATCCGTTTATCTTCAGTACGCATATCCTTGCTCTGTTATTGTGGATCACAGGTTTAGTTGCACCTGCTCCATTATTTATTACCCTTTATGTAGTGATTGCACTCTATTATGTATGGCGTACTGCCACTCATTTTATTTTAACGAAAAAAGTAGAAGAATTAGATATCGAAAATGGACGTTCTCCTGAACCGGATGGACATTATATATTGATTCCGACGATTTCTTTACGTCGCTGGCATGTGGTTCATGCCAAAAAAGATGGCAGTTATCGAATGGGATGGTACAGTCCAGACCGTTTGATCTGGGCAGACTATATTGAGTCAATGGATCACCCGGCTATTGAAGCTTCTCGCAAACATCGTGATATTAAGGCATTGCTTTATTTTTCATCGTATACCGTTTCTGAAGTAGAAGAAACAGCAACGGGTTATATTGTACGTTGGGCAGATGTTCGTTATCGTCACCGTCGTCAATATCCGTTTGTTGGTGTAGTTGTGATGGATCATCATTACAATGCCATCGATTCTTATGTAGGCTGGTTAAGCCCTGACAAAATGAATGATCGTCTAGGTCTTCATATCAGTTAATGAAATCCAAACCTATATCACTTTAACAAAAAGAACCCTTGATCAGGTGTATAGCGACATCAGCCGAACATGCTGTGTACGCTATACCGATCAGGGGTTTCTTTTATATTTTTTTATAAACTATATCTGCTCATTATTTACTAAATAGTTGAGTGGCATCTTCAAGCGCCATTTGCTGACCGAGAGAAGAATAATCGAGCCACTTCTGTCCATCCAATACATAGACATGTTTATTTTTCACAGCTTTAAGATTAAGCCACAATGGATTTTTTTCCAATTCATCAAAGTTCGTCTGAGCATCATTACCTTTACTAATAATAACGAAGATCGCATCAGCATTGAAATCAGGTAATACTTCTTTGGAAATGACTTGATATGGCTCGTCTTTGGAGATTTTATCGATACCATCTGCCATCTGAAGCTTTAGATCTTCGAACATAATCGGTCCTAGTGGACGTGCTGTACTCATCACACGCAATTCTTTAGGAGTCATTCGAATCGCCATCACTTTTGCATCTGCTCCTAATCGGCTATGAATCAATGTGCTGACTTGTGCTGCTTTTGTATCGTAGTCTGCAATAAACGTATCTGCTTTTTTCTCAAGCCCTATATGAGTAGCTATTTCTTTCAATTGATCTTGCCATGTTCCTTGATCCATATCGATCACAATAGTCGGTGCTATTTGTTCAAATTTGGCAAGGTCTTTACTTGAATATTCTTTATCAATATAGATTACATCCGGTTGAAGCGCAAGCAGTGCTTCCATATCCGGATCAGTCACTACACCTAACTTTTGCGTTCCTTTTAATTGATCAGCAACATGCGGTAAAAAGTCTTTCACATCTCCACCGATTACTGAACCTACAGGTTGAATCCCCAAAGCCAGCAAGTTATTGGTAATATGAATCGACATCGAAGCGACTTTGGCTTTGGCATCATGTATAATCACACCATTTTCTTCTTTGACCATACCTGAGGAAGATGATGTAGATAATGTAGACGTTATTGAAGCCGCAGGTTGTCCACATGCTACTAATAAAACGATCATAAATACTAAGCTCATCATAACTAGACTATTTTTTATTTTCATACTGTATTGCCTCCGTTATATCATTCAGACTGTTTTTTTAAATAAAATATAAATAAAATAAGGTCCACCAATCAATGCTACCACCACACCCGCGGGTACAAAGTTCGGTTGGAAAATCGAGCGCCCTATCGTATCGGCACTAAGCAACATGATCATCCCGATCATTGCCGCTACCGGAACAAAGTGTTGATGACGAGCACCTACTAACTGTCTTGCAATATGCGGAGCAATTAATCCGATAAATCCAATCGAACCTACCATAGCAACACTGGAACTAGCCAACCCAACAGCCAATAATAGAAGGACTATTCGGCTTCTGGTGGTAGAGTTCCCTAGACTGGCTGCAATCTCATCACCCAAAACGAACATATCTAATGTTCTGGATCGTAGATACACCCATGGGACAAATAATGCGATCCATGGAAGTAACGCCCACACATTCACCCATTCTCTGCCCCATACACTTCCAGCTAACCATGTTGCTGCAAAAGCATAGGTATCTGGATCTAATTTCAAAGACAATAATAATGTAATCGCACTTACGCCAGCGGCAACAGCTATTCCTACTAAAATTAAGCGAATCGGAAGTAATCCTCGCTGTCTGTCATACGATAACATAAAGATCACTAGCGCAATCAATACACCTCCGCCAAATGTGAACAGAGGAATCAATAAAGCTATTGGCCCTTCCATCGTACGAAAAAAAGACACAAAAATGATCAATCCAAATCCTGCTCCTGCATTAATGCCTAATATCCCGGGATCAGCCAGAGAATTACGAGAGACTCCTTGAAGAACAGCTCCAGCAACACCAAGACCAATACCTGCTAAAATCGTAATCAGAATACGTGGCAGACGATACTGAAACATAATCAAATTTTCGACGGTTGATCCTTGTCCTAGCCATGTCCACATCACACGTAACGGGGATAATCTAATAGAGCCTGTATTGAGACTAATTAAGACGATTACGATCGCTATGACCACCATCAAACCTGTGATCCAGATCGCACGACGTTGTTTGCGAACATTTAACTGCTGAATATCCATCCTTATAACCCCCTTCCTTCTTTACGTGCTAAATAAAGAAAGAACGGCACACCAACCAAAGCCACCATAGCACCAATCGCAAATTCTTGTGGAGGACTTACCATTCGTGAAGCAAAATCTGCCCATACTAGCAAAATCGCTCCTAACAAAGCAGATAACGGAATCACCAATCGGTAATCTACCCCTATCCAGCGCCGTGCTATATGAGGAATCACTAATCCTACAAAACTAATCGACCCTGCAACAGCTACAGAAGAACCCGCTAATATAACAGCTGCGATCATCGCCATGACTTTTACAGATGTCGTACGTACCCCTAGATTCGTAGCGGTCTCATCCCCAAGTGCTAGAAAGCTAATCGAACGTCCCATTGTGATACTCCAGATCATCATAATCAATACAATCGGAATCAATAGATGAAGATGTTCCCATGTTACACCGGACACACCCCCTGCATACCAGAAAGCCAGATCTTGACTCAATCCAAAATAAAGCGCAATCCCTGTACTTAATGAATGCAGCATCGCCGCTATCACTGCACCTGCAACCGTAAGCTTTAATGAGTTCAGTCCCCCTGGTGTAAATGAAGCCAACACTACAATCAGTAGGGTAGTTATTGCTGCTCCTACAAACGAAAATAACATCAGATACGAATACGATAATTGAGGTAAAAAAGCAAAACATAATGCCACTACAAACGCTGCACCAGCATTTACTCCCAGTATCCCCGTATCGGCCATCGGATTACGTGTGACCCCTTGCATCAAAGCACCAGCAACAGCAAAAGCTATCCCTACAAACACAGCGCCCAATACACGTGGCAATCGGATATCATACACAATTTGGTGAGCAGTAACGGTTGTATCATAATGAAATACAGCATCCCAGACTGTTCCCATCGTTAATTCTTTAGCTCCATAAGAGACAGCGATAAATATCGATAGCACCAACACAATCAGTGCGAGTAGAAACGAGAAACTGGCACGTACGCTTTTCATGTTATTCATAATCGTATCTGCACAAACCTCCTATACGGCATAAATCATTGGTTTATCCTCCATAACACTTTCTTATTTCAACACAATTGAGAATAATAATCAATTAGAAATTAAAAAAGCCTGTTGTTCGACATTTCTATCGAAACACAGGCTTTTACAAGTATGACTTTATCTGACTATTGGTAATATATTGTATTTCATTTCAGAATGAGACTTGACCCTTATAGTATGCTCAGGCACAATAGAAAGTAGTAATTATTTAAGCATATGTCCGCTTGATCGGACCATATCATTCAGGAGGCTATCCATCATGAGTAAAGGTCTTTCGCTGTGGTTTGCCGTCTCTTCTATTGTTTTGTTAATGTTTTGTGCAATCGCTATCTCTTATTCAGCATGGTTAGCGATATTGCTTGGTGTTGTCGCTATCGGTAATATCGGCTGGGGATTTGTTACCAAAGCCAAACGTCAACGTCAATCAGGAACACCTACTATTTAGCTGATCTATAAAGCATCCTCAGATGTGCCTGTATATTAACGCTGAGCTGGTAAAAAGCCCATGCGTTCTTTTACAGCTATCAATGTTTTCTCCGCTGCGGCTTGTGCATTTTCTGCACCCTGGCGGAGAACTTGATGAACTTCTCCTGACTCACGAATATCATGATAACGTTGTTGCAACGGTTCTAGACCTGCAACCACGACCTCTGCTAATTCTTTTTTGAATCCGCCATACATTTGTCCTTCATATTTAGCTGTTATTTCATCCAGACTAAGTCCCGAGAATTGAGAATAAATACTCATTAGATTGCTGATCTCCGGTTTATTCTGCGGATCATACATCACTTCACGACCCGAATCGGTTGTGGCCCGACTGAGCTTTTTGCGAATCACATCCGGTGGATCAAGCAAAGCAATAAAGCTACCTGCATTGGGATTACTTTTACTCATTTTTTTCGTACCATCATCCAGTGACATGATCCGTGCACCCACTTTAGGAATAAACGGTTCTGGCACTGTAAAATATTCACCAAATCGGTGATTAAATCGTCCTGCTAAATCACGTGTTAATTCCAAATGTTGCTTCTGATCGTCACCCACAGGAACTAAATCTGCGTTATATAGCAAAATATCAGCCGCCATCAGTGCTGGATATACAAATAATCCTGCGCCCACTGAATCTTTACCTTCGGATTTATCTTTGAATTGAGTCATTCGCTCTAATTCGCCCATCGCTACAAGCGTAGTCATAATCCATCCCAATTCAGCATGTTGAGGAACATGAGATTGTAAGAAAATATTAGCTTTTGCCGGATCAAGTCCTGCGGCTAAATATAATGCGGCTACAGATTCTGAAGCTTCACGTAGTGCAGCTGGTTCTTGCGCTACTGTAATCGCATGTAGATCAACCACCATAAAGTAACTGTTGTAATCTTCTTGTAGGGCAACAAAATTTTTCATCGCACCAATATAGTTACCAATTGTTAATGAACCACTGGGTTGAATACCCGATAATACTGTTTTCATCTATTGTTCCTCCTTTTTTTAGAAAACAAAAAAAGCCCACATCCTGCAAGGGACGTGTGACCGTGGTGCCACCCTTATTCATCGAAATAACATAGAGCATCTTCGTACACTCTATTTTCCTTATTCCAATCTTGAATGTGTTCGGATAACGGCGAACCACCGACCTACCTACTACAGACGCATCCTACATATCACAGATGTCTGGTTGGGCACAGCACTCCAAAGTCCATTCGGCAAAAGTTCTACGCTGATTCTCATCATCCATCAGCTTTCTGAAGAAGCTCTTTTTGCTTACTACTCTCTGTCATCGTATTCTTGAATCTCATCATAATTGGCAAATGTAACATTGTCAAATCCCAATTGGACTCAAAATCTGTTATCATGGATGTATATTTCGATGCAGAAAGAGGGAGCAGCGCCATGAAAGTAACCAAAGGAACATGGAACGGTTATGACACATATATTTTGAAAAGTCAGCAGTTAGAAGTTACGTTGCTGCCAAGACTCGGTAACAATGTGATCGGCATTCGCGACTTACAAGAAGATCGTGAGATTTTGCGTCGTCCAGAAGAAAGCGATCTTGATTTTTATTTGCAAAAACCTTATCACTTTGGGATGCCTATGTTGATGCCGCCTGGACGAATTCGTCGTGGACATTTCGAATACAGTGGAACGACCTATCAATTCGATCAAAATACAGCCAACGATAATCATATTCATGGATTACATCGTACGCAAGCATGGCGTGTATCTGATATTGATGAAAATGATGAAGGTTGCACGATTACGACCGAATTATTAACAGCAGATGATCCGAACTGGATGCGTCAATATCCGATTCCACTTCAATTAGAAATGACATTACAATTACAAGGTACTTCACTGATGCAACGTATGAAAATTACCAATCTAGGAGATACATCTGCTCCCTTTGGATTCGGGTTACATACGTGGTTCTTATTAGATGGTGAACCACAACGATGGACCTTAAATATTCCAGTGAGCGATCAACTGCTTCAAGATGCAGAACAGATTCCTACTGGCGAAGTGGTTCCTTTAGAAGAATGGGAAGAACTCAATACGGGTATGAATATGGCAAATCGTAACTGGGATAATCTGCTTCGAATCGGAGATAAGCGTCCGGTAAGTGCAGAATTAACACGTGATGATGGTTATGGTATTCGTTATTCAGCTGATCCGGATTATTTCAAATATTGGGTACTGTATACCAAAGGTGAAAGTGATCAGTATCTATGTATTGAACCGTATACGACGCTACCGGATGCAGCTAATTCTACGCATTCACAAGATTTCACAGGTCTGATTGATGTTGCTCCAGAACAACCTGTTGAATTCAGTCTACAAATCGATGTGATCGAAAAATATACCCAACTGAAATAAAGGCAAATATTTGGATGACATTAACCACTTCACAACAACTTTGTAATAACGAAAAAACGTGCAGATGTCATATCCTGAGATACACATCTACACGCCTAGGTGACTCTTATCGGAGTCATCTTTTTTCGTTTTGCTATTAGATTGCTATTCCTTCTTACTTAAGATTCATCGTATATATAGTGACGTGCAGATTCACGTCGTGGTGCTTAAGAGTTCGATATAAAAATATAAGGTATGAGTGCAGTAAACAGATGATCTACATAAAAATGGGAATATGTTGCTGTAATCTTGCTTTGTCTATACTTAGGATAACTCTGATTGTACTTCGCTGTATGTAGCTCTTGGATAGCGAATCATATGGTTAGCCATATTATAGTTCGATTCAATCGTGGTATCGACCGCAATCATTCCTTTACGAATAGCAAATTCGTAACTGATTTCCCCATGCGTCCAATGGTTTTTGAATTTTAGCGATTCAATTGCCATTTGTCGAAACGATTTGATCTGAATCATGTTCAATCCTTCTTCTGGACCGTTCCACTCCCCATTTCTTCCTGCGATTGGATTGTGTTTAATACCAAATTTCCCCACTGTGTTGTTACGAATCTGAATAAATACTGTTCCAGAATCCAAATGGGTTAACTCGTTTTCAAGCTCCTTGAACACAATGTCGAGTTGTCTCGTAAGAGAAACTAGATCGTTCTTAGGCATTTTTTCCCCTTCCTCTCTCTAAAAAACATATTAAATTAGGACTTCTGACTCATTATAGAACCTATTTAGTGTCTGATCAATACTATTTTTAACAATTAGGTACTTTTTACTACTATTCGACAAATTTCGATTATTATTCCTATATTTACCTACGCTTTCATTCGCTATTTAATAGAATAATTGGATTTTACTAGGTTTATTTAAAAATTTAAAAAAACGATATCCACTTGCATTCTGAGAGTAAGAATACAAAATGAATATCGTTTTTAATAGATCAATGAGGATCGATTACGTATATATTGTTAACCAATTATTTTTTCACTTGTTCTACAGTCATATTCATAAATAATTCGACATCCGCAATACTTACATTCATAGCATTTTGCCAGAAATCAGGCTGAGTCAAATCGACACCTAGATGTTTTTGAGCCAATTTTTCTACAGACATCCGTCCGGTATCTTGCAACAACGCATCATATTTTGCAGCAAAGCTTGCACCTTCTTGTTGTGCTAACGCATAGATACCTGTACTGAACATATAACCGAATGTGTACGGATAGTTATAGAAAGGAACACCTGTAATATAAAAATGTAGCTTAGACGCCCAGAAATGCGGGTGGTATGAAGATAGTGTATCGCAATAGGCTTCACGTTGCGCTTCTTCCATAAGGCGGTTAAGCTCGTCTGTGCCTACCGTTCCTGTCCGACGTTGCTCATAAAAACGAGTTTCAAATAAGAAGCGAGAATGAATATTCATAAAGAATGCAATACTACGCTGAATCTTATCTTCTAACAAAGAAACTTTTTCTTCGTCATTTTGGGCTTGTTTGACTAAAGAATCCGCTACGATCATTTCAGCAAATGTAGATGCTGTCTCTGCCACATTCATCGCATATCCTTGACTAAAAGCAGGCAAATCATTCATCACATGTTGATGATATCCATGTCCTAGCTCATGCGCTAACGTGGATACGTTGGATGCTGTGCCACTGTAAGTCATAAAGATACGTGTTTCTTTACTCATAGGTAACGACGTACAGAATCCACCTGGACGCTTACCAGCACGATCCTCAGCTTCGATCCAGCGCTGTTCAAAAGCATGTTCTGCAAAGTCAGCCATCTCAGGATTAAATTTGCGGAATTGATCCACGATAATTTTGGCAGCATCATCATAATCAACATGACTATCTACTGTACTGATCGGTGCATCGACATCATTCCAGCTTAATTGATCAACACCTAGAATTTGTGCTTTTCGTTTCAAATAATCGACGAATACCGGTTTATTTTTAACAATAACATCCCACATTGCATTCAATGTTTGATCAGACATGCGGTTAATAGCAAGAGGTTCTTTTAAGACTTGATCCCAGCCACGACGTTCATACAATTTGAGACGGAATCCTGCAAGGTGGTTAAGAGTGTCTGCGCAATAATCTTCAGCATTGCCCCACGCTTCTTCCCATTTACGGAACATCTCTTCACGTACTTCACGATTCGTATCATTCATTTTATTAGCTGCTTGTCCTGCGGATAAAAGGATCGTTTCACCATCTTGTTCAAAAGGAATCTGGATATGGCTTACAATCGTATCATACATTTTACTCCAACCGTGATAACCATCGACACCAAGGTCTAGAGCTAATCCTTCCAGTTCAGGAGTCATTTTCTCACGGGCCAGTGAACGATTTTCAGTCAGATAGAATGCGATCGGAACAATCTCAGAACGGCTTATCCATTGCTCAAATATATCATCTGCTGTAGTCGCCAATAGGCTATGGAAACGTACAAATAATCCTTGTAAATTAGCAGACATTGTTGAAATCAATGACCCTAGACGATTCGCTTCTTTATCACTTTGATCTTGCGCACTCAGACAACCGACAAAAGAAGACGCTTCGCGCAAACGAATACGTGTATCTTGCAATTGATCCAGTAATGCATCATATCGTTCCGTTTCAGTAACATGTTGAGGTGCTTCCATCGTATTCAATTGTTGAGATAGTGTTTGAATATCTTGGGATAACGTTTGTAAAAAAGATTGCAGTTCTTCAGAACTGGAACCTCCAGCAAAAATCGTTTCTAAATTCCATGTAGGTTGAATAGGATGGTTCATCATAGCACACCTTTCTGTATCTGCCTGTAAATAGACATATGTTGGAATGATTAATTATTTTGCTTGTAGCTACAAGTATGCCGATTATTGATTATAATTTCAAATGGATGCATCAACAATCATGAATTTTCGTTCCATTGTCCCATTCATGATTAGCTCCCCCATCGTCAAGTGGGTATAAGTATAGTATACTCTAAATCATCATATTCCAAGATAGGAGGGAAGCTTTATGCAACCACTACAGATCTCGGCAGATACCGCAGTTAAGCTAGCGGAAAAGCTAAATGTACCATTAGAACAACTGATGCATATGCCCAAGCATATCCTGCTTCAAAAAATTGCTGAACTGGCAAAAGAAGACGACAAAGGCGGCAACGAATAATTATGATTCCTTTTAATCAGACCTGGCCATACGACATTATTATGAATGATATTTATGTTCATGAATGTCCGTTTTGTCAGGCAGAAAATATAATTTTACCGCTCAAACCGAAAGAATTAATTTCGATTCGAGAAGGCAAAAAAAAATTACTGGTGTTCCCTTGTTGCAGTAATCGAGTCACTTTATTAGATACCGATTCAGATTATTTGCTAGCAGACACGATTCTTCGTCATTGATTACTGCTTATCGGCAGTATGCTCAATAATATAATAATAGCGGATCACTCTATATCTACTTAGAGTGCCCGCTATTTTTTATATTAAGATTCTTTCATTTCGTCTGGTAGCGCCATATTTTTAGATAACATTTGTTCCCGAAGCAGTGCCCACTGTTCACGAGAAGCTCGGATCATAGCTGAATCTGTAATGCGTTTATCATGAATAACACGCGAGAACCATTTCACCGCTTCATTAAATTCCCCAAGTCGGCGATGAAGTTCACCAATCAGATATAGCAATTTGGCATCCCCACCACTCACACTTTCAATCTGATACACTTTGATGTAAGAATCCAGACAATAGCGAAGAAAGCGAAGTTCTTGCTCGGTTTCACCACCATACCGGTGAATCCAGGCAATATGCTGAAGAAAGCTAGCAATAATACGTTCCCGATCTCCAATCGCTTGTGCACACATCAAAGCAAATTTGTAAGCTTCCAGTGCTTGTTCTCTCGTACGATGTCCACCCATATCACGTTTGATTAACCGATTGCCAATCTGCTCCATATAGAGATCACGTTGACGATCTGTCAGTGTAGCCTGCGAATTCTCAGTTGAAGCAAACCCGCAATGTGGACACATGCGTACAACGTAAAAGTCAGGATTCTCCTGTTGATAATAAGCACAAAAGTCAGAGTCACGCCGTGAAGCTCTTTTCATACTCGGACGTACACGACTGGTTTTAAATTCTGCATCACACTGCGGACAGGTGATTTTTATCGTATATAACGGCTCTAACTCTGTTGTCCCCTCCATCTAACCCACTTCCCCCAAATCAAATTAATGCGTATTTACAAAATGATGAGCCGGTCCTGATAAACGATCTACTACAAACACACGCAATTCGTCTTCAATCTCAAGCTCTTTCAAAGCTTCATTCATACAGGCTAACCAGGCATCTGCTTTTTCGTCGGTAATCTCAAAACCCATATGACGTGCTCGCATCATCGGATGACCATAAGCTTCAGAGAAAAGCGCTGGGCCTCCAAAAAATTGCGAAAGAAACATATATTGTTTCTCCATCACAGGATTGATATCTTCTGGAAAAAGCGGACCAATTAACGGATCACGCTGTACTTTTGGATAAAAGGCTTCAACTAAGCGTCTAACTCCATCTGCTTCGCCTAGCAATACATACAAAGATTGATCAAATTTCACTATCGCTCGCCAACTTTCTTTCGATACGTCATGCCTCAAATTATATCATAAAAAAGACGCTAAAGATTTCTTTAGCGTCTCTAATCAATGTATATAGTATAAAAAAAGTAATGTAAAAATACATGCGGTCTAAGTCAATACATGCTTCGATCCTCTTCACCAGATTGAACAAAGGAAGCACGAATGACGTACACGAATAGACATACGAGAATACCGGCAAGAATGCTTGTAGTCATGTTCATCACTCCATTCTAATTGTGTACTAACAATCATTGACAATTCCGACGACCATTTATATCTTTATTTTAGCACACCTTTTCCGAGAATATAACCCTTTTTGCAAGCGCTTACTTTAACAATTAGATTACAAACTCTTTACAGAACCCTACATTATGTCGGTTATGTATCAGTAAGATGACCAAACGCTATTTATTTTAAAATAGATTTACCTTTAAACATTGTGTTCCGCTCAAGAATTGATTATCATCGAAGGTGAGTATATTTACAAAGGATTTAACGATAAAGGACAAAGGAGCTTTCCAAACTTGAGATACTATGTGCTTGATCGTGGAGATCAATTATCTATCGAACTTAGTGAGCAATTTCATAAGCTTGCTGCCGAACGCGGATTTCAGCTAGATGCTGAATCACCAGAGATCGTTGTATCTATTGGTGGAGACGGAACCATGCTTCATGCTTTTCACACATTTATTGATCATATTCCAGATGTAGCGTTTGTCGGTATTCATACCGGACATTTAGGATTTTATGCAGACTGGAAAGCAGATGAACTTGCAGATTTGGTTAAATTTATGGCAGGCGAGTCTTCTACATCAGATCGTCATCCCAAAATTGTAAAATATCCATTAATTGAATTGGATATTCAGACCAAAAGCGGCACCACTCACCATACCGTGCTTAACGAATTCACTTTAAAAGGAACCGATGGTACAACTGTCGTGGTTCAAGTGGATATCAATGATGAGATTTTTGAAATGTTCCGTGGAGATGGAATTTGTGTATCGACCCCTTCAGGAAGTACTGCGTATAACAAAGCGCTTGGTGGGGCTATGGTACATCCGACGATTGAAGCTCTTCAGATCGCTGAGATTGCTTCGATCAATAACCGGATTTATCGTACACTTGGATCTTCTTTAATGTTACCAAAACATCATCATTGTGATATTCATTCACGCAAACCGCAAAAACTACAATTGACAATGGATCATTTGAATATGTCATTTGATGATCTGATTTCGATTCGTTGTCAGGTGTCCAAACATCAAGTTAGTTTTGCCCGTTATCGCCCTTATCCATTTTGGAATCGAGTACGTCAATCGTTTTTGGGATAACGGATGCAATCAGAAGTCTAACCACTTAGCCATATCAAAAAAAGCTTCCAAATGCCACTGTGATAGTGGACTTGGAAGCTTTTTGATATACATAAAAGAGTTAAGACTTGGAACTTTCTTCACTTGGTTTCACTTCAACCTCTGTCGGATGTGGTTCTACAGGTGAAGGTTGAACAGGCTCTATAGAAGGCTCTACCGGACTTATTGTCGTTGGTGCTTCTGTAGGTTGTACAACAGGGACTACTGGAGCTACAGGCGTTGGAGCAGACGCAGGAACTGCTTTGGAAGCTGCTGTTTTATCCTGTTTGTCTTTTTTGGAATGATTTCCTTGCCCTCTTGACGATTTCTCGGATTTCTCAGGCTTTTCTGCTTTTTCTCCATTCGCTGGCTTGGGTGGTTCTGCGACTTCTTTTGTTTTTTGTAATACAAAATAAGCACAGCCAAAGTTACAGTATTCATTAATATATTCAGTCAAGCTGGATAAAGAAGTATCTTTACCTGCTTTGGGATGTCCATCACGATAAAATCCTTTGAGACGCAATTGATTATAACCCCAGTCACCTAGAATATAATCATACCGATCCAACACTTCACTATATCGTTCACGGAATATTTCTGCATTCCAACCATCACGATGCTGTTTAATAATCTCGTATGTTTTACCGCCGATTTGAATCAAGGTTCTCCCGCCTTTCAGCATTTAGACCGTCGAGGTTTCCTTCGACTTCGATGCGGATTGAACCTGTTCATGCGCATGATAGGAACTACGGACAAGCGGACCAGACTCAACATGACTGAATCCACGCTTTAATCCTTCTTCTTTTAAAATAGCGAATTCATCAGGAGTATAATATTTAGCCACATCCAAATGTTTTGGAGAAGGTTGTAAATATTGTCCAATCGTCATAATATCGCAATCCATGGCACGAAGGTCATCCATTGTTTTTAAAATTTCATCCCATTCTTCCCCTACACCTAGCATAATACTAGACTTGGTTGGAATCGAAGGTTGTAGTATTTTAGAGTTACGTAACAATTCCATAGAACGAGGATATTTGGCTCTGGCTCGAACACGGTCAGACATCCGTTCCACTGTTTCAATATTATGATTCAGAATATCTGGTTTAGCATCCATTACAATTTTTAGTGAATCGATATCTCCCATAAAGTCAGGGATCAATACTTCGACACTACAAAGTGGCAAACGCTTGCGAACCGCACGAATCGTCTCCGCAAAAATATTTGCTCCACCATCTTTCAAATCATCACGAGCTACACTGGTAATTACACAATGTTGAAGCCCCATATTTTCAGCCGCTTCCGCAACCCGATCTGGTTCTTGTAAATCAAGCTCCGTAGGCATCCCCGTATTGACTGCGCAAAAACGGCAAGCACGTGTACAAATATCTCCCAAAATCATAAAAGTCGCTGTACGATTTGCCCAGCACTCATAAATATTGGGACAACGCGCTTCCTCACAGACGGTATGAAGAGTTTTGGAACGCATCATACTTTTAATTTCCTGATAGTTACTGTCATTGGTCATCTTGATTTTGATCCATTCAGGTTTCGGTTGTTTGGCTTTAGTGGACAAGATAGTTGACCTTCCTTCCTCGGGTGTAATTAGATTCCAGGATTGTTACAATCTTTTGGGATTTATTATAACACGAATTGGTGCAGACCGAAATATTAGGCTTTCCAGCTGTACTTTATTCGGTTACACTAAATACGGTTGTGCTGATTGAAGAGACATAGTTGTCTGAACATCAATCAAGTAAGATCCAAATAAAGTCACGTATACAGCTTAACGATCTACCAGAAAGGAATGAACGTATTCATGAACAAATCTTCATCTCATGCACCTTTAACTGCGGATTCTCTAACTCGTTCTAAACGGTTATGGATCGCTTTAATTTTAGGTTCATTATCTGCATTTGCTCCATTATCGATCGATATGTATTTACCTGCACTGCCTACGCTAGCAGAGCATCTACATACCAATGCTTCTCTTGCACAGCTTAGTCTAACCGCTTGTCTGCTAGGTCTAGCATTCGGACAGTTAGTTGTCGGACCTCTTAGTGATGTCAAAGGTAGACGTACACCGCTTATCATTTCATTGATTTTATATACGGTGGCATCGCTGTGTTGTGCTTTAACTCAAAGTATCGGGCTACTTATTGTTCTACGCTTTATACAAGGGGTTACAGGAGCCGCTGGTATCGTAATTTCGCGTGCTGTCGTACGTGACCTCTACTCGGGGCATGAATTAACCAAATTTTTCTCGCTGCTGATGTTGATTAATGGAGTGGCTCCGATTGCTGCTCCGATTATCGGTGGTGCTTTACTCAAATTTGTACCGTGGCAAGGCATCTTTGTCGTACTTGCGGTAATCGGCGCTATCATGTTATTTATGGTGTTGTTTGGTTTACCAGAGACATTATCCAATGAACGCAAAGCTTCTGGTGGACTGAGTTCAACATTACGTACATTTGGACGATTGATAAAAGATCGTCATTTTATCGGTTTCGCTTTATCCCAAGCATTTATCACTGCGGCGATGTTTGCTTATATTGCAGGTTCTCCTTTTGTCGTGCAGACGATATTCGGTGTATCTGCCCAAGGCTTTAGTTTATTTTTTGCTTTGAATGGTCTGGGCATTATTATTTTCGCTCAATTGGCAGGTCGTTTATCTGGCAAATACGGCGAATTGGCTATATTGAAAATCAGTCTAGGAATTGCTTTTACCGCGGCTCTATTGTTATTAATTATTGCTCTAGCAGGCGGTGGATTGTTACCGATTGCGATGATGTTGTTCTTTGTTGTATCTTGTGTAGGCTCTGTAGGCGCTACGTCGACTTCTCTGGCGATGCAAAGCCAAGGTAATGCCGCAGGAAGTGCTTCAGCTCTACTCGGCTTACTTCCGCTTCTGTTAGGTGGTGCCGCTTCTCCATTAGTAGGACTTGGTAGTGGACTCACTGCTGTTCCGATGAGTGTGGTTATTTTGGCCGCAGAAGTGTTCGCTGTGCTGTGCTTTATCGGCTTGGTGAGAAAACCTGCAAAAGTATAGTTGTTAGGCTTACACAGTCTTTACTAGAATTAGCTCCATCATATCTAATACGAAAACATAGTTATAACAAAAAGGAACTTCATCGTATAAGAGAAGTTCCTTTTTGTTATAGCCTATATATCTGATTACTAAGATATCCGCTGACGCATCGCTTCAAATAAAAGGATCGTCGATGCCATTGCCGCATTAAGCGACTCTGCTTGCCCTTGCATCGGAATCAAAATATGCTGATCCACTAATTCTGCTACTTCTGCCGATATCCCTTTACCTTCGTTACCAATCACGATCCAAGCTCCTGCTGTAAAATCAAACTCATAACAAGATTGACTCGCTTGTAACGATGTACTTAGCACTAGATGCCCTTTTTGCTTGGCAACAGGTAATAGTTCACTGAGATCACTTTCAATCACAGGCAAATGAAATAACGAACCCATCGTCGAACGAATCGTTTTGGGATTATATAGATCCGCACAACCTTTACCGAGTACAATACCGGTTGCTCCTGCCGCATCACTACTACGAATAATCGTTCCTACATTGCCCGGATCTTGAACATTGTCCAATACCATAACCAGACTGTGATTGATTTCAAGTAAACGCTCAGTAAGTGAATTTCGTTTGTATACAATTGCAAAAACAGATTGTGGTGTCTTTGTATCGGTACATTTAGACAGTACTGCTTCGGATACAGCGATATACTGTGCTCCACCTGAATAATGATCAATATCTTCACGCAATTCAGCAGGAATCCCTTTTTCTGTATCGTAGACAATACAGTCGATATCCCAATCACTACGAAGAACTTCACTGACCAGATGAATACCTTCTACTATAAATTTCCCTTGCTTATCCCGATGCTTTTTCTCAAGCAACTGCGCCCATTCCTTGACTTTCGCATTCTGGGTCGATAGAATTTCGGTCATTCTTCCAGACCTAATTCCATTTTAAGCAGATCATTCTTTTGTCCAACAATCACAAGAATATCATCCGGTTTGAGACGTTCATCCGGTGAAGGCGCAATATTCATTTGATTTCCTCGTTTGATAGCCATCACATTACAGCTATATCGAACACGAATATCAAGTTCTTTTAAGTTAGAGCCGATCATAGCTTCGGATGCTTTCATTTCCACAATACTGTATTCCTCTGAAATTTCAATATAATCCAGTACATTAGGTGATGTTAAATGATGAGCTACCCGTACCCCCATATCACGTTCAGGGAAAATGACTTTATCTGCACCGATCCGTGTTAATACTTTACCGTGCAGTTCATTTTGTGCTTTAACCAGAATCGTTGGAATATCCATTTCTTTGAGAATCAATGTGGTCAGAATACTCGATTGAATATCTTCTCCAATCGCTACAACTACTACATCAAAGTTACGTAATCCCAGTGAGCGCAAAGCTTCTTCATCTGTTGAATCAGCTGTTACGGCTTGAGTTACAATTTTGGATACTTCTTGAATACGGTGTTCATCTGAGTCAATAGCTAATACGTCAAAGCCCATTTCACTCAATGTTTTGGCAATGCTAGAACCAAAGCGTCCGATGCCGATAATGGCATACTGCTTTCTAGGCATATTGTAACCTCCAAGCTTTTCATAAGCATATACTGTATTTGATATTAAGGAGCCATTTCCAAAAATTGAGCATCTGGATTTTTATCGATTGCTGTACGCATCGCATACTCATTTTCAAACAGAACCACATGGTTTTCTTTTTTATCTTTAACCAGTGTAGAGTTAATACGGAATTTGGAAGCATCCACTTTATCAGTGACAATCCAACGCGCAAATTGATATGGCATCCGTTGAAGCTGTACATCTACACCATACTCATTTTTCATCCGATATTCAAATACTTCAAATTGCAGTTGTCCAACTACACCCAGAATCGTTTCATCAAAGCTTACTGTATTAAATACTTGAATCGTACCTTCTTCAGTTAATTGATCGATTCCTTTTTGATATTGCTTGTGTTTAAGCGCATTTTTCACGGTAACTTTAGCAAATATTTCAGGTGAGAAGGTAGGCAATTCGTCAAAGACAATATCAGAACCCTGACTTAAAGAATCACCAATACGGAAAATACCCGGATCGAACAATCCGACAATATCGCCAGGATAAGCGGTTTGTACAATATCACGATCCTGTGCCAAAAATTGCTGTGGTTGTGCTAATTTGATCTCTTTACCTGCACGTACATGGCGTACACTCATCCCACGTTCGAACTTACCTGATACTACACGTAAAAAGGCAATCCGATCACGGTGAGCAGGATTCATATTCGCTTGAATTTTAAATACATATCCACTGAACTTATCATTCATCGGATCAATCATACCGACTGTACTGCGGCGTGGTTCAGGTTTTGGCGCAAGTTCTAAGAAGTTTTCCAAGAACGTCTGTACACCAAAGTTATTGACTGCACTACCGAAGAAGATCGGTGTTAATTCACCACGTAATACTTTGTCATAATCAAAAGGATCACCCGCTACATCCAACAACTCAATATCCTGACAAAGCTGATCATATAAAAATTCGCCTGCCATTTCTTTGATAATTGGATCACGATAATCTTCTACTTTTTGCACTTGAATCGTAGAATGATCTTTACCATTAAATAATTCAACCTGTGTTTTCATCCGATCATAGACACCGGATAGTTCGCGTCCCATTCCGATCGGCCAGTTCATAGGTACAGAACGAATACCTAACACTTGCTCCAATTCTTCCATCAATTCGAATGGACTTTGTCCTTCACGGTCTAATTTATTAATAAAAGTAAAAATCGGAATTCCACGTTGAGCACATACTTTAAATAGTTTAATCGTCTGTGCTTCTACACCTTTAGCGACGTCAATCAACATGACTGCTGCATCTGCTGCAGTTAACGTACGATACGTATCTTCACTAAAATCTTGGTGACCCGGTGTATCCAGTATATTAATACGATGTCCATTATAATCAAATTGCATTACTGAAGAAGTTACCGAAATTCCCCGTTGCTTCTCAATCGCCATCCAGTCACTTGTCGCGTGTTTGTTCGCTTTACGAGCTTTAACCGAACCTGCTTCACGGATAGCGCCCCCGAATAACAATAGCTTTTCTGTTAACGTTGTTTTCCCGGCATCCGGGTGAGATATAATCGCAAATGTTCTGCGTTTGTCCACTTCATTTTGTAAAGCTTGATCTATCGTTTTACTCATTATCATTTTCCCTTCATCACTTAAAATAGGCTTTATCCATTGTATCATATTCACGACAAAAACACTCTTATGTAATGCTCTCATAAGAGTGTTTTCTGCTCAATAATGATATTTAATTGCTACTTCCAACCTGCCAGATCACATCATCTTCATCCTGACCATTTACCGGCCACCAATGATATCCATCTTGTTGAAGTAATAAATGAGTTTCATCAGGTCCCCACGAACCCGCAGGATATGATTTAACATCCGTAGGATTCTGTGCCCAAGCATCCGCAATATGATCAATAAAGCTCCAAGCTGCTGATACTTCATCCCAACGGGTAAAGTAGGTTGAATCTCCTTGTGCAGCGTCTTCGATCAAACTTTCATAAGCTTCAGGGGAGTTAATTCCGATCATACAACTTTGACAGAAGTCCATTGCCAAAGGCTGGATTTCAGAATCAGAACCTGGTTTTTTAGCATTAATTTTGATATAGATACCTTCCATTGGATTTACACGAATAACCAATAGATTAGGTTCTAGATTATGACGTTGCCCTAGATACACATTCGTAGGGGTACGCTTGAATTCGACAATGATTTCAGTCGTTTTCACAGGTAGACGTTTACCCGTACGAATATAGAAAGGTACACCTGACCAGCGGAAGTTATCTACAAATAGTCTTGCAGCAAAATACGTTTCAGTATTAGACGCAGGATCTACTTTGTCTTCCTGACGGTAACCCGGTAATGTTTTACCTTTGGATTCACCTTCACCATATTGAGCACGTACTACATTTTTATCCACTTCTTCAGGTGTCATATAAGCACGTAGTGAACGAAGTACTTTTACTTTCTCATCATGAATATCTTCAGGAAGCAGACGACTTGGCGGTTCCATAGCAATCATCGCTAACATTTGTAGCATATGATTCTGTCCCATATCGCGTAAAGCCCCTGAATGATCATAATATCCACCACGTTCTTCTACACCAACCGTTTCACTAAGTGTAATTTGAATGTTAGAAATGTGTTGATTATTCCATAACGGCTCAAAGAACGCATTAGCAAATCGAATCACTTCGATATTTTGCACCATTTCTTTACCTAAATAATGATCGATGCGGTAAATTTCATCTTCTTTAAATACTTCATTAATCTCTGCATTGAGCTTACGAGCAGATTCAAGATCATAACCGAAAGGCTTCTCGATCACAAGACGATTCCAGCCTGTTCCATCCATCATGCCGCCTGCACGTAAGTTAAGGGATACACTACCGAATAACTCAGGTGCGAGCGCTAGGAAAAAGAAGCGGTTGCCCGGAATACCATACTTGGTCTCAATCACTTCAGTTTGCTCTTTCAACTCTTGAAAACCTGCAACATTATTAATATCTAACGATTTATATTCAAAATGTTCTGCAAAACGGTTCCAATCTTCTTCGGCTCCGATCTTGTAGCGACAAAACTCTATGATAGACTGATGGAGATCTTCCCGAAATTCTTCATTGGTACGCGGTCGACGCGCGACACCAATGACTGCAAAATCCTCTGCAAGTTTACCTTCACGATACAAACTATAAATAGCAGGAAACAATTTACGTCTTGCCAAATCCCCGGTTGCTCCAAAAATGAAAAATACCGCACTTGGTGTCTGCAATGTCTCAAGATTTTGTTTTTCAGTCATAGCTCCTCAACTTTCTATGTAAAATCTGTAATGTGGTAAACGTATTCTACCATAATTACCCTATCTATCGCTATCTGACCACTATAAGAAGTACTTATATCTTTGCCAAATAAAATTGATACGTTAAATCCACAGGTGAATTACTCGGCTAGTCCATTTTTATAAGCATAGATTGCCGCTTGTGTACGATCTTCTACGCCTAACTTGGCTAGCAAATTAGTCACATGAAACTTCACCGTTTTGATCCCAATAATCAATTCATCCGCAATATCCTGATTGGATTTCCCTTTGGCTAATAGACGTAGTACATCCATTTCACGATCTGTTAATTCTTCGTGTAATGCACGTTCAAGAGGTTCACGAAAACGACTCATCATTTTAGAAGCCACTTGCGATTCTAATACCGATTGTCCTCTGGCAGCCGCACGAATAGCATCTGCTATTTCACTAGCACGGGATGTTTTGAGCAAATAACTAAACGCACCTGCTTCAATCACAGGATACATTTTTTCGTCATCTAAATAGCTAGTCAATACAATCACTTTACAGTCGGAATTAATCTGCAATACACGCCTTGTGGTCTCAATACCATCCATACCGTCCATGACCAGATCCATTAAGATCACATCAGGCTTATATTCTTGAGCCAGACGAATACCTTCTTCTCCGTTACTTGCTTCACCAACAACCTCAATCCCATCTTCTGTATCTAATACAGCTGCAAGTCCAATCCGGACCATCTCATGATCATCGACTAATAATACTTTGATTGATTGTTCATCGTTTTCCATTGTATTATGCCCACCTGCTTTCTTCCGTATTTAAAGTCACAATCGGAATGACAATCTCAATACGTGTTCCTTTTCCAGGAGCTGTTATGTATTGAATCGTACCTCCCAATTCATTCGTTCGTTCTCTCATCGTAGATAAGCCATAAGAAGCTTGTTTCGTTTCATTTAATTCGAACCCGATGCCATCATCTTTTAATGTCACACGCACAGAATCTATTTTTTGAATAATACGAATTTCCATCCGTTCTGCTTTGGCATGACGAAGTGTATTGGATAACGACTCTTGTACAATCCGGAAAATATGATTTTCGACACCCTTTAATAATCTGAGATCATCATCCATATCTAGCGTAATTTCCATCGGGATTTTGGCTTGTAATTCACGAATCAATTCTCGCAATCCTTGAGACAAGCGTTTTCCTTCCAGATAAACAGGACGAAGATGTAATAGTAGCGCTCTCATCTCTGATTGAGCAACAGATGACATTTCTTCAATTAACTCCACCTGACGTTTGGCACGTGCAGGATTATTATCAAATGTACGTCCAATAGCTGTTGCAGTCATTGAGATGGCAAACAATTGCTGAGAAACGGCATCATGCAGTTCACGAGCTAACCGCTGACGTTCTTCAATAATAGCTGTAATTCTAGCCTGCTCTGCTAACTGCGCATTATTAGTGGATAATCGTTGAAGACTACTAATCTGATCTTCCCATTTTTTACCGATTCGATCAATTTGTTCACCTAGCCTTGACCATTCATCACTTCCCCATTGCGGAGCAGCTTGTGACCAATTCCCTTTTTCCCACATTAATAACGTATCTCGCAATTTATCCAAACGCATTTTGAGCCGGAGTGCATGGTACAACCCATATAGACTACCTACAACAATAACCGGAACACATAATGCTGCTCCAGTCTGTAATAAAGAAGGCCATGATAATTCTACACTCAAGTGACCCGACGTATAGAGTACATAGATAATAATAACCAGTAATAAGAAGGCTAATAAAATACCTTCACCCATACTGCGGACAATCAAGTCAGCAGGTTTTCTCTTTTTCACGTATCAAGTCCTCCTGCTTATCTGACTTTAATGTATACACACCTGTACTAAGAAGATAAACGAACATTCAGATCACCAGCAATATACGAAATAACCAACTTCACTTTTTGCGTACTTGTAAGATAATTAGCGGATCTCCATTGCAAACGATTCTGTATGCCTTGTTGACGTTCAGCAACAGGATAGCCATTCGATTCGAAGCCAATCTGACCAACTAATAAATAAGCTTCAATCTCTACTCCGTAATCTTCCGGTATAGAGAAGTCTAAGTCTCCTAATATCCCTTGAAAATACAGAACAGTTTCTGTTTCATCCGGTATCGCTAGCGCAAGATCACAATCAATATCTCCGATAGCATGCCATGAACTGGAACTTTGCATCATCCACGGTTCCCGATCATAACGAACATTTGTGATAAATCCTTGTTTCAGACGATATGGCTGCCCCCGATGTGCTTTATTAGCACGTACATAAAACCATCCTAATGATATCAAAGTAATTCCAATCACAATCATCAAGTGATCTAACAGCAACAAGCCTAATCCGATACCACCCAAAATATACCCTTGCCTCATAGCACCACTACGTAAACGCATCATTCCGATTAGCAACAAAAGAAGTGCGGCAATCGTAAAGAAGCCAAACAACGGTCCTAATAAAACTTGTAATCCAATTCCGATCAATAACACAGCAAACACTTTTCGTTTTCTTCCCATAACCGCACCTCCTTTATTTCTAATAAGAGAAAAGCCATACCCGCATGATGACACATACGCTGTATGGCTTCGCCTGTTCTAGCATATCATATTGTCATTTTAATAACTATAATTTACATCGATGATTAGCTATATTGTATTAATCTACACTTATCTACTAAAATCAATTAGTGTTGTGGACCTTCATCTTTAGAAAGAGATGGACCTTCAGACGAATTAGATTCGATCGTTTTAGGTGCTAATTTGCTTTTCAATAAATTCAATTGCTCATCCACTCTAAGTTGTTTTTCTGCATCTTCTCCACTGATATAAGCATTAGATCCATATCCAGAACGGTAAGGAGCACGCATTACATCTGCTTCTGCTTCCATTTGCATGATTTTTTCTTCCATGCGGTTAAATCCTAGAGAAGCGCCACCTTTATCGATGGAATTCACAGAACTCACTTGAGCCATTTGTTTTTTAGCTTTTGCCATTTGAGCACGAGACACCAGTTCATTACGTTTGTTACGCATTTTATAGAACTCGTCTTTCATTTCGTGCAATTGGTTCATCATATCAGTTACTTGTTCTTTAGCTTGGCTGTGCATTTCAGAATACTCAGTGAATTTTTGGTCAAAATACAACTTTTCTTCTAGCAATTTACGAGCCACTTCTTCTTGACCATTTTTAAGTGCAGCTGTTGCTTGGCTTTCACGTTGCATACCTACACGTGCAGCTTCATCAAAACGTTGCTTCATACGACGTTCATTTGCCATTTGTTTAGCAACAGTAACCTCTGCTTGATGAATCTCTGCTTCCATATCACGTAGATACTGGTTAAGCATTACAATTGGATCTTCTACCTTATCTAGTAAATCATTCACCGATGCCTTAGTCATATCTTTCAATCTTTTAAAAACTCCCATATTATAAATCTCCCTTCTCATATTGAGCGACTTTTTTTCTTAATTGTTCTACTTCTTTACGTAGTGCTTTATTTTCAATACCTTCCATCATTGAATCGAGATCACCTTTTGATTTGGATGTCTGATCAGGTGCTTGTTGTGGAGGGCGATTTTTACCAAAGTAACGAGAATTGCTTTGATGTGGAGCATCATACGTATTAGGTTCATACGCATTTTGCGATGTTCCCCAATATCCACCATAGGTTTGGCGTGGGCCATAACGATCTTCTTGATGTTCCTCATGAAAAGGATTCTGTTCAAAAGGACGATAAACTGGCGGTTGCTTAGGTACAATGAGTGCTGCAATAAGATAGATTAGCACTGTAGTTGTTCCTGTAAAAGGAATACTTAATATTAACAGAACCCGTAACAACGTTGGATTGATCTGAAAATACTCAGCAAGACCTCCACTCAGCCCACTCAGAATCCGATCATGATTGGAACGATATAACTTCGGGCGCATACTACTCCTCCTTACGATCTGGATCAAGCTTACGTCTTAAACGCTCTAATTCTTCATCTAACGATACACCATTAGTTGTATGTGAAGAAGACGAATAAGAATCACCGTTTCTCAAATCCCGTAAAGCTTTGGCTTCAATCTCCCAATCGGAGATTTTATCTTCCAAACGTCCAAATGCTTGCGGTGTACCTTGAACAGCATTACCAAAACGGCGATTCATTTGTTGTTGCAGACGAAGTGTCTCCATACGAGCATAATAATACTCACGTTTACTGTAGACTGCTTGGTACTCGGATTTTAATGTATTGAGTTGAAGCTGTACTTCTCGTAAAGCTTCAGTATTTTGATCCAACAATTCAGTATACTGATTTTCTTTTTCTTCATACATTACTTTTTCTTGCAAAGCCATGCGAGCCAATTCTTCCTCTTCTGCTTGTAGAGCTAACATCGCTTGTTCTTCACGTTTTTGACGCATTGCTGATGCTTGATCTACATGTTGTTTCAATTGACGTGTGTGTTGAGTCACATGATGCTGTAATTGCTCAGCTTCTGTAATAGCACGCCGTGTCTCTAAAAGAAATTGGTCAATCATTCTCACAGGGTCTTGACTCTGTTCTAATCTTTCATTTAAAGTAGCCACTGTAATATCACGTACACGTTTAAAAACGTTCATGAATAATTGCTCCCTCCCTTGCTTGATCACAAGTGATCTTTTTTGATATCTACGTATATCTTACTTTCATTCTATCGAAAAAGTATGCTTAACAGATGAAATCGAAGATCAACGATATCCTATTATTTTGTAGTGTAATAGATGACTATACTTGTAATGAACCACACTACTTTATAATAATGTCTTACTATATTTATATCGTAACATTCCAACTGCTTTATTAGAATGTTACCCATTCACAACCTCTACACCAACAAGATTCGATGATTTAAATAAAGAATGTATCTATATTTAGAACATTCGATCTTGTCGTTGCTGATGATGACGATTCTTCAGCATCGAATAACCCCACCATACCAACGCAATTCCAATTACAGGGCCAATAATCCAAGATAACTTAGCAAATAGGATACAAGCACCTATAACCGATAATGTAATCCCCAAAAATCGACGTCCACTTTGTAATGCATAATAACCAAGTACAAGTAATGCGATTGGGATTAATAGTCCAATGAGATAACCGAGCAGACTATGTAACACCGGTACAAATTTGCCGAAAACCATTAATACACCAATGATAATCAATGCAAAAGCAGCTATACTTTTACGATTCATGCGCAAATGCTCCACCTCCTTTACTTAGATATTTGTATTCAGCATTTTTAATATCCATATTCTTAGATGTTCATACGTGACGAGATGTTCAATACCTCAAGACTGCAAAGCATCTAACATGTTACTTTCATATCTGGCTGTAGCAAATGTTGTGTTTGCCTTATATACACATTGTAAAGTAGAAATTGATTCTGCAAAATGGACTACAGGTGGTTTTTTATCCTAGACCTTAGACGGGGACTACTTGTGCATTATCGAATTAACCTACAAATAAATCAATGTAATAGGAATTAAGCACATACTTCATACTAATTGTGAGGATCTATTTTAAAAGACAATAAAAAAAGCACTAGATCAAATGATCTAGTGCTTTTCTTTGTGTATGCCGGTGAAGGGACTCGAACCCCCACGGTTTCCCTCACGATTTTGAGTCGCGCGCGTCTGCCAATTCCGCCACACCGGCTAATTAAAAATGATACTATTTTTTTGTTGCTTCCATTTAGAACATAAGAGCTAAAATGGCGCGCCCTAAGAGATTCGAACTCCTGGCCTTTTGATTCGTAGTCAAACGCTCTATCCAGCTGAGCTAAGGGCGCAAGAATTTTAAAAAATAACTGGAGGCGCCACCCAGATTCGAACTGGGGATAGAGCTTTTGCAGAGCTGTGCCTTACCACTTGGCTATGGCGCCATATTATATTATGAAAGATGGAGCGGACGATGGGAATCGAACCCACGACCCTCGCCTTGGCAAGGCGATGCTCTACCGCTGAGCCACGTCCGCTTACACTTGATTGAAGTAGAAGTAAATAATGGCTGGGGATATAGGATTTGAACCTATGCATGACGGAGTCAAAGTCCGTTGCCTTACCGCTTGGCTAATCCCCAATAAAAAGGGCGACCGATGGGACTTGAACCCACGAATGCCGGAGTCACAGTCCGGTGCGTTAACCCCTTCGCCACGATCGCCATGCTATAAAATGAATCATTAATGTTATATTGGCAGGGGCAGCAGGAATTGAACCCACACTAACGGTTTTGGAGACCGTTGTTCTACCTTTAAACTATGCCCCTTCAAAACTGGTGGAGGCTGATGGATTCGAACCACCGAACTCGGAGAGAACAGATTTACAGTCTGCTGCGTTTGGCCACTTCGCTAAGCCTCCACATTAAACAAAAAAAAGATGGTGCCGGCGAGAGGATTTGAACCCCCGACCTACTGATTACAAGTCAGTTGCTCTACCAACTGAGCTACACCGGCAAGTGTTATACATTAATCTAAATGGTGGCTCGGGACGGAATCGAACCGCCGACACGAGGATTTTCAGTCCTCTGCTCTACCGACTGAGCTACCGAGCCGTAGTCTAATGTATTGCTGTGTGTCGACTCTTCTACTCAATCATGATGAGAACCATCTATTAATGTAGTGAGTTGATACTAGTTATTAAGCAATTAATGGCGGAACCGACGGGATTTGAACCCGCGATCTCCTGCGTGACAGGCAGGCATGTTAACCCCTACACCACGGTTCCAGATTAATTGCGGGGACAGGATTTGAACCTGTGACCTTCGGGTTATGAGCCCGACGAGCTACCGGACTGCTCCACCCCGCGTCATT
>NZ_CP126313.1:242170-386694 GCF_028594455.2 Paenibacillus sp. PK4536
TCTCTTCTCACCCACCTGTGTCGGTTTACGGTACGGGCACCTGCTTCCTGGCTAGAGACTTTTCTTGGCAGTGTGAAATCATGACCTTCGCTACTACAATTTTCGCTCCTCATCACAGCCTGGCCTTGCGATATGCGGATTTGCCTACATATCAGCCTCACTGCTTGAACGGACATCCATCAGTCCGCGTCACTATCCTCCTGCGTCATCCCATTGCTCATAACGGCTTTCGGTGGTACAGGAATTTCAACCTGTTGTCCGTCGACTACGCCTTTCGGCCTCGCCTTAGGTCCCGACTTACCCTGAGAGGACGAGCCTTCCTCAGGAATCCTTGGGTTTTCGGCGGATCAGATTCTCACTGATCTTTTCGTTACTCATACCGGCATTCTCACTTGAATGAGGTCCAGCGCTCCTTGCGGTACACCTTCAATCTTCATTCAACGCTCCCCTACCCCTGATACAAAGTATCAAGCCATAGCTTCGGTGGTGTGTTTAGCCCCGTTACATTTTCGGCGCAAAGTCACTCGACCAGTGAGCTATTACGCACTCTTTCAATGGTGGCTGCTTCTAAGCCAACATCCTGGTTGTCTGTGCAACTTCACATCCTTTCCCACTTAACACACACTTGGGGACCTTAGCTGATGGTCTGGGCTGTTTCCCTTTCGACAATGGATCTTAGCACTCACTGTCTGACTCCCGGAATAAAGTCTGTGGCATTCGGAGTTTGACTGAACTTGGTAACCCTTGCGGGCCCCGCATCCAATCAGTGCTCTACCTCCACGACTCAACTTCCGAGGCTAGCCCTAAAGCTATTTCGGGGAGAACCAGCTATCTCCAGGTTCGATTGGAATTTCTCCGCTACCCCCACCTCATCCCCGCACTTTTCAACGTGCGTGGGTTCGGGCCTCCAGTACGTGTTACCGTACCTTCACCCTGGACAGGGGTAGATCACCTGGTTTCGGGTCTACGTCCACGTACTCAGTCGCCCTATTCAGACTCGCTTTCGCTGCGGCTCCGGCTTTTCACCTTAACCTTGCACGGGAACGTAACTCGCCGGTTCATTCTACAAAAGGCACGCCATCACCCATTCATAGGGCTCTGACTTTTTGTAAGCACACGGTTTCAGGTTCTATTTCACTCCCCTTCCGGGGTCCTTTTCACCTTTCCCTCACGGTACTGCTTCACTATCGGTCGCTAGGGAGTATTTAGCCTTACCAGATGGTCCTGGCAGATTCATACGGGGTTTCACGTGCCCCGCACTACTCGGGATCCGTCTCGGAGAGAATGAGATTTAAGCTACAGGGCTTTCACCTTGTCTTGCGGGCCTTTCCAGACCTCTTCGCCTACCTCATTCCTTTGTAACTCCAAAGAGACGTCCCACAACCCCAAGAAGCAAGCTTCTTGGTTTGGGCTGTTCCGCGTTCGCTCGCCGCTACTGACGGAATCACTCTTGTTTTCTTTTCCTGAGGGTACTTAGATGTTTCAGTTCCCCTCGTCTGCCTCTGCACACCCTATGTATTCAGGTGTGAGTAACTGGAGATGAATCCAGTTAGGTTTCCCCATTCGGACATCCCCGGATCACAGCTTGCTTACAGCTCCCCGAGGCCTTATCGTTGTTCGCCACGTCCTTCATCGGCTCCTAGCGCCTAGGCATCCACCGTGTGCTCTTAGTAGCTTAACCTAAGTGTTTCTATAAATAGAAACGGTGTATATTATTTCTCGCCTACTGCTGTTTAACACAGTCGTAGAGAAGAAACATTCTAAAACGCGATGTTTCGTTTTCGGTATCCAGTTTTCAAGGATCAACTTATTAAAAATAATATGGTGGAGCCAAGCGGGATCGAACCGCTGACCTCCTGCGTGCAAGGCAGGCGCTCTCCCAGCTGAGCTATGGCCCCATAATTGGGATAATGAAACGATATGGTGGGCCCTAGTGGACTCGAACCACCGACCTCACCCTTATCAGGGGTGCGCTCTAACCAGCTGAGCTAAGGGCCCGTATGAATGAATTCTTTTAGACAGCAAAAGAATGCGCTTGGCGGCGTCCTACTCTCCCAGGACCCTGCGGTCCAAGTACCATCGGCGCTGGAGGGCTTAACGGTCGTGTTCGGGATGGGTACGTGTGGAACCCCTCCGCCATCGCCACCAAACGATGAAACATACGGTAACATTTGAGAAGATTGACCTCTCAAAACTAAACAACGAGTGAGTGTGTCACCACTTGGGTGACCACAGATCCACCGAAGTGTTCTGCGTTTGTCGTTCTCCGAAAAGAACGACGTTCGAATGTTTCCGTTGCAGGAAACGATTCTCCATAGAAAGGAGGTGATCCAGCCGCACCTTCCGATACGGCTACCTTGTTACGACTTCACCCCAATCATCTACCCCACCTTCGGCGGCTGGCTCCTTTGCAGGTTACCCCACCGACTTCGGGTGTTGCAAACTCTCGTGGTGTGACGGGCGGTGTGTACAAGACCCGGGAACGTATTCACCGCGGCATGCTGATCCGCGATTACTAGCAATTCCGACTTCATGCAGGCGAGTTGCAGCCTGCAATCCGAACTGAGACCGGCTTTTAAGGATTGGCTCCATCTTGCGATATTGCTTCCCGTTGTACCGGCCATTGTAGTACGTGTGTAGCCCAAGTCATAAGGGGCATGATGATTTGACGTCATCCCCACCTTCCTCCGGTTTGTCACCGGCAGTCTGCTTAGAGTGCCCACCATGATGTGCTGGCAACTAAGCATAAGGGTTGCGCTCGTTGCGGGACTTAACCCAACATCTCACGACACGAGCTGACGACAACCATGCACCACCTGTCTCCTTTGTCCCGAAGGAAAAGACTATCTCTAGTCCGGTCAAAGGGATGTCAAGACTTGGTAAGGTTCTTCGCGTTGCTTCGAATTAAACCACATACTCCACTGCTTGTGCGGGTCCCCGTCAATTCCTTTGAGTTTCAGTCTTGCGACCGTACTCCCCAGGCGGAATGCTTAATGTGTTAACTTCGGCACCAAGGGTATCGAAACCCCTAACACCTAGCATTCATCGTTTACGGCGTGGACTACCAGGGTATCTAATCCTGTTTGCTCCCCACGCTTTCGCGCCTCAGCGTCAGTTACAGCCCAGAAAGTCGCCTTCGCCACTGGTGTTCCTCCACATCTCTACGCATTTCACCGCTACACGTGGAATTCCACTTTCCTCTTCTGTACTCAAGCTCTCCAGTTTCCAGTGCGACCCAAGGTTGAGCCTTGGGCTGTGACACCGGACTTAAAAAGCCGCCTGCGCGCGCTTTACGCCCAATAATTCCGGACAACGCTTGCCCCCTACGTATTACCGCGGCTGCTGGCACGTAGTTAGCCGGGGCTTTCTTCTCAGGTACCGTCACTCCGGGTTCAGTTACTAACCCGGACGTTCTTCCCTGGCAACAGAGCTTTACGATCCGAAAACCTTCATCACTCACGCGGCGTTGCTCCGTCAGACTTGCGTCCATTGCGGAAGATTCCCTACTGCTGCCTCCCGTAGGAGTCTGGGCCGTGTCTCAGTCCCAGTGTGGCCGATCACCCTCTCAGGTCGGCTACGCATCGTCGCCTTGGTGAGCCGTTACCTCACCAACTAGCTAATGCGCCGCAGGCCCATCCTCAAGTGACAGATTGCTCCGTCTTTCCAGATTCGTTCAGGCGAACAAATCATGTATTCGGTATTAGCTACCGTTTCCGGTAGTTGTCCCAAGCTTGAGGGCAGGTTGCCTACGTGTTACTCACCCGTCCGCCGCTAAGCATCAAAGAAGCAAGCTTCTCGTCAACTCCGCTCGACTTGCATGTATTAGGCACGCCGCCAGCGTTCGTCCTGAGCCAGGATCAAACTCTCCATAAAGTGTTTGACTTGCTCAATTCTTAAACTGGCGAGAACCGAAGTTCTCTATTTTAAAGGTCGGCTAAGACCTTCATTACTCACTCGTTGTTCAGTTTTCAAAGATCAAACATTTCGTTATTTTGCTTTTGTGCACCGACGCGTTATCGCATCAGCAACTCTTATAATATATCATGCTCATTTCATTTCGTCAACACTTTTTTTGAAAAGCTTTTTAATTTTCGTTTATAAGATTTCTCTTATATAGAAGAATTATATGATGTTGATGACTGTATCCGTTGAAGCGGAACGTTTTATAATTTATCATAGAATGTTGATCCAAGTCAACTACTTATTTAGCAAATGATTAGGAGTCGAATATAGTTATATTCCGCTTCGTTTCTAATTGTTCATTTCTTCGGTTGTTATCGGTTGAGCCAATAACGTATTTCTCTTTCTCCACCTGCTTGTTCAGGCCGCCAAGATACCACTTCATTGATCAATGAACGGTATACGAGCTTACGAATAACCATAGGTAGCATATTGCCTACATGCGATAGATCAGGATGTTGTACTAATTCTTTGACACTCCATGGTTGTTTGCGACTTCGAAGAACTTGGAAGAGTATAGATGAACATTCTCTCATTTTGGACATCACAGAGAATTCGCAAGCTAGCAAAACCAATTCTACTCGCTGCTCCATCGTTTCTACACTGAAAGCCAGTTGCTCGTATAATTTGTATACATCAAGCTTTAAGGTTCTGACTTGTTCCCAGACTGCTGATTCTGGATAGATGCCTTTTTCAGATAAATCAATTCTTGCCCAGTGTTGTAATGCTTGAAAAATACTATTATAAGCATCCATCACTTGGTTCTGCTTCATATAGTGCTTTGCTTCTACATACAACGTTAAAAAATGGGTGAATTCTAAAAATATTCTACGCTCTCGTAGAGGACTGGAAAAGTGGGTGAATTGTTGTCTTAACTTGTCTATCTGTTCATCTGTATCCCAGAGTAGTTCTCCATTCAGAAAGTGTTCAATCATCATACGATTGTCTCCGGTTATCATACAATGTTCTAACATATCTTGATCCACATATATCACTTGTACGTGAGTATTCGATCCATCAATACGATGCTCGATGATTTCGACTTGTTCATGGTAGCTACATACGACGATAATAAGAACTTCAAAATCATGTAAAAGTGAACCATTGAATTGCTGGTTTTGACTTTTCGATGCAACGGCTCCGATAATCTTACGGTGATTGGAATGTGCATGTAGAAAAGAAAGGTTAGTTAATTCCACATTGTCCTCCTTCATTTGGTTGAAAGTTGACTCATCGTTCTTATAGCTATAGAACTTATTTCTACAATTTGGAATACCTTTCCTGCTTGAAATCTAAGTAATTTACATAAAGGCGTAATTTTATTATATTCTTTGAAATCATTTGACTATGTAAAAAAAGGCTAGAATACCTATCAGACGACGCTGAGTAAGTATTCTAGCCTTTGCATTCATATAGTTATTCTGTATTTACTGTGTCATCTTATTGCTTGCTCCATCTTATTTTTCAATCTTAGATAGTGTATTCCATGCACGTTCGTCACCTAAACTACGTGTCCATGAAGCGACTCCAGCAAGATTGAGCTTTTGGGCAAGTTGTACTCTTGCTGTTAGAGAAACTTCATCTTCGATCCAGATCCGTTTGAGTGTACCCTCTTCTTGGTATTCTACATAGTTCTGTCCTGTCGTCTGATCGAACTTCGGTGACAATTTCTTTTCTTTGATTAATTCTGCGATCCCATTCATTCCTAATGCTTTGGATGAGACTTTGGTTTTACCATCTTCCGTCTTCTCTGTCCATACGCGTGAATATAAAGGAACTCCCAAAATCAATTTATTTGCCGGAACTTCATCTTCTTCTAGAACACGATTCACTGCTTTTTCCACCCATGGTAATGAAGCGACTGAACCAGACTTGGGGCTGGCTGCCCAATGTTCGTCATACGCCATCAGCATCATATAATCTAAAGAAGGTGCTAATGCTTCACGATCTAAAAATTTGGACCATAGCTCGCTGTTGGATTTTGGTGTTACATCCATCGAAAGTACAAGGTCTTTCTGAAGAGCGAGTGGTCGTAATTCACGTACAAATTGAGTTACATTAGGTCCATCACTTGTATGCACACTTTCAAAATCAATATTGATCCCATCTAGTTGATAAAGATCAGCATATTCTAATATTTGTGATATGACTCGACTTCTATTCTCATAGGTTGATAAAGCACCTGTGGTCATATCTGCATCAAAGTTGTTGCTGATCAATCCCCATACTTCTTTGTTGCGATTATGAGCCCAATTTACATAATGCATGTCTGCTTTGCTACGTACATTCCCTGTATTATCAACGATCTCAAACCATGTAGGACTGACTACATTAACTCCAGGTAACTCACCGATCTTGGTGGTGTCTGGTTGACGCTCATAGACAGCTTCCCACGTTAGATTCACTTTTTTTCCTGCCCAGTCCCTGTTTACTCGGTTATCAGGCATCTGCGGAACGGATACTGTCTCCAGATCGTCTAAGGCTACGCTATCCTTCTGCATATACCCGACATATCCATTATCTAACTGTACTGTATACCATTCTTCTCCTGTCTCCCATATGCGCAATCTAGCATTCTGAGGGACATCTGTATAAATACGAGAATGAATATCTGCTTCTACACGTAATGCAACCGTCTGATCTGCTCCTGAAGTTACAGTATGTGCATATTGGACTTTCTCGCCTGCTTTTAACAAAATCACAGCACCTGTTGTAGGATCTTCGTAGACATTAATGCCATAGGTTTCTTTGAGTGGAGCGAGTGGTACGTACAAAACCTCCCCTTCTTGTTGAGGAGCAAATCGCAATTGTACTGATTTCATATTAAGTTGTGCGTCTTTACTTCCACTTTGTAGTTGTACGAGATTACGATCTGTTGTTAGAATGACGGATTGTGTTGCTTCTTCATATCGAATGTTAGGATCGATCTGTTCTTGTAAAACCGGTAAAGGGAGTTGTAAAGAATCTCCTGTTCCGATAGCCGAATAAGGTAGTATCTCACCTTTGATAAAAATAGGTTTAGCTAGTCCTTTCCAATCCGGGTCTTTATGTAAAGGGTTAGGGAAAATCTCAAATATAATCCAACCGATTATTAAAAAAGCTACAAAACCTAATACCCACCAACGACGTTTGTTTGATCTGTGTAGATGTGCTCGTTCTTTTCTATTCAAAGTATCCTCCTTGTGCTTTGTTATTCAAGCTCTTGTTGTTAAATAGCGTTTGATGCATGACTTTAATAAAAAAAGCGTGAAAAACCATATGGTTTCTCGCGCTTTTGAAATTACTGTTGATTCAAGCCTCTGCAATCTGCGCAAGTTCCATAAAGCTCCATCCGATGCCCAGAAATCTGAAATCCTGTATGCCTAGCTGCTTGTTGTTCTACTGCTTCTAACGAAGGATAACTAAAATCCTCGATTTTGCCACACTGCTGACAGATCACATGATAATGATCTGTAATATTAGCATCGAATCGGCTTGAATTATCACCGTATGTTAATTCATGCACCATTCCTGCTTCAATAAACATTTTCAAATTATTATATACCGTAGCTACACTCATACTTGGAAATTGAGGTTCTAACGAACGATAAATTTCATCTGCTGTTGGATGTTCCATGGATTCTAGTAAATAACTTAAAATCGCATGACGTTGCGGTGTAATCCGTACGCCGCTGACTTTGAGCTGTTCCAATGCGTGTTGCACACTTGTCGTCATCTTATTCACCGCCTTATTGAACTTTCCGAAAAAAACTGTATGTCCGGTAAGAACTAATAAAAGAAGAAAGTGACCAGACAAGGCAGACATTCGTCAACTTTAATTGTACGGGTAGATGAAGAGGATTGTCAACGCAACCTCTTTTAGTTCGTTGATGGAGACTCTGTCACTGGTTCATCGGTATTGGTAGTATTGTTGCTTTCTGTGGTGCTTGGTGATCCTGAATTTGAAGAAGTATCGGTCTCTTCTGGGTTCGCTGGATCGATCGTTTGGTCGTCATTGTCTTTAACCATAGCATCACTATTACGCATAATATTCAAGTCGCCATTACCATCCACTTGTATCGAATGATCGACTGTACCAAATTCACCTGTGATGGTTCTTTTTTCTACTTTTAAAGGCAAATCAGTATTGATTGTTCCATAGCTGTTAGAACCTGACACTTTGTAATCGCCGGTTGGTGGTAAGTAGAGATGAATCACACCGACTGCACTATACACAGACCAATCTCCACCAATACTTACTGAACGAATCTCAATATTTCCATTTAACGATTCAGCTTTGACTGCAAAATTCGCCTCATCTACCATCACGTTACCATTTCTTGTATTTACATCAATATCACCAAGACCGCCTGTTAGTGAAACATCGCCGACTTGTGTATACAGCTTAGCCATTCCACTGATATCGCTCGCTTTGTATGTGCCTTGTTTGGTATCTGCATCGACATTACCAAGAATCGATGAAATATCCATATTTCCGTTAACGGTCTGTGCTTTGATATCGCCAACTAGATTACGCATAATTAAGCTACCGTTACCTGAACGTACGGTTATATTACGTAATGCTTCTACATTAGTCATAGTCACTTTACCATTCGTTGTCTGAGCATTAATATCTAACCGACTCTTTTCAGGTAAAGTGATCTCCATATTGATTCTAGGCTGACGATTATTGGATTCACCATACGTCTGTGTCTGTGGACGAATCGAGATCTCATCCCCTTCTGACACTTCGATAGTCGTAGCGTCCGCAATCTTCTGTGCTTCATCGGCTTCAATCTCATCGATCCAGACTACCGGACGTACTTCAATCTTATCTACATCGCCACGATGAACGATCAAGTCTCCATTGATTCCTTCTATGGTCAGTTCGTCGGTATCTTCATCGACTGGAATCGATACAGGTGTTAATTCGATTCGATTACCCGAAGCTTCACTAAATTCGGAAGAAGCTGCTGTTAAATCGAGACTAACTTTACTCCATAGATATAAATATTGATTCTGTTCGGTCACGAAAAAAATAGCTGCCGCTGCAATTACAGCAGTCAGTATTCCTTTGATATCTAAGCGGAATCTCATTCGTTTACGACGGGAAAGGATATAAAATATAATATATTCCAAACCCCAACATACTAGAATAAGTGGCCACCATTGAAGCAAAATAAGTAGCTGACTGCCACCACTCCATTGATCCACACTAATTAAAATACCTAAGGCTATCCATAACAATGAAGCTGTTATTCGTCCTACTCTAATTCTGCCTGTCATTGCTAGCACCTCCTACAGCCTGAGATTTAGCAGATGACGTTGATTTATGAATTGATCGATAAATCCGTACAATTTGAAAAGCAAGTAACCCTACACCGATCACAATACAAATGACTGCTGTAATATAACCACCCCAGAAGCTGACAACATTACGCAGCCAATACGGTCGTACTAAAAACATAAAGATCAGTAATCCTTCTGCCATTAAGACTAAACCAAATGAAATTCCGCGTACTCCTGCAAACGATTTACGGCGCTTGTATTTGGGAATAAGCGCACGGATATGATCGTTAATCCAATCTGTAGATTGCAGAACATCATACACATTATAGAAATAAATAACTGGAATCATCAGTGCTAATAATATCAAAAGAGGAACGTTGATCTGAATGCCTTTGGATGTAAAATAAAAAAGGGCAGCAATATCAAGCAGTAAAATAGCAATAAATTGTATTCCCCTTTGCGCCAATCCTAGATACATATGACCGAATCCAGGAAGAATAGCAGCGATAAAAACAGCGATAAATTTGCGTTTGAGTGGTAGTTTGGCAGGGGTCTTTTTCACTGTTGATCATGCCTCCTTGTTCTTTGCCTTTACTCAATAGCTACTGCGGTCACACCTTCGATCTTCTGAATATTACCTATCAACTCTAAAGAATCATATTCATGCTTGATAATGACATTCAAGCGAAGTTCGGTAACCAACATTTCAGATGTCATGCTAATGCCACCACGTTCTTTGACATAGGTTACTTTTTTAATCTGAATATGTTCGCTATCCATAAAACGGGATATTTTATCCAATGTTAACGTACCTGCTATCCCTTCGATCGTAATCTGATGATCTTTGCTACGACGAATATAACGTTGTTCTACGATATTAAGTACCCATAAATTCAATAGAACGATCAATGTGCATACAAAAGCTGCAAAATAAAAACCAGCTCCAATAGCCAAACCGATGGCAGCCACTACCCAAAGCGAAGCTGCTGTTGTCAAACCAGTAATCGCTTTACCTGTAAATAAAATTGTCCCTGCTCCCAAAAATCCGATACCAGAAATAACAGCTGTTGCTAAACGAGCTGGATCCAGTCGCACATTCGGTTCTTTGACAAATTCAGCAAATCCGTAGACTGATAACATCATAATCAAAGTAGAACCTACACAAACTAAAATATGCGTTCTTAGCCCTGCTGCGTGGCTAGATCGTTCTCGTTCCCAACCAATCAATCCGCCCATCAGCATTGAAGCTAGTAAACGAAGTAAAATATGAACATTGGTAATATACCAGGGATCAGACATTAGTCAATCGAATCCTCCCCTGTACGAGCTAAAGCAGGATTAGGACGATGAAAAGTAGTTAATTTGACACCTGCCGCTACTTCAAACGTCTCAATCGGGTAAAATCCATACTTTTTATATAACGATACCGCAGGCTGATTGAGTTGACCTGTTGATACGATATATAAAGGTACATCAGGATACTCTGCAAATACATGTTCAATCAATTGACTTGCAATCCCTTGACGAAAAGCAGAAGGATGGACCATCATACGAGCAATCGTTAATGTATCATGCTCTTCTCTTTCAATAGAAATTACACCTTGAATTTCTTCATATTCATTCACATAGGCATAAAAGGTTTCACGGCACCGACGAATAGTCTCTACCGTGTCCAGTAATGGTGGAAGTTCTTTGAAGCCAATGAGCTGTGCTTCTAAGCGATAAGCAATATGTTGTAATGCCCATATCTGCTGAACCGTATGGTCATCTTCTAATATGCATTTCTGGATCACAAGATCACTCCTTTACTTCCCCATATAGTATTGGCAAAAGTACTATCTGCTAAAAAAAGAGACATGCCATATGGCATGCCCCTATATCTGTTTATCATCCCGGGATTATGCCAGATTAGCGAGGCAATAATTCAGCCAATAGTTTGTTAACCATGCCCGGATTCGCTTTGCCTTTACTTTGCTTCATAACTTGCCCCACTAAAAAGCCGATTGCTTTGTCTTTGCCTGCTTGATAATCTTCTACAGACTGTGGATTGGCGGCGATCACAGCTTCAACAATACCTTTGATCGCACCTTCGTCACTAATCTGAGTCAATCCTTGATCTTCCACGATTTGCTGTGGTAGTTTGCCGGATTGAAGCATTTCTTTGAATACCGTTTTGGCAATTTTATTACTAATAGTGCCTTTTTCGATCAGTCCGATCAATTCACCTAATGCTTGCCCTGTTAAAGGAACGGCTGCTAATTCAAGATTATTGGCATTCAAATAACCAAGTAATTCTCCTTGCATCCAGTTCGCGACGGATTTGGCATCACTGGTATACGTTAAGCTCTCTTCAAATAGATCAGCCAAAGGCTTGGAAGATGTAATCACACCTGCATCATATTCAGGTAACCCATATTCAGAAGTATAACGTGCTTTACGTGCATCTGGTAATTCAGGAATAGAAGCCTGAATACGATCTTTCCATGCTTGATCAATATGCAAAGTCACTAGATCTGGATCAGGGAAATAACGATAATCATGCGATTCTTCTTTGCCACGCATTGATAATGTTTTGCCTTGAGCTTCATCCCAGCGGCGTGTTTCTTGAATCACTTTGTCACCATCATCCAAAATCTCAGCCTGACGGTATTGTTCATACTCTAACCCTTTTTGTACACCACGGAAAGAGTTCATGTTTTTAAGTTCAGCACGAGTTCCAAATTCTTTTTGCCCTGCTGGACGAAGACTGATATTCGCATCACAACGAAGTGATCCTTCTTCCATTTTCACATCAGACACATCACAATATTGCATAATCGCACGAATTTTCTCCAAATAAGCACGAGCTTCTTCCGGCGAAGAAATATCCGGTTCAGATACAATTTCAATCAGTGGTGTGCCCACACGGTTAAAATCAACCAGTGAATCGTATCCACCTGATGTATGTGTTAATTTACCTGCATCTTCTTCTAAATGTAAACGGGTAATCCCTATACGCTTAGTTGTACCATTCACTTCAATATCAACCCAACCATGTTCACCGATCGGTTGGTCGAATTGAGAAATCTGATAAGCTTTAGGGGAATCCGGATAGAAATAGTTTTTACGATCAAATTTGCTCACATCGCCTATTTTACAATTGATAGCTAGTGCTGCTTTCATGGCGTAGTCTACAGCTTGACGATTCAGTACAGGCAATACGCCTGGATGACCTAAACAAACAGGGCATGTATGCGTATTAGCAGGTGCACCAAATGCTGTAGAACAACCGCAAAAGATTTTGGACTTGGTATGTAGTTCAACGTGAACTTCAAGTCCGATGACTGTTTCGTAATTGGACATACTGATAGCTTCCTCCTTCTTCACACGGTTTTAGAGCTGCGGCCGTTGTTGATGATTGGTATTTTGTTCAAAAGCATGTGCCACGCGCAAAACCGTCTGTTCGTCGAAGGCTTTGCCGATAATTTGCATACCTACAGGTAGACCTGAAGCGAATCCACAAGGAACGCTAATCGCTGGAACGCCTGCAAGACTTACAGGAATCGTCAAAATATCGTTAAGATACATCGTTAAAGGATCATCCAATTGCGAACCTAATTTGAAAGCTGTTGTAGGGGCAGTAGGTCCAATAATAACATCATATTTTTCAAATACATTATCAAAATCACGCTTGATCAATGTACGTACTTTTTGTGCTTTGAGGTAGTAAGCATCATAATAACCAGAACTTAAAGCATAAGTTCCTAGCATAATACGGCGTTTTACTTCATCTCCAAAACCTTCACTACGGGATTGATGATACAATTCTAACAAGTTGCCCGGGTTCTCTGCACGTACACCATAACGAACACCATCAAAACGAGCCAAATTAGAAGAAGCTTCAGAAGAAGCAAGTAAATAATACGTAGCTACTGCATATTCTGTATGTGGCAAAGAAACTTCTTCCCACTCTGCTCCCAATCCTTCTAAGACAGCCAAAGCATTCATAATGGATTGCTTCACTTCTGCATCGACACCTTCACCGATGTATTCAGAAGGAACAGCAATTTTGAGACCTTTGATCTCACCAGATAATGCACTCACATAATCAGGAATATCGACTTTAGCAGATGTAGAGTCTTTGGCATCATAACCAGCAATCGCTTGTAAGACATAAGCAGAATCTTCTACGTTTTTGGTTAATGGGCCTATTTGATCCAAAGAAGAAGCAAAAGCGACTAATCCAAAACGGGATACCAGACCATAAGTAGGCTTCAATCCAACCACTCCACAATACGAAGCAGGTTGACGAATAGAACCGCCTGTATCTGATCCCAGTGTAAAGTAGGCTTCACCTGCCGCTACTGCTGCCGCTGAACCCCCACTTGAACCACCAGGTACATAATCTAGATTCCAAGGATTGCGAACAGGTGCAAAGCTAGAATTTTCATTCGAACCGCCCATTGCAAATTCATCCATATTCAGCTTACCGATCGTCACAGCATCTGCTTGACGAAGCTTGTCTGCTACAGTTGCATTATAGATAGGGTCATAATTTTTCAGAAATTGGCTACCACATGTTGTACGTAGCCCTTCTGTTACAATATTGTCTTTCACCCCTACAGGAAGACCAAAAAGTAGACCCCGCGCTTCTCCACTCACTAGCTTTTCATCGAGTGCTTTGGCAGATTCAGTGGCTCCTTCTTCGTTGAGTGTAAGGTATGCTTGTATTTTGTCGTCTTGTTCACCGATGGTCTTGAATGCTTGAGCTACAAGGTCGGTGACTGCCAAGTCTTTGGCATGAAGCCGATTATGTATTTCATTCAGACTCAAATCAAATAAAGTCAATGCCTATTCCTCCTTCAATTCTGTTGTTCATGGTTATTTATCTTGTTGAAGCATCTATTCCAGTACAGCAGGTACTTTGAATTGTCCATCTTCTTCGTCCGGTGCATTGCGTAGCACTTTCTCAATCGGAAGGCTCTCATGAACTTCATCTTCCCGCATGACATTGCTTAAATGTAATACATGGGTAGTTGGTTCCACGTCATCTGTATCTAATTCTTTTAATTTTTCTGCATATTTCAAAATAGCACTTAGCTGTGCAGTGAACATTTCTTTCTCCTGCTCACTCAAATCTAAACGTGCTAGCTTAGCTACATGCTCTACATCATTGATATTGATACTCAATTTGATTTCCTCCCTCGCTAAAAATAACTTTTTTCATTATAGGGTACATAAGGTGACAATTCAATTGAAGTTCTATAATAAATCTGGACTTATTTGTAGATAATAAAAAAGAGCCGGCAAGCCGACTCTTTAAATCCATGCACGCAAATTAATTTGTTTCACAAAATCTGCTTGCGCTACAGTATCCGTTAAAGGCTCCTCAACAAAGGGAAGCTCTTCACCATTCATGATATGATAAAATAATTTCTCATTATGTGTCGCTAGAGCATAATCGATTAGCGCCTCGCGTCCGACTCGTTCAGCTTCTTGTTGGAGCAATCGTTCTTCAGGCTCAACATCACCGGAAGGTACAAAGAAATTACGATTGACCTTAGGAATACGAATGACATAATCGAAGGCATTATCAGGGTTACGGTCATATGCGATAACATATCCGTAATCTCCTACAGGCAGACTTTGCTCAAAGGTATCAGCGACAACTACGATTTTTTCTCCTAAATGCAGCATCGTGTAACTCCCCCTAGCTTTATCTACTTTATTTCTGTATCATACTAAAAAAAAATAATGATGTCCAATTTTATTACCAAAAATCAGGCTAATTACACTTGCATAACCATTAATATCGTATTAAAAGTCGATTAATGTCATTTACTGTTAGATACCCAATATAAATAAAACAAAAACACGTACAAAGGCGCCTTGCACCCATTTACGTGTTTTTGATGACTCATTTTTTCATTATGTTACATTTATAAGCTGAAATTAAGCAGGAACATACGGATTGCTTGATTTTTCTGCACCGATTGTTGTTTTTGGACCATGTCCTGGATAAACGGTTACATCATCTGCCAAACGATACAATTTGGTACGAATAGAATCGATCAATTGACGTTCACTACCCCCGGTAAGATCTGTACGACCTACGCCCATACGGAAAAGAACATCGCCTGCAAATAAATCTTTGCCACAAAGGAAGCTGACACTGCCCGGCGAATGACCTGGTGTGTGATACACCGTGAAGGTATGTCCGATCAATTTCAACTGTTGTCCTTCATCTAACGCATATTCTGCAGGTTCTGCTGTAATCGGTGGTGTGACTTGAGACCAATTCGCTGAACCGTTAAGCTTAGCATTGGTTAACCACTCGGCTTCTAGATCATGAAGGTACACAGGGCAATTACATAATGTACGTACTTCTTCTAATCCACCCATATGATCAAAGTGAGCATGAGTCAGGAGAATCGCTTCTACATTTAGATTCAATGATTGTACGCGACGCACCAAAGCTCCCGGATTCATACCTGGATCAATCACAATCGCATTGGAACTATTTTCAGCGATTAATAAATAAGCATTGGTCTGTAAGGGTCCTAATGAAAAACTTTCTATTTTGAACAAAATGCATTACACCCCCGATAAAATTTCACGCAATTCACGAATAATCATAGCGTGCGAAGCCGAACCTTCTCCATAACGCTCCGCCATACCTTGACGTACAACAGCCATCTTCTCTTGATAGTCTGCTGCTTCACGATCTGGATTCTCTTGTTTGAAAGCGATCATTAATTCTTGTACGTGCTCTGGACGAGGTCCCCAATGAGCAAGTACATGTCCGCCTGTATCTGTAATAATTACGACAGGTACAGAACGACCACCCATCGTTAAATAATCATCCATCGTGTCAAAATTCTCTTCCAAAATCAAAATTTTGGTAGGAATCTCTGCTTCTTCAAACGCACGTAGAACAACCGGCACATTGCGAACCACATCTCCACACCAATCTGCTGCTAAGATAAGTGAACGCAGATCATCACGGTGAGCTAACAATTTAAAAAATTCATGATCATCTAAATCAGTCCAATTGAATAACTCATATCCATGATGGAATTCTTCTTTATTTTTAGTCATACCCTCCATAAATTGTTCAGGAGAAATGCCCTTTTCCCATTTATCTGCTAAGTTCGGTTTGTTCATCGTATTATCCACCCTTCTTTTTGTTCTTCATCTTCCATTTAACCAAAAAGTAAGCTGCTAACAGCACAATCGCTGCTACAATAAGCGGTAATGTATATTTACTAGCGATATCATCAATATGCTCCCATTGACTTCCAAGTGCCATTCCTAGATATACAAAAAGAGCAGACCAAGGGATGATAGCCAATGTTGTCAGTAGAATAAAACGCATATGTGACATACGAGAGATACCCGCTGGAATCGAAATCGCATGTCGTACTACAGGAATAAAGCGTGCGGTAAAAATAACACCTGAGCCGTATTTATCAAACCAAGCTTCGGCATGATCGATATGGCTTTTCTTGATCAAAATATATTTGCCATACTTCTCAAGTACCGGTCTACCCCCATAGCGTCCAATCCAGTAGATAAACAGTTGAGCGATCACGCCACCCACTGTTCCGAAAAAGACAGCTCCAAAATAATTGATAGCTCCTGTAGATACAAGGTATCCACCATAAGCCAATACAATTTCACTTGGGATCACTTCAATCATTAGTCCAAGCATAATTCCAAAATAGCCAAGCTGTTGAACCCAGTGTAATAATTGGGCAATAATATCAGATATAATCTCCACCAGTCCTCCTTATGATTTACTCTATCTTTGTATCTTTTATCTCTTTATCCCTGTCTGTATGTATTCCCATGTCGGTACAAGTAAGCCAGCATTCATGATGTTCTGTTATTTTAGCACAGCCATCAGAACCCATTCCACTATGTACGTAAGCATATATGACCTAGCTTACCATGAAAAAAGCTGAATTCACTTTGGAACAGCGAATCCAGCTTGGATTATACCATAAAATGTTCATTATACTAATGATTTTTGATAGGACTGTAGAAGGTCTTTACAAGCATTTTCAAGATACGGCTTCGCTTGAATCATATCTCGAAATGCAGTATATTCCTGCCACATTTCAGCATTTTGTTCATTTTCTGCTTTCACTGCGCGAATTAAAATATTTTTGGGTGTGTGTTCCATATCTATAAATTCAAGCAATTGTGTTTTGTAGCCCAACAGATCTAGTAATTTGGCACGCAAAGCATCTGTCGCTAACGCAGAAAACCGTTCTTTAAGAATACCGTGTGATAGTAATGGGCTCATCGTATCATTCTGAATCTGATTAAACAATTCATGCTGACAACAAGGAACCGATAGAATCACAGACGCGTTCCAGCGCACTGCTTTTTCTAAAGCTGCATCTGTCGCTGTATCACAAGCATGCAGAGTAACCACCATATCCACTTGCTCAAGCTCGTTATAATCTGCAATATCGCCTACTAAAAACTTCAATTGATCATAATGAAGCTTTTCGGCTAATTGGCTACAATGTTCGATCACATCGGCTTTAAGGTCTAGACCTACAATATTGAGCGGACGATGTTGCTGAATATTTAGATAATGGTACAGGGCAAATGTAAGATACGATTTACCACAACCGAAATCTACAATCGTAAGTTCTTTGTTTACAGGCAAAGATGGTAATACATCTTGTACCATTTCCAAAAAGCGATTGATCTGGCGGAACTTATCATATTTACGAGCCAATACTTTACCGTCTGCATTCATAATGCCCAGTTCAATTAAAAAAGGAACAGGTTCGCCATCTTCAAGGATATATTGCTTTTTGCGATTATGACTGAGATCGGTAGACATTTTGGTCGGTGTTTTGGTTAAAATAGAAACTTTGTACTTTTTGCTGATCAATACTTGATAATCAGCTTCTTGGGTACACAGTAATCCTTGACGCATCGTTTCTTGTAATAAAGTGAACAATACTTGTATCGCTTCTGTAGGTAGCACATTATCGTGAGTTACCTTGTTGCTGTAATGATAGGCAAATTGATAATGAAGTTGCTTTTTCAATTCAACCGGTTTGATAATGACTTTGGTAAAAGAATCGTTATCTTTTTTGCGAAGTTGGCTAAGTGTTGCTGTGATTAGCTCGCCAGCTTCGATACATTGAGTAATTAATCGTTGCAATGAATCCATGATGTACAGCTCGCTTTCTGTCTTTCAACTTAATTTGACTTGGCTTCTAGCTCGGCAGAGGCTGTTGTAAGTTCTGCTCGAGATACGCCACCTTCTTCTAGCTGCTCATCGTTTAACCCTAATAGGCGTTGATACAGCGCGTGACCTTCTGTCTCTGCTAATGCAGGATCAAGCTCTGTTAGGCGCTTGAGTGCATCTAAAGCATTATCATAATACCCTTCTTGCTCTTCATACTGGATAAAGAGATGTTCTATTGCAGGGGGTAGCCCATAATCTGCTAATTCATCTGTCAATTGATCAATCTGCTCGGGATAATCAAACATCGTCCGATCGGCATCATTTACAGCGCAATACAAAAATAAATGCAATGACTTGATCCGGCGTACAACCGCTTCTTGCTCTTTCTCACTTAATTCGTAAATATCTGCTTCTTCACGCATCAGTCGGGCCAATGCTTGCAGGCGATCGACTTCAACGACTGAACCGATACGGAATAATTCGATCACTTCTTCTGCCGGTAACCGATTAATCAATCCATTATTCAATTGGAACTTCTGGCGAACCATATCATCCAGTTCCCAGAGGGCTTCTGTCAATTTCTTCTGTTGCTTCAATCCGAACACTTTAGAAATGACTGATGCCATATCTTCGATCATACCCATAAGGTAATCATTTCTGAACATTCCTATCCCGCCTTTAATATTAATCTTTCAATTGATTTTGCATAAAATCATGAATAATATTGACTAACTGTTCAGGTGCTTCCATCATACTCATATGTGCAATATCTGGAATAACTGCTGTGGTTATACGTGTAGAGTCTGCAATAAACATTCGATCTGGTGGAGCAATCGGATCGTATTCCCCGGCTACTAATAATACAGGAACATTAGCATTTTGGATAATAGACAAACGTTCTGGACGCTCACGCATCGCAGCCGCTGCTCCACATCCACCTTCAGGCGAAGTGATATAACCGATCTCTTTTACTTTCAAAATCGAGTCTGGCAATTTATAGACCAAATGTGGCGCAAACAATCCTTCTGCAAATCCATCTACAAAGTCGATCATACCTCTGGTACGAATCTGTGTAATCGTATTTAAACGCTTTTGCTTAGCTTCTTCTGTATCTTCATAAGCAGTCGAATGTATAAGTCCCCAAGACTTGATATAAGAAGGATATTGATCTACAAGCGCTAACGTTATATAACCACCCATCGAGTGCCCTAGTAGAGTGACTTGCTTCAGATCAAGCTCATCTAATAAGGTAACCACATCAGCTGCCATATCTTCTATTGTATAAGGATCTGTCGATACAGGACTATGACCATGTCCACGCAGATCAGGCACGATACACCGATAATGTCTCGATAAAAGAGGAATCACTTCATCCCAATATGCGGAACTTCCTAGAAAACCGTGTAATAATACAATCGGTTCCCCTTGACCATTATCTGAAAAGTGTAATTTAATCGGTTGCTGTTCGGTTGGCTGACTCATATATCCATCTCCTATCTTATTTTAATATACCTAGGCCTTGAACAACAGCTTGGACAATATCTTGTGACATATTCATTACTTTATACAGTGAAGTCGTCTGAAGTGTCCAATAAGGTTTGGGGCCATTTTCATTTACAATCGCAGCAATACTGTAATTACCTACTCCTGGAAAACGTCCTCCTACCGATAAAGCCGGGAAAAGTGGAGCTTCACCTATACTATATAACCCGACAGTATGATGTCTACCTAGGCAAGCATCGATAGCAATAATTTGTAGATGATCGGGAATCTGTGGAATACGTTCGTGAAGATTGTGCGCATCGCATGGAAAATCCATTGTTCCTATAATATGAGGTAAACCATATGCAGCCAGTCCACTACCAGTTAAAGGACCTAAGGCATCTCCAGTAGAACGGTCAGTACCAATACAGACAAAAGCTAATTGATCTATAGAATGAAGAACTGCTATATCACGAAAAAAATCAGTCAATCCATGTGTATTTACATTGCGACGATCCTGATCATTGTAAGGAAGCAGACTGGAACGACGATTGATCATAATAAAAACCATGTCCCTCCTTTAATAAACGTATATACCTATCGGATAGGCAAATACATCATACATCTTGTCGATACTCATTTTACCCTATGCAAGAAGTTACCGCAAAATAATTGGTTTGACCTCATTATCCATGATACAATACAAAAAATAAGCCTATGCTTAATGAAGAAAGGAAGAACCCATTCATGGATTTGTCTCAACCTACCCAAGAAAATATAGCTTTTATGATTGAAGGCATCAAAACAAAACTTCGGATGGCAAGTGGAGCGGCAATGCAAGCTTCTGCTTTTTCTACCGAACAATACGAAGATATTCAAGAGGTCTATGATATTGTGATGAACAATCCGAACCTTAGTATTAGCGAAGTTGAAGCCTTAGTTTCTGAATTAGGACGTTTACGCAAAAAATAAATAAAACGAATGAGTCTTTCCTAATTATAGGGAAGGCTTTTTTTATATTCGATTCATTTGTTAAACTAGGGTTAAATTAAACATAACTCTATGTAAAGAAAGAAGGCGATACCGATGTCATCTGAGCAATTTTCCAACTCTAACAACGAACAGCCACAACGATTCTCATCTCTTCCTGTTTGGCTACTGATTGTTATGATATTAGTAGGAGGAGGTATAGCTTCATTCCTATTATTGAGGGGAATCGTATGGGGTGTTGAATCTATAGCATTATACGATATACACACATGGGAAAAAGGATTTCAATCTTATGTAAGGACATTCCACGAAGAACCTATTCGCACGATTATGCTCTTTTTCACCTATATGGGTTCATTCTATTCTACTGTATTTGTTGCTTTATCCTTTTCGATTCTATTGATGGTTCATAATATGTATCGCGAAGGCCTTGCTCTTCTTGTCACAACCGCGGGTGCTTGGCAAATCAATGTATTGCTTAAATCTTTCTTTATGCGTCCACGTCCTGATCTAGAATTCTGGACACATGCTTCAGGGTATAGCTTCCCCAGTGGTCATTCTACAATTGCAGCTGCTATGTACGGTATGCTCTTTGTCATTTGGGGCATGCATCGCAAAAGACATCAATTATCACTTACTCTTCCTATTGTTTGCGGTATTCTTCTGATTGTAGGCATTGGTTTGTCGAGAGTATATCTTGGCGTACATTATCCTACAGATATCATTGGTGGCTATATTGCTGGTTCACTTTGGCTGACTGCATGTGCGTATTCTTTGCACTTATGGCGAAAATCCGATCCACAAAGGACTTCTATTCGTTATTGATCACAGAAATGGAATGTTTCACCTTTTGGTACTGGGTTTATATACGAAGTAAGACAAACTGCTAACTGATTGGTATAATGATCAACATATTTCATTGTACAGCAAAGGAGACGATTACTATGTGGGGCATTATTATCAGTATCGTAATGGCAGTCATTATTGGTGTTATTGGTAATGCGCTTGCAGGTAATGAAATGCCAGGTGGCATTATAGGTGCTGCTATTGCTGGGTTTGTAGGTGCTTGGTTAGGTGCTTTAGTATTTGGTAATTTCGGTCCAACTATTGGAGATTTTGCTATTATTCCTGCTATACTAGGTACTGCTATCTTTGTGTTTTTGCTTGGTTTGGTTTCCAGATTGTTCAGAAGAACAGCCTGAACCTTGTCCTCGCATCACATATACAAGCCATACTTAAAGTAAGCTACACATAATACTTAAACTTCAAGAACAGCTTTACTAAGGAATAACATATGGCTGCATTCTTTTCTTACTTACAAAGGTTGATCTGCTTAGACAAATCGATCTAAATTAAATCAAGGAGTGATTAATAATGAATGAAGTAGAAAAACAGTACCCAGTTCAAACAAGTTCTACATTTGTAAAAGGTGTATTTATCGGAGGATTGTTGGGAGCAGCAGCAGCATTGTTGTTTGCACCAAAACCAGGTCGCGAATTACGCGGAGATATCTCTGAGAAGTTTGTAGAAGCTACAGACAAAACTAAAGAAGTTGCTGGTAATGTAACAGACCGTACGAAAGAGATTGCTACAACTGTAGCAGATCAAACTTCTCAAGTAGCGGGTCTAGTAAGCGATTCTGCTGTTTCTCTAGCTCAAACCGTTTCTACTAAAGCTAAAGATGTAGCTAAATCAATTACAGATAACAAAGAAACAGTAAGCAGTTCTTTGTCTGATGCTGCTCAAAACGTAGCTAAAGATATCAAAGATGCTTCTGACAACGTAAGTAAAGATGTGAAAGATGCTTCTAACGATGTAGCTAAAGAAGCTCAAAACAAAACCAATGAAGTTAAAAAAGAAGTGAACTCTACAACGTCTACACCGGGTAGTAACAACACAAGCTTCCCTACACGTTAATAGTGATTCACAAATAGCCGGCTCATTGTAGTCGGCTATTTTTATGTCTCGTTCATAGAATATCGGATATTTATACTTAATTTATTTTATTATTTATACGAAAGTGAGGGAACATCTATGGCTCATGACAACAAAGAAGTATCACCACGCTCTCCAGAACTCGTTAAGCCACCTGAGGCAATCGGCGAACATCCTTTTGAATTACGTCACGAAGTGAAACGTCTCAATGAACGTCTGGATCAGATTGCAGAATCGTTAGATAAAGCAGAGATTCAAGATATTATTGAGAACTATAGCAGTGTGAAACGTCGGCTCGTGGTTAACTTTGTAGCAGGTGCAGCACGTGGTCTAGGATTATCTCTAGGTACGATTGTAATTCTAGCTATTCTCGGTTTTATTTTAAGCCAAATGGTTTCTCTACCTCTTATTGGAAACTATATTGCTCAAATTCTAGACTATGTTAAAGCTTCTCAAGGCAGATAATAGTGATCATTATGAGTATCAAAGTCAAAAAACCTCTACATTCAATGAATCACCTTATGTGATTTAGGCATTGAATATAGAGGTTTTTTGATCTGTTAATAGTCCATTGCACAAAAAATGCGCTTATACTATTCCTTTCCGGAACAATACAGCGCATTTTAATAATCATCTATTTTCCAAAGTATCCTAGCATCGTTGCTACACTTCGTAACATACATTAAATGTATTTATCCGGAAGTGGAAGCATTCGACATAATCTGCTTCAACTTTTCAGTTGCTCGTTTTTGGATACGAGATACGCTCATTTGAGAAACACCAAGTTTCTGAGCAATCGCACGTTGAGATTGACCTTCCTGGAAAGCCAATAGCAGTACTTTCTGTTCTTGCTCTTTTAACTGACTAAGTGCTTGTTGTAAATCCATACGTTTCTCTACAGAATCGTAATCATTCACATCTGCACTAATCAATTCACCAAGTGTAGCCGCACTCTCTTCTTGTGATAGAGGAGAATCCAACGATACATAGTGATAGCATTCACGTCCAGCTAGAACTTCAATCGTTTCTTCTTCAGATAGATCTAGAAAGTGAGCAATCTCACGCACATGGGGTGAACGTTCTAACTTCATGGTTAATTCATCGATAGCTTGTTGTACTAACGCTCCCTTTTCCTTAATACGGCGGGGAACCTGTATGTACCAAGATTTATCGCGCAAGAAATTTTTCATATGCCCGATCATACTCTTCATGGCATATGGTTCAAACGGAATCCCAAGTGAGATATCGTATTGCTGCAACAAACGGATTAATGCCATCTGACCTACTTGGTACAAATCTTCATACAAGTCTGGTCGGTTACGGGCAATTTTACCCGAAGCCATTTTGACCATAGGCTCGTACTTTTTGATCAGTACTGTAGCGATGTCATTATCTTTTGTTTGTTGATACTCCCAGATCATACTGATTGCCTCGTCCATAGACTCGGGGGGAGTTAATCTTTCACTCATACAGTTTCCTCGCTTAGAGCAAGGTTTTTGGATAATATTACACGGGTACCTTGACCAGCAGAATTTTCGATACTCACATTATCCATTAATGCTTGCATCAAATAAAAACCTAAGCCACCGATTTGTACATCGTGTAGGTCTTTATCATGAAGTGTATTGTTTTGTCCCATATCCTTTACTGATTCGAAGCTCTCCCCTTCATCTTCGACAATAATGGATAATGTTTCTTCACCAACTTCAAAAGTCACTTCCACATGTCCTCCCTCTTGTCCGTACGCATACAACACAGAGTTATTACAAGCTTCAGAGACTGCTACTTTCATATCTTCAATATCTTCATAGGAAAAGCCCATTTTAGAAGCAATTCCGTACAAGTTTAGTCTAACTACGTCCACAAATTCTGCCGTCGCTGGCAAATTAAGAACTACTTTTTGAGTATCAGCATTCATACGATGTTCGATCCTTTCCTATTGGGAATTCTCCTGAGGGACAAAAAACTTAGCAATACCTGTCATTTCAAATAATTTTTGAATCTGTGGAGGAACTTCTTCAACAGTAAAGCTGGCGTTCATACCATGCCGTGCTTTGAGAATCGAAAGTAGAATACCAATACCTGTACTGTCAATATATTTCAGGTCTTTCATATTGATAATTAGATCTTGTTCTGCTTCCCCAACAAGAGGTTCCATTACAAGACGGAATTCTGGAGCAACCGATAAATCCATTTCCCCACTCAAAAATACGGTACATGCTCTTTCATCCATTTCAGTTACAACATTAAATTTCTCATTTTTATTAGTAGTCATAGACATTCTCCCCTGAACAATGGTTTCTTTACTAATAACCCAACTGTAAAACTTCTGAAACATCCGAAACAGAAGATAATATTACCCTATTTTTGTTGTTTAAACAAATATATTGTCCAGAAAATAATTTTATCTCTTGTTATCCGTATTAAAGGCAGGAAATAAAATTTATTTTCTTATTTTAAAGAAACCATTTATTTAAAAAACATTTTTTTTCGTTTCATAGTTACGATGATTAATTGAGTAATGTTCTAACATATTTTTAACGCTAGCCATTTTGACAGGCTTGCTAATGTAGTCGTCCATGCCTGCTGCAAAACAGCGTCCTTTGATTCCTTCCATCACATCGGCAGTCATCGCAATAATAACCGGATTCTCATCTTTTTGCAGATTACGAATCATTTTGGTTGCTTCTAGACCATCAATATTAGGCATCTGAACGTCCATAAAAATATAATCATATTGATGAACCGAAGCCATTCGAATCGCTTCTTCACCATCATCTGCCATATCCGGACTATATCCCAATCGATTCAGCATACTTACCATTAATTTCTGATTGATTGGATGATCATCCACGACCAGAATATTAGGAGCTTCTGTACTACGATTCGACCATAATTGATCTGCACGTTCTTCTAACAATCCTAAAGTGGGATCTTCCATAACATATTCACCGGTACAAATAGTAAAAACAAATACAGCTCCAGAACCTTCTTGAAGCGGTGTATTTTCGAGTCTGATTTCTCCATCCATCATCTGCACTAGATTTTTGCAAATGGCTAATCCCAGTCCTGTTCCACCATACTTACGGGTCATCGACGAATCTAATTGTGAAAAAGGTTGGAATAATTGTTCACGCTTTTCTTCAGCGATGCCAATCCCTGTATCTTTTACTTTAAATTCAAGTTCCAATCGTTCAGCAAGCTTGTCTTTGATCGTCACTTCCAAGTACACACCACCTTGCTCAGTGAACTTGATCGCATTGGCGGTTAAGTTGATCAACACTTGGCGTAAGCGAGCCATATCTCCATATAGATACGTTGGAACATCTTCTGTTATTGAATACATAAGTTCTAGATTTTTTTTGCCTGCATCGACAGAAAACAGACTGAACACTTCGGAAATACATGCTTCCAGCGAAAATGGATGTTCTTCCAATTCCATTTTTCCAGATTCCATTTTGGTAAAATCAAGAATATCGTTGATCACCATAACCAGTGTGTCTGCACTACTGCGTATAATCGAAGCATATTCTTTCTGCTCTTCTTGCAATTCTGTATCCATAAGCAGATCAATCATGCCAATCACACCATTCATCGGCGTCCGAATTTCATGGCTCATCATCGCTAAAAATTCAGTTTTGGCTTTGGCTGCAATTTCTGCTGCTTCTTTTGCCACTGTTAGTTCTTGATTGATTTTCTCCAGTTCTAATGTTTTCTGTTGTAACAACATCGACTGTGTTTTGTGACGCTTATTGGTCAAATACATACTGACAAATCCTTCAATTTTGGACTTGAGGATTTGTGGAATAAATGGTTTGACCATATAATCAATCGCACCCGCAGAATAGCCTGCGAATAAGTGCTCCGATTCTTTACTATTTGCTGATATAAAAATAATTGGAATTTCTTTAGTTTTCTCGCGCGCTTTGATGAGTTTTGCCGTTTCAATCCCGTCCATCCCTGGCATTTGTACATCTAGTACAATCACAGCAAACTCATCTTTGAGCAGACAGCGTAATGCTTCTTCTCCAGATGTTGCTTTAATCAGATTATAACGTTCACTCTCAAGAACGGCTTCCAGAGCGAGCAAATTTTCTGGTCGATCATCTACCAATAAGATATGAATCGGTTCATGAAACCTCATGGAATCCCCCTACAATCTCTAATTAATTTTCCGATATACTTTCTCTACGCGATCCAATAATTCATAACTATCACTGTACTCTGTAAATTGCATAGATTCTTTAGAACCTAAGACTAGGATTCCAAAACGACTCAAACTTTCGTGAAACAATCCGTGGACTTGATCACGTAATTCGTCGTTAAAATATATCATTACATTCCGGCAAAGGATGACATTAAATTCATTAAACGAACGATCGGTTGCTAAGTTATGCTCAGCAAAGATCATATTTTTACGTAAAAAAGGTTGAAAGATTACAGAACTATACTTCGCTGTATAATATTCAGAAAACGAACGCTTCCCGCCCGCTTCTAGATAATTTTTAGTGTAGAGTTGCATACGTTCTATTCCAAATACGCCTTCACGTGCTTGTTGCAACGAGCGATTGTTCATATCTGTTGCATAGATTCTGGCTTTATCTAGCAAACCTTCCTCATGTAATAAGATTGCCATCGAATATACTTCTTCCCCTGTAGAACATCCAGCATGCCATATCCGAATATACGGATAAGTTCGCAATAAAGGAACCACTTTTTCACGGAACATACGAAAAAGAGAAGGATCACGGAACATTTCAGTGACAGGTATCGATAAATTTTGGACTAAACGTTCAAAACAAGCTCGATCATGCAGTACCTTTTCCTGAAGAGCCGAGATCGATTTAAGATTCTCGGCATGTACATGATGCCAGATGCGTCTCGTTAACGAAGCTCTAGCATAATTACGAAAATCATATCCATACAGACGATGTACTCCATCCATCAGTAAATCAACTTCAATATTTTCGCGTTCTGCTAGATTATTGACAATCAATTCATCCGCTTGGGGCGGTTCGGATTGGCTTGCTAATTGGTCACGTTTTGTTGATGTCATTATATTCAGCCCCGATTCAAATTACTTTTATAGGTTGAAGCTCTTTAAGGTATAGTCATTTATAAAATTTGAGTATTAATATCCATTACCCAAATTATTCACTTACGAATACAACCATACACGCATTAATGATAAAAGTTGATCGGTTTGAATTGGTTTTTTCACATAGTCAGAAGCGCCTGCTTCAATACACTTCGCACGATCATCTTTCATAGCTTTGGCAGTCAATGCGATAATCGGCAATTTCTCATAAGCTGGAATCTGACGAATAATACGCATTGCTTCATAACCATCCATCTCAGGCATCATCATATCCATTAATACTAGATCGAAATCTTCATGTTGTAAAATGTCGATGGCTTCTTTTCCATTTTCTGCAAATGTTACATCCATACGATAGCCTTCAAGCACACTGGATAAAGCAAATACGTTACGGACATCATCATCAACCAATAGAATTCGCTTGCCTTCAAATAACGTTTCTTTATTATGAAGTTTTTGCAAAATACGACGTTTGTCTTCTGGCAAATCTGCTTCGACGCGGTGTAAGAATAATGTAGTCTCATCCAGTAAACGTTCTGGAGATTTCACATCTTTGATAATAATCGATTCTGCATATTTGCGTAATTGTGTCTCTTCTTTATTATCGAGTTCTTTACCTGTATAAATAATAATCGGCAGATCACTTAATTGTTGATCATCTCGAATACGATCTAATAATTCAAACCCTGTCATATCCGTAAGCATCAGATCAAGCACCATACAATCATAACGTTTGCTTCGCAGCTCATGTAATGCTTCTACACCTGTGGATACTGCGGTGATCGCTACATCGTCATGACCGATTAATTCAATAATCGATTTACGCTGATTCTCGTCATCTTCAACAATCAATAACTGCTTAAGACTTTGTGACGTATACGATTCTAGATGTGAAAATGCTTGTTCTAGCGATTCTTTACTGGATGGTTTTTTGAGATAAGCGATAGCCCCCATCATCAGTCCTTGTTTGACATCATCGACAACAGAAATCACATGAACAGGAATATGGCGAGTATGTGCATTGCTTTTCAGTTCACTCAAAATAGACCAGCCATCCATTACAGGAAGCTGAATATCAAGAATAATCGCATCCGGTATATACGTTTTAGCCATATGCATACCGGTATCTCCTTGCATAGCTACCAATGCTTTAAATCCACGACCACGAGCCATTTCTAACAAAATTTTAGCAAAGTTTACGTCATCTTCTATAATTAAAATGACTTTATCATTTTTGTTCAATTGATCTCGATCATCTGCCAAAGGCTGTGGAATAATCATTTTTTCGTCATTACTATCTTTTTTGTAAGCCGGGAAATCGGATGAATGACGAAGAACTTGCTCTGAGAAGTCAGCTGGCATATACATTTCATTATTGGAGTAATGGTTGTTAGATTCTTCTGATTGCGCTACTTGTTCATCACTTAAAGCATCTTGTCTAGGCAAATAAAGAGTAAACGCACTGCCTCGATTTTCTTCTGATTGTAGTCCGATTCCTCCACCTAAAAGGCGAGACAACTCACGACTAATTGATAGACCCAGTCCTGTACCTCCATATTTACGACTGGTGGTACCATCGACTTGTTGGAACGCTTCAAAAATAATATCCTGCTTATCTGCCGGAATCCCTATACCACTATCTTCCACTGTAATCGCAATATAATCTTGCTTACGATTGAGATAAGGAGGCACTTGATCGATAGATGGAAGCTCAATATTGACATTGATATAACCTGTATCTGTAAATTTAAATGCATTGGATAACATATTTCGTAGAATTTGCTTCACTCGGTGATCATCGGTCACTACTGCTTCTGGTACTTGATCGCCTATATTGATATTCAGGTCTATTCCTTTTTGGATAGCTACTGGAGCAAAGTTCATATTGACAAACGTTTCAATAGATTTCATCGGAACAGCTTCCAGATTAATATCCATTTTGCCTGCATCGACTTTGGATAAATCTAGAATTTCATCAATCATTTTCAGCAAGTCTGCACCAGACATATAGATTGTACTTGCATACTCTACTTGTTTCTCTGTCAAATTACCGTTTTTATTTTCAGTTAGTAATTGAGATAGAATCAATAGACTATTTAGCGGTGTCCGTAATTCATGAGACATATTCGCAAGAAATTCTGATTTGTATTTACTTGTGACTGATAATTGCATCGCTTGTTGCTCTAATTGATGACGGCTTTGTTCAATTTCTTGATTCTGTTCTTCTACTTGTTGAACTTGTTCTTGCAGTTCGCGTGTCTTCGCAATCAGTTCATTGTTAAAGTGTTCTAACTCTTCTTGCTGACGTTGCAACAAATCTTCTGAGCGTTTGAGTTCTTCTGTCTGCTCTTCTAGATTTTCGTTAGAACGTTTAAGTTCTTCTTGTTGCATCTGTAGTTCTTCTGATTGACTTTGCAATTCTTCAGTCATCGTTTGCGATTCACGTAACAATTCTTCAATATGCAAACGACGATTAATATTGTTAAGGATTACACCTAAGTTGTGCGTTAAAAGAGCTAATAATTGTTTTTGCAATGATGTAAACGTACCTAATGAAGCTAGCTCAATAACCCCTAATAATTCATCATCAAATAAAATAGGATAGATCATTAGACTTTGAGGTTTATGTTGTCCTGTTGCAGAATGAATCGAAATATAATCATCAGGAACTTCATCCAAAATGATTGGATGTTGATCGGATGCACACTGTCCTGCTAGACCTTCGCCTAATACCAGTGAATGCTTCGCTTTTAACATGCCTTCGCCTGCATAGGAAGCTTGTAAAGTTAGAGAGTTAGGATTATTAAGCGGTCGTACATAAAGGGCTCCAAAATGAGCACCAAGCGTTGGAGAGAATTCATTAATAAACGTTTGGGCACTTTGTTCTAGTGTGCTCACACCACGTAATAATTCAGTAATACGTGCACTGTTGGAATTCAACCAAGATTGATCTTGCTGTGCTTGTTGATAACGATGTTCTGCTTCTCGTTGTTGTTCCAAATCTTCTGCCATTTCTTGAAAAACACGGGCTACATCGCCTATCTCATCTTTGGATTGCACTTTGATCCGGCTGATCGCACGTAAACGTCCTTCTGAAAAGCCATTGATCATTAAGGAAACCGTTCCTAGACCTTTGCTAATACTCGGAATAATCCACATCATAATGAGTAGACTCAACAAAATGCCACCCAACATAACATAGGTGGTGGTCTGAATAGAACTTTGATACGCTTCATTCGCATTTTTGATTTCTTGATCAATCGCTAGATCTTGATAATCTGCTAATTCATTCGCTAAAGCTCCCAAATTATTTTGCGCAGCGAGTCCTGTGCCTGTACGATAATTGTTTGCTTGAGCAATCTGATTATCTGCTAATAAATTCAACACTTGATCTCCATAAGCATCAAAATCGGTCCATGCATCAGCTACTTCATTTACCATCTGTTTTTCTTCTAACGTCTGTGCACTTTCTTGTAATAAATTCACATTCTTCTGTGCATCATCACTTAACTTTTGAACAGTGGCACGACTTTCGGCTACCGATTCAGAGGAAGCGCTCAATAACTGGTTCGCTAGTGCTTTGGCTATACTGTTCATATCTCCACGCAAGCTGGTAGAATATCTCACTTTGAGATAACGATCTTGGTATACTTTATCTAGCTGTTCATTCATGTAGTTCATTCGATCATAACTGATAAAAGCCAGCGTCATCATTAACATAATGATAACGCTGAATCCTATAACCAGCTTGGTTCTAATTTTCATCCAATGTCCGCTCCTTCACTCAATGAAATCCATACTAAACATTTATCATCATCACGTTCTTGTGAAGATATTTCGTCAAAAAATACTTTTTCGATCTGTTGGGTATTAATATGATGACTGGATTTCAATTCATTGATCAAGAACTCTAACTGTACATCTTGATCTCCTTCAACCATTTCAAGTAAGCCATCTGTGTAGAGAACAAGATGAGCATCACCTTCATAAGTGAAGCTTTTGGATTCCGCATCAATACGATCAAACAATCCTACAGGGAATGTCGTGGTAGATAATTTGGTCATCTGACCATCATCATGGAAAAAGAGTCCTGGTGGATGCCCTGCATTAACATAATCAACACGTTTGTATTTGGTATCGACTACTAAATAAATCGCTGTGAAGTAATATTGCACTAACTGATTTTCGATATGCAATTGGTTAAAGCGTCGATTCAGCTCTTGAATAACTTTTTCAGGTTCTACATAGGTAGTCACTGTGTCTTTGAGTACTGAAGCGATAAACATGCAGAACAAAGAAGAAGAAATACCATGTCCCATCATATCCAGTAGAATGACTCCATATCGACCTTCGCCTAATGGATACCATGCATAAAGATCTCCTGCTAATTCAAAAGAAGGCTTATATAAAGCTTCAATCTGAATATTAAGATCTTGAATAGGCACACTTAATACGGCATGTTGCACCTGACTAGCTAATTTCAACTCATCTTGAATACGTTGATCTCGCTCTTTGTGCCAATCTTTCTCATGCTTAAGACGCAAAGCTAAGCGAATTCGCGCAAGCAATTCTACTTTATTGATCGGTTTAGTCACATAATCGACTGCTCCAGCATCTAAAGCTTCTGCTAATTTTTTGGAATCGCCTACAGCAGTAACCATAATAATCGGAATATCACGTAATTCATCATATTGTTGTACAATGCGGCAAGCTTCAATCCCATCCATTTCAGGCATCATCATATCTAAAAGAATGAGATCAATCTCATTTATTTTCGGTTTATTGACAACTCCCTCATCATTGATTCCCAGATGTCCAAACATTTCGCGTGCTGAAGAGGAAGTCGTGATATTGGTATATTTTTCTCTTTTGAGAATTTCACGAATAATAATTACGTTAGTAGGGTTATCATCAACTATTAATATATGCATAATTTCTCCTTGTCGCTTTATTTCAGCTTTTAGACAAACACTGATCTAGCTTCATAAATAAAGTGCAATCTCTATTATAAATCAAATACTGCTTTTCTCCAAAAGGAACAATATCAAAAATTCGTCAAAAAACCTTCAACTCTACTTTGAAAAGTAAAATTGAAGGTTGATCGTTACTTATTTATATTTTGATACCATTTCTTTATGATTTACGATTGGCAATAACAAGCACTTTGCCCAAATCAAGTTCGCTCTCATAGAAATCAGCCTCTTCTTTCGTAAATCCCATCGATGTGATTTTGGAGCGCAATTCGTCTCCACGTGAACGGAAAAAGTTAGCTACAGAATCAAACATTCCTTCTTCTTTCACACCCACTTCTTTGGCATTAGCTGTTTCAGCAATTTTTTCAGTAATATCTTTTTTATGGGCCAGTACGTAAATTTCTTCAAAGCTATATCCTGTTTTTTGTAAGTTTTTAGCTTCTTCTACAGCCTGTACACCATTTTCAACTACTTTGGCATAAGCTTTGGAATTTGTTGAATTTGTAGAACTCATCATTCGCCACTCTCCTCAGTATACTTATGATTGAATAGTATTAACCTTACTGAACATCAAATGAAACATACAAACAAGTACTTATTCCGAAGTTGCATCAAATATATCTACGCTACGAAGAGCGCCTGTTTGCGAATCCGTGAACACTTTAAGAGCAGATAATCCATTGGTATAACCTTCTCCATCTTCCGCTGAAAAGTCAGGCTTGCCCAGTGCTTTTCTGATTTCGTCTCTACCTAGCGTTATCTTCTGACCATCCAGTGTGATTGTGCCGACTTTGGCTGGTACACTGATATAAGTGATCCACTGATCTTGAAAACCAATATTTACATCTTGATATTGATATTCTTGATCGCCTAACTCATTTTCAACAATATGGGATGGTTTTCCTTTGATTCGCAGCACATCTTCTCTAGTATCTGCCAAAGAAATTCCATTCAACCGGCTATATTGTTCGTCATAAACAGAGTCAGTCGTTGAATACACCGCAGTCGAAGCTGTTAACTTAGGTGTTGCTACTTCAGTATGAAATACTGGTGTTGCTTCGTAATCAGCAGATTGTACAGTTGTAACTGCCTGTACTGGAGTAGCATCGGATACTTGAGCAGAACCGGAGTAAGGGGACAATATTCCAGCAAGTAACATCATGAGAGTAATCATCGTCTCACCCTTTCTTACGGTATAAACTCTTGATACATATTTAGTGGTTATACCTTAATTATTATCTGTCAACGTGTCTGAATGTGGTTTATTTACGGTATCTTTGCCATACAGTAGCCGCTGTATCTACCCATTTCATCCAGTTGGTAGCATTTGCGTGGCTATATGTAGCTGAGTATGACTGCAATGTACGTTGTTGCGGTGTAGAAGCAGTCGCTTTATTGTTGACACCTGTTGGATTAGAAGCAACCGGCTTCGGTTTACTTTCACCAATATGTTTAACTTTCTCGATCACTCGTAAAGACAAGTCTTTTGAAGATAAAGTTACATCGTTTAAGATTTCACCCAAGTTTTTAACAGTTTCCATTAACGGATCAACTTGTTTTAACTTGTGCTCTACATCGACTGTAATATCATTAACGTTACGAATCGTTTGTTTCACTTCATACGTTAATTCCTCAATTGTTTTTTGTACGTCTACCAAAGTAGAAGATACATTGTCTAACGATTTTGCAGCAGATTGAAGCACTTTAATAAGGAAAATAACGAGTGCTACAAATGCTAATGCGATAACGGCTACACTAATTTCAATAATCATGGCATTCCCTCTCTTTTCTTCTCAATATGATTTGGTGTTACAAGGTGTTCTGGTAAAAATAGTATCTGTCAACATTTCAAGATGTTACTCAATAACTACCCCTCAGTTTTACCACCGAAACATGAGAGCGTTATGAGCATCAAGATACGATTGCTTAAACAATGTAAATTGTTTCAAGCTAAAGTTTGTCGGTTAAGATACAACTACCAACGACATCACAACATTGAGTCATCTCAGAGTAAACATACATATATACTCAATGGACGTCGTCTTACGATTTATTTAAATCGTTATTTTATTATACTTAATATTTGAAAAGGAATGGTGATTACTTATGTTGAAATGGTCCGTTATCTTACTTATCATCGCATTAGTAGCAGGTATTTTCGGATTCTTCGGAATTGTTGAAGCTGCTGCTTCTATTGCTAAAGTGTTGTTCTTTATCTTCTTGGTATTGTTCGTGATCAGCTTGTTCACAGGCAGAAAACGAAGCTTCTAACATCATTGTAGAGGCTTAACTGAATACGATGATGTACCAAAAAACGCTTATCTCCTAGAGAGATAAGCGTTTTTTTATCTTTTATCCAAACTATATTCTGTATACCTTATATGTAAGTGCCCGTAGCGATTATCGCAGTAATAACTTGGGCAGACTCAGCAAGTTTAACTTGAATGATACTTGAATATGATCTTGTGCAAATTCCATTTGATTCACATTGACGATAGCTGGGAAGTATTTGGTCAATGATATGGTAATCGGTTCGATCCAAGCTCCACTAAAATCTCCATGTCGAACATGAGTGGCTTGATGATCTAGAACTAAGCGATTTTCTTCACGTTTGATATGAAAGTCTAGCAAGGCTCCAAAAGGAATTCCCCAATATGTCCCTCTTAGATCAGCAGTGACGTTCTGGTTATGCAATGTAAATTGTGCACCAGTCAGTTTGAGTCCCAAAGGAAATTCATGTTGGCGATCTAGCAATTCTTGCTTTGCCAATTGATTGAATTCATCTTGTGAAATAGTGGTTTCTAGCTTTTTCGTTTCGACCATACTGATGATTTTGGCTGTGGTATCTACATCCGTATACTCCAAATTCAATGGACGCTCAGGTGCCGCAATCCAGTATAACGTTCCTGCTCCAATGATTAGTAATGCTATAATTCCACTTAATATGCAAATGATCCACAAACGGATACGAACCGCTTTAGAACGTGTAACGGACATATAAGCTGCCCCTTTATCCAATATAATGGTGTAATTCTGGTAGGATGTATTTATTTTATATTTTTGGGTTCCACATGAACATGAACATAGCGAATATTATGAACCTGTTCCATTTTGGCTTCAATTTCATCGGTAATATCATGACTTTCAATAATGGTTAAGTCCGGTTGTACCTCAATAACGACATCAAGCAACGTCTGACTTCCATTTACACGAGCTTTGATATCTTTGATATGTTCTACCCCGTCGATTGATTCAATCGTTTGACGTAAACCGGGCAATTCTTTTTCATCAAAGCCATCTGTTAAACGGTGCATCGATTCACTTAGAATTTCCCATGCTGTTTTGCAAATAATCAATCCTACTGCCAGAGCAGCCACAATATCTAACCACGGCATCCCAAATTGAGAGCCAATAATTCCTACTGCTGCCCCTATACTGACCAGAGCATCGGATAGATTGTCTTTAGCCGCCGCTTTGAGCGCTTGACTGCCTGTCTGCCGGGAAAGCTTGATATTGTAACGGTACACAAAATACATCACTACAGCACATAGTACAGCGACTCCTGCTGTCCATAATGCAGGGGATTCTTCTCGACCTGCAAATAAAGATTGTACTCCATCTACTAACACCTGCACTCCAACCATCGCCATAATAAATGAAGCGATCAGCGCGGCTACTGTCTCTGCACGAAAATGTCCATACGCATGATCAGAATCAGGCGGTTTTCTCGAAATCTTCAGCCCGATCAGTACAGCTAATGAAGCTACAATATCAGTTAAATTGTTAAGACCATCTGCTTTGAGTGCGCTGGATAGAAAAAGATAGCCAATGGTCAATTTGAAAGAGGATAAGATGAGATAACTGATAATGCTAACCCATGCCCCGCGTTCCCCTGCTTTAATATTCTGATATACATCAACCATTTTGTTCCCCCTGCTATAAAAGTAAGCATTTGAAAATGCTGAGATTACACTGATCACAAATTTTACCTAGCTAGCCACAATGAGCGTCCGTTCATCTTATCAAATGAATGTATAGTGGGTCTAGAGAAACGTTGTAGGTTAGATCAAACGTTGTGAGACCAAGCAAATGTTGTATGACTGACGAAATCTTGTAATGATTGTCCAACATTTTTGCCCACAGGAAAAATAAGCCGAATCATTTCGCATCTTTATCTACCTTTGCGAAATCATTCTGCTCTGGGCACAAATAAAAAACGGCTCTCCGTAAAGAGCCGCTGTTTCACTCTAATCTTATATTTACACTTGTACTGGATACATGCGTTCGCGCATTTCTTTAACTTCTTTATTTTCCAAATATTCATCATAGCTCATCATACGATCAATCAGACCTGTTGGTGTGATCTCAATAATACGATTCGCAATCGTTTGGATAAACTGATGGTCATGAGAAGTAAGCATAATCGTACCATCAAAATCAGTCAAACCATTGTTCAATGCTGTAATAGATTCCAAGTCCAAGTGATTGGTAGGCTCGTCTAATAGTAGAACGTTACCACCCATCAACATCATACGAGATAGCATACAACGTACTTTTTCTCCTCCAGACAAGACGTTTGCTTTTTTAAGCGCTTCGTCGCCTGAGAACAACATACGTCCTAAGAATCCACGTAGGAAAGATTCGTCTGGATCTTTAGAATACTGACGCAACCAGTCTACAAGTGAATCTTCTACGCCATCAAAGTAAGATGAGTTATCATTCGGGAAATACGCTTGAGACGTTGTAATTCCCCATTGGAATGTACCAGCATCTGGCTCGATTTCACCCATTAACAATTGGAATAATGTTGTTTTTGGCAATCCGTTTGGACCTACCAAAGCAATTTTATCACCTTTGTTTACAGTGAAAGTCAAGTTGTCGATGATTTTTTCACCATCGATTGATTTCGTTAAACCGTCAACTAACAATAACTGTTTACCTGCTTCACGTTCACCTTTGAAGTTGATAAATGGATATTTACGGTTCGATGGACGAATATCATCCAAAGTGATTTTATCAAGCATTTTTTTACGAGAAGTCGCTTGTTTGGACTTCGATTTGTTCGCACTAAAGCGCAAGATAAAGGCTTGTAGTTCTTTAACTTTGTCTTCTTTTTTCTTATTCTGTTCACGACCCAATTGTAGCGCAAGCTGACTGGATTCGTACCAGAAGTCATAGTTACCTACATACATTTGGATTTTACCAAAGTCGATATCGGCAATATGCGTACATACAGTATTCAAGAAGTGACGATCATGACTGACTACGATAACAGTACCATCATAATCGGCCAAGAAATTTTCTAACCAGTGAATCGATTCGATATCCAAATGGTTGGTAGGCTCATCCAGTAACAGGATATTCGGATGACCGAACAATGCTTGCGCCAGCAATACGCGAACTTTCTCGTTACCGCCAAGCTCTTTCATTAATTTGGATTGCATTTCAGTGTTGATATCCAGACCGTTTAGCATTTCTGCTGCTTCGGATTCTGCTTCCCAACCGTTCATTTCAGCGAATTCAGCTTCCAATTCGCCTGCACGCATACCATCTTCATCTGTGAAATCAGCTTTGGCATACAATGCATCTTTTTCTTTCATAATATCGTACAGACGCTTGTGACCCATCATTACAGTCTCTAGCACCGGAAATTCATCATACTCAGATTGGTTCTGTTTTAGAATAGCTAAACGTTCGCCCGGTGTAATATGGATTTCGCCTTGGTTAGGCTCAATCTCACCAGAAAGAATTTTTAAAAATGTAGACTTACCTGCACCATTCGCACCGATTAGACCATAGCAGTTACCCGGCGTGAACTTGATATTTACATCTTCAAAAAGCGCGCGCTTACCATAGCGAAGCGTGACACCTGTTGTATTGATCATGTATTCATTACCATCCTTATCGTTAGTGAAGTATTTGTTGTAGAACATGTTGACCTTCATGAAAATAAGCATCGCTGTTTTCATAAAATTGCCGATGGCAATAGTATACCACACAACACCATCTAATCGAACAGCAGTATTGAGGAAACTGGAAAAAAATATGATCAACATTTTGGGATTGGATATATGATTTGAAATATCAAGTAAAGATAAGTTATGATCTAGCAAAGTAAAAAACCGTTTAACTTTGGATACGTTAAACGGTTGAATGTGTAGATTTAGCGTATTGAAATAGATCCATGTATCATTTAGTACTATCAGCATTCCCATGAACGATTAAAGTCTCACCGTGAGCTAGAACACGAATACGCTCTTCAGCAATCTCAAGACGTTGGCGTTCCGCTTCTAAGCGATCCAATGCTTCACGGGCAGTATCGTCAGCAAGGCGGAATGTACCATAGTGCATCGGAATCATCGTCTCTGCATTCACGTCGCAAAAGGCGCGAAGCGCTTCTTCAGGAGTGGTATGTTGCGAACTCATAAACCATTCCGGTTCATACGCTCCAATCGGCATCAACGTGATATGAATCTTGTATCGTTTACCAATTTCAGTGAAGCCCGGGAAATAACCGCTATCTCCAGCAAAATAGATCGTTGGTGGTACTTTTTCTTCAGTGGAATGATCTGTTGGATGTTCTACCTCTTGTAACGTAACAGGATGATGAACAGGTTCGATAATATAACCGCCCCAATGTGATGTGTTGGTATCTAATAAAGTACGCCGACTCCAGTGTTGGGTAGGCACAAAAGTAATATGGATATCGCCTACTTTGAATGTTTCCCACCACTGCATTTCATGACAACGTGCAAATCCTTTACGTTTCATTTTGGCTTTGAGTCCTTGGGGAACAATAATAATCGTCGAACTACGGTAAAGCTGACGAATCGAACTGATATGCATATGATCGTAATGAGCATGAGACAGTAGAATAACATCAATAGGAGGCACATCTACAATCGGAATGCCCGGCTGTCCTATCCTTTTTTGAAAACCCATTCGGCTTGCCCATACCGGATCTGTTACGATATTCAATCCTTCATATTGGATAAAAAAGGTTGAATGCCCTACCCATGTAATCGAAGCATCTTCACGATTATTATGTAAATAATCGATCTCAGGGGGTTGATTAGGAACGATATAAGAATGATCTTTATTTTTGAGTCGTCGTTCTTCACGCCATTGCCGTAATTGCTTAAGCGTCTTATCTGTACTTATATTATCCATATTGTTATAACGAATTTTCGGCATGTGCTACTCACTCTCCTCAACGCTTTTCTTCTTCCATTATTACCCTATTTTCAAAAAAGCGTATCAATCTACGTCTGTTCAGTAATAGATAGAATAGACCAAATAAGCGCATCAGAGAACGATTCTTTTACAAACCTACACCTATCGGAATGAGATGTAATCCTGCTTCAGCATCATGCCGTACAAGCACTTCTACTCCATAGATATCCCGAATAAGATCGTGAGTAATCATATCATCTGGTACTCCGCTGGCTATAATCGCACCTGCTTTCATCGCAATCAGATGATGACTGTAACGAATCGCTTGATTGATATCATGAAGCACCATCACGATCGTCAATTGATGTTCTTTATTCAGGCGATCGATCAATTCCATAATCTCTAACTGATAATACATATCGAGATACGTCGTCGGTTCATCAAGAAAAAGAATGGGCGTCCGTTGCGCAAGTGCCATAGCAATCCAGACCCGTTGCTGTTCTCCACCAGATAATTGATCTAATGTGCTGAATCTTTTTTCGTGTAAATTAGTACAATCTAATGCCCACTCTATCGCTTGCTCATCTTCTGCTTGTAGTGAACTAAATAGTGTACGATGCGGTAATCGACCAAAGCTAACTAATTTTTCGATCGTCAGATCCGTAGGTGCTTCATTTTGCTGATGCACAACCGCTAATTTGCGTGCTAATTCTTTCGGTTTATATTGAGCAATGGTTTTGCCATCTAATATCACCTGTCCAAGACGAGGTACCGCATTATTAGACATCACATGCAGTAAGGTGGACTTGCCGCATCCATTGGGACCGATAATCGTTGTAATTTTCCCTGGCTGAATCTGTGCATTGACTTGATGAAGACGATCAATACGACGATCATATGAAAAAGTAATATCGTTAACGTCCATAGATACGGTCACTCCTTGTAATGAGGAAAATAAGAAAAGGTCCACCAATAACCGCCATAATAATCGAAGCTGGAATTTCATTAGGAGCCAGTACCGTTCTTCCAAGCGTATCAGCAAGCAACAATAATAAAGCTCCTGCGACTGCGGAAAAAGGAATTAGCCACTTATGATCCGATCCAACAAGTTGGCGTGCAATATGAGGAATCAATAATCCGATAAATACAATCACTCCTGCGATTGCAGTAGCTGTAGCCGCCAAAATAACCGCAATCACAGAGATCAACAATCGAGCACGGGTAACATGCAGACCTAGATTTTTCGCTGTTTTTTCTTGTAAGGCTAGAAAGTTACACCATGAATACACTAACATGGCAAGAATTAATCCTATTCCACCATATATTAAAATGATCTCTACATCGACCCACTTTTTCATAGCTAATGTTGAAGTGGTGACTTGATTAATACTGGTGACTGCATAACTTCCTCGATAATTAAAAGATTGCCCCAGTCCTGAAAAAATAGCGTTCACTGCAACACCGATTAAGATCAATCGAATCGGATGCAGTCCCGATTTCCATGAAAACCCGTATACCATGAAGCAAGCCAAAGCCCCGCCAAAAAACGAAAATAAAGGCATCCAAAAATATAAGGTTGGAAATAGAGTCACTGCAATAAGTGACACTAATGCGGCTCCAGAAGATATGCCAATCACTCCTGAATCAGCTAATGGATTCTTCATCACTGCTTGCAATAATACGCCAGCTACGGCTAGTGCTGCGCCTGCCATCATAGCTACAATAATACGAGGCAATCGTAAGTCTCGTACAACATTGACCTGATTATCATTGCCTGTCCATAATCCTTGTATCAGTTGCCATATCCCTACTTTGAGACTGCCCGTCATCGCTGAATACAGCACAACTCCGATCAGTAGCGCACAGACAACTATAAAGCTCCATAGTCGCTTACGATTCTGATGAGTATATGCAGTCTGCTCACTTTTAGAAGAAGATGGATTTGAATATTCTGTAGATGGTTTAGCTATCATTTATAACATCCTTCTTGTCATAGATTAGGAAGAGGGATACATCATTTGCAGTAATTCATCTAATGCTTGAGGAGCAGACAGGCTGGCTGTAGTTCCAAACAAAGGTTCTGGCAGATCATAGACTTGTCCTGTTTTAACCGCATTAAAATGTTTCCAAATATCATTCGTTTTGAAATCTTCATCGAACATTTTTACCACTTCTTCAGGCATCCCATGAGCCGCTCGCAAAATAATATCTGGATTCGACTTTTGCAAATATTCTGTATTGGACGCTAAGTATTCAACACTTTCTCCTTGGACTACATTGGTTCCACCTGCAATCTTCACAAGATCACCGATATACGAGTGTTCAGTAGCCACAAGATAACTTCCCGGCACACCTAGCAAAATCAATACTTTAGGAGAAGGTTTGTCTGCTACGGTCTTTTTCACTTCAGCCACTTTAGCCTTTAAGGTATCTGTGATTTCTTTTGCTTTGGTTGTGCGATCAAATTGCGTTCCCATTTTCAAAATTTCATTTTCCATTTTTTCCAAACTTTCAAAATCTAAAAATTCAGCATTCATATTCAAATCTTTGAATTTGGGTTCCAGATCATATTGTAGCGTTGTGACCGACAATACATCTGTAGGTTGTAACGATAATACTTTCTCCATATCAGGGCTCATCGGATTACCCACATCAGGAATATCTTTATATTGTGGAGGTAATGTCTTGGTACTGGTTGGTTTGCCGACTAATGGAAGATCCAGTGCAGCAGTAATCTCAGTAATAGCTACAGTTGTCGCTACAATCCGTGCAGACGAAGCGGTATTCGTAGACGTATCGTGGGTAGCTGTAGATGGCCCTGCTTGAGCGCCTGTCGAACATCCTGCTAATACAAGAACAAGCATCCATAACCAAGCTAAACGTTTCACTTATTTCCCCTCTTTCTATGGTTACTGCCTTAAATGCCTACAAGTCCTGGCACAATTGCGCCAAGACTCACAGACTTTGTTGCTTATCTTTATGAATTTACAGCTCTTTTTTACTGGACAGATCAAATTGGAATTGGACGCTATACCAGTGATCATACGCCACACCACCGATAACTAAGCCCGGTACAATGACATGGGTGTATGCACTGATTTTTTGAGATAAATCATTCACTTCAAATTGCACCACACGCTGATCACCCGATGTTGAGATCACTTCTACATCTTGCAAAGTGCCATTTTGCTTCACTTGTAGAACAGGCATCCAGCTACTTTTATCCAGTGTAATTTGAGCAAATGTTTTACCGTCTTTTTGGATCAAAGTCGCTTGTTTGTTCACATAATCATTCATAACGGATAATTCGTTGCTTTGATCTTTGTATACTTTATAAGCTATTTTGTATTTTTGTTCTGTTGGTTCTGCTGGTTGTGTTTCTTGAACAGGTGCTGTTACTGTGGGCTCCATTCCGTTTCCTTTGAGCGTATTGCGATCAAAGAGGATCTGCCCGCCCATTTTCTCATCGTTCAAATAACGATCAGGCATAGACACTTGACTGAAGATACTTAATTTTTGATCCAGATTAGGCACTTCAAATGTAACGGTACGTGCGTTACTTGTTGTTGTATTGGCTACAATCGTTGGATCGGTATATTTGCCTTCGAAATCAGTCTGGAATGTAGGTACCGCCTGACTATTTTCGATTGTAATTGTGGCGTAGACTTTGCCATTTTTCGCAGTCAGATGTGCAGTCTGATCTACATAATCAGCAAGAATCGAATCTTGTTCACTACCATTTTGTAAAATACGATATGGAGCGGTATACTCACCATCTTCGATAGTATTGGTTCCTTTTTCTACTGTGGTTGTCGTCTCGGTTGTATCTTTGGTGACCTTAGCCGTATCAAATTTAAATTCAAAATCATAGACTGTCTCATTGTTACTATCAGTAGGAGTACTTGCTATACTAACTCCACTGTTTGTCACTAACTGTGCAGCAATATTCTTTTTGAAATCAGCTACACTAAAACGCACCGTTTTGGTATTCGCTTGTTCATCTGTTGCTGTCACTTCTGCATCGGTATAGATGCCGTTATTGCTAACACGTAATGCTTTGACTTCTTTGGCATCTTGAAGAGTTACGACCGCATAACGTTGATCTCCTTCAACCACGAATTGAGCTGGCTGATCTTTGGATATATAACGTTGTACAGGAGATACCTCATCCGAAGATGAGTTAGGTACAAGAACCTGGAATGGCATATTGTACTTCCCATTGCTTAATTTATCGTAATCAAGCGGGATCAAAGGTGTAGATGTCGCCGAAGCTTTGGGTTCTTCATACGGCCCCAGTGAACCGAATTTGAAATCGACATTGTACGTATGATCGTATACCCCTAAACCTGCAACTTCACCTAATGGAATCACCACATGGGTATTGACTACGATTGTCTCTGACAAGTCTTTAACAGCAAATTGAACAACACGTTGATTGCCACTGGTCGAAATGACTTGTGCATCGCTACCGCCTACTTTAAATGTTTTGATCCAATCGCTTTCTTTTAAAGTAATCTGGACATACAACTTGCCTGAGCGCTTGATCACTGTAGCTGGTTTGAGTGTATATTCATCCATTACGGATAACGTTTTTTCTTTAAACTTATAAGCGGTAAAGCCAGCACTATATTTCCCGTCTGCCATTTCATTCGGGTTGGTTGGTACTGTTGGTGCAGTTGGCTCTTCTGGTGTAGTCGGAACCAACGTCATATTCGCAAGATCGAACTTGAGGCGAATCGGATAATCGGCTTCGTATACGGAACCTGCATATGATGTTTTGATATGCACTTGAGCATTCAATGGACGACTCGGATCGGTCACAGGGAATGTAACGACTCTTGTATTTGCTGTTGTGTCTTCGCTGATCACCTCGGTATCCGTCAGTGTGCCATTTTGCTCTGTTTTAAACGTAGTAATCACCGAGCTATCTTTGATCACATTGAGAGATGCCTGATATTTACCATCGACTGCGGTCAACGTGACTTTGGAATCAAAATAACTACCCATTGTCGATACAGCATCTGTGGTGGATTTTAATGTAGACATCGGGATCGTGTAGGTTCCATTGTCGATGACCACAGGTGTTGGTACTGTTGGTGTTGTCGGTTCTGGCAATTGAGTACTATCAAATTTGAATTGAATCGTATAGTAATGATCATAATCAGGCACAACTTCAGGTGGGATCACCACATGAGTATAGGCGTTTAACACAGGATTCGTTTTGGATAAATGACTGGCTTCAAATTGAATGACTCTTGTGTTCGCTGCTGAATCAGTCGAAATGACCGTGACATCGGTATAATTCTTGCCACCATTGCCATCGACTTGTAACGATTTGATCCAAGCACTATTTTTCAGTGTGAGCTGGATATACTTTTTCTCACCTTTGGTAATCAATGTAGCTGGTTTTGTCACATATCCATCCATTACCGATATTTCGCTACTGTTATCTTTAAATACTTGATAATTCAGTGTCGTTGAACTATCCGGTATAGGTGTGATCACTGGGGCAATCTTCGTTGTATCCCATTTGAATCGAATAGGATAATCCGATTCGTATACTGAACCTGCATATGATGTTTTGATATGCACTTTAGCGTTCACTATACTTTCTAGATTAGCGATAGGGAATGTAACTACTCTTGTATTCGCTGTTTTATCTGCACTTACTATACTTGTTTCGGTGAACACTCCATTTTGCTCTGTTTGGAGTGATGTGATCACAGAACTATCTTTGATAATATTCAAAATCACTTCGTACTTACCGTTTTTGGAGACTAATATAGCCGGACTACCAAAATAATTAGCCATAGAAGACGCATCATCTGTTTTTTCTTTTAGCGTCGCAAAAGTCAGACTATATTGCCCATCTGCTAACGATAATGGAATCGAAGCTGGGTCAAAGCTCAATTGAACCGTATGCCATTCATCATAAGCACCCATATTCGGAATCGTGCCCGCTGGAATCACCACATGCACTTTGGCATTGATCACAGGATTGGTTTTGGATAATGAATTGGCTGCAAATTGTATCAATCTTGTATTAGTTGCTGTGTCTGAAGAAATGAGATCAACATCCGTATAGTTGCTGTCTTTATCTACATCCGTCTGTAAAGCTTGAATCCAATTGCTATTTTTCAACGTCAGTTGAACATATTTTTGGGAGCCATTCGTGATTAGTTTAGCTGGTTTTTGCAAATAGCTATCCATCATTGATGTTGTAGTTGTTCCATCTTTTAATACCGTATATGCAATAGCAGTCTCCGTTCCTGTAGCCGGTTCAACCGGGATCACAGGCGGTGTCTTGTCTATAACTTTCAAAGTGGAAGGATTCAGAGTGAGACGTTCATTGTTAGACATTTCGTTAAATGTGTAGTTAATATTGATTTCTTTGGTTAGATCGTATACGTCAAATGCAACTGTACCTTTCGTTGTACTTCCAGATGCTAATGTGATCTGAGCATCATTAGTTTGCTCATTTTGAGTGGCTTTGAATTGGGTAAATAGATATGCATTATTACTCTCGAAGGAGAAATGATAATGGCCGTTGTCTATCGTTAATTGACCCGGATTGGTCGCATTTTCTGAAGATTTGAATACATTGGATGCTACTACTTTTCCAGAAGCATTCGTACGCATCACTTGATATGCAATCGTATATTCGCCATCTGCATACGTATCATAGGTAGCAGACGTCACTGAAGGATCATGAGATTGTACAGTAAATAATGGTTTTGCTGTTTCTGTTGTAGGGGTTGTTGCCTGAGTTGTAGTCGTGGACGTTGTGTCTGAAGAAGAATACGTATCGCCAGTTACACTTGATCCTGTTGCACTGCTTGATGATGAAGAATCTGTCTCTTCTGCAAATACAGCTGATAACGTCGGAGATACCAACGATAACATCATCAAAAATACAGTACATACGATCAAATAAGTTCTAAATTGCCTTTTCAATGTATATGATCCCCCTGTTAATAAAATAGACTTCTCTGGAACAAGATTGTCCCAGAGAAGCAATATCCTTTTTTTTCTATACATGATTCGTTAAAATGAATACTTATACGCTATCTTCATCAAACAAGTATTGAACGGTATACGTATGGTCATACGCAACACCTGCAACAGATGCTGGAACGACTACATGAATTTGTGCGTTCAATTTAGTAGATAAATTGCTCACCGGGAATTCAAATGTTTTGGTATCGCCACTTGTTGTTGTCGTAGCTTCAACATACGCACCATTTTGCTGTGTTTTGAACGATTTGATCCAGTCTTTGTGCTTCAATGTGACTTTGACTTTAGCTACGCCATTTTTGACAATCAAAGTCGCTGGTTTGATAGAGTATTCACCATTATCCATATAAGAAGCATTGTTCGTTCCATCCGCATATACGGTGTAATCAATACCATACGTACCATCTGGAATCGCTGCATGTGCCGATTTAGCAGATAACGGAGCTAGTACTGCGAATACTAGAGCTACCATCATTACCATCGTGATTACTTTTTTCAAAGAAAACTTCTCGACTGTATTTATCATCATATTCATAGTTCCATCCTCTTTTCTATCTATAATGTGATGCGAAAATAAATCCATATTTCGAACTATTCATGTTCATCTATACTTATCTACTGCACCTTATATGCCAATAGAATAGTATAGCGTGACGCATTAGATGCTGTCTGTGTCGAATTGCAGTTGTACGTTATATTTACCTGTGTAATTAATCACAGGAATTTTGATTTCTGCATAAGCATTCACTTTGCTGTCCAAGTCAGCTACAGGGAACTCCACTACTCTTGTGTTCGCAGACGTATTCGTGCTTACTACAGTAGCGTCTACCAATTGACCATTTTGTTCTACTTTAAAAGCTGTAATTAAGTTACTGCTTGTGATGGTCAGACGCGCTGTATTCACACCATTAACAACAGTGACTGTAGCAGGCTTCACTACATAGCTATCCAGACGAGACGTATTTTCTGTACCATCTGCTAATACTTTGTAATCTACACTGTACGTGCCATTGGCTAGAGCTGCATGTGCCGATTTAGCAGATAATGGAGCCAATACTGCGAATACCAAAACCGCCAAGATGATCATCATAAATACCTTTTTAAAATCCATTTTTTCCATACGGTTCATAACTGCGTTCATTCTTCAACACTCTCCTATAGGTTTAATTTTATTTTTTGATCGCTTTCAGACTTTTTTGATCTAAAGCTAAGCGAATCGTATAGTCGTGATCATAGTTGTACGAACTCACTGTTACATGAATTTTAGATACAATTGGATTTTTGATATCTGCAATCGGAAATTGCACAATCCGTGTATCTTTTTTACTGTTACTTTGAATGACTTTCGTATCCATTATTTTACTTTTGTATTTCACTTTGAATTGCGTTGTCCACTCACTATGATTGAGCTGCACCTGCATCGTCATTTTCCCATTTTTAACATATAACTTGGCAGGTTTTTCAAAGTAATCATTTGCCATCGACACCGAATTATTCTCCGCCTTTAACACATCATACTTGAGGGTATATGTACCATTCGCCAGTCCTGAAGAAGAAGCTGCTTGTGTGATTGATACAGGCTTCATCCCTATCATAAACAGACTCACCATCAAGATTGAAAGTACAAGTACGGAATATCGTTTATACATATGGACAGCATTCCTCCTAATTATTTTAAATTTAATTGATTATCATTCTCAATTGAGAATTAAAAAAGAAGCTCGCTATGAGCTGTCGTCTCTCTCCTTTCACGATACAGAATCGCAAAACAAAGTGGATACAACTCCGATATTAGAGCAACCTTCCAGTGCTTGTCAATACGTTAATATCATCATAAAATCTGTGATATATGAATTTTAAGTATCTATTCTCAAAAAGCTTTTCCTATATATGCGATCAAATCAAGTCTGTATTTCATTTCAAAAATGTGGAAAAAAATTATATTTTACGTTGACAAGTTAATTGATATTCATTATCATTTAGTTAAAGTTTAATTGAAAATGATTATCATTTGCAGTGCGAATGGTAATTAGGAGGATACTCATGAAATCATCTTTACTCTGGTCATCTGCTGTTCTTCTACTGGCAGTAACCGGGTGTAGTTCATCTGCATCAACAAATGTCGCTACTCCTTCTGCTATTGCCGCTACTACACAGACGACTCAATTTACTATAACTGACTTTGCTCAACGACAGATTCCATTTGCTCAGTCACCACAACGTATTATTGCACTTAGTAATGGGGATATGGATATTATCTATGCGTTAGGTGGTCAAGTGGTCGGTCGACCCAATTCCAATGGCCCTGCGGTTGTTCCTGCTGCTGAAGAAGTCGAACAAATTGGTTCCACTCATGAAGTCGATCTGGAAAAGATTACTTTTTTACAACCTGATGTAGTGCTTGGAAATCATCCAATGAATGAAAAAGATATTCCTGCCATCGAAGGAATTGGTTCTAAGCTTATCTTAACAGGCGCCAACTCGATTCAAGATATTCAGTCCCAAATTACATTGTTTGGACAACTATTACAACAAGAAGCAAAAGCCAAACAGCTCAACCAACAGATACAAGATCATATCCAAACATTAAGTCAGTCTGATTCTACTATTAAGCCTAAAGTATTGCTGGTCTATGGAGCACCTGGAACCTATATGGCGGCTCTACCCAATTCATTAAGTGGAAATATTCTTGAAGTGGCAGGTGGGAGCAATATTGCAGCCGATCTACCCGGTCTACAAAATTTCCCGCAATATGCACAGTTGAATACCGAACAGGTCGTTCAAAGTAATCCTGACTACATTATGATTATGACGCATGGGAATACAGATGAAGTTAAAGCAGGCTTTTTGAAAGAAATGCAAAACAATCCAGCATGGAGCAGTATCAAAGCCGTACAGAACAATCAGGTTGAAGTGCTTCCATCTCATCTATTCGGGACAAATCCTGGAACCAAAGTAACAGATGCACTGGATTTGATTCATCAAGCTTTGTATCCGGTATCTCCATAAGATGAACAAACAGCAACGTAATCGCAGGCGATGGCTTGTCGCTATCGTTTTGCCTATCTTATCGCTGATCGCTTGTCTGTACGGTGTCTTATATGGATCGATCTCTATTCCACTGCGTGAAGTAATGCCTATCTTATGGGGGAATGAACCATCGGCTTATCGTACCATCTTAATGGATCTACGTGTACCACGTGTCATCATTGGTTGGTTAGTCGGAGCTTGCCTGGCTACTGCTGGAGCACTGTTACAAGGTGTTATGAAAAATCCTTTAGCTGATCCAGGTATTATTGGTGTCTCTGCCGGTGGTGGAATCACAGCGATGATCACGATGGTCATGTTACCCCAATTAAGCTATCTACTTCCGATAACGGCTTTCTTAGGCGCTTTTGTCACTGCGGTACTGATCTATTTACTTGCTTGGGATCGCGGAGCTTCGCCGGTGAAAATTATTCTAGCAGGGGTAGCCGTCAATGCTCTGCTTGGTGCATTAACCAACGGTATCATGGTGATCTATAGTGATCGGGTACAAGCTGTTCTTCCGTGGTTATCCGGTGGACTGAATGGGCGAAGCTGGTATCACCTCGAATTTGTGGCTCCTTATGCTGTAGTCGGGTTGATCTTATCGTTATTCGCTATCAAGCCTGCCAATATACTATTGCTTGGCGATGACTCGGCTCAATTGTTAGGGCAACGTGTCGAAATGAATCGTTTGCTTATTATTTTGTTATCTGCATTTCTAGCTGGAGCTGCGGTAAGTGTAGCAGGATTGGTCGGATTCGTTGGACTGGTAGTTCCTCATATGATTCGGCTAATTATTGGCGAAGATTATCGCTTCCTTCTTCCCTTCTCGATGATCGGTGGTGGCACACTGGTTGTATTTGCAGATACTGTAGCACGTTCATGGTTTGGCTCTATTGAATTACCGGTTGGCATTTTACTCGCTGTTATCGGAGCACCCTTCTTTTTATTCCTTTTGAAACGCAAAGGGAGGTTCGGTCTATCATGATAGAGGCGATTCATCCTTCGACTATTACAGCAGCCATTGAAGGCAAACAACTTAGCCTTGAAAATGGTCATTTTCTATTAGATCAGATTGATATCTCGTTACCTAAAGGTCAATTAACAGCAATTGTAGGTCCCAATGGTTCTGGTAAATCGACTTTGTTGCGATTGCTCACCAGACTGCTTAAACCTGATCGCGGACAGATTCAACTACTTAATCGTCCAATGAATACATATTCTCTGCGAGAATTATCGACAACGATTACGATGTTACCGCAAATGAAAGAAATGCTTCCGCAATTGACTGTTCGTGAACTGATTGCTTACGGCCGAATGCCTTATAAGCGAAGCTGGCAAAGATCCTATGATTCAGCAGATACAGACATGATCGATCAGGTGATGCACTGGACAGGAATTGAACATTATCAAGATCGCATGTTCCATACTTTATCAGGAGGTGAACAACAGCGTACACGAATAGCGATGGCACTGGCTCAACAGACTGAAATTTTGTTATTGGACGAACCGACTACGTTTCTCGATATTGCTCATCAATTTGAAGTGATGGATATGTTAAGACGGATCAATGCAGAATCCGGTCTAACGATCGTGATGGTACTGCATGATCTGCAACAAGCAGTCGCTTATTGTGATTATATGATTGCACTCAAGCAAGGCAAAGTCGCTACGTCGGGTATTCCAAAGCATATTCTCACCGCTCAATTCATCCAAGACATTTATCATATGCAAGCACAAATTAAATTTGAGGGTGGTTATCCGGTTATTTTACCTGTAATCCCCCATCATCAATCAGGAGGTCATTGAATATGATTATCGTAACAAACACTTCTAAATTAACTAAAGGTAGTGCGCACTTGTTGGTAGAACGGTTTGATAAAGTGGGCAAAGTGGAATATATGGATGGGTTTCTAGGGCTTGAAGTATTGGTCAATCAGAGTAGCAAAGAATTCGAGGAAGTCACAATCAGCACACGTTGGGAGTCCAAAGAAGCTTTTCAAGGATGGACTAAAAGCGAAGCTTTCCGTGAATCCCATGCTCATGGTTCTACGCCAGATTATATGATCGAAAATAAAATCTCTTTTTATGACGTAAAGATAGTACGTAATCCGATTCAAGTTGAAAATGATCAAGCTGTCGTCTAAATTCAAATGATCCTTTTTGCACAACTCAAATAGGTATAGTTGATTTACTCCAAACAACCCTTGCTATCATCGAAGGGTTGTTTTTGATTTGTTTTCATTAGAGGCATTACGTTATATTTAAGATAATCTACGGATAAGATACATACTTGATATCCTAAAGGAGCATGATATGAATGAGTTCAGAGATTCTAGATTATTTGCAACCGTATAGTGCATTATCTATAGAAGCAAAAAATAGTTCTCTGCCGATCCAAGCACAGGATAGCCCTTATTCTTTACTTATTATTCCTGATGATAATATCGCGGAGATCATGGAAGATACGCTGGATGAGTACGATTCATTAACCGATTATGTCGATCAACAGTTAGCACAGGTTGAGCAGATGAATGTACTGGATACATTTCGAACATTAGTCAGTCATCAATTACTTTATACCGATATCGCTGACCAGAGTGAACAGGTACAAAGTATGGATTGGGCATCCTTGTACCATACCTACAGCAGTCTATGGGAAATGCCTTTGATAGATGAGTCATTGATTCCAAGTAAAGTGACTTCTTTATTACCTGATCTACAGGCAAAAAGTGAACATACAGATGAATGGATCCAGTTGCCTTTACCTGCGGGCAAAGAATATACAGCTCCACTGATGGTTCCGATGGGTGGATTCAATGAATGCCCTGCTCCTCTTTTGCAAGCGTCTTTATTTCAATACTGGCAAACCAAATATAAGGCTATCCCGATCGTTGTCGATGAAAGTATGTGGATTCTGCAAGCACATAGCCGACCACAAACCGATCAAGAAGCACTACAACTGGCTCAAGAGCATTTTATCTTCTGTTCTTATGTACTGGAATCCTTTGATTCGATTGGAGAATATGCTAGTTATTTGCAAGAGCAAGAGTTCTGGTATTTCTGGTGGGATTAACAAAGAGTCAATCATAAGTACCCTTTTTGGGGTACAATATGAAGATGGTATTATATTAAATTTAAAACAAATGGCACGCTACTTGATGTCATTTGATTCCTAAGGAGGGTATCTACAGTATTATGAAAATCACTTCGATTGAACCTACGCCAAGTCCGAATACGATGATGTTGCATCTGGATGAGCAATTACCTCATGGTATCCGTAAAACATATACATTAACTAATGAACGCTCTGCGCCTTTATTTATTCAGCAAATGCTTCATATTGCAGGGGTCAAAAGTGTATTCCATACTGCTGATTTCGTCGCTTTAGATCGCAAAGCAAGTGCAGATTGGTCTGATATTCTAAATGAAGTCCAAGCACAGATGGGTCAAGAAGGGATTGAAAATAAATTCGAAGTGCCGACAGATCTTTCCGGTGAGCACTTTGGAGAAGCAGAAGTATTTGTACAATTTTTCCGTGGAATTCCGATGCAGATTCGAGTGAAATCGGGAACCAAAGAAGAACGTATTGGTCTAGCGGATCGGTTTGTTCAGGCTGTTACCGAAGTAGCTGTAGCGACAATGATCAAAGAACGCAAATTAACCGACTATGGTGTGCGCTATGGTGAACTTGCTGATATTGCGCGTGAAGTTGAACAAGAAATCGAAGCCGCTTTTCCAGAAGATCGATTGAAAAAAATTATTGAGCAAGCGATCTCTCATGGAGCCAGTCAGGAAGAATTTGTAGAACAACGTCGTGAAATGAAAGCAGATGATATCGCTATAGCTCTTGAAAATCCAGACTGGCGTGTTCGTTATGCGGCTTTTGATCTGTTGCAACCAGACGAGCATAGCTTACCCTTGATTGAAAAAGCGTTATTCGATGAGAAAATGCAATTGCGTCGTCTAGCTGTTGTCTATCTCGGAGATCTCAAAACACCTGAAGCAATGGAGCTACTATACAAAGCACTACAAGATAAATCGGCGGCAGTTCGTCGTACAGCTGGGGATACTTTATCTGATATTGGTGATCCTGCGGCAACACCTGCCATGCTCACTACACTGAAAGATAGCAGCAAATTAGTACGCTGGCGTGCTGCACGCTTCTTGTATGAAGTCGGAACCGAAGAAGCACGTGATGAATTAGAATTAGCTGTAGAAGATCCTGAATTTGAAGTGAGTCTACAAGCCAAAATGGCGCTTGAACGGATAGAGTCAGGTGAACAAGCCGCAGGTACGATCTGGCAACAAATGGCGAAAAGTCGTGCGAAAGATAACGGATGATTATTGTGATTACTCGTTCTTCATAAGAGCTTCATGATATAAGTGGTTGTCAAAAACAAAGACTAGACGTATACTGGAAAACAGTCATCTTATTAATGACACTAATTGCATAATAATTGCCTCATCACACAATATCCGATGAGGTAGAGGTCGCAACTATAATGAGTCTATTTGGAGAAAGCGTTAGAGCCGCTGTTGATCCCAAATAAAAAGGTATCGTTGCCGAAGTATACGTAACGCTCTTCTGTTACTTATGCTGGGACTGTGTCCGAAAGGAACAGGACTGTCACAGTGAACCATCTTCGGATGTGTCCTGTGTTGAGCTATCTTTACAAAGGAAAAGTATGGTGCGGATCATAATTAAAGGATCACGTATATATACGTGGTCTTTTTTGTTGTGTTCTTGCGTTTGTCTGCTTCCTTTATCTATTCTCAGCATGCGTTGACATGCTTAATTCAGTAAGGAGTGTATCTAACTATTATGGCATCTTCATCTTCTCCATCCTCACCACCGCGTGAACTCAAAGCAGGTCTACGTGCAAGACATATGACGATGATCGCTTTGGGCGGTTCGATCGGTACCGGTCTATTTCTCGCCAGTGGTGGCGCCGTCGCTCAAGCAGGACCCGGTGGTGCACTACTCGCTTATGCTTGTGTCGGAATTATGGTGTATTTCTTAATGACTAGTCTGGGTGAAATGGCAACCTATCGTCCTGAATCGGGTTCATTCAATACGTATGCCGCTCGTTATGTCGATCCTGCATTTGGATTCGCTATGGGTTGGAATTTCTGGTACAACTGGGCGGTCACGATTGCAGCGGAATTATCTGCGGCAACAATTATTATCAAGTATTGGTTTCCGGAGAGTTCTTCTTTTATCTGGAGTCTGCTATTTCTAGCTGTCATCTTTTTGCTTAATATTTTATCAGTCAAAGGGTATGGAGAATCAGAATACTGGTTTGCGATGATTAAGATTGTCGTTGTTATTCTGTTTCTTGTAGTCGGTGTGTTGATGATCTTCGGGATTCTAGGTGGCAAAGCTGTAGGATTCAGTAACTTTACGATGGGCGATGCCCCTTTCAATGGAGGATTGTTAGCCTTTATCGGTGTATTTATGGCGGCAGGGTTCTCTTTCCAAGGGACAGAGTTAATCGGAGTTGCGGCGGGTGAAAGTGAAAATCCACGTGAACATGTACCAAAAGCGATTCGTCAGGTATTCTGGCGTATTCTGATCTTTTATATTTTAGCGATTCTAGTGATTGGATTAATTATTCCATATACAACACCTTCTTTATTACAACGTGATTTAACCGATATCGGAGTGAGTCCGTTTACACTTGTTTTTGAAAAAGCAGGTTTGGCTTTTGCCGCAGCAGTCATGAATGCGGTTATTCTATCTTCGGTTCTATCCGCAGGTAATTCAGGTATGTATGCTTCAACCCGTGTCTTATATGCGCTGGCTAAAGAAGGCAAAGCACCACGAATGTTCGGTCGATTAAATCGTCGCGGAATTCCGCAAAATGCGTTGTTGTTAACGACTGCTGTAGGTATGCTGGCATTTCTAGCTTCGTTGTTCGGTGATGGTATTGTGTATCAATGGTTACTCAATGCTTCAGGGATGTGTGGCTTTATTACATGGCTGGGCATTGCAATCAGTCATTATCGCTTCCGCCGTGCTTTTTACGCTCAAGGTAAAAGTATAGATGATTTACCTTTCAAAGCAAAATGGTTCCCGTTCGGTCCGTTATTTGCATTTATCTTATGTGCAATTGTTATTCTCGGTCAAAGTCTGGCGTATATTACACCAGAAGCGATTGACTGGAAATCTATTTTTGCTTCTTATATTAGTGTTCCATTGTTCTTGATCTTATGGCTTGGTTATAAGTTAATTAAAAACACAAAAGTGGTGCCTTTAACTGAATGTGACCTGAACAGTGGGCCTCATTTAGATAAAAAGTAATCTTATCGCATATACTGTGATTGAATAAAAAAACACCTTCCACTCTCTAATGACAAAATCGCTAGAGAAGTAGGAAGGTGTTTTTTTGATGTGTGCTTCTGAAATTCTTTTTTAAACTAGTGTATGTTCAGAACCATCGCATGACATCATTTACAATTACGTTATTGGTATCACCTATTTTGATATGATAGCGTGATCTGTTCTTTTATTTTACGTTTAAATCATAAAGTTAATACGTAGGCCAACCGCTGGAATCCCAATTGAGATCACTGATTAACAGCTTCGGTGCACCATTATCATTGGCATCATAAGCATGACGAGCAATAATATTGTTACCGACGATGTCTTCACCGCCTGGACCTTTCCATTGAGCGTTACCACTATCTAGAATTGTACCACCACCATTAAGCATATTCACACCATTTTTATCAACATAAGGCCCTGTAATATTGGCGGAACGACCATAGACGATTTTGTACGTACTGTTTACACCTTTACAGCAGTTGTCGATAGAAGCGAACAAATAGTAGTATCCATTACGGTACGTGATCGATGGCGCTTCGATAGCACCACCATTGTTAGGACGTGCCGCAATCGAAGTGATGCTACCTGTTGGTTTCATCGTATTTTTGTCGAGCTTGGTTAATTTAAGACCACTCCAGAATGAACCGAAAGCTAACCAGGGATTACCAGAAGCATCAATAACCAATTCAGGATCAATGGCATTGTAATCATTAGAACCTTCAGTCGTGCGTAACACTAGACCATCATCACGCCAGCTACCTGCACCAATACTGCTAGCCGAAGCAAGTCCAATTGCAGATGTATTCGAACCAAATGACGAAATCGAATAGTACAACCATGTGCGACCGTTATATGTTTTTACATCTGGAGCCCAGACATCATTTGCTGCTTGCTTAGGTACGTATGTTTTCCACCAAGCTGGAGGAGATAAAAATACTTGAGGCACACGGTACCAGTTCGTGCCATTGTCGGATTTCAATACTTGAATGCCTTTTCCGGTAGAAAAGGTATACCAGCTATTGCCTTCTTTAATTAGGGATGGATCATGTACCCCTACATCACCAGATAATGCCCATGGTGCTGCAAAAATTTTACCATTGGGTGCAAAAGAAAAAAGAAGTGCTGTTAAGGTCAACATTAAAACTAATTTGCTTTTCAGCTTCATATTAATGATGTTCGCCTCCTGCTTCCGAAGTCCGCCAAATGCTTTATTGACAACGTTTAGCGCCTACATTTAATTATAAAGCGCTTTCAATTATGTACAATATAATATTAAAGCAACTTTAAACCTATCCATTTATTTGTATTTTTATGTATATTTAGTTAATGTATTTGTTAATTAAATAGCTTTTATATTAATAAATAAACAAAAGAATATAGGACTCAAAAAGTATATTCATTGTTCAAATTTTATAGACATTCTACAAAGTATAACAATACCGAATTAACATTTAGCTTTTTATATCGGATACCGTCCCTTATTTTTCTAGAAATGGAGTGCTTTCTATACGTATTATGCTCCTTGCTATCTAACCTTATAAATCATACAAAAAAAGGATCGGTTACTTGCTCCGATCCTTGCTTGTGTTTATATTTTTATTTCCAAGATAAATTTACTTTAAGATCATTTGAACTACCTAGCGATTGTACCGTGTACGAGATAGACTTGATTCCTACAGCAGATAGGCGACTTAGATCGCTTTTCAAACTAGTGATATTGCCATTGTAACGAAACACCAATGACGATTGTCCGCTTGCTTTAGCATTTTTCACTTGCTCTTTAAGGTCTACTGCTGAATTCACAGCTGCTGGTGAATTATCTACAGCATAATTCAAGTTTTGCTCCAATTGCTTGTAAAATCCTGAAGTATCCCCACCGGATGCAATCAATGTGTTCAACGTATCTTTGTAGGCAACAGTTGCCGCAGGATATGTTTTGGTCCAGTTATGATCTTGTTTCATCTGAGCATCTGTACGTAGATAGTAATTGGTATCGACGCCATCGCCTTGATCCGGTAATGGATCATCCCATGTCGTATCCATGTGGTACCAGTTCCCATCAATATTGACAAGGTTCCAAGCATGTAGTTCACCGCCTGCTGTACCTTCAACGATTTTGTTTTCTACACCTGCTTGTTTGAGCAATGCGTAACTAAGTAATGCATAGCCCTGACATACAGCTGTACCATCGTATAATGCTTCATAAGCCGTATAACGAGTATACGTTTCATCATATTTCAGATGTTGTACTACCCAGTCATGAATAGCTTTGACTTTTTGGTGATCATTCATACCCGGTGTGATGATCTGAGCCACGGTTTGAACGACTTTTTCATTCACATATTTGGTCTGAGTTACTGTTTCCCGATACTTCATATCTACAGTCACTAAGGCTGAATACGCATTACTGCGCCATGTCAGACCATAGCTATCTAAGATATACATCGTATAAGGATCTTTTTCTAATGCGGTCTCAAACGAATCCTGTAACATGGATTTGAGTTTGGCTGTACTTCCTTTGTACGTAAAGGTGACTTGTGCACTACGATTCATTAATCCTTTGTACAATTGATCTACAATATCAGTTGTGCTATTGACTGTGATCTGTGAAGTCGCTGCATATGCAGTATTACCACTAAACGAAATCGCTGGAACCGCAGAGAATACTAATGTTCCTGCTAAAAGGGTTTTCACCCAAAGTTGACTTGATCTATTCATGCAGACGTAACCGCCCTTCATCGTGTAGGTAATAGGTGAGAATAACTATAGTGAGTGAGCAACTTCGCAATCATAACCTTTATCATTCCTTATATGATCTGTGAATGAGTTCTATTCGCTTTATAGGTTATACGCTTAATTATAGTCGTTATAAACTGGATTGTACACAACCGCATTATCTTATCGGATATATGTATCCATTTTTATATTACTAACGAATAATATTACTCTATAGCTATATCTTACTTATCGGTTGTAGAAGCTTTTTCGTTTACTGATTTAAGCCATGTGATTGGACTTTTCCATCTACGAATGTTTACTTTCTGCGTAACATTCTTGGTTATCGCTAGTGGTGGAGTGATAGCTTTGACTCTAGGCTCTGCATGCTTCACATGTTCATCTAAAAAAGGAAGAACTTTTGCCCAGAAATGCGGGTCTTTTTGCGAAGAACTATGTCCATTCGTATTTACAAATAAAGTCTCTATCGGCGGAGTAACTTGTCCCATCACAAATTCTAACTCTGTCGGTGGAATAAAGGCATCCCCGCGCGAATGAATCATTAAGATGGGCAAATCTGCTTCTTTGCGTGCTTCATTGATTGAAAATACTGTATTTTTCTGCTGATATTCTTTGAGTGAAATATGAGAACGATAAAACCAGATTCGTGGAATAATATTTGCCATCGGAAATAATGGTAACCCTCGGCGCTTAAATTCAGCTTCGAGCACACTTTCAAATTGAGCAGGCATCGAATCTGTAATGACCGCTCGTACCGGTAATCCATAAGGAAGCGACAAAATCGTTCCCAGTCCACCCATCGAATGCCCTAACACTCCGATTCGCTCGGGATCAATCTCAGCAATACGAATTGCATAATCCATTGCCGCCAAAATATCATCACGAAATGTATACGCAGAAGGAGCTTCGATTGGATCACTATGTCCGTGGCTACGTGCATCATACATTAAGATCGCATAACCTGCTTGCCATAACGGTTCAATATAACGAAGCACCCGAGAACGATTAGAACCCCAACCATGAGCAATAATCATCAGCGGTGCAAGTTCTACTGTCGTTAAAGGAACTGCTTGATCTTGGGAGCTTTGGTTATCTGCTGAATGTTCTTTCTTCTCCGTAGTCATCGCTGGAATAAACCATCCTTGAATGTTCAGTCCGTCACTTACAAATTCAATATCTTGATAAGGCATATCAGGCTTGTGCTCTACAGGAATACGCTTAGGCGTCTGCGCTTTGACCGCTGTATTCCATACCATTCTTGTTCCGGCAAGTGCTAATACCGCACCACTTACTCCACCAATCAACCAGTACCGTTTGTCCATTGCGATTCCTCCTCTTTTTAATGTAAAAATCATGTATCTTACATTTGAAATGTATAATGGAACGAATTCCTCCGACACTTGTTTAAACATATGTCTATTATTACACATTTATTCTCAGATACTAAACATTTTTGTGATAAAGAGAAAAAGGACGAGTATAGTATAGAGTAATCAGCATCGAAATGCTTACGTATAACTTCAATATAATTTACTTTATTAATACTTTTAAATTTCTCATATATAGAATAATAATTATGGATTTTCTGCATGGATATATTTTTGCTTCAAATCATTAATAGCAGGAATACAACTGTATTGCTCCATTTGTCCATTGTTGGATTTATACATATACATTGCATTTCGCTCGTCTTTGAATATTACACTTGCGCTGACTACAGGTGCTTTACTGATATACGTTTTGATTTCAGCAATATCTGTACTTTGATAACCTTGTTCAAGTACCAAATAATTGACGACTTCTTGAGTGACTTGTTTTTTGTAGTACTCTATTCCAAAATGAAAAATAAATGCACTGATCACGACTGTAATACAGATTGTGATCGGAATATTTTTGTTTTTCATCGCTATTGCTCCTTTTTTATATCAGTATGTTCATCAGATATGACCAATCTTGAGTTTCTACTAGAGAGCCTAAAAACATCGCAGCTCCCCCTATAGCTAACCCTACCAACTTATTCACTTTTTGTTCACTCATCTTTGTTTTTTCAAATAAAAATATAAAACTTATTAAAAATAAACTATAAGATAGCTGTTGAGTACTATCATCCCAGATCAAGCCTATATAATAGGATAAGTATAAAGCTATACTCAAAGATAAAAGTATCAATGGGATACGCAATTTCATATGGATTATCCTTCCTAATTAGCTGTTATCAAGTTATATACTTCATCTATACTAAAGGATGTGTAACTCTATGCAAAACGAATTGGGAATTGCCAAAAATCAAGTAAAGCTTGTTGATTATGATCCTTATTGGAACATACTATTTAAAGAAATCAAAACAAGTATATGTGCTGTTACATCATTACAAGAATTTAGAGTACAGCATATTGGAAGCACAGCGATACCAAATATCAAATCCAAGCCTGTCATCGATATTCTTCTTGGAGTCGATCATTTAGATCAAGTAGACACCTATGATGAGTATTTGAAAACGATTGGATTTTATCGTTTGAAATTACAAAGAGAAAACGAATATGTATATGCCAAATTTAAAGATACTCATTTCGAGATCAAAACTCATTTTATTCATATGGTACCGTTCGAAAGTGATATTTGGAAAAATCTTATTTTCTTTAGAGATTATCTAAATACTCATCCAGAGAAAAAAATAGAATATCAGACGATTAAACAATCATTTGTTAATTTTCAAAGTGAAGGTATTCAAGAATATACAGCTCATAAAGAAGCTTTTATCAAAAATATTTTTACCCTTCGACATTCTTTGTAAAAGTGAAATTTATATTAAAAAACACCACGATTCTACAAGTTCACTTTAAAACAAAAAACCTTCTTTGTAATGTAAAAGAAGGTTTTTGTTTTAAGTTATTGTTGAGTTCTACACTTCTATCTATCCTCGAAAAGCCGCTAATCGCTTATTCAATTCAGCTGTCTGTGCGTAAATATCCTGATAAATCGCAAACAACTCATTATACTTCTCAGCTCGCTTCGCATCCGGCTGATATGACTTCGCTGGGCGTAAGAAAGCTGCTGCACAATCTTGCAAAGACGGGAACCATCTACTGCCATACGCCGCCAGCATAGCTGCTCCCATCGCTGGGCCTTGCTCATTTTCTAAACGAACGATCTCGGCATTAAAGATATCGGCTTGCATTTGTAGCCATGTCTCATTCTTCGCTCCACCACCGATCGAGACCACAGAAGTAATCGTTTTGCCTGATTCACGTAAAATATCAATCGATTCACGAAGTGAAAATGTAATGCCTTCCAATACAGCCCGTGCAAAATGCGGTAACTTGTGCGCGGCATCAATACCGATAAAGCTTCCACGAATATCCGCATCTGGATGAGGGGTGCGCTCGCCTACAATATAAGGGGTGAACAATAATCCTTCTGCGCCCGCTTCTACATTATTAACACCATGCAATAATTGATCAAAAGAAAGATCTTTGCCAAATGCACTACGGAACCATTCCAGACTATACCCTGCCGCCAGCGTTACACCCATAATATAAAAAGCATCTTGTTCACTATGATTAAAGAAATGCACTTTACCTTCAAAATCCAAATCTTTACGTTCTTCATAAGACAACACTACACCGGATGTGCCGATACTACACATCGTCTGTCCCTCGCTGAGAATCCCTGCACCGATAGCGCCACACGCATTATCTGCACCACCACCATAGACACGTGTATTCACACTCAGTCCTGTTTGTTCAGCGACTTCAGGCAACAATCCACCTACATCTTCAAATGATTCGATTAGACGTGGACATAAAGACATCGGTAAATGGAAAGCAGAAGCAATCTTCTCACTCCACTTTTTCCCTGTTACATCCAATAACAATGTACCTGCGGCATCTGAATAATCCATCGCTAGATCACCGGTCAATTGATAACGCACATAATCTTTAGGGAGTAAAAATACACGCGCTGCTTCCATGTGTTCAGGCTCATTTTCCTGTACCCATAAGATTTTGGGCAACGTAAATCCTTCTAATGCCCGATTACGAGCAATCTGCAACAACTCATCGCCTAATACCTGTTCAATCTGACGACACTGCTTGCTGGTACGTGTATCATTCCACAAAATCGCTGGACGAATCACATGGTTGTCTTCATCCAATAATACCAATCCATGCATTTGCCCCGAAAAGCTTAACCCTTCAATTTCATCAGGCGATACTCCTGAAATCTCGACCAACCGACGGAGCGACGTTAGTGTCCCTTTCACCCAATCTTCAGGACTTTGCTCGCTATACCCTGCTTTGGGCTGAGATAACGGATACGATTCAGACGTCTCATAAGCAATATTCCCCTGCTTATCCACCAACACCGTCTTCACCGCACTTGTCCCCAAATCGACCCCAATTACATAACTCATCCTTACCCCTCCTTGTACATGTGTTTATGTTATATAGATCTCAAAATTCATAATTCTATTCACGTATCATTACAACAACAACTTTATTCTTACCATACTCATCTTGTCTTTCTACCCAAATCAAACCAAAAGCATTTTCCCAAAATGCTCACCTCATCAAAAAATGCCTCCCTCCCCACAAGGGAATAAGGGAGACATGCCTTTGACCTTATCTTTTGCTCTAATCTTATATCTTAATCCACAGTGACCACACGCCCAAGCGAAGAGAATCTATTCTTCTGAAAGAGCGAAGCGCTCGCCTTTAAGGTTGGATATCGACTGCCCGGCAGTCTACCCAAGATATCCAACCTTACCAGCGACGATAAGAAGAACAGATTCTCGGAGCGCCTTAACTCCATCCCACTGCACCCACTATTCCCACAAACTAATCCTTAAAGTGTCTCCTTCTTATTCCGTCACCAAATACTGATTAAGAACCGATTTCAACCACTCTTCACGACCGGATTCATTTGCACGAGGCGTTTCGTTATTGAGCGCATATTCTGCAAGTGAAGATAATGTTGCTTTACCACTCAACACATCTGCTCCAATACCTTCTTGGAAACTGCTGTACCGTTTGTCGATAAAGTCTTCGAATACACGATCTTCGATCAAGCGAGCTGCTGTTGTTAATCCTTTAGCAAAAGTATCCATACCAGCGATATGAGCTAAGAACAGATCTTCTGGCTCAAAGGAAGGACGACGGACTTTTGCATCAAAGTTAACGCCACCTTTGCCTAGACCGCCATTTTGCAATACTTCATACATCGTTAACGTCGCCGCATACAGATCTACCGGGAATTCATCCGTATCCCATCCGATCAATAGATCGCCCTGATTGGCATCCAGTGATCCCAACATGCCGTTGGTACGAGCAACACGTAATTCATGTTGGAAATTATGACCTGCAAGCGTGGCATGGTTTGCTTCCAAGTTCAATTTGAAATGTTTATCCAGACCATTTTTTTGCAAGAATGCAATCGTTGTGGCTGCATCAAAATCATATTGATGTTTTGTTGGCTCTTTTGGTTTGGGTTCGATCAAGAATTGAGCATCGAACTGAATTTCTTTGGCATAATCAATTGCCATATGGAACATACGCGAGATATTATCTTGCTCTAGCGCATAGTCTGTATTAAGTAGCGTCTCATACCCTTCACGACCGCCCCAGAACACATAGTTTTCTGCTCCTAGACGTTTACCCACTTCAAGACCTTTTTTGATCTGAGCGGCTGCATGAGCATACACATCTGCATTACTTGTAGAAGCTGCACCATGCATAAAGCGCGGGTTACTGAACATATTTGCGGTATTCCAAAGCAATTTTTTACCGGATTGCTTCATATATCCTTCTAAAAGGTCGACAATTGTATCAATATTGCTGTAAAATTCTCGCAAGCTATCTCCTTCAGGAGCGATATCCACATCATGGAAGCAGAAGTAAGGCATATCTAGCTTATCCATCAATTCAAATAGAGCTTCTGCACGAGCTTTGGCAAGATCAAGACCTGTATACGAATCCCAAGGACGCACTGCTGTATTCACACCAAACGGATCAGCTCCACCTGCAACCATCGTATGCCAGTAAGCCATACCAAAGCGCAAATGTTCTTCCATCGTTTTACCAGCGATCACTTGAGTCGGGTTATAAAATTTAAAAGCATATGGATTTTTGGATTGAACACCTTCGTAAGTAATTTTCTCAATATTTGCAAAGTAAGCCATCAATAAAATCCTCCTCTTATCATTCGTATGGAGATTGTTACAAAAATCTCTTTTAGAGCGGCTTAACAAGCAGAGAAGGTGCGCCTAAAGTAGATCATCTAACAATCATTGGGCAGAACCATATTACTATTATGACCAAAAAGAAATCGTTTACATCGCTATCCTAACATATATGATATACTTTGTCTATCGGTTAAACAAAGTTAGTGAATAGTCATCTGAAAGGAAGAAAACCATGAAAATCACAGGTGATCAAGCACTGGTCAAAAAAATAAACAAATCGCTCGTGCTCGATAATATTCGCCAATATGCTCCACTCTCACGTACCCAAGTATCGCAATCTACAGGTCTTAACAAAGCGACCGTTTCCAATCTAGTGCAGGAGCTAATCGATGATCAACTGGTGCTAGAATCCGGTCAAGGACAATCCAGTGGCGGACGCAAGCCACTCATTTTACTATTTAATAAAAATGCAGGCTATGCCGCAGGCGTCGAGATTACAGTGAATGAACTTATATTGATTTTGACTAATCTGGAAGGTGAAATTATTGCCAAATCGACAGCCTCTCTAGTCAGTCATCAAGTCTCAGATGTGATTGCGCAACTACAAGCAGAGGTAAATACATTATTGCAGCATCTGCCTGATTCGATCCATGGAATTGTAGGTATGGGTGTGGGCGTACCGGGTATGGTGGATGAACAAGGAAATGTATTGTTTGCGCCCAATCTGGGATGGGAAGGTGTCGCTTTGCGGGAGCAATTAGAGCATCTTTTTCAGATTCCGGTGATTGTCGATAATGAAGCGAATGCGGGGGCATTAGGCGAATTGCAGTTTGGTGCAGGTAGACAAGCACAACATCTAGTCTATGTCAGTGTAGGCACAGGAATAGGATCAGGAATTATTATTGAAGGCGAATTGTACAAAGGCTCGCGCGGTTATGCTGGGGAAACAGGGCATATGTCTGTGGAATCTTACGGTCTTCCCTGCTCTTGCGGTAGTCAGGGATGTTGGGAGTTGTATGCTTCTGAGCTTGCTTATGATCATTCGATCAAAGAACCGATTCCGGGTAGTACGACAGCCGATTGGGTCAGACGTGCTGAATTCGATGAACCGGAAGCCCGAGATTTATTTCAGAAAATAGGGGAGTATCTTGGTATCGGGATAACGAATCTGGTCAATGGGTTCAATCCTGAATTAGTCATTATCGGTGGACATATGAGACAAGCAGAACCTTGGATCGATCCTTACCTACAAGAAGTAGTATCCAGACGCACCTTGCCGTATCACCGACAAAAATTAATGATTCAATATTCTGAATTAGGCGATCAATCGACTGTAATTGGTACAGCGTATATGGCAGTTTCGCAATTTCTAGGTCGGGTCAAAGTATCGATTTAATAGAGGTCAGACACATTTTTGATTAATTTTGGTATCAATTGTGAATTATTTATCTTAAATTTGACGTAAATTTGCCTTATTTTAGTGTAAAATCAGTTGCTCTTTCGGTCTATAATTTCGTTATGTGTTATGCAACACGAACGAATGTGAAACGGAGAGAGCTACCATGAATCTGTTGGGAACTGCCGACATTTCGCTGCCTTTTTACGTAATGTTGTTTTTATTTTCTTTTATTATCGTGCCATTAGTCAGCCTGAGTGTGTTTAACTTCTCACAAGCAAGACGCAAACAGGGCGTTTCCTTTTTGATTGCCGGTTTTGGATTCTTTATGATTTTTCGTGCGGTGACCCAGTTTTTGTTTTAGATACCACCTTAGTACTTGAATGAAAAAAACTTGAATAAAAAAACGTGATATCTGCTCAAGCAACTAGAGCTCATTTTTTGCACAGTATGATATCTTTCCTTTGTTATTATTGTTGCAGTCAACATCAAAAAAACGGCAACCCTTTATCCGGGCTACCGTTTATTTTTTTGCTTATTTTATGCTTCTGCTAAAGCTTTGTTGAATTGAGTCATATTCATACCCATGATTTTGTATTCGCCGATCAATGTGACTGGAACTGCGCGTACACCCATGTTCCAAGCTTCTTCTGCATATTTTTCTTCCAATTCGATATTACGCTCTTCGAACTCAATACCTTTATCATTCAAAAAACTTTTCACCTGCTTGCAATGTGGGCAGTTTGTACTTGTATAAACGATCGCTTTTTCCATAATAATGTAACACTCCTTTGATTAAATTAGATTATGTAGATAGCAGAACATGAAGCGATTCTGCTATCTGTATACGTTATATATGTGAAGTTAGTGTAGATATTAACCCATAACGACTTCTTGATGTTCCAAAGCTTCAATAAATTTCTCACAGTCCATTGCAGCCATACATCCACTACCTGCTGCTGTAATCGCTTGGCGGTAACGAGTATCTTGCACATCACCACAAGCGAACACGCCTGGAATATTCGTTTCTGAAGTACCTGGATTCGATACGATATAACCATTGGCATCTGTTGTCAATTGATTATTTAAGAAACCTGTATTCGGATGGTGACCAATCGCTACGAACACGCCATGTGCAGGAATGATTTCTTCTTGTCCTGTGTTGTTGTTCATCACTTTAAGTCCTGTTACACCGCTATCGCCAGCAACGACTTCAAGTGGGTTTTGGTTCAAAGCCCATTCGATTTTGTCATTAGAACGAGCACGATCTTGCATGATTTTGGAAGCACGCAATTCTTCGCGACGGTGAACCAGTGTTACTTTAGAAGCAAAACGAGTTAAGAAACTAGCTTCTTCTAGAGCAGAGTCTCCTCCACCGACAACTACGATTTCTTTACCACGGAAAAAGAATCCATCACACGTTGCGCAAGTACTTACACCACGTCCGATATTATCTTGTTCATTTGGAATACCCAAATATTTAGCAGTAGCTCCTGTAGAAATGATCAATGTCTCCGTCACCAATTCGCCCATGCCTTCGACTTGCAATTTGAACGGACGATCTGCCAAATCTACACTATTGACCCAACCAGTACGGAACTCTGCTCCAAAACGCTCTGCTTGTTTGCGCATGTTGTCCATCAATTCAGGACCCATAATTCCATCAGGGAAGCCCGGGAAATTTTCAACTTCTGTAGTCGTTGTTAATTGTCCACCCGGTTGTGGTCCTTCGATAATGAGTGGGCTAAGATTAGCACGAGCAAGATAGATAGCGGCTGTAAGTCCAGCAGGACCTGTTCCAACAATAATTGATTTATACATATTGAATTCCTCCATATTTTAAGATGAGTATGATCTCCACACTCAAATGATTGAGTATATGATAATAAAATAAGACATTATAGATAATTTTTACAATTAATTGCATGCAATTTATAATCATTCTAAACTACTACCAATTATGAGGAAAATGGAGCTTATAGTCAAATGAAGTTTTCATGAAGGATACTTTCATTTATAACAAAAATATAATAAAAAGCCTGCATACTTCAACAATAGAAGTCTGCAAGCTTCGTGTATTACACCTATAAAATGAGGATTAATCTTTATCTAAATGGTGATGAATCGTTCCCCAGCCATAGCCTGCTTCTGGAGACATATCTTCAGGCATACCGGGCAAAATCAGACCGCCATCTACACGCAAATTAATACCTGTGATATAAGAAGCTTCTTCTGAAGATAACCATGCTACGGCTTCGCCAATATCAGCCGGTGTGCCCATACGACCCAGTGGAATTTTGCGACCTAGAGGTTCTTTAATCGCATCTTGTTCAAGTCGATTGACTGTAGCCCCCGGGCCGACACAATTCACTCGTATCCCGTAAGGAGCAAATTCAAGCGCAAATGAAGAGGCTGAGCGAATAAGAGCTGCTTTCATCCCTCCGTAGATACTATCTGTAGGGTAAGCCCGTTCAGCACGAGAAGAAGTAATAAAGATAATATTGCCTGCAATTTCTTGATCAATCATCGCTTGAGCTGCAAATTTGGAAGCCAGTATCGGTGCACGATAATTCAGATGAATCGAGTGATCCAGATTCTTCATTTCCAAATCAAGCAAGGCTGAACCGATCCCTCCACCTGCATTGTTCACCAGTAGATCAATACGTCCGAAATGCTCTAACGTCTGCTTCACAATCGATTCCGGCTGATCCGGTTGAGTCAGATCGGTCTGAATGGCAAATGGCTGTGCTCCATAAATATGGGATAATTCTTGAGTAACGTTATCAATATCATCCGAGTCTGAATGATAGGTAAGTGCAATGCGATATCCTTTATGAGCAAGTACTTTGGCAATGCCTCGTCCAAGCCCGATCCCTGCTCCAGTAATCAATGCTACTTTCCGATTGCGATGATGTAGTAATTGAGTCATGATATCCTCCTTCTTGGTATTCCTATCTGCTTCTTCATATAGCTGTTAAGAAGAATTAAACATGAACTTAAAGTATGAAGCTTATCTATGACGATAGCAATCATTTAATATTTTGCCACATTCTACAAAAAAAACAGCCTTAGGATCAAGGCTGTTCTTCAAAATATATTTAAAGATGGTAAATAAGATCTCTATAACTGTTTAGATAACCCTCTCATAATATAAGGGCGAACAATATCTAACAATAAGTCGGCATGGCTATTCTTCTCCAACCTAAACCATTGATAAGTAGCACTATAAATTGCTGAACTTGTGATCGCTGCTAGAATCTCTATATACTGATGATTTTCCTTTTCTTTTGATAATATATCTTCAATTGTTTTTTGTAGCATACCTTTGATTTGGCTATCTACTAGAGTAGCAATTGATTTGGAATCCAGCCTGCATGTCTGATGAAAATCTACAATGTAACGATAAGTAAGCAAGATGATCTGGTCTCCTATTTCTTCTGTCAATGCCTCTGCATGTATTACCTGTTCAGGAATCATCTCTTTGAAAGCTTGCTCTATAACCTCATCCAGTAGTGCATATTTATCTTCATAATGAGTATAGAATGTAGCACGATTAATCGTAGCTTTTTGAGCAATATCTTTTATCGTTATCGACTCAAATTGAATACTCTGCAACAACTCTATGAAAGACTCTCGAATTAACTGTCTTGTACGCAAAACTCTCGGATCTTGTTGTTTTTCCATATCATGAACACCTTCTTAGACATCAGACTTCAGAATATGTTGTTTATACAACTTTTCACTGCATCTGTCGATTGAAATCATCATTAGACAACACTATTATTTTATCAGACAGATATGGCATGAGCAATCTGTAACTATGATTTGCAGAGAGGGAGAATGTAATTGAATATAGCTAAAGATAGAATCTTGATATTTGGCGCTGGCGTGGTTGGCAGTATATATGCACTTCGATTGGCTCAGTATGGAGTAGATGTTACTGTATTAGCCAGAGGCGAAAGGTTAAAAGATTTACAACACCATGGCTTGCGATACAATGACAGCGGAACGATCAAGCACATTTCTATCCCAACGATTGAACAGCTTGCTGACGATGATATTTATGATTTTATCCTTGTTCCTGTACGTTATGATCAAGCCGAGTCTGCTCTTGCTGTGCTTAAAAACAACCAGAGCCAAACTATTGTTACCCTGACTAACACTGTTGGATATGATGCGTGGCTTGATCTTGTTGGTGATCGATTACTGCCGGGGTTCCCGGGTGCAGGCGGAGATCTCAAAAATGGTGTTTTATATGCCCAATTTAGCACTGAAAAGCATCAAGGAACTATTTTTGGTGAAATAGATGGAACACAAACTGAAAGAGTAACCCAGCTTGCTCAACTTTTCAAATTAGTAGATTTACATTACGATATCCAGTCAAATATTCAGGCTTTCCATATTTCGCATACTGCCATAGCTATTGCTAATAAGCATTTCTACACCAAGGATGGAATCGTAGATATCGACACTGCAAGAAATGAACAGACATTACTCCAGATAGCTACAGCAATCAAACAAAATCTTCGTTTGGTTGAACAAGCTCATATTCCGATTATTCCAGCCGAAACAAAGATATTAACAGAATGGTCAGATAGCCAAATTATTTCCTTGTACCAGCAGATGCTAAATGATGCTTTTATTATGGATGCTATACTTGGCGATCATGCAGTCAATCAGAAAGCAGAAACCTTATTATTGCAGGAAGCGTTTAACCAGACATTAGCTAGACAAGTCTATTAACTCAATAGATTTTCGCCATTTATTTTACATTTATACAAAAAGAACAGCCCTTGATATACGGCTGTTCTTTCAGAGGAGGAAATCGAAAAATGGTAGTCGATCACCTATTAAGATTGTACGTTTTGCCAGATTTGACGCATATATAATGAAGCTTGTGGAAGGTCTTCTAACGGTACACCTTCCAGTGAAATATCGATATGTGGCTTATACTGCTTAAGCAAGCGGAAAAATAACGGATAATCCAGTATACCTGTACCTGCTGTACGATAAGGCTTGCTGCCATCTGGTGCAAAATCAAAATCTTTCGCATGAATCAACAACATACGATCTGCCAACTTTTCAAATGTATCCCGCAGAAAAGCTTCTTGATTCTCCAGATGTTCTTTTTTCATCATATTACAAGGATCAAAAAGCATCCCAATCGCTGTTGTAGGAATCTCTTCTATCAATTGAGCCATTAGCTCAGTCGAGTGAAGCGTATGATCAGCAACAGGTTCTATTGCCATATGTACGCCCCATTTATCTGCTTCTTCTGCTAGTTCAGACATGGTTTCTTGTAGAACACGCCAACCCACTTCAGCATAACGTTCTGGCTCGGATGCTTGATATGTTGTATATCCGCCTGTTTCCGTAGCGACCATACTACAGCCAAAGTCACGTGCATATCGTAAATGTTCTTTGAATCGTTCGATGCCATGACGACGTTCACTAAGATCAGGATGAACAGGATCAATATAACAACCCAGTACAGCAATCCGTACGCCCTGACGATCAAACTGTTCAGCAATATGATTCGCAAGCCCCGGGCTTAATCGACCATTAGACGTATCGATATCTGAGATCGCTTTGGCAAGTGCTAACTGAACCGAAGTGAATCCACCTTCAGATACTTTAGCAGCTAGTTCGGTAAGCGGTAATTGTCCATAGATATGTGCAAGTACTCCTTGTTTCATCATCACACTGCCTTTCTTGGGTTCATTCTAGCATCTATATTCTGCTGAAATTAATGATGATAAAGTTCCAATTAACGTGCCATCCATCCGCCATCTACACAAATAACATGCCCGTTCAGATAATCAGACGCTTTGGATGCCAAAAAGACGACCGGCCCTTGCATATCTGCGGCAGTTCCCCAACGACCGGCTGGTATACGATCTGTAATCGCATCGAATCGTGCAGGATCAGCAACAATCGGTGCAGTGTTATCAGTCAACATATAACCCGGTGCAATCGCATTAATCTGAATCCCTTTGCTTGCCCATTCATTGGCTAAGGCTTTGGTAATGCCTGCTACACCATGCTTACTTGCGGTATAACCTGGTACATTAATACCACCTTGATACGATAACATCGAAGCTACACTGATAATTTTACCGCTTCCTTGCTCAATCATATGGCGACCAACCAATTGAGATAGATAGAACACCGTCTCCAAGTTGATATCAATCACATCTGCAAAATCTTTCCACGGATGTTCAACCGCTGGAGCACGTCGGATAATCCCTGCGTTGTTAACCAGAATATCGATTTTGCCTTTAAAAGCTAACGCCTGATGGACTACATCTTCTAACGTATCATGCTTGCTTAGATCCGCTTCGATCTCAAGCGCTTCACGTCCTAAAGCTTGTACTTTATCAACCGTATCTTTACTACTCGAATACGAGACCGAGATAATATCTGCGCCTGCTTGAGCAAGCCCTAGTGCCATTCCTTGTCCTAGACCCCCGCTTGATCCCGTCACTAGAGCTACTTTACCCGTCAAATCAAAACTATTCATGAATATAATCATCCTCTCTTCACAAGCGAATTACTTTAAGCGATATCCAGTGGAATATTAGATTGTTGGAAATGAGCTACTTGCTCGGTAGACAAACCGCTATCGGTAATAATCATATCGAGCTGTTGGCAAGTCGCAAATGTCCACAATGCAAATTGTCCGAACTTTTGATGATCGACCACACCATAGACGTGTTGCGCTGTTTCGACCAATGCTTTTTTGAAAGGAACCAGATCACCGGTATAGATCGACAATCCAAATTCAGGATGAAGAGCTGTCGATGATACAAATGCTTTGTGAATATTAAGCCCCCGTACATACTCTACCGCCTGCGAACTGATCAACATATTTCGTGTCCGTTCTCCGCCCGGTACAACCAACCGTACTTGTTCACGCTTTGCCAGTTCACTTAAGATAAATAGATCATTAGTGACTACGGTTAATGGAAAAGAAGGCAGTCTTTTGGCGATCTCAAGCGTGGTACTGCCTCCATCTAACGCAATAATATCGTTCGGTTGAATATAGCGAAGAGCTCGCTCTGCGATTTCTGCCTTTTCAGGCATATGCTTAGTATTCGTCCCTTGACCGGATAGAATACCATATTGATCATTCTGTGCCAGAACCGCTCCGCCATGAACACGGGTTAATAATCCCATATCTTCAAGCTTGGCTAAATCTTCACGAATCGTTTTACCAGTTACATTCATCATCTCACTCAATTGACTAACCGTTACTTCTTGATGAGATATTAATATTTCCATAATGCGTTCATGACGCTTTAATGCACTCATAATTCCCCCGTCCCTTCCAGTATCATTCCGGAATGGTTTTGGGTTTATTTTAAATCTTTCATAGCAACCGCGTCCATATCATCGAACGTTTGATTTTCTCCAGCCATTGCCCAGCAGAATGTATAATTGCTCGTACCGACACCACTGTGGATCGACCAGCTTGGAGAAATTGCTACTTGTCCATCACGTACAACAAGGTGTTTGGTATTTTGCGGTTCGCCCATAAAGTGGAACACAGTCGCATTCTCATCCAAGTTGAAATACAGATACACTTCTGAACGACGGTTATGAGTATGACAAGGCATTGTATTCCACATATTACCGGGAGCAAGTTCTGTAATCCCCATCACTAACTGACAGCTTTTGATACCGCCTTGATGAATATATTTATAAATGGTACGTTCGTTCGATGTTTTGATATCTCCCAGATGACTAGGTGTAGCATCTTCTTGCGTTGATTTTACGGTTGGATATTGATGATGAGCTGGTGTGGATACAAAGTAAAATTTAGCAGGTTCATTACCACTACCTGAAAAAGTAACTTCTTTGGTACCCAGTCCAATATACAGACATTCTTTAGCAGCTACTTCATATTCCTGACCATCTGCGGTTACTTTACCGGGAGCTCCAATATTGATAATCCCAATCTCACGACGCTCTAAAAAAAAGTCTGTTCCAATATCTTTAAGATTTACTTCTAATTTGATCTCTTTGGACGCAGGAACGGCCGAACCTACAATATAACGATCCACATGGCTGTAAACGGTTACAAGTTCATCCGTTTGAAATAAAGATTCGATCAAAAATTCTTCACGTAGTCGATTTGTATCAAAAGATTTCACATCGTTCGGGTGAGACACATAGCGGTTTTCCATTAGTAGTCATCCTCTCAATAAGTGCAATTTTTTATACTTTACGTTCATATAAGTTCATTTTAGTTCATATCGTTCATTTTGTGAAGAGATTAATCTTACTTTTTGGATTTTTTTTCAAATTCGTTGATATAATCCTAATTCCGTTGATGGTAAGATCGACGATAGATGAACGATTTGCTGTTCATCTATTCTTCATATTGATCTGATATGATAGTTTAAGCACTTGGCATACTATTTCTAATTACATTTAAAGGAGCGTTACAATATGGTACGTATTTTGATCGCTGATGATGATCCTTCCATTTTGGAATTAATTCATATGTATTTAAGCCGTGAAGGATATAGTGTGCATACCGCACGAGACGGCAAAGAAGCATTCGATATGCTTGGCAATGGCAAATGGGATCTGATTATTCTCGATGTGATGATGCCTCATATGGATGGGTGGCAACTGACTCAAGATATTCGTCGTTATTATGGAGATGTACCGATTCTACTGGTCACGGCTAAAGGGGAATCTGAAGATAAGATTAAAGGATTCCGCTTAGGAACAGACGATTATTTAGCGAAGCCTTTTGTCGCAGAAGAATTGGTGATGCGTGTCAAAGCATTATTGCGACGCTATCGTATTTTTTCAGGAGAATCGCTGTCGATAGGCAATGTAAGACTGGATGCTTCGACCAAAGAAGCCGATACGAATGGCAGTCTACAAGCGTTACCTGCCAAAGAATTTGATCTATTGTATACACTTGCTGGATTCCCGGGGCAAATCTTTACACGTGATCAATTGATCGAGAAGATATGGGGACATGATTACGATGGTGATGAGCGTACGGTCGATGTGCATATCAAGCGTCTACGTGATCGTTTTACAGAAGCAAATGGATTTGCGATCCAGACGATTCGGGGCATTGGTTACCGGATTGAGGTGAAATAAGTTTGAAAAATATATACAGTCAACTTGTGCTTACCTTTATCGCAGTCGTCGTCGCTAGCTTTGTGATTACGTTACTCATGTCAGATTGGGTATTTCAAAGGCAACAAGTTAACTTTGTAGAAGATCGCATTTTGACAGATGCCAAATCTATGGCTGAGATTCAATCTTCTATCCCCAAAAATATGATTCAAAAATATCTGGATAGTCAAGGCGGACAGATGCAGATTGTCGTTATAGGAGCAGATGGAACGACCTACCGTTCGATTGGTGATGGTCCCGGAGGTCCACCTGGTCTTTCTCCACCTCCTGTGCCTCCGACGCCTCCGGATTCAACAACAGATACAGATACATCGGATCATTCGAGCAAACCCAAGCTAAAGCTTCCAGCAGATCCTTTGAATCAATGGAATATTCCAGAAACGATCAAACAAGAAGTATTAAATGGTCAAATCTATCATCCTACAGCTATACCGACTACCAATACCGAAGTGCCTAGTTTTAATCTCTCACTGTTTAATACTAAAGATGAAAAAGAACCTCGTTATGTAGGTGTACCCTTTGAACGTGATGGTCAAAACTATGCTCTTTTTGCTCGCCCAGCACCCGGTCATTTTGTCAATCAATTTAATCGGTGGATGATTCTGGTCTTGTCTGTCATGTTAGTGATTGGTGTGGTGTTGTTTTTATTTGCAGCACGCTTAATTGCCAAACCTATTGCCAAATTATCTGAAGCGACCAGACGTGTAGCCAAAGGTGATTATCAAGTTCGTGTGAATCTACGGCGCAAAGATGAGATTGGTGAATTAAGTCGCAACTTTAACCGAATGATCGGAGAACTATCTAAAATTGAAGCGATGCGCCAAGAATTTGTATCCAATGTATCACATGAGATTCAGACCCCGCTTACCTCTATTCGTGGTTTTGCAGGTGCTTTGCGAGATAGTGCTTCGCCTGAACAAGTTCGGCATTTAACGATTATCGAACAGGAAAGTGAACGTTTATCGAAGCTCAGTAGTAATCTGTTGAAATTAGCTTCGTTAGATGTCGTGAAGCTACACATGGTGCCTTTCCGCCTTGATGAACAGATACGGATGTCTGTTGCTTCTTGTGTGCCTCTTTGGACAGAGAAAAATATCGATCTTTCGGCGGATCTCGATAAGATCACATTTAACGGTGATGAAGATTTACTCAGTCAGGTCTGGATTAATTTACTGTCTAATGCGATTAAGTTTACACCTGAACAAGGCAATATTTATATGACGCTTACTCAAGATCAACAATGGATCAAAGTATCGGTACAAGATACCGGTTGTGGGATCACTCCTGAGCATTTAGAACATATTTTCGATCGCTTTTACAAAGTCGATACTTCGCGTACTTCTGTGACAGGAGGGAACGGATTAGGGCTATCAATTGTGCAGAAAATTATTGGCTTACATGGCGGACGCATCGAAGGAAACAGTGAAGATGGACAAGGTACTACAATGACTGTCTTTTTACCGCTAACCCATACATGAGAATGCAAATGTATCTATCTTTTTGAGATCATTATACTTTTATGAAAATTAAAAGATTGCTTTACCGATTCAGGCTCTACTCATCTGCTATTCATCAAGCGAGAAATTCCTTGTTTCTCAAGGCTTTCTCGCTTTTTTATATGGAATTATAGCAATCTTTAACCGCCTTTAAGGGAACGTTCATTTTTTGTTCATAAAGCCTTGTTATATTTTTTACATAAAGTTGCACAGACGTGATTCACAAAGGAGGATATACAGGTGAAAGAATCCCGCATTCGAAGGATAGATCCCATACTAGCTATACTGGTTATACTAGCTGCGGGTCTTTCGCTATATAACATTAATCAATCAGGTGATCTGAACAGTTACTATACTGCCGCTATAACAAGCATGGTGCAGAGCTGGCATAATTTCTTTTTCAATGCTTATGATCCAGGTGGATTTATTACGATTGATAAGCCTCCTGTCGCTTTTTGGCTTCAAGCAATGAGCGCCAAACTATTTGGGATTCATAGTTGGAGCTTGGCCTTACCTTCAGCACTTGGATTGGCTGGATCGGTCATTTTACTATATCTGATCATCAAGCCTCACTTTGGAGTTAACGCAGCACGAATAGCGGCTTTGATCTTAGCTTTAACTCCGATAGCTGTAGCTGTCAGTCGCACCAACAATGCAGATAGTACCCTTGTATTCTTCCTAATGCTAGCCTCTTATTTTTTATTCAAAAGTGTACGTAGTGGAAAATTACTCACCTTATGTATAGCATTTGGACTGGTGGGTGTAGGATTCAATACAAAAATGCTTCAAGCGTTTATGGTTCTTCCTGCTTTCTATCTGCTTTACTGGTTCGCTCGCAAAGGGCAATGGAAGCAAAAAGGGCTTCATTTACTAACTGCCAGCATATTACTGGGAGTGATCTCGTTATCGTGGGCAGTCATTGTGGATGTCACTCCTGCGGATCAACGTCCTTATGTAGGGAGTAGCGGCACATCCAATTCTGTACTTGAATTGGCTCTCGGGTACAACGGTATCAGTCGTTTAACTGGAGAATCTGGTGGTGGTGGCAATATGCCTGCTGGTACACCTGATAGTCGTCGTAACAGTAGTACTGCCAGTGCTGTAAATAGTAAAGATGCATCGTCGACAGCGAAAGCTTCAGCAGTCACATCTCAGTCTACAACAGCTACAACACTATCTGATCAGGCAACACAGACAACCACTTCGAATACAGCATCTACTCCAACCAACGCTATAAGCGGAACTGCTCCACCACAAAGTGGTTTTGGTGGCGGTAATGATGGAGGAAACGGACGATCTGGCGGTGGTGGCATGGGTAGTTCTGGAGGTAGTAATGATGCTGGTGATGCTGGTGTTTTTCGACTTTTCAGTACAGCCAATGCTGGACAAATCGTATGGTTCCTTCCTTTAGCTTTATTAAGCGCGCTGATGTTATGGATTCAACGGCGTGAGCAACGACATATCATTTTATTCTGGGCAGCATGGTTAGCGCCTATGATTCTCTTTTTTAGTATTGCAGGGCATATACATCGATATTACTTTATTATGATGGCTCCTGCGATTGCGGCTCTGACAGGTGCAGCGATCGCTCATCTATGGCAAAATATACACAAGCACTGGTTGACGATATTTATGTTTGTCGGTATCGCTACTGGATTATATATCACTATTTCTTTAGATCAAATGGTTCTTGGGATCGCAACTGCTGTGATCGGTGTTATCGCTTGGGTGATTGCGCTTCGTACTCATCGCATGACATCAACCTTATCTTTGGCACTTACTCTGGTTGCTTTATTGGTAGTTCCTGCTTACTGGTCGATGACTCCAGCACTTTATGGTGGCAATTCCACACAACCTTCTGCTGGACCCGAACTATCAACATCCAGTGGACGCAGTAACAGTAGCAGTGTTGATGAAGGTTTGATTACTTATTTGCAACAACATAACACAGGTGAAAAATATCTAGTTGCTACTTCTTCTTCTCAGACAGCAACGCCTATGATTCTAACTACAGGCTCTCCTGTTATCGCATGGGGTGGGTTCAAAGGCTCTGATACTGCACTGACTACTACTCAATTAGAGGCTCTGGTAGCCGATGGCGAACTCAAATATGTAGTTCTGGGTGGCGGTATGGGTAGCGTAAGTTCAGACTTAACCACATGGGTGCAAACACATGGTACTGTTATTTCACAAAGTGAATGGAGTACTGAGGCTACAACAGCAGTAGATACAGTATCTTCAAGTTCTCAGCGTGGTGGCGGTGGAAGAAGTTCTCAACTTACATTATATGAATTACATCAATCTTAACTTTATGGTCTGTCTCTATAAGATCAAGGTTTATCTATAAGGAGGAATGAACTATGCGCTATTCAATCGTTGTACCTGTATATAATGAGGAAGCTGTTGTTCTGGAATGTTATCGTCGTCTGACTGAAGTGATGCAACAGACTCATGAATCTTATGAATTAATTTTTGTAAATGATGGAAGCCGTGATCAGACCGCTTCGATTGTTAATCAACTTTGTGCAAGTGATGCTTCTGTGAAATGGATCGACTTTTCCCGTAACTTTGGTCATCAGATTGCGATCACCGCCGGGATGGATCATGCTCAAGGCGAAGCGATTGTAGTGATAGATGCCGATCTTCAAGATCCACCCGAGTTAATTTTGCAAATGATTGAGAAATGGAAAGAAGGCTTCGATGTTGTCTATGCCACTCGGGCAGAACGTAAAGGTGAAACAGGCTTCAAAAAATGGTCAGCTTCGATGTTCTACCGCACACTGAACAAATTAAGCGATATCGATATTCCATTAGATACAGGTGATTTTCGCTTAATTGATCGTAAAGTATGTGAAGCAATGAAAACAATGAAAGAAAACAATCGCTTTGTTCGTGGTCTTGTGAGCTGGGTCGGATTCCGTCAGACTTCGATCAGTTATGTACGCGAAGAACGGTTTGCAGGTGAAACTAAATATCCACTCAAAAAAATGATACGCTTTGCATCGGATGCACTAGTTGCCTTCTCGCTCAAGCCTTTAAAATTAGCCAGTATTCTAGGTAGTGTTGTATCGCTATTCAGCTTCTTTTATCTGATTTTTGTACTTGCTCAGAAATTATTACACTTCTCTACAACACCCGGTTGGGCTTCAATCGTTGCAACGATTTTATTTTTAAATGGAATCACGCTAGTTATTCTTGGTCTTATCGGTGAATATATTGGTCGGATCTATGATGAGGTGAAGCAACGTCCTTTGTATCTGATACAACAGACTCGAAATTTTACGCAAGAACAACCGCTACCTGCTCATGAATCCTTACCAGAACAACATCGTGTCGTAAGCGAACAACGTCATGCTAGTTTCTAAATTGTTTGCGAATCAAGCGGTTCGCTTTGCTACCGTCGGCGTCTCCAATACAGTAATCGACTTTATCGTATTTATGCTATTACAGAGTTTTACTGGCGTTGTAGCCGCTCAATTTATCGGATATGGCGCTGGCACACTCAACAGTTATCTATGGAATCGACGTTGGACATTTGCACAGGGCACTGGTTGGGATATTCGTGAAATGATTCGCTTTTTACTCGTGAATATAGCAGTAGCTACGATTACAGCGTGTGCAATTAGTCTGGTTGCTGATCATATTCCTGTCTGGATTGCCAAAATAGTAGTGACTATATTCGGTCTCGGTATCAATTATACTGTCAGTAAATTATGGGTATTTCGTTGAAAACATCGATCTATACAGCAATAAATTATAATATCTATCGTATTCATTTATTTTTCTTTATTGATAGCAAAGAGACGAATTCTACTTTTTATCACAGTAGAATCCGTCTCTTTTTGCTATACTGCCTGTATTGCATGAATCTATAAGAAAAGTGTTGAATTTGCTATGGTGTGATTAGCTAGATATGTACATGTTTGACTAGATTTTTCACCTTTAAAATAGAACAAATTGATCTTCTATTACAAGCAAACATATAAAAAAAGCTTTCTTGCTCTTTCTTCTACAGATCAATAACATCTGTATCCGATTGAACAAGAAAGCTCTTATTGTACTATCATACCGCTAAGTCTTTTATCTGTAGATTAGTATCCTACGCCGTTGTAAGCCATGATCCATACAGAACCAGATACAACAACCAGTACAATCGCTAGACCAAAGATCAAAGCCATAACGTTCCAACGAGGCTGGTTACCCGTACGATCGCGTACATGCATGAAGAAGAATAGCTGTACAACGAACTGCAATACCGCAGTGATCATAATGATTAGAATCGTTGCTGTTGCTTGGAACATATGGTTCATAACAACAACTAACGGAATAATCGTTAAGATGATCGAAAGGATAAAACCAATGATATAAGATTTAAGCGAGCCATGAGCATGATCTTCACCATGTGCATGTGAATCTGTTGAATGCTGCGCCATATTACATCACCCCCAACAAGTAGACGACGGATAGCAAGAAGATCCATACCGCGTCCAAAAAGTGCCAGTACAAGCTGATGACGTTAATCTTACCGCGTGTCACATCAGTGATTCCACGACGTGACAATTGAATAATCAATAACAACATCCAGACGAGACCAACTGAAACGTGAAGTCCGTGAGTCCCGACAAGCGTAAAGAATGCACTCAGGAATGCACTTGCAGAGATTCCGTGTCCTTCTTCAATCAATTTCACGAACTCAGTGACTTCAAGCCCGATAAATGCCGCACCTAGAACAAAAGTAACGATCAACCAAGAAATCAGTTGTTTAACATTTCCTCTGTTCATAGCAAGTACAGCAAGTCCACTTGTGAAACTACTTGTTAACAAGATAAATGTCTCAGCAATAACGCCTGGCATTTCGAATATTTCTGCACCACCGGGACCACCGGCAGTGTTTTTATGAAGAACTACATACGTTGCAAATAATGTACCGAACAAGATAACGTCGGTAATTAGGAAGATCCAGAAACCAAGAAGTTTCATTTCTTGCGGATCGTGATGCCCGTGGTCATGACTATGATCATGGTCGTGACCATGCTGTGATACAGCTTGTGCCATTAGACCGTCCCCCTTATCGATGCTTCCGTCTTCTCAATTTCTTCAACTGGAATGTAATAGTCGGTGTCGTATTGGAACGAGCGAGCAATCATACAACCTGCTACACCAATCAGACCAAGAACCGCCATCCATGTCCATAAGAAGACAAAGCCGAATCCGGCAATAAAGAAGAATGTTGACATTATAATTGGAATCGAAGAGTTTTTCGGCATATGAATTGGTGCATATACAGGTTTCGGCGGATTCTTCGGAAGCTTACCAGCCGCACGACGCTGTTTCTCAACCCATAGCGGATCTCTACTATCCACAACTGGAACCACTGCAAAGTTATACTCTGGTGCAGGAGAAGGAATACTCCATTCCAAAGTATGAGCGTCCCAGATATCGCCAGTCGTATCGACTTCACGATGTTTGATACTGTAAGCAATTTGTAGAACTTGGAACAAGAACGCAACACCCATCAAGTATGCACCCATAGTGGATACAACGTTTAATGGACCCCAGCCAGTGTCCCAATCAAATGTACTAATACGACGAGTCATACCCATTAGACCAAGCAGGTATTGAGGCATGAAACATACATAGAAACCAATGTTCCAGAACCAGAATGCCCATCTACCTAATGTTTCGTTCAGTTTGAAACCGAACATTTTTGGCCACCAGTAGTACATACCAGCAAAGTAACCGAATACTACACCACCGATAAGAACTTGGTGGAAGTGAGCAATAAGGAAGTAACTGTTATGATACTGGAAGTCAGCAGGAGCTACAGACAATAGAACCCCTGTCATACCACCGATAATAAAACATGGGATAAATCCGATCGTCCAAAGCATCGGTAGATCAAACCTGATTCGACCGCGATACATCGTAAACAACCAGTTAAAGATTTTAACCCCTGTTGGAATAGCGATAAGCATCGTAGATAATGCGAAGAACGCATTAACATCTGCGCCGGAACCCATCGTGAAGAAGTGATGCGCCCAGGTAAAGAAGGATACGAATGCAATAATCAACATGGCGAATACCATGGATGTGTAACCAAATAGCTTTTTACGTGAGAATACGCTGACGATTTCGGAGAAAATACCGAACGCCGGTAATATAACAATGTATACCTCAGGGTGACCCCACATCCAGATCAAGTTGATATACATCATCGGGTTACCGCCACCATCGAGTGTAAAGAAGTGAGCCCCCGCAAACCTATCAATAAACAATAATGCTAGTGTAACAGTCAAAATTGGGAAAGCGAAAATGATAATGACACATGTTGCAAATACAGACCATGTAAACATAGGCATCTTCATAAATGTCATGCCTGGAGCACGCATTTTGATAATCGTTACTATGAAGTTAATACCTGTTGCAAGTGAACCAATACCTGAGATCTGAATACCCCAGATGTAGAAGTTCTGTCCAGGTCCTGGATTAAATTGTAGTTCTGATAGCGGTGGATAACTTAACCATCCTGCATCCGGTGAACCACCGATAACGAAAGATAAGTTAAATAACATTGCGCCCAAGAAGAACAACCAGAAACTTAGTGCGTTCAAGAATGGATAAGCTACATCGCGTGCTCCTAATTGAAGAGGCACCACGATATTAAAGAGACCGAACATAAATGGCATCGCCATAAACAGGATCATAACTACGCCATGCGTGGTAAAGACCTGATTATAATGTTCAGGATGTAAAAATTCGAGATTTGGGAATGCGAGTTGAGTACGCATCATAATGGCATCCACGCCGCCACGGAACAACATCAAAATCGAAGCAAGAATATACATGATACCGATTTTTTTGTGGTCAACTGTTGTTAAATAATTACGCCACAACCAGCCCCATTTTTTGAAATAGGTGAGTCCCACAACGATAGCAATCATCGCAAGTCCGATAGATACATCTGCACCGTAAATTAGTGGGTCGCCGGTGACGAAAAAGTCAGATGCAAAATCTTTAATTTTCTCGAGCATCGGGGAGCTCCTTTCCCTGTCTTTTATGTCACACGCTACGGTACAACTAATTTCAAATAACTTTGAACTTAATTGCTAGTATTCGTGTCCGTGCTTTCTTGATCGTTCATTTCCATACCATCATGCTCATTGGTTCCCATATCACTTTGTCCTTCTTCACTTTCTTTCTCATTGATCTGAGTTGAAGGAGTGGTATGAGTAGCACGATCTTTACCGCCTGCCAAACCACCTGGCAAGTATTTGGTTACGAGTTGTTGGAACAATCCTTCTGGGAATGCAGAGAACGTCTGTTTGTCAGCTGTTCCTGGAACCGTTAGTGATTGGTATGTTTCCATACTCATAGGTTTAGACTCGGTTTTAACTTTATTCACCCAAGTCTGATATTGCTCGTCAGATACAGCATTCACATCGAATCTCATTTGGGCAAAGTGCTCACCACTGAAGTTAGCACCTGATCCAAAGAATGTTCCTTGATGATCAGCTTGTAGATACAATGTCATAGCCATACCCGACATCGTATAAATTTGTCCACCAAGTTCTGGAACCCAGAATGAGTTCATAGGTGCATCAGAAGTCAGTTCAAATCGTACAGGTGTATCTTCTGGAATCGTAATCGAGTTCACAGAAGCGATACCTTCTTCCGGGTACATAAATAACCATTTCCAGTCCATAGATGCTACTTGGATTGTAATAGGTTGCTTCTGTGATTGAATCGCTACAGAAGGTTCTAATGCATAGGTGTAACGAACAGTTACAATACCAAGTACAGCAATAACGATGATTGGAATCCCCCACCAGATGGTTTCAAGTTTGGTGCTGTGGTTGAAATCCGGATCGTATTTTGCCTTTCTACCTGGTTTGTCACGGTATCTCCACACTATAACAAAAGTGAGTATTGTTACCGGAACAATAACAATGGCAGTTAGAATCGTTGAAATCACGATTAGATCTCTTTGTCCTGCTGCAATAGGTCCTTTCGGATCGAGAACAAAGTAATTGTGGCTACCTGCATAAAGCGCCCATACTGTCAAAGCCAGTGACAGAACCGACACAATAATCATAACCCACATCATAAGACGAGAACCCGGTTTTTTGTTCATCTTAATCCCCTTTCTCACATAACGTTTAAGACGTTCATAATATTGAAACCACACATTTCTATGTTAACACTAAGTGTGCTATTTGCGTATCCATAGAAGGTGTAAATTCCACATTTTTTTGACTTGTTAACAAATCTGTCAATTTATTAACAGGTTATCGTGAATCTTTTCACATTATTTATATATTATCATATTGTGATTCCGTAAAAAAGCCCCTTTAAGAACTAATTCTTAAAGGAGCATGTATTTAATTGAAAAAGTTAACGTTCTGTTACAAAAGATACGATTAATCGTCGTTGATACTTTCTTTTCCTTCTTCATTACGCACTTGCATTGAACCGATCGATTTACCAATAAAGTAGATAAACACGCTACCTACTACACATCCGATCCCCATCATCAGTCCAGCATTGTTATCGTTAAAAGGTTGGATATTCAAAATAATCGTTACTACACCCACAGCAAAAGCGATCCAACCGATGATCGTTAGCAAACGAGTTAATCCACGAGCATTTTTTCCGGGTGAATTTGAACGGCCTTTTGTATTTGTCGCCATGATTAAAGCACTCCCCTCTTCATGTTAGTAGCCATAGTGACTCCAAATGTAGGAGCACTTTACCAATTACGTTGCTAGGTTATAGTATCTATTACCACAATTCACCCTTTTTGATTCGGTATTCATTCATATTCTTTTAATTTCTCTTTTATTTCTTTGAAAATATAAACAAATCGTGAATATTCTTATAGAAAAAAGCCATATTCTCTGCTTTGAACAGAAAATATGGCTTTTTTTCTCGATCTCATCATTATAATAATATTTTCATATTTAATAAGAATATATTTATATATAGAAGGAAAAAGATAAATAAGCGTCATATTCATTGATTTTGACAACGAATAAGTTGCGATATTTAGCTATTTGCTATCAATCTATAACTTCTGCCCGCTTCAGCAGTAAACTCCAGTACAAAGTCATGTTGTGAATGATTCGGTTCAGTAACCGTACAAGCAGTCAACGGATCATCTAATTGCAAAGCCGTAGAACTCACTAATCGACATGTTCCATGAAACGGTGATTCTACTGTGACTTCAAGCAATTCTCCTTGATGCCAGCTCATATCAACAATATATCCACCACGCGCACGCAGCCCTTTGACTTTACCTTTATTCCATACTTTTGGCAAAGCAGGGAGTAGATGCAGTTCTTGCAAATGGCTCTGTAGCAACATTTCAGCAATACCTGCTGTTCCACCAAAATTACCATCTATCTGAAATGGAGGATGAGCATCAAATAAATTGGGATATGTAGAACGTGCCAGTAATGTACTTACAAATTCATGAGCCGTCTCTCCATCTAATAGACGAGCATAGAGATTAATTAACCATGCACAACTCCAACCTGTATGTCCGCCACCATGCTGAATACGTCGTTCCAGCGAGACACGCACAGCTTCTACAAGCTCAGGAGTCTGATAACGATTGATCTCATTGCCGGGATAAAGACCATACAAATGAGATACATGGCGATGCCCTGGCTCGTGCTCTTCATAATCTCGATACCATTCTTGCAACTGACCATGACGACCAATATGAAAAGGATATAGGCGCTCAGAAGCCTTTTGGAGTGTGATTGCCCACTCTTGATCGACTTCTAGCAATGCTGTACTGGTAATACAATGCTGAAATAATTCACGGATCAGAGTCATATCCATAGTTGATGCCGCTGATGTACTGCATGGTTCACCTGTTGCGGTCAGAAATTTATTTTCAGGTGAAGTGGACGGAATCGTCACGAGATAGCCTTGACGATCTTCTACTAACCAATCAAGCGCAAATTGTGCAGCTTCTTTGAGAATGGGATAAGCAGAATCACGTAAAAAGTCCAAATCTCGATTGTATTCATAATGCTCCCACAAATGGGCACATAACCAGATGCCCCCTAATGGCCAAAATGCCCAGCTTGCATCGCCTTGGGTCGGTACAGCTAGTCGCCAGAGATCACTATTGTGATGTGTCGTCCAACCTTTAGCCCCATAGTGTACTTTCGCCACTTCTTGACCACTCTGACTCAGATCTTCAATCATTCGGAATAACGGCTGATGACATTCAGACAACTGACATACTTCAGCAGGCCAATAATTCATCTGGGTATTGATATTGGTTGTGTAATCACTATTCCACGGTGCTTGGACATGTTCATTCCATATCCCTTGTAGATTAGCAGGCTCACTTCCGGGGCGCGAAGACGCAATTAACAAATATCTTCCATAATGGAAATAAAGTGCTTCTAATGCTGGATCATGACGATGTTGTTGATACTGCTGTAGCCGTTGATCCGTCGGTAATTCATGATTGACAACAGAAGTGGAAGTCTCTTGAGCTTGTTCCTCGCCTAATTCTAACTCTACACGGTTAAATAGACGGCTGTAATCATCGACATGCTGTTGTAACAATGATTCGTATCCAATACTTCCTGCTTCATTGATAAACGCTAGACTTTCTTCGGACAAGATACGTCCACTGCTTCCAGAGGGCTTATCGTACCCTTCAAAATCAGTTACTATCGACAATACAATCATGATTTCATGAGCATCTTGAATCCATAATTGCTCCTCTTGAGCCTGAATACGACCATGATCCAGATACACTTTGACCCCCATATGAAAATGAATACCATGTTCTGCTTCGGCATCATAGTTGTACGGTGGTTCATACTGGCGATAATCTTCAATACTTGGTAAGCAATATCCACTTAAAGATAATTCATGATCTTGTGTATAGATTCGATGAGGTTGCACACTATCTAAGCGCACACGGATATTCAGTGGCTGCTCTCCATGAGTACGCAAGCGGTAGACCATAACTTGCTGCGGATAGCTGACAAATACTTCTTTTTCTATATATTGTCCATCTGCTTGCCATGAAGTACGAGTTAGAGCTTGATCTAATAGTAGCTCACGTCGGTAATCTGTAATCACAGGTTCATCGGAAGAATACTCGAGATCCACCCACAGATCACCAGCCGGTTGATACCCTTCTGTATCTTGCCCTAACATTTGAGTATTAATGATCGACTGTGCTTCTTCTAATCGCTCATCCAGAATAAGTTCTCGTACTTTGGACAATTGAGCTAGACTGCTTCTGTTGATTGTCTCACGAGGCTTACCTGACCATAATGTATCTTCATTTAATTGAATACGATCATGCTGGATTCCTCCGAATACCATTCCACCCAGACGACCATTTCCAATAGGCAACGCTTCTTCCCAGAGTTGTGCAGGTTGGTTGTACCATAGTTGCCATAATGGCTTGCTCTGTTGATCGATCATATTTTGACCTCCCTATTCAATTCATACATAAAGGGGCTTCGTGAATCCGAAGCCCCTCTTGTTATAGTGTTACCTTTTTTGTGATGTGTAGTTCCTGTTTATTTGGCAGCTACAGGTTTACTCCACAATTCAACCGTATCTTTGATTAATTGTGTATACGATGCTTCCATTTTTTTCATCGGTTCTGTACTTAGCTCAGCAACCATTTCATCATAAACAGTATCAAACTCTTCTGGAGAAGCTAAGATTGCTTCAGGAATACGTTTGCGAACAATATCTTGTCCTTTTTGGAAGTTTACTGTGTACTCTTGATCATCTGGTGCTGGTAAGTTATAAGCCGCACCCCATGGTTTAACAGGGAATTCATCTTTTTGTGGGAAGATATCTTTCCATGTTGTTGCACCATAAGCTTTTAATGTTTCTTTTTCAGCAGCAGTGTAACCAGCAATGATTTGTTCAGGGAAGTTGGTAGTGTAGTAGTTACCTGTTGAATCTTTTACTCCATCTCCATAATGAACACCAAATGCAGTATATCCACTGACACCCGTTGTTTTAACAAAGTTCGTGTTGTCGTTGGTTTTTTTATCTTGAACATCCGCAGGAATAACGCGTTTGCCATCTTTCATTTCATAGTGCTTACCTTCGATACCCCATTGATTCAAGATTTGAGCTTCATCAGAAGACATCCAATCTAAGAATTTGATGATACGAATAGGATCTTTAGCAGATGTTGTAATCCCTACACCATAACCTACAGGTGCTCCGATATCTTGGAAAGAACGATCTTTTGTTTCTGTATTTAACTGTACAGGATAATGACCGTATGTGCGTTCAGGCATACCTGAAGATTTCAAAGCATTTTCAGCTTGTTGGTAATCCCAATCCTGATCGATTAGACCTAGAACACGTCCACTCGCAATTTTAGAATTGTATTGATCTGTTTTTTGTGTGAACGTCTCAGGATCTAACAAACCTTCGTTATACATATGGTTTAACCAGCGGAAGTATTCTTTTTCTTCTGGACGTTTGTAATGAAGTTGTGCTTCATACGTTTCAGGATTGATATAGAATTCTCCATCATCCGGTGCACCTGTCGCTAAGAAACCAGGGTTTGTAACCGTAATCATAATTTTCCAATCATCAGCATTCAATGACAACGGAATCGTTGGTTGTCCATTGATTGTTGGATGTTTTTCTTTGTAATCTTTTAATACCTTTTCGAAATCTTTAACAGTTTCGATTTTAGGATAGCCCATTTCTTTCATCACAGCATGTTGAACTTCAAATCCACCACCTGCGTCAAAGCTTGTTTGGCCTACGCCAGCATTGGTTGGCAATACATAGATCGAAGGATCTTCTTTGCTGTATTGTAGACGAGCAAGGTCATCTCCATATACTTTTTTGATATTTGGACCATATTTATTAATAAGGTCAGTCAGGTCAATCAATGCCCCTGCTTCGACTAATTTGGTAATTGAACCTTTAGGGAAGATCATATCTGGATACGTACCTGAAGCCGTCATCAAAGCAATTTTCTGTGTACCTCCGCCACTTACATCGTACTCGGCATTGATTGTAACATTGGTTGCTTTTGTGATTTCTTTACCTACTTCGTCTTGCATACCATTCCACGTTGGGTTCGCATCAGAACCAAAAAATGAAATCGTCATCGGTGTAGATACATCAGATGTTTCTGTTTCTACTGGATCTGAACTTCCACATGCAGTGACACTCGCAAGTGCAACCACTAATAGTGGAGCTAAAGCATATCTGAATAATTTTCTCGGCATTAAAATTGCCTCCCTTTTGAATATAGATATTACTTTGATCATAGAGCAGGTTAGAAAACACTATATGCTAAGGTGGTGAGACACCACCCGATAGCCAACATTAAGCTTTAACAGCACCCAGTGTCATACCGCTTACAAAATACTTTTGCAAGAACGGATACACAGCCAAGATCGGTAACGTTACTACAATCGTGATCGCCATACGAATCGATTCTGGTGAAATACTTGCCATTTGTTTTGCCATATCGTTTGCGTTGACTGCACCACTTTGTTGTGTACTTTGTTGCAATACTTTCATCAACTCGTACTGTAGGGTAGTCCATTCTGGACTGCTTGCATTATACAGATACGTATCAAACCATGAGTTCCATTGTCCAACAGCTAGGAACAAGGCAATCGTAGCTAGTACTGGCTTACATAGTGGCAAAATAACTTTCCAATAGATTGTAAAATCATTCGCTCCGTCTAGCTTCGCTGATTCTTGTAGTGCGTATGGTAAGCCATCGATAAAGGAGCGGATAATAAATACGTTAAATGCACTGACGATACCAGGTAATACATAGACCCAGAATGTTCCGATCAAGTGCAAATCTCTCATCAACAAGAACGTAGGCACAAGACCAGCAGTCACATACATCGTTAACGCTAGAAATGTAGAAATGAATTTACGAGCTTGAAAATCGACCCGACTTAGTGTAAATGCCAGCATCGAAGCACTAAGCAATCCAAGTATAGTCCCTACAATTGTTCTGAGTACCGAGATCCATGCCCCTGTTAACAATCCTTGATACTGGAAAATAGTTGCATAGTTCTCTAAAGTGAACGCTCTCGGGAAAATATGAATACCGCCTCGAACCGTATCTGTCGATTGATTTAACGAAATAGCCAGTACGTTCAAGAAAGGATATAACGTGACTATAAGTACCATTAACATCACTATCGTGTTACAAATATCGAATATTTTATCGCCTCTGGTCGCATTAAATGCTTTGTTTGCTGCCATGGTCGCTCGCCTCCTTTTGAATACGAATTATTTACATAATGCTTTCTTTGGTTGTTTTCTTGAAAATTCCATTAGCTGTAAACAACAAGATAATACTAATCACCGAGTTGAAAATACTAATAGCTGTACCGTAAGAATAACGGTTCATTTCCAATCCATATTTCAACGCGTATAAGTCAAGCACTTGTGAATAATCCTGTACCAAATTGTTACCGAGCAAGAATTGCTTCTCAAAACCGATACTCACCAAATGTCCGATCGACATAATCAACAGCACGGTAATCGTGGTGCGCATACCTGGAAGTGTAATATGCCACATCTGACGGAAGCGTCCTGCTCCATCTACACGAGAAGCTTCATACTGTTCCTGGTCAATACCCGTGATAGCTGCAAGATAGATAATCGTGTTCCAACCCATCTCTTTCCAAATATCTGAAGCGGTTACAATTCCCCAGAACCATTTGCCCTGAGCCATAAATTGAATCGGTTGATCTATAATATGCATCGATACTAATAGTTCATTGACAATACCACCATCAGTCGATAACGATTTGGTTACAATACCTGCTACAACGACCCATGATACAAAGTGAGGAAGATACGAAACGGTCTGTACCGTTCTTTTGAAAAACATCCCTTTCACTTCATTAAGCAAAATAGCGAAGATTACAGGAACAACGAATCCAAAAATCAGACCCATAAAGCTCATCGCTAACGTATTGCGGAGAGCTAAGTAAAACTGCTGATCTGCGAATAAGGCTGTAAATTGATCAAATCCAACCCACTTCTGATCAAAAAACGATTTGGCTGGCTTATAATTCTGGAAAGCCATGGTCCAGCCCCACAAAGGAACATAACTAAAAATAAATGCCCAGATCACAAACGGCAGTGACATCAGATAAAGATATCTTTGCTGTTTAAATAATTTCCAGAAGCCGCCGCCTCTTTTGATCGTTGTTTTGGATACTTGCTCTCCCTTTTTAGAAGAAGCACGCTTGGTTGTTGTGTCCATAATACAGTCCACCTTCCTATAATCGATCATTCATCCCTTTCGGGTCCGCTTCTTCATCCCTATTGTCATACGACTTAGGGGTATATACCGATTATAAAAGAAAGCGCTTTCTATTTATACCTTCTAAATTATACATAAATTCATATAAAAATTAGATATCGCTTACATTACCAGTTTGAAAGTAAACTTATCCCTCCATAGCTTGTCCAAAATAGATTAAACACCCCCTGCTAATTAGTGATTAGGAGTCTGTACTTTCTTGATCTCGATAAGCAGAAGGAGATATTCCTGTATATTTTTTGAATTTACTATGGAAATAATCAACATTTGCATAGCCAACTTGTGAAGCTACTTTATGCACTTTCATTCCTTGTGCCAACAATGATTTGGCTTGCTCTAACCGTACCTGATCTAGAAAATGGTTAAATGACTCACCCGTATGGGTTTTGAACATTTTGCCAAGATAAGCACTATTGTAGTTAAAAATTTCAGCCAGCAGTTCAAGCTTGAGATTGTCACTGTAATTACGCTGGATAAAATCAGTCATCTGCTTCATCACCGATTCATGAGTCCCATGGTTGATCGACTGTAACAATTGATCTAATCGACTCACTACCAGAGCAATCATCTGTTTGGTTGTAGATACAGCATACAATTCAGGAATCAAAGATAGACATTGTTGTACAGCCGATCCTGAACCTGGCACACTAGCAGGTAATCGACTAAGCGCCAGCGATAACACATGAGAACACAAGCTTTTTACTTCACGTTCGGATAAGCGAGCTTTCCAACATACATCACACAATTCATTCAGTACACGTTCTGCCGCAGCTAGATTGCGAATATCGACAGTGTAATAAAGACGATCTGACCATTCTCCTGCTAACGGAGCTTCAGCACTGGATTCTTCTTTTTTCCAGATTTCAGCCAGTTCTTTCGATAATACGCCATGATCATCAGACCAGAATCGTTGCCCCATAAAAGATAATGCTTCTTGATAGATGGAACGAAGATCCTCCTGATCGCTAACCACATCACTTGCTCCTAGATACATTTCAGGTTGAGCATGTAGCAGTGACCATAGCTGTTCTTTCAATTGTATTAATTCATGATTTTGGACATACGGTTTTTCGGTAAGTAGCCCGATATAGTGACCTGCTCGAAAAATTAGACGATGATGTTGATCGGAAGTACAATCTGAGAACTTCTGCAATTGAGCAAATAATTGAATACTTTCCTCACCATGCAAATGGCAAAACTCCAATATAATCATTTGGTAACGTTCCCAATCTAGATCAAGTATGTCCTCTCCTTGTTGAGAAGCAGAAGAAGATCCTAGAAATTGTTCTACTTTTTCATATAATGGTGTCTCAGGAATATGAACAATCATATCTTGCTGTTGCCGATGAAGAGATCCATACACACGGCGTAATTCATCTTGCATCTCATCTTCATCAACAGGCTTGAGTAAATATCCATCGACCCCGTATCCAAGTGCTTTACGTGCATACTCAAAGTCTGCATGTCCGCTCAAAATCAAGAAATGAGCATGTTGATACTGTTCTCGGATCTGTTCAATCACTTCCAGCCCGCTCATCCCCGGCATACGAATATCCATAATCGTCAAATCTGGTTTCCAACGCTCAAATTTTTGTAGTGCATCTCGTCCATTTACCGCAGCATCCACTACTTCAAATCCAATCTCGTTCCAATTAATAATTGTTTTTAGTCCTTCACGAATCGCCGGTTCATCATCTACGATCATTACTTTAAACATTATTTATTGCCCCCTGACTTTATTCAATCTGTTGCTGGTATTTTAAATGAGATTTGAGTGCCTTCTCCGATCATACTTGAGATATGAAGTCCATAGGACGCACCATAAGACAAAATCAAGCGCTGATGCACATTGCGTAGTCCGATACGATCGCCTTCCTGACTTTCATCCACTTTAAGAGAATTTTTGACCCATTGTAATCGTTCCTCTGATATTCCTGTTCCATTATCGATCACATCAATCATGACATCATGATCAATACGCAGTGTACGAATAATAATCAGTCCACCATTTTCACGGCTTTCCAGACCATGAATAATCGCATTTTCGACAAGTGGCTGAATAATCAGCGGCGGAATCGCTACATCTTTGGTCTGAGGATCAATCAGTAACTCATAATTCAATCGTTCGCCAAATCGGAACTTTTGAATTTCCAGATATGATTTAATTAATTCCATTTCACCTTGTAAGGTGGTATTTTTCATACCAATTTCTAAATTATTACGAATCAATTTGCCCAGTAAACGTACAATATAAGCGATTTCTTGCTCTCCGCGAATATGAGCTTTCATTCGGATCGATTCTAACGCATTAAATAAAAAATGAGGATTGATCTGACTGGCTAACATTTTAAAGCTGATTTCTTTTTGACTGACTTCAAGGCGAGTATTACGTTCATTGGATTCATATACTTGATCCATCAATGTCCGTATACTGACTACCATATCATTGAATTTACGTGATAATTGACCGATCTCATCGGCTCCTGCAATATGAGAAACCACTTTAAGGTCGCCCGTACCTACTTTGTTCATTTGACGGCTTAGACCGGATAGACGGCGTGTAATCAGGCGAGAGATCAAGTATAAGAACATTAATCCTGTACATAAAATTAACACCAGTAACCCAGTACCAATAAGAATAATACGATTCGAGTCTCGAACAATACTTTCATTCGCAAAGACTGAAATGATCTTCAAGCCATTGTCACTGCTTTCTGGCATCACTTCATCGACAACAATATTGGACAGTTGTCCTTTGACACTGCGTTCATAGATTCCTTTACCTTGTAGATCTGTTCCAATCCCTAACTCGGGGTCACCTAACGTTTTGCCGATTAAAGACACATCTTTAGCAGCGACTACATACCCGCTGTTATCCAGAATCATCGTCTCAAATGGCTCTGCACTCAATATCGAATTAAGATACGATTGGCTAAGTTCAATCACTAACACACCATTGGTTGTATAGTCAGTAAAATTAATTTTGCGTACCAGACTTAATTTTTTGGTCTCACTAATCTCCACATCATTGCGATAGATCCAGTTGATTTTGCGACTATTGATAGCGGTCTGATACCATTTACTATCCCGTACTTCACTATTTACTTTCATAAACTCCAAGTTATTTTGAATCGTATTATTAGTGGTATAGAATCGGATTGCTGAGATTTCAGAGTATAAGCGTAGATATTCTTGAAATTCTTGATAATTATTGTAAGCCACCACAAGATCATATACTTTGGTGTACTTTGTATTGACTACATCGCTAAGTCTGGAATCAAATAATAACTTATTGGAAATATCGATCGGTACACGTAACATCGTATCCATCTGGTTTTTGACACGTTCTACATTATTAGTGGTCTGTGCAATCGCATTGTCCAAAGCGGATTGTCTAAAATAATCGACTACAACCCCACCTATTCCCAATATAGGAAGCGCAACAATAAAAATGTATGCAAAAATCAATTTGTTTTTTATTTTCACATTATTAATTCGTTCAATAAACGGCTTCCACATGACTCACCCTACTTTCTACAACATCTGTTTGCCGTTTTAGATAAAACGCTTACAGAAATCAGAATCATACCATACTTTGAGATTTTGTTTCGTTCTATTTATCATATCATATAACGAATTTAAAAAGACTGCCTTCATAACAGCAGTCTTTTCACCGATATAATAATAACTTAGTTTATTAATAATATTAATCCATTTTCATCCATAATATCCAACGGTGTGTTATAATAAGAACATATAACCGCAATCTTCATTACAGTGGGCGGATAAATTCGACATCTGGCAAGCGGTTAGGATCTTTTTTATCCATGTGATCATAGAACATCACACCGTTCAAATGATCTAATTCATGCTGCATCACCACAGCTGCAAAACCTTTTAGCTTCAAAGTAAACGGCTTACCCTCTGGATTAAATGCTTTAATTGTTATTTTCTCATATCGTGGTACGAACCCTTCTACATCACGATCAACTGACAAGCATCCCTCTCCATGCTCAAGATATACCATTGCTGTTGAATGGCTCACTAATTTGGGATTACAAAAAATATATTCCAGTTGACGATCTTGATCATCCGTAAAGTACACAACAAACACTCTTCCATTCCAACCAATCTGGTTAGCTGACAATCCAATGCCCGGACGTAGCCCGTATTTTTCGGCTAACTGTTCATCCTGTGATTTTTTTAGAAATTCCATCATTCGATTCGCGCGTTTTCGATCTTCTTCTGATAATGGAAGTTTGACAGGATCGACCACTTTCCTCAAAATCGGATCACCTTCACGCACAATTTCATCCATGGTTATAAAAGAAAGTGAAGAATTATTCAATGTATAGCAGCCACCTTTATGATTTGTAATAGATTGGTCATCACACCAAATGATAGCCAAATACAATATTTTTAGTTTTAATTATAAAAAATGTTCAATTTTACGTCAATGATAACGTTTACTTGTCTCAATCTGTCGAATTTGCATTGACGATAGTATGGTAACAAATTACTATAATGTTAAGGAAGTTTTAAGAATGTTCGAAACCTTAGTATCTTTTTCATATTTACTTTCGTTTTTTACTGTTAATTGTTGTTGTATAGTGCAGTATGCAACGATAGTTAATTAAGAGTTTTATTTATATATATCGAAGGAGGATTTACAATTTGGAAACGTCTAATGAACTTCTCAAAAGTTATTTAACACTTGTGGATCGTATGCCACGTATTATGGAACTTCCCACCTTGATGAGACAACTTAAGTCCAATGCTACAGAAGTGTATATCCTACACTTCTTGCTAGCAAACGGCAGTCAATATGGTACAGACATTGTCCGGGCAACAGGTCTGACTACTAGTGCCGTTACACAAATCTGCGATAAGTTAGGACAAGAAGAGTTGATTGAACGTACACGATCCGATCAGGATCGCCGATATGTGAGTATTTCGATCACCAGTAAAGGTGAAGAAGCACTAGATGGCATGTACAAAATCATGTCTAATAAATTAGTTGAAAGTATTCGTGGTCTAAGTGATGATGAGGCTCATGAATTGTTAGGGCATTTCAGAAGTGTGGAACATTTGATTATGAAGCGTAAAGATTTAACGGTAAATGAATTATCTGTACAAAGCTAATTATATCTCTGTAGCATTATAATATGTATATAAAAACGTCCGAACGGAAATTATTCCATTCGGGCGTTTTTGTGTGTCTTACTCTACAGTTGCTAGATATTCAGCAACTTGGGTGGGTGTTTTAGCAAATTTACTATGCAAATGAGCGATTTTCTCACCATTGCGATATACCAATAAACTTGGGATACCTCTTACTTCATTTTGCTCTGCCAAATCTTGAAACTTCTCAGCATCCATGGCAAAAAACTGCTTATCGTTATTTTTTTCGATAATATCGACCATAAAACGATCAAGCGTTTTGCAATCCGGGCACCAGTTGGTATCAAATTTGATCACAGTCAGGTCATCACCATTAATCAAATTGCGGTATTGATCTTCCGATTCTATTCTTTCCATTAGGAAGTGAAGCCTCCTTTAGATTTAGGATATTAAAAAGCAACAATAACTAAATATAATCTCTTAATATGAAGATGTTGCTATCTTTATTATCTGCTCTTTATGCCTATTTAGCAAGAATAGTATATGATCACTGGATTAAAAGGATTCATTATTTCAATAAACCGACTGTTTTTTTATCAAATAACCAGCCCATCAGATCAGGAAAACGCTGATAAAACGTTTCTGGATCATGATCATCACCTTTGATGCGTTCAAAGTAGAAATGTGATGCTGGAATATTATTTAACAAAATATCCACTGCTTCATCTGTACAGGTCTGAATCAAGCGCTGACGATTCGCTTTGCCTACACCTTCTAGATTGCCTAGATCCATATAGATCCGCAGATCAGAAGATAAATGCTGACGCTCTCTCATAAATTCGATAAAGCCTTCATACCAGAGCGAAGCCGACATTAATCCGATTCTACCAAATACATGTGGATAGACATAAGCGGCAAATAAAGACACCAGACCACCCAAAGACTTACCCACAATCCCTGTCATCTCTGGACGATCATCTGTATAAAAGTGCTGATCAATCCACGGTTTGATCTCATGGACAATCATATTCAAATATTCAGTTGCTCGTCCGCCAAAATCCCCATGACCCAATCCCGGATAAAGAGCACGTGCATACCACGGCGTATATTCAACCAGAGGATCATATGCAGCAATCCCTACTAGAATTAATTCAGGTAAAGTTCCAGCAGCAAAGCGTTGTTCTAAATTATATAATGTCCCGTTCAATACCAAATCAAATACATCTCCACCATCATGGACATATACCACTGGCAACGGATACGATGCTTTATCATAAGAAGGTGGTAAATAAATCAGCAAGTCTCTACCTGCGTACATTTCTGTAAAAAGTGTTCCCCGCATACGACTCTCTCCCCCTACTGATAATGATTATCAATTAGTATACCAAATGATTGAGAAGATGACAAAAAAAGCTTATCGATAGAATATACACCGAATAAGCTCTTTTTGTAACACAGCTAGAATGTGATTAACAATTACGATCCAATGCTTAATAATAGTGCTGTTAATAGACCTAGTGAAGCGATCAATCCTACTAATGGGCCACCGTCTTCATAAGCTTCTGGCATCATCGTAGAACAGATCATAGCAATAATACCTCCACCGGCAAAAGCACCGATACCTGCTTTGATCTCATTAGGTAGTAGTTCTAAAAATAGATAGCCTGCCATTGAAGCTAATGCAGAGATCACTAACACGACTGCCCACATACCAAAAATCTTGCCTCGTGAGTAATGACTTTGCTTCAGTCCTACCGTACTGGATAACCCTTCAGGAATATTACTGACAAAGATAGAAATAACCAATACCAGACTAACACCTTGACCTGCAAGTAGACTGGCTCCGATCATAATCGATTCAGGAATCGCATCCATTACTGTACCGGCAAATATCCCAAGTCCACTTTGACTGCTTCCTTCTTTTTCTTTGGATGATGACGTAGACGATGAAGAAGGTTCTCCATTGCTCATATAGGAACGTTTACGGTTGGCTCCCCCTTTACGGGATATGTATAGATCAAATGCTGTATATACAATCGCACCTACCATAAATCCTATACCTGTTGCCCAGATCCCTCCATCTTCTACCGCATCCGATAGTAATTCAAAAGCAACCGCACCGATCAGTGTTCCCGTACCAAATGCCATGATCCAGCCGATAATCTTTTTGGGCATATTGAAATACATTGCAACTAAAGCTCCCAATAAAACAGCAGAGCCTGCTATCGCACCCCACATTAGCGCATTCCACATTGTTATTCTCCTCTCAACTACACTGTCTTATTATTAACCCAAAATAAGACCGTTAGACCGATATGAGCACAAAAAAATAGAATAATTATTTAAAATGCGAATATGAATGCTTTTTCATATATTTAACGATTAAGTTTAACGGTGTTGTGTGTATTGATTAGCTGGACGAATTGAACGAATCAATTGCAATTCATCATCGGTTAACGCAGGTGAAGAAGCTGCTTCTACGTTTTCACGAAGTTGCTGGGAAGAACTTGCTCCTGCTGCAAGTACAGCAACTGCCGGATGAGCCAGCACATATTGAATAGCAGTCTGTGAAAGGCTTCTATCTGCTTGTGTAAGAGGTTCTAATTGTTGTCGTAGACTTACAACATCTTCCCCGCTAATGTCCAAGTAGCCCTTCTGTGCTTTGTCTTCGCGTCCATCTGCTAATGCTCCACTTGCTACAGCTCCACGTACGATCGCACTGATCCCTTTTTGCGTGAGTAATGGCAATACTTCTTCTTCAGGACGACGATCCAAAATACTGTACTGACTCATGACACTGACAATATGGGAACGATCCACATATTCTCGAATAACATTCGGACGAATCGACGAAATACCATATTCGCGAATAAGCCCTTCTCTTTTTAATTGCGCAAAAGCTTCGATCGTTTCATCCATATTGTCATCCAATGTACCACCATGCAATTGATATAGATCAATATAGTCTGTCTGTAAGCGTCGTAAGCTGTCTTTCACAGCTTCCATAATATGCGCTTTGGAAGGATTCCAGACTAAGCCTTCTTGACCTTCTACACGGGTATTTCCTACTTTGCTGGCGATAATCACTTCACTGCGGCGACCTTTGATCGCTTTTCCAATCAATTCTTCGTTGTGCCCGTTATCATAAATATCAGCCGTATCCAAAAAGTTAATGCCTAGATCAAGTGCTTCATGAAGTAGCGGAATCACTTGGCTCTCGTCTGTTCCAAGAGACATACAACCTAGTCCAATCTCACCTACGATTAAATCGGATGTACCGAGTCTATTCTTTTTCATTAGTGATCATCCTTTCGACTGTTTCTACTAGACATTAAACATTACACGTTGCTATTAATAATATTTTTAACTCGTCCTACATCTCCTGATTGAAGACGCACTTTAATTCCATGTGGATGATTCGGTGAATTAGTCAAAATATCTTTGACAATCCCTCTTGTTAATTTATTGGTTCGTTGATCTTGTTTGAGTACAATATCGACTTCAATTCCTGCTTTGATATTTGCTCTTGTCTGCCCGCTCATAACTTATTCCTACTTTCTGTATTTAGCATGTATAACAAATGCCGATACGGCACTCCTGCGAGCACAATACCGGCATTTAGTTCATTTCTGTATACCTGTTCAAGACTATAATGCTTGTAGATTCAGCACCATAACTGATCTATTTATTTGAACTTTTTCCAGTCTTGTTTGGTGTTTTCAAGCAAATATTCAAAATCGTTATCACGACGTTTTTGTTCTGCTTTACGTGCATCATCTGCTTCTTGTTGCTGTTGTTCTTTGCGTTGTTGCTCTTCGACTTTAAGCTCATTGGCTTGTGCTTTGAGCTTATCCAGTACATCAGCGCTTAGCATGTCTTTGAGTGTGGCTGGTCGATCTTGTGCTGGTGTAGCTGTCGGTCTTGCAGATGCTCTATTTTTCTTAGCCATCTATAATCACCTCTTTGAGTATACGAACTTGTTATAGTATACCATTCTCATGGAATAGACGAAAATGATTAGTCTTGCTCTTCTTCATCTTCTTCCTCAAACGTAGTCACTTCGATTTCTTTGATATGACGATTTTCCATACGAGTCACCGTAAATTCATAATCTTCCACCCGTACCGATTCACCTTCATGAATATTGAATTTCTGCGCCCAGATCCAACCACCAATCGTATAGGCTTCACCCGCTTCAATATCTGTGCCTAGACGACGATTCACTTCATGAATCAATGCTAACGGTTGTAGACGATAATGCTTGTCACCTAGCTTATGAATAGCAGGCGTAGCCGCGGGTTCGATATCGGACTTGGACGGAATATCACCGACAATTTCCTCCAAAATATCTTCCAATGTCACCATACCTGCTGTGCCGCCATATTCATCTAGTAATACCGCCATATGAATATTTTGTTTTTGCATTTGTCCGAGCAATTCACGAGCAGGCACCGTCTCTATTAATTGTAGTACTGGCTTGATAAAGGGAGCGATAGGATCTGTTGGTGTATGCGGATGACTAACAGCATCACGCAAGACTTCTTTGACATTGAGCAAACCAATAATTCGATCTTTATCTCCATCTAGAGCCACCGGAATAAGACTGTACGGTTCTTCTTTAACCAGCTCATAGAAGTCAGTCAACTGGGCTTCATGTCCAATATACTTCATCTCTGTACGTGGCACCATAATTTCACTACCGACTAATTCATCAAATTCAAATACATTATTCAAATAACGATATTCGGTCGGTGTAATATTTCCACTTTTGAATCCTTCAGACAGTGCGAATCGCAATTCAGCTTCACTTTGCGCTGCATCCTGCTCAGAGATCGGCTTAACTCCAAATAAACCTGTAATCAGACGTGCCGAACGACTTAACACCCAGTTAAACGGATATGTGATTCGGTAAAAGACCATCATCGGACGAGCAAAAAATAACGCCATCGGCTCTGCCAATTGAATCGCAAACGATTTGGGAACCAGTTCGCCGATCAACACTTCGAAATAGGTCAATAATAAGAAAGCAATAATAAACGATATAATCGATTCCAATCCTGCTGGTACTTGTACCCAAACAAATACAGGATGCAGTAATTCTTCAATCGTGGATTCTCCTAACCAACCTAGTGCTAGCGAGGTTAATGTTGTCCCCAACTGACAAGCAGATAGAAATTCATCCAATTTAGAAATAATATTCTGGACAGCGACTGCATTTTTATTGCCTTCTTCAGCCAGTTGATTAATCTTAGAAATACGTACACGAATAATCGAATATTCAGATGCTACAAAAAAGGCTGTTAATAAAATAAGCACAATAACCAATATCAAATTCAAAAATTCCATACCTTGCTCCCCTTTGTATGATCTATCTATATATAAGATCAATGTATGTATACATGTAGACATATGAAGTATATTACCCATTTTTGCTAATTATGCTTTAGAAAATTCAAAAAAAGGCTAGATATCAAGCACAAAAAAACGATCAGCATCCTATGTAGGGGCTAATCGCTTTTTTATTTGCTTTGGCACATCGTACGATATGTTATTTTACTTTATGCTTCCGATCTACTAACAACCATGCTCCACCTAATAGAAAAGCCAGTGCGATTAAAGGTTGTACAAATACCACATGATGCAACATCGAATCTAAAGAGAATACAGCCAAAAACAACAATCCCAATACCGTTAAAATATTAATCGGAATTAACAACCATTTGTTACGCGAACCTAACCAGTAAAATTCAAATAATCCTACTGCTACTGCAAGTATGTAACCCGGCCATACGACTGACCATAGATCAAATAATGCAGCAATCTGACTCACTACACCTGCTCCAAGTAAAATACCTCCTGGAATTAACAACCCTGTCTTTTTCGATTCCAAAAGCGAAAAGTGTAACCAATGAAAAAATAGCCCTAACGGAATCACAAATAGTGTTGGCCAAAATGTAGCAAAAATCGTACCTACTCCTGTCGATCCACCTGGATTCAAAAATAAATATACTCCTAATAACAACAATACTGGTGCAAGAACAGCCCGTTTAATCATAATCCTTACACACCCCTTTTCTATACCTTTTTTCTTAATTACACTGTAGCATATCTTGATCAGCAACTCATCAGTCTATAGAAGAAAAAGACCCTAGACTAAAGTCGTAGTTGACTACTCTAAATACAAAAAAAGACTCCCCCTATAAAGGAAGAGTCTTGGATTAGAGAACATTTATATTTCAATCTATTTTAAACAGCAAATTCGCTTTTAGTTGGAGCATCTGAAGGCACTACAGCATCATGTAAATGACCTTCTAGTTCATCTGTATAACGACGTTTTTGATCAGCTGTCCAGTTGAAGCGTCTAGACATATACTCGATCACAGGTTGTTTCCATTCATGTACCCAGTTGATATTGAAGAACAATGCGCCTGTACGACGGATAAAGAAATCGACAGGTTTTACAGTCATTTCTTCTTGAATCGCATAAGCAATACGTGCGCGAATATCTGCTGGTAATCCTAGCTCATCTGCAATCGGATCGGCTTGACGTACCAGATCAAATAATTTACTTACATTTGATCCGTAGAATCCTGCTAAATATTCAGCTTGTTCATGTGTTAAGCCTGCTTGTCTACCTTTATCCCCTTGTTGCAAAATAAAAGCAGGTAAGTTAGCGGAACCACCGACATCGCCACCAGACATCGCCATGTGTTTGGTCTGACAAGCTTTGAACTTTTTGCCTTGCTCTTTACCGATCAATTCAGCAGCTAGATCGATAACCATTTCAGCCATTTTACGATATCCGGTCAATTTACCACCTGCGATGGTGATCAATCCACTTGCCGATTGCCATACTTCATCTTTACGCGAAATTTCAGAAGGATCTTTACCTTCTTCATAGATCAGTGGACGTACACCTGCCCAGCTTGATTCGACATCAGCCGCTGTTACTTTGACTGTTGGGAACATATAGTTGATCGCTTTTAATACATAATCACGATCTTCCAGTGTCATTTGCGGATGAATAGGATCTGCTTTGTAGACCGTATCGGTTGTTCCTACATACGTTTTGCCATCTCTAGGAATCGCAAATACCATCCGACCATCTGGTGTATCAAAATACACAGCTTGTTCCAGTGGGAAACGCTCATGATCGATCACCAAATGAATTCCTTTCGTCATTTGTAACACTTTACCTTTTTTGGATTTATCCAATTGGCGAAGCGTATCCACCCATGGACCCGCTGCATTAATCACTTTACGTGCGAAAATGCTATATTCTTGACCGCTGATCGTATCGGTGACTTTAACACCCTTCAGCTTGCCATTTTCATAAATAAATTCAGAAGCTTTGGTATAGTTAGCTGCATAAGCACCACGTTTTACCGCTTCTTTGATCACTTCGATCGTTAAGCGAGCATCATCGGTACGGTATTCTACATAATAACCGCCACCTTGCAGACCGTCTTTTTTGATCAATGGCTCTTTACCCATTGTTTCTTTGACACTCAACATTTTGCGACGTTCATTTCTTTTGACGCCTGCTAAGTAATCGTATACACGTAGACCGATCGAAGTACTGAAGCTACCGAATGTTCCGCCTTTGTGGAAAGGAAGAAGCATCCATTCCGGTGTAGTGACATGCGGGCCATTTTCATAAACGACTGCACGTTCTTTACCCACTTCAGCTACCATTTTCACTTCAAATTGCTTCAAATAACGCAATCCACCGTGCACTAATTTGGTAGAACGGCTGGATGTACCTGCTGCATAATCTTGCATTTCGACTAGACCTGTTGTCATACCGCGTGTGACCGCATCTAGTGCAATTCCTGATCCAGTGATTCCGCCACCGATAACCAATACATCTAGTACTTCACTACTCATATGCTCTAAAGCATTTGCTCTATTTTGTGCCGAAAATGTTGTATTCATTTTTACGTCCTCCTTATTTTTAACGCTGTACATGGTTTATTTTACCAATCATAAGCAATAAAAAAGAGACCACGAATAATTACACTAAAACGGCTACTATCTACCGCGTGTACTCGTGGTCTCTCCAAAGTCTCATGACGTTATTATTAACTTGTTAACTCTATTGTACCATAGATGCTTTAGGGTAGCAAAGAATTTAGACAATTTTTTAGACATTTTGAGCGATCTATTGGGATTGAGTTAAGCTTTTCACAATATAATCAAACTGTGCATTCATTGAAATAGGATCGTTGAAATAATAGGCGACCGGATCAATTCGGTACACATGATTGCTTTTCACAGCCGGCAAGTCTTTCCATAGGCTACTGTTGTATACGGTGTTCCCATCTTTATCATCATCTCCACCCCATGGTGAAGTGAAAATATAATCGCCTGCAAAATCAGGTAGATTTTCTAAAGAAATACTCGCAAAACCTGCACCGCTATCGATTCCTTCTTTTTGCATCATTGGTGTAGCTTTGAGACCTAGTGCTCCATAGATAATTTCTCCACCACGACCATAGGTATCACCCATAGCATAGATGCCTTTTGCATATGGCTGAAGAATAGAAATGGTTTTGTCACCTACAGCCGCTTGTACTTTAGGTTTGGCTTCCTTAATTTTAGATTCCCATGTTGCTGCTAATTCTTTGGCTTTATCTTCTGTACCTGTCATTTTGCCGATTTCTTGTAATTGCTCTTGATACGTATATTGACCATACTTAATCGCTACTGTAGGTGCAATTTGCTGATATTTTTCTATATTCGCATCATTATCCCAGACGACAATCAAGTCTGGATCCAGGGCTAATATTTTTTCTACATCTGGCTTATCGCCAAGATTAGTGACACCTTCTGTTGACTCTTTCAAAAATGTACTTTGAAAAACATAATCGATCGTTGCAATAGGCTTAATCCCTAGCGCATATAAATACCCGTAATAACTATCTGCAAGTACTACAGCACGCTGAGGATGGTTAGGAACCTTAACTTCTCCATTTGCCGCTTGATATGTAATGGTGGAATCAGTCGCTGGTGCTGGTGTATCTGTTGATGTTGGTGCAGATGTTGAAGCTGTTGGTGTTGTACTTTGACCACAAGCTGCTAGAATTGCCACACAGAGAATTGTGGTAAAGATCATACCGAATGTTTTGAAAATACACATGCTCTATAACCGCCTTTTATTTATAGTATATGATTCTTTCAAATGATAAAGATTATCATTATCATTTGAAATGTTAGCATATTATAAATGGTATTGCATTAACTTTTTGAAAATAGGCAGAGCAAAACCCCTTCTCTTACTGCGAGAAAGGGTTCTACTTTAGAGCTATAAAAATGGATCGTTTATTTAAAAGCCATAGTTGCATGAACCGCTTTTTGCCAGCCAGCATATAGACTTTCACGACGAGATTCTTCCATATTCGGTGTAAATTGATCGTTCAATTCTTCATGTGTTGCTGCAATCTCATCTAGACTTGTCCAGTATCCTGTTGCAAGTCCTGCAAGGTAAGCAGCGCCTAAAGCAGTTGTCTCATTCACTACAGGACGATCTACAGGAACACCTAGAATATCACTTTGGAACTGCATTAAGAATTTATTTTTCACTGCCCCACCATCCACTTTAAGTGATTCGACTTTAAGTCCTGTATCACTTTCCATAGCGGTTAATACATCTTTGGTCTGATACGCTAATGACTCAAGTGTTGCACGGATAAAGTGTTCTTTGGTTGTGCCACGGCTAAGACCGAAAGCCGCTCCACGAACTTCACTATCCCAGTATGGACTTCCTAGTCCGACAAAAGCAGGGACAAGATATACGCCATCTGTCGATTCTACACGAGCAGCATAAGCTTCACTGTCTGCGGCATCACGGAACATACGTAGACCATCACGTAACCATTGAATAGCAGAACCAGCTACAAAGATACTTCCTTCTAGCGCATAATGAATTTTGCCGTCTACACCGCAAGCAATCGTTGTAATTAGACCATGCTCTGAACGAATCGGTTCTTCCCCTGTGTTCATCAGCATAAAGCAACCTGTACCGTATGTGTTTTTGATTGATCCTTTTTCATAACAAGCTTGTCCGAACAATGCAGCTTGTTGATCTCCTGCTGCACCAGCAATCGGAATATTTTGACCAAAGAAATGATAATCAACGGTATGTGCATACACTTCAGAAGACGGACGTACTTCTGGCAACATGGAAGCAGGAACACCCAAGATATCCAGTAATTCTTCGTCCCATTTCAGCTCATAAATATTGTACATTAAAGTACGAGAAGCATTGGAGTAATCCGTCACATGTGCTTTACCGCCAGATAATTTCCAGATGAGCCATGTATCAATTGTACCGAACATCAATTCACCACGTTCTGCACGTTCACGTGTACCTTCTACATGATCCAGAATCCATTTGACTTTAGTACCGGAGAAATAAGGATCGATTAACAACCCTGTTTTGTCACGGAATGTCTGTTCAAGATCACGTTTTTTAAGATCATCACAAATTTCAGCACTTTGACGAGATTGCCATACCAGTACGTTATAGACTGGATCACCTGTTTTACGATCCCAGACTACTGTCGTTTCCCGTTGGTTTGTAATACCGATTCCTGCGATCTGTACAGGCTTGATACCCGATTCAGAAAGGCAAGAAGCGATAACCGCTAGAATTGAACTCCAAATTTCGTTCGCATTTTGCTCAACAGTACCTGGTTTAGGGAAATATTGCGGGAATTCACGTTGTGCCATATACACAATTTCACCTTTTTTGTTAAACAAAATTGCGCGTGAGCTTGTTGTTCCTTGATCCAGTGCCATAATATATTTTTCCATAAATAAGTTCCTCCTCGAGTGATATACGTAGTATAAATATATTTAATTTAAGCTGTTGCTTTGTGAGAAACAGAATCTTGTGTTTTGCGACCTGAACGATGAGCGACAAATAAACAAACAGCCGTCACCACTAACAGCACCCATAATATCGGTGTGCTTTGACCCTGGAATACATTTTTGTAAAATAAGCCGCCAATTGAACCGCCTAACAATGGGCCGATAAATGGAACCCAAGCATATCTCCAATTGGAAGGTCCTTTACCTGCAATCGGTAATAAAGTATGCATCAGACGAGGGCCCAGATCACGCGCTGGATTAATCGCATATCCGGTTGTTCCTCCAAGCGATAAGCCGATACTAACCACTAATAAACCTACAATTAATGGATGAACACCTTCTGTAAATTGATTTGCACCCATAGATAACAATACCATGACAAAAATAAATGTACCGATAATTTCACTCAACATATTTCCCACAGGATGCTTAATCGCTGGAGACGTTGAAAATACGCCTAATTTGGTAGCCGCATCTGGAGTTGCTTTCCAGTGTGGTAAGTATTGTAAGTAGACCAGCAATGCACCTGCCATCGCTCCGATCATCTGTGCCAAAATATACGATGGAACTTGACTCCATGCAAAATCGCCATTAAACGCAAGTGCTAAGGTTACAGCTGGATTCAAGTGTGCGCCACTAATATCGCCTACGGCATACACCGCCATTCCTACTCCAAGACCCCAACCTGCAGTGATAACCATCCAGCCTGAACTTTCTGCAAATGATCCTTTTAAAGCAACACCTGCAGAAACGCCAGCGCCTAATGCAATAAGAATCATGGTTCCTACTAATTCAGCTATAAATGGTGACATTAAATTCCCTCCATTCAAAGTAGCAAGTTATTTCAACCGATAGACAACAGAAAAAGCCACTGCAAACCACCCCATCAGGTACAGGGGGTCTTTGCGTGGCTCTCCGGTTCTCCGTCACATTATTAACTTGATAAGTTCATCATATCGTAACATGTAAGCGGTGTCAACATGACAATTTTCATGTGATCTTCATGATTGGTGTTTTTCACTTGTCTGTACGGTAGTGAGCAAACAGATGATCGTTAGATGTCGTCACCGCTGTAGCACCTGCCGCAAGCGCCTGTTCTACATCATCAGCAGTCCGAATTAAGCCTCCTGCAAAAACAGGAATATTCGCCCGTTCAATCACTTCTTTAATCATATGTGGTACAACACCCGGCAACACTTCGATATAATCAGGTTGCGTTTTTTGCAGTAGAGCATAACTTTTTTCTAATGCGATTGTATCCAGCATAAATACACGCTGAATCGCAATCACCCCTTTTTGCTTGGCTTTCAAAATCATATTACCACGCGTAGAAATAATCCCATGAGGCTTAATTTCCTGACATAAGTATTCTGCGGCATATTCATCATTTTTAAGTCCGTGTACCAGATCGGCATGCAAAAACATTTTCTTCTGATGTTGATTTGCCATTTTATAAATATTTTTGAGTTGTGCAATATGAGTATCCAAAAACACACCATATTCATACGAACTGGATAAGATTTGTTCGAATTGCTTCATACTTTTGGCTGCTGGCAAAATCGCCTGACCGTGAAACATCGTTAATCACTCTTTTCTCCATAATAAGTGCTTGCTGTTACATCTCAATATCTATATCCATTCGTCTAATCACTGTACGAGCACACTCTATATTAACCCATTTACTTACAATATGTAATGCCAAATGAATCCCTGCGGAGATGCCTGCGGAGGTCATAATCAATCCTTGATCTACAAATTTCACACCTGATTTGACGATTACTTCAGGATAATCTTGTTGTAACCGATCAAGATCCATCCAGTGTGTGGTGGCTTCCCGTCCATCCAATAATCCCGCTTCTGCTAACACCAATGCGCCTGTACAGATAGAAGCTAGTACCTTGACCTGACTGGCTTGTGTACGAATCCACTCGATAATCACTGGATCATGAATAATGATCTCTTCCGCCCCATACCCGCCTGGAATAACCAAAATATCAAGTATTGGCATATCTTGAATCGCATAGTCAGGTTGTACTTTTAATCCATTACGAGCGCTGATAAGTTCACCCTCTGGAGATAACGTATGGACTTGAAATAATTTCTGCTTATCTACAGTCTCAGCAAGCGAAAACACTTCAAACGGCCCTGCAAAATCCATCACTTCTACTTCATCAAATAACAAAATACCGACTTGATAACGCTGAGCAATATCACTGTTTGTAGGCATATTTGACTCTCCTTTTATCAAATGAAGTTGGCTTTTATGTATCTATCATGCCTTATATGTGAAATAAAAAACAATAGCCATGTAAAATCTTTTATAGTAAAATTTGCATACTTTAGTTTTTACGCATTAAAGCGTTGGTGGAGAATAATATAATTAAGGTGCTATCTACCTGAATATTATTGTCGAGACAATCAACGTTGGATGAACTATATTACGTAGAATAGGAGATCACATCATGAATGCTGTTGCCAAAGTAAGTAAGTTTGTAGGGGATACCTTTTCGATCTGGGTGATATTGTTTGCTTTACTTGGATTTTTTATGCCCACTTTATTTACCGGTTTGAAAGGACAGATTTCGTTGTTGCTTGGAATTGTGATGTTTGGTATGGGGTTAACATTATCTTCCGCTGACTTCCGCGAAGTTTTTCGCCGTCCACTGGATGTAGCGCTCGGGGTAGTCGGACACTATATTATTATGCCTTTGCTTGCGTATGGTCTAGCGATTGCGTTACAACTTCCACCGGATATTGCTGTAGGTGTTATTCTAGTCGGTTGTTGTCCAAGTGGAACATCTTCTAATGTGATGACTTTTCTATCCAAAGGAGATGTAGCGCTTGGAGTATCTATTGCTTCTGTATCGACTTTGATTGCTCCACTAGCTACACCTGCGATGATTTCATTACTTGCTGGACAATGGATGGATATCAGTGCAAGCAGTCTTATTCTTGATATTCTTAAAGTGGTTATCGTTCCGATTGTACTGGGTGTGATCGTAAAATCATTATTTCGCAAACAAGCTGAAGCAGCTACCGTGGCTTTGCCTTTTGTATCTACACTCGCAATCGTACTGATTGTCTCGATAGTGGTCGGTTTAAATCGTGACAAAATCGTAGAAACAGGATTGTTGATTTTCCTAGTAGTGATTTTACATAATGGGCTAGGATATCTGCTTGGTTATTTATTTGCCAAAGCGATCCGTATGAATCCTGCTCAACGTAAAGCGATTGTTTTTGAGACTGGTATGCAAAATTCAGGGCTAGGTGCAAGTCTTGCCGCAGCTCACTTTAATCCTTTAGCGGCTGTTCCAAGCGCAATCTTCAGTGTATGGCATAATATTTCCGGATCATTGTTAGCCACATGGTTTGCACGTCGTGCTGCTAAAGAAGAGCAACAGACAACCGATTGGATTAAGAAATAATAACAGCTAAAAAATGATCTTGTTCCCTTCTGGAGATGGCGTTTACATATGCGTCTCTTCAGGTTTGGGGATGCTAAGAAGTAGGATATTCAAAAATATTTAGCTTGTCAAAAGAATAAATTTGAATTATTATAACGTAGCTAAAGGAATCACAATCCTATTCTAAAAGTCGTTCTATATTTTTTTATCAAATGGTTAGCCGGCTTACTAAAAAATAAATAATAAAGGAGTTTGGTATTTTTGGATTATTTAATTTCGTCAGAACATGAGACATCTCAAGAACTTCCATTGTATAATCAGGTGATAACGAATCGGGCAGCTGTCGAAATTGCTTCACTATACATGGATATGACGGCTAATCTGTTTGAAAGGGACGAATTAGATATGGACTTTGATATACGTGATCTACCTACCAGAGAAATGCTTCAAGAATTTTCAAAATCTGTACCTGAAATTGATATTTCGGCTACAGAAGCCATGCTTCTTTTTATGCGTACCGCTTCTAACATTTTCAAAGTCAGTTCAAATGGATTTGAAAAATTCGATGTCTCTAGTGGTAAGTTCGCTCTATTGATCTTGTTATATCGCAATCAAAATACAGGGCTTCTTGCATCAGAACTAGCTGAAAGAGCGGGTATTACCAAAGCAACCGTAACAGGATTGTTAGAACGTATGGAACGTGATCATCTGATTTTTAGAAAAGATCATCCTTCTGATCGTCGTATGAGTATTGCGCATCTTACAGATACCGGCATGGCATTAATGAATGAGTTATTACCTGTTCATTTTCTCAGTACTTCTAAAATTATGAGCGGTCTTTCTGAAGAAGAAAAAGAAATGCTATTGTTATTGCTTCAAAAAATCAAATTAGGTATTCCTGAAGGTGAAGAAGTCTATAACTCTTATCAGATCAGACATAAATAATGTCTTTTCTATCATTTAGTTAGCCGGCTTACTTTATTTTCAGAAATCCATTATAACATTCTCTATATTAGATTAAGGAGCGTTTAATTCATGAATCGCAGTCAAGTGGCTAGTCTTATTATTCCTGTTATTTCTATTGTATGTTTACTTAGTGGTGGATTCTTGTTGCAAGCCAAAGGGCATGATCAAGTTACAGTCTCACAAACTTCCAAAAGTTCTACTTTAAGTTCAGACAGCGTCCATGTTTCTTTTGAAGAAGTAGGTGGTAAAGTCGTCAACATTCCTTTTACAGAAGAAAAAATAGTTAAAAAAGGAGACATCTTAATGACTCTTGATTCTACAGATGTCGACTTGCAAATTGAAAAACTTCAAAAACAAATAAAACAGTATGATACACAAATCATGCAACAGCAAAAATCGATTCAATTGGGTTATTCCAAAGCAAGCACACAGGAAAAACAAGCTCAATTAGCGATAGAACAATCCCAAGTATCTCAGAGTAAAAGTCAGTCTGCTCTTAAAAGTGCTCAAGCGGCTCAGCGCCAAGCACAGTCTGCTCATCGTCAAGTACAAGCGGCTGAAAAAGAAGTCAACAATGGTGCACGAGCAGAAGATATCAAGCAACAACAAATTGCTATCCAATCAGCGACCCAAAGTCTTCAAACGGCTCAAATCAATCATGATCGTACACAAAAATTATACAATTCCGGGCTCAGTACCAAAGCCGATATGGACAATGTAGAACAGTCTTTGACCCTTGCTAAAAATCAATTAAACCAACAACAAGAAGCGCTAGTGAAGCTGAATAACGGTGCAACTTTAGAAGAACGAGCACAAGCCAATGAACGTACCCAACAAGCAGTAGAACAATCCAATCAAGCAAATGTAAGTGTGACACAAGCGCAGACAGAATTACATGGTGCAGAATTAGCGATTCAGACTTCTCAGACCCAATTGGATACTGTCCAACAAGCACGTCAACAATTAGCAGATCAAGAACTTGCTGTAGATTTACTTCAACAACAAAAAGATGCACAACAAATCGAATTAAAAACATTATTACTCAAAAAATCAAGATTGATTCTCAAAGCCCCAAGTAACGGTAAAATTACAGCAATCAGTACAGAAGTAGGCGAAAATATCAGTCAAGGCGCACCTATCGTTACCTTAGAGACGAATAAAATGTATTTTGATCTTTATGTGAGTGAAGATCAAGCCACCAAATTCCATGCTAAACAAAAAATAAAAGTGAATATTCCTGCTCTTCATAAAGACTTAAATGGTGAAGTTCGTTATATTACCGCTGCTCCTCAATTTGCAAATCTTAAAATGGCACGCGAAAAAGGCGAAGCCGATGTGGCTACTTTTCAGGTTCGTATTTATGTAGACAAATCAGCTAGCTTATTGCCCGGCATGACTACTGAGGTGAATATTGATGAAATCACTTCTTGATGAATGGCATTATCTAATCAAATCGAAATATCCTATCATTGCGATCATTTTCCCATTGGTAGCTGTGTTAGCTTACTCTTTGCTACTACCAAGCAGTCAAATCAATGAATCCAAAGTGATTGTAGTGGATCAAGATAATACTTCCTATAGCCGGCAATTGATTCAGAAGATAGATGCTTCTCAATATATACAGGTCGATCAGATTATTTCCTATACGAATAATCCTGAATCTTACTTTTACCATGAGCAATATCTAGCCGTAATCTCTTTGCCCAAAGGACTTGAAGAAAATCATAATCGCTCTTTACCGAATCGAATCGGGTTGATTTTAGATAATACCAATTCTCAAGCGGTTACCTTTATTCGAACCGCCATGCAAGAAATTACAGGCTATGAAAATATGCAATTGGCTATCCCTGCCTTATCCAGAACAGGCATGAGTATAGAGCAAGCACAAGGAACAGCTAGTAATCTGGCGGTAGAAGTCAGATCATTATTCAATCCGACCAGTAGTTACGACAATACGTCCATTCTTACATTTATATGTATGTTCTCGTTTATGATGCTCAATATTAACAGTCTTCCTATCATCGCTAGACTTCGGGTATCGCATCGATTAGCGGGTGAACTCCGTAATCCATTCAATCCACTTATTCGTATATTACCTTATGTATTGTTCTCAACAGCAGGATTGATTTTTGCGATGGGGGTTTTGAAATGGGTCGGTGGTAGTCGATTTGAAGGCAATGTGGCTTTATTTATGATCCCTGTTGCACTCTATGTATTCGGTTCTGTCTGTATTAATATACTGGTAGCTTGGGGAGCCGCACATCCAGGCATAGCGATAGGGCGAATGATCTTTATCTTTATGCCTGCTTTTGTACTATCAGGTGGCACGATGGCAAGAGCACTTTTTCCACCTTTAGCTTTGCAAATTAGCGACTTTTTCCCATTTGTATGGATGTTCAAATTTCTTCGCAGTATGGGATTACGAGGAGCTTCTTTTCAAGAAATGTTACCTGAGTTAGGTTCGATGATGTTGTATGTAGCTGTTCTGGCTATGCTAGTCGTTGCTAGAGGATTATGGGAAAAGCAAAAACTAGCCAAACTTCAAAAAACATCTTCACCGGCTCATTCTGAAAAGCCATTTCCCGGTGCTCCACCTACTGCTATAAGCACACCTACACCGGAATCATCCAAAGGATAATAAAATCATATCATCGTTCAACCACCACCTATCGATCAAGAGGCTACAGACTTTTGATCAATAGGTGGTTTTATATCGTAATGATTACTTTAATAGACCTAATACGAGTTACTTATTAGGCATCTTTGTGATATCTGAATCATCGATTACATCAGCTAGTGTATACTGCTCCAGATAATCGATCACTTGTTTTTCGGCTCCTTTCATAATGCTACTCAGCCGTTGATTCATCTTTTCACTATCTTGAATCCCATCGGGCTGAGGTAGATCATGAATAGGTTGCTCTATCCGAATCGCTAGATAAATAGCAGACAATGTTAATTGATCCGCAGGTATACGTAGCGTATAACCACCGTCTCTTCCTTCACGGGTGTCTACAATATTGTGACTGGCTAACGTCGCTAATATTCTTCGCAAAAAGGTAGGATGAGAATGAACTTGAGCTGCAATCATAGCACTGGATAACGTCCCCCCATTTGAAGCCAGTCCAGCAAGCGTATGTACCGCCACACTAAAGCGTGCAGGTCCGATCAATTTAGCTTGTGTCTTCATATATAATATATCCTCCTGCACCATATGATGTACAACAAAGACGATTGGAGTCTAGCTCCAACCGCCTTCGTCATTACAATATGCTTATGTAGCATACGATTTTATTATTTAGCAAATGTATCTGTCAATACAGGTACGATTTGAGATTTACGAGAAACTACACCTTTAAGCACTGCTTGATTATTTTCAAGTTTTACTTGGTATGCTTCTTCGACAACATCGGTACGTTTACCTAGAGCAAGACCAACAGAATCGTTGTTCAAAATGTCTGTGATTACGAACAAAAATAGATCCAGACCTTTTTTCTCAATAACTGCTGTTAGTGCTGCTTCGATCGCTGCTTGTTGAGACAATACATCATTAACATCTACAGCATTAACTTGAGCGATTTCAACTTTAGCATCACCCATTTGGAATTCTTTTGCATCCAAAGTGATCAATTGCTCTACGGTTTTGTCACTCAAATCTGCTCCAGCTTTAAGCATATCCAGACCGTATTTAGCGATATCCACTTCAGCAATTCGAGCCAATTCATTCGCTGCTTCTACATCTTGTGGTGTGCATGTAGGCGATTTGAACAACAACGAATCAGAGATAATTGCAGACAACATCAATCCTGCATTTTGTTTGGAGATCGATACGCCATGCTCTTTGTATAATTTGTTCAAAATGGTCGCTGTGCAACCTACAGGCTCTGCACGGTAGTACAACGGGCCACTTGTTTCAAAGTTAGCAATACGGTGATGATCGATCACTTCGATAACTGTTACTTCATCAATATCATCAGCGCTTTGTTGACGCTCGTTATGATCGACCAAAATAACTTCTTTCGCTTCTACAGCTACTTTTTCCACAAGACGTGGAGCTTCTACTTTAAAATAATCCAAAGCGTATTGTGTTTCGCCGTTCACTTCACCTAGACGAATCGCTTCAGCATCTACACCTAATTCTTTTTTCAATGCTGCATACGCAATCGCAGCTGTAATCGTATCCGTGTCCGGATTTTTATGACCAAAAACTAATACTTTTGACATAATGACACTCCTTCGTAATCTGTTTTGGCGAAAAAAAGATAATTCTTTTTTCAAAGTTTCCTTCCATAGTATACCTTGATTTCAAATGAAAATGAAGTTTATTCCTATTAAATGTATAGGAATAACTGTATAAATTTTTATTTTTATACTTTCATTATCGAATGCACTCTACATAAAGTAACCCATTCTGTCGCTATACTACTCAATGATTTTGTAGAATTGTAAATAATTTGGCTATACAATTGTGGATCTTCTTCTGCCCAAGGAACTATACATAGTGCCTGATTATTTCTTTCCTGTTCCAACACAAACTGAGGTAAAAAGGCGATTCCCCATTCTTTAGCGACCGATTGCTTGATGGCTTCGATATTTCCGAGCTCTAAATGAATATCACTGGCATGTCCTTGTGATTTCATTTTGTCGATAAGGTACGCTCGATACGTACATCCTTCTTCCGTCACAATCAACGGTTGTTGATGCAGATCTCGCGAAGATATAGAGGATTGTCTTGCTAACGGATGCTGTGGGTGCATAACGACTCTCATTTGCGCATCAAAAAGAGATATGGCTTCGATACCATATGCCTGACATGGTGTATCCAAAATCAAAGCAATATCTAATTGTTGCTCTCGCACACGGCGAATTAACTGCTGTTCTTGATCTAAAATAATTTTGACTTGTACATGTGGATACTGTTGCCGGAACTGTTCTAAGATAGATGGCAAATAATATAAAGACAGACTCTCAATCGTACCTATCGTCAGTGTAGTCTGATCCAGATCTATAGTAGAAAGTGCTTGCTTCGCTTGCTCTTGCAATTCAATCATTTGACGAGCATAAGGTAACAGCTTTTGTCCAACTGCGGTTAAAATCACAACATTTCCTTTGCGCTGAAACAAGCGCTGTCCACCATACAATTGTTCTAATCGCTGAATATGATGGGTCACACTGGATTGCGCATAATCTAGCTCTTGCGCAGTACGTGTATAGTTTCCCCATTTGACCAATTCACAAAATGTTTTGAGATATAACAGTTCCATTAAGATTACTCCTTTGCCCAAGGATAGTACTGTATTGTTCGCATAGCGTATGTATTATCGATAAGATCGATAGTTGGTATCTATAACTCTACAGCACTTGTATGCTTTGCTTTTTGTACAATCATAACAGAACATCGATAGCCTATCCGTGTTCAACATAACCTACGACTGAAGGAGTTGTCTACTGATGAACCATTCTCCACGCTTTTCCCTTACACTTGAAACACCCGCTGCGAATACAACCGATGCGTACAATTATTTCACAGCTAAAGCTGCTTATGAAACAGATGTCGCCGATGTCATGATCGATTGTCAAAAAGGAAATCCGCCCTTTGTAATATTAGATGTACGAGACGAATCAACTTATCAGCAATGTCATATTCCGGGTGCAATCCATATTACCGGTCGACAGATCAATGAGAAAACGACAGCCCATTTAGATCCAACCACAACGATTATAACGTACTGCTGGGGTCCTGCTTGTAATGGAGCAACCAAAGCCGCTGCCAAATTAGCCCGCCTCGGATTTCCAGTTAAAGAATTACTCGGTGGAATCGAATACTGGCGTAAAGAAGGCGGACCTGTTGAAGGTACATTAGATGTAGAAGCTCCGATGTACTGGTCTATCTAATCCACTAACTAGATGACAATTCCAATCGCAAAACCATCATACCCTTTACTACCTACCGTCTGAATAGATGTAGCCGTGATACGAGGATCTTCAGCTAATAATTCATAAAATTGGCGAATCCCTTGTACACGGCCATCATTACTGTGTTGATCCAAAATAGCTCCTTCTCGAACTACATTGTCTCCGATGATAACAGTGCCCGGATGAGACATTTGCAAAGCATATTGTAGATAACGAGCATTATTATTTTTGTCTGCATCAATAAAAATTATATCAAAAGCTTCTATTTGTTCTGCTTCCATCTGGCCTAATTGTTCGGATGCATCACCGATCCGAATATCAACTTTGTCCTCTAGTCCAGCCAATTTAATATTTTGCCCGGCTACTTTGGCATGGTGAGGATCATATTCTAGCGTAATTAACCGTCCATCTACAGGTAAAGCACGCGCCATCCATATGGTGCTGTATCCACCCAATGTACCTATTTCTAAAATACGTTTGGCTTTGTTCATCATCACGATTAATTGTAGTAATTTACCTTGAGCAGGCGATACATCATACTCGGGTAAAGAGGCTTGCTGATTGTTAATTAATACCTGTTCTAGAATAGCATCTTTGGGAATAAGGTTCTCTTCAATATAGTGATCCATCTGACTCCATACTTGAATATCACTCATACTTATCGTCCTCCTATTTATAAAGGCTTCTTGTAATTCCTATAAGTATTGTACCTTGTACTTATTCATATTAATAATATATAATTTATAGTTATTTATATCTAAAATATATGAATACATACGAAAGTAGGGATGATGGCAATGTTGAATATGCATGCTCTTTATTTATTTCATACGATTGCTATCCAAGGCAGTGTAACTAAAGCTGCTAATCTATTAAATATTAGTCAGCCTGCGATTACGGCGCAGATTAAGAAGTTAGAAAAAGAAATAGGGATTACTTTATTTATTCCGCAAGGAAGAGGGATTGCTTTAACGATCGAAGCTAAAGAATTGTTGGGATTTACACAGCGTATTTTTGCGATAACTGGACAAGTTGAACAATGGATCCAGCAGTATCATCAAGGACAGCGTGGGCAGATTCGTTTAGCGGCTACTTATTTGCCTGCTCATTTTCTATTGCCTACATGGATCGCCAAGTTTAAGCAACAATATGAACATGTAGATATGACGATAACCACCACTAATTCCACCGATGCTTTACGTCAGTTATTACAAATGGAAGTCGATATTGCGATTTATGGAGGACTTGCTGAAGAACAGACAGCAGATATTCAGGCAGAAGAACTATTTCGAGATGAACTCTGGTTTGTTGTAGCACCTAATCATCGTTATGCCGGTCAACATATTTCACTACAAGAGATGATGAAAGAACCTTTTGTAATGCGTGAGCAAGGTAGCTCGACACGAGAGCGTTTATTAGCCTTATGTCGAACTCACAATACCCCTCCTCCGCAGATTCCTTTACAATTTAATGGATTGCCAGAAGCGATTCAAGCCGTTATTGCTGGTTATGGTGCTAACTTTGTGTCTTCATTCGTGGTACGAGACTATGTAGAACGAGGACAATTAGCACGTGTATTCGTCAACGATGTGTATTTGCAAAATAGTATTGCTATTTGCACTCGTCTCCATGAGCCTTTATCTACAGCCAGTCAGCAATTTGTTCATACGATTCGGCAGGATAGTTCTATGGTAAAGTAAATGATTCTTATCTATTTAAGCATTCAATCATTTATGTTGCTTCTTCTGGTGGAGACATCGGCATATAGAGACGAACCGCCAGAGCAAGCACCAAAGTGATACCTAACAGAATACATGAACCGATAATCACTGACCATGAAATCGACCATAACTGCGCAGTTAACCCTAGTATAAACACAGATAGAATTTGCATCATAGCTGCGACCAGACTGTAGATACTGCTGATCCGTCCCATGATATCAACAGGTACATGATTTTGATAAAAAGTTGTAAATCCTGTATTCATAAATGCCATAAAAAAAGCTAATACAAAAAATCCAACGGCGGCACCTGCAAAAGTATCCGATAGACTATAGATCACATAACCTGTGCCAAATCCAATTGCACCGACCGTCAATAATATCTTTACTGTTAGACGCTTCACGATTATCATATTCACCAGTGCGCCAACCCCTAATCCTATCCCTGCTACGCTAACCAGATAACTATATTGACTGTCTGTACCTGACAATACTTCTTTGACAAAAGCGACTTCCATCGAATCTAGTCCTGCCGCGACCACCATCAATATTTGAAAAAGAAAATAAATTAACATCACATTCCAAGCTTGCCGACTAAATCTAATTACTAATTGCCAATCTTGCTTAATCATGTGCCAAGAACGACTGGACTTTGTCATTTTGGTTAATTGTTCGTTATGTATAGACTCATCCACTGTAACAGTTTTCTTTTCTAAATCAGGCAATATCCATGTCATCATACTAGACACACCAAAAGCTAGTGCAGTGCCGAAAATCGCCATTTGAGGACTGGTGATCAAAAATAACAAACCTGCTATCGCTGGCCCAATTAGAAAAGCACCGGAATGAATCAAACTTTGAATCGAATTAAATCGTTTACGGTATTCTGTTGGAATTAACTTGGTGGTGTATACCATGGATGTAGGTTTAAAGATAGAACTTGCCATATTAATGACCAGCACAACGATATAGATCAAGCTAATATGATGAAGAAAAGGAAGGGTGAAAATAAGTACTGCTTGCACCAGATCGAACCCAATCATTAAGCGACGTTTATTCAGCCGATCGACCATACTCCCTGCCCAACTATTGGTACATAATGTGGCAAATGGTTTGAGAATATACAGTCCTGCGATAGCAAGTGGTGATCCATACATATCAAGCATCGTTAGATTCAGCGCTATCAAAAAAATCCAATCTCCAATATTTGCAATGGCTACACCTGTAAGCAAAATAGAAGGATATTTCCAGAAATGAGTATTGCTATTCATAAGTAGGTCTCCTTGAGGACAAAGACACCTTTCAGGTCATCATAAATCTATGTATATTCTTATCGTGGTTTACTAGCTTTTAAAATGTAGAGCTACTCACATATTGATCCAGTCTATACATAGCTATGCCCTGATCCAGTGTCTATTCCTGATATTTTGGGATGTGGTAATCCTTGTTATTACGTAGTCGTTGAGATCCATTGAGATGCTTCGCTGTCGTTGTAATATGTACATTGTTTATTTCTCCTTTGTCGATCTATTTAAATAATTTGACTGATTATACCATGACGGAATAGAGTTTTGGAAAAAATCATAATACTCCAGCAACATATATCCCAATTCACACTCTTCCCATAATCCAAATTGTATTACTTTCGGAATAGTATCAGAATACTGCGCTAACTGTTTGACTGTGTCTGCTTCTTGTTGTCGCTGCACAACTTCATCAGATGAGAACATTCTTAATAGATATCTGTCATCCATTATATATTTCTGATCTTTGGAAAATCCTTTATGTATTTGCTTGATAGACAATGAGTCTGATTCGAAGCTGATTTCTTTTTGAAAAAAAGCGCTGAATATCTTCTAATGATATCGATTCTTCACTGGATTTTATGTGCCTCTTCCTTCCTGTTGATATAGTCACAATAGCAGTTGTCAGTCTTTTTAAAACATGATAAAGTGAACAAATTCCTACGTGATAATAACTTATAAATAAAGATACATTATATAACATACCACTAACTTTAGTTACTCTTTGATAAATATTTTGTCAAAAATGTCAGAAGCTTGGAGAGGAGAGAACCTTATGTACAAAGTGATGTTAGTTGATGATGAAGTCATTATACGTGAAGGTCTAAAGACTCGGATTGATTGGGCAACACATGGATTTGAATGGGCTGGTGACTATGCCAACGGGCTTGAAGCGCAAGCCGCTATTGTCGCTGATCCACCTGATCTGATTATTTCTGATATATGTATGCCATTTGTTGATGGATTAGAACTTGCTGAATTTGTACATGATCACTATCCAGATATCAAAATGATACTGCTAACTGGATTTGACGAATTTGAATATGCTAGAAGAGCCATTCGGTTAAAAGTATCTGATTTTATCCTTAAGCCGATTACCGCCAAAGAAATTCGTACATTATTACAACAGATTAAGCTAGAAATGGATGATCAACGTCAATTGCATAACAATATCGACCTATTACATGATCAGTGGTCACAAAGTCTACCTTTACTGAAAGAACGCTTCTGGGACAAAGTATTAACGACAGGAGTCGATCATGAAGAATGGGAACAACATCGAATTCAATTTGCTTTACCTCCTCTTGCTTCTCCTTATTATATGGCTGTGGTCGAACCTGATATCGACCATACGATAGAATATGCTACATCTCCTTCTTTGCAACATGTCTTACAACTGGATCAACAACTTTCTAGTGTGTTATCGACTATTTTACCAGCCACATTCGTTTTTGCTTCTTGTATCTATTCATCTCGCTGTGTGTATCTATTCGCTTCAACTGCTGTCGATCAAGAATCTGCATCTACAATGTCTGCACAGATCGAAGCTGTATTTCAGCAGTTGTATGCTTTGGATCATCCAGATATAACGATCTCATTTACAACAGGAGTCGGCACAGGCTGTTCGGATCTGTTAGATATTCCTCAGCAATATCAACAAGCTATCCAAGCTTTAGATTATCGCTTTCTTTTGGGAACAGGTACTCTGTTGTCGCTCTCCGATATTCAGCCGTCCTTACTCCCTTCTACAAGCTTTACCGATTGGGAAAAAGACATCGTAGCACAGTTAAGCAACAATCACCTGCTTGAAGCACAACGTGCATCGCAATATATGGCACAGCAAATGATACTACAGCGAACAACACCTACTGAATGTCGCTCACAATTTCGACAGGTCGCTAAACGCATACAAGATTGGTTATCTCATTTAGGGCTAGAATCAGTTTGGAATGATTGGATTCAGCAATCTCAGTGGCTCACTGCTCCTACACTAGAACAGATGTTGCAACAATGGAACGATGCTCTTTATGCTACATTTACTCTTCTTAACGAACAGACACAGATTCATAGCCAGCAACATATTCAAAAAGCCATCTATTATATCGAACAACACTATGCTGAAGCCCATTTATCTTTGCAAGAAATATGCAGTCATGTGCTTATGAGTACAAGCAGTTTTAGCCAAGCTTTTAAACAACATACTGAATTGACCTACGTAGAGTATCTAACACGTGTTCGGATGGATAAAGCCAAAGAATTACTGCGTTTGACTGAATATAAATTTTATCAAATTGCTGAAAAGGTAGGCTATACCGATCCCAATTACTTTAGTTCTTCATTCAAAAAGCATACAGGTACTACTCCCAAACAATATCGGGAACAGCATCGGCAAGTAAAGGAGTTGTCCCCATAAATGCTACGTGATCTATTCAGAATCTTTACCACCTGGAAATGGAAAAGCTTGACGACCAGCTTATTGGTTGCTTTTTCCGGTCTGATTCTGATCGTGATCGCGATTATCAGTCTTAACAATTACCGGTTGACTGTTGATGCCGCAGAACAGAATTCTCAGGTGTATATTCAAGAAATTATGCGTCAGGTCAATACCAATATCCAATCGTATATTGATAATATGGAAAATATCTCATTACTCGCTTTAACCAATAAAGATGTCACCTATTATATTTCGAGCAATAGCTTTATTAGCAAAAGCGATAGTCGTCCGTATGAGAAGCGGATTTCTGATTTATTTCAAAATATTCTGTATAGCCGTAACGATATCGCTTCGATTATGGTATTTGGCTACAACGGTCGCACCGTATCCGATCGCCGAATTACCGCACTCAATCCTAATATCGATCCCAAGCAACAATCATGGTATACCGATGCACAGAAAATGAATGGCAAGTCGATCGTTTCTCCGCCTCATATTCAAAATGTAATTCGGGGTGAATATCGCTGGGTGATCTCACTCAGTCGTGAACTTAAAAGCAATGATGGGATTACGCCTGAAGGTATTTTTGTGGTGGATCTGAATTTAAGTGTGATCGACGAGATGTGTAGCCAGATTTATTTAGGCAAAAAAGGCTATGTCTTTATTGTAGATGGTACAGGCAATATTATTTATCATCCGCAACAACAACTGTTATATAGCAGTCTAGCCACAGAAGAAATTCCACAAGTGTTAAGTACTTCAAGTGGTCAATCGTTTACAGTCGATGATACCAAAGGCAAACGAATCTATTCGGTACAGGATACTGGCTTAGGTTGGAAAATCGTAGGGGTTACTTACAGTGATGATCTGATCGCTAACAAATCTTCTATTCAACATTCTATTTTACTGTATGCTCTGCTAGGTATCGGAATCTCAATTGTGATCTCGTTATTGCTATCTTTACATTTAACCAAACCGATCAAACGATTACAGCGTGATATGAAGCAAGTTGAATTGGGTAACTTTCATATCCAGACTTCCCTTGAAGAAGATAATGAGATCAATCAATTAGGTCAATCGTTCAATGTGATGGTCAACGAAATCAAGCATCTGATGGATGAAACTGTCCAAAATAGTGAGCAAAAGCGTAAAGCTGAACTCTTGCTTTTACATGCACAGATTAATCCTCATTTCCTTTACAATACGTTGGATTCGATTATCTGGATGGCTGAACAAGAAAAACATGAAGAAGTGGTCGATATGACTTCTGCTCTTGCCAAAATGTTCCGTGCTAGTATTACTCGTGATCAAGAATTGGTATCGATCCGAGTCGAAATCGAACATATTCGTCAGTACCTGTTTATTCAGAAAATGCGTTATCGTGAGCAATTAGATTATGTATTTGATATTCCTTCACATATTTTGCACTATAAAACTGTCAAAATTCTACTTCAACCTTTTATCGAAAATGCGATTTATCATGGCATTCGTAGCAAGACGACACCCGGAATCATTTACATTTCAGCATGGCAAGAAGACGAGCAATTGATTTTTGAAGTGCGAGATAATGGATTGGGGATGACAGCCGAACGATTAGCTGAAGTGACTCAAGGACCGGTAGCTACGAATACACAACATGGTATCGGAATTGGCAATGTGAATGAACGGATTCAACTTTATTTTGGAACAACGTATGGAATGACGATGACCAGTGTACTTGGCGAAGGTACCATCGTGACGATCCGCGTACCTGTTATTTTATGAAAAAGAGAAAGTGAGATTGCGTATGAGGAATCAACGTATCATCTGGTGGATCGCTATTTTATTAGTCGCAGGAGCGCTTTATATTATTAGTTATTTTGTCTGGTTCACCTCAGCTCATGAAGAAGAAGGAACGATTATGATTATTCTGAAGTCCAATAGTCCTCAATCGGATTTCTGGCAAACCGTACGTAGTGGTGCTGAAGAAGCAGCCAAAGAAAAAGGAGTTCAATTTCTAGTCTCTGGCCCTCTCGATGATACAGATATCAATAGTCAGTTAAATGCTCTTCAAGACGCACTGACTCTTAAGCCACGTGCTGTTGTTATTGCTCCTTTGAATGATCAACGTGTACTGAATGGGATTACTCGTCTACAAAATGCCCATATTCCTGTAGTGGTGATGGATACGCCTTTACCTGTAAACAATGCGCCTTCTTCTGTTTCTAGTGATCATGTGCAGATGGGGATGCAAGCAGGGAGAATGGCGGCTTATCAGACCAATAGTGCACCTTATGTAGCGATTATTGGCGATTATCAATCTTCTAGTATTTTCAAAGCACGTGAACAAGGAATTAAGCAAGTATTGGGCGCAGTAGCTCACAGTCACACCACGACATACTATTCCGGAGAATCAGAACAACTAGCCTATGTACTCACTACCAAATTACTTGATGAATACCCTAGACCTAATGCATTGATCGTTATGAATGAACCTATTGCAGTCGGTGCTGCTCGTGCACTCAAAGAACGTCACCTGGATTCGATGATGTTTATCGCTTTTGATAGTTCTTTTTATGAGATCGAATTGCTAGAGGAAAAAACGTTAGATGCTTTAATTGTACAAAAACCTTTTAATATGGGGTATCTGGCTGTGCAAAAAGTTCTTACCGATTCCAATTCTCTAAGCAGCCAACACTCTATCACGATGATTCCTTCGACAGTGATTACACCAACAACAATGTATACGCCTGAAAATCAAAAATTACTATTTCCTTTCTACGAAAAATAAAACAGAAAGATGGTTAATCTATGCGATCAAATCGTTTGATTGGGATAACGCTTAGTAGTTTATGCTTGATGTTGCTGCTCAGTGCCTGTACATCATCTGCGGTTGCTCCTGCTCCTGTGGGCACTACCGAGCAACAAGCCGTGATCCAATTTGTAGCTGCCGAGTATAGTTCAAGTACCAAGCCTTTACTGGAAAAGCTGGTTCGTAACTTTATGCGTGAAAATCCTTCGATTACAGTAGAGCTACAAGTGGTCAATTGGGATCTAATCGACGGCGTATATACATCGATGATTAGTGAAGGACATCCGCCAGACTTACTGAATATGAATATGTATGCTCGCTTTGGACATGATGACTTACTCAACAATATGGATGATCTAATATCCGATGATCTTAAAAATAAACTTTCACCTCATTTATCCAAGCTTGATCGTATTCAGGGGAAACAGTATGCGATTCCTTATGTAGCTACAATTCGCAAGTTGTATTACGAACAAAATCTTTTTCAACAAGCCGGTATCACTCGTTCTCCACAGACATGGTCACAATTGACGCAAGATGCAATCAAACTCAAAGCGATTGGAGCTTATGGCTTTGGTGTCGATTTAACCGATAATGAAATCCCTGCTTATTTATCGTATTTCTTTTTTGGTGCAGGGGGAGGTTGGATGAAGAACGGAAAATGGGATATTAATTCTCCACAAAATGTTGCCGGACTTACGTACCTCAAGCAATTATATACACAAGGATTAACCGATCCTGAACCGACTGTTACCATTCGAGATGAAAAACAACGTATTCTCGGTGATGGGCAATTAGGCATGATGATCAGTGGCAATTATTTTGCTTCTGTCACAGAACGTGAATTTCCAAATACAGCGTGGGGTAATGGGGCCATTCCGGTAAAAGACGGTCAGCCTCCAATGAATTTTGGTGTGCAAGATGTGATGTTATCATTTAAAACAGATCATACGAATAGAGAAGCTTTATCTACCTTTTTAGATTATTTATACAATGATGAGAATTATGAAGAAATGATACGGCAAGAAGGCATGATTCCAGTAACCACTACGGTAGCGAGTAAATTGTCTTTGGAAGATCCTATCATGGAAGCTGATATTCAGCGATTGGAAAGTGCATACTTCTATCCACTTCAACAACCGGAATGGGGAGATATTATGGCATTAACTCGCAAAATGGGTAATGCTATTTTATACAATGGTGTTACTCCACAAGCTGCACTGAATCAAGTACAACAATACGCCGAACGACAGCAAACACTCTATCAGATCCCTACTCAGTGAAATATATCACATATATAACATAGTAAGTAACTATATTTAACCTATAATTAACGAATAAAACTCATATCTCGTAAAATATTCAAGATTTAAAATAATATATTCAATATAATCTTACAATCAAATCCTTTATGATAAATGAAGACGCCAAATCGTTGCAGGACTAACATTTAGCGTGATTTAAATTATCAATAGGGGGTTTGATTTTTTATGTCATGGAAAAAAAGGTTATCTGTATTAAGTGCAGCGGCATTGCTGACTGTATTTACATTATCAGGTTGTGGTAGTAGCAACGATGCAGCAAGTGGAACGGCAAGCACAGGAACAACAGCTTCATCAGGTAAAGGACTGACAGGAGATTTTGAAGTTCAATATTTTGTAGGTGGTTATGGTGATGCCTGGTGGAAAAAAGTCGTCGAGGAATTCCAAACCGCTAACCCCGATCTGAAGATTAAAGTCAGCGCAGGACCGAAAATCAACGATCAAATGAAACCCCGCTGGATAGGTGGTAATCCACCTGATTTTGTATATATTGATGGTGCGGGTCTGAATGCTCGTCAAATGATTGAAGACGGACAACTAGAAGACTTAACCGAATGGTACAAAACAGCCAAAACCGTTGATGGTGATCTGATCTCTGAATCTCTTACTCAAGCACCTGAAGATTACAGTGGTAAAACTTACAATATTCCACTCGCTTTAAGTTCATGGGGTATTTTCTGGGACAAAAAATTATTCGCAGATAATAATTGGAAAGCACCAACAGACTTCGATTCTTTTGTCGCTGTAAGCAAAGAGATTAAAGCTAAAGGTATTACGCCATTTATTCATACAGGGATCTATCCTTATTATATTAACAACTCTATCTTGTATCCAGCGATGGTGTCTGCCAATAATGATGATTTCTCTATTTTGCAAAAAATAGCTGCTAATGATCCAGAAGCATTCAAAAGCCCTGCTGTGATGACAGCACTGAATCAGATCGTCACGATGCGAGATGACGGTATTATCGATCCAGCCGCTGTGCAGTTAAATCATACCGATTCTCAAATGCTATTCTTGCAACACAAAGATGCTTTTATCGCTAACGGATTGTGGATGCCTAATGAAATGTCCAAAGATGTCCCTGAAGGGTTCGACTTTGGATTTATGCCATCTATTACTCAGAAACCCGGTGGTAAATCTATTGCAGTTACTTCTACAGCTACAGTAGGTGTCGCTGCCAAAGCCAAAAATAAAGAAGCCGCTTATGCTTTTATCCAATTTATTTTCGCCAAAAAGCAAGCTTCACAATGGGCTGAATTAAGTGGTGCTCCTTCTAATATCAAAGGAGATATCAGTGCTTCTAATGCGCCTGCTTTTGTAAAACAAGCCGCAGAATACCTGAACTCTAAAGATACCATTGTCGTACCTACCATTACGTTCAATGCTGATGTAGAAAAAGCAATGAATGACGCTACAGTCGCATTAACGATCGGTACTATTGATCCTAACGGATGGATTGAACGCGTATCGGCTGCCGCTCAAAAAGCAGCTAATTAATATCTATTAACTACAGGAGACGGCCCGATGCTTATCATCCGGTTGTCTCCTGTTTTACTTTTAGATATTAAATAGGCGGGATCGAAGAAAAGGATGGTGTACTTATGACTTCACGACATTGGCAACGGAATGTATTTATTTTAACCTTTATTTTACCTACGCTTATTCTATACTGTCTGTTTATGGTCTACCCGATTATACAGGCATTATATTACTCCTTATTTGACTGGTCAGGTTCTTCTGAAAATAAAGACTTTATCGGTCTCAAAAACTTTGTCGATCTGATGCATGACCCGATTATGTGGCAAGCGATCGGTAATGATTATTTCCTGGTTGCTGGTAAAATGATCGGCATTATGTTGTTAGCTACTTTTTTTGCAGTATCATTAACTCGCTTCCGTCTCAAATTCGCTTTATTTTTCCGCTCTATCTTTTTTATTCCAAATATCATTTCTGTTGTTGTTATCGGAGTATTATGGGCATTTATCTATAATCCACAGATCGGTTTTCTCAATTCGATTCTTTCATTGATTACAGGCACTGAAGTCAAAACAGCATGGTTAGGCTTTCCTTTTCATACGATCTGGATGTTATTACCGCCTTCGATCTGGGCAGGTATTGGTTTCTATATGATTTTGCTGATTGCAGCGATTCAAGGTATTCCTGAATCGTATTATGAAGCTTCTTCACTGGAAGGTGCAGGGCAGTGGCATCAGTTCACTCATATCACGCTACCGCTGATCTGGGAACAGATCAAAGTATCAGTACTGAATATTATGATGACTACGCTCAATGGTTCATTTGTGATCGTTATGATTATGACCAATGGGGGTCCGGATAATTCGACGCAAGTTATGGGTTCTTATCTCTATCAAATGGCTTTCCAACAATTCCACTTTGGTTATGGAGCGGCAATTGGTGTTGTCATTTTGATCATGTCGTTGATTACTACCGTAGCGTTACAGCGTATTATGCGTCAGGAAACAGTCGAAATGAATTAATAGAATTACCCTAATTGATGTAAATCACATTATTCAATCGGTCTGACTCCACATCGCGGGTTATCAGAGCGTTAATCAAGGAGGAGTTCGATGGGCAGTATTATGGGTATTCGTCATCCTATTATTCGTATCTTTTTCTATCTTATTCTAGGTGCTTGGAGTATTACCGTACTCTATCCACTACTATGGACATTGCTCGATGCACTCAAAGATAACAAACAATTTTATGCCAACCCTCCATGGGCGTTACCGGATGTTCCTTTGTTATGGAGCAACTTTACGTATGTATGGGAAACGTATAACTTCGGTAAATATTTTACAAATTCATTAATCGTCACACTGGGTTCAACTGTTTTAGGCTTAGTCTTATCAGCGACTACAGCTTATGTACTGGCTCGTTATCCATTTAGAGGTAGTAACGTATTGTTTCTTTTATACATCAGTTCAATGATGGTTCCATTTAGTCTGGCATTGATTCCATTATTTTTCTTAATGAACAAGCTTAATCTGATTAATACTTCGATCGGTTTGATTCTGGTATATGCCACTACATTGATCGCTTTTGGGGTATTTGTGCTCGTTGGCTTTTTCAAAACATTACCGAAAGAATTAGAAGAAGCCGCAGCAATTGATGGTGCTTCTTACTTTGGTACCTTTTTTAGAGTCATGCTTCCCCTTTCTCAACCCGGACTTGTAACAGTAGCTATCGTTAATATTCTAAATATCTGGAATGAGTATTTTGTTGGACTGGTATTGGTCAATGATCCTGATCATTATACACTCCCAATTGGTATCGCTGTAATGCAAGCTGAGATGCAGTATCGTACAGAGTGGGGTCCACTATTTGCAGGATTGTTTATCAGTATTATACCGGTATTGATTATGTATATCTTTTTCCAACGTCAGATTGCTAGTGGGATTACCGCAGGTGCTGTGAAGTAATTACTATAATCGAATCATTTAATATGTGATTATGAGCAAAAAAAAGCCGAGTCAATATCAGGAATGAACCTGAATAGTACTCGGCTTTTTATATGGTTAAATCTTATTTTGTAGAAAATTAAGCTTTAATCACTCGGAAATACTACTCTACCGTTACACTTTTCGCAAGGTTACGTGGTTTGTCCACATCATGCTCAAGTGCTAGTGAAGCGTAATAAGCTAACAACTGCAATACAACTACAGACAATGCTGGAGTCAATAATGGCAATGTTCTTGGAATCGATAATACTTTATCTACCGATTTCATTAGCTCTTCACGACGTTCTTCATAACTCACAACCATCACTTCTGCACCGCGAGCTTTCACTTCTTTGATGTTGCTTAGTGTTTTCTCAAGCACATCTTCTTGTGTAGCTAGCGCAATTACAGGAATACCTTCTTCAATCAAAGCAAGTGTACCATGCTTCAATTCGCCTGCTGCATAAGCTTCTGAGTGGATATAAGAAATCTCTTTTAATTTCAGAGAACCTTCTTGTACTACCGCATAATCCACACCACGTCCGATAAAGAACAAATGTTTATGTTGAGCGATATGCTCTGCATATTCTTTGATGATCGGCGCTTGTGTTAATACTTGCTCTACTTGCTCAGGTAATGAATCCATTGCTGCAAGAATATGAGCGATTTCTTCAGTAGTTTTCGTTCCACGAATTTCAGCCATATATAGACCCAATAGGTAGAAAGCAATCAATTGAGACGTGTACGCTTTAGTAGAAGCTACAGCAATCTCTGGACCTGCTAATGTAGCAATAACATCATTGGCATCACGAGCAATCGAACTACCCACGACATTCGTTACAGCAATAACATGAGCACCATTTGCTTGTGCTTCACGTAGAGCCGCTAATGTATCTGCTGTTTCACCGGATTGACTCACTACAATCACCAAAGTGTCTTTAGCAATGATTGGTGAACGGTAACGATATTCAGAAGCTACATCTGTTTCTACAGGAATCTTCGCTAGGTTTTCAATAATATTACGTCCTACAAGACCTGCATGATACGCTGTACCACAAGCAACGATCTGGATATTACGAATATTTTTAATTTGTTCTTTAGTTAATTTCAAGTCTGTGAAATGAACACCTTTACCATCTTCATTGATACGACCAAGCATTGTATCACGGTACGCTTTAGGTTGCTCATAGATTTCTTTTAACATGAAATGATCGAATCCGCCTTTTTCTGCGGTTACTGCATCCCAATCGACATGGAATATTTCCCGAGAAATAAAGTTGCCTTCAATCGTCATCAATTCTACTGCATCTTCAGTCAATACAGCCATTTCGCCATCTTCCAAAATGTACACATCACGTGTATATTTCAAGATTGCAGGAATATCGGAACCAATAAAGTTCTCGCCTTTACCTACGCCGATAACAAGCGGACTTGCTTGACGTACAGCGACTAATTTATTAGGCTCATATTCTGTTAATACGCCAAGTGCAAAAGCACCACGCATAAATGTTACTGCTTTTTGTACAGCTTTAACGATATCTCCGTCATATTCGCGAGCCACAAGGTGAGCGATAACTTCTGTATCTGTTTCCGATACAAATACAACACCAGAAGAGATCAATTCATCTTTAAGCTCCAAATAGTTTTCAATAATTCCGTTATGCACAACAGAGAATTTGCTTGTTCCATCTGTATGTGGGTGAGAGTTAAGGTCAGATGGTTTACCATGAGTTGCCCAGCGTGTATGTCCAATCCCTGCATTACCTACCAAAGGATGATCTTCTAATTTTGCTTCCAGGTTTGTCATACGACCCAAAGCTTTAACCACTTGCAATCCTTTACTTGTAAAAACAGAAATCCCCGCTGAATCATAACCACGATATTCTAACTTGCGAAGTCCATCCACCAAAATAGCTTGCGTATCTTTATTCCCAATATATCCAACAATACCACACATCGTTGTATTCCTCCGTTCGAATGTTCGTCTAATGACGTGAATTGCACATTAGAACAAGAGTCAGGGATATACAGATCATGACATTAGAATAGGTATGCACTGTGTTTTATCTCTGAACCATATTTAGTTTGGAGTCCTAGGATTGATCACTTAATCAATCATTTAGCTTTCAATGTACATTCTATGTGATGCTGTTATCCTGCTCATGCTCTATGCACATTAGTAATTTTTTTGAAAATAGTCGTTATCTTATGCTGATCATTCAGCTTTGTGTGTATACATATGCACCAAACAGAATCTTTGTCGCAGAGATCACTCCCTACTTTTAAATTCTGCTTCACGGTTTGATGCGTCACCGGGAGGCCCCCGCCGAACATTCGAACACCTCCACCTCGTCAGCTTGATCTAATTTCTCCGTAGCGATCAAGCTCTGGCGCTTAGTGAATCTTTATGCCTACCTCTATCCTCACTTTCTATATTTGAGTACGTTAGATTTCATTTACATTACATTTACATTACATTTGGTAACTTGTACATTATATCTATTAATCTTTTATAAAACAATGATAAAAATCTGACAAAATACTCACAAATCAATTTCAGTCATTCTAACCAGCTATTTTGTCACAGCCAAGCCTCTTACTATTTAACCTTATTCCTTGATCTGACGCATTATCTTCTATAAAAAAGGTCACTAGAATCGATCTACTGAACAGCATATATCTGCCCATAATATCGTCATCTAGTAACCTTCTATTCAAATATAAATGATTTACACGACTAATTCTTTTTTAACTACATCTACAATTTGGTCTACATATTGCTCTAATTCATTTTTGTTTGGACCTTCAGCCATAACACGAATAAGAGATTCTGTTCCTGATGGACGAACCAATACCCGACCGTTATCGCCTAATTGATCTTCGACTGATTTAACAGCAGCTGCAATAGCAGTATTGCCTTCATAACGTGCTTTGCTTTCTACACGTACATTTACCAGTACTTGCGGATATTTATCCATCATTGATTTGAGTTCGCTCAATGATTTGCCAGAGCCTACTAATGTATCTACTAATTGTACTGCTGTTAAGATTCCATCACCTGTTGTAATATAGTCGAGGAAAATCACATGACCGGATTGTTCGCCACCTAGCGTATATCCTCCACGTTTCATTTCTTCCATCACATAGCGATCGCCTACAGCTGTAATCTTCGTTTCCAAAGAAAGAGCTTTAGTCGCTTTGAAGAAACCGATATTACTCATCACAGTGGATACAATCATGCTATCTTTCAATTTACCTGCACGATTCATCGCATCTCCGCAGATACAAAGGATATAGTCACCATCGACTTCTTCCCCTTTATCATCAATCGCAATAAGACGATCTGCATCTCCATCAAAAGCAAGACCGATATGTGCGCCATGACGAAGAACTTCTTCTTTTAACTTTTCAGGATGAGTAGATCCACAGTGATCGTTGATATTCAGACCATTAGGTTCTGCTGCAATCGTAATGACTTCTGCGCCCAACTCTTTGAAAAAAGTAGGTGCCAATTCGTAAGCTGCTCCATTTGCACAGTCCATTACAATTTTCATCCCTGCAAAAGAATGAGTGATTGTAGATTTCAAATGCTCCAAGTACTTGAATTTAGATGTATCGTCATTAATAATTGTTCCAAGTTCTGCTCCGACCGGACGTGGCAATGTATCTTCTTTAGTATCCATCAAAGCTTCGATTTCAAGTTCAGTTTCGTCGGTTAATTTAAAGCCGTCTCCACCGAAAAATTTAATTCCGTTATCTTCTACCGGATTATGCGAAGCTGAAATCATTACACCTGCATCGGCTTTCAGTAGACGCGTAATATAAGCTACTGCTGGTGTACTCACTACACCCAAGCGGATGATATGTGCACCGATTGATAATAATCCAGCAACCAATGCAGATTCCAGCATCAGACCAGAAATACGAGTGTCCATCCCGATGACTACTGTCGGTTTCTCTGCTCCATGAGTAAGTACATACCCTCCACAGCGTCCGATCTGATAAGCCATCTCTGCTGTTAATTCTTTGTTAGCAACGCCTCGTACACCGTCTGTTCCGAAATATTTACCCATTATTTATTGTGCTCCTTATTATTGTTCAAATTATAATTTCTATGATTGTAGCAACTTCGTTTACGATATTGTAGAAAATACATCTTATAGGACAGGATACAACCCAATAGACAATCTTATCCTTTATACGCTGACCCCATCATAAAGTCAATACTATACGTTATCTATGACTTATCGGTACGTACTGGGAAAAACAGCTTTTGTATTGGTAGCCGCCTCTGATGTTGTACCATTACTATTACTATTGCTATTACTGTTATCTGGAGGAATCGTTGTTGTCCCACCATTCTCTGCTCCGGCAGATCCGTTGCTTTCAGGATTCTGTTCAGGTGTGGTTCCTTCTGGAGTGGTAGGCGTTTCTTCTGAAGGAGTTGTCGTTTCCGGGTTACTTGTATCCGGTGTTGTCGTTCCACTTGTACCCGTACCTGAATCAGTCCCACTACCTGTACCATCGGTAGTATCTGTTCCTGAATTATCCGTATCCGCCGGATCCTTTGGCGTTGTAGTATCTGTTTTTTCGCTAATCGTCACTGTAACTGTAGGTGCGCTAGCTGGATCAGATAGAGCAATCGTATCTGGCAAAATCACTTGTACAGGAATTTTATACGTGCCTGGCTTTCTGCCACTAATATTAGCCGACACTTCAATATCAGCTGGTTTTAAAGCTTCTAGCGCTTCAGGTGTACCTTTAACATTGAGTGTCACCTGCTGATTAGCTGGATCTGTAATCACATTGGTATAGTTCTCACTAGCCCCTTTAAAGATCACTGGAATATTAGCAATATCTTTTTGTGAGAAAGCTTCCGCAGTAATTTTCACTTGAACTGTAGACGGCGCTATTCGATCAGCACCCTCAGGAATATCTAACTTCACTGTTAGATTTGTTGTCCCTGCTTCTTTGATCGATCCTAAATCTACTGTGGCTGTAATCGAATCTCCTAACGCCGCTAGCGATTTCTCTGATCCATATACAGTCACTTCGTTCACACTTGCTTCTGTATTGGCTAATATCAGGCTCTTAGGAAGTTCACCGGTATAACTAAGATTGAGAGGTAAAGTCTTCACAGACGTCCCTATAGGCACTTCTACTTTGACACTGGCTGGTGAGACGACAGCATCTTTGATCACAGATCCATCTTTGGCATAGACCACTAGAGATACAGTTTTGGAGACGGTATCCGTTGCTCCCTCAATATTGACCACACCTTGAACTTTTTGCACATCTTCAAGTCTGCTTTGAGGTAGTGTAACCGTCACTTTGTCTGTTCCATCTGTAATCACAGGATTGCCTGCTTGATTACCTGTAGCCGGTTCTCCTTGAGTTACAATTTCCGGTTCAAAAGCGTTGGATGTTTTTTCTTCTATCGTGACTTTAACTGTACTTGGACTCATGGATACATACTGTACGCTGGCTGGTAGTTCAGGAATTAAAGGTAATGTCACTGTCCCTGCTTGAGTAACTTGACTGAGATCTACCTTCACTTTGTAGCTCTCTGATGAGAAATATGAAGTCAGATCAGACTGCTGTCCTCTTACCTGAATACTCACCCGTGTCGGATCAAGCGACTTGAGTACATATTTATCTTCATCAAATCCATACGCTTGAACCTGTACATTATCAATCACATTGGTTCCCATCGCTGAAGAAACGGAGGTTGTACGAATTGAAGCGGCTCCTCCATCCAGATGGACCATAACCCACAGTAGTATACTTACAACCAGAGCCAATACTTTAGCAACTGTGTTGTTATTGATCCATTTATCCATCATTACTGCTCCCCTCCTTTACGTTTCCAGAACGGGCTTTTTTTCTCTTTTGTGGTTACTTTTGGTTTCAATGCATCATGCAATTTAGAGATCAATGATTCTTCATGGATATCACGAATAACTTGTCCATTCATAGCCAGTGATACTTGACCTGTTTCTTCCGATACAATCAGAGATACGCCATCGCCAACTTCACTAATTCCTATAGCTGCACGATGCCTTGTTCCTAATTCCTTGCTTATAAATGGATTCTCAGACAGTGGTAAATAACAAGCTGCTGCTGAAATTTGTTGACCTTGTATAATAACAGCTCCATCATGTAGAGGGGTATTTGGAATAAAAATATTAATAAGCAGTTCTGAACTCACCATCGACTGCATTTTGATTCCCGATTCCGTATACTCATTCAGACCTGTTGTACGTTCAAATACAATAAGAGCTCCTATTTTGCGTCTGGATAGATAATGAACTGCTTTGATCACTTCGTTGACCATCTTGGTGATCTCTTCATCATCCGCTAACGTTCGACCAAAAATTTTACCTCGACCTAATTGCTCTAGTCCACGTCGCAGTTCGGGTTGGAAAATAATAAATATCGCCAGTACACCAAACGTAAACGCCTGATTCATTAACCATTTCAATGTATACAAATCAAACCAACTACTAATTGCCCAGATAAATACAAGCACCAAAATACCTTTCAGTAATTGTACAGCTCGTGTACCACGAACCAATAGAATTAACTGATAAATAATATAAGTGACGATTAAAATATCAATGATATCTTTGATCGAATCTTTCCAGGTTAAGCTCGTAAAATAATCCATACTGAAACCCCCGTCATGTTCTATCTAGTGGACCCTTAATCTATTATTTTCCTCATGACTGTATATACAGAAAGTAGGTTTTGTATAAAAGATTACCCAAACCTGCCACCAAATGCGCAATAAATCTATTTTTATGAATTATTTGTACTGATCCTAACTATTGTTTAACAAAATACTACTATATCTAGGGTATAACGATACTTCTATCGTTGCAACCTACTATTTTCTTATTGTACACGTTTTATAAGCACACACGCAAAAAGACGCCTTCTTTAAAAGAGGCGCCTTTCAGGCAATAATCACAAATCAAGGAGAGGCGACTTCAGAAAATACATTTGCGATTTTGTACCAAACCCAATCTACTGATTGATTAATACTTTGAACTTGTCCAGAAATATGCGCTGTACTTGCTTGGAAGATACCACCATCAATCACAGTAACATTTCCTTCTACATCGCCATAAATCTTAGCCTGTCCTTTTTCTATCGTTAAATTACCAGCGATCGTGCGACCTTCCGGTACAATTACAGAATTTCCTTCAATAACCACTTGATCCAAATCTGTGCCTTTGACAATCATTTCCGGGCCTTCATTCCATAATGGAAGTGTTCCGAGCAAAATAATAAAGAAAGCTGCCGCTGCTGTTAATGCAGGATGTCGTTTTAGCCAAGTCCACCAAACATGTGTCTGTTTAGACTTGGGTAAAGACTGCATGATTCGAGCAGTGAGCTCATCAGATACTGGCGGCTTGCGGTGATTTACGGCGAAAAGAAGCATATCTGTTTGTTCTAACTGTTTAAATGCTACACGGCATTCCGAACACTCAGCCAGATGTTGCTTCAATTCATCTGTTTCTTCATCCAGTAAGTCGCCGTCTAAATATTCGTGCATCAGTGAGACGGCCAGTTTGCAATCCATATGAGCCAATCCTTTCTGTTCAAATACTTTTTCAACACGTATAACCAAAAGGAAGCTGTTGAAACAGCTTCTACCTTCTTAAATACGAATTGTATTTCAATGGGTTTCACAATTTCTAATTTAATTTATAGTTTGGGTTCTAATTTTTTACGTAAAAATTCTCGACCACGGTGAACACGTGTTTTGATCGTCGTTACAGGCATATCCATAACTTCACTAATTTCTTGTAACGACAACTCTTGTAAATACCTCAATACCATAACGGTCTTATATTTATCAGGCAAAGAATCAATCGCTTGATGAATCAATTGTTGCGTTTCTGACAGTAAATATTCACTTTCAGGTGTTCGTTCATCACCAGGTAAAAGAGCATATCCATCTGTTCCATCTTGATCATTTAATTCGGCATCTAAGGAATAACTAGGTTTACGCTTACGTAACCGATCTATACACAGATTAGTCCCTATTCGGTAAATCCATGTAGAAAACTTCTGTTTCTGATCATATCGATCTAAGTTTTTATACACCCGTAAAAAGGTTTCTTGTACAACATCTTCTGCTTCATGACGGTTACTTAGCATCCGATAGCCCAAATGAAAAATTTTATCTTTGTATAATTCAACGATTTCGGCAAAAGCACGCTGATCTCCTTTAAGCGCTAGTTTGACCAATCTCGTTTCTATATTATCCACCATCACTCCCCCAGACTTCGTACCCTATATGTATGTGTAGCAATAGATTTATTTTACAATCCACTACAAATCGTAATTCAATCAAGCCAAAATTGCAATCGTAATCCTGCGAATTTTAAACTTTCAGACAAAAAAAAGCCGGAATATATCATTATTTGTAGCCATAATGTATATTCCGACTATTCTAAGACTTATTTTACGATTCAACTAAAGATAAGATGTAACATCAACCCGTATTACGAAGTCCTGCTGCAATACCATTGATAGTTAACAATACTTCACGTAGCAATTCTGGATTATCTTCATCTTGCTCACGAAGTTCACGTAGCTCATTGAGCAATTGTACTTGAAGATAACTGAGTGGATCTACATAAGGATTACGTAAACGCACCGATTCCTGAATAACAGGTACATTATCCAAAATATCTTGTTGATGAGTAATTTTAAGAACAAGATCACGAGTACGATTGAACTCTTCTTGAATCAATCCAAAAATACGTTCACGTTGCTCTTCATCTTTATACATGCCTGCATACTCTTTAGCTATAATCAGATCTGCTTTAGCAATAGCCATTTGTAGCGTATCCACTAATGTAGTAAAGAATGGGAACTCTTTATACATTTCTTGAAGGACAGCCATATTTTCTTCTTTATCTTGATAGAAGTGTTGAATACCTGTTCCAGCTGCATACCATGCAGGCAACAAGTAACGACTTTGCGTCCAAGCGAATACCCATGGAATCGCACGCAAATCTTCAAATCGATCACTATTTTTACGTTTAGAAGGACGAGAACCAATATTAAGTTCGCCTACTTCAGGTAGTGGTGTAGAACCTTTGAAGAAACTCATAAAGGATTCATCACGGAAAATAAGATCTTGATACTTATGGAGTGACACTTCCGAGATGTCTTCCATGATTTGTTCCCACTTCTTATTGTTCTCCCCTTCAGGTTCTCCTACTTTAGCAATAATAGCTGAAGTGATCAGAGCTGAGGTAGCTTGCTCTAGACTACGATAAGCAATACCTTGTAAAGAATAACGAGAAGAAATCACTTCACCTTGTTCTGTGATTTTGATACCGCCACCTACAGTATGAGGAGGTTGTGCCAAAATACTACGGTTTAGAGACATGCCTCCACGTCCCAAAGCGCCTCCACGTCCATGGAAAAATTTAAGCTTGATATCATACTCTGCACCCATCGCTGTAATCTCATTCAAAGCTAGACGTAGTTCCCAGTTCGCTGTCACTACTCCGCCGTCTTTATTACTATCCGAGTAACCAAGCATAATCTCTTGCAAATTATTCATAGCTGCAACCGATTGACGGTAAGCAGGTAAATTTAATACTTGACGCATAATTTGTGGTGCTGCATGCAAATCATCAATCGTTTCAAATAAAGGCACTGCTTGAAGTGTAGAATGAACTGTACCATCAGGATCTTGACGGAACAGACCTACTTCTTTAGCAAAGATCATCACTTCAAGAATATCACTAGCGCCTTGCGTCATACTGATCAAGTAACTAGAGATACAGTTTGTACCAAATTCTTTTTGTGCTTTGAAAATAGTACGGTATACAGCTAGACACTCTTCAGTGCTTTCACTGTAATTTAGGTATGTTGATGTCAAAGGACGAGGATCTGTTAGCAACTTACCAAGAAGTTCAATCTTTTCCTCTTCACTAAGCTTAGAGTAGTCCTCTACAATTTTCATACTCGCTAATATTTCAGTCAGTGCATTCTCATGTTCTTGACTATGCTGACGAATATCTAACGTCGCTGTATGAAAACCAAACAGTTCTACCTGACGAATCAACTTTTTCACATATGTATTCGCCACATAATCTGCATAATGATGACGCAAGCTTTGATCAATCACTCGCAAATCTTCTAAAAGTTCACCCATATGACTATAACTTTCGGCTGTCCCTTTTTTAGACTCATCTAATATATTATTTAATTTACGCAACATATAAGCGATTTTAATACGATAAGGTTCATTTTCATTATTCCAGCTGAACTTCTTATCAATCGTTACATGGAGACGATCTTTTTGAATAGAAGATAACAATTCTTCAGATACATCAATAATAGTTGTACTGAAGCTTAATGATTTCATCAAGTCTGTCAAAATACGTTGATATTCCCGAATCGCAAGGCGGCGCTGCATCTGTAATGTTTTCCAAGTCACATCTGCTGTAACAGAAGGATTACCATCACGATCTCCACCAATCCAAGAACCAAAACGTAAAAAGCTAGGTACATGCCATTCATGCTCTGGATAGTACTTACTCAAAGAGCGTTCTAATTCCTGATACAACTCTGGCAATACATCAAATAAAGTCTCATGGAAATAATACATCCCATTACGCACTTCATCCAATACAGTTGGCTTACGATCACGTAACTCATCGGTTTGCCATAATGTAATCACTTCGTTCAATAACTTTTCACGTAATTGCTCGCGCTCACGGAAAGTCAGTGTAGGATTGTCTAAAAGAGTAACGTCTTCTGAAATACGTTTGTGGATATCCAAAATGGCACGACGCATCGCTTCTGTAGGATGAGCTGTCATCACCAATTCCAACGAAAGGTCAGCCAAAATAGCCTCTACTTCGTCTGCAGTAAAGTTTTGTTCTTTTAATTCTTGAACAGCACTTTCCATAGAACCAGGTTGAATCGTTTCTCCAGCAGAACGCTCATAGTCACGTTTACGACGAATACGGTGGTTCTGTTCTGCAATATTCACCAATTGGAAGTAAATCGCAAAAGCGCGTACTACTTGGTGTCGATTATCAGAATCCAGATTTTTGATAAGTGTTTTGAATTCCTCAAAAACCTCAGGTAAAGCTACTGCACGCAATGATTTACTTAGCTCACGAATTTTTTCAACAATATCCAAAAGTTCCTGTCCGCCTTGATGGACAAGCACCTCACCTAGAATATTCCCCAAAAAACGTACATCTCGCCGCAGCAAGTTGTTAGAATGATTTTTACTAGCATTCACTGTCAACTCAGACATGCTCTTCCTCCTATCTTTCACCGGTGTCAATTCCTCTATATGTTAACATCTTCTTAACATCATACAACAAAGCTACACTGATTACTTTAATTAATTTTGAACTTATGAATGATTATGCAAACTTTTAACCAATCAATCACAATGAAAATTGACACCTGCCCTAAAAGCATTTTGTCAACTATCGTATTCGTTATTTTACATCAATAGAGAGAATATATCTCTTCTTTTAACATAGTATTTCCGTCGACAAACGAATAAATTAAAGTGAAAAAAGTACAACATTTATAGAACAGGATCTACATGATTCCATAGCTATGATAAGTTTTTTATACTTATATATAGCAAAAAAAGACCGTTTCCGGTCTTTGAATTAAAAAATGGAGCGGGTGATGGGAATCGAACCCACGCTATCAGCTTGGAAGGCTGAAGTTCTACCATTGAACTACACCCGCAAAACGATCGGGATGACACGATTTGAACATGCGACCCCCTGGACCCAAACCAGGTGCTCTACCAAGCTGAGCTACATCCCGTTATGCGTTTATTCACTTTTAGAAAAAATGGCGCGCCCTAAGAGATTCGAACTCCTGGCCTTTTGATTCGTAGTCAAACGCTCTATCCAGCTGAGCTAAGGGCGCAAATAAAACCTTGTAAAAGATTGGAGCGGACGATGGGAATCGAACCCACGACCCTCGCCTTGGCAAGGCGATGCTCTACCGCTGAGCCACGTCCGCAAAACCTATGCGCGTGGAGGGACTTGAACCCCCACGTCGTGAAACGCTAGATCCTAAGTCTAGTGCGTCTGCCAATTCCGCCACACGCGCATGTAAGAAAAATGGTGAGTCATGAAGGGCTCGAACCTTCGACACCCTGATTAAAAGTCAGGTGCTCTACCGACTGAGCTAATGACTCATAAATGGCTGGGGATATAGGATTTGAACCTATGCATGACGGAGTCAAAGTCCGTTGCCTTACCGCTTGGCTAATCCCCAATAAAGTGAACGTGTTATTTAAGAAAAATGGTGGAGATTGACGGGATCGAACCGCCGACCCTCTGCTTGTAAGGCAGATGCTCTCCCAGCTGAGCTAAATCTCCAAGAAGTAAATATGACCCGTAGGGGACTCGAACCCCTGTTACCTCCGTGAAAGGGAGGTGTCTTAACCACTTGACCAACGGGCC
>NZ_CP126313.1:388467-453467 GCF_028594455.2 Paenibacillus sp. PK4536
TCTCTTCTCACCCACCTGTGTCGGTTTACGGTACGGGCACCTGCTTCCTGGCTAGAGACTTTTCTTGGCAGTGTGAAATCATGACCTTCGCTACTACAATTTTCGCTCCTCATCACAGCCTGGCCTTGCGGTATGCGGATTTGCCTACATACCAGCCTCACTGCTTGAACGGACATCCATCAGTCCGCGTCACTATCCTCCTGCGTCATCCCATTGCTCATAACGGCTTTCGGTGGTACAGGAATTTCAACCTGTTGTCCGTCGACTACGCCTTTCGGCCTCGCCTTAGGTCCCGACTTACCCTGAGAGGACGAGCCTTCCTCAGGAATCCTTGGGTTTTCGGCGGATCAGATTCTCACTGATCTTTTCGTTACTCATACCGGCATTCTCACTTGAATGAGGTCCAGCGCTCCTTGCGGTACACCTTCAATCTTCATTCAACGCTCCCCTACCCCTGATACAAAGTATCAAGCCATAGCTTCGGTGGTGTGTTTAGCCCCGTTACATTTTCGGCGCAAAGTCACTCGACCAGTGAGCTATTACGCACTCTTTCAATGGTGGCTGCTTCTAAGCCAACATCCTGGTTGTCTGTGCAACTTCACATCCTTTCCCACTTAACACACACTTGGGGACCTTAGCTGATGGTCTGGGCTGTTTCCCTTTCGACAATGGATCTTAGCACTCACTGTCTGACTCCCGGAATAAAGTCTGTGGCATTCGGAGTTTGACTGAACTTGGTAACCCTTGCGGGCCCCGCATCCAATCAGTGCTCTACCTCCACGACTCAACTTCCGAGGCTAGCCCTAAAGCTATTTCGGGGAGAACCAGCTATCTCCAGGTTCGATTGGAATTTCTCCGCTACCCCCACCTCATCCCCGCACTTTTCAACGTGCGTGGGTTCGGGCCTCCAGTACGTGTTACCGTACCTTCACCCTGGACAGGGGTAGATCACCTGGTTTCGGGTCTACGTCCACGTACTCAGTCGCCCTATTCAGACTCGCTTTCGCTGCGGCTCCGGCTTTTCACCTTAACCTTGCACGGGAACGTAACTCGCCGGTTCATTCTACAAAAGGCACGCCATCACCCATTCATAGGGCTCTGACTTTTTGTAAGCACACGGTTTCAGGTTCTATTTCACTCCCCTTCCGGGGTCCTTTTCACCTTTCCCTCACGGTACTGCTTCACTATCGGTCGCTAGGGAGTATTTAGCCTTACCAGATGGTCCTGGCAGATTCATACGGGGTTTCACGTGCCCCGCACTACTCGGGATCCGTCTCGGAGAGAATGAGATTTAAGCTACAGGGCTTTCACCTTGTCTTGCGGGCCTTTCCAGACCTCTTCGCCTACCTCATTCCTTTGTAACTCCAAAGAGACGTCCCACAACCCCAAGAAGCAAGCTTCTTGGTTTGGGCTGTTCCGCGTTCGCTCGCCGCTACTGACGGAATCACTCTTGTTTTCTTTTCCTGAGGGTACTTAGATGTTTCAGTTCCCCTCGTCTGCCTCTGCACACCCTATGTATTCAGGTGTGAGTAACTGGAGATGAATCCAGTTAGGTTTCCCCATTCGGACATCCCCGGATCACAGCTTGCTTACAGCTCCCCGAGGCTTTATCGTTGTTCGCCACGTCCTTCATCGGCTCCTAGCGCCTAGGCATCCACCGTGTGCTCTTAGTAGCTTAACCTAAGTGTTTCTATAACATAGAAACGGTGTATATTATTTCTCGCCTACTGCTGTTTAACACAGTCGTAGAGAAGAAACATTCTAAAACGCGATGTTTCGTTTTCGGTATCCAGTTTTCAAGGATCAACAGTTTGAAAGAGGTTTACTCTTTCAAAACTGAACAACGAGTGAGTTTTGTCATTCAATGAATGACCACAGATCCACCGGAGTGTTCTGCGTTTGCCGTTCTCCGAAAAGAACGACGTTCGAATGTTTCCGTTGCAGGAAACGATTCTCCATAGAAAGGAGGTGATCCAGCCGCACCTTCCGATACGGCTACCTTGTTACGACTTCACCCCAATCATCTACCCCACCTTCGGCGGCTGGCTCCTTTGCAGGTTACCCCACCGACTTCGGGTGTTGCAAACTCTCGTGGTGTGACGGGCGGTGTGTACAAGACCCGGGAACGTATTCACCGCGGCATGCTGATCCGCGATTACTAGCAATTCCGACTTCATGCAGGCGAGTTGCAGCCTGCAATCCGAACTGAGACCGGCTTTTAAGGATTGGCTCCATCTTGCGATATTGCTTCCCGTTGTACCGGCCATTGTAGTACGTGTGTAGCCCAAGTCATAAGGGGCATGATGATTTGACGTCATCCCCACCTTCCTCCGGTTTGTCACCGGCAGTCTGCTTAGAGTGCCCACCATGATGTGCTGGCAACTAAGCATAAGGGTTGCGCTCGTTGCGGGACTTAACCCAACATCTCACGACACGAGCTGACGACAACCATGCACCACCTGTCTCCTTTGTCCCGAAGGAAAAGACTATCTCTAGTCCGGTCAAAGGGATGTCAAGACTTGGTAAGGTTCTTCGCGTTGCTTCGAATTAAACCACATACTCCACTGCTTGTGCGGGTCCCCGTCAATTCCTTTGAGTTTCAGTCTTGCGACCGTACTCCCCAGGCGGAATGCTTAATGTGTTAACTTCGGCACCAAGGGTATCGAAACCCCTAACACCTAGCATTCATCGTTTACGGCGTGGACTACCAGGGTATCTAATCCTGTTTGCTCCCCACGCTTTCGCGCCTCAGCGTCAGTTACAGCCCAGAAAGTCGCCTTCGCCACTGGTGTTCCTCCACATCTCTACGCATTTCACCGCTACACGTGGAATTCCACTTTCCTCTTCTGTACTCAAGCTCTCCAGTTTCCAGTGCGACCCAAGGTTGAGCCTTGGGCTGTGACACCGGACTTAAAAAGCCGCCTGCGCGCGCTTTACGCCCAATAATTCCGGACAACGCTTGCCCCCTACGTATTACCGCGGCTGCTGGCACGTAGTTAGCCGGGGCTTTCTTCTCAGGTACCGTCACTCCGATAGCAGTTACTCTATCGGACGTTCTTCCCTGGCAACAGAGCTTTACGATCCGAAAACCTTCATCACTCACGCGGCGTTGCTCCGTCAGACTTGCGTCCATTGCGGAAGATTCCCTACTGCTGCCTCCCGTAGGAGTCTGGGCCGTGTCTCAGTCCCAGTGTGGCCGATCACCCTCTCAGGTCGGCTACGCATCGTCGCCTTGGTGAGCCGTTACCTCACCAACTAGCTAATGCGCCGCAGGCCCATCCTCAAGTGACAGATTGCTCCGTCTTTCCAGATTCGTTCAGGCGAACAAATCATGTATTCGGTATTAGCTACCGTTTCCGGTAGTTGTCCCAAGCTTGAGGGCAGGTTGCCTACGTGTTACTCACCCGTCCGCCGCTAAGCATCAAAGAAGCAAGCTTCTCGTCAACTCCGCTCGACTTGCATGTATTAGGCACGCCGCCAGCGTTCGTCCTGAGCCAGGATCAAACTCTCCATAAAGTGTTTGACGTGCTCAAATCTAAAACTGGCGAGAACCGAAGTTCTCTATTTTTTAAAGGTCGGCTAAGACCTTCATTACTCACTCGTTGTTCAGTTTTCAAAGATCAAACATTTCGTTATTTTGCCTTTGTGCACCGACGCGTTATCGCATCAGCAACTCTTATAATATATCATGCTCATTTCATTTCGTCAACACTTTTTTTCAATCTTTTTTTCAAGTGATCTGCAATGTTGAAATTTGTTAATCTCTTTCATTGCGTTCAACACTTTTAAACATTAAAAACAGTGCGAGAATTAATTTATCATATATTTATAGATTACGTCAATAGTTTTTTACAATTTAATTATTAGTCTCTTTGTAGCGTCCGTTTCGTACGTATTTGGATAGTTCCTTTTGTGGTGCGAAACGTGCATACATTTGAAAAATCGTTTTGTATCTTTTATCAATTGATTTGCGTATATCCTGATTTAGACGTTGATCACTTAGATCGAATAACATTTCATCTAATTCTTTACGTAATACATAAGCCATCTCTTTACATTCTTTATCGTTTAATAACATTCCAAGCATATGAATATCCTCCCTAGATTGTAACTCCTCACAGTATATCTATTAGGCTGCTATGTGTAGATGTATCAATCTCAATCCATTTACATGCAATAACAGCCTTGTGGATAGTGATGAATTAACCTAATTAGGCATACTTGTAACTGTTTGTATGTGATTTTTTGTAAATAACTAAGCCTGCATTAACCAGAATGTTACCGTACTCTCTATAATCGCTGCTACAAAAAGAATAATGACTAGCCAAAATGAAGCTGTGATTGTAGATCTCATAAACTGTTTCCAAGCTACTCTGAGTTGTACTCTTCCTGCTGGACTCCATGTGGTTAGACTATCCAATACCAATTTACCAAATTTCAGACCATAAGCGGCGGCGATAAGAATAGCAGGAATTTCAAAGATTCCATGTGGTAATAATCCTTTAACTATTAAAGTCACTACATCCTGTCCCTGCATATCATAGGTACGTAGTAGAAATCCAATAATCATTCCGTTCATAACTAAAAAGATTACTGGAATGATCCCTATAAATATTCCTAAATAAATAATAAGAACACTTTTGATCGCATTGTTTAGAAAGATAAACACAAAATAGTTAAGTTCTACATGCTGTCCTTGGTTAAGCTGCTCTTTGACTACTTGTAGTTGCTGAAGTTGTTCTCTTAAATAGTTACCCAATGGTTCTACTAATAAGATTCCTGCTACAATTCCTACTGCAAACAGAATGGTAGAAACCAATAACATTGATTTGTTAGATTTAAGATCACGCCAAAAAGTACGCAATGAAAACAATGAAGCCATATATTCTACTCCTTTACAACACAATTTGGTAAATAGATAAAAATAGAGAGCAAGGTATGATACGCCTTCCTCTCTATCTATCGGTTATTGAAATCAATCCTATATTTATTAGTATTGAGGTTTAGCCATGTTTCTCAATTACTTTTAGAGCTAACTCATTATATAGTTGACCAATTTCACTATCTTCTTTGTATACAGAAGGTGAAAAGTCAGGATCTGTTGGTAAATTGTCTGGTGCGCCTAACGGAATTTGAGCTAGTAGTTCAGTATGCAGTGTTTCTGCAAGCTGTCCACCGCCCCCTCTACCGAAGACATACTCTTTCTGTCCATCTCTTGCTTGGTAGTAAGACATATTTTCGACAACACCCAGAATCTCATGATCGGTCTGTAATGCCATCGTTCCCGCACGTGCTGCTACAAATGCTGCTGTTGCATGTGGAGTAGTTACCAGTATTTCTTTACTTTGTGGAAGAATCTGATGTACATCCAATGCTACATCCCCTGTTCCTGGAGGTAGATCTAGTAACATATAATCCAATGGAGCCCAGTCCACATCAGCAAAAAACTGACGAAGCATTTTACCCAGCATCGGTCCACGCCAGATTACAGGATTATTTTCTCGAATAAAGAATCCCATCGACATTACTTGAACGCCGAATCGTTCTACCGGTTGAATACGTCCTTCTTCTACAGTAGGGCCTTCTTCTATTCCCATCATATCTGGAATACTGAATCCGTAAATATCAGCATCAATAATGCCTACCCTTTTTCCTTGGCGGACTAAAGCAGTTGCTAAATTTACTGTAACAGTAGATTTACCGACACCACCCTTACCACTAGCTACAGCGATAAAACGTACACCGGAATTCTGATGAATGATAGGAAGCTCCTCTAGACCTGCTGCATGACCTTTGTGCGTCTCAGATTCAGGCGGTAGTGCTTCTTCTGTGTCTGGAGATAGTAATTGACGTACTGTAGCCATTTCAAGCTCAGAAGGGGCTCTGAAACGAATATGTAGGTCAATCGGTTCAACAATTTTAAGAGCAGCTCGAATCGATTGCTCTATAGCATCTTTATATTCTTGACCTAATTCAATACCCACTACAGTTAATGAAATTCTGGTATCTTTGATCATAACATCGCGAATAAATTGCATTTCCAATAGAGGAAATTCGTACTGCGGATCTGTAACCGTACTTAATAATTCCAAAACATAGTCTCTTGATAACATATGAGGTGCACTCCTTATGTGGTTAGATTGAATATATCGTTATAAAGACAACCATGCGCTAATGCAACAATACGTTATATTATACCATTTTATATTATTGATTCGCGAATCGTACACCGTAAAAGTATAAATAAAATGTTTCTACATCGATCGGCTTCATTTCTTATATAAAAAAACCGCTTCACTTCAAATCATGATCACATGACTAAAGTAAAGCGGTTTGGAATACATAGTGACTAATTTAGAGTTTGTTATGTTCTGCCATACCTTCAATTAATACTTCTGCTACTTCTGGACGGGTAAATTCCGGTGGAGGGCATTGACCATCTCTTAGTAATGCTCTCACTTTTGTGCCAGAAAGAGTTAAATGATTTTCTTTAGAATGCGGGCAAGTTTTGCTTGATGCCATGTTACCGCATTTGGTACAGAAAAAGCTATGTTCAAAGAATAGTGGAGTAATTCCTAATTCCTCTGCCGTAAAGTTAGTGAAAATTTCTTGAGCTTCATACGTTCCATAATAGTCACCTACACCCGCGTGGTCGCGACCAACAATAAAGTGTGTACATCCATAATTTTTGCGAACCATTGCATGGAATATGGCTTCTCTTGGTCCTGCATAACGCATTGCTGCTGGAAATACTCCTAAAAAGGCACGATCTTTTGGATAGTAATTTTCTAAAAGAACTAAATAACTACGCATCCGTACATTCGCAGGTACATCATCTGACTTTGTTTCACCTACCAATGGATTCAAAAATAATGCATCTACAATCTCCATTGCACTTTTTTGAATATATTCATGAGCACGATGCACAGGGTTACGAGTTTGGAAACCGACGACTGTTTTCCATCCTTTATCTGCAAAAATCTTTCTGGTTTGTTCAGGATCAAAATAAAACTCACCGAACTTTTCAGGTTGAGGACGTTTTAATACTTGAATAGGTCCTCCTACATAGATCGAAGAACGACTGAATAATTTTTGTATCCCTGGATGTTCAGGATCATCTGTTTTAAAGATTTTCACCGCTTCTTGTTGTTGATCTACTGTATAGATGCTACGTACCTCTAATGTACCGTAGATCACTCCATCCTGCTCTCCTACTAATGCTACTTGCTCACCTATTTGAAGAGTGGAAGTAATAGATTCATCTAAAGCAAGTGTAATTGGAATACTCCATACTGTTCCATTTGATAATCTCATATTTTCGAGAACAGAATGATAATCTGCTTCTTCCATAAATCCTTCAAGTGGCGAAAAGGCTCCTACACCTATAAGATCAAGATCGGAGATAGTCCATGTATTGATAGGAATTTGTTTCCACTGTTGAGCTTGAGCCAATAACTGATCGCGCTCTTCCTCTTTTACAATACGCTGAACCAATTGACCCCCATGTGGCAAAATTGTTGTCATTCTGTAATCGCTCCTGTCTCATCATAAATGTGTATGCTATAAAATCTATCTGCCTAAGTATACATGAAGCCGACCAAATGCTAAAAATCACTTGATCGGCTGAGATTATCTATGTTAGTCATAATGTTGAATTATTTGTGTAATCCACATTCTGTTTTATCAGAGTTAGCCCAACGTCCAGCACGAGGATCTTCGCCTGGCATAACCTGACGTGTACATTGTTCACAACCAATACTAGGGTAATGTTGATCATGCAGAGGATTATAAATAATATCGTTATCTCGAATATACTGCCATACCTCTTCAGAAGTCCAATCTGCAATAGGGTTAAACTTCATCAAACCAAATTTAGAATCATACTCGATCTTTTTAGCATTTGCACGAGTGGGTGCTTGGTCACGCCGAATACCCGTAATCCATGAATCATATTGAGATAATATCCGAGTTAAAGGTTCTACTTTGCGAATATTGCAGCAAGCATTAGGATCGACAGTCCATAGCGATTCTCCATGAGCAGCAGCTTGTTCTTCAGGAGTCAGCTTTGGAGCTACTTTAACAAATTCCATACCATAACGCTCAATCATACGATCGCGAGTCTCATAGGTTTCTTTAAAATGGAAATCAGTATCTAAATAGAAAATATCAGTGGACGGGCTGATATTCTGTAACATATCCACAATGACTACATCTTCAGCTCCAAAACTACAAGCAAAAGTAAGACTTTCAAAATTATCCACAGCCCAACGGATGACTTGTTCAGCTGTAGCATGTTCTAACTCTTCCGCTTTTACTCGAGCTAACTCTTCTTTTTCCAACAGATTCATATTTAGTTCCCCCATCTTTGGAATTCATTTTACCATTTTGGTTTTAAGTACCTTCAATAAATGACTACACTTTTAAAAGGATTCAAATTAAAGCCGACTAAACAACTAAGAATTATGTATATTATAGTACTTAATGGTTGGGGATTCAATAGTATTTTTGGAGTTAATCACAAGTTATTCACAATTTTGTACAACCGATTCTATATTTAATTTTAATTGCTATTGATATTGATATTGATATTTATGATTGTACACAGGGTTATACACATATAAAATGGTGGTCAAAATGTGGTCACGTTTCTTTTAAACACAAAAAAACCTCCCACCATTTCTGGTAAGAGGTCTTTGTAAACCTTGATATACAAGGAATATTAACGTTTGGAGAACTGAGGTGCGCGACGTGCTGCTTTAAGACCGTATTTTTTACGCTCTTTCATACGAGGGTCACGAGTCAGGAATCCAGCTTTTTTCAAAGATCCACGAAGTTCAGGATCAGCTTTAAGCAATGCACGGGAGATACCGTGACGGATTGCTCCTGCTTGACCAGAAATACCACCACCGTGAGCCAATACGATTACATCGTAGCTTCCGATCGTTTCTGTCAAGTTAAGTGGTTGTTTAACGATCAGTTTAAGTGTATCTAAACCGAAATATTCATTGATGTCGCGTTTATTGATGACAATGCGTCCTTCACCCGGTACAAGGCGAACACGTGCTACCGAATGTTTACGACGACCTGTCCCATAGTATTGTACTTGTGCCATGAAACTGTCCTCCTTTTAATTAGCCGCGAAGTTCGTAAACTTCCGGTTTTTGTGCTGCATGTGGGTGTTCTACGCCAGCATATGCTTTCAATCTTAACTTCATTTGGTTACCCATACGAGTTTTTGGAAGCATACCATGAACTGCAAATTCGATTACACGTTCTGGTTTGTTTTTAAGCATTTCATCAGCAGTGGTAACTTTAAGACCACCTGGATGCATTGAGTGACGGTAGTATTTTTTGTCTTGCAATTTTTTACCAGTCAAGTGGATTTTGTCAGCATTGATTACGATAACGAAATCTCCACCGTCTACATGAGGGGTAAATTGTGGTTTGTGTTTGCCGCGAATAAGTGCAGCTGCTTCACTAGCCAAACGACCAAGCGTTTTGCCTTCAGCATCGATAATGTGCCAATTGCGTTCTACTTCACTTGGCTTGGCAATGTACGTCGTACGCATGAAAAGTTCCTCCTTAGTGTGCTTTTGAAAATATATCATTACGGTATATTCTCATATATCTTCGTTCTTGAGTTAGTGTTGTTAGTACACAGTGTTACATAGTTATTAAGTGATGGATTAAAAATTTTAGGTGGTGTTATTCTTAATGGGGCTGTGGGATAGCCTTAAGAAAACACAAACTTTATTTTACAGCATAAAAACACGTTAAGCAAGAACTATTTGAAGTTTTTCTAGAAAAAATTTCGTAGGCATTTGCTTTGAAATTTTACTATGTATTAAACTCCTCATAGTGAACCCCCCACATCGTCAACGCTTTGCTGACTGCAGTTGGTCCTGCCTCACTACGATCCTCCGCAGCAATCATATTAGAAATAGCATCTGGTGCGTGTTTACCTTCTCCCACTTGTACCAGTGTCCCCATAATAATACGTACCATATGCTGTAAAAATCCACTGCCCGTTATATAAAAGTGTAGAATACCTTGGTCTCTTGTATCAGGACGGGTCATAGAATAATCTACTTCCAATCGTGCCTCATAGATTGTACGGATATGACTTTGCTTTTCAGAATGTTTTGAAGCAAAGGTTGTGAAGTCATGAGTACCTATAAAGTGGGAAAGAGCTTCACGCATTGCTTCAATATTCAGTTTGCCTGGATGATGTAATTGCATATGCCTTAGAAAAACATCTGGATATTGATTAGCGTTAATCGTGTATCGATATGTTTTTCGTTTGGCTGAGCGCCGTGAGTGGAAGTCCAAATGAACCTCGCGCGCATTTGTAACAATAATATCTTTGGGCAAGCGACCATTTAAAGCAAGTGGCCAGCGTTCTGCTGGGACAGTTGATTCAGTCAAGAAATGAAAGACTTGTCCAATCGCATGTACACCTGCATCTGTACGACCTGAGCCATGAATCTTTGGTTTTTCTCCAATGATCGAGGCAATTGCTTTTTCTAAATGATCCTGAATCGTATTTCCGTCCGGTTGGGTCTGAAATCCGTTATATCTGGTTCCATCATAATTGACAGTCATACAAAGATTCCTCATATATCCTCACCTTTTATACAAAGCAAGGGAGCCCCTAATGGAGCTCCCTCCCTCATTATCCTCAAACACTGCATGTTCCAAACAGAGAAAAAAAGGGTTTTGTCAGAATCTGTTGACCCTGTCCACCCTTTCCTCATCTGCATGTTACGCGCGGTCTACCAATTCAAGATAAACCATAGGTGCAGCATCGCCGCGACGAGGTCCTAATTTAAGAATACGAGTGTATCCACCTGGACGCTCTGCATAGCGAGTTGCTAAATCAGAAAACAATTTTTGGATAGCATCTTGTCCACCATCGAGAGACTCGCGACGAACATAAGCAGCTACTTGACGACGAGCATGAAGATCTCCACGTTTAGAAAGGGTGATCAGTTTTTCAGCGATAGAACGAACTTCTTTCGCTTTAGCTTCAGTCGTTTGAATACGCTCATACAAGAACAGGTCAGTTACCAGGTCACGAAACAAAGCTTTACGAGCGCTGGAGTTACGACCCAATTTTTGGTATGCCATGTTGTTTTTCCCTCCTTCATTACACTATTAAATGATTAGTCTTCTTGACGAAGTCCTAATCCTAATTCTTCAAGCTTCTCTTGAACTTCCTCAAGCGATTTGCGGCCCAAGTTGCGGACTTTCATCATATCGTCTTCGGATTTCGTAGTTAGCTCTTGTACGGTATTAATACCAGCACGTTTCAAGCAGTTGTAAGAACGTACAGAGAGATCAAGCTCTTCGATAGTCATCTCGAGCACTTTCTCTTTTTTATCTTCCTCTTTTTCGACCATGATTTCAGCATCTTTTGCTTCGTCAGTTAGACCAACAAATAACATCAAATGCTCAGTCAAAATTTTAGCGCCCAGACTAACTGCTTCTTCAGGGCGAATGCTACCATCCGTCCAGATTTCAATAGTTAGCTTATCATAGTTCGTTACTTGACCTACACGAGTATTTTCCACGCCATAGTTAACGCGGGAAATCGGAGTATAGATAGAATCTACAGGAATGACACCAATTGGTTGATCATCACGTTTATTCTTATCTGCAGCAACATAGCCACGACCACGATTTGCAAAAATACGCATGTGAAGTCTAGAACCTGGAGCTAAAGTGGCGATATGAAGATCCGGATTCAGGATTTCAACATCACTGTCTGCACGGATATCTCCTGCAGTGATCGCCCCTTCTCCTTCCGCATCAATCTCCAACACTTTTTCTTCATCAGAGTGGATCTTAAGCGAAAGGGCCTTGAGGTTCAGAATGATTTCTGTAACGTCTTCCATCACACCTTGAACCGTTGAGAACTCATGCAATACACCATCGATTTGAACAGATGTTACTGCTGCTCCCGGAAGAGAAGATAACAAAATTCTACGAAGTGAGTTGCCAAGTGTTGTGCCATAACCACGTTCGAGCGGTTCAATGATGAATTTACCGTAGTTACCTTCATCATTTACATCTACGGTCTCAATTTTCGGCTTTTCGATTTCTATCACTGCAATATCCCTCCTTCAAAACGTCGCTCCTGTGAAACTGTCGCTGAATACTTACAAATAGACATGCAGTAGTATACCCGGTAAACGGATCTTTACCTTTGCCGGGAATTATACTACAAAATAAAGAGACATGCTTCAATTATACGCGGCGACGTTTTGGTGGACGGCATCCGTTATGCGGGATTGGCGTTACATCTTTGATTAGGTTAACTTCAAGACCAGCTGCTTGCAAAGAACGAATTGCTGCTTCGCGTCCAGCTCCTGGACCTTTAACCATAACCTCAACGGCTTTCATACCGTGTTCCATTGCTGCTTTAGCTGCTGTTTCAGCTGCTAATTGCGCTGCGAATGGAGTAGACTTACGAGATCCTCTGAAACCTAGACCGCCTGAGCTTGCCCAGGAAATCGCGTTACCATGAGGGTCCGTAATTGTAACGATCGTATTATTAAACGTGGAACGGATGTGCGCCACGCCAGATTCAATATTTTTACGGTCACGACGTTTTGTACGTACGACTTTTTTAGCTTTAGCCATTGTGTGTTATACCCCCCTTACTTCTTCTTGTTCGCTACAGTACGACGAGGACCTTTACGTGTACGAGCATTAGTTTTAGTACGTTGTCCACGAACCGGCAATCCACGACGGTGACGAACACCACGGTAACATCCGATTTCAATTAGACGCTTAATGTTTAGAGAGATCTCACGACGAAGATCACCTTCAACTTTAGTACTACCAATTACTTCACGCAATTTTCCAACTTCATCTTCTGTAAGATCGCGGACACGAGTGTTCAGGTCAATACCAGTATCACTCAGAATTTTCTGGGAAGTCGTTTTACCGATTCCGAAAATATATGTCAAGGCGATCTCAACGCGTTTATCACGTGGTAAATCCACGCCAGCTATACGTGCCATTTTACGCTACACCCCCTAGATAATTATCCCTGTTTTTGTTTGTGTTTAGGATTCTCACAAATTACCATTACATTCCCTTTGCGGCGAATGACTTTGCATTTTTCGCAGATGGGTTTTACAGAAGGTCTTACCTTCATGTTAATTACCTCCTCAAGTTTTACGTCCGTAAAACTTACTTGTAATCATTGTATCTGCTGACAAGCAATGATTTCATAAACATCTATTATAACATAGATTAGTGTTAAAGTGTCTATTTGCGGTAAGTTATACGACCTTTTGTCAAATCATAAGGTGACAATTGTACAACTACTTTATCTCCAGTCAAAATACGGATAAAGTGCATCCGTAGCTTTCCAGAAACATGAGCGAGAATCTGATGACCATTCTCTAATTCAACTTTGAACGTTGCATTTGGCAAGGGTTCAAGAACCACGCCTTCTACCTCAATAACATCTTCCTTGGCCACAGTCAGTCTCCTTTCTGTTCAACATTGTTTTCGGCAGATTCCAAGAACTTGGTAACTGCATAGCGCAATTTCCCGTTCGTGACCCGACCGCTTTCTTGCAAACTGTTTACTACTTCGCTGCTAATCACCGGCATTAGCTCCAGATGAAGCAGATTCTTCTTCTTCGGCTGGTCAAACTTTCGTTTGTTCCCGTCGGCGATATAAACAAACTTTTCATCCGGTACTGCAATGATAACAGCAGGTTGAGAAGCTCCCTGACCTTTTAACACTTTCACAATTTGACCGACCTGCGGGTTCATTGTTGTTTTCACAAGAATCACCTACGCATTTAGTTTAGTTTTGTGAAAATTTCCATACCGTCTGGTGTAACCGCAACTGTATGTTCAAAATGGGCACATAATGAGCCATCAACAGTAACTACTGTCCATTTGTCTTCAAGCGTTTTGACATGTTGCTTGCCGGCATTTACCATCGGCTCGATTGCCAGAACCATTCCCGGCTTCAGCCTCGGTCCGCGATCCGCAACTCCATAGTTTGGAATTTGAGGGGCTTCGTGCAGCTTCGCTCCGATACCATGTCCTACGTATTCACGTACGACAGACATACCGGCATCTTCAATAAAACGCTGTATCGCATGCGATATTGTAAACAAGCGTACATCTGGCTTGACCAGTTCAAGTCCTGCATACAAAGAACCTTCAGTTACTTCCAAAAGTTTTTTTGCATCATCAGAAATCTGTCCTACCGGATAAGTCCATGCAGAATCTCCATGATAACCTCGGTATTCAGCACCAATATCAAGTGTAACGATGTCGCCTTCTTGCAATTTGCGTTTATTCGGGAATCCATGAACTAATTGCTCATTAACCGAAGCACAAATGCTGGCAGGAAAACCATTGTATCCTTTGAATGACGGTAAGGCATTTTGACTGCGAATATAACGGTCTGCAATCTGATCAAGATGTTCGGTCGTAATACCTGGCTCGATCGCTTGCTTGATTAGACGATGCGTCTCAGCTACAATTCGACCTGCTTCCCGCATAAATCCTAGTTCTGTTTCGGATTTGCAAATGATCATTCTGCTTAACCTCTAAGCAATGAAACAATATCCTTAGATACCGCATCAATACTTTGATCGCCATCAATCTCTCTCAATAGCTTTTGATCACCGTAGTAAGCAATAAGTGGCGCTTCTGTTTTCGTATGATACTCATTCAGACGCGTTCCTACGCTTTCTTCGTTATCATCAGCACGTTGATAAAGTTCACCACCATCAATATCGCATACGCCTTCTTGCTTCGGCGGATTGAACTCAATATGGTAAGTAGCTCCACAAGTTTTGCAAATACGTCGTCCGGTAATCCGAACAAGCAATTTGTTAAGATCTACTTTTAAATTGATCACGTGGTCCAGCTTACGCTCCATTGCTGCCAGCATTTTATCCAACGCTTCAGCTTGAGCTAAAGTTCTTGGAAAACCGTCAAGCAAGAAACCTTTTTTACAATCGGGCTGAGCAAGACGCTCTTCCACAATTCCGTTCGTTACGTCATCCGGTACAAGCAAACCCTGATCGATGAACTCTTTGGCTTTTACTCCAATTGGAGTTTCCTGTTTGATCGCTAGACGAAATGCATCGCCTGTAGAAATATGAGGAATACCTAGCTCTTTCACAATCACTGCTGCTTGTGTTCCTTTTCCTGCTCCCGGAGGCCCCATGAATATGATGTTCACGTAATGTCACTCCCCCTAAGACTAATGCTGCAAGAACAGCACGGAAAGGCGCCGGTGTGAACAAGCATGACTTGTCCCAGCCGGAACCTGCCGTCTATTTATTGATAAAACCTTTGTAATGGCGTTTAATGAGCTGGCTTTCGATCGTTTTCATCGTATCAAGTGCAACCCCGATTACGATAAGAAGCGATGTACCGCCGATTTGCACAGATTGTGGCAAACCTGAAATAGCTCCTAAGAATACTGGTAATACCGAGATGACCGCAAGGAATAATGATCCTGTCATGGTCAAACGAGTCATAACACGAGTCAAATAAGTAGCCGTTGGCTTACCTGGACGAACACCCGGGATATATCCACCATTCTTTTTCATATTATCTGCCATTTGCGTAGGATTCATTTGCACAAATGTATAGAAGAAAGTAAAACCTATGATCATTATAACATACAGCACCATACCAAGCGGTCGGTTATAACTCAAATTAAGAGTAATCCATTTAGCCCATTCATGGGTAGACCAAAAACTAGCTAAAATAACTGGAAACTGTAGTAATGAAACGGCAAAGATAACAGGGATAACACCCGCTGAGTTAACTTTCAACGGAATATGTGTATTCTGTCCACCATACATTTTGTTACCTACAACGCGTTTTGCATATTGTACTGGAATTTTACGAATACCCTGTTGGATAAAGATAACTCCGACAACAATGAAAATCACGACGATAACAACGATGGCTAACTTCGCAACATTAAAGAATGTCTGACCTTGTTGCAGGAAATCCGATTGAACCATATCACGGATATGCTGCGGAATAGCTGCAACAATACCAGCGAAGATGATGATCGAAATACCGTTACCGATTCCTTTTTCAGTGATTTGTTCCCCAAGCCACATCAAGAATGATGTACCTGCCGTTAACACAATAGCAATAATGATGTAATCTACCGCTGTAGCGTTAGGAATCATTTCTGCATTGTATAAACGGTTGAAACCGATCGATGTACCAAAGGCTTGGATAAGACCCAGAATAACAGTACCATACCGGGTAATCTGTGCCAGTTTCTTTTTACCGTGTTCCCCTTGTTTGGCCCATTCCGCAAATTTCGGAATGACATCCATAGATAATAGTTGAACTATAATGGATGCAGTGATATACGGCATGATCCCAAGGGCAAAAATGGAGAAATGCCCCAAAGCTCCCCCTGAGAAAGTATTTAGAAGACCGAACAATTCTTTACCTTGAGCGTTAGCAGACTGGAATACACTTTTGTCTACACCCGGAACCGGTACAAACGCACCGATACGGTAGACAATGAGCACCAGCAAGGTAAAGATAATCCGATTTCTAAGATCCTCAACCCGCCATATATTCTTTAGGGTCTTGAACATTAGATCACCTCGGTTTTACCGCCGGCAGCCTCGATTTTCTCTACCGCAGATTGAGAGAACTTATTCGCTTTTACAGTCAATTTCACAGTGATGTCGCCATTACCAAGAATTTTAATTCCGCTTCTTGCATTTTTAACGATTCCCTGTTCCATCAAGAACGTAGGAGTTACTTCTGTATCAGCAGCAAAGCTGTTTAAATCTTCGATGTTTACGAGTGCATATTCTTTACGAGTAGGGTTAACAAATCCGCGTTTAGGCAAACGACGATACAATGGGTTTTGTCCGCCTTCAAATCCTGGACGAACGCCCCCGCCTGAACGAGAGTTTTGTCCTTTGTGACCACGACCCGATGTTTTACCAGTACCACTACTTGGACCGCGACCTACACGTTTGCGTTCCTTGCGTGAACCTGGGCTTGGTGAAAGCTCATGCAATTTCATCGTTCGTTGCACCTCCTTATTAATAATAGGTTAATTTTTGATCAATTAACCTTCGATTTCTTTTACAGATACTAAATGTTGTACTTGTTTGATCATACCGCGCATAGCAGCATTATCGTTTTGAACTACTGAGTGATTCATTTTACGTAGTCCTAGTGTTTTAACAGTAGTACGTTGTTTCTCTGAACGACCGATCACGCTACGGACGAGGGTAATTTCCAATTTAGCCATGAGGTTCCCTCCTTAACCGAGCAACTCTTCGATAGATTTTCCACGCAGTTTAGCCACGTCTTCAGCACGTTTCAAACGAGACAAGCCTTCCAACGTTGCGTTAACCATGTTCATGGAATTCGAAGAACCCAGAGATTTAGTCAAGATATTGCCTACACCAGCAAGTTCTAATACAGCACGAACCGGTCCACCAGCAATAACTCCAGTACCTTCGGATGCTGGTTTCAACAATACACGTCCTGCTCCGAATTTACCTGTAACAAGGTGAGGAATTGTTGTTCCAACGATAGGAACATGAATCAAGTTTTTCTTAGCATCTTCGATGCCTTTACGGATAGCGTCAGGTACTTCACCGGCTTTACCGATACCAGCGCCTACCCAGCCATTACCATCGCCCACTACTACAAGTGCGCTAAAGCTGAAACGACGTCCACCCTTAACTACTTTAGCTACACGATTAATGTTTACAACTCTTTCAGTCAGCTCTAAAGTGTTTGGATCAATACGCAAGTCGTTAACCTCCTTTTTACAATGTTTTAGAATTGAAGACCAGCTTCACGAGCTGCATCTGCCAAGGCTTGAATCCGTCCGTGATACAAGTAGCCTCCGCGATCAAATACAACAGCTGTGTGCCCTTTTTCAGATGCACGTTTTGCAACCAATTCGCCAACTTTAGTAGCAGCTTCTACGCTACCGCCGTTTTTAATATCTGCAAGTTCTTTATCAAGAGTCGAAGCGGAAACTAAAGTTACACCCGCTACGTCATCGATCAATTGAGCGTAGATATGTTTAGCAGAACGGAATATGTTCAAACGTGGACGTTGAGAAGTACCAGTGATGTTCTTACGAACACGTAGGTGTCTTTTCAGACGCGCTTTATTTTTATCTGCTTTTGTAATCATGACTGTACATTTCACTCCTTTCACGTTGCCTTCACAGGCTCACTTCAACACGCATAAGGTAAAGGAACGTATTCCTTTATCTTATTTTTTCTTACCAGCTTTACCTTCTTTACGAAGAATACGCTCGCCTTCATACTTGATACCTTTACCTTTATATGGTTCTGGTTCACGTACGGAACGGATTTTAGCAGCGTAAGCTCCTACGCGCTCTTTATCGATTCCATTAACGATGATTTTCGTATTTGTAGGAACATCGAACTCGATGCCTGGTTCAGGAGAAATTTCCACTGGATGAGAGTAACCCACGTTTAGAACAATTTTGTCGCCAGATTTGCTTGCGCGGTATCCAACTCCAACTAGCTCTAGGGATTTGGAGAAACCTGTAGTTACTCCACTCACCATATTACTTACTACACTACGAGTAGTGCCGTGCAGGGAACGATGAGTCTTATTATCAGAAGGACGTTCGATTGTGATCACGTTCTCTTCGATGTTTACTTTCATATCTTTATGAATCTCACGGGAAAGCGTACCTTTCGGTCCTTTTACCGTAATTTGAGTATTATCCAAGTTAATTTCAACACCACTTGGTACTTCGATTGGTTTGCGGCCAATACGAGACATAGAGTTGCACCTCCTTATTATATGACGTTAATTACCAAACGTAGCAAACGACTTCGCCGCCGCTTTTCGATTGACGAGCTTCTTTATCAGTTACTACCCCTTTAGAAGTAGAGATGATAGCGATTCCCAGTCCACCTAGTACGCGAGGGATTTCATTGCTTTTCGTGTAAACACGAAGTCCTGGTTTACTGATACGTTTCAAACCAGTAATTACACGTTCGTTATTTTGACCGTATTTCAAGAAAATACGGATAATTCCTTGTTTGTTATCCTCAACAACTTCAGCATCACGAATGAAACCTTCGCGTTTTAGGATATCAGCGATTTGCTTCTTCATTGTAGAAGCAGGAACTTCAACTGTTTCGTGACGCACAACGTTCGCGTTACGAATACGAGTAAGCATATCAGCAATTGGATCTGACATAGTCATGTGTGTAAACCTCCTTCCCCTTAATCAAATGTTTACCAGCTTGCTTTTTTCACACCAGGGATCTGGCCTTTATGAGCCAATTCACGGAAGCAAATTCTGCAAATTTTGAACTTTTGCAATACCGAGTGTGGACGACCACAACGTTCGCAACGTGTGTATGCACGTACTTTGAACTTCGGTGTGCGTTGTTGTTTAACTTTCATTGAAGTTTTAGCCACTTAGCCTGACACCTCCTAATATTTTCGGAGAACTAGGGTTTATATTCGAACCCTGTACGTTTCAATAATTATTTTACGAAAGGCATTCCCAATTGGGTAAGCAATTCACGAGACTCTTCGTCAGTTTTAGCTGTCGTTACAATAACGATATCCATACCGCGAACTTTGTCTACTTTATCATACTCGATTTCAGGGAAGATCAATTGTTCTTTCAAACCTAGTGTATAGTTACCGCGTCCGTCGAACGCTTTAGAAGATACACCACGGAAGTCACGTACACGTGGAAGTGTAATGTTGAACAATTTATCCAAGAAATAATACATACGATCGCCACGAAGTGTTACTTTAACACCGATAGGCATGTTTTCACGAAGCTTAAATCCAGCGATAGATTTTTTAGCACGTGTGATAACTGGTTTTTGACCAGAGATCAATTGAAGATCGCTAACAGCAGAATCCAATACTTTGGAGTTCGATACTGCTTCACCTACACCCATGTTGATAACAACTTTTTCAACTTTCGGTACTTGCATAACCGTTGTATAGTTGAATTTTTGTACCAAAGCTGGGGAAATTTCATTCAAGTAAAGCTCTTTCATTCTTGTTGCCATGTTGGAAGATCCTCCTTTCCGTAACAATTAGTATTAGTCGATTGTTTCACCGGAGCGTTTAGCTACGCGAACTTTTTTGCCGTTATCCAATGTTTTGTAACCGATACGGGTTACTTTTTTTCCGTCCTTAGGATCAACGTGCATTACGTTCGAAACGTGGATCGGCGCTTCTTGCTCAACACGTCCTCCTTGCGGATTCAGTTGAGTTGGTTTTTGGTGTTTGGTGATCATATTCACGCCTTCAACCAACACGCGGTTTTCACGAGGATACGCTGCGATAACGCGACCTTTTTTACCTTTGTCTTTACCGCTGATTACAAGAACCGTATCATCTTTTTTCACGTGAAGTTTGTGGTTGTGAGATTCCAACACTTTTTTCACTTTCGCCATTTGTGTACACCTCCTATAACTCACTTCAGGCCATAGCCTTTATATCTTACAAATCGTTTAGATAACTTCCGGAGCCAAAGAAACGATTTTCATGAAGTCTTTATCACGCAATTCACGAGCAACTGGTCCAAAGATACGAGTACCACGAGGGCCTCTGTCATCTTTAACGACTACTGCTGCATTCTCATCAAATGCGATGTAAGATCCGTCTTTACGACGAACGGAACTCTTTGTACGAACGATTACCGCTCTTACAACATCACCCTTTTTGACAACGCCGCCTGGTGTTGCTTGTTTTACAGAACAAACGATCAAATCGCCGATTGCAGCTGTACGACGTCCAGTACCACCTAGTACGCGGATACACATAAGTTCTTTTGCGCCAGAGTTATCGGCTACAGCCAAACGTGTAAATGGTTGAATCATTGTTAGTTCCTCCTTCCAGACAGGTTTGCATCATTCATCAAATGATGATTGCTTCTTCTACTACTTCCACTAATCTCCAGTTTTTATCTTTAGATAATGGACGTGTCTCCATGATTTTAACAACATCACCAATTTTAGCAGTGTTATTTTCATCATGAGCCTTGAATTTTTTCGTATATTTAATACGTTTGTGATACAAGTCATGCTTTTTATAAGTTTCTACAGCAACAACGATGGTTTTATCCATTTTATCACTGACCACTTTGCCTACTTGTACTTTACGGGCATTGCGTTCGCTCATAGTTAATCTCCTTCCTAGCTGATAGCATTTAAGCTCTCAAATATTGGATTACGATGTGATTCCAAGTTCTCTTTCACGAACTACTGTTTTAGCACGTGCAATTTGTTTACGCACAGCGCTGATACGAGTAGGGTTATCCAATTGACCGGTAGCAAGTTGAAAGCGCAGGTTAAAGAGTTCCTCTTTAAAACCAGCAATCTTTTGCTCGATTTCAGCAGTGGTAAGGTTGCGCAATTCATTAGCTTTCATTTGCTTCACCACCCAATTCTTCACGTTTCACAAACTTAGTTTTTACAGGCAACTTGTGAGAAGCAAGACGCATAGCTTCACGCGCGATCTCTTCAGAAACACCTGCAAGTTCAAACATAATTTTACCTGGTTTAACAACGGCAACCCATTTTTCTACGTTACCTTTACCACTACCCATACGAACCTCAAGAGGCTTTTGAGTAATTGGCTTATCCGGGAAAATTTTAATCCATACTTTACCACCACGTTTGATATAACGAGTCATAGCAATACGAGCAGCTTCGATTTGACGGTTAGTGATCCAAGAAGGCTCAGTAGCTTGCAAACCGAATTCTCCGAAGTTCAATTCAGTACCGCCTTTAGCGCGACCTGACATGCTTCCGCGTTGTTGTTTACGGTGTTTTACACGTTTTGGTACCAACATGATTAGTTGCCTCCTTCCTGAGCAGCTTGTTTCTTAGCCGTAGGAAGAACCTCTCCACGATAAATCCATACTTTTACGCCAATACGACCATAAGTAGTATGCGCTTCTGCTGTACCATAGTCAATATCGGCACGAAGCGTATGAAGTGGAACAGTTCCTTCGCTGTAGCCTTCAGAACGGGCAATTTCAGCACCGCCAAGACGTCCGCTAACTGCTGTTTTAATTCCTTTAGCGCCTGAACGCATAGTTCTTTGAATTGCTTGTTTCAATGCACGACGGAAAGAAACACGACGTTCCAATTGTTGTGCAATACTTTCTGCAACTAGAATTGCATCAAGCTCTTGATTTTTGATTTCAGAAATGTTGATATGAACTTTTTTGCCACCAGCAATTTTAGTTACTTGTGTACGAAGAACTTCAACTTCTGAACCACCGCGTCCGATAACCATACCAGGTTTAGCTGTATGGATCGTTACGTTAACACGATTAGCCGCTCTCTCGATTTCGATATGAGAGACAGCAGACTCTTTAAGTTTGGTTTTAAGGTATTCACGGATTTTAACGTCTTCGATAAGAAGATCGCCAAAGTCTTTACCAGCATACCATTTAGATTCCCAATCACGGATAATACCTACACGTAATCCGACGGGATTTACTTTTTGGCCCACACGTTTTCCCTCCTTCTATCTTATTTTTCAGCTACCACCAAAGAAATATGGCTGGTGCGTTTGTTGATTTTACTTGCACGTCCCATTGCACGAGGGCGGAAACGTTTTAGTGTTGGTCCTTGGTTAACATAAACCTGAGAAATTACCAAGTTGTTAACATCAAAAGTCAACTCTTTTTCTGAGCTAATGAACTCAGCGTTGGCAATTGCGGAGTTAAGAAGCTTCTCAACAATTGGGGATGCGGATTTCGGCGTATGACGCAGAATCGCGATCGCTTCTCCAACTTGCTTACCGCGGATCAAGTCAACTACTAATTGAACTTTACGCGGAGCGATGCGTACAAACTTTGCGTGTGCTTTCGCTTGCATTGCGTGACCTCCTCTCTTACTTTAAATCCTTATATATTAACGTCTTGTTTTTCTGTCGTCATTAGCATGACCTTTGTACGTACGAGTTGGTGCGAACTCACCAAGCTTGTGTCCGACCATATCTTCCGTTACATATACCGGTACATGTTTGCGACCATCATAAACAGCGAATGTATGTCCGATAAATTGTGGGAAAATCGTCGAGCGACGGGACCAAGTTTTGATTACGACTTTTTTATCGTCTTCGTTCAATACTTCTACTTTTTTAAGCAAGTACCCGTCCACGAAAGGACCTTTTTTAAGACTACGGCTCATAGGTTGAATCCTCCCTTCATCTTTTCGTCACTTCACACTTTACAAGCATTCAAGCACAAATCTTACTTCGTGCGGCGGCGAATGATGTATTGATCGGAAGCCTTACCTTTTTTACGTGTTTTGTAACCAAGAGTAGGTTTACCCCATGGAGACATTGGAGATTTACGTCCGATTGGAGCTTTACCTTCACCACCACCGTGTGGGTGATCATTAGGGTTCATTACTACGCCTCGAACTTGTGGACGTTTGCCCAACCAGCGATTACGACCGGCTTTACCGATTTTAATCAATTCATGATCTTCATTACCAACTGATCCGATTGTAGCACGACATACTTTAAGTACGCGACGTACTTCACCAGAAGAAAGGCGAATGGAGACATATTTTTCTTCTTTACCAAGTAATTGAGCTTCCGTACCAGCTGCGCGAACGAGCTGACCACCTTTACCTGGTTTCAATTCGATATTGTGAATAACTGTACCAACTGGAATGTTTTCCAATGGAAGGCAGTTACCGATTTTGATATCAGATCCTACGCCAGAGAAAATTTGATCTCCAACTTTTAATCCTTTAGGAGCGATGATATAACGTTTCTCTCCATCAGCATAGTGGATCAGAGCAATGTTAGAAGTACGGTTAGGATCGTACTCGATTGTAGCAACGTTACCTGGTATTCCATCTTTAGTACGTTTGAAGTCAATAATACGGTATTTACGTTTGTGTCCGCCGCCATGGTGACGAACTGTAATTTTACCTTGGTTGTTGCGGCCTGCTCTTTTGAAAAGCGGAGCCAACAACGATTTCTCCGGTTGGTTCGTTGTAATCTCTTCGAATGTAGAAACACTCATGTTACGACGAGCCGGGGATGTCGGTTTGTACTTTTTAATTGGCACTGTTTATTCCTCCTTACTCTACAGATTCAAAAAACTCAAGCGGTTTACTTTCTGGAGCCAAAGTTACGATAGCTTTCTTCCATTCGGAAGTGTAGCCGGAATGACGTCCATAACGTTTCGGTTTAGCAGGCATGCGAAGAGTGTTTACTTTAGACACTTTCACTTTGAAAATTTCTTCAATTGCCTTTTTAACTTCCGTTTTATTAGAACGAATGTCTACTTCGAAAGCATATTTCAGTTCACTCATGTACTCGGCAGTGCGCTCAGTAATTACCGGACGCTTAATAATATCACGAGGATCTTTCATTACGCGAACACCTCCTCTACCTTGTGAACTGCATCCTTAGTAAGGATCAGCTTATCGTACGTAAGTACGTCTAGAACATTAACGCCGTCAGCTGCAACGAATTTAACACCTGGGATGTTACGAGCAGATAGTGCAACATTATCATCATAACTAGGAGTTACGATTAATACTTTGCGATCTACTTTAAGGTTGTTTAAAATTGCTGCGAACTCTTTTGTTTTCGGTGCGCTAAAGCTTAGTGCATCCAAAACGATGATTTCGTTAGCTACTACTTTAGAAGACAAAGCAGATTTGATTGCTAAACGACGAACTTTCTTAGGCAGTTTGTAAGCATAGCTGCGTGGAGTCGGTCCAAATGCTACGCCGCCGCCTTTCCATTGTGGAGAACGAATAGAACCTTGACGCGCACGTCCTGTTCCTTTTTGTTTCCATGGTTTACGTCCACCACCACGAACTTCAGAGCGTCCTTTTACTTTGTGATTACCTTGACGAAGGGAAGCACGTTGCATAATGACTGCATCATGAAGCACATGAGTGTTAGGTTCGATACCGAATACGGAATCACTCAATTCAACTTCGCCAACTTGGCTACCGTCGATACTGTAAAGTGCTACTTTTGGCATTTCCTGTTCCTCCTTTCTTGATTGGTTATTTTTTAACCGTTTCTCTTACTTTTACATAACTATTTTTAGCACCAGGGATAGAGCCTTTAACGAGAATTACGTTACGTTCAGCATCTACTCTGATAACTTCGAGGCGTTGGATCGTTACTGTATCGTGACCCATGTGACCTGGCAGACGTTTACCTTTCGGTACACGGTTCGCTTGGATAGAACCCATTGAACCTGGTCTGCGATGATAACGGGAACCGTGAGACATTGGTCCGCGGCTTTGGCCCCAACGTTTGATAACGCCGGCAAAACCTTTACCTTTTGAAATACCCGTTACGTCAACGAACTCACCTTGAGCAAACAAGTCTGCTTTGAGTTCCTGGCCAACCTCGACATTTGCGAGGTCAACACCGCGAATTTCGCGAACGTAGCGCTTAGGCACAGTATTCGCTTTAGTAGCGTGTCCTGCTTCCGGTTTGTTAGATCTGCTTGCTTTTTTATCAGCAAAACCGATTTGTACCGCTTCGTATCCGTCATTTTCCAGGTCTTTCTTCTGCAGAACCACACATGGTCCAGCTTCGATAACCGTTACAGGAATTACGTTACCTTCCGCAGTAAAGACTTGAGTCATACCCAATTTTCTTCCTAAGATACCTTTCATGTTGACACCTCTTTTCATTTTACGTGTTACCACATCTATGTGGATTATAATTTAATTTCGATATCTACGCCAGACGGTAAGTCCAAACGCATCAATGCATCCACAGTTTGTGGAGTTGGGTTAACAATATCGATCAAACGTTTATGTGTACGTTGCTCGAATTGCTCACGAGAATCCTTGTATTTATGAACCGCACGAAGAACAGTAATAATCTGTTTTTCAGTAGGAAGCGGAATTGGTCCAGATACTCCTGCGCCAGAACGTTTAGCTGTTTCAACGATTTTCTCTGCGGATTGATCAAGAATTCTATGATCGTATGCTTTCAAACGAATACGAATTTTTTGCTTTGCCATTTTTAGTCCCTCCTTCTATCGCCCAATTTGGTATCGGACATACTCAGTGAAAATTTTCCGGCATACCGTCCATGGCAAAGGAGCCGGGTGTGTCGGTAACCTCTCACGTCATCGCAACGTCTCAGAACAACATTTATTATTGTATATGATAACAAACAGTTATGCAAGTCTTTTTTGAAACATTTACATAAAAAAATAAGACCTGTCTCCCTTATAAGGAAACAGGCCTCATTTGGTCTTTCGTTTACAGTACAATGTTGCTTCGTTACAGTACAATGTTGCTTATATTAAAATCTTCAAATCGTTTCCGATTCACAATGAAGATTTAATTATTTTTGGATAGATGCTACAGCGCCAGCGCCTACTGTACGTCCACCTTCGCGAATAGCGAAACGTGTACCTTCTTCAATCGCGATTGGATTGATTAGGGATACAGTAACAGTGATGTTATCACCAGGCATAACCATTTCAGTACCTTCTGGTAAAGAAATAACGCCAGTTACGTCAGTTGTACGGAAGTAGAACTGTGGACGGTAACCAGTGAAGAAAGGTTTGTGACGTCCGCCTTCTTCTTTAGTCAAAACGTATACTTGAGCAGTGAACTCAGTATGAGGTTTAACAGTACCTGGTTTAGAAAGTACTTGACCACGTTCGATTTGAGTACGTTCTACACCACGCAACAATGCGCCGATGTTGTCGCCCGCTTGTGCGGAATCCAACAATTTACGGAACATTTCTACGCCTGTAACAACGGATTTCTTAGTTTCTTCATGGATACCAACGATTTCGATCTCTTCGCCGACTTTAACAGTACCACGCTCAACACGACCAGTTGCAACTGTACCACGACCAGTGATCGAGAATACATCCTCAACAGGCATCAAGAAAGGTTTGTCAGTGTCGCGCTCTGGATCTGGAATGTAAGTATCGATTTCAGTAAACATGTCAACGATTTTTTGAGCCCATTCGCCATCAGGGTTAGCCAATGCTTCACGAGCAGATCCACGAGTGATTGGAGTATCGTCACCAGGGAACTCATATTCGTTAAGAAGGTCACGAACTTCCATTTCAACCAATTCCAAAAGCTCTTCGTCTTCAACCATGTCGCATTTGTTTAAGAATACAACGATGTAAGGTACGCCTACTTGACGAGACAACAAGATGTGCTCGCGAGTTTGTGGCATAGGACCGTCAGCTGCAGATACAACCAAGATCGCTCCGTCCATTTGTGCAGCACCAGTGATCATGTTTTTAACATAATCGGCGTGACCTGGGCAGTCAACGTGTGCATAGTGACGGTTAGGTGTTTCGTACTCAACGTGTGCAGTTGAGATTGTGATACCGCGTTCGCGCTCTTCTGGAGCTTTATCGATTTGATCAAATGCTACAGCAGCACCGCCGTAAGTTTTAGACAATACAGTTGTGATTGCAGCAGTCAAAGTTGTTTTACCATGATCGACGTGACCAATAGTTCCGATGTTAACGTGCGTTTTATTACGTTCAAATTTAGCCTTTGCCATGTTAAACGTTGCCTCCTTGAAGGTAGAGTTTTGTTTGTATTTTAGTTTGAAACGTACAGAGAGCAGTCATGCTACTTTCTGTACATCCCATAAGTGAAAACGGATTGAAAACTTAGCCGTTTGCTTTGGTACTGATTTCGTCAGCGATGCTCTTAGGTACTTCTTCATAATGAGAAAGTTCCATAGAGAATACACCGCGACCTTGTGTACCAGAACGAAGTGTTGTGGAATATCCAAACATTTCAGATAAAGGTACTTTTGCACGAATGATTTGAGTACCACCGCGTGAGTCCATACCTTCGATACGACCACGACGGGAGTTCAGCATACCCATAACATCACCCATGTATTCTTCAGGTACTGTTACTTCAACTTTCATAAGTGGCTCAAGCAATACAGGACGACATTTGTCTTTTGCAGCTTTAAGCGCCATAGATCCGGCAATTTTAAATGCCATTTCATTGGAATCGACATCATGATAAGATCCGTCTACTACTGTAGCTTTTACGTCTACAAGTGGGAAACCGGCGATAACACCGTTCTTCATTGCTTCTTCAATACCTTGCAATGCAGGACCAACATATTCTCTTGGTACGGAACCACCGACAACTTTACTTTCGAACTGGCTACCTGTACCTGCTTCCAATGGTTCGAACTCAACCCATACATGACCGTATTGACCACGACCACCGGATTGACGAACGAATTTACCTTCAACGCGAGCTGGTTGACGGAATGTTTCACGATAAGCAACCTGAGGTTTACCTACGTTAGTCTCCACTTTGAATTCGCGACGCATACGGTCAACGATAATTTCAAGGTGAAGCTCACCCATCCCCGCCAAGATTGTTTGGCCAGTTTCTTCATCCGTATGAGCACGAAGAGTTGGATCTTCTTCAGTCAATTTGGACAAAGCAATACCCATTTTATCTTGGTCAGCTTTTGTTTTTGGTTCCACTGCAACTTCAATAACTGGGTCAGGGAAATTCATGGATTCTAAGATAACAGTATCTTTTTCATCACATAGTGTATCACCTGTACCTGTATCTTTCAAACCAACAGCTGCTGCAATATCACCAGCGAAAACTTCGCTGATTTCTTGACGAGCGTTAGCATGCATTTGCAGGATACGACCAATACGTTCACGTTTGCCTTTAGTAGCATTTAGAACGTAAGAACCGGATTGCAATACGCCAGAATATACGCGGAAGAACGTAAGTTTACCCACGTAAGGGTCTGTCATAATTTTGAACGCTAGTGCAGAAAATGGCTCTTCATCAGAAGAATGACGAATTGCCTCTGTGCCGTCTTCGTGCAAACCTTTAATTGCCGGAACATCCGTAGGAGCCGGAAGGTAGTCGATAACAGCATCCAACATAGGTTGAACACCTTTGTTACGGTAAGAAGAACCACAGATTACTGGGAAGATTTTAACGTCACAAACACCTTTACGTAGAGCAGCCTTAATCTCAGCGATTGTTGGCTCTTCTCCTTCAAGATATTTCATCATTAGATCTTCATCTAGTTCTGCAACTCTTTCGATCAAGTCAGCACGCAGTTCTTCAACTGTTGCTTTAAGATCTTCTGGAATTTCGATAGATACTGGATCGCGTCCAAGATCATCTTGATATTCGATAGCTGTTTGCTCGATGATATCGATAATACCAACGAAGTCATTCTCTGCGCCGATCGGCAATTGAATCGCTACTGCGTTCGCTTGCAGACGTTCACGCATGTCTTTAACAACGTTAAGGTAGTCAGCACCAATAATATCCATTTTATTAACATATGCTATACGAGGTACACCATAACGATCTGCTTGTCTCCAAACAGTCTCGGATTGTGGTTCTACACCCTCTTTTGCACTAAATACGCCTACTGCTCCGTCCAATACACGCAGGGAACGTTCAACTTCAACTGTAAAGTCAACGTGACCTGGAGTATCAATGATATTAACGCGGTAGCCTCTCCACTGAGCCGTAGTAGCTGCGGATGTAATAGTGATTCCGCGCTCTTGCTCTTGCTCCATCCAGTCCATTGTAGCAGCGCCTTCGTGAACTTCACCGATTTTGTGCGTACGGCCTGTATAGAACAAGATACGTTCTGTAGTGGTAGTTTTACCAGCATCGATATGAGCCATGATACCAATATTACGTGTATTTTCTAAGGAGAACTCTCTTTTTGCCATGAATGGGTGCTCCCTTCAAAAATATCAATTTTTGAAATAAAGGCTTTGATCCTACCAGCGGTAGTGAGCGAATGCTTTATTCGCTTCAGCCATTTTGTGTGTATCTTCGCGTTTTTTCACTGCTGCGCCTGTATTGTTAGAAGCATCAATGATTTCAGCTGCTAAACGTTCTTCCATTGTTTTCTCTCCGCGGCTACGTGAATAATTCACTAACCAACGAAGTCCCAATGTAGTACGTCTTTCAGGTTTAACTTCGATCGGAACTTGATAGTTAGCGCCACCTACACGGCGAGCTTTAACTTCGAGGACCGGCATAATGTTCTTGATTGCCGCCTCAAATACTTCCATAGGATCGTTACCTGTACGTTCTTGAATCAATTTAAAAGAATTGTAAAGGATGCTTTGAGCAACCCCACGTTTTCCGTCGACCATAATGCGGTTGATCAAACGTGTAACCAACTTGCTGTTATACATAGGATCTGGCAATACGTCTCTTTTCATTACTGGACCTTTTCTTGGCATGGTTATCCCCCTTCCTTAGATATAAAGCGCAGTGATCTGCGCTACTGGATTATTTTTTTTCTTTCGGACGTTTTGTACCGTATTTAGAACGTGATTGCATACGATTGTTTACGCCTGCTGTATCCAAAGCACCACGAACGATATGATAACGAACCCCTGGTAAATCTTTAACCCGTCCACCGCGGATAAGTACCACGCTGTGTTCTTGAAGGTTATGACCGATACCTGGAATGTAAGCAGTAACCTCGATACGGTTCGTTAAACGAACACGAGCATACTTACGAAGTGCGGAGTTCGGTTTTTTTGGAGTCATAGTACCTACACGAGTACATACACCACGTTTTTGTGGAGCGCTAATGTTCGTCTCTTGACGTTTCAAAGCATTATACCCTTTTTGAAGTGCAGGTGATTTTGATTTCTCAATTTTAGCTTGACGTCCTTTACGGACTAATTGATTAATAGTTGGCATTGTGTTGCCACCCCCTTCCCATATTTGTAGTTCCAATATAAACCATATCTTAAGTCCACAGACCCAGGTGGTTCATAAAAGAACAAATGAAAAGTCCTTGCCTGCCACTCACGACCAGCAAAAACATTCCTGATTGCATTATTTAAGGACAACGGCCATAGCAGTTCCCACTTCGATTCCGCAAGCTTTGCCCAATTCTTTCATTGTATCCACATATGTGATCTTAACAGAATGAGTCGAGCATAATTGAACGATTTTCGAGATGAGATGATTTTCCGCATCCTGCGCAACATAGACTTCTTCAGCTTGACCCGTCTCGACCATCCGCATTGTCTGCTTTGTGCCTACTTTGATCCGGGCATCCTTTAATCCTTTGTCATTAGTCATCTTCCGATTTCCTCCAAAAGATCAGGGATCAGCATGCTATTCACGCACCTTTGCTATAGTACCATTAGCTAAAGGATACTGTCAATAGATAACTATAATTCTATTTCATAAATAATCATTATATTTCTTTGACTTCACCCATTAAACAGCAGCTAGAACTGAATAACATCAACTGTTGTTCAGTTCAGCCGCTTATTTATGAGCAATATAAGATTACATTATAACGAGATTAACAAATTACTCAACAGTTACCGTTTCAAGACCAGGTTTCTTGGCTTCAAACTTTTCTGCATCTTCAAATTTAACGCTACGATAACGGTTCATCCCTGTACCAGCTGGAATCAACTTACCGATAATAACGTTCTCTTTAAGACCAAGTAATTTATCGACTTTACCTTTGATTGCTGCATCTGTCAGGACACGAGTTGTTTCCTGGAAGGATGCCGCAGACAAGAAGGAATCAGTTTCCAGAGATGCTTTAGTAATACCAAGCAATACTGGTTTAGCAACTGCTGGCTCTTTGTCAGCCATGATTGCCACTCTGTTCGCATTCTCATATTCGTACATATCAACAAATGAACCTGGCAACAATGTTGTTTCACCAGCATCGATGATACGGATTTTACGTAACATCTGTCTGATCATAACTTCAACGTGCTTATCATTGATTTCTACACCCTGGTTACGATATACACGTTGTACTTCTTGCAGGATATAGTTCTGTACGCCACGGATACCTTTGATACGTAGCATTTCTTTAGGGTCAATCGAACCATCTGTTAGTTCATCCCCAGCTTCGATTTCCATACCTTCTTTAACTCTTAGGCGGGAACCGTAAGTTACAGGGTAAACTTTAGTCTCTGCTTCACCTTCAACCTCGATTTCACGACGGTCTTTAGTTTCACGGATTTCTTTAACCACACCATCAATTTCACTGATGATTGCTTGACCTTTAGGATTACGCGCTTCGAAAAGCTCTTGAATACGCGGCAAACCTTGAGTAATATCGTCCCCTGCAACACCACCAGTATGGAACGTACGCATTGTAAGCTGTGTTCCTGGTTCACCGATAGATTGTGCTGCAATAATACCAACTGCTTCACCAATCTCAACGTGTTTACCAGTAGCAAGGTTACGACCGTAACATGTTTTACATACTCCGTGTTTTGCACGACAACTTAATACTGAACGGATTTGAAGTTTTTCAACTCCAGCTTCAACGATCGCTTCAGCTTTATCCGAATCTAGCAATTCGTTACGACGAGCAAGAATCTCACCTGTTTTTGGATGACGAACAGTTTCGAAGCAATAACGACCTTCTAAACGATCATAAAGATCTTCGATAACTTCTTTGCCATCTTGAATACGGCTTACAGTGAAACCTTTATCTGTTCCACAATCTTCTTCACGTACGATTACATCTTGTGCTACGTCAACTAGACGACGAGTTAGGTAACCTGAGTCAGCAGTACGAAGTGCTGTATCCGCCAAACCTTTACGCGCTCCGTGAGTAGAAAGGAAGTATTCTAATACTGTCAGACCTTCACGGAAATTCGATTTAATTGGAAGTTCGATGATACGACCCGATGGATTCGCCATCAGACCGCGCATACCACCAAGCTGAGTGATCTGCGATTTGTTACCACGAGCTTTGGAGTCAACCATAAGCATAATAGAGTTATAGCGATCCATTGATTTCATAAGGACTTCAGTAATATCATCCTTCGTACGAGACCAGATCTCAATAACACGATCATAACGCTCTTCATTCGTAATCAAACCACGACGGTATTGATTCGTAATAACAGCAACTTTTTTATCAGACTCATCCAAGATTCCTTGTTTTTCAACAGGAACAATAACGTCAGATACACCAACAGTAATACCTGCACGCGTAGAATAAGTGAATCCAAGTTGCTTGATTTTATCCAAAATAATAGATGTTAATGTTGTATGGTAGATTTCAAAACAACGAGCGATAATTGAACCTAAATACTCTTTACCGATAGCGCCTGTTTGAGGAACACTACTGATAAATTCACGGATATTCACACCTTTATCATAGATAAAGTAATGATCCGGTGTACCTTGGAACAAGTTACGACGCGTTGGCTCATTAATGTAAGGGAATGATTCAGGGAAAATCTCGTTAAAGATAATTCGTCCGATAGTTGTTACCATCATTCCTGTTTGTTGCTTCTCTGTAAAGCTTGTTTTGTTCAAAGCTTTAACAGGGATTGCTACACGAGCATGCAATGAAGCAACGCCACGTTGGTAACCCGATACTGCTTCGTTCACTGTACGTAAAATCATACCTGAACCTTTAGCTTCATCATTATCCATAGTTAGATAGAATGAGCCCAAGACCATATCCTGTGAAGGAGTAACAACTGGTTTACCATCTTTAGGGTTCAAAATGTTACCAGATGCAAGCATCAAGATACGTGCTTCCGCTTGCGCTTCAGCAGACAATGGAACGTGAACCGCCATTTGGTCACCATCAAAGTCAGCATTATATGCTGTACATACGAGTGGGTGAAGACGAATTGCACGTCCTTCAACCAAAATAGGTTCAAATGCTTGAATACCAAGTCTATGCAGAGTAGGTGCACGGTTTAGAAGAACTGGATGTTCTTTAATAACTTCTTCAAGTACATCCCATACTTCTGGACTTACACGTTCTACTTTGCGTTTTGCGCTCTTGATATTATGAGCAAGACCTTTGTTAACCAATTCTTTCATAACAAAAGGTTTGAATAACTCTAGTGCCATCTCTTTTGGAAGACCACATTGGTACATTTTCAAGTAAGGACCTACAACGATAACCGAACGACCAGAATAATCGACACGTTTACCTAGTAAGTTCTGACGGAAACGTCCTTGTTTACCTTTTAGCATATGACTAAGAGATTTCAATGGACGGTTACCTGGTCCTGTTACTGGGCGACCACGACGACCATTATCAATAAGAGCATCGACAGCTTCTTGAAGCATACGTTTCTCATTTTGTACGATAATGTCAGGTGCACCTAGATCCAATAGACGTTTAAGACGGTTGTTACGGTTAATTACACGACGATACAAATCATTCAAGTCAGACGTCGCAAAACGTCCACCATCCAACTGTACCATCGGACGAAGTTCTGGAGGGATAACTGGCAATACATCCATGATCATCCAATCAGGGAAGTTACCAGAGTTACGGAATGCTTCGATAACTTCAAGGCGTTTGATCGCACGATTACGACGTTGACCTTGAGCTGTACGTAGCTCTTCACGTAAAAATTCTAGTTCTTTATCAATATCAAGGTCTTGAAGCAATCGTTTAATCGCTTCTGCACCCATACCTGCATGGAAACCATGACCGTATTTTTCACGGTAGCTACGGTATTCTTTTTCAGATAAAAGTTGTTTTTTCTCCAGCGGTGTCTCACCTGGATCTGTTACAACATAAGATGCGAAGTAGATTACTTCTTCCAAAGAACGTGGAGACATATCAAGTGCTAGACCCATACGGCTTGGAATACCTTTGAAATACCAAATGTGAGATACAGGAGCTGCAAGCTCAATGTGTCCCATACGTTCGCGACGTACTTTAGCGCGTGTTACTTCAACGCCGCAACGATCGCAGACTACGCCTTTGTAACGTACACGTTTGTATTTACCGCAGTGGCATTCCCAGTCTTTGGTTGGTCCAAAAATACGTTCACAGAACAACCCGTCTTTCTCTGGTTTAAGCGTACGATAGTTGATTGTCTCCGGTTTTTTAACTTCTCCGCGGGACCAAGAACGAATTTTGTCTGGGGAAGCTAGCCCAATTTTCATAAATTCGAAATTGTTAACGTCTATCAAAAGACACCCCTCCTAAGGCCAAATCCTGTTTATTGTCATTCTTATCAAAAACTGTATGAATTCCCATATACCCTCTCATCAATAAGGGATAGACCGGGATAAATCTCCGGTCTATCTTCATTGTTAGATCACATAGGGAATGTGTAGTGGCAATAGTTACTCGGCTCCGACTTCAGAACCTTCTAGATTAAGACTGAGCTTATCGTTCGTGCTCGCCTCTTCTTCATCATCCAATTCTCGCATTTCGATCTCATTCTCATTTTCATTGAGAATTTTGACGTCCATACCCAAACTTTGCAATTCTTTGATTAGAACTTTGAATGACTCAGGAACACCTGGTTCAGGAACATTCTCGCCTTTAACGATGGATTCGTATGTTTTCACACGACCAACGACATCATCAGATTTGACTGTAAGGATTTCTTGTAGGGTGTAAGCAGCACCATAAGCTTCAAGTGCCCATACTTCCATCTCCCCGAAACGCTGTCCACCAAATTGAGCTTTACCACCCAACGGCTGTTGCGTAACCAAAGAGTAAGGACCTGTAGAACGAGCATGGATTTTATCATCAACCATGTGTGCCAGCTTGATCATATGCATGACACCAACAGTTACTTCACGTTCAAATTCTTCACCGGTTCTACCATCATAAAGGATCGTTTTACCGTTACGTTGCATACCTGCTTCTTCCATTGTATCAAATACATCATACTCTTTTGCTCCATCAAATACTGGTGTAGCAACATGAATACCAAGTTTCATAGAAGCCATACCTAAATGGACTTCAAGAATCTGACCGATGTTCATACGGGAAGGTACACCTAGTGGATTCAATACAACTTGTACTGGAGTACCATCAGGCATAAACGGCATATCTTCTTCCGGCAAAATACGTGCTACAACACCTTTGTTACCATGTCGTCCCGCCATTTTATCGCCTTCAGAGATTTTACGTTTTTGCGCAATATATGCACGTACCAAGTGATTAACACCTGGTGGCAATTCATCGCCATTTTCTCTAGTGAATACTTTAACGTCTACAACAATACCATCAGTACCATGCGGTACACGAAGACTAGTGTCACGAACTTCACGAGCTTTTTCACCAAAGATAGCGTGCAGAAGGCGTTCTTCAGCAGTTAGTTCAGTTACACCTTTAGGTGTTACTTTACCAACAAGAATATCACCAGCAGCAATTTCAGCACCGATACGAATAATTCCGCGTTCGTCAAGATTTTTGAGTGCTTCTTCACCAACGTTAGGAATATCACGTGTGATTTCTTCAGGTCCAAGTTTAGTGTCACGAGCTTCAGATTCGTATTCCTCGATATGAATCGAAGTGTATACATCCTCTTTAACAAGTTTTTCACTCAATAGGATCGCATCTTCATAGTTGTAACCTTCCCAAGTCATGAAGGCAACGACTACGTTACGTCCTAAAGCAATCTCGCCCATCTCAGTCGAAGGACCGTCAGCAAGGATATCTCCTTTTTGAACGTAATCGCCTGTTTTAACGATAGGACGTTGATTAATACAAGTTCCCTGATTCGATCTCATAAATTTGTGTAATTTATGTTTAACAAGATCGCCTTTTACTTCTTTGCCATCTACGAGTTCAATACGACGTACTGTAATCTCGTTAGCAGTAGAACGTTCAACGATTCCGTCATGTTTACTTACGATACAAACGCCTGAATCTTTTGCTGCTTTATGCTCCATACCAGTACCAACAAGTGGTGCTTTAGGAATAAGCAAAGGCACAGCCTGACGCTGCATGTTAGAACCCATCAATGCACGGTTGGAGTCATCATTTTCCAAGAAAGGAATCAATGCTGTTGCTACAGACACAACCTGTTTAGGGGATACGTCCATATAATCAACACGTTCATTTGGCATTGGTAAAATGTTATCCGCTTGTTTGTTATAACGAACGATAACCATTTCGTCAGTGAAAGATCCGTCTTCATTCAACGCTGCATTCGCCTGAGCAACAACATAGTTATCTTCTTCATCAGCAGTCAAATAATCAATTTGATCTGTAACACGATTTGTCTTAGGATCTACACGACGGTATGGAGCTTCAATAAAGCCATACTCATTGATACGTGCAAATGTAGACAAGGAGTTAATCAAACCGATATTCGGTCCCTCTGGAGTCTCGATCGGACACATACGGCCATAGTGACTGTGATGGACGTCACGAACTTCAAAGCCTGCGCGTTCACGAGTCAAACCGCCGGGTCCCAAAGCAGATAAACGACGTTTGTGCGTCAATTCACCCAATGGGTTCGTTTGGTCCATAAACTGTGAAAGCTGGGAGCTACCGAAGAACTCTTTAATCGATGCAATAACAGGACGTATATTGATCAAAGCTTGTGGTGTAATGACGTTAGCATCTTGAATAGACATTCTTTCACGAACCACACGTTCCATACGGGACAAACCGATACGGAATTGGTTTTGTAAAAGCTCACCTACAGAGCGCAAACGACGGTTACCCAAGTGATCGATATCATCTGTATCGCCAATACCGTTCAACAAGTTCAAGAAATAACTGATTGAAGCGATAATGTCAGCTGGAGTAATATTTTTAACTGTTTTATCAATAATTCCGTTCGCAATCAAAGTCACAACTTTACCATCTTCGATTGGAGAGAATACATTGATGCTTTGCATTGGGATATCATTATCATCCAATACGCCGCCAGCTACGTGATATGTTTTATGATTCAAATCGCCTTCCAAATACGGCATGATTTCGTCTAAAAGACGACGGTCTACCATTTGTCCAGCTTCAGCAATAATTTCACCAGTATCCGTATCAATTAGCGTCTCAGCCAAACGTTGGTTGAAAAGACGGTTTTTAATATGGAGTTTTTTGTTGATTTTGTAACGACCTACGTTTGCAAGATCATAGCGTTTTGGATCAAAGAAACGCGCTACTAACAAGCTCTTCGCATTGTCGAGAGTTGGTGGTTCACCTGGACGAAGACGCTCATAAATTTCAATCAGCGCTTTGTCTGTAGAATCCGTGTTATCTTTATCTAAAGTATTGCGGATATATTCATCGTTACCAAGTAGGTCTAGGATTTCAGCATCTGTACCGAATCCAAGTGCACGCAATAGTACTGTAACTGGAATCTTACGAGTACGGTCAATACGAACATAAATGATATCCTTAGCATCCATTTCAAGTTCAAGCCATGCGCCACGGTTAGGAATAACTGTAGCAGTATATGATGTTTTACCATTCTTATCGACTTTAGTGCTGAAATAGACGCTGGGAGAGCGAACCAACTGGCTGACAATAACCCGTTCTGCACCATTAATAACAAAGGTACCGGTTTCCGTCATCAACGGGAAATCACCCATAAATACTTCCTGCTCTTTGACTTCACCCGTTTCTCTGTTGATAAGACGGACTTTTACCCGAAGTGGAGCAGAATAAGTAACGTCACGCTCTTTTGCGTCGTCTACTGTATATTTCGGCTCACCAAGGCTGTAATCGATGAACTCGAGAACCAAATTGCCTGTAAAATCTTGGATTGGCGAGATATCGTGAAACATTTCGCGCAAACCTTCTTCCAAAAACCACTGATATGATTTCTGTTGGATTTCGATCAGGTTAGGTACTTCAAGAACTTCGTTAATTCGTGCATAACTTCGCCGAGTGCGTCGACCATATTGAACAAGATGTCCTGCCAACTTAAACTCACCCCTTAATGTCTACTCGCTTAAAAATTTCATTGCGAACTACTGTTTGGATCACGTATAATAGGTGCATACATAGAAGTTCACATCCATAAAATAGAGAAAAGCCCTTATCGAATACTTTCGAAAAAAGAGCAGCATCAACTACCAACGAATGTGATTACACATTTGAATGCTGTATTACGGCTGAAATTGACCGAAATACCCCTTAATATACGATTATAGACAATATTAAACACCTTCATGGATGACTAATTTTCATGATTATTTCAGAAAACTAAAGCCAAGAAGGGCATCTTAATACTGACATTTTGTAATCATACCATGTTCAGAACTTCGAGTCAATGATCCTAAAGCAACTTTTATTTAGTAGCTTTGAAAATCCGATAGCCTTTATCTTTCGTTACTTCCTCTACAGTATCAAACAATTCTTCCAATTTTGCTTTGGCTGAAGGAGCGCCCTGTTTCTTCTGAATCACAATCCACAGTGTACCACCTTTATGCAAATGCTCTGCTGCCTCTTCAAAAATAGTGTGAACTGTCGATTTACCTGCACGAATAGGTGGATTTGTCAGAATCACATCAAACATCTTTCCTTTGACTGCACTAAACAAATCACTTTCCAAAATAGTTACGTTACTGATCCCATTCAATTTAGCATTTTCTTTTGCTAACTGAACAGCTCTTTCGTTCACATCAACCATCGTTACATGACCTTTAGTCGCAAGATAAGCCGCAGATAGCCCCATAGGTCCATAACCACAACCTACATCTAACACATGAGCATTCTCAGCAATATCTATTGCTTCAATTAAGACCCGGCTTCCATAGTCAATGCCTGTTTTGGAAAAAACACCGGCATCGCTTGTAAAACGAAATACTTTACCTCGCAAGGTTGCTTCCAGGACTCGCCGATCGTGTGCCGCTCCTGGCTGATTGGAATAATAATGGTCTCCCATATTCTCCGCTCCCTCTTTTCAAGCTGATCTACAAAACAAACCCCTTGAACGAATTCAAGGGGTTTGCCGAAAATAAGAGGAAACCTCTTATTTTACTTCTACAGATGCGCCAGCTGCTTCTAATTTTTCTTTGATAGAATCAGCTTCTTCTTTAGCAACGTTTTCTTTGATTGCTTTAGGAGCGTTGTCTACTACTTCTTTAGCTTCTTTCAAGCCAAGACCAGTGATTTCGCGTACTGCTTTGATTACGTTGATTTTAGATCCGCCAGCAGAAGTCAAGATAACTTCGAATTCTGTTTGCTCAGCAGCAGCTTCGCCGCCACCAGTACCAGCAGCAGCTACAGGAGCAGCAGCAGTTACACCGAATTCTTCTTCAATTGCTTTTACAAGATCGTTTAATTCAAGAACTGTCATGCCTTTGATGGCTTCAAGGATTTGTTCGTTACTCATTTGTAAACCCTCCATATAATGGTTTTATTTTTAAATCGATTTTAGCTGATCACACAGCCATCGTTATATCTGTTAAACAGATGTAACGGTTGAGCAAAAAGCTTACGCGCTTTGCTCTTCTTTTTCTGCAACAGCTTTGACAGCCAGTGCAAAACCGCGCATTGGTGCTTGAAGCACGCTGAGAAGCATAGACAACAAACCTTCGCGTGATGGCAATTCTGCCAACGCTTTGATTTCTTCAGCTCCAACAATACGTCCTTCAACCACTCCACCTTTTAATTGAAGAGCTTCGTTTTTCTTAGCGAAGTCATTCAAAATTTTAGCTGGAGCAATTGCATCATCTTTACTGAAAGCAATAGCAGTAGGACCGGTAAGAATTTCATTCAAACCAGCAAGATCAGCAGATTCAGTAGCACGACGAACCAATGTATTTTTCAATACTTGGAACTCAACTCCAGCTTCACGTAATTGCTTACGTAATTCTGTAATTTGAGCTACGTTTAGACCACGATAGTCAGCTACAACAGTAGTTGTGCTTTCGCGCAATTTTGCTGCAACAACTTCTACCGCTTCTTGTTTTGCATGGATTACTTTTGCGTTTGCCAAATTGGACACCTCCTGATCGTATTCTAGCTTTTCTCTGTTTCCGTAGAAGTCAGAAGAAAAGACTTTCCTACACGGACATTAAAAAAAGCCCCCGCAGAATGACGAAGGCTTGATTGAGCGGAACCGAGACGCAGACTAATCTGCGCTCTCAAGTATCCGGTATTCTATCATAACACCTCGGTAGGAAATTAAGCCTGTTACAGCACCTACTGTCTACGGTTAAACATATTCAAATGTAAATGCAAGTACAAAGTTCAAGCATATTCACAACTTTTACATAATATCAAGTATATTGACTATTGTCAACAACTAATTATTTGTAGATAGAAGCGTTTACGCGTGCGCTTGGTCCCATTGTCGAAGAAATCGCAATGTTTTTAAGGTAGATACCTTTAGCCGCAGCTGGTTTAGCGCGGTTAAGAGCTTCAACAAGAGCTTTAAGGTTCTCGTTTAATTGCTCAGCAGAGAAAGATACTTTACCGATAGGAGCGTGAATTTGTCCTGCTTTGTCTAGACGGTATTCGATTTTACCAGCTTTGATTTCTTGAACAGCTTTGGTAACGTCGAAAGTTACTGTGCCGGCTTTAGGGTTAGGCATAAGACCTTTACCACCAAGCAAACGACCCAATTTACCAACTTCGCTCATCATGTCAGGCGTAGCTACGCAGACATCAAATTCGAACCATCCTTGTTGGATTTTGTTAATCATATCTTGATCGCCTACGAAATCAGCTCCAGCAGCTTCTGCTTCTTTTGCTTTTTCTCCTTTAGCGAATACCAAGACACGTTGAGTTTTACCAGTACCGTGTGGCAATACAACTACACCACGAACAGCTTGGTCTTGTTTACGCGGGTCTACGCCCAAACGTACTGCTGCTTCAACAGTTTCGTCGAATTTTGCAGTAGATGCCTTTTTCACTAGATCAACAGCTTCTGAAGGCTCGTAAGTTGCTTCGCTATCAATAAGCTTAACAGCTTCTAAATATTTTTTACCGTGTTTAGCCATTTTATATTCCTCCTTTGTGGTATTAGCGGATATTCCTCCCACAATTACTGAATTCATACGAACTCAGTACTGAGACTATTCACTACAAGAGTGAATTAGTCTTCGATCGTGATACCCATGCTACGTGCTGTACCTTCAACCATCAACATCGCCGCTTCTACGGACGCTGCATTCAAGTCAGGCATTTTTTGTTCTGCAATTTCACGAACTGCGGAACGTTTAACAACTGCAACTTTTTTCTTATTAGGTTCGCCAGATCCTTTTTCGATCTTAGCAGCAACTTTCAAAAGAACTGCAGCCGGTGGAGTTTTAGTGATGAAAGTGAAAGAACGATCTTCAAACACTGTGATTTCAACCGGAATGATCAAACCTGCTTGATCAGCTGTACGAGCGTTGAATTCTTTACAGAATGCCATGATGTTGACACCTGCTTGACCCAATGCCGGACCTACTGGAGGAGCCGGATTCGCTTTACCCGCTGGAATTTGCAGTTTCACCATTTTGATTACCTTTTTAGCCATGTAAAACACCTCCTTGCGAATAGTGGTAGACGGACATTGCTGCCCTCCCACGCAAAACGCCGCATTATACGAAAATCGAAATAATCACATAAGTGCGGTAAAACTGGAAGCACTGGTCAGGAGCCATTGTGATACGAGATCATCAATGATTCCCCGTGTCATCCTAGAAACCTACTATATCTTTTCCACTTGAGTATAATCTAGCTCAAGCGGGGTTTCCCGTCCGAACATGTTAACATGTACTTTCAGCTTGCTCTTTTCAACCAAAATTTCTTCCACGGAGCCAACAAAGTTCGCAAACGGTCCTACTTTAATGCGTACAGATTCATTGATGTCGAATTCAATAGTTTCCTTCGGCTCATCCATACCCATGTGTTTGAGAATTTGTTCTACTTCTTCTGGTAGTAATGCGGTTGGCTTAGAGCCAGCACCTGTTGAACCGACAAAGCCAGTTACACCAGGAGTATTACGCACAACATACCAAGAATCGTCAGTTTGAACCATTTCGACAAGAACATAACCGGGGTAAACTTTACGCATAACGGTTTTTTTCTTACCGTCTTTGTTTACCACTTCTTCTTCCATAGGAACAAGAACGCGGAAAATTTTGTCTTCCATGCCCATAGACTCAACGCGTTTTTCTAAATTGGCTTTGACTTTGTTCTCATACCCTGAATAGGTATGAACGACGTACCATCTTTTTTCCATATCAAGCCACCTGGAACCCTTCTTAAATTATCGCTTCGATCACAGCGGAAATGCCGATGTCTAGAACCCAAAAATAAATGGCGACAAACAAAATCGTACCAATAACGATAAGAGTATAGTTAGTCAGCTCTTTACGATTAGGCCAGCGAACCTTTTTAAGTTCAGCCCAGCTTTCGGAGAAAAAGGAAAACACAGACTTGAAGCTTCGTGCCACGACTACACCTCCAAAAGACTATCTGGTTACATGATGAGAATCACAAGTTCTGGAACTAGTGCATTCCGCATCCCATGCGGTCAGGGTGGTTACACTTGCTTTAAATGCAATCATTTTGCCGCAAAGCAAAGGTTGACACATTAAAAAGCAGGCGAAATTAGGCCTACCTAAAACACTTTATCATAGCGTTCCAACCCTGTCAACGAATAAAGCACAACGATTAACAAATATTTTCCATCCATAGGGTCACTATTTTGATACACCCTTGAGCAAATAAAAAAGACTCCAGAGTAAGAGTCTTTGCTTGATTGCTTCCGGATTCAATTATCACGTACTTCGAGATAGCGTTCCAGTTTACGTTTGACACGTTGTAGTGCATTATCAATAGACTTGACATGACGACAAAGATCAACCGCAATTTCCTGATACGAACGACCATCCAGATAGAGCATTAGAACTTTACGTTCCAAATCGCTCAAAATCTCAGACATCTTATCTTCCAATCCTACGAACTCTTCCTTGTTAATGACAAGCTCTTCGGGATCAGATACCTGAGAACCGCAAATGACATCAAGCAGGGTTCGATCAGAATCTTCATCATAGATCGGTTTGTCTAGTGACACATACGAATTGAGCGGAATATGCTTTTGCCGTGTTGCCGTCTTAATAGCTGTAATAATCTGACGAGTAATGCATAATTCAGCAAAGGCTTTGAACGAAGAAAGTTTATCGCCTTTAAAGTCACGAATCGACTTGTACAGACCAATCATACCTTCTTGCACAATATCCTCGCGATCTGCACCAATCAAAAAATAAGATCGGGCTTTCGCACGCACAAAATTTTTGTACTTAGTAATTAAGTACTCTAGTGCCTGAGAATCGCCTTGCCGGACGGCTTCTACAAGATCTTCATCACTTTGGTAATCGTACGGTGACACCATCATATCTTTGAGGTCGACACTCACAAACAATCCCTCCGGTTGCAACGCAAGGTCTCCGTTACCCTATGAAATATAGCCCAAGTATATATTATGTAACCTCACATCGTCAACAACTTATGTCGTATTTACCGCTTATTTGATGACATTTATTGATATTTAGCATTAAATAGAACGCAGGTTCGTAAGTAAGCTGTCATTTGATTGACAGCTCACTCTCCTCTGCGCCACTTTTCAAACAGATCACGTTGTTTTGAATTTAATTTACCATCTAACGTATTACGTGCTCCACTTTGTTTATGGTCTATAATTTTTTGTTTTACTTCTTTTTCACTAAGCTGAACTTCGATCAATAGCTCTCTTGCTGACACTCTGAGCGCACCTTGTCCAAAAATAACGTGTTGCTCTGTCATATCACTAGTCGCCACATAAATTTGTCTGCGTTTGCGTCCAAGTTCACGAACAAACCGCTCAATCGCTTCGTCAGCTGTTTCTTTTTCTTTTGTAAAATAGACTTCGACTTTACCTTGATTAAAAGATTTGCCTAGACCGATTACTCGGTACGCATCAAATACAGCAATCACTCGGCGATCTGAGAAAGCTTGATAGTTAGCCAATCTGTTTAATAAACGATCGCGAGCTTCCTCTAAACCGATTTCGGAAAGCTGAGCCAGTTCAGGCCAAGCTCCGATCATGTTGTAGCCATCTACTAGAAGAACATCCCGTAAATCGGTCATCACATTTAACCTTGACCTAAAGATTGTCTGCGACGCAGCACTTCATACATCACAACACCTGCTGCAACAGAAGCATTCAATGAATTAATTTGACCTTGCATTGGTAGTTTGATCAACACATCGCATTTTTCACGAATCAATCGCCCCATACCTTTACCTTCATTTCCAATAACAATCGCTACTGGACCTGTGAATACTTCAGCATCATACAAGCTACTGTCTGTATCTACGTCTGTTCCCACGACCCAGACACCTTGCTCTTTCAAACGATCTATCGTTTGTCCTAAATTCGTCACACGTGCAACCGGAACATATTCAACAGCACCTGCTGATGTTTTGGATACGGTAGCTGTGATTGAAGCAGAGCGACGCTTCGGTACGATCACTCCATGTACACCTGTACAATCTGCTGTACGTAGAATAGAACCTAGATTATGAGGATCTTCGATTTCATCAAGCAAAAGCAAAAATGGAGCTTCGTTTTTGGCTTGAGCAGCTTGTAGAAGATCTTCAACTTCTGCATATTCATAAGGAGCAGCTTGAGCGATAACGCCTTGATGCTGTACATCAGGCACAAGTGTATCTAGCTTACGCTTGTCTACTAATTGCACCACGATTCCTTTTTTCTTGGCTTCTGTCATAATTGGTTGTGTTAGATTTTTCTGCGATCCTTCAGCAATCCAGATCTTATTGATACTACGTCCAGCACGTAAAGCTTCTGTTACTGAATGCTTACCTGCAATATATTCCTCTTCCATACCGTTTCCTCCTAATGTTGTATCATCCGTGTTAGGACTGTTTTTCCAAATGACGGATTCCTTCAGTGATTAACTGCTCCATACGTGCATGTTCACCTTTATAATATAGATAACCCAAAAGACACTCCCATGCTGTCGCATAACGATAATCAATCACACTTGCATTTTTAGGAATAGTTCCCGATTTGGCATTTCGCCCTTGGCGTACTACATTACTTTCAGCTTCTGTTAACGATGGTTCAAGATGAGCTAAGATTTTGGCTTGGGCACCCGCAGATACAAAGCTTGTAGAAGAGCGATGTAAATGATGAGGACGCAAATTTTTACCTGATAATAAATACTGTCTGATGGCTACTTCATGAATAGCATCCCCCATATAGGCAAGTGCCAGTGGGGGAAGTTGCTCTACAGGCTTGGAAGGGTCAAAACTGAACCATCCTTTATTACTTTTCTGAGATTGAGCGGGATTCAACGATTCTTCACTCATTTGCGGCGCCATCTCATGCCTTGTGGAGTATCTTCTAACATGATCCCTTGCGCAGATAACAGATCACGAATCTCATCAGCACGTGCCCAGTTTTTATTTTGACGAGCTTCTACACGCTCTGTAATTAATTGATCGATATCCGCATCTACCAATTCTTCCTCTTTCCAGTAAATACGAAGTACTTCATTCATTTCATCAAACAAATCTAGCAATGCTTCAAGCGAAGCTTTGGCTACAACTTCTTTTTGTAACAACAAATTAGCTTCATTGACCCATTCAAAAATAGCTGTGATTGCATCCGGTGTGTTGAAATCATCTTGCATTTTCTCATGAAACAGATGACGAATCTCAGTCAAGCGTCGGTTCAAGCTTTCTTCTACAGGTGAAGCTTGGTCTGAAGCAGAAAGGCGATGCTTCACATTATTTACGGCATTCGCAATACGGTCTACACTATTTTCGGCTTGTTGAATAGTATCTGCATTGTAGTTCAATGGATTACGGTAATGCGTAGATAACATGAAGTAACGAATCGCTGCTGGTTTGTGTGCTTTACGCAAATCTTTAACCAAAATACCGTTACCTAAAGATTTGGACATTTTCTCATCGTCTATACGAATAAATCCATTATGCATCCAGTAATTAGAAAGTGGCTTGCCTGTAACAGCTTCTGATTGAGCACATTCGCACTCATGATGCGGGAACTGCAAATCTTGTCCGCCTCCATGAATATCTAGCGTATCTCCCAAGTAATGACGCGCCATAGCAGAGCACTCGATATGCCAACCCGGTCTACCTGCTCCCCAAGGACTTTCCCATGATACTTCACCTGGCTTAGCGGCTTTCCATAATACGAAATCTTCTGGATTTTCTTTACGCTTATCGACTTCTACACGAATCCCAAATTGTAATTCATCTAATTTCTGATGGGATAACTTACCATAGTCTGCAAATTTGCGAGTGCGGAAATACACATCGCCTTCTTTAGCATAAGCATAATCTTTATCTACCAGACTCTGGATAAACTCCAAAATGATATCCATGTTCTCTGTTACACGTGGATGCATTGTTGCATGACGAATCCCTAATCCTTCAAGGTCCTCAAAGTAAGCCGCAATAAAACGTTCTGCTACATCAGCGACTGTTGTATTTAATTCTTCAGCTTTGCGAATTAATTTATCATCTACATCTGTAAAGTTAACTACATAATTTACGTTATACTGTTGATTTTCTAAATAACTACGAACGACATCGAAAAAGATCATCGGTCTTGCATTACCAATATGGATATAGTCGTACACGGTAGGTCCGCATACATACATTTTAATTTCTCCTGGCGTCATACTGACAAACTCTTCTTTCATACGGCTCATCGTGTTATATATTTGCAATGCCATACTGTCATCCCTTTCGTATATGTTGCTCTAGTACTTATCGAATATGTTTAAAAGTAACAGGTCATCATTACTCTTTTTTAATTTCTGCTTCGCAGGTAGCTAATTGTTTGCGTAATTGATCGATCTCAGATTGTAATTCATTGAGTTTACTTGTTATTGGATCAGGCATTTGATGTCTTAAGCGATCAGCAGGCTGTCCATTTTGTCGAACAATTTTACCAGGAATGCCGACAACTGTACTATCCGGTGGAACTTCACGAAGAACGACTGAATTGGAACCAATATTACTTTGATCGCCTACTTTGAAAGAACCCAGAATCTTAGCTCCCGATCCAATCACGACATTATTCCCAATCGTAGGATGACGTTTCCCTTTCTCTTTGCCTGTTCCTCCCAAAGTAACCCCTTGATAAATCAGAACATCATTACCAATCTCACAAGTTTCTCCAATGACTACACCCATACCGTGATCAATAAATAATCGTTGTCCAATTGTAGCTCCTGGATGAATTTCGATCCCTGTCATAAACCGACTACATTGTGAAAGAGTTCGTGCAACTGTAAACCAACCTCGACGATAAAAAGCATGAGCTATCCGATGCCACCAAATTGCGTGTAATCCGGAATACGTAAAAATCACTTCAAACCAGCTACGTGCGGCTGGATCATTATCAAAAACAGCTTGTATATCAGATCGCATATTTTTCAGCATTACGTTTCCCCTTTTAACCTGCGCTTCATTAAAAAAACGCCCCCACAGCCCCTTAGAGGCTGCAGAGGCGTGAATTGACGCGGTTCCACTCTGCTTGAGTTATTTATTGATTACATCTTATAAAAGATGTATACGTAAATAAAATAACTCTACTTATCATGTTCCTTAACGAGGAACGGTCGGTATATTTTACTTCATACTTGCTATCTTTTAATCAATACGGATAAAAGATGGCAGAAATGGTTCAAATATACAGCTCACAGGTGCATGTTCAAATGTTTGTAAATAGATGATTTCCAGCCAACATTAGATAATATTCTTATCTAATCCGATCATCGTCTCTGGGATTCACAATATCATTTTACTTTTCCTGATCATCGCTATTTATAGGTATACAACAATTATTCTCAGGTCATCATTATAACGAACTCTATGCGATTAGACAATACAGTCTGTTCACCAATTAGCCTTTTATTTGTGAAGCTAGACGTTCAATAACACGATCGCGTCCTAAAAGGTAGATCGTATGGTTAAGATCACGTCCATGCATTTCACCTGTCAACGCTACACGGATCGGCATAAATAGTTGTTTGCCTTTAAATCCTGTTTCTTTTTGGACTTCTTTAATCAATGCTGCTGCACGAGTAGGACTGAATTCGTCTGAAGCTTTGATTTTTTCAAGTAAAGCACTAAGCACTGTACTTACATGCTCTTCACCAATAATCAATTGCGATTCATGATCCATTTGTAAATGCGTACGGAAGAACACTTCAGATAATTCTACAATATCGGAAGCAGAAGTCATTTGCTCTTGATACAATGCTACAAGATCGTGTGCCCATTGTTGTTGTTCTTCACTGAGTTCCGCTGGTAAACGTCCTGCTTTTTGCAAATGAGGAACAGCCAACGCTGTAATACGATCTGTATCTGCATTTTTGATATACACATTATTTAAATGAGACAATTTGTGTGTATCAAATACAGCCGGGCTTTTCGATAAGCGTTTAGCATCAAAGATTTTGGTCAATTCTTCACGAGAGAAAATTTCTTCTTCGCCTTCTGGAGACCAGCCTAACAAAGCAATAAAATTAAACATCGCTTCTGGCAAATAACCTAAATTGTCATATTGTTCAATAAACTGAATAATCGACTCATCACGTTTGCTTAACTTTTTATGATTTTCATTCACAATTAGTGTCATATGTCCGAAAATAGGTGCTTCCCAGTTCAACGCTTCATAGATCATCAATTGACGAGGAGTATTGGAAATATGATCTTCTCCACGTAGCACATGAGAGATTTTCATCAAATGGTCATCAATCGCTACCGCAAAGTTATACGTAGGAATACCGTCTTTTTTGACAATAACAAAATCGCCTGTATCTTCAGTTGTGAATGAGATTTCACCTTTAACGATATCATCGAATGTAAATGTTTTGTTTTCCGGTACACGGAAGCGAATACTTGCTACTCTACCTTCTGCTTCAAAAGCAGCACGCTGCTCATCTGTTAGATCACGGTGTTTACCTGAATAGCGAGGATTTTCGCCACGTGCAATTTGCTCTTCACGTTCTTGCTCTAGTTCTTCTTCTGTGCAATAACATTTGTAAGCTAGACCACGATCAAGCAGGTCTTGCCAGTATTCACGATAGATGTCTAGACGTTCTGTCTGACGATAAGGACCATAGTCGCCACCTACATCAATACTTTCATCCCAATTCATACCTAACCATTTCAAATACGTCAGCTGGCTTTCTTCGCCACCTTCAATATTACGTTTGATATCTGTATCTTCAATTCTTATAATGAATTTGCCCCCTTGACTACGAGCAAATAAATAGTTAAATAAGGCTGTACGTGCATTCCCGATGTGTAAATGTCCTGTTGGACTTGGTGCGTATCGAACTCGAATTTCGTTAGTCATTTGTTATTTCCTCCTTCAGTGTATTACGGTTAGTCTCACTTATTACTCTTTAATTAAGCATACCACTGCTTGTGCAGCAATACCTTCTCCACGGCCTGCAAATCCTAATTGTTCTGTAGTCGTTGCTTTTACATTCACCTGATCCAGTTCAGCTTCTAATGCTTTAGCAATCACTTCAACCATTTGCGGAATATAAGGAGCCATTTTAGGTTTTTGCGCAATAATCGTTGCATCGATATTTCCTAGACGATATCCACGCTCACGAATAAGTGCCCATACATGATTAAGCAATTTCAAGCTATCTGCATCTTTAAATTCAGGATCTGTGTCTGGAAAATGTTTACCGATATCTCCCATCGCTAGTGCGCCTAATACCGCATCTGTAATGGCATGTAGTAGCACGTCTGCATCAGAATGACCTAACAATCCTTTTTCATAAGGAAGGGTAATGCCTCCGATAATGCAGTCTCTTCCTTCTACAAGCTGGTGTACATCGAATCCTTGGCCAATACGAATCATTATATTTTCTCTCCCCTACGTTGCAATAAATAAGATGCATAATCCAGATCATCCGGTGTCGTGATTTTGATATTTTCATAACTGCCTTCTACTACGGATACAGTCACACCCATACGTTCAATCAACATGGAGTCATCTGTCCCACGAAATTCTTCAGCTAGTGCTTGTTGATGCGCTTGTTTAAGGTCAGCAGTACGAAACGTTTGCGGTGTCTGAATCGCCCATAATTGACTGCGATCTGGTGTGCTTAAGATATGTTTTTGTAGATCGACTTGTTTGATCGTATCTTTAACCGGTACAGCCAATACAGATGCTCCTGTTGTAACTGCACTGTGATAACAATCCATAATCTGATCCTGTGTTATAAAAGGGCGTACGCCATCATGCACCATGATCCAATTAGAGTGTATATACTGTAAACCGTGAGCAACAGATTCTTGGCGATCATAGCCTCCAACTACCACTTGCTTCACTTTGGTCAGTTTATACTCTGTAATCCAATCCTCACAACGCTGTACATCGTCTTTACCTGTTACAATAACAATTTCATCAATAATAGATGAATGTTCAAAGACTTCCAGTGTATGTATCAGGATCGGCTTATTTTGCAGTCTTAGATATTGCTTACTCTCTGTTGTGCCCATCCGTGAACCTTTACCCGCGGCAACAACAATAACACCTGCTTTATTTTCCATAATCCCCATCCTTAACCTGCTGTCCTGCCCTTTAATAGATATCAAAGTGCCAAACTCCATTCCTTAATAATATACCCCTCTATAGGCACAGCACAACAATTAAAAGGAATTGGCTTTGAATCGTAGCTTATTCCGTACGATATAATTTAGCGAAAATCATTTTTCCATTCGCTGTTTGTAGCACACTGGTCACGATAACTTCGCACTCTCGCCCAATATAAGATTGGCTATCCTCTACCACGATCATTGTTCCATCCTCTAGATAAGCGATACCTTGCCCTGCTTCTTTGCCTGATTTCATAATGGTTGTTTGAACGATTTGTCCTGCACGCAGAATAGGCTTCATAATCGAAGCAAGGGTATGAAGATTCAACACATGGATATGCTGTAGCTGAGCGAGTTGTTGTAGATTACTATCGTTGGTTATAAGCGTAGCTGACTTGTCCAAAGCGAGTCGAATTAACTTGTTGTCTGTATGCTCTGTTTCTTCATACTTTGTATTCTCTATAATGACTTCCAAAGATTCTAATTGTTGCAAATGAGTAATCACTTCAAGTCCTCGTTTTCCACGGTGACGACGTAATGTATCTGAAGAATCGGCAAGAAGTTGTAATTCATGAAGTATAAAATCTGGTACAAGTAATGGTCCTTCGATAAATCGATCCTGACACAATTCTATAATACGCCCATCGATCGCTATATTACTGTCGATCATTTTGTGATCGGTAGAGGGTAGAGATACAGCAACAGGTTCACTTTTCCAAAATGAAAGAATATCCTGACTTTTGGCAAGTCCTATTCGCAGTCCAATATAACCAAAAATACTCATCAAAATAGCTCTAATAATTTCTCCTATACTCCCTAACCATATCATAATAAATGAACTCAGTAAGCCCACAAGCAAGCCTATCGTTAGTCCAATCGTTCCTGTCATCACAAGTGAAATAGGTACAGTGAGTAAATGATTCTTGGTATACTCCACATAATAAACGAGCTTACGTACACTCAGTACAGCTACCGTCAATACTACAATCACAAATGCTAGACTAATCCATAGTTCATTCATACCTTCTTGTGCTTGGATCCATCCTTTGGGCGATCCTATTAATTGTTGCCACATGCTTTTAATCTCCTTACATTATCTATTTTTTCCATGAAAAAAAAGCATTCATTTCCCGGGAAGTAGAGAAATAAATGCTTTTAAGCATAACATGTGCTGTAAAAGTTATCGAAGTGATTCTTTTTCTTTTTTAGAACGTCGACGAATGAGGCGGTCTATACTTTGCTTCACGCCCAATAACGCATATAACGCTAACGGCACAAAAATTAATTTGGATACCTGATTAGGAAACATCACTGCAATAAAGACCGCAGCAATAATGACCCAAGGAGCTAACCATAAAGCTTTACGTGGAATACCTGCTTTTTTGAAATTAGGATAGCGCACACGACTGACCATCAAATAAGACAATAAAATAGTACTTATAATCATATACGGTGTAGTCACATCATTATGAAATAAAGACAATGTAGCTAACACACCACCAGCTGCTGGAATAGGTAATCCTGTGAAATACCCTGGAACCCCAGCCCGTACATTAAATCTTGCTAGACGAAGTGCTCCACACATTGGAAAAATTAAAGATGCCGAAATAGCTAATACCGGATTTAACTCTTTAAATGCTATATCATACATAATAATAATAGGTGCTACGCCAAAAGAAACAAGATCAGACAGTGAATCCAACTCTTTTCCAAACTCACTCTGTGCATTAAGCGCACGTGCCATACGACCGTCCAGACCGTCCATCAACATCGCTATTATGATCATAATGGCTGCAAGACTGTAATTATCATTAAGCGCCATTAGAATAGCTACCATCCCAAGACATAAGTTAAATAACGTACAAATGTTTGGAATTGACTTTGTTATCATTTTTTCACCTCAAAGATGGATATATTAACCAGTTCATCTCACGATTGTAGCTAAATTAAATTTGTCTGTCAATGAATACTTGATCTTGGATGCGATGTAACCCTGCTCGAATCGTCCGTGCTCGTACTTCCCCAATACCTTCTACCTCATCCAAATCATCAATACTTGCTGCAATCACATGATGCAATGCACCAAAGCGTTCCACCAAATTATGAATAATCACATTCGGCAAACGTGGAATTTTGCTAAGTACGCGATATCCTCTAGAAGAAATAACTTCTTCAGATTGAGCTGCTGCTGTCGGATACCCTAACAACTTAATAATTTGTGTAATATCTAACAATTCGTTTTCTGTTGTACGTTTGAGACTGTTGGTGATTTCATTAAGACGTTCATCGCTACTATCCCGACCATAGTCTTTAAGCAACAATAGAAATTCTTCTTCGGTATTGCCAATTAATTCTTCCATTTGCATGGTGATAAGACGACCTTCAACACCCAACTCATTAACATAACGCCGAATCTCTGTCTGTATACGTAGTACCATTTCTACACGTTGTACTACACCTGCTACTTCTGTAATCGTCACTAATTGTTCGAACTCAGAAGCTGTCAGGTTGGTAAAGGATTGACTCAACACCGCCCGATAACGTTCCAATGTCTGAATCGCTTGATTGGCTTTGGTCAAAATAACACCAATTTCTTTCAGTGCATATCTAAGATTACCCTGATATAGCGTAATGATATTCCGACGCTGTGAAATCGAAATGACTAACTCTCCTGTTTGCTTGGCTACACGCTCTGCCGTACGGTGACGAATCCCTGTTTCGGATGAAGATATCGAAGAATCAGGAATCAACTGTGTATTCGCATATAAAATACGCTTGAGATCATCACTTAAAATGATCGCTCCATCCATTTTGCCCAGTTCGTACAGATAGTTTGGTGAAAAATCACAGTCAATTGAGAATCCTCCATCGACAACTTCTCTAACTTGCGGGCTGTAACCAACCACAATCAATGCTCCTGTTTTGGCACGCAATACATTCTCTAATCCATCGCGAAAAGCTGTACCAGGCGCAACCATTTTCAACAAATTATTCATCTTCTCAAGCTGACTGAGTTCTTTCATCATTATGTCCCCCTAATCTAACGCAGCCTTTAATGCTTCTGCTACTGTATTAATACCGATTAATTGTATACCTTTAGGATGCTTCCATCCTTTCAGACTTTTTTCGGGTAAAATCACTCGTTTAAATCCTAACTTGGCAGCTTCTTTAACCCGTTGTTCTGCCCGAGATACACCACGCACTTCGCCAGTCAATCCAATTTCTCCAAATATCACATCATCTGGTTTGGTCGGAACGTCTTTGAAGCTAGAAGCTAGACTGACTGCAATCGCTAGATCTACAGCAGGTTCATCTAATTTCACTCCGCCTGCTACATTCAGATAAGCATCCTGATTTTGTAGAAACATCCCCATCCGCTTTTCCAATACGGCAATAATCAGACTCAATCGGTTATGATCAACACCTGTTCCCATACGACGTGGAGAAGGAAAATGAGTTGCAGCAACAAGCGCTTGCAGTTCAACAAGCATAGGGCGTGTGCCTTCCATACTAGCAACCACTGTAGAGCCGGCTACACCTATCGAACGTTCTGATATAAATAATTCAGACGGATTGGAGACTTCGATCAATCCATCTTCATGCATTTCAAAAATACCCATTTCATTGGTAGAACCAAAGCGATTTTTAACAGCTCTTAATATTCTGTACGTATGATGACGTTCCCCTTCAAAATAAAGTACACAGTCTACCATATGTTCAAGCATCCTTGGGCCTGCAATTGCACCTTCTTTGGTAACATGCCCTACAAGCACTGTAGCCACTCCACGAATTTTGGCTACTCTCATAAATCGTGATGTACACTCACGTACTTGAGATACACTACCTGGTGCACTAGTAACTTCAGGTTGATATACCGTCTGTATAGAATCGATCACTAGAAAATGAGGATCTAATTGATCAATCGCTTCTTCGATCAGATCCATATTACTTTCACAAAGTACAAATAATTGATCTGATAAAGCTCCAAGACGTTCTGCACGTAACTTGGTCTGTCTTACCGACTCTTCTCCTGATATATAAAGAACACGTAATCCAGCTTGTGTTAGCGCATAGGAAGTTTGTAATAACAATGTAGACTTACCGATACCCGGATCTCCACCGACTAAGACTAGCGAACCTGGAACAACACCACCACCTAATACACGGTTTAGTTCTCCAATCCCTGTCTGGATGCGAGGTTCTTTGCCGCTTTCAATTTCTGTAATGGCTTGCGGTTTTTGCTTCGTCTGTGTCTGAAATAAAGAAGAATTCATCCCTTGTGTTTTTACATTGCTTTCTTTTTCTTCAACCATACTATTCCAAGACTGACATCCCGGACATTTACCATACCATTTTGGAGATTCGTATCCACATTCTGTACAAAAAAACTTGGTTTTGACTTTAGCCATGGATAACTCCCTCTATATTGATGTCAACTTATTATAAGCTTAACATTCTATACGTTTTATCGTAAAACAATATTGTAAACTTTACATCTTTGCGATACATCTTCTCTATTATAACATCAAAAAGGTTGATCCCGGAGCAATTTCTGCTCTCAAGGACCAACCTTTAGTTAGACGTAAATGATGATAAATAAGTTACACTTAGTTCGAAGATTTAGCTTCATCCGATGTAGATTCATCAATCGAAATGTTTTCTACAGGTGCTTCTGTTTTAGCTACTTTCTCTACAGTCAAAGCACCGTCTTTTTCATCGATGATCAACGTATCTCCTTTGACAATACCACCTGTTAACAATTCTTCAGACAATTTGTCTTCGATATGTTTTTGGATTGCACGACGTAATGGACGTGCACCATAAGCAGGATCGAATCCTTCTTTTGCCAAGAATGCTTTAGCTGTATCTGTCAAAGTAAAGTCTACTGCATATTCACGTAGACGTTTACGCAATTCTTCAGACATTAACGTTACGATTTCAGCAATATGTTTTTGTTCCAAGGAGTGGAATACAATTGTATCATCAATCCGGTTCAAGAACTCAGGACGGAAACTACGTTTCAGTTCATCGGTTACTTTACCCTTCATGTTTTTGTAATCTGCCCCAGAATCTACAGCAGCTGTAAATCCAAGCGTAGAATTACGACGAATTGCATCTGCACCGACGTTGGAAGTCAAAATAATCAACGTATTACGGAAATCGACAACACGTCCTTTAGAATCGGTAAGACGTCCATCTTCTAATACTTGTAACAAGATATTAAATACTTCTGGGTGAGCTTTTTCAATCTCATCCAATAGCACTACAGAATACGGTTTGCGACGTACTTTCTCTGTCAATTGGCCGCCTTCTTCATAGCCTACATATCCTGGAGGAGCCCCTACTAAACGTGAAGTAGAATGTTTCTCCATGTATTCAGACATATCGATACGAATAATCGCATTTTCATCACCAAACATAGATTCTGCCAAAGCACGAGCCAATTCTGTTTTACCAACCCCTGTAGGTCCTAAGAAAATAAAGGAACCCATTGGACGTTTAGGATCTTTCAATCCAGCACGAGCACGACGAATCGCACGGCTAACAGCTACAACAGCTTCATCTTGACCGATAACACGTTGGTGCAACAGTTCTTCCATGTTCAATAGACGATCTGTTTCTTCTTCTTTCAATTTCGTTACCGGAATACCTGTCCAGCTTGCTACGATATCAGCAATATCTTCTGGAGTTACTTCAGAATCCGTACGACCTTGTTTTTCTTTCCACTGATTTTTCGTTGTATCTAATTCTTCACGAATTTTTTGTTCTGTATCACGTAAAGCAGCTGCTTTTTCAAACTCTTGGCTTTGTACAGCAGCATCTTTCTCTTTACGGATATCTTCTAAGCGACTTTCCAATTGTTTAAGATTTGGCGGGATTGTATAAGAGTTTAATCTTACTTTAGATCCTGCTTCATCGATCAAATCAATCGCTTTATCTGGTAAGAAACGATCTGTGATATAACGATCAGACAATTTAACAGCTTGTACAATCGCTTCATCTGTAATTTTTACACGGTGATGAGCTTCATAACGATCGCGCAATCCCATTAAGATCTGAACCGCTTCATCAGGTGAAGGTTGATCTACAGTAATAGGTTGGAAACGACGTTCTAAGGCTGCATCTTTTTCGATATATTTACGGTACTCATCAAGTGTTGTCGCACCGATACATTGTAGTTCACCACGAGCCAATGCTGGTTTCAAAATATTAGAAGCATCAATAGCACCTTCAGCTCCACCAGCACCAATCAACGTATGCAACTCATCAATAAACAGTACGATGTTACCTGCTTGACGAATTTCATCCATGATTTTTTTCAAACGATCTTCAAATTCACCGCGATATTTAGTTCCAGCAACTACAGAACCCATATCTAGAGTCATTACACGTTTGTCGCGCAATGTTTCTGGAATTTCATTATTGATAATTTTTTGTGCTAATCCTTCAGCGATTGCTGTTTTACCAACCCCTGGTTCACCGATCAACACTGGATTGTTTTTGGTACGACGACTAAGCACTTGAATGACACGCTCAATCTCTTTGCTACGTCCAATTACAGGATCCAAGTTGCTATCTTTAGCGATAGCTGTCAAATCACGTGCCAAGCTATCTAGAGTAGGTGTACTCACGTTAGCTGGTGTACCATGATGACTAGATACCGCTTCATTGCTACCAAGCAATTGCAATACTTGTTGACGAGCTTTGTTTAAGCTAATACCTAGATTATTAAGAACACGAGCGGCTACACCTTCACCTTCACGAATCAATCCCAATAAAATGTGCTCTGTACCTACATAGGTATGACCCAATTTACGAGCTTCATCCATAGAAAGTTCAATAACTTTTTTCGCACGTGGTGTATAAGCGATATTAGTAGGTTGTTCTTGCCCTCTACCGATCAATGATTCTACTTCATCTTGAATTTTTTCAAGTCCAAGACCTAGACCGATAAGTGCTTTGGCTGCAATGCCTTCACCTTCACGAATCAAACCAAGCAAAATATGCTCTGTACCAATATTATTGTGACCCAAACGAACTGCCTCTTCTTGTGCCAACGCAAGAACCTTTTGCGCACGTTCCGTAAATCTACCAAACATCATATCTAAAGCACCTCCACGGTTTAGTCTTGTACGTTTACATTACTTAATGTATTACGGATCAGTTGCGCTCGGTACATATCGCTTTCTCCTGACCCCATTTTAACACCGAATGTTTTCTGAAGAAAACCCGGTTGTGTCATTATCGTTAATTCGTTCATTTGTGTAACAGAAGCTTTATCTATAAGACCAAGGTCTACACCCAAGCGTACATCGGAAATGCGTTGAAAAGCTTCTTTGGAATCCATCATCGTTGAATAAGAAAGTATTCCATACGAACGCATAATTCGATCAGTTACACGCAATTTGGATTCGCTTAGCAAACGACTGCGAGCATGTTGTTCATACTCTATCAGTTGTAAAACAACGCTGTGCAAGTTATCAATGATTTCTTCTTCAGCTAAGCCCAATGTAATCTGGTTGGAAATTTGAAAAATATTTCCGATCGCTTCGCTACCTTCTCCGTATAGACCTCGTACAGCAAGCCCTACTTGAGATACAGCAGATAACACACGCCCTACCTGATTCATAATAGCCAGTGCAGGTAGATGGAGCATTACAGACACTCTAAGCCCTGTACCTACATTAGTTGGACAACTTGTCAGATAACCTCTACGATCATCGAAAGCAAAGTCCACTACTTCTTCAAAAGCATCATCAATTTGAGTCGCACGTTCCCATGCTTCTTGCAATTGAAATCCAGGATATAAACACTGGATACGCAAATGATCTTCTTCATTTACCATGATACTAACAGATTCATCATCAGTTAGCAGAACAGCTCCACTTTTGGAATCATTCAGTAAATTGGGACTGATCAAATGTTTCTCCATTAACACTTGGCGATCTACATCTTCTAATTCATCTAAAAGCAATGGCTCGAACGGTCCCAAATCTTGAAGTGCTTGATTACTCAACACTTCTGTTAACTGGTTCCGTACATCTTGCGCCTGCTCCATATTTGCCAGAATCGGGAAAGGGTGATGTATCAGATTACGGGCTATACGCACCCGACTACTGATCACAACATCCGAATATTCTCCGCCCTTTTGCATCCAATCGCTCAAAGGTTTTTCTGTAAAACGGAGATTCGGCATAAGTTATTCCTCCTTATGACTCCTGTGAAATTTGTTTTTCTAGCTCGCGTATTTCATCTCTCAAATGTGCGGCTTCTTCAAATTCCTCTTCAGCAATACGTTCTTTTAATTCTTGCTTTAAGTCACTCATTTGACGCTTGATTTTAACTTTGACTCCACTTCGTTTAGGAAGCTTGCCAGCATGAGAAGTGCTGCCATGTACTCTTTTAAAAAGAGGATCTAATTGATTATCAAACGTTTTATAACATGAACTACACCCAAATCGTCCTAATTTACGAAATTGAGTATATGTCATACCACATTCTTCACAATGAACATCTTCACTACATTGCCCGGCAAGTTGCCCTTTACTACTAGAATCAAAATCCATTAGACCAGATAGTAGACTATGAATCGAAAAGCCTCCGGAAGTTCCCGGAATCAATTCGCCTTTTTCACGAGCACAAGTCTCACAAATATGAAACTCATTTTTTTCACCGTTAACAATTTTAGTAAAATGAAGAGTTGCCGGTCTTACCTGACATTCTTGACAAATCATCACGTATTGCCCCTTTCTCCCGAATGATTAGGGACGAAGCAGTGCAATTAACATCGCCTTCATCATTCTTGCACGGATCTCATCCCTGTAGGGAAGCTTGATCGAAATAACATCTCTACATACTGCTGCACGCATCAGTTCTGCTTCACGATTGGAAATGACTCTAGCTTCAAGTAACTGATATACCAAACCTTCAGCAGCTGTCTGGCTCATATGCTGTCCAATACTCTCATGAATATGAGTATGAAGAATAGCTTGAGCAGGCAATTCAAGACGCCGGATACGAATATAACCACCGCCACCGCGCTTGCTTTCAACCAGATATCCTTTTTCCAATGTAAAACGTGTACTAATTACATAATTGATCTGCGAAGGTACACAAGAGAATTGATCAGCTAAATCATTACGCTGTATCTCGACTGCTCCCTCTCCACTATCTTGCAGCATTCGTTTTAGATATTGTTCGATAATGTCGGAGATATTACGCATTGTATATTCCTCCATCATGTTTAAAACATTTACTTATTCTAACTTTGACCCATTTATCATAAGTTCAAAATAGCAGATAGATATCACTTAACCATAAACCTAATCGTAAGAAACCAAAGAAGATATACAGTTTGATGATACAGCAATAGATTCATGAATAATCTGATCATTATAATCAAAAGTTCATAAATCCTATTTAACATCAAACCATCAGATATATTCATATCTCGCAATAACTAGATCAGTTATCACTTTGAATAGTCGCTGACTTTGACTTTCTTTGACTTTAATTAATTATAACATATTTTCAGAATTTGCCAAGGGGTTTACACAAAATATAATATAGAAAATCATATTTTTAAGAATTTAGTTGTATACAACCTATCAGAAATAAAAATTAGTTGCAAGTATCCCTTGACACTTTTTTTAAAAGTACGCTACAATACAACAAATTCAATACTATGAAACGGCCATCGAAAGGAATCCAACCTGGAGGCGTTCTCGGCAAGAAGCAGCAAAGAAATGATAGATTTCTACTTGTTGCTTCCTAAGTTAAACGGTTTTCGCCCGTTATCGCGAAACCTAAGAGGATCAGATACTATAAAGTATTTGATCAAGTTGGGTGGCACCGCGAGCAAAAAGCTCCTCGTCCCAAGTGATGAGGAGCTTTTTTGTGCATTTTACCTTTCAATTTGAAAAAGGAGCGGTGATTTATGTTAGACATCCAGTATATTAAAAATCATTTTACAGAACTACAAGAGGTGGCTGATCAGAAAAAAATAGACGTATCGATCACAACTCTTCTTGAAAAAAACCAGCTCAAAAATCAATATTTACAGCAGATCGAACAATTGCGTCAGCAACGAAATCAGTTAACACATACTATTAGTGGTCATATGCAACAACAGTCGTTATTACCCACAGAAGCGATCCAAGCCCTTAAAGATCAAGTCAAACAAATCAATCAAGAACTTCAACAATTGGAACAAGAAAGTAAAGTTGTTCAACAGGAATATACTCAACTGATGGAACTTGTTCCTAATTATGTTTCTCCAGACACGCCTCAAGGACAATCGGATAAAGATAATGTAGTCATTCGTACATGGAGTACACCACCAGAGTTCCCATTCGCTTTTAAAGATCATATAGAATTAGGTGAGATCCATCAGATGATCGATACTTCTAGAGGAGTAAGAGTAGCGGGGAGTCGTAATTATTATTTAACAGGTATAGGTGCTTTGCTACACCGGGCAGTACAACAACTTGCTTTGGATCTATTACTGGGCAAAGGTTATCTTCCTATGGAGGTTCCTACATTAGTAAGAAGTTCGGCTCTAAGCAATACAGCTTTCTTTCCTTTAGGAATAGATCAGACTTTTAAAATAGAAAACGAAGATAAATGGTTAACAGGAACCTCTGAAGTAGCTCTCGTCTCTTATTATCAAAATGAGATCATTGACCTTTCTCAAGATGCTATTCGATTAGCCGCTGTTTCTCAAAATTTCCGTAGCGAAGTAGGATCAACAGGTAAAGACGTGCGGGGACTATATAGAGTCCATCAGTTCGCCAAAGTAGAACAAGTCATTTTTTGCGAAGCAAATGCTGAAATATCTGAACACATTCACCAAGAGATTACAGCTAATGCTGAAGAGTTACTTCAATTATTAGAACTTCCTTATCAAGTGGTAGCCGTATGTACAGGAGACATGTCTCAAAAAACCTACAAACAATATGATATTGAAACATGGATGCCGAGCAGACAAAGTTATGGAGAAACCCATTCTTCTTCTAATATTCATGATTTTCAAGCTAGACGAGCCAATATACGTTACAAAGATAGTGAAGGTAATATTCAATATTGTCATACGCTGAATAACACAGCCGTCGCTTCACCACGTATACTAATCCCTTTATTGGAAAATCATCAGTATGAAGACGGAAGCATCTATATTCCATTAGCGCTCCGTCCTTATCTCAATAATAAAGCAAAATTAGCAAATCCTAATTTTCTTTAAATTGTATATGAAAAAAAGGACATCTTTGATTTAAAAGATGTCCTTTTTTTTAAGCTAGTATAAGTATGTTCAAGTAATACACTCTATTGATCTAGCTCAATATATATTTAATAGCATCATGTAAGTTACTTTATACTTTCAAAAGTATTATTTTTCATTTCTAGCATCTGTTAAGTCAGTTCGTAAATCAATTTTTTCTATAGAGATTATATAGATATTCCATATATTTTGTACTATATCTAAACAAAGTAAACCAATTAACAAAAACAAATCAAAAAAAGAGTGACTCCTCATTAGAGGAATCACTCTTTGGGTCTTGCTCGTTGCTTGGCAACGTCCTACTCTCCCAGGACCCTGCGGTCCAAGTACCATCGGCGCTGGAGGGCTTAACGGTCGTGTTCGGGATGGGTACGTGTGGAACCCCTCCGCCATCATTACCAAACAGTCAGGCTGTGTTGCTCCCTGAAAACTGAATCCGAAAACTGAAACATCGCGTTTGTAGATTTTGGATAAGCCCTCGACCGATTAGTATTGGTCAGCTCCATGCCTTGCGGCACTTCCACCCCCAACCTATCAACCTCGTCGTCTACAAGGGGTCTTACATACTGGGAAATCTCATCTTGAGGGGGGCTTCACGCTTAGATGCTTTCAGCGCTTATCCCTTCCGCACGTAGCTACCCAGCGATGCTCCTGGCGGAACAACTGGTACACCAGCGGTGCGTCCATCCCGGTCCTCTCGTACTAAGGACAGCTCCTCTCAAATTTCCTACGCCCACGACAGATAGGGACCGAACTGTCTCACGACGTTCTGAACCCAGCTCGCGTACCGCTTTAATGGGCGAACAGCCCAACCCTTGGGACCTACTTCAGCCCCAGGATGCGATGAGCCGACATCGAGGTGCCAAACCTCCCCGTCGATGTGGACTCTTGGGGGAGATAAGCCTGTTATCCCCAGGGTAGCTTTTATCCGTTGAGCGATGGCCCTTCCATGCGGTACCACCGGATCACTAAGCCCGACTTTCGTCCCTGCTCGACGTGTCTGTCTCGCAGTCAAGCTCCCTTATGCCTTTACACTCTTCGAATGATTTCCAACCATTCTGAGGGAACCTTAGGGCGCCTCCGTTACACTTTAGGAGGCGACCGCCCCAGTCAAACTGCCCACCTGACACGGTCCCTGTACCGGATCACGGTACGAGGTTAGAACTCAAATGCGATCAGGGTGGTATCCCAACGGCGCCTCAACCGAAGCTTGCGCTCCGGTTTCTACGGCTCCCACCTATCCTGTACAAATCGCACCCCAGTTCAATATCAAGTTGCAGTAAAGCTCCATGGGGTCTTTCCGTCTTGTCGCGGGTAACCTGCATCTTCACAGGTATTAAAATTTCACCGGATCTCTCGTTGAGACAGCGCCCAAATCGTTACGCCATTCGTGCGGGTCAGAATTTACCTGACAAGGAATTTCGCTACCTTAGGACCGTTATAGTTACGGCCGCCGTTTACTGGGGCTTCGGTTCATAGCTTCGCTTGCGCTAACCACTCCCCTTAACCTTCCAGCACCGGGCAGGCGTCAGCCCGTATACTTCGCCTTGCGGCTTCGCACAGACCTGTGTTTTTGCTAAACAGTCGCTTGGGCCTTTTCACTGCGGCCCCCTCGTGCTATTCACACTACCGGGGCACCCCTTCTCCCGAAGTTACGGGGTCATTTTGCCGAGTTCCTTAACGAGAGTTCTTCCGCGCGCCTTAGAATTCTCTTCTCACCCACCTGTGTCGGTTTACGGTACGGGCACCTGCTTCCTGGCTAGAGACTTTTCTTGGCAGTGTGAAATCATGACCTTCGCTACTACAATTTTCGCTCCTCATCACAGCCTGGCCTTGTGATATGCGGATTTGCCTACATACCAGCCTCACTGCTTGAACGGACATCCATCAGTCCGCGTCACTATCCTCCTGCGTCATCCCATTGCTCATAACGGCTTTCGGTGGTACAGGAATTTCAACCTGTTGTCCGTCGACTACGCCTTTCGGCCTCGCCTTAGGTCCCGACTTACCCTGAGAGGACGAGCCTTCCTCAGGAATCCTTGGGTTTTCGGCGGATCAGATTCTCACTGATCTTTTCGTTACTCATACCGGCATTCTCACTTGAATGAGGTCCAGCGCTCCTTGCGGTACACCTTCAATCTTCATTCAACGCTCCCCTACCCCTGATACAAAGTATCAAGCCATAGCTTCGGTGGTGTGTTTAGCCCCGTTACATTTTCGGCGCAAAGTCACTCGACCAGTGAGCTATTACGCACTCTTTCAATGGTGGCTGCTTCTAAGCCAACATCCTGGTTGTCTGTGCAACTTCACATCCTTTCCCACTTAACACACACTTGGGGACCTTAGCTGATGGTCTGGGCTGT
>NZ_CP126313.1:458467-1234790 GCF_028594455.2 Paenibacillus sp. PK4536
CCTGTTACATATCCATCTCCTGAATAACCCGTTACGGTAGAAGCTTCATCGACTCCCTGCAATAATCCATTCTCTGCTTCATAGATTTCTGCTTTTCCCTTTGCTGATGATAATGGAATTAGAGAAACAAACATGATAATAACCATCAAGACAATGCCTGTTTTTTTCACTTAATCTTCCTCACTCTCATTTTTGATTTGGATGTAGTAGAAAGAATCATTTTGTAATCGTTTACAGTAAAGTGATGAAAATGGACGGCTTGTATAATCGAATATTGAACAAGCCGTCCATTTAACTTATATCTAGCTATACATCTTTTTGAGAAAAATCACTTACTCTATTATGCTAATCATTGTGCTGACCATAACTTAATACGATCCTGAATATGCTGTGTATATATTTTTTCCATTTCCTGAACGCCGTCTTTTTCTAATTCCGCCATGTAGGCATCCCAAATTCGGTCAAAATCTTCCGGTTTGGACATCACAGCTTCCGGGATATACTTCCATGTAATATCTTTCATCTTCGCTCCCAAAATCATAGATGGATCATCATTAGGAAGAGATATGGTGTAAGCTGCTCCATAAGCTCGTGGCTGGAAGTCTTCTTCGGTTGGAAAAAGATCTTTCCAGTGTTTAGCTTTGTATGCTTTGAGTGTCTCTTTCTCAGCATTACTGTAATTGAGACTTAGTAATTCTGGATAATTACGAGTAAAGTAATTGCCTGTCGAATCTTTAATGCCATCTCCATAATGAACCATCATATTCCAGTACAGACCAAGACCCGCTTCTTTCTGAAATGCGGCACTATCATTATTCGCTCTCTCCTGCACTTCTGGTATAAATGAGCGTTTGCCGTTTTTGACAGTATAATGCTTGCCTTCAATTCCCCAGTTATTTAGAACCTGACCTTCTTCTGAAGCTAAAAAGTCAAGAAACTTGATTGCACGTACTGGGTCTTTGCATGTACTGGAGATCGAAATACCATAGCCACCATCAAATCCAGCTAGCCAGAAACTGGTATCTTTATACTCCTTGCTCATAGTAACAGGATAATGACCATATGTTTGATCAAACTTACTTGCTGCTCTAAGCGCATTTTGGCCATCTCCATAATCCCATTCCGGATCAGCAAGACCTAGAATTCTTCCTGAAGCCACTTTAGCTTTGAATTGATCGGTTTTTTGAACAAAACTTTCTGGATCTAATAACCCGATCGCATTCATATGGTTCAACCAGCGAAAAAATTCCTTTTCTTCCGGACGACGAAAATGATAGGTCGCTTGATGTGTTTTCTGATCGATATAATATTCTCCGTCATCAGGGCCTCCAGTTGTCTGGAATCCAAGATTGGTTACCTGATACATATGCCAATCATCCGCATTCAGTGACATCCCGATATTCTTATTACCGTTCTCATCTAATGGATGTTTGGATAAATAAGACTGGATCACTTTTTCATAATCCTGTACTGTACGGATTTCAGGATACCCTGCTTCCTTAACAACACGATGCTGTAGTTCAAATCCTGCGTCTGCTCTGATTTTTTTCTCATCTACAGCTGACCAGGTAGGAACAGCATAGATTGCTTGATCATCCAGACTGTATTTGGTGCGAACGATTTTGTCTCCCAGCATTTTTTTGATATTGGGTGCATGTTCATTGATCAGATCAGTAAGATCAAGAATAGCTCCTGCATCGACCAGTTTGCCCACATCTGCTTTCGCTGCAATCAAATCTGGATAATTACCAGTTGCTGCGATTAATGAGAGCTTTTGAACTGGATCGCCTACAGCAAATTCTGCGCTTAAGGTAACACCGGTTTTCGCCTTGATTACTTTGCCGACTTCATCGTTCATATTATTCCAATTGGTACTGGAATCTTCAGAAAAATAAGTGAAGGTGATTGGTTGCTTTCCATCTCCGCTATCAGGTAGATGATCTCCAGACGAATCTGTAGCGAAAGGATTGCTACATCCTACCAGCGCTGTGATCATGACCAGCGATAATACAGAAGCTACTATTTTTTTGTTGCCTGACTTCATGAAGCTTCCTCCTTCATTATGATAAATCATAGATCTGAGACTATAGCAGTCAGATATAAACGGTTTAACTTTTAACAGCTCCAAGCGTCATTCCTTTTACAAAATATTTCTGCAAGAAAGGATAAACAATCAGAATAGGTATCGTTACGATGATAGTAATTGCCATTTTGACAGACTCGGGTGATACCTGTGCCATCCGTTCAGCCATATTGGAAGCATCCTGAGAATTGGTTGCACTGGTTGTCGTACTCTGTAAAATTTTCATTAATTCATATTGTAGAGTAGTCAACGTTTCATTAGACCCGTTAAACAAATACGTATCAAACCAGGAATTCCATTGTCCTACTGCCAAAAAGAGCGCTACAGTCGCCAGTGCTGGTTTGCAAAGTGGAAGAATAACACGCCAGTAGATGACAAAGTCATTGGCTCCATCCAGTTTGGCAGATTCCTGTAGAGCGTAAGGCAAACCATCTATAAAAGAACGAATAACAAAAATATTAAATGCACTAACTAGACCCGGTAAAACATATACCGCAAACGTATTAATCAAATGCAGATCCTTCATCAGAATAAATCCGGGGATCATTCCACCTGATACATACATAGTGATTGCTAAAAACATGGAGATCCATCTTCTTCCTCCAAAATCGTTACGTGCAAGTACAAACGCCAGCATCGATCCACTTAACAACCCTAATACGGTTCCGATAACTGTTCGCAACACAGAGTTTTGAAATCCAGTAATCAAACCTTTGTACGTAAAAATCAAATCGTAATTTTTCAATGTAAATTCTCTTGGCCAGATTGTGATCCCCCCTCTGACGGTATCAACCGAATCATTCAGAGAAATGGCCAGTACATTAAGAAATGGATATAGTGTTAGCACAGTTACCAGAATCATGGATACATAAACGATCACTTCCAAAATGCGATCCTGTATCGATTTGGTATGTAGTTTATTTTTAGAACGGCTAGCCGATGTCGTACTGTTGGCAGTTCCCATTTCTTCCTCCTTACATAATGCTTTCTTTAGTAACACGTTTAAAAATGCCATTCGCTGCAAACAACAAGAACAGACTAATCACCGAGTTAAAAATATTGATCGCCGTACCGAATGAGTAGCGACCCATGGACAATCCATAATTAAGCGCATACAAATCAAGAACTTCAGAATAATCAATGACCATGTGATTACCTAGCAGAAATTGCTTTTCAAAGCCATTACCTAGCAGGTGACCAATAGACATAATGAGAAGCACAATAATGGTCGGTCGGATGCCCGGTAGTGTAATATGCCACATTTGTTTTAGACGGCTGGCACCATCTACTCGTGCAGCTTCATATAGTTCGGGACCAATGCTTGAAATAGCAGCCAGATAAATGATGGCGTTCCAGCCCGTTTCTTTCCAAATATCTGCACTGGTGACGATATACCAAAACCAATGTCCTTGAGACATAAACGGAATCGGCTGATCGACCAGATTGAGACCTAGCAATATACTGTTTACAACACCACCATCTGTGGACAGCATTTTGGTAACAATCCCTGCTGCAACTACCCATGATACAAAGTGAGGCAGATAAGATACGGTCTGTACAAATCGCTTCATGACCCCAATTCGAACTTCATTAAGTATTAAGGCAAAAATGACTGGCACTACAAACCCTGCCACCAGCCCCATAAAACTCATTGCCAGTGTGTTACGAAGAACCTGATAGAAGTGGTCATCTTGAAACAAAGTGCGAAAGTGTTCCAAACCCACCCACTTCTGTTCAAAAAAACCTAACCCTGGTCTATACTTTTGAAAAGCCATCGTCCAACCCCACAAAGGAAAATACTGAAACACAAACACCCAAAGTACAAATGGAATAGACATGTAGTACAAATATCTTTGATTATGCCATTCTTTCCATTTACCTTTTCTGATTGGGCTTACTTTTTTGTATACGCTTTCCTTTTCTAATATCCGTTTGCTCATATTCCCCCTCCTCTCTGACTTTTATCTTAAATCAGAGAACATCAAGCCGACATACAACGAATTTCGGTGAAAATCATCTACAAATTATGGATTTTAAAATCCGAAGGTGAGCATCCTTCATACTTTTTGAATTTGCTATAAAAATAATTAACACTTGTATAGCCGACCTTTTCCGAGACTTCATAGACTCTCATTCCTTGATTTAATAATTCCTTGGCTTTTTGAATACGGATTTTGTCTAGATAAGTATTAAAGTATTCCCCTGTTTTATTCTTGAAGATCTGACCCAAATGAGCTGTACTGTAATTCAGTGTTCCTGCCAGTGTCTCCAACTTCAAAGGGTCACTATAATGATTATGAATAATGCTAATCATCATTTTTAATTCTTTTTCTTTACCTTCTGGTGCCGTATCTTTGGCAAGCATCGTCAGAAAAGAGTGGATTTCTGCTAAAAGATCAGTCAGATACTCATATGCAAAAATTCCTTTTAAAAAATGTGAAATCTTCTCTGTATCTTTCCAGTGTGTATAGGAATGTATGTTCAATTTGTGTAGCACTGCATGGCATAGATAGAAAAAAGATTCTTTAATATGGGTTTCGTCATACTTTTGAGCAAGAAAAAAAGAAAGAGCTTGCTCCAATAGCGGTCGGATCATCTTATGATTGCCTGTGTCCAAACTGTAATATAAGCGCAGAGTAAACTCTCCCATCATTTCATCTGGAAGGCTATTCCTTGTATCCATAGCATTCGGTACCAGACAATTTGCAGAGCTCACTCTTACTGATTCTTCTTTTTCATGAAAAAATGCCTGTTTTAAAGCAGATTCAGCTTCTGCAAAAGACATATGTATCTTCTCGGGTGTTGATACAGCTCCACCTGTAGCAGCAATAAATTCACTGCTCCCGAGTGTCTGTTTAAGCCATTGATAATATTTCTGGCGAGACTTTGTACCACGTAGCGGTTGATTGAGTAATATAACGATATAGGATGAAAAGACAGTGACTACTCCGTTACCGTCATATTCTAGAGATGGCTTTAACTTATTTAGGAATGTATGTAATTTATCCGAAAGATCCACATTGGCATTTTGTGGACGTACAATAACAATCTCGTAACTCTCCCAAAATACTCCTGCATCCTCTGCTATATTTCGCAAAACTATAGAATCTTCTGTATGTTGCGGAACAAGCAAACGCTGAAGCAGCCAAGTCTGATCTGTCTTTGTTATTTGTTCCTGCTCTATCTGTTCACGAATGCGTTCCATCGTATAGGTCATCTCCTGAATATCCACTGGCTTGAGAAGATAACCATCAACACCGTATTTGATCGCCTGTTTTGCATACTCAAAATCGGCATAGCCACTCAAGATGATAACGTGTAGACGATATCCCTCTGAAGATACAGCTTGAAGTAACTGTAGCCCATCCATAAGTGGCATTCGAATATCAACAAGTGCAATATCCGGCTGCTTTTCAGCAATGATCCTAAGTGCTTCTTCTCCATTGGCCGCCACTGCAATCACTTCAAAGCCTAATTTCTTCCATGGAATTAATGTTTGAAGCCCCTGTCGCAACTTCGGTTCATCATCTACAATAAGAACTTTAATCAATATCATCGCCTCCCGGTACAATAAATGTGATAGTCGTTCCGCTTCCGTAGCTACTCTTAATATGCAAAATGCTTGCTTGACCATACAACAACACAAGCCGATCATTTACATTACGAAGACCAATCCGCTGTTCTTTTGAATCATTGGCAGGAGAAGCAAGCTCTTGTTGTACACTTTCCAGTCGCTCGGCTGAAAAGCCGGTACCATTATCGCTCACCTGAATTTGAGCTCCTCCTATGATCTGCGTGACCTCTACTCTAATCTGTCCACCTTCTGCACGATGATCCAAACCATGAATAATCGCATTTTCCACTAATGGCTGAATAATTAAGGGCGGCACACGGATCTTTTGGATTTCGGGTTCTATCGTTAGCTGATACTGCAAACGATCTTCATATCTGAACTTTTGAATATCCAAATAACCTTGAACATACTTCAGTTCTGTTTCCAGCAAGATCATATCGCTATTGGTCTCAAGACTACTACGCAACAACGTACTGAGTAACCATACGACTTGGGCAATATCATCCTGCTGGCGAATATGGGCTTCCATCCGAATCGACTCCAGCGCATTGAATAGAAAGTGAGGATTAATCTGACTCGCTAGCATTTTAAATTTCATTTCATTTTGTCTTTGTTCTATCAGGCTTTTCTCTCGATTGGTTGTCTGGACTTCATGAAATAATCTGTCAATGTCTTTCACCAGTGCATTGAACTGGCGAGACAGCACTCCAATTTCATCATTGCCATCTATATGTAAAAAGGTTTTCCACGAACCAGAACGAACATTGTCTACATGATGGCTGAGTCGTTGTAGTCTTCTGGAAAGTAATAAAGCAGAAGCATACGTCAGAAAAGTGGCAACAATTAGACTCGATGCAATCACTATAGCGCCAAGAAAGATCACATAATTGGCATCACGAGTAATCTCAGCAATTGAAAAAACGGAGATCATCCGCAGACTATTCCAGCTATCATTCGGTTGTAAGGTAGCGACTACAACTTTGGAGTCTTTTCCATCGAGTGATATATTATAACTGCCCTCAGCAAGACTCAAAATATCGTTACTACTATACAGAGTCGATGCTTCTTGTTCCGACCCTTTTATAGAATTAGAAGCAACCAGTTGATTCTCACTGTCCACAATAAATGTAGGAAAAGACTCTTGTTCCAGAATGGCGCTTAATCGTTGTTTGTTTACGTTAATCACCATTACTCCTTTTTGCTCTGAAGCGGCTAAAGGAAATGAGCGAATCAAACTTAATTCCATAGCATTTGTTCGTTCATCTTGGATCATATTCCAACCGACCACTCCTTTTTGTGCTATTGCTTGTTGATACCAGATCTGATCAAGTAACTTTTGAGTCGGCTGCATAAATTCCCAGTTGTTGAGTGCTCCCGGATTGATCGCATATATTCGAATGCCCGAGATCTCTTTATAGAGCTGTATATATTCTCGAATATTCGTGTAATTGTGATATTGCTGAATGACTTCGGTATAACTGTTGTACGTCTGACTGGCTGTTTTTTTCATCTGATTATCATTCATAAGCCGATTCGAAATATCTAATGGAACTTTGATTAATTCTGCGGTACGCTTTTGAACACGATCCACATTATTAGATACCTGCACCAAAGTACTTTGCACTACAACTTCACGCAATCTTGCAGTCAAAAAAAGACCACATAATAGTAGAGGGATGCCTGCTGCTGTTATAAACGTAATAGCTAACTTCTTTCTTATTTTCATATCATTCATTATTCGAACGAAAAACATGATTTAACCTCCAGTAACCAGCATGCTTTATATTTAAAAAAAGCCCCTTCTATAAAAAGGGGCTTTCTGTTTTGGATCAATTCTTGCTTATTCAAGCACCCTATCTATGGCTCGAAGTGTGAAACAGCGACTCTGATAGTCTTTGGACTCGTAATGAAGAGCCAAACCGAGCTGTATCAATTGGTCTCCTCCATATATACTACTTTCTTCATTGATATCAGATTTCACTTCATATTCCAGTTCTGGATTCAGTCCATCCAACCGCAGAATTTGTTGAGGTCCGTTAGGTATTGCCATAACCTGAAAAGCATAGACGAGAGCTTGCATTTTATCTTCCGAGACGAACATCCACGCAGATTGGTTCCCTGCAAATGGACTCTTTAATCGATATAAATCTCCCTGCTGCACCAGATTGCGAATCTCTTTGTAGTTGGCAACCTGCCGCTGAACGATATTCTTTTCTTCATCAGTAAATGCTGTGAGATCCAGTTCATACCCGAAATTGCCAGACATAGCGACACTACCTCGAAAATCAAGGGGTGTACTGCGTCCGACCTGATGATTGGGTACAGCTGATACATGTGCACCGATCGCACTCACTGGATAAACAAGACTAGTGCCATATTGAATCTTGAGTCGTTCTACCCCATCAGTATTATCGCTAGTCCACGTTTGCGGCATATAATAAAGCATTCCGGGATCAAAACGTCCACCTCCACTGGCGCAACTTTCAAACAAGATGTGCGGGAACTGTACCGTAATCCGCTCTAGTAGCTCATATAATCCAAGTACATAACGATGCGCAGTCTCAGCTTGTCGCTCTGGTGGCAATGTTGCCGATCCCATCTCTGTCAAAGCCCGATTCATGTCCCATTTCACATAAGAGATTGGAACCGTAGAGAAAATCGTAGAGAGTGAATTATAAATATAATCTCGCACTTCCGGGCGTGTATAATCCAGTACCAATTGCCATCTCGCTTCACTACGTCTTCTTCCCGGAACATGCAGGCACCAGTCAGGATGTTCACGATACAGCTCGCTTTCCGGCGAAATCATTTCTGGCTCGAACCAGAGTCCAAATTGTAGACCTGTTTCACGAATACGCTGCGCTACATCAGCTAGTCCTTCAGGTAGTTTGCGACGATCCTCGTACCAATCACCCAAAGACGAGTTATCAGCGTCACGTCTGCCAAACCAACCGTCATCTAGCACAAATAACTCAATCCCGAGTCTAGCCCCCTCCTCCGCAATGGAGACTAGCTTTTCGGCATTGAAATCAAAATAGGTCGCTTCCCAGTTATTGACCAGAATTGGTCGTTCCCGATCACGGTATGTTCCACGGCATAATCGACTGCGATACAGACGATGGTAGGTCCGCGACATTTCTCCAATTCCTTGGTTGGAATATACCATCACTGTTTCAGGAGTCTGAAAATCTTCTCCGACATTCAGCTGCCATCCAAAATCAAACGAATTCACCCCAATACCTAACCTTGTGGAGCCAAACGAATCGACTTCTGCAACAGCTTCAAATCCCCCGCTGTACACCAGACTGAAACCAAAAGCTTCACCATGATTCTCTGTCGTCTCCGGGGTGACAAGCGCAGCAAACGGATTAAACTGATGGCTGCTCATTCCACGCTTGCTGTCGATTCGAATTTCGCCTTGCCGAAGCGATCTTCGCTGTATATTGCCTTCCCTTGCCCATGCACCCGATAAGTAAATCATCTCCAGTTCATCCTGACCATACATATCTACACTTGCACTCAAAGCACGACGAAGTCGCAGTGTCTCCTCTCCTTCATTGATGAAGCGTGCAGCACGTATGATTACATTTCGCTGTTCAAAAATAGTGTACTGTAACACAACTGTAAGACCCGAATACTGATCTTTCAAAACAAGTTCTAATGTCTGTGCTTCGGATTCATTCTCCGTATATACTGCTGGAAGTCCGCTCAGTGATGGTTTTCCTTGGATCAGTCGGTAACTGTCGTACTGAAGCTCAGTGATACGAGTTCCGTCTGCTAATTCGACCTGATACGCTGGATTGCGAAAATCTCCACTTCCATACTGTGGGTATTCCTGTGGAAGTCTATCCAACCCTGTTGTCGAAGACGTATGGATAAGCAGGTTCTCCATCACTGACCGATGCTTCAATGGGGCTCCCCAATATACATGCACTGGATATCCATTTACGATTTGGATCATATAACTCATACCGGACGATTGTAGATGAAACAATCCCAATTCTTCCTGAACGATTACACTCATGACCAACACCCTTTCTTGTTCATTCCATTATGTATATTCATGCTACCTGTAATACCATCGTTCATAAAATATGGATTAATGATTGTCTGGTATGCAACAATGAATATGATTATTCTATAAAAATGTTATATGAAACGGACTATATCGTATATGGCATGATGATTCGAAAATATGTTATTTTGATAGATATTATAAAAATAAGGAGAACCGCTAATGATCGAGTATTTACCAAGAAGCAAACAACACACCGAATTGTATCTCACCCAATTTGGGATCGAAGATTGTATATCTGGTCATGAGTTTGGACCGGCAGTCAGAACTCATTATCTGCTTCATTATGTATTTGAGGGAAAAGGGACTTTTGAGGTGAATGGAGTACAACATTCGATTGGTTCAGGACAAGGCTTTCTAATCTGTCCCCATGTAGTTACCTATTATGTAGCAGACGAAGCAGAACCATGGTCCTACGGTTGGATCGGATTCAATGGTACGCTCGCCGAATCCCTGCTGGAACAAGCAGGAATGACTCTTGCTTCTCCAATAATCTATTATGAACACAAAGATCGAATACATCAGTATTTACAGTGGATGATTCAATCGAATGAATATCCAGCAGCACGAGAAACGCGATTGACTGGATTGTTATATATGATTTTTTCGCTACTAATGGAAAATGCGCCGAAAACGCTAATGGCGCAAACAAGAAGTAACGCTGATATCTATGTGGAGCAGGTCAAAGATTTTATTGAAATGAATTTTTCTCAAAAGATTACAGTAGAAGATATTGCCCATTTTATCGGATTGAATCGAAGTTACTTATGTTCCTTATTTACAAAAACAACCAAGCTCAGTATTCAAGATTATCTTATTCGTTACAGAATAGATACAGCATCCAGTATGCTGATCCGTACAGATCTATCGATTGGTAATATTGCCCGTTCAGTAGGCTATATCGATCCTTTACTGTTCTCCAAAATTTTCAAAAAAATTAAAGGGATGTCGCCTAGAGAGTATCGAAGTCAATCGCTACTGAATGCCAATGTAATAATTGACTGACTCTATACGCTCAAAAAAGAAAGTTAGCGAACCGATATCTATTTATGCTTTATGTCACTTCTCTTCTCGCCTTATTCCACTAGAAAGGTTTATAATTAATTTTATATATTAGCTTAACTTTGTATATCTAGTATTTAAAGTTGTTGAATATGTCGGTCATATCATTTTTTCTTCTTTCCTTTCTCATACAGGTTATCTATCACGAGCAAGACGTCGTCCAGTCGGAATTTTGAACTATTTTGCTTGTTATTACGAATATGCAGATAGGACGTAATGAGATCGCTGAAAATAAATACAAGGTGTTGATCTGCATAGTATTCATTCGCTGCAGATCCATTTCGAAGGAGGAAGATTCATGGGACGCTGGATTGCAGCAGTTCAAAAAGGATTTGGTAAAAAGCTTATTCGGTTGCATGCTTGGAATGCTTGGCTTGTTGCTCTTCTAGCTGTTACAGGTCTGGTACTTGTCGGAGGTTTTTGGCGAGAAATACTGGGTGAGGTTAGAGTCTGGGTACGTTGGCTTCATATTATAGGAGGATTAGCTTTATTGGTCCCTGTAGTCTATTACTTATTTCTGGCAGCCAAGCACTGGAAAAGGCTGTCTGATAAACCCGGGCAAAAATTCAATGTTATTGTAGTTATGGTCTTATTGGTAGGTTGGATTATATCAGGCATCTTATTATGGTTATTGCGCCAAGTAGGACCGGCTGTAGCTAACTCGGCTTTATTTGTTCATGATCTACTTACTTGGGTGGGACTTCCTTATATTATCTATCATTCTCTAACACGTACCGCTTGGTTAAAAGATCCGAAAAAACGTACGATCAAACAACCAGTCACTGTAGAAAAAACGATTACGGATAAAAGTGGCACTGTAGTAGCTGCATCATCACCAACGGCTCCTTCTCCTTTTTACACAAGACGTACCTTTTTGCGTTCTGCTATAGGTGTTGGACTCGCTGTATCGATCGGGCCTACGTTTGTAAGATGGTTGGGAAGTTCTTTGACCAGTGGAGGTACATGGGAACAGGTTGCTGCCAGTAATGGCAATAAGATGATTCCTGATCCTACACCACTGAAATCATCTGCTCCGCCTATCGGTGGTGGTGCTCAAGGTGAGTTTCGTGTGTATACGGTGACACCTATTCCTAATTTTGATAATAGTAACTGGGATTTCAAAATAGATGGATTGGTCGATAAACCTCAAACATGGAACTGGGAACAATTTTTGAAATTAAAACGTGATGTGCAAGTGAGCGACTTTCATTGTGTCACTGGATGGTCGGTGTATAAAAACACATGGGAAGGTATTCCTTTAAGTGACTTTTTAAAAGCAGCAGGTGTTCAATCTTCTGCGACCATGGTCAAATTTTATTCAGGGGATAATGTCTATACGGACTCTCTTACACTTGATCAAGCGCAGATGAAAGATATTATTGTAGCGGTATTGCATGATGGTAATATTATTCCTGCTGATCTAGGTGGGCCAGTACGATTGGTTATTCCGCAGATGTATGCTTACAAATCGGTAAAATGGCTCAACCGGATTGAACTGATTGCTGAAGATCATGTAGGATACTGGGAACAACGTGGTTATGATAAAGATGCCTGGTTGCCTAAAGCTTAGGTCGAATTTGATGATAATAAATAAAAAAGCAGTGTGTTTACTCTTAGCTAAAGAGAAACACACTGCTTTTTTGTTGATAAGGCATAGATGGTAGAAGCTTAATGGTATACATTTTTCTGTTTTCATGTAGATTCAATTATTTTTTATAATTCCAACAATCGTTTTAAATCTTCTTCGTCTTCAATGACTTCAATACCAAGCTCTTGTGCTTTGGTGAGTTTACTACCTGCTTTTTCACCTGCGATAACAATATCTGTCTTTTTGGATACACTACCAGTCACCTTGGCTCCTAGAGATTCTAAGCGAGCGGCGGCATCCTCACGAGTCATCGTCTGTAATGTACCGGTAAGAACTATCGTTTTACCCGCAAAATAAGAATCGACGTTAATGACTACTGGCTCAGCAGGAGATTGCGGTTGTACGCCTCGGTCTAGCATTTTCTGAATACTTGCCTGCATAAAAGGATCGGCGAAAAAAGCAACGATACTTTCCGCAACGATATTACCGATATCCGGTAATTCAATTAACTCTTCTAAGGTGGTATTCATAACTTTGTGTAAATCACGATAATGTTCTGCCAGCATCCGAGTTGTCGATTTGCCTGTATTCGGAATACCTAAAGCATATAGGAATGATGCCAAATCTCTTGTTTTACTGTCTTCGATCGCTTGCAATAAATTTTTCGCTTTGCGCTCGCCAAAACGTTCTAACTCTACTAATTTTTCAAATTCTAATGCATATAAGTCTGCGGGTTCTTTCACTTCTAATTCGCTATGCAACTGTTGAGCGGTCATGATACTAAATGTCTCGATATCCATAGCATCTCTAGAAGCGAAATGTGTAATCTTAGCTATAATCTGTGGTGTACATTCTAGAGTATTGTTACAGAATAGATGTGCTCCACGTTGTTCTAATGGAAATCCACAAGCAGGGCATTTCTCTGGAAAAATGATTTCTTCTCCATCGTTTTCTTCGGTAACTTTACCCAGAATCTCTGGGATAACTTCATTCGAACGGCGAATAAAGACACGTGTACCTATAGCATATTTTAAATTTTTACGTTCGATATCTCCAATATTGTTTAACGTACAATTCTGTACGGTTACACCTGCAAGTTCAACAGCTTCTACACGCGCTAGGGGTGTAATTTTACCTGTACGACCTACATTCCAAGAAACCGATTCTAGAATCGTACTGGTTTCTTCAGCTTCAAACTTATACGCAATCGCCCAACGTGGGAATTTGTCGGTATATCCGAGCACTTCGCGTGTACGCATATCAGTAATTTTAACGACAGCCCCATCAATTAAGTAATCTAATCCTGTACGCTGTGCTTGAATATCTTCAAGTTGCGCAATCACATCGTCAAAGTTCTCAAAGTAGAAGATATACGGATTGACTTTAAAATGATTGTCTTTAAGAAATTGCATCATCTCTTGGTGACTTTCAAACTGAATGCCGTCCATATAACCTATATTGTAGAAAAAGGCACTTAACCGACGAGTTGCTGTTACTTTAGGATTTAAATTGCGAAGTGCTCCTGCGGCTGCATTACGTGCATTTTTTAATTTGTCTTTATCTGTAGCACTATCATTGTATGCTGCTAATACAGATAAGTTCATAATGCCTTCGCCTTGCACTTCGATCTTACCTTCCTTAAAAGGAATCGATAAAGGAATCGAACGAATGGTTTTGACTTGTTCTAAAATACCTTCTCCTGTTACTCCATTACCTCGGGTTGCAGCTTGAACTAATTTACCGTTCTCATAAGTTAAATTCAGTGTAAGACCATCAAATTTGAGTTCGATCGCATAGGATGGTTCAGGCAAAGGTGTGTCTGGATTTTTGGTATTATAATCTGCAATTAATTTGCGAGCACGTGTATGCCAGCTTGCTAATTTTTCTAAATTTTGAGCTTTGTCCAGACTCCATAATGGTGAAAGATGACGATGAGGTAAAAATCCTTTTAACAATTCTCCCCCCACACGCTGAGTAGGTGAGTCAGGTAAGACCATTCCACTCACTTCTTCTAATTGGATCAAACGGTCATACAGTACATCGTATTCTTTGTCATCGACTAAAGGTTCATCCAACGTATAGTAGTGATAGCTGTATTTATTAAGCTCTGTAATGAGTTCTTCCATTTCATGCATCGGATCCATATGTGGTATACCCTCCCGGATTCAATAAGATCATATTTATTTTAAATTAAAAAACAGAACCGAACAGTAAGAAATTCGGTTCTGTTTTGAAAATACGCATCGAGTGAATCTAATCACGATTCCAATCATTTGTTATAGCTTATCCCTTATTCTACTTTAGTAATAGGAGCAAAGCCTGCTAACAATCGTTTGAGTCCTGTCGGCGCTGGGAAAGCAATTTGTAACTCCATATCGTTGCCTGTTCCTTTAACCGCTACGATTGTGCCAATGCCCCATTTGCCATGAGATACTTTATCACCTGCTTGGAAGCTATCTGAACCTCCACCAGAAGCAACAGGCTTAGGTGTAGCTCCTGTCGTCACAGTCACTCGTGCATTGGTAGAAGGTACCGCACGTGCAGATGATCCACTACCAAAAGCAGCCGTATTTTCGCGTTTACCACCAAAGCTGTTCGTACTACCTCCAAAGCTACGATTACCTGATCCATAACTACTTCCTCCGCGCGATGCTCCACCACGACGATAGTTAGGAGCTCCTGCTGTATCTTCTTTATACTCTTCTGGAATTTCTTCCAAAAAGCGTGAAGGTGGATTCGCAGTGGTTCGTCCAAATAAAGTACGCATCTGTGCGCAAGATAAGAATAGATTTTTCTCTGCTCGTGTAATGCCTACATACGCTAGACGACGTTCTTCTTCCAACTCTTCATTATCTTGAAAAGCTCGACTATGCGGGAATACGCCTTCTTCCATGCCTATAATAAATACAGTTGGGAATTCCAAACCTTTAGCACTATGCATCGTCATCAATACAACAGCATCGTCATCTTCTTCAGGTTCATCGCCTACCGTATCAATATCTGCGATTAATGCTAGATCAGTCAGAAATGAAATCAGTGAACGATCTTCGTTATTTTTTTCAAATTCCATCGTTACAGATAAAAACTCTTCTATATTTTCTAAGCGAGCCTTGGACTCTAGTGTATTCTCACGTTGTAACTCTACACGGTATTCAGATAACTCTAGAATCTTCTCCGTTAATTCGGTAACCGATAAATACTCTACCATTTGATGAAGTGAAGCAATCATATCGTAAAATTCAACCAACATATTACGTGTACGACCTGCAAAACCTAGATCATCTACTATTTCTAATACTTTAAAAATAGAAACGCCTTTTTCTGCCGCTGCTACTGCTAATTTGGCTACTGTCGTATCACCAATACCACGCTTAGGCACATTGATAATTCGAGTTAAACTAATATCATCATCTGGATTCGAAAGCAAACGTAAATAGCCGAGTAAGTCTTTGATCTCTTTACGATCATAGAACTTTATACCGCCCACGATTTGGTAAGGAATATCCGATTTGATCAAAATTTCCTCTATAACCCGTGACTGCGCATTGGTACGATACAAAATTGCATGGTTGCGATAAGGTTGCCCGGTTTTCACACTTTTGTGAATCTCAGAAGTGACAAAGTATCCTTCATCATGCTCAGAATCAGCACGATATACTTTGATTTTGGCTCCGCCTTCTTTATCTGTCCATAGCTTTTTCGGTTTACGTCCTGTATTGTTGCCAATCACTTCATTTGCTGCACTTAGTATATTAGAAGTCGAACGATAATTCTGTTCTAACAAAATCGTTTTGGCTTCTGGATAATCCTCTTCAAAATTCAAAATGTTGCTGATATCTGCTCCACGCCAGCGATAGATCGACTGATCACTATCTCCAACAACACAAATATTGTGATGAGCTTCTGCTAACATTTTACAAAGCATATATTGGGCCTTATTCGTATCTTGATACTCATCGACATGAATATAGCGGAATTTCTTTTGATAAAATTCTAGTACTTCAGGAACTTCGTTAAACAATTGAATCGTCTTCATAATGAGATCATCAAAGTCTAAGGAATTATTCGCACGTAGACGTTGTTGATACTTGGTATAGACTTTGGCTACAATGCCTTCAAAATAGTCACCAATCTTTTGCTCATATTGAGCGGGAGAGACTAATTCATTTTTGGCTGTGCCCATCATAGATTGCACTGCTTTAGGTTCAAACTTTTTGGTATCAATATTCAAGTCTTTCATACAAGAGCGAATAACAGATAATTGATCCGAAGAATCTAAGATAGAGAAGTTAGATGTGAATCCGATACGTTCGATATCTTTACGTAAAATACGCACACACATCGAGTGAAAAGTAGATACCCAAATCTCACGACCAGCAGGACCTACCAAACGAGAAACACGTTCTTGCATTTCACGTGCGGCTTTATTCGTAAACGTAATTGCTAGTACACCCCATGGTGCTGATTTGCGTGCATCAATAATATGGGCAATCCGGTGAGTTAGTACGCGTGTTTTACCACTACCTGCACCAGCCATAATCAATAGCGGTCCATCTGTTGCGAGCGCGGCTTCTTTTTGTCTAGGGTTCAATCGATTGATTGCTTCCTGTATATTCACAGTATTCATATGGAAGTCATGCTCCTTTCTTAATAAAACAATGATAGTTGAAAATCATCTATGATCAAGTTAGGATACTTCTCGTTATCTGGAGATAACTTGTACAGTATCTAATGCGGCTTGCAGATTTTCATAAATTATATTACCGACGACAATGGTATCACATACTTGCTTGGCTTGACGAGCAGAATGCATATCTCTAATGCCTCCACCATAAAATAATTGGCTTTGATGTATAGATCGATGAATCTCAGCGGTTAATGTCATATCTCCAAAACGTCCGCTATATTCAATATAAATAATAGGCAACTGAAATAAGCGATCGCCTGCTTGAGCATAAGCGGTTGCTCGATCGGTATCTATCTCTGTTAACGCTTCAGTACGCTGAGCAACTGTAGAATGAGCATTTAACACAATATATCCTTCAGGAGCAAGCTTATCCCAGGGGATCAGTTGGCTATATTGTTCAATCGCTGCTACATGCTGACCAATCATCCACTGACTATCGTTAGTATTTAATATCAGTGGAATCATATACAGATCGAATCCAGGTACAACCATTTCTAAATCAGATACTTCAAGTACACAAGGTACCTCATATTGACCGATGCGCTTTACAAGATCAGCTGTATTATCATACGTGACTCCAGACGACCCGCCTACCATAATAGCATCTGTTCCGGAACAACAAACTTGTCTTAATTCATCGTCCGAAATAGGTCGATCTGGGTCCAGTTTAAATACATGTTGCCATGATTTGATTTGTTCTCTCAACCTTCATTCCTCCGTCTTCGGACAACCTTCAAATTAAGTCTATGATAGCCGATGCACAGTGTCAATTTTTTGTTCGCATTTTAGGGGAACAAATTTATTTTACCATTGATAATCATATAAAATGCAAAAAAAGTACCCTGCTCCTTTATATCCGGAACAAGACACTTTTCTTGCTTACTTATCGTTGTTTATGTGATGTACTTATTAATAAGCATTTTTATTCACAAAACCGTTATGAATCGTTTTGAAGATAATTTTGATATCAAATAATAATGACCAATTTTCAATATAAAAAATATCATGATTGATCCGCTCTTCAATCGATGTATCTCCACGTAGACCATTGCTTTGTGCCCACCCTGTGATTCCAGGACGTACATGATGCTTGATCATATACTTTGGAATTTCATCACGAAATTGTTCTACAAAGTATGGACGTTCCGGACGAGGTCCAACTACACTCATATCTCCAAATAATACGTTAAAAAATTGAGGAAGCTCATCTAAGCTTGTTTTACGAATAAAAGCACCAAATTTGGTTTTACGCGGATCATCGGCTGTAGTCCAGCCTGTATCAATCTGCCCTTCAGGGATAATACGCATCGAACGGAATTTGTACATCGTAAAGTTACGACGATTCAGTCCTACACGTTCCTGCTTAAAGATGACAGAGCCCGGCGAAGTCATTCGTACGCCAATCGCTACAATAATCATGATTGGTGATGTAATAATAATCGCTATTAATACAAAGACAATATCGAATAATCGTTTAAAAATACGATTCGCTGCAATATCGAGTGGAATATCACGTACATTAATCATAGGCATACCCGCAAAGTTATCAAAGTATGGACGGGCAGGTAGATAATCAAAGAAATCTGGAATAATTAAAGTCCGGACGCCTGCTTTTTCACATTCAGCAATAATGCTTGGATATTTATGATGTGCATCTAACGGTAAAGCTAAAATGACTTCATCGATCATCATCGTATGCAAAATCTCACCGAGTTTATCCATTTTGCCTAAAATCGGTTTGTACTTATTCGGTTCAGCTTCATTATCTTCTAAATAATCATCTAAAAATCCAACAATTTCATAACCCATTTCTGGATACTGCTCTAGGTTATTGCAAAATCGTTTACCGAGTGAACCTGCTCCGAGGATCAAAACAAACTGTTTATTAAATCCACGTTGTCTCGCACGTTTTAGTCCTTTTTTAATCACATAGCGATAAGCCATAATCAGCATCAACGTTAGAATGACATAAATAAACAAATAAGAACGAGAAATATTGACTTCTTTTACAAAAAATAATGCACCCAATAGTACAAAAATACTGACAAGATGCGTTTGGAAAATTTTCAGCAATTCATCAGCAAAACGTTTTTTACGTTTCGGTGAATACAGTGTGCTCATTCCGCCAATCAAGATCGCTATACCACCATATACTATACTCCAAAGCGCATATGTTTCGATCGGTAAGGCTCCGAATTCAGCAGGGGTATCATAAGCAAACCAGCCACTTTCAAACTTTATAAACCAGGCAAGTAGAAAAGAAAACTGAATGATCAAAAAATCAGCTAATATATACAGACGGGTTAAAAAGCGTTGATTTTTACGAATCATATTTACGTTCTCCTTTCTGCTTCTGTCGATAAAGTAGGTTTAGCAGGTAATAATTTATTTTTTATCAGTGACAATATTAATTTGACTCCAATACCGATAAATACAACACTGTTCGTAACCAAAGAATACTTTTGCCGATAGTGTTTACGATGAAAGAGCCACATTGCTCGATGAAACTCATAAATGATTTTGAAAGGTTTGCGACGACTGCTTGCACCTTTATAATGAATAATTTGTGTATTTCCCCGGTAATGAATTTCCCAACCCGCTTCTTTGATGCGGTAACACCAATCAATATCTTCTCCGTACATAAAAAAGGATTCGTCCAGTCCACCGATCTGTTCGATGACTTCACGTCGAACTAACATAAATGCACCTACCAATGAATCAATCGGGTAAGACTCATCTGGATTCAGATAGCCTAGTTGGTAACCATTGAAGCGTGGATTATCTGGAAACCATTTCGAAAATCCAAATGCATAATAAAATGACGCTGCCGGTGTAGGGAATCCTCGTTTGCATGCTTTATCGAGTGATCCATCAGGTAATACAATTTTACAGCCTGAAGCTCCTGCCCGTGGATAAGCATCCATAAAAGACACCATCGTCTCTAAAGTATCAGACTGAACGATGGTGTCGGAATTAAGTAGTAGTATATATCGTCCTTGCGCAATCTTCATTCCCTGATTATTCCCTTTAGCAAATCCAACATTATCGGTATTAGCGATAAAACTGAGTTCTGGATAGGCAGCAGGAATCGCTGTTGCGGAACCATCGCTAGAAGCATTATCGATAACAATGATCTCATATGCATATTGAGTCTGCGATTGGTACACAGACTGAATACAATCAAGTGTAAGCTGGCAAGTATTATAATTTAAAATTAAAATGCTAACGTCCATGGTAACGCTCCTGACTAAAATATAAATCTACTGGCATTATAGCATATCTATATATCAAAAAGATAAATCCGCATAGATTCTATTATTCTTCTTAGATATAACCTACTAAAATTAAAAAGCGGAATAATAGTTGCTCCATTAAAGATTGTCTATACAATTTCGATTTTCTTAAATATCCTATTCTACTGATTATATTTTTTCGAGGTTCAATAAACAAATCTAGTTGAATACACATTTCTGGATCAACAATTTCACTACCATAAAGACGTTTAAATTCCTTCGCTTGTTGCACTAACAGATTTTTGTTCCCTTTATGTTTTAAAAAGCTATTCCATTTCTTTTTCAACTTTTGCAAAATAGTCCATTCCCCACCAACCGCATTTCCTCCATGCTGACGATAATAAATAGATGGCGTATGTTCAAAATGAAATTTACCAAAACAAGATACAACTAGATATGCCCACCAATCATGCATTTGAATATCTGCTATATTGACGTTCTTTTTTTTATGCATTAATAATTCTAAAGTAGCACGATTAAAAGTTACTGTTGCTCCTACAGCAATATTTTGAATCAGAGCATTGTAAAAAGAAGGTTTTAAGTGTGGCATTCCTGGCCATATCGCCGTTGGATTTAACTCCCCATCTGTAAGCTGAGTATCTGTACAGATCATAGCTGGAATATTACTTTTAAAAGGTTCATCTTCTTTTTCCATCTCTGCTAGCAGTTGCACTGCACGTTGAGCTTTATGAGGCATCCATACATCATCTTGATCACAAAAACAAAAATAATCTGCTGAAAGATCTGCATGTTGCATAAGTGTCCAAAAACTAGGGACTACCCCTATATTTTTTCCTTCGATAAGATGGATACGCCCGGGATAATCCTGTTGATATTGATTGATGATTACAAGAGTATTATCACTAGATCCATCATCACGAATCAAAATTTGAATCGATTGATAAGGCTGAGAGAATATACTATTCAGCTGTTCTGAAATATATTTTTCTCCATTGTATGTAGACATTAATACTTGCAATAATCCTTGTGCACTCATTATTTTACCTCATTTATTTATAAAAATAATTAATCTTACTTCTAATATAGCAAATTTAACCGATCGATAATAATCTATTCTGTAATCCATCACAAATTTAGATCCTAAACCGTTGAAACACCTATTGCTGTACATCTATTAAACAATATATATAAAAAGCTGAATACTGATCCTATAAAAGATCAAATTCAGCTTTTTACGTAGCTATTTAATTTGAGTTACTTATCATTTTGAGATTCTTGCAAAAAAGCAGTTAACCCTTCTTGCCAAGGACGAATATCTGTAAATCCATTCGTCCGTATAGCTAAATGCTCCATCACAGAATTAGCCGGTCTTGGAGCGGGTCTTGGAAATTCATTAGTTGCACATGGTTCTATGATAGCTTTTATATCTACACCTAGAATATCAACAGCTTGTCTGAATATTTCTTGAGTAAATTCATACCATGTACATGATTCACTATTAGAAGCATGGTAAACGCCATATTTCTCAGTCTCCATCAATTCTGTCAAAAATCCTGCTAAGTCTACTGTATAGGTGGGTGAGCCTTTTTGGTCATGAACGACTTTAAGTTGTGGTTTTTCCTGACCTAGCTTCAGCATCGTTTTCACAAAATTGTTACCATGCAAACCGTATACCCATGAAGTACGCACAATAAAATAACGTGAGGATAAAGATTGAGTCAATACTTCACCAGCACGCTTAGATTTACCATAAATACTTTGAGGATCTGTATTATCGTACTCATGATAAGGATGTATACCTTGTCCATCAAATACATAATCTGTACTAATATAGATCACTTTAGCTTGTACCGCTTCTGCAGCGATAACAATATTACGTGTGCCTACAGCATTTACTAGATAAGCTCCATCAATATCCGTTTCAGCTGCATCTACTTCGGTATACGCTGCGCAATGAATAATCACTTCCGGCCCAAAAGAAGTGATGACTTGCTGGCACTGCTCTAAATTTGTAATATCTAATGTCTGGCGATCACAGCCTAATACTTCATGCCCTTTAGCTTGGACTACTTTTACAGTATCCACTCCAAGTTGACCAGAAGCGCCTGTTATCAATACTCTCATTGACTGGCTCCTAGGCGATCTCCATATTGCTGTTGGTAATATTCTTGATACGCTCCAGAAGCAATACGTGTCCACCAGTCTTTGTTATCCAAATACCATTGAATTGTTTCTTTGATCCCTGTTTCGAAATTATGCTTAGGCTTCCATCCCAGTTCATTCATAATTTTGGTAGGATCAATACCATAACGACGATCATGACCCAAACGATCTTCTACATATTTGATCAAAGATTCTGGTTTACCCAGTTGTTCTAAAATGGTTTTAACAATATGGATATTCGTACGCTCATTGTTACCACCAATATTGTAGACTTCTCCATTTTTACCTTCATGAATAACCAGATCTATTGCACTACAATGGTCTTCTACATACAACCAGTCACGGATATTGAGTCCATCTCCATATACAGGCAGTGCTTCATCAGCTAAAGAACGAGAAATAATCAATGGAATCAACTTCTCAGGGAATTGGAAAGGACCATAGTTATTAGAACAACGTGTAATATTAACCGGCAAACCAAATGTCTCATGGTATGCGCGTACTAATAAGTCTCCACCTGCTTTACTTGCTGAATATGGACTGTTTGGTGTAATAGGTGTCTCTTCGGTAAAGAGTCCTGTTTCGCCTAAAGAACCGTATACTTCATCTGTAGACACTTGTACAAACTTGGTGATGTTATATTTTTTAGCCACATCCAGAAGTACTTGAGTACCCACAACATTTGTTTTCACAAAAATTTCAGGTTCCAAAATACTACGATCTACATGCGATTCTGCTGCAAAGTTAACAATGATATCTACACCGTCTGCAACTAAGCGATCCATGGTTGCTGTATCTGCAATATCGGCTTTCACAAATGTATGGTTAGGATTGCCTTCAATCGATTTTAAATTTTCAAGATTTCCTGCATAAGTAAGAGCATCTACGTTAACGATCTGGTATTCAGGGTGTTCGCGTAACATATATAAAACGAAGTTACTACCAATAAAACCGGCTCCGCCAGTAACAAGTAATTTCATAGTTTGCCTCCTGTAAGAATCCAATTTAGATTCTAACTATTTATTTATCATATTAAAAATTAAGTTCTGCATCTTTGAGTAAAGGATGACGCGTATCTTTATCAGATAATACTGGACTTGATACAGGCCAATCAATATTTAAAGACGGATCATCCCAAGCAATTCCTCGGTCATGCTCAGGTGAGTAATATTCATCTACTTTATAGATGACTTGGGTATTCGCTGCTAATGTGCAGAATCCATGTGCGAATCCTTGTGGAACTAGCAATTGACGTTTATTCGCATCACTTAGAATAAACCCTTGCCATTGCCCGAATGTAGGCGAGTCTTTACGAATATCCAAAATCACATCATAAATCGAACCTGAAATTACACGAATCAATTTAGTTTGTGCTTTGGGATTAAGCTGATAATGCATTCCTCTAAGCACACCAGGTTCAGCAGAAAGAGAATGATTATCTTGAATAAAGTTATGCATAATACCGTGTTCATGCATTAATTTTTCATTATAACTTTCCATAAAAAATCCACGATGATCGCCATGTACTACAGGTTCTACAAGTTTAGCGCCTTCTAATGTTAAAGATGTGACTTTCATGATGATCCTCCTTACAGTTTGAGCTTACCGAACTCTTCACCAAAAACAATTTCTTGTGCTAATTCATTTGCTTTAGCTAAAGATGCGTGTGTACCTGCATCTGTCCACCAGCCTGTAAGAATATCAAAGGTTAGCTCACCACGTTCAATATACGCATTGTTTACATCTGTGATTTCTAATTCACCGCGATCAGATGGTTTTAATGTTTTGACGATATCAAATACATTGTTATCGAACATATAAATACCTGTTACAGCAAAATCACTTTTAGGTTCTTTTGGTTTTTCTTCGATCGAAATAATACGTTCGCCATCCATTTCAGCTACACCATAACGCTGTGGATCATGTACCTGTTGAAGTAGCAATTTAGCACCTTGTTTTTGTTCACGGAAATTTTGTACAAATGGAGCAATATCATCAGCAAATACATTATCGCCTAGAATAACAACCATTTGATCATCTGCTACAAAGTGTTCTGCTAGATCCAAAGCTTGTGCAATACCACCCGCTTCATCCTGCACTTTGTATGTAAATGTAACCCCCATATCACTTCCGCTACCTAATAAGTTAACTACATCACCCATATGGTCTTTACCTGTAACGATTAAGATATCTTTGATATCAGCTTGTTTTAATTTATAAACCGAGTGGAAAATCATTGGATATTTTCCAACAGGTAAAAGATGCTTGTTAGTTACTTTTGTTAATGGATACAAGCGTGAACCTGTACCTCCTGCTAAAATAATGCCTTTCATGAATAAAAACCTCCCTGATATATTACGTTCCAAATTATAAACTATTTAAATGTTAAAATTTATTTAGGATCGTATTTTTTCATAGCCAAGCCTAATAATATCTTAATTAACGACATATTTCCACGTAGTGGACTTATTTTAGTAGGAATTTTTCCTATTGGATATGAACGAGTAACTGGTATTTCTACTACTTTATAACCAAGCTTAGGAGCTTTTACAGATAAATAAGCCAATAATTCATAAGTTTCAAAAATATTGCGGAATGGTTGAAGTCGCTCATCCATTAAAAATCTTTTAGAATGTGCTCTAAATCCGTTAGTAGTATCTGTATAACGATAGCCAGATATAAAAGAAATCATTGGAGCATGTATGAGTTTGATAGCAAGCTTACGTGATAAAGGAGTGTTTATTTCATTTCCTCCTGGTACATAACGCGATCCTTGAACAAAATCGAATCCCTCTTCTAACTTTTGAATAAAAGAAGGTATAGATTCTATACTATCTTTGTTATTACCATCTACTGTTATAATACCTTCATAACCTTGCTCAAGAGCATAAGCAAAACCCATTCGTAATTGTGCGCTTAGCTTACCTTTATCCTTTTTAGTGAGAAGTGCTTTAACTCCTATAGACATCAAAAAATCTATATTTAGTGAGTTATCTGTACTCCCTCCATCCAAGATAATAATGTCAATAATATTTGCAAATTCACTCATACGTTTAAGTTGTTTTTGAATCTTTTCACCTTCATTAATGACTGGAACACAAACACAATATTTGTTTTTTTTCAAGAAAAATTCTTTAACATTAGAATGAGGAACTTGCCAATTTTTTTGCATGATTTTATTCATCTAGCTCCACTCTATTTATAAATTTTACTTACAAAATCAAGAGATTTTTTGACACTATCGATATTATTATCTAATAGTCCATTCTTCATTTCTATAGAAATCCATTTTTTATAGTTTATTTTATTTAAAGCATTAAAAATAGCATGATGATCTGTATTTTCGGAACCTATTAAATTAAGATATGGCTCGCTGATGTGAAAATGAGCTAAATATGGACTTGCTTTTTCTAAGGATTCAGCATAATTTTCTTTATTCAAAGTCATTACTGCCGCATCTAAATGTAATTGAATACCAGGGTGATTGATTAGTTCAATTAATTCAATAGCTTCGTCTGTATTCGTAATAAAATCACACCCATATTGGGGAGCATTAGGTTCGATACATAGTAAAACATTATTATCTAATGCTGTTTTACCAAGTTGCTGAAAAAAAGGAATAACAATTTCTAGTTGTTCTTTTTTACTTTTTCCTTCAACCAGTCGATTTTTAGGAGAACCAAATACTAAATTCTTAGTTCCAAGTATTCCAGCCAATTCTATAATCTTAATTAAATAGTTTTTTAAATTTTCACGGGAATTTGTAGATTTAAATAAATAAAGATCGGTTTGTCCAAATAATAAAGATTGCATTCCAACCAATTCAATATTATGTTGACTCCATTTTTCTTTAAATATTTTAATATCTTCTACTGAAGCTTCTGTTGGATTATCCCAGATTTTAGTAGGAGCTACTTCTAAACCATGGATAGAATATTCTTTTAATAAATCTAACACTTTAGCATCTTCAGACATTTCCCAAGCAATATTCGAAATAGAAATATTCATGATAAGCCACTCTGTTGTACTTTAATAAATTGCTTTATTTCTTCTAAAATCTCTGATTTATTTTTAAAGTACCGGTTATCTCCTCCATAATTTTTAGCATACTTGCTCTCCATGTTGTAATATACTGGTGATTTTTCAGTAATATTATTAAATTCTAAACCGAGAGCATACTCTGCAATTTCAAAAGCTGTAACAGGTTCAGAGTTAAAATTAACAAGAGAGTCGTTATTTTTAAAAGCAATTTGAATATCTGACCATAAATTAATCATATTATAAAACTGAAAGCTACTGTCCTTATGCGTTAAATCAAAACGATTATTATTTATTAAATCATATATAAAGTTTTTCTTTAATCCGTCTCCAAACAATCCAGGCAATCTAATAATAAGATGTTTAGAAAAATGTTCCTTAATAAATTGTTCTAGGTAAAAACGATGTTTTCCATATGGTTCAAGTTCTTTTGGAATAATGATAGTATCTTCATCAACATTATAAGGGTTTTTATAAACATCAACTGTAGAAATTAGAACAAAAAATTCTGCTTTTACCTCTTTCAAGCTATTCATTAACAGTTGGAGGTTATTTAAATCTTCTTCTGCATTTTGATTTGCTTTCCATTTCACTGCTGGTGCAGCAGCACATACAATCAGATCATATTCTTTACCTTTAAGTTCGTTAATATTTTTAGAATTATAAAGATCATCAAATTGAGTTTGTTGAGTTAAAGTAGTACCTACAAATCCTGTATAGCCTAATAAACTTGTTTTCCCCATAGATAAACATTCTCCTTTTTACACTGAATTTTATTGAATATTATTTATTTACAGATTGTCTTTTTTCTTTATACATTTCAACAGAAGAAGCACTATAAAATGGACGATTCTGTGTTTCAATCAATATTCTAGCAATATATTCTCCAATGATTCCGATAATGAAAAACATACCTGCGAAACCAAAACAAATAATAATCATTAGTGTAGTCCAACCTTCTACAACAGATTTGTTGAAGAAATAGTTGTAAAGTGCATAAGCACCCATAAAAATAGAAAATAAAAAAAAGGCAATAGATAAATAATGAGATAGTTTAAGCCCAGCATTTGAAAAAGAAACTAAAGCATCTATAGCCAAAGAAAAATTTTCTCGATTCATTTTTCTATGACTATCTGCTTTATCTGTTTTATACGATATAAGAGTTTTTGAATATCCTGTAAATTCGTACAAAGCTTTACGATATCTAACTTTTTCTTTTAAATTCAACATTGCATTCAATGCTCTTCTTGTAACTAATCTTACATTTTCGGTTGATAAAGATAAGTTTAGATAAGACATACTATTTAATAATTTGTAGAACAGCTTTGACTTCCAACCCGTTTGCCCTGAAGTAGCAGCAACAATATCATACCCTTTTCCAGTTGCAACTTTGAACATTTCGTAAAGTAATTCAAAAGAATAGTTAACATCCATCGATTCAACCTCAAAAACAAAATCACCAATAGATTTATTTAGACCAGCCATCATTGATGATTCTACACCATGTTTTCTGGATAGATTAATAATAGTAGTATCTCCATGTAATTTAGCAATTGCTTCTCTTGCATTTTCTAAGGTTTTATCAGTACTTGCATCATTTACTAAAATCAATTCGTAGTTTTTAAAAGATGCACTTATTTTTTGATCCATTTTTATTAGAGCATCAGCAATTACATGCTCATCATTATATGTGTACATAACTACTGATACGAAAACGGGTTCTTTCACAGAACTTCCTCCAAATCATATATAGTATTAAATTTCCCAGAAAATACTGAAGTAAACATAGGATTATCTGTGAAAGTTTTAATAACAGTAGGTCTTGAATCATCCAATTCTGATGCACTTACTAAAGCTTTTACTGCAAATAACGATTTTTGGTATGATACTTGAATTTCAGGTACTAGATACTTTTTAGCGAGTTGGTTCATTCTGATCCAAGCTGTTTCTGGTCTCGCAAAGCAGGAATTGCAATTCATCAATTGTGAAGATGTACAATTTGTATTGATACCTTGACAGGAAAATATTGGTAATTCATTCATTGAACTCTCATGAGGAGTATGCCCTACAGAAGTAAGAGAATGATATCCGCTATCTCCAAAAGGCATTAAAGAGAAAAAAGGACCATCCATAACAGTAAGACCTACATTTTTCATATTACTGGACACATGAGTCATGATAACCTCACAAATTTCATATTTAGTTTTGAATAATTCCATTCCAAATTTAGCAATAATTTGATTAATACTAGCATAAGTAGCATTTAAAACTTTAGGCGTTGAAACAACACTTCCATCTTTAAAATGTAAATAGAATAAATTTTCATTAATAGATGTCTTCTCTAAATTTTTTTCATACATAATAGTAACATTTTTGAATTCAGCTAATTTTTCAATATACCAATTACGAATAATATCAGCATCAAATGTATATTCAATCGTTTCAAAAGTTGATTCTACTAACCCTTTATTAAAATATGTCTGACTACTAACTTCTGAAGCCGGTATTTTAACATAATCACAAAATTTCAAAAATTGTTCTGCATTTGTAAGCGAATCGTTAGCAGATATAGCATATATTTTCTTAAATCTATCATTAATAGCAAATGAGAAATCATTAACAAAACGCTCATAATAGTGAGCTGATTTTTCAGCAGTAGATACACTCCTTGGATAATGATATCCATTATGAACGCGAGCTTGATTAATAAAACTTGCTCGTAGTAAAGGAGCTGAATCAAATTCAATAATTGCTACATTCACATCTTTTTGTGCTAATAAATGAGCAGCATATAGCCCATATATACCTGCACCAAAGATGATATAATCAAATTTCAATTTCTTCATTTCCTTCCATTTCGAGATGAAATATACAATCCTACACAGTAACCGATTCATATAATACCATTCTATACCTATAAATCCTATAATAGATTGCACAGTCTATACTCATTTATTTTATAGTATACGTATATAATAGTGCTACATTTTACCGTTACCATCTAAAAACAGTAGCTAAGTGTTGTTTTTAGATGGTAACATTTTGTGACCATTAATTTTCATACTCTCAACTTCATTACTTCACAGAAATAAATTGTGTGCTATTAGGAAAAAAATAAGACAATTTATCTAGCTTTACATTTGAATCTGTATTAAATTTAATTTTATTTACTTTCCCATTCCAAAATTTATAATCTGTACTTAAACGAACAACATATAAATGCTTACCTGATAGTACATTAAAAGAAAATGTTCCTATTACTTTATTATTTTTGTCTAATAAGCTTAAATAAGCTAACTGTTCAATATCACTATCTATATCAAAAACAATTTCCACAGGTTGTTCTAACGACTTGATTGATTGAGTTGACCAAAAAATCTCTTTAGTCTCTAATATACTAGGTAAAGAATGAATTTGTTGATAGACACTATTTCCATCTTGATTTCCCCATAGTAGTGGAATATAACCTAAAATCCTTTCCCACAATTCATTTTGTCCATCATTTAAAGTTATTCCTTGAGTGTTATAGTCAATATTAAATTTTTCTAAAGTTATAGAAGGCATATCTATATCCAGTCGCAAATCTGCAGGTATATTGGGAAGTTGAAAATTAAGAACACCTTGCGAGTTAGCATCTATATGAATCTTTTGAGAATACTTTTCATTAAATGATTCTGATTTAGAAAAAGTATAAAATAACTGGACTGATCCAGAAGCTACAGAAGAATAATTAATATTAATATTTACGGAATTATTATTTTTGGAAGGATGATTATTTTTAAATTTGTTGTTAGGCCAAAAACCGTAAATATAAGGATCTCGTCCTGTAGTTTTAATTTCTAATGTACCATTCTCACTGAAATGCATATTGAGGCCATTCGATTTTTTATCATTTTTTAAATAACTAAAATCACTACTATAGTTTTCAGGTTGAATAATATTTTCGCTTAATAATTTATCTAAAAACGCTTTTTTATTTTCTTTTAATACATAAACGTCAAAACCGTTCAAACGAAGCATAGGTGAATAACGATTGTAAATATATTCTGCTAACAAATAATATTTATAATCTACAGTTAATATATCCATTTTACTTCCACTTTTTCCGTATATAGGCATTAAAACCACAGGTATCTTTTGTTCTTTCAGTGTTTCTATTACATCTCTCTGCATTTTATCATTATTTATAATTAAAGGAGATTGATTCATATAAACAGGATTTTTACGATCAACTAATGCATAAAAATAGTTAGTTGAAGAAAAGTCAAAATAGGTTTGATTTTTGTCCAAAATGACATCTAACACTGTTTTTAGATTTTGAGCATCTTTAGGATATTCTCCTTGCAGACGTGTATATTTAAAAGAACGTCCACTTTCATATTGTTGATTATAAGATGGAGAGTTTAGTGCATATTGAATTATTGAATTAGATGCAAATGTTTTAGGTTTTTTATCTGCAAGATCTTCTCCTTTAGCACCAAGATTAATATTGATCAAAACCAAAATTACAAAACTAGATGATAAGAAAACCAAAAGACGTTGTTTCCCTTTATATATTAACATAATAAAAGATAACAGACCGAGAGATAATACACTCAATAAAGAAATTAATGTGCCTTCCAATAATGAATGGCGTACAATGCCACGAGGTATATTAAATAACACAAATGAAAGAAAATAAAAAGTCAAAATAATAAGAGTTTTATGTTGAGATTCAATTTCATTAAATTTTTTCTTATCAAAACAATAATTCATAATAATAAATATTAATATACCTAAACTGACAAGTGGAAAAATATAATAGCCAATTGTATATGCGAGCGAAAGAGGGTTTCCCACTTCAGGAAAGGCCCAACTTTGATTAGAATTTGCTATTTCTAAAAATTCACTTAATCGTCTAAACGGGGAAATATTTTTAGATATACATAGTAAAATAAAAACAATCAAGCCTGAAATTCCATACAATATTCCTGTTATTAAAAATTTAAAAATATCTTTAAATCTATAGCTAAAAATAAGAAACGAAATATAACTGCAAATTCCAGCAAAAAGTGAAGTTGCGCCCAAATCTAATCTGTATAAACAAATTAAAGAAGCTACAATCCAGAATTCTAAAAACTGCCATTTAGTTTGTCGCAAGGATTTCGAATATCTAAGGACTCCCCTAATGATAACAAGTACTAACCAAGCAGCTAATAAAAAGTCGCTATTAAATAAACTGGCAAGTAAAGGAAAGCTTATAATTAATAAAAAGGCATAGATCTCTTTCACCATAATTCTTAATACACAATATAGTATAAGTATATTAAATATTTCAATATATGAATTATAAAGAAAAGTTGCCCAGGGCTCATAACCATTTAACAAACTATATATATATGCAAAAATTTGATAAGCTAACATGTGCGCATCAAACGTTTCTATAATCGGAATACTTCCATACTTAAATAAATGATCAACCGATAATCCATGATTAGCTAATTCAAAAAACTCGTTTCCGACTGAAGCAAACTTTGCTGGTTGAATACTAATCATTACAAAAGATAGTAAAACAATTGGTAGAAACCATGTGTATACTACATACTGAGTTTGACTATTTACTATTTGAACATCTCTATTACTTGATTTATATAATTTTTTCCAAAAAATAATAGATGCCATAATTAAGCTACTTACCATAATAAAACTGTACAATGCTACAGGTGAATGTAAGACTACATCAAATCTTTTATTCAATATATTGTAGCTCTCTAAAGCTATAGATTGAAAAACTATGGTACTTAGTACGGGGATAGCAGCTAAAGATAAACTGTATAAATAAACTTCTTCTTTCTTTCCAGTAAATGTTTCTACAATAGCTACCACTTTTTTATGAAGTGCTATAAAAATAAATGTAATTACAAACCATAAAATCAAAAAAATTGTTACGTCATAAGTTATTTTTTCAAAAGAAATAAAATTCGTAAGTATATTAATTGATTTACATATACGCCAAAAGTATAAAGCAAATGGTACACCCAAACAAAAATACAGAATTAATATAAATGGTTGGTTTTTGTGTTCTTTACTTATACCCAATGCAATCCACGCTAATACAATTATTCCACCTAAAAAATATAAAGCTCCGTCTAATGAGAATGCAAGAATATTACCTAGAATAGCAAAAAAACCTATTAGTGAGCATGACTGAATAAAAATAAACATTGGTGCATTTTCACTTTGATCTTTATATTTTCGGAAAAGTAAATATAACAAAATACTCAGGCCGAAAAAAATAAATACTGTTACAAAAATAGTTTGATAATAATCTTTTATTCTACTAGCTATATCAACATTATTTAATGTAGCCCATGACATGATGTGCTGTGAAAAATCTTTAATAGGAACCGGCGAACTTAAACTTATATTAATGTAAGGCAACATAATAATTAAACTTAAAAAAGCTGAAGATAACATAATAGCTCTAATCGCTAAATTTTTAAACTTAAACATTAAAATAGATCTCCTTATACTTTATTGAAGTTTTAAAAGCTGAAGATTATCTACTTGAAAAGACACTTTTGTGTCTGTGGTAACCATATCAAAACGTAACGCTTTTACTACTTTTGAATCTAACCACTGTTGGTTTTTACCAATAGGAATAGTATATGATTGGGATTTAGATATATCAAAAGTAATTGATTTTTCTTCACTGAATCCAGAACCATCATCCCAAAATAGTTGTGCTGTTTTATTTTTCAAATTTACTCCTTGAGCATATTTAAGGTCTAAAGAAAGTACATCCTTTGACGTTGTTTTGAATATATATGGTAATTTCCATAATATATATGGATCTAAACCAATTACATTATAATAATTATTCAAAAAACTTATATCATTTAGTTTGGATGGTTTATCAATTGTAATATTTCTCGTTACTGTTGTTTTTGATTTATCTATACTAAAAGACATAGGTATAATACTTAAATTTTGCTTTGTGACATATTGTTTATAAGCATCAGTATTGTAGTTTTCTGAATTGATATGTGTAATTAAAATGTATGTTTTTGCTCGCTCTAATAGATTGTATGGAGCTTGCATAAAGGTAAATAATTGATTAACCGTTAAGAACATAGTTAGAATGAAAATTGTGATTGCAATATAGCTTCTATATTTAATTTGAATTAATTTTTTCAAAGAAAAATAAATAATAATAGTAAGTGGAACAATATTCATATATAGATATCTTCCTATCAAAATATCTATTGATTCACTCCAAGTTCCATAAATGACGACTGCTATATTTAATATTATGCTTACCAACGAAAGAATTAATATCTTCTCTATTTTTTTGTACTTGATATACGTATAAATAACATAAAAAATATTAAATAAAATAGAATACAGAAGAACACTGCTTAAAGTTGTAGTAATAAAGTTGAAGGGTTCCTGTAAATTTGGATAAGTACTTTCTTGCGGATTCCAAAAACTACCTAAAAAATAAGATAACTTTTGCACAATATATTGAGAATGCATTATCATATTTTCTGGATTAACCAATTTTCTAACATATTCAGCATGAATAGCATTACCCGTCAAACTATCATAATGTAGATAATTATAAATAAACCACGGTGATGATAATAGACCAGTAGTAAAAATATATAATGGAATTTTTTTAATTTGCTTGGATAGTATTAACGCAATAACGATAAGACCAATAACATAAATAGTAGTGAACTTGGTTAATAATAAAACAACAGATAATACTGCTAATATAATAATTTGTTTATAACTGAGCACAGTGTTCTCAAATCGAATAACAAGGTAAAAAAGTACTGAAAATAAAACAACCACTAATGATTCATTACTAATAGTTATCATGCGTGTAATAAATGCTGGATTTATAAAAAAAGAAATGAAGAGCAACATCAAAACAATAGGTTGTTCAATAATTTTTTTTTTAGTTACTAATATAGTATAGACTTTCATCACAATAACAAAAGTAACTGCTAAAATTAGTACATCTAAAATTCTTAAGATAAAAAAGCTAATTAAAATACTATTTTTAAAAGGAAGTATACATAAAGCACCAATTAAATAGTAAAAGGGAGGATGTGTAGCTTCGTATTGTAGACCACCAGGTACATTATTACCTGTTAGTTGCATAAGTAAAGAAGAATTAATATTATCAAACAAAATCGGAAAACTTTTTGTTTGAGCTATATGGAGAATAATATCAAAATGTGCACCTTCATCTATAGGCGAATAAAAAGGAATAAAGACAAAATATAAAATCACCATAAAAAAAATCGCAAAATAAAAAAATTTAGAAGAATAAAAATAGAAAATACCTAAGTATACTGTAAATAATATCGAAGGAAAAATGAAGTAATGAACATATAGAAATCCATTTCCTGTATAAGTTTGATATATAAGCATGCCGAGGTATAAAATTGTACCTAAAATTGCAATATTTAAAATAATCTTTATTTGATTTGTATTAAAATTCAATTTTCTTAACATTCCCGTTTATTCACCTCTATAACATAATTAAATAAACACCTAATAAAACAAGTACAATTCCTACTGCTTTTGCAATTCCCAAAGGTTCATTAAGTACAAAAACAGAAATTAATACAATCAATAAAATTGTAAGTGACTGTGTGATAGGGGCTGCTTTACTTAAGTCAGATTTAGACAATACTACGATATAAAATACAAAACTTAAACCATACAAAAATAAACCTGACCATATATATGGCGATAAGATAACATCCGTTATACTTTTTATACTAATTTCATTTAAAGAGATTGAAGAAACTCCTTTTTTCAAAATCAATTGTGCTGTGACATTTGAAACTATTGTTAAGAATAATAATATATATATCATTTAATCATGTCCTTCTCTAATTAGCAGTAAGCAGTCAATACTTAATATAACTAGTATTGACTGCTTTTTAGTTATTCCTAAGCATAGAATTAAATTTATCAATCAATATATGGATTACCTAATGAATAATCTTCTCTGTCTTTGGTTAAATTAGGATTATAAAAAGGATCTTCTAATAACTCCTCCGGCCATTTATTTTTCATGTACATCACTTCATTAGTAAAACGTGCTTGCTTCTCTGGAGTATCTTCATAACCCCGACTTTTAGATTCGTAGTGAATTAGTTGTACTTGAGGTAACCAAATATTCCAATAACCTTTTTTGCGAACTTCTAGACAAAAATCAATATCGTTAAATGCAACTTGTAAACTGTCATTAAATCCGCCAATTTCTTCACATACTTCTTTGCGAATCATTAAGCAAGCTGCTGTAACCGCTGAGTAATTACAAACCATCTGAAGTCTTCTAAAGTATCCTGGATCTGTAGCTAAATAGTGTTTATGACTATGTCCTGCTACTCCTCCCAAACTCAAAACAACACCAGCATGTTGAACAGTTTGGTCTGGGTAATGAAGATTAGCCCCTACAGCACCAATTTCAGAACGAATGGCTTGTCCAGCCATTTCTCCTAACCAATCAGGTGTAACTATTTCTACATCATTATTTAAAAACAGAAATAATTCTCCATTAGCTTTATTACACCCAAAGTTGTTTAATTTAGAGTAATTAAAAGGGATATCATAATCATAGGATTTGAATCGATTCGGTTCTTTTGTTGACCAGTATTGATAAAGCTCTTTTGTTGAAGATTCTGTACTTCCATTATCTACTATAATAATTTCAAAATTAGTATAAAGAGTTTTTTCAAAAATGGAATTTAAGCAAGTAGACAATGTATCAGTCATATTTTTATTTGGAATAATAATAGAAATTAAAGGTTCTTGTTCGGTGCGATAATGCACACGATACAAATTAAATGCATCTTCTACATTTTCTACCCATGCATTTGCATTTCTTCGTATTAAAGCATCTTCTAAAGCTTTTAATCCAGAATTTTGAGTATAATCTTTCGAAGAGTTACTCGAAGCCGTTGATTCAGGAATAGCACGCCAATGATATAAAATTTTAGGGATATGATATATTTCATTTGTTTTTTCAGATACTCTTAGCATTAAATCATAATCCTGACTTCCTTCTAATCCTATTCTAAAACTACCAACTTCTTCTACTAAAGATTTACGATATACAGTCAAATGAGAAGTATACATTTGAGAAAGAAGTGTATCTGGAGACCAATCTGGTTTGAAAAAAGGAGAAAAGCGTTCACCCTGTATAGAAATCTTATCTTCGTCACTATAAACCACATCTGCTTCTGGAGAACGATTAAGTACTAGTACATTTTCAAGTAAAGCATTTTCTGCTAGCTCATCATCATGATCTAATAAAGCTATAAATTCGCCTTTACTTGCTTCAAGTCCTGAATTGGAAGCTTGAGAAATATGTCCATTTTTCTCGCGGAAAATAGGCTTGATTCGAGTATCTTTGTTTGCATATTCATTTAGTATATGTTTAATGTGCAATTTAGTTGAATTATCGTCTACAATACACAATTCCCAATGTGGGTATACTTGAGCAAGAACAGAATCAATACATTTTCTTAGCCATATTTCTTCAACATTATATACAGGAACTATAATAGAAATTAAAGGTTTATAATTCAAACTATCTAGTTTATTTTCTAGATTTTTGCGGGAATAAAGAGCTGAAGCTGTCCATAATTTATATCGATCTTGATCGATAGATTGTACACTATGCTGATTAAATACACCGGATTTATTTTTCGTTTTCTCCCAGACTTCTTTTAATCCTTGTTGTCTATATAATTTCATGCTTTTCTTGACAAGAAAGCTGATGGTAGACCAAGAATTCCCTTTTTGTTTAAAAACATTTTTTACAGATTTTAACGCTATATATAATTTATTCACTTTTTTAAATTCTAGATCACTAATTTCAAATTGTGTTTTTTCTTCTCCAGGATCTAAACGTAATGTTTGCGCGTATGGTGGAATAAAAAGTGTTACATATTGTTTCCCACCTTCAACCGATATAGCTGACATAGAGCAACTATTTTCTTCTTGAAAGCCACTCCCATCATCCCAATACAACTTTAAAGGTATATATTGATCTGCTTTTGATTCCCACTGAATATTATTCCAGCCCTTGTACACAGTCCCTTTCAATATAAATGCTGGATCATTTCCAGTGCTTTCCCATTTAGTATGTTCTATTTTAATTAAATCAGACACTGGAACTAGTTGCACTTTAGTTTTCACTTTTAAAAGACTTGCAAAAAAATGAGACATAGTTTTTTGATTCGACTCCTTTGTAGACAAAATTAATTTCTTGCATATCTTTTATTTTTTACCTATAAATCTTTTTAAAACAAGTATAGATTGCCAAGTTTTAGAATTATATACCGTATTCAATTCTTGAAGTAATTCTATTTTTTCTTTGTTTGTCTGCTGTATACGTTGATCAGCATGATTTTTATACTGTTCTAACTCTTTCTGTTGATTTTCTATTTTTTGTTGATAATCTAATATCATTTTTTCGTATTTAACAGAATTTTCATTTTGTAATATCAACAATTCATCGTATTTATTTTGTATTAACTCTAAGTTATTTCTTATTCCTTTACGCTTATCTTTTTTAAATTCAAATATTTTTTTGACCTCTTTGATAACTACTTCATAATTTTTAGAAAATACATATACATCTAATTCTAATACTTTGATATGAAAAGGATATTCAAAATTCAATGTAATGTAAGGATCATCTTGTTCAAAAATATAAGTTTCTTCTAAACTCAAGTCAAAATTTCCATCTACCAAATATCCTATCTTTTTTTCATCATTTAGTAGTTTAATATTATTTATTTTATAGATACCTGCATAATTTGATGGGTCAATTCGAATCGAATGAATAAATTCATAATTTGAAAGATCAACTTCATAAGAGTCTAAGTGCACAGATTCTTTCAAGTTAAAAATAATTGTATTTTCTTCGTTGTAACCTTCTCCAGTATTAATATATATTTTAAGCTCATCTTTATAAACTTCCTGTTTAATTTCAGGGGCTTTAGTTAATAATGAAACCATATTGTAAAAATCTTTTTCCATTACTTCTAATTTTTCTTTATACTCTACTGGAATCGTTTTTTCTGAGAAATGCTCATTTAGTAAAGATATATTCATCTGTTTAGAGGCTATCACTATTTTTCTATATGAATCTTGCGAATAATCCCATTCAAAGATGTTAGAGTTATAAAAACGATCAATTTCATCTCTGAAAAAGTTAAGTTTGGGATTATATGCTGTAAAAAAATGAATCTTCATCATTTTTTCCCATATGTCAACATTTCCATGCCCTATGATTTTATAAGTTATATCTTTTTTACTTCGCAGATAATTTTCTAAAGAATCCAAATGTGGCAATCCATTATCTCTATGTTCTTGAAGCCAGATAAAGTCTTTACCAAATATCCCTTTATAGATAGAATTAGCTGCTATTTCAGCTTGTACAACTGTTGGTGAATCAAAAGGAGCAGTAATGATAAAAAATTCTTTACTCACACGTTGAAGTTCATCAATAAACTGATTTCTCTTTTCTGATGGAATATGCTCGAATACATCAAGTGCTACAACAACATCATATTGATCATCTTCAAATTTCATATCAGTTGCATCTCCAAGTATATATTGCGGATCATTAAGGAGATGCTCAGGTAATTCAATATCTAAATAGGTTATTATATCATCAGGTAGAAATTTTTCTAAATTTCTATGTTCATTAGCACCCACTTCAAGTATACGGAAAGACTTTTTGGGCGTTCTAAAGCGATTTATGAGTATAGAAACATTATTATAACGTTGATATTGATCATAAATAACATGTATCACTGTACCACTTCCCATCTATGATTCATATATACAAGGCCTTCAGAAATATATTTATTAGTAATTGAAATAGTCTGAGCGTTTTCTTTATAATGCAGGCAAACTAAACCTTCATTATTAAACAGTCCTACATCTACACAATAAGTTCCACCAAGTAAAGGAATTTTGGAAATAATATATCTAACTGTATGTGTACCTACAGTTTGTGGTATTTCAATTTTTTCCAAAAAGGTGTTAGGTCCAAAAATATACTCTCGTTGAGGTGTATACAATGCGACTCCAAGTAACAAATCATTAACGTTAGAATCATAAACTTCATATTGAATTTCTACAATGATTTCATCGAATGTTTTGACATCTTCTTTATTAACTTTCACATGAGAAATATAAGCTATATACTCAGATGACGTTTTTACTATCGTTGAAGATTCTGATACATTAGAAATATCAGACATAATTTCAGCTGGTGGAACTGTTGGAATTATATTAGCTGAATCGTTTTTCATATAGCTCTCATACAAATCCACAATCTCGCTAGATTCTCCTACTGCTTCAATCTTACCTTCTTTTATCCAGACAGCTTTATTACAGAAACGTTTAACTTGTTCAGTAGCATGTGAAACAAACAGAATCGTTACTCCTTTTTGTTTCAGTTCTTTCATTTTCTCAATACATTTTGTCTGAAAACGACTATCTCCTACTGCCAGTGCTTCATCTACAATAAGAATATCTGGATCTACGTTGATAGAAACAGCAAAGGCAAGACGTGCAAACATACCGCTTGAATAAAGTTTAACTGGTTGCTCTATAAATGATCCTATATCAGCAAACTCGATAATACTATCTATTTTTTGATTCATCTCTTCTCTTTCAATACCAAGCATGAGTCCATTCAAATAAATGTTTTCACGACCAGTGTATTCAGGATTAAATCCAGCACCAAGCTCTAAAATAGCTGAAATTCTCCCACGAGCAATAATGTCTCCATGTGTAGGAGTCAATATCCCTGTAATTAATTTCAATAATGTTGATTTACCAGAACCATTTCGACCTAAAAAACCAACAGCTTCTCCAGGATAAATCTTCAAATTTAAACCATCCAAGGCATTAAACGTTAAATGATATTTTTTATTCGAAAAACTAAGAGACTCTTTTAATCGATCTATAGGTTTGTCATATAGTTTATAAGTTTTAACAACATTATTAACTTCAATAATAGATTCCAAATTTTTCACTCCTAAAGCACATCTGAAAAATGTGGCTTTAATTTTTTGAAAATTTTAATCCCTAAAACAAGAAGAATACTACATAAAATCCAGAAGTATAGCGTTTGATAAGGTCTTTCCCAAAAAGCAATATGTTCGATAAAAGTGTCTCTATATCCTTGTACAATGTAATACATTGGATTGAGCTTGAAAATAAATGCCCAAAAACTATTTAACATAGCAACTGTCCAACCAATTGGTGTAAACCAAAAACCTACTTGCAAAATAATACCGATAATCTGATTAAGATCTTTAAAAAATAAGATTATTGCTGAAGTTAAAACAGACAAAGCAAAAACCAATACAAGTGAACATATTAAATAATACAATAATTGTAAATCGAAAAGTTTGGGATAATATCCATAAAAACTATAAATGACGAAAATAAATATAATAAAAAATAAATGTACAAATAATCCGGAAACTATTTTGACGACAGGTAATAATTCTATTTTAAAAACCACTTTTTTTACTAAATAACTGTATTCAATAAAAACGTTCGTCCCACCAAGCAATGCTTCAGAAAAGAAAAACCATGGAATAATACCAGCGATAAACCAAAGAATAAATGGAACACTAGATATATCCCCACTTCTTAATCCAACCTGAAAAACAAACCAGTACGTAGCTATTGTAATAAATGGTTGGATAAAGCCCCATATGATCCCCAGATAAGAAGCTGCGTATTTTGTTTTAAAATCATTTTTTGCTAAATTAAAAATTAATTTTCGTCCTTGTACTATATATTTCAAATACCTCAAAACATCTTTGCTATTTTTGATAGACCATGTACAAAGCACTGCAGAAATTAAACTAATAATTAGAAAAATAGTATAATGTAAATAATTTTTTTGTGAAATTGTTGGATAAAAATTTTCAACACTAAAGCTTAAATACGGATCTTCTCCTAAAGCTTCTAAACTAAGAATGTCATGTCCTTTGTTAATCATCTTCATTTGTTGAACATTTAAATTTAAATCTAGAAAATCAATATTTGTCATTTTAGTTCTTGATAAACTCACATTTTTAATCTCTAAATCTGCTTTTTTACTGCCTGTATCCAGTCTTAGTATATTAACGTTTGCAGGGATATCAAATTGGATTTTTTTCCATTCTGTAGGATCATTGTACGTTTTAGTGACTGATTGTTGTTCGCTCCACTTTTGGCTTTTTTGACTTTTGAAAAATAATTGTATGTCTGCGTTTATATTAGATTTATATTGCAAACTCAATGTAGTAACAATTTTAGACTGATAATAAATATTGATTATGAAAAAAAATGATAATGTTAAAATCAAGGTAAATACTATTAAAAGTGCTTTTTTTATAATAGAGTTTCTCATTCATACTCTCCTGACATCTTATAAATTAATAAATTAAAAAGTGATAATAAATTGATCTGAAATAGTCTACTGTTGAACATAGGCTATATTATGATAAAATATGCTAGTATCTCTTACAAAAAGGAGTTTAAAACATTGGCTAATCCAGTATACGGCAAACATTTTAAAGCGTCCACTGAGGACGAAAAACGTGGAAGTATGTTTTGGGTCCTTAATATCTGTATGATTTTATTTTTATTATGGGCCCCGTTTCAAATTGCATTATTTAATGGTCTAGGCATCAGTTTTGAAAAGCCTCTCTTTTGGGCAATCATGTTGGTATGTATCCTTATGATTCTAGGACTTATTCAGTTCAACAAAAAGGTCCAATTGAATGATCAACGTGATATGGTCGCATTATTAATCATTTTGCTTCCTCTCTCGTATATGATCTCTATGTTTTCGGCTGCCTCTTGGCATTATGCCGTAAATATGGTGCTAATTCAATGGATGTACGCATTTATTTTTGTAATTGGCATCTATCTGTTACGTGATCGTGTCTCCAATAAGATTATTCAGATTACATTGATGGGTTCAGCTTATCTTATTGTGTTCTTTGGATACATTAGTTGGTTCGGTCAAGGTTATCTAGCTGGACACTTAGTATGGTGGTTCTCCAATGGAGTAGGTAACGGTGTCTATATTGATGCCATCATGCAAGATTCCAACGGTTGGCGTTTAACTTCTGTATTCCAATATGCGAATACATATGCAGCTTTCTTGATGGCTATTATGTTTGCGGGGCTCTTTAATGCCAGTCGCCTCAGAACATGGTATGACCAGTTGATTCACGGATTTATGTTAGTTCCTGTTATTTTAGCTTTAATTCTTACTCTTTCTCGTGGTGGTTTAGTTGTTTTACCATTTGTATTACTTATTTTACTTCTATTACTTCGTCCTGCTCAACAGATACTATGGTTTATTAATCTAGTGATTGCAGGTACCGCTACAGCAGTCATTTTGAATCCAGTAACAGCTATTGGACTACAAGTGATCGCTAAGTATGATGGTGCTGTTGCTGCTAAAGGTTGGGCTTATCTCTTAATCGCTTCCTTAATCGCAGGCGTACTGATTATGCTTGTTGGACGCTACATTGCACCTAAGCTTGAAGTCGGTGTAGAAGGATGGACAGCACGTCGTGGAGCGAGTCTATGGATTCCTATTGGTTCTGCTCTACTCGGTATCCTTATGCTTGTGTTATTGATTGCGACGAATCTACGTAATCTATTGCCAGCTAATATTCGTGTGCGTTTTGAGAATATTAACTTCCAGCAAAGTAGTGTATTAGAACGTTTTACTTTTTATCGTGATGCTATGAAATTATTACGTGATTATCCATTGTTCGGCGCAGGTGGCGGAGCTTGGGGTGCTTCTTATGAAGCGTACCAGAATAACCCGTATGTCAGCCGTCAGGCACATAACTTCTTTATTCAGTATTTAGTTGAAGTTGGTGTAATTGGTTTTATCATCTTTATCTTGTTTGTTGGGTTTATTTTCTACAAATATATTCGTGGTTATTTCAAAACAGATCGTGCCGGTAAAGAATCTCACTTTATTTACTTTATTATCGTTGTATCGATCTTAATGCATAGTTTGCTTGATTTTAACTTAAGTTATGCTTATATGAGCATTTTAGTCTTTCTAGGTCTAGGTGGTATGGCTTCGGCAATGGATTTAACGCCACTCAAACGATTGAAAGCTCCTGCTGGTATGATCCGGGGGATCTATGTATCTTTGATCGGTGTCGTTGCGATTATCGTTGCTTTTACTTCTCTTCGCTTCTCAGTCGCTTCTGGAGATGTTATGGATGCTCAGAAAGCTTCTCAAGTGGCAAGTCCAAGCTATGAGGGTATTCGTGCTCCACTCGATAAAGCACTTGCTATACGTAGTACATTCCCTGATGCAGTTGTATTTATGGGTTCCTTATTGACTCAGGTATTACAACAGACTAAAGATGAACAATATTACAACGAAGATATTGCTCTTCTTACTAAAACACAGGAAAAAGAACCATTTAATAAAAATATTGTGAAACAATTAGTTACCGCTTACCAATTGGGTGGAAAATCAGATGTAGCCTTTGATCTACTTGTAAACAGTATTCCGAAATACAAATGGGATATCGAGTGGTATGAGGGTGTAATCACTCAAGCTTATGCACTGGGTAATCAAGCTTATGAGAAAAAAGATACAGCTGCTCAAGAGAAATATTTCAATGCCGGTCTAAATGCTTATAAAGAAGTAGAAGCGGGTGTAGAATACTTGAAAACATTACCTACAGGACAGTTACAAGGTCGTGCTTTTGCTGTTACACCTACAATTGCTTTGAATATTGGTAAAATTCAATTAATGCAAGGTAAAACAGCTGATGCAGCGTCCACATTCAAATTAGGATTAGCTGACGATCTGAATGATCAAACCAATCGTGAAGTTGCTCGTTATTATCTAGCTGCTTTGAAAAAGGATAAACAAAATGATCAAGCCATCTATGATAAGTTAATCAAAATAGATGCAAAAGAAAAAGAACAAATTAATACGATTGCAAATATGGATTATAGCGGTAAATAATAGTAGTGTTGATTTGAACAAAAAAGACTTTCTCTTAATTAGAGAAAGTCTTTTTTTGTTCTTCTTGCAGTAATACTTCACGTAAATAATTTAATGTTTCCTCACGTAATTCAGGGTGCTTCAAAGCATAATGAATCGTTGTTTGGACAAAACCGCTTTTCTCACCAACATCATGACGTAATCCTTCAAATTGATAAGCTAGAATTCTTTCTTTTAATGCCAATTGAGAAATGGCATCTGTCAGCTGAATTTCTCCACCTACGCCAACTTGTTGTTCGCCTAAAATATTAAAAATCTCTGGCGTTAAAATATATCTTCCCATGATCGCAAGATTAGAAGGAGCATCTTCTCTGGCTGGCTTTTCAACCAACCCTTTAGCTTGATACAAGCGATCTGACAAAGGTGAAGAATCGACAATGCCATAACGAGATACATGTTCCCATGGTACTTCTTTGACACCTACAACAGATGATTCGTACTCTTCATAGACATCCATCATCTGCTTCAAGCAAGGTGTATTAGACTCCACAATATCGTCTCCAAGTAAAACAGCAAAAGGTTCATTTCCGATAAATTTACGAGCACACCAGATCGCATGGCCTAAGCCTTTGGGTTCTTTTTGACGAATATAATGAATATCTGCCATTTCAGAAGGCTTACGTACAGCCTCAAGTAATGCCCACTTCTCTTTTTCTGCTAGATTATGTTCTAATTCAAATGAAGAATCGAAATGATCTTCGATGGCACGCTTGCCTTTACCGGTAACGATAATAATATCTTCGATACCCGAAGCTACAGCTTCTTCGATAATATATTGAATGGTTGGTTTATCTACAATCGGTAACATTTCTTTGGGCATCGCTTTGGTTGCAGGTAAGAAACGTGTTCCTAGTCCTGCTGCTGGAATAATCGCTTTACGGATTTTCAATGTAATTCTCCTCTATATCTATGATTAGATATAATATACTTCATTCCCCTTATATAAACCAATATACAAAACAAAAGACTTTCTCTTTAGTAGAGAAAGTCTTTTGTTTATTATTTATTTTCTTCTTTTGCCATAATTTCATGCAAATATTCTAATGTAGATTCACGTAGTTCAGGATGCTGTAATGCATAATGGATCGTTGTTTGAACAAATCCACTTTTCTCACCAACATCATGGCGTAATCCTTCGAATTGATAAGCAAAGATATCTTGCTGTTCACCCAATTTGGAAATCGCATCCGTTAACTGGATTTCTCCACCTGCACCTGCATCTTGATTACCTAAAATATCAAAGATTTCTGGAGTCAAAATGTAACGACCCATAATTGCCAGGTTAGAAGGTGCTTCTTCACGTGGTGGTTTCTCTACCAAACCGTTTGTTTTGTACAAACGATCTGATTCGGTTGTCGGTTCAGCATCGACAAGTCCGTAACGAGATACATGTTCCCATGGTACTTCTTTCACACCGACTACAGAAGACTCATGCTTCTCGTAGACATCCATCATCTGCTTCAGGCAAGGAACATCTGATTCTACAATATCATCGCCTAGAAGCACTGCAAATGGCTCATCTCCGATAAATTTACGAGCACACCAGATGGCATGTCCCAAACCTTTCGGTTCTTTTTGACGAATATAGTGAATATCTGCCATCTCCGAAGACTCACGTACGGCATCAAGTAATTTCCACTTTTCTTTTTCTTCTAAATTCTGTTCCAATTCAAACGAATAATCGAAATGATCTTCGATCGCACGTTTGCCTTTACCGGTAACGATAATAATGTCTTCGATACCCGAAGCTACAGCTTCTTCAATAATGTATTGGATCGTTGGTTTATCTACGATCGGTAACATTTCTTTAGGCATTGCTTTGGTTGCAGGTAAGAAACGTGTTCCTAGTCCTGCCGCTGGGATAATCGCTTTACGAATTTTCATGATTCAAACTCCTTTTTCTATGCTGTTTTGCATCTATAGATTATATATTATACTTCTTGTTTATTTTGTGTCACTAATCGTTTAAGCAATAAACGCATATCTTTGACTGATTTCAAACGATAATTGGCATGTGTGTTACCTGTTCCAATTTTAACCGAATATGAATCTTTAGGAAGCGCTGAGAACAAATCTTCATCGGTTGTATCATCGCCTACACCTAAAATAAAGTCATATTCCTGATCACGTAGCAATAAATGTGCTCCATGACCTTTGTTAATACGGTTATCTTTCACTTCTAGCACTTTATTACCTTCGAGTACACCGATACTCATCGAATTGGTAATCGACAATAATGCTTCTTTCAGCTCATCGCGTTTGAGTCCGATCATATCAGGTTCACACTGTCTGTAATGCCATGCTAACGAGTATTCTTTTTCTTCAATCAACGAACCTGGCGTACGATCTGTATATTTCTCTAAAATATGACGAATCGTATCTTTCCAATCGTTGTCTACGTTAACGGTCATCATCCAATCTTCGTCTGCTCCTGGCTTACGGAACCATAATCCATGAGAAGCAATAATATGAAGATCCAAATCTCCTAACCATTTTTCCATTACAAAACGATCTCGTCCTGTAATAATAACTACGGTATTACGAGGATCTGCACACAGACCAGCAAGCAACTGCTTCAATTCTTCGTCTGGCTTCGCTTGTTCTGGAGTCGGCTTAAATCCTACCAGTGTACCATCGTAATCTAAGAATAATAGGCGTTTTTCAGAATCACTATATACTTTTTCCATATCTGAATATCCAGATTTAAGATTCAGAAGTGGACGAGTCGGTGTCTGTTCTTCTGTTGTATTTTTAAGGGCTTCTAGGAATTCATCTGCCCAGAATTTCACATTATAACGGGAAAGACGAACATGTAACATTTTGTTACGTTCGATTTTCTCATGATCCGGCATATCTAATGCTGTTTTGATACCGGCAGCGATCTCACCATAATCATTCGGATTTACAATAACACCTTCACCTAGTTCACTAGCCGCTCCTGCTGTTTCACTAAGAACAATCATACCTTTGTAGTCTGTGCGAGAAGCAATATACTCTTTCGCTACTAGATTCATTCCATCCCGTAGAGGAGTCACTAATAACACATCACTATTACGGTAGAAAGCAATCAGATCATCTTGCGTAAATGTACGGAAAAAGAACCATACAGGCATCCAGCTGAGTGTACCGTATTTACCATTAACCTCACTAACCAACTCTTCGATTTCACGTTTAAGTGAATCGTAAGCTTCTACACCGACGCGAGAAGGGGCTACGATAAGGTTTAAGCGTACTTTTTCATGATATTCCGGGTATTGCGCCAAAAATTGTTTGAACGCTTTAATACGATCTGGAATCCCTTTAGTGTAATCTAAGCGATCGACCGAGATAATATTTTGTACACTCTTCGTACTTTCGATAAATTCTTGCGCTTCCGAAGACAAGTTTTGGGATTGAGTCGGTGCTGCAAAATAATCATAGTCAATTCCCATTGGGAAGGCATCGACTTGAGTGGTATGTGTTTCTCCATTGATTTTATATAAATTATGTTCTTTACCTAAAAGTCTACGTACACTACTTAAAAAGTGACGTACATAATCATAAGTATGGAATCCGATCAGATTTGCACCAAGCAATCCTTGTAAAATCTCTTCACGCCAAATGAGCAAGCGATAGATTTCGAAAGAAGGGAATGGAATATGCAGAAAAAACCCAATTTGAGTATCGGGATATTTTTCTCTAATCATCTGTGGAAGTAACATCAATTGATAATCATGTATCCAGATTGTATCATTTGGTCCAATCTCAGGTTCTAACGCATCAAAAAACTTTTGATTGACGTTTTTATAAGCATCCCATGTATCTGTTGTGTATTCCGCTTTGTCGTTGAAATAGTGGAATAACGGCCAGATCGTTTCGTTACAGAATCCATGATAATATTGCTCTATTTCTTGTTCAGACAAAAAGATAGGCAAACAGTTATAGGATTCTTGCAATTCATTACTGATCGTTTGTGTTTCTTCTTCGTTAAGATCGTCTTTAGCTACACCAGGCCATCCAGCCCATAGACTATCCGATTGTTCGTGGTAGCTTTTAAGACCTGTAGCTAGTCCACCTATACTCTTACTATATTCAATCTCTGTTTCACTTTTTTTTACAGTTACAGGTAAACGGTTGGATACAAAAATAATTTTACTCATTGAATCCCCTCTCCTAAACAATAATTGAATAGTTATGTGATTGGTTTACTCTTTACTATGTGTAAATCGCCTGAATAACAAGACAATTTCTTTCATTTGACTTCACCGGCAGTAAAGTCATTGCTTATGCAAATTACCCTTAATTGATATGTACGACTCAACATTCTTAGCGACCCAACACCATGAGAGCCTTTTCATCCGCTCCCTATCTGGAAAAATAATCACTACAAAAAGGATGCTCTACATCCTAGATTTGTCTCTAAATAGACACTTTATCGAATATAAAAAAAGAGAATGCACGAAGCATTCTCTTAAGATTGAATCTGTATTTTTTATAATTATTTGACCAATTGTCCGCGGGTTACGCCTAATTGGTTGGTTGCTTTTAGCGTACGCCATACTTGAGTTCCGTTGATTTCACCACGTAATGCTTTGGTGTATAATTCGATGACTTCTATCACTTGCTCTGGCGTTTCTTCCAAGAACTCAATGCGATAACTAGGTATGCCCAAGTTCAAGAAGTCACTTAGATATTCTGCACCTGATTGCTCGATCGCATTATAAACAGTATTCCGACATCCTTCATCTACACGTACAGGATGAGACATCCCAATCCGGTCTTGTAACGAAACACGTTTCTCTTCACAAGGACGACCACAGTTGGTATAGTCTGTTCCTTCACTCAAAAATGTACAGTATACACAATGCTCTGTATGGAACATAGGCATATGTTGATGAATAACCACTTCTAATTGAGAAGTCTTCGTACGACTTAATAAATCAACCATTTGTTGAATATTCAAATCGTATGAAGGAGTAATCCGGTCTACACCTGCTTCTAAGAATAGATCTACTGTTTTGTGATTGGCTACATTCAATGAGAAATCGCCGATCAATTCAGGATGGTTCTCTTCTGGGTGTGTCTGACGACGGCTTAAATAGTAATATAATGCTCCTGTATTACGCACCAATACCGCATCGGGTTGTAAACGCAAAATATTCGCATGATATCCATTTTCACCAGGCATATGAATACGAGGTGTAGCTAAAGCAATTTTTTTGCCAGCTGCACGTACAGCTGCCACAGCTGCTGGAAATTGCTTGATAAATTCAAAGTCTGCATAGATCATTTCGATTCCAGCTTGTAGTGCTGCTTCGACTTGCTCTACACTACGACATAATGCTGTTAATGTAGCAGCCGTTCCTTGTACAGGTGCAGATGCCGCCACAGCATCGCTGTAGACTTCGATATCACGTTGAATATATACCGGAGGCTTCGGACGCTCTCCTGCAAGTTGTTCTACCGCCTGACGACGAATATTGTTAAGCTCACGCATCGGGATAATAATATCGCCATGCAATTGAACTTCTAATTGATCCAATTGGAAAACAGTTCCTCCCAGACGACCGAATTGTTCTTCCAATAATTCAGAAGTCATTGGACGCTTAGCAGCGATCTCCAGTTCCATTTCAGAGTCGACACGTACTGTGACTCCTTTTTGTACATCGGTCCACCATGTTACTAAAGGCTGACCTACATGACCAACAGCTTTGACATGAACAGGGAATACACGGTAAGGCTTCTCGGTATCAAAACTTTGTCTCATCCGTTTATCCAGTGCAGGATCGTTGGTTTTCCAGACTTTATCGCCTACATGTACACGATGCAAATTAACATCGTTACGTCCTGGAACAATATCGACCATCCATGTCTCATCAGCTTCGCCTTCGATTTTTACGCCTTTACGACGTAGATCATAGACGCGTCCACCCTGCTCTTTTTGCGTAGGATCTCCAGCATCAAATACGATACCGTCTCCACGTTTAAGCGGAGCTTCTAAGCGACAGACTACCCCATCACGCAAGACTTGCTCGACACGTCCCATATAAACACCACGGCTTTTCGGGAATGTACCGTCTACTAACTTCTTATTGTTCGTTCCATCTAAGAAACCATGAGTGAATCCACGGGAAAAGCTTTGTTCCAATTCACGAATATCTTCACGTGTAATCGAATCCCGATCGCCTTCAAAATAACGATCAATCGCTTTACGGTATTTGCTAACTACGTTGGCTACATATTCAGGTGTTTTGAGACGGCCTTCAATTTTGAAAGAAGTTACTCCTGCTTCAATCAGTTCAGGCATAATATCGATAGCCGCCAGATCTTTAGGAGAAAGCAAATACGTTACGTCTCCCATGATCTTCTGCGTGCCATCAACCATCAGATCATATGGCAAACGACAAGCTTGTGCACATTCGCCACGGTTTGCTGAACGTCCGCCCCACATTTCAGAAGTTAGACACTGACCGGAGTAAGATACACATAGTGCTCCATGAACAAATACTTCCATCGGTAGACGTGCTTGCTCACCGATTTTTTTGATTTGTTTCAGGTTATTTTCACGTCCTAGAACGACACGTTCGATATCAAATGGCTTCGTAAATTCAACCGCTTCTGGTGATGTAATCGTCATCTGTGTTGAACCATGAATCGGGAAATCCGGTGAAATTTCACGGATCATTTTAACCAATCCCAAATCTTGTACGATAACTGCATCCACACCTGCAACGACGCAAGCGTCAATCAATTCACGCGCATCGGCTAATTCATTTTCAAATACCAGTATATTAAAGGTTAAAAACCCTTTGACTCCATAACTATGCAAAAAAGACATAATCTCAGGCAACTCATCCATCCGGAAATTATTCGCCCGCGCCCGTGCATTGAACTTCTCCACGCCAAAAAAGACTGCGTCTGCCCCATTGGCTACCGCCGCCCGCATGCAGTCCCAGTCACCCGCAGGTGCTAAAAGCTCCACGTCTTCTCTTCGTAACCCTGTATCACTCATGTAGAATTTATATCCTCCTAGATTGCCTTAGTTCTGGCAATACTTTTTTAATAGTTATCATCATCGTTGTTATCAACAGATCATATGATTTAAATTTATTCTAATTCCAGTGTAACAGACCTAAGAGCGTCTATCTACCTTATTGCTTGAATTTTCAATGAAAATCATGATCTTTTTTCACATTTATTCATAAGAAAAAAGCTACCCGTTAAGGTAGCTCTATTCTTACTTGCATATTTTAAGAGGTTAATTGAAAAGAAGCTAAGATTTTAGCTAAATCTGCTTGATGCACAGGTGTATTGTTAGTATTGTTTACTTCATCACCTAAGATATACGTCATTTTCCCTTTGGTAAATATCGTATACGTGCCTGTATATGGATGAGTAGCATCTGGATAATTAGCTGTAAAGGTATAAGCAGGAACACCTGCAAACGTTGTTGGCGTGCCTTCAGATAGCTCTACACCATATACATTATTATCTCCTGAACCCTCAAATGTCGCTTTCCATTGAGTGACTGCTTTTTCCAAAGAACTGGTTGTCTTGGTCGAAATATTGAAAGATCCACCGGTATGAGAGAAATACACATAAGAAGATTCGAAATCATTGTCTGTGCTTGTCCAATGACGAGGAACTTGCACACTGTAATGATTCGCTTCCGATGTATGTGTCGCTACTTTGCTACGATCTTGTGAATAGTAGTCAACAGGTAACGAACCAAAGTTCTCTTCCAGTGTAGGGAAATCAATTTCCAACGAATCGATCATTACCTGGAAATCAGCATCTTTCGATGCTTTATCGGATGGCGTACTGTATTCCATATAATAACGATATCCGTCTTTTTGGAATAAGACTTCATATTCAGTCATCCATGTATCACCAAATGTATATTCTAACTTATTCACAGTCGCAGTCTGTCCTGCAATTTCTTTTTGCTCGCTACCCAAGTTACGGTAAGCATCGCTATTAAAATTGTCTGCAAACCAGCCTTGAATCTTCTGTAACCATTCTGCTAGCGTACTCCCTGCTGGTGCGCTATAAACATTAACAGCGACGTAAGATCCATCTTTTGCAGAAGCATCTACACTGCTCTCACTAGCTTCAAAATCAGCCGGAAGTTCCATATAAACACCATATTCACTAGCTTCTAACGTTTTGCCTGTGCCTGTATCTTCTTCTTTACTAGCAAGATCTTCCATTGCTTTGTCAGCACTATTGAATGACGTTTTGAACGAATTTAATAATGAAGTTACTTTGGCTTTAGTAAAGTCTTTGTAACTGGTAGCTTCTGAATCAGCATACATCACATAATAAACATGTCCATTCCCTGTATACACACGAGTTTGAGACAAAATGCCATCTGAATCTTTAGAAGTAATATAAGCATAGTTGCCTTTACTGCTATTGACTACTTTTTGATCGACGATCATTTCTCCAGCATCTTGAGCAGAAGAAACCAATTCATCTAATAAATCTTGTAGATCACTCTCACTACCTTGACCTACCATAGCGATCTCAGGATCTACAAAAATTTGCAGATAGTATTTAGCTTCATTGTCCATAAATGCTGCATTTTTGCCATCCTGTAAACCAAGGTTCGTCAGATCACTTGGATAGTTTATCGACCATTGATATTTACTACTGCCTATTTTCGTTTTACCGACATGTGTAGATTTATCTGTACCACTATCTGTTGTGGCTGGAGCTACCGTGATAATCATTTGACCAGATACTACTTTGAACTTAGCACCGATACTTTTGGCTACAGAGCGAACAGGAACCATTAAGATACCTGACTTCATCACAGGAGCTGCATCCAATGTAAATGTAGAACCATTGAGATAGGCTTTTTTGCTACCGATTGTCATCGAAAGCGTACGTTTGCCATACATCAACTTGATTGAATCATTTTCTTGCAACTTCACCTGTGCTTTGAATGCACGTGTGAATAGACCTAATTGCACCATCGTGATTCCATTACTTTCGTAAGGTTTGACGATCGTTTGCTTTTGACCATTGATCGTTGCAGATGTACTGCCTTTTTTGATCTTCAATTCCAATAGTGCTGCTGCCGATGCTGTTCCTGTTGTTGCATACACGGTGGTCAACACGAGCACAATAGCCAGTAGACTTGAAGCGGTAATCCGCAACCACTTACTCATTCAAGCTCCTCATTTCTGTATCCAAGCTTGCTGGAAATTCCAACAGCGATGTCTGATCTTTACTTTTTGAATGGTACTATTAGATCTAAAAGTATCTTATTCTTTACTTAATTTCACTTGACGATTCACGATATCACCATTCGATTGCATCACAAGTTTGACCTTTTGTCCGGGTACATAAGATTTGAGAATTTCGTTCAAATCGACAACAGTGTGTACTTTTTTACCATTTACACTGTAGAGAATATCGCCTTTTTTGATCCCTGCTTTGCTAGCAATCGTCGAGTTCACTTTTCCTACAGTCAATGCATCGTCTGTAGGCATACCGCTAAGAGCATCTTCACTTTCTTCAAAATCTAGCCCCAGCGAAGCCCGATGAACTTCTCCGTATTTGAATAACTGTCCAATAATATATTGAACGGTATCTGCTGGGATCGTAAATCCAAGATTGTCTACGCCCAATGCTTCATATTTCATAGTGTTGATCCCGATCACTTTACCATCCATATTCACTAAAGGACCGCCGCTATTTCCCGGATTGATTGCTGCATCCGTTTGAAGCAATTTGTACGAAGCATCAACTGCACGATTAACCCCGCTAATAATTCCGGATGTTGCTGAATTGCGTAGTGAAAGAGACAACGGTGTTCCAATCGCTACTACTTGCTCGCCGACAACAGGTTGTTCTTTACTAGACACAAAAGAAGCAACTTTTAGTGATGTAGCATTGATTTTGATAATGGCTAGATCACTTACCGTATCGCTATAAATTTCTTTAACCAAATACGTTTTGCTATTTCCTTTGGCTTCCGATGTAATAACTTTAGCTCCAGGTTCCATACTATCGATCACATGGGCATTGGTTACAATCCATCCATCTGATGAAATGATAACGCCTGAACCGAAAGCAATACCTGTTCCGCCGGGTTCTTCGTCTCCTGAACCGCCTTCAGCAGCAATCGCTTCCGCACTGGCTGTGCCTACAATACCGACAACAGAAGGAGAGATACGTGCAATAATTTTGGAAATATTACTTGTGGTAGAAGCTGCATACTTAGGAGATGAATATGTATAACTTGAAGCGTCGCTTGTATCCGATGCCCATACCGATGGTTGTGCCGGTAACATCAACACAGAAGTTAATAATACAAGTGCAGGTAATTTGGATCGGAATAATTTCAAATTCATCCAGCCTTTCTATAGTTGCGTATACGTTCCTGTAAAATCATCATGTTGTAGGAACAATAGTCTGATTCCAATGTAGCATATGCACAGGTATGACACAATTGCCATGAAGAACTATCTTTCGGTAATCATTGATAAATATAAGCATATTTGGGCAAAAATAAGCCAGTACATCTGAATGCGTATCCTTATTCAACATGTACTGGCTATGATTACTTTATTTCATTGTTTAAACCTGACTGCTTTCAAGTTCACGACTACGCTGTGTATCTCGTTCCAAAATAGGTTTGAGATAGTGCCCTGTGTATGAATTCTTCACTTTGACTAATTGTTCAGGGCTACCCGATGCCAGAATCGTACCTCCACCGCTACCGCCTTCTGGGCCAAGATCGATCAAATAATCGGCTGTTTTGATTACATCCAGATTATGCTCAATCACCAGTACAGAATCACCAGAATCGACTAGACGATGAAGTACTGTTAATAGACGATCAATATCATCTACATGTAGTCCTGTTGTCGGCTCATCCAAGATGTAGATCGTTTTACCTGTGCTACGACGATGTAATTCAGAAGCCAATTTCACACGTTGCGCTTCACCACCGGATAATGTAGTAGCAGGTTGTCCAAGCTTCACATAACCTAGACCTACATCGAATAGTGTTTGCATTTTACGCTGAATACGAGGAATGTTTTGGAAGAAATCTACGCCATCCTCCACCGTCATTTCAAGCACATCCGAGATACTTTTGTTTTTGTATTTCACTTCAAGTGTCTCACGGTTATAACGTTTTCCTTTGCAGATTTCGCAAGGTACATATACGTCTGGCAAAAAGTGCATTTCGATCTTGATAATACCGTCTCCGCGACAAGCTTCACAGCGTCCACCTTTAACATTAAAGCTAAAGCGACCTTTTTTGTAACCACGTACTTTGGCTTCATTGGTCTGTGCGAATAAATCACGAATATCATCGAATACACCTGTATATGTTGCTGGATTAGAACGTGGTGTACGACCGATAGGTGATTGGTCAATATCAACTACTTTATCCACATGCTCTAGTCCACGGATTTCACGATATTCACCCGGACGAACTCTAGCTTTGTTCAGATCACGAGCTAATGTTTTGTACAGGATTTCATTAACGAGTGTTGATTTACCGGAACCCGATACACCCGTTACAGCTGTAAACAATCCAATAGGGAATTTAACATTTACATTTTTAAGATTGTTTTCTTTGGCTCCACGAATCTCTAACCAACGATCGCTTGCTTCACGGCGCTTCGCAGGAACAGGGATAAATTTGCGTCCACTTAGATATTGACCTGTCAACGAATCAGGATGCGCCATAATCTCAGCAGGTGTTCCTTCTGCGATCACATGCCCACCATGGATTCCTGCACCCGGTCCGATATCAATAATATGATCAGCCGCCATCATTGTGTCTTCATCATGCTCAACTACGATCAATGTATTTCCTAGATCACGCATATGCTCTAACGTATGAATCAGACGATCATTATCCCGTTGATGTAGCCCAATACTAGGCTCATCCAGAATATAAAGTACACCGGTTAGACTAGAACCGATCTGTGTCGCTAAGCGAATACGCTGTGCTTCACCACCGGATAATGTTCCTGCTGCACGTGCCATCGTCAAATATTCTAGACCTACATTAACAAGGAATCCTAGACGACTACCGATTTCTTTCAAAATCAGCCGAGCAATACTTTGTTCTTTTTCACTCAATACTAGATTTTCAAAAAAAGTAGTTGCATCGCCAATAGGCATCGCTGTCACTTCTGAAATATTCACTTGATTAACGGTAACTGCAAGAATTTCTTTTTTGAGACGATTACCTTTACATACCGGACAAGGCTTCGCACTCATAAAGCCTTCGATATATTCACGCATACTATCTGAAGACGTATCTTTATAACGACGTTCCAAATTATGAACAATGCCTTCGAACAGCACTTGAGCTTCTTTTTTCTGTCCAAAGTCACTTTCATAACGGAAGCGAATCTTTTGTTCACCTGATCCTTTTAAAATCAGATTAATCTGCTCTTCTTTTAATTCAGATACAGGTACATCAATCGGAATCTTGTAATGCTCACATACTGATTTTAGAAATTGAGGATAATAGTTCGATAATCCACCACTCCATGCTTGAAAAGCACCTTGATCGATCGTTTTACTTTTATCAGGAATCAGTAAATCTGGATCAACAACCATACGTACACCCAGACCATCGCATTCAGTACAAGCTCCAAACGGGCTGTTAAACGAAAACATACGTGGGGATAACTCTTCCATACTGAATCCACAGATCGGACACGCAAAGTTGGAACTAAAGCGAAGTTCTTCTTTGTCGATAATATCTACCAGCAATTGACCGCCAGACATTTTCAAAGCCATCTCAATCGAATCTGCCAGACGAGTAGCTACATCTTCTTTGACTACAATACGGTCAACCACAACTTCGATGGTATGTTTTTTATTTTTTTCCAATTGAATATCTTCAGATACATCTCTAATCTCGCCATTCACACGAGCACGCACAAATCCTTGCTTAGAGATTTCAGAGAAAATACTTTTGTGTTCACCTTTACGTCCAGAAATGACTGGTGCCAAAATTTGCAGACGGGTACGTTCTGGATATTCCATAATACGGTCAACCATCTGCTCTACCGTTTGCGACGTAATCTCAACTCCATGCACAGGACAATGAGGATGACCTACTCGTGCAAACAAAAGACGTAAATAGTCATAAATCTCCGTTACTGTACCTACTGTAGAACGAGGGTTACGACTTGTTGTTTTCTGATCGATCGAAATTGCAGGAGACAATCCTTCGATTGAATCTACATCCGGCTTCTCCATCTGTCCCAAAAACTGACGAGCATACGCAGATAATGATTCGACATAACGACGTTGACCTTCTGCATAAATCGTATCAAATGCCAGTGAAGATTTCCCTGATCCACTTAACCCTGTTAATACCACAAAGCTATCGCGCGGGATACTAATATCAATATTTTTGAGGTTATGTGCGCGTGCACCTTTGACCTCGATAAATTTGTTTGCCAAATAATCCAACCTCCAAGTCCGGTGCTTCCGGAGTAATTGCTACATTTCTGTATATCCACATCTCTAATTGAGCATGCTATCCATTTAGCAGTAAGCTATGATAAAGGTTGTCAAACATCACTGGAGACAACACAGGATATTTAACAACCTTCATTATTTATCTATTCATAGATGAAGAGTAACAGGTACTCTGTTTTTGTAGAATCTAGATGTTATTCAGCTTTGAGTTCTAGCACAGCATCTCGCAATTCCGCTGCACGCTCAAACTGTAGATTTTTCGCTGCTTCTTTCATTTCCAGTTCAAGACGACTGATCAGTGCTTGACGATCACGTTTGGAAAGTTTCGTTTTACCGATCTCTTCCATATAACTTGCTTTACCTTCAGCCACTTTGGTCGCTTCGATAACATCACGTATTTTTTTACGGATCGTTTGCGGAGTTATACCGTGTTCTTCATTATAAGCGATCTGAATACTACGACGACGCTCGGTTTCTGAAAGAGCTTTCTGCATTGAATCTGTAATGCGATCACCATACATAATGACTCGACCATCCGAGTTACGTGCCGCACGACCAATAGTCTGGATCAATGAACGTTCAGAACGCAGGAATCCTTCTTTGTCCGCATCCAAAATTGCTACCAGAGATACTTCAGGTAAATCAAGTCCTTCTCGTAGCAAGTTAATCCCGACAAGAACATGGAACGTTCCCAGACGAAGATCACGCAAGATCGACATCCGTTCTAACGTCTTGATATCCGAATGCAGATACCTGACTTTGATTCCTATTTCTTTGAGGTAATCGGTAAGGTCTTCCGACATTTTCTTGGTCAATGTCGTTAACAGTACCCGTTCATCTCGCTCAATACGTAAATGAATTTCTCCAATAATATCGTCGATCTGTCCTTTGGTTGGACGAACTTCGATAATAGGATCAAGCAGTCCTGTTGGACGAATAATCTGTTGCGTCATTTCTTGACAATGTTCCAATTCATAAGGACCTGGTGTCGCTGAAACGAACACAATCTGACTAACTTTATCTTCGAACTCTTCGAATTTAAGCGGGCGATTATCCAATGCTGATGGAAGACGGAATCCGTGCTCAACCAGTACACTTTTACGCGCCTGGTCACCATTGTACATCGCTCTAATTTGCGGCAATGTTACATGTGATTCATCGACAACAATCAACATATCATCTGGAAAATAATCCATGAGTGTATAAGGAGTATCTCCACGTTCACGGAAAGTAAGAGGACCGGAATAGTTCTCAATCCCGGAGCAGAAGCCTACTTCTCTCATCATTTCAAGATCATAATTAGTACGTTGCTCTAGACGTTGTGCTTCTAGCAACTTTCCTTGTTCATTTAACACTTTAAGACGTTCTTCTAGTTCACGTTCGATATTTTTAAGCGCTACTTTAAGCGTTTCTTCTTTGGTAACAAAGTGAGATGCCGGGAAAATAGCAATATGTTCGCGTTCACCGACTAATTCGCCTGTCAGTACATCAATTTCAGTAATCCGTTCAATCTCGTCACCGAACAATTCAATACGTACTGCTTGTTCTCCGCGAGAAGCAGGGAAAATCTCAATCACATCACCACGTACACGGAACGTACCGCGTACAAAGTTAATATCATTCCGTTGATACTGAATATCAACTAGACGAGATAAGATCTCATTACGTGACTTCTCCATACCTACACGCAGTGATAATAACAAACCGCCGTAATCTTGAGGTGAACCCAGACCATAGATACAAGATACACTGGCTACAATAATCACATCACGACGTTCAAATAACGAACTGGTCGCTGAGTGACGTAATTTATCGATCTCTTCATTGATACTGGAATCTTTTTCAATATACGTATCTGAAGACGGAATATAGGCTTCCGGTTGATAATAGTCATAATAACTTACAAAATAATCGACAGAATTGTTAGGGAAAAAGTCTCTAAATTCCCCTGCTAATTGCGCCGCTAATGTTTTGTTATGTGCAATAACTAGTGTAGGTCGTTGCACCTTGGCAATCACTTGTGCCATTGTAAATGTTTTACCTGTCCCGGTTGCCCCGAGAAGAGTCTGATACTTTTCTCCTCGTTCTATACCTTTTACCAACTCATCTATCGCTTGAGGCTGATCGCCTTGAGGAGAGAATTCCGACTGTATTTCAAATTTCTTGGAGCTGACAACAATATCATTCATTGCCCTGCATCACCCTATCGTCTAAAATATAATTACACGTGCCCGATAATAACAAAAGAGACCGTTACTCAAAGTGCCGAATACATTATTCTTTACCCAACATGTACGATGGTGGCACACCATGAATTGACGAATCTCATTTTTGGTTAATTATTCTATAATAAGTTGTCTGTAGATCATACCCTCTATAGCACAGCAAAAATATACCGCTATAGGAATGTTTGTTCTTATATTATACTCTTCCTATTGTGTTTATGCAATTGAAACAAGACTGAAATTTTAACTTTTTTTATGTAAATCGTTACATTTACGGTTATTCCCCATACCCAGAACAGGAGATGAACGAATGGATTTAACAACGATTATTGGGATTATTGCAGGACTTGCTGCATTGATTGGGGGCTTTTTATGGGAAGGCGGAGATGCTAGCGGACTGGTTCAAGGTGCTGCTGCATTGATCGTATTTGGAGGAACAGCTGCGGCTGTTGTCATCAGTTTTCCATTAGCACGATTGAAAAAAATTCCACGTGCGATAGCTTTTACTTTTTCATCAGGTGGTACAGATAATGAGCAATTGATTGAAGATATCGTGAATATGTCTACGCATGCACGCCGGGCAGGTGTACTTGCACTGGAACCTCAAGCTTCTTCACATGATAATCCTTTTCTACGAGAAGGGATTCAGCAAGTGGTCGATGGAACAGATCGTGAAGTCATTCAACAGATTCTAGAACTTGAAATGACCAAAACCGAATTAGAACATGAACAATATGCCAAAGTATTTGATTCTGCGGGTGGTTATGCACCTACCATGGGGATTATTGGTACGGTTATGGGTCTGATTCAAGTATTAGGCAGTCTAAGCGAGCCCACAGGATTAGGTGGATCAATTGCTGTTGCTTTTACAGCCACGTTGTATGGTGTAGCCAGCGCCAATCTCATCTTCCTACCGATTGCTTCCAAGATTCGTTCACGTAGTGAACTGGATATTCAGACGATGGAAATGTTATTAGAAGGTGTATTGTCTATCCAAAATGGTGAGAACCCTCAATTGGTTCGTAAAAAGCTAGAAACCTTTTTGCCGGAAAGTAATGGGAATCTTATTCGCGAAGCTAGAACAGGGGAGGAATAACGATGGCACGTTATTCTCGGCGCAGTAAAAAAGGAAATGGGCATAACCATCAAGATCGCTGGCTGATTACTTATGCGGATCTAATTACACTATTACTCATCTTTTTTGTGGTCATGTATTCGGTGAGTCATGTTGATACAGAAAAGTATCAGGTGCTTACGGACTCGTTACAGCTTACTTTTCAAAGCGACAATTCAATTCTAGATGGTGGTAAAGGCATTACCGGAACAGCAGGTAAAAATACGAGTAACGGTGGTTCTACTTCTACCAGTAATCAAGCAGGTAATGCTGGCGGTAAAGATACACAAAGTGGATCTACTACACTAACTAATCGTGAAGAAGCTTTCCGTAAGCAGGAAAGTGAACTAGCCAATCTTATGAGTGTAATCGAAACCTATGTCAAAACGAACAATCTAGGCAATCAAGTTGTGGTTGCTGATAAGCCTCAAGGGATCTCGATTACACTAAGCGATCAATTTTTATTCAATGAAGGACAAGCCAATCTCAAATCACCTTCTTTAGCCACACTGGCGCAATTGTCTAGCCTTTTCCAATCGATTGATACGACGGTCAGCATTGAAGGGCATACCGATAATCTGCCGATTGTAAATGCTTCACGTTATCAGGATAACTGGGAGTTGTCAGGTGCTCGTGCATTGTCTGTTCTGCGCTATTTTATTGATACTAAAGGGTTAGACAAATCGAAGTTTCAATATGCAGGTTATGGAGATACTCGCCCCACCGCAAATAACTCAACCGCTGCGGGTCGTCAAAAAAACCGCCGTGTTGAAATCATCGTGTTACGTCAATTGCAAGATTAATGGGCTGCATATAAAAGTTGAAATACAAAAAACACTCCAGCGTACTTCTCTATCTATAGATGAGAAGCTACACTGGAGTGTTTTTATGTTCTAAAATTTATTTTTTGCTAACATTTAATGATTGTTTATTAGGTATTGGGTACACCTATTATTTAGCAACATACTATTTTATGCGCTTTATGACTTACGCCGAGGACGCTTGGGTAATCCATGCTTTTCAATATACTCGGGAGTCAATTCAATTGGCTCTTCCGGTACTTCCGGTTCGGTCACTTGCTCACCTTCTGGTAATAACAAAGCAGAATGTTCATGATAGCTACTAGGCAACTTCTGTACACGCGGTTTGGTTAACAAATGCCATGCCGATAGTCGCTGAATATCTGGCGAAACCACCGCTTGATCGTCTGGCGCGAATATCATTCCTAACTGATGATGATCTCCTGCATAGATCGCCCGTTGCAGAAATTTACTTTCGCCTTCTACATTTAATACTTCCAATTTACAAAACGCAGGATTGATTCGCAATGCCGCATGAAGAGATTGAGGATCATGGATAAGCTGTCCGTTCACTTTATACATACTTTCACCTGCGGTAATGCCTAGTTCTGCCGCAGGGCTATACGGAATAATATCTAAAATTTTGATTCCACGTAATCCACGAATAAATAATGGGCTCTGCTCTGTTTCTTCTCGTCGACTGAAGTACATCACACATTCACGTAATATCACAGCAATAATGACTGCCGGTATTGCAATCGGTGCCCACCATAATGCTAGGGCTGCAAATACTACCATAATCAGACCACTTTGTACTAACCGCTTCGCTATTCGCTGTGCTTTCGCTTGTGGCAAATGGGTCTGTGTTAATACACTACAACCGATCATTACAGGCAATGCCGTTAGCGATACACCGTCTATCCATGATTGTGCTCCATGAAGAGGTGTCCACGGTACAACGATACTACTTACAGAAGGAATAAATAACCACAGTGGAACAGGCCAGAAAGCTTCCATTGCATATGCACCTACAGGCTTACCACGTTTGCCTTCGATCACTACAGGTGAAGAAAAACGTAGCGCTTGCATACGAAATAATAACGCTTCGATCAATTGCAACAATACCGATATTGCTAATAATCCAGGCAAGTCAATATGACGAATACTCGAAATAAATGACCCTATCACACCGGTCGGTTGCCATGACGGAAATGAAAGTAACACCATATAGATAATCGTAAGTACAGCTAAAGCCATCGTTAAATGAGCGTAACGTAGACGGAATAAGGATAATAGGATCAAAATAATGCCTATACACCAGATTATTTCTGTCTCTATATGTATACCAATAAAAGCCATAACGATCGAGATTAGTAGCCCTGCAATGATTCCAGTAACGACGGTTCGCAACACACGACCTGCATAGACATAAATACGGATATTAAATAATTTACGTTCAAGAATACCTTGTCTTCTATAGTGCAACAATACACCGATTAGAAATATATAGTAAAAAGGCTGCGTTAATAGCGCCCCTAATGCCCCGCCTATCATACGGAGTGCCTCACCCAATACGTTCAACGGTTGCCACTCTCCTTTGCCATCTATCTTTGCTTTACTAAAAGCGTACCATTCATTCGCATATAGACTCAACTCTCTCTATTCTACATAAAAAAAGAAGGCTATAACAGCCTTCTTTTTGGAAATACTTATGAATAAGCGCATTACAGTTTCAAATTACGGGGTCTTCGTGGTAGAAATCTGCTTTTCAACGCCTGCAATCGCTTTGTTGATCTGAACATCGTATTGTGGATCTTGGATATGCTCCACTAATGCTACTTCAAGTGCTGTTGCTGTTTTCTCATCAATCGCACCCGTTACTTTTAGCTTTTGCTTGGTCTGAAATGATTTCACTGCTGTTTCGGTATCACGGTCAAAATAGCCATCTTTACGATCTACCGTGTAACCAAGACCATCTAACATAATTTGAGCACTCTTAATATCACTATTATTCATATCATATTTGAGTGTTTTCTCTTTGTTGATTGGAGTTACTGTAAAGTAATCCGGTGGAGCAATTTTAACATCTGGTTTGATTCCTTTTTTGTGAATCCAATCTCCATTTGGTGTTAACCATTTGGCAATCGTAATTTTAATTAGACTGCCATCGTTAAAGATATTATCCATACTCGTCTGAACGGTACCTTTACCATACGTCGTCTCACCGTATAAAGTCGCACCAGCAGATTGCTTCAAGGCACCTGCTAGAATCTCAGAAGCACTTGCGCTACCACCATTCGTCACTACAGCAATCGGATATTTAACACCTTTACCTTTGGACTTAGTCTCATCACGTTTACCTGCTTTGTCTTCGACCTGTACAATCAATTTGCCATTCGGAACAAATTGTTCAGCCATATCAATTACAACAGATAGAACACCGCCTGGATTGTTACGAACATCAATCACAAGACCTTTCATACCTTCGCCTTCAAGCTTTTTCACTTCAGCATCAAAACGTTCGGCTGTATTCATCGAGAACTGCGTTACAGTGATTACGCCGATTTTGTCATCCGTCATTCTCGAAGTAACCGTCTCTACATCAATATCATCACGTACAATTTTGAAATCTAACGTATTTGAACTACCAGAACGTTTGATTTCAAGAGTAGCTGTTGTGCCTTTTTTACCACGAATCTTGTTAACCGCGTCATTCAAGTCTACGCCCGCTAACGATTCGCCATTAATCGATACAATAATGTCTTTAGGACGTAATCCTGCTTTTTCCGCAGGCGACCCTTTGATTGGAGAAACAATCACTACATTACCATCTTCTTGCGACACTTCTGCACCAATTCCAGTAAATGATCCTGCGATTGATTCGGAAAATTGAGTCGCTGTCTCAGGAGCCATATAACTGGAATAAGGATCACCTAATGCTTCCATCATTCCATTGATCGCACCATCTACTAGCTTGTTGCTATCTACATCTTGATAATAATTACTTTCAATCAATTTGGCAGCTGTACTTAATTTACTTTGCTGTTGGTCGCTTAGACCACCACCGCTAAGGGCTGCGAGCAATCCTTGTCCGTTGACAGCGTTACGAGCGATTCCTGGCAGACTGGTAAAAGCCAGTGTAAGCACGCTACTCAGCACCATCATGGCAATCACAAGTAGTGCTACGGTGCGTTTTCTCATCATGTGTTACCGCCTCTCTGAGCTTAACGCTATTACAGATAACCCATCGGATCGACAGGTGTATTATTCACACGTACTTCAAAGTGACAGTGAGGGCCTGTAGAGTTTCCTGTAGAACCTACTTCTGCAATCTTCTGTCCCTGACTCACTGTAGCCCCTACAGAAACAGCGATACCGCCATCACGAATATGTCCATATAAGGTTTTGATTCCATTTCCATGATCAATAATCACAGTATTACCGTATCCATTTTGCCATTGAGCGACAACGACTGTACCGCCTTGAGCGGCATGAATATCAGTTCCTTGAGGAGCTGCAAAATCGACACCTGTATGCATTTTGTATACCCCTTGAATCGGGTGATTACGATACCCGAATGGAGAAGAAATACGTGCGCCATTTACAGGTAGACCCATACTACCATTACCGCTACCTTGATACCCACCTGTACTTGGTGGTGTATAGCTTCCACCTCCACCGGATGATGGTGGATTGTTCGCTGCTGCTTCTGCTCTGGCTTGAGCTTCAGCTGCTGCACGAGCCGCCGCTGCTGCTCTTTCCTGTGCTTCTAGTGCTGTTTTCTCTTGATACAGAGAAGCACGTTTATCAGCTAGATCCCACAACGCTTGTTCTTGCTCGGATGTGATATCATCTGCATTTTCAATCTGTGTATTGTATTTAGAAATAAGTACTTGTTTTTCGCTTTCTTTGGCATCTAATTCGCCTTTACGCTCTGCTTTTTCAGCATATAGACTTTTCGCTTTTGCATACGAAGCAGTCAATTTTTTTTGCGTTACGATTACGAATTGTTTGTCTTTCTCATGTTGAGCCAAAATGTCCTGATCTTGATCTACAATCATACGTAATGAATCGGCACGTTCTACAAAATCAGAAAAATTGGTTGATGCCATTAACACATCCATATAAGAGATTAATCCATCGGTATACATCATACGTACACGAGTATCAATCATACCTTCACGAGCATGAATACGTTCTTTGGTTTCAGCCAGATCTTTTTTCGCTTGACGCAGACCTGATTCGGTTTGTGAAATATCACTAGAAACGCGAGCCAACTGACTGCTCACTTCATTGATCGCTTGCAATACTTTACCTAGATCTTTTTGTGTTCTAGCTTTCAGTACTTGCGATTTTTTCTTTTGAGCAGCAGCTTTTTTCTTCTGTTGGGCTGCTTCCTGTGCTTTTTTCTCCACAGCATTTAATTGACTTTGGATATCACTAACCGATTTGGCGGCGTGTACGTGTTGTGGTTGTATCACAGAGACTGCCAATAAAATAACAGCCATAACTGATGCGACTTTTTTCAACTTTTTCTCCCCATCCTTTTACCGTTTGTAGGTTTTTGAAACAGTCGTTTTCCGGCGTTCAGCACTTGCATCAAGTATGATTATCGGCAATATTTTGCAGATATCTTAGCTTTTTTTGCATATTTACGAAAATAATTTATTTTATACTTTAAGGAAGCGACGAATCGAGAGTGTACTACCCCATATTCCGATCAATACTCCAAGTCCAAGCAATAGACTGCCTAATAATGGCCAGATCTGCTGTAACGGAATCAAAGTGATCACAGACGCTATTCCAAATGATCGAACAGAAGCGGCTACCAATTGCTGATATCCGATAAATAGAATACCGATTGTTACCAGTGAACCAATACCGCCTAATAGTGCACCTTCAATAAAGAACGGCCAACGGATAAATTGATTGGTGGCTCCAACAAGCTTCATAATACTAATTTCACGACGACGTGCAAGTATAGTGACTCGAATCGTATTGGCAATCAAGAACATCGCCATCAGTCCAAGCGCAGCGACTAAGATCAGACCAATATTACGAATCAATGCAGTAACTTTGAATAACGTCTGTACAGTGTCTCCACCATAACGAACTTTGAGAATAGGTTTCTCAGGATGTTCTGTATTCAGTGCTTCAATCTTCTGAGCGACAAAAGGAACGGTTGTTGGTTCTATCACTTGGATACGTAAAGCATCAGGTAATGGATTGTTATCTTGTGCATATCCTTGTAAAAAGGACTCTCCACCTTCACCCAGACGATCACGTAATTCTTTCAATCCTTGTGCTTTGGGAACAAAAGTGACCGTGCTTACTTCTGTCATTGCACTGATTTCTTGTTGTAGTTCTTGTCGTAACGACTGATCTACATTGAGTTCTAGAAAGACATTAATTTCAACTTCACTGTCTGCCTGATCAGCTAGTTGATTCACATTTAATACTAACAAAATAAATACACCCAAAATAAACAGAGACACAATAATGGAAGTAATGGATGCGATCGACATCCATCCATTGCGGAATACGCTTCTAAAACCTTCCCGCAAGTGTCGCAAGAAGGTATTAAAATTCATAACCGTACTCCCCTCTAATCTGATCTCTGACGATCATGCCGTCTTCAATCGCTAATACACGACGACGCATCGAATTCACAATATCTCTATTATGAGTTGCCATAATAATTGTGGTACCACGGAAATTAATCTCATCTAGCAATTGCATAATGCCATATGACGTCTCAGGATCAAGGTTACCTGTCGGTTCATCCGCAATAATAACAGCTGGATTATTGACGATTGCGCGTGCAATAGCAATCCGCTGTTGCTCACCACCGGACATTTGTTCAGGGTAACGCCCTGCTTTACTTTGAAGTCCTACTAGATCCAATACTTCCATTACTCTTTTTTTCATTAATTTTCTCGGCGTTTCAATAACTTCCATTGCAAAAGCAACATTATCGTACGCTGTTAACTTCGGAAGCAAACGAAAATCTTGAAAAATAACCCCGATATTACGACGTAATAATGGAATCTTACGTTGTTTTAATTTGCCTAAATTGAATCCATTTACTGAAATTTGACCTTTAGTTGGTGTTTCTTCACGATACATTAGCTTCATAAAGGTAGACTTACCCGCACCCGAAGGACCGACCACATATACAAATTCGTTGCGATCAATCTTCACAGAGATACCTTGTAGAGCATGTGCTCCATTGGGATAAGTTTTCCATACGTCCTGCATTTCTATCAAATCATCACTTCCTAATAACAAGATCATTCATCTGTACACTGTTCGTGTGGCAAGATGAAGTCTGAATTCTTTTATTCGGTACTGCTATTCTTCACATTTCAACAACACTAAGTATAGGTAGGTTGGTTCTTATCAAGTAAACCAATATACGATGAGGTACTTTGTACAGAATGTATCAAAACACCATATGTTTGAAAGACTGATTCAATAATCTCTATTGTAACAAATTCGTTACCATTTGAGTACTATAATAACTCGAAAATCACTCAGTAATCAAAAAAGCCTGAAATCAGCATCATGCTGAAATCAGACTTTCTTCTGCTAACGACCTTAAAAAGCGTCTATATTTAAAAAACATACTGTAACGTCACTTTTGATTAGGCTTGTTGGTTTGTAGAGCACGTTCTTTACCCATACACGAAACAGCGATTAATGCCCCGATGGCGGGTAGAACTGCCCACATAAATGTACCGGCGATCGAACTGGTCAAAGCCACTTGAATCATCTCAATAACTTGGGCAGGTAGATTAGCTTTGATATCATCTGATAATAATGCACGTGGATCTAACTGTGTCAGATCAAGTCCCGGAGGTAATGAACTTCCACTACCACTTTGATCGACACCTGCTTGCAATTGATTGCTAAGGATACTGCGCTGAATCAATCCAAATATCGTAACACCCAGTGCCATCCCTAGTGAACGAACAAATGTTAACGTAGAGGTTGCAGCTCCACGTTGGCGGAAATCAAAGTTCTGAATCCCACTGATATTAAGTACAGAGAATGAGAAGCCAATACCGAATCCTGCTGTAGCTAGATATAGATACAATAATAGTGCAGGGGTCTCCGGTGTAATCCGGCTTAACAGTGCCATGCCTAATACAAATAAAAATCCAGAAATCATCATAATACGACGGAAGGTTAATTTGTTAACCAGTATGCCGCCAAGCATCGCAGCAATTACTGATCCGATCGTCATCGGCATCAAAGTCAGCCCTGAATTGACTGCTGTTCCACCGCTAACCCCTTGAATATAGATCGGAATATATAGAGCGACTGTAATAAACGCAGCTCCATAGAAGAAAGCCGCTAATGTACTACTAGTAAACAGACGATCTTTGAACATTGGAAATGAAATAATAGGTTCTGCTGCTTTCTTTTCCGCAAAAATAAAAGCGATCAGTAAGATCACAAAGCTCACAAATAATCCTAAGATCACGCCTGAATTCCACGGATACGTATCTCCGCCTAATTCTAGAGCGAACATTAATGAAACGACAGCACCAATAAGCAGACCTGCGCCCCACCAATCGATTTTTTGCTTCGAACGTTCCATCGATTCATGATAAAAGACCATAATCAATAGAAATGAAATAATACCAAACGGAACATTGATATAAAACACCCAGCGCCAATTCATATACTGAGTAATATAAGCGCCTAATAATGGACCAAACAAACTGGACATTCCGAATACAGCACCCAGCAAGCCTGTCATTTTACCACGCTTTTCCGGTGGAAACGTATCGAACACAATTGTAAAAGCGATCGGTACAAGTGCACCGCCACCTATTCCTTGAATCGCTCGATAAATACTAAGTTGTACAATCGAATCGGCTGTCCCACATAAAATAGAACCAAACATAAACACAACAACACCAAAAATAAAAAATCGCTTACGACCATACATATCCGAAAGCTTGCCGAAAATAGGGGTTCCTGCGAGAGAAGCAACCAAATAAGCTGAAGTTACCCAGACAAATTGATCAAATCCTCCAAGGTCGCCTACGATTGTAGCAATTGCTGTAGCCACAATCGTATTATCTATCGCTGCAATAAAAATACCGAGCAACAATCCTGCGACGATCCAGCCTGTTTTCGAAGCTCCTTTGCTTTTTTCAGCAACAGATGCCGACATATACTCACTCCTTTTTCGTAATCATAACATGATCCTTCTAAGAAGCATCTGTTTGTTACTGACCCATTGGTCACAATGGAATGAGTATAGCATATTATTGAATTGAAGACGACAAACGCCTATTTACAAAGTAACTCCGCTTTTAAATATCGCCAATTCACGGAACTTATTTTTTTCATTATTGACCCAGCGCCCACTGGCGACTTCGATAATATACTCAATAAAATCACGCAATCCATCTTCCATCGTTACACCTTCTACTAAAGTGCCCGCATTATAATCAATCCAATGTGGTTTATTAGCAAATAAAGGTGAATTGGTTGATACTTTCATAGTGGGTACAAACGAACCGAAAGGCGTACCCCGTCCTGTCGTGAAAATGACCAACTGACAACCTGCTGCTGCTAATGCAGATGAAGCCACTAGATCGTTACCCGGTGCACTCAGCAGATTTAATCCGCGTGTCTGTAATCGTTCTCCATATAATAGAACATCTTGTACAGGAGAAATGCCTGATTTTTGCGTACAACCCAGTGATTTATCTTCTAATGTAGTAATCCCACCTGCTTTATTACCCGGAGACGGATTCTCATATACAGGCTGTTTGTAATCCATAAAATACTGCTTGAAGTCATTGATTAGATGAACAATTTTGCCAAATACCTGTTCATCTGCTGCACGCTCCATTAAGATCTGTTCAGCACCAAACATTTCCGGTACTTCTGTTAATACTGTGGTTCCACCCTGTGCCGCCATATAATCAGACAGTTGACCTAATAGGGGGTTAGCTGTAATCCCTGATAATCCGTCAGAACCACCACATTTAAGTCCGATTTTGAGATCAGCTAACGGTATTTCTTCCCGATGGTCACCTTGTACATGTTCAAAGATTTCTTTAAGCAATTGCACACCTGCTTCGACTTCGTCAGATACCATTTGCGAGACAAGGAATTTGACCCGTTGTTCATCATGTTCACCGATCGCAAGCTTAAATTGATCCATTTCATTATTTTCACAGCCAAGCCCAAGTACCAGCACACCGCCTACATTTGGATGCTTCACCGCATCAGCCAGAATAGTACGTGTATATTGATGATCATCTCCAAGCTGAGAACAACCGTAACTGTGCTTAAGCACTAATGTATTTTCAAAAGGAGCGATATCGCCTACTTCACGCTCGAACTCACTTAAGATCAATTCAGCGATTCCATTGACACAGCCCACTGTAGGTACGATCCATAGTTCATTACGGATACCGACATCTCCATTGCTACGTCGATACCCTTGAAATGTACGATTTTCGAGCGTATATGGATTGAATAATATTTTGGGATCATAATGATATTCTTCAATACCAGTCAAATTGGTTTTGGCATTATGAGTATGAATATGACTACCGACGGCAATCGGCTGAATCGCATGTCCAATCGGGTAGCCGTATTTGATAATATGTTGATGGATTTCTATCGGTTGTAGTGCAATCTTATGTCCTCTTGCAATATCTTCAGTTAACGTAATTGATTGTGCCGTAGCTGTTGTGGTATCTAGTGTAATCACTTCACCTTGCTGATAATCACGTAGCGCCACAGCCACATTATCTTGCGGATGAATCTGTATATATTCCAACATGATTCGGTATGCCTCCTTATAAAAGGTCTCTTTATCGTAAAATAATACTTATAGCCGATTACACAGTAGGTGTTACCGACGGAGCCATCAACTCTTGCAAAGCAACAACCATTCCTTGGTGTTGAATATGGTACAAATTAGTCGTCACTTGTTCAGTTAAGCCTGCATAAGAATTTAAGTTCATTCCCCAGAATGAAACTTCACCGAGTACAGCAGTCACCAGCTGATGCAGGCTTGATTGACTGTTATCACAGTCTTTCCATAGTTCAGCTAATTGTTGTAACACAGCTTCATCATCATTTAACAAGATAGGTTCTCCGCTACGATCGCCTTTATAGAAAGCAATCAAAGCCGCAAGCGAAAATACTAATTTGGCTGTTAATTGATGTTGTTGTTCGATATAAGAAGTAAGCGTAGGTAGATCACGGGTTTTGAATTTGGAAATACTATTAAGTGAAATACTCATAAGAAAATGTTCTACATATGGATTGCGGAAACGTTCCATCACAGCAGCAGCGAATTGCTCTAGCTCATCAGCAGGCAGATCCAAAGTTGGTATAATCTCATCCTGAATAAGAGACCGAACAAAAGCACCTGTGATCGGATGTTCTACTGCTTCTGCTACTGTATTGAGACCATATAGATACGCAATAGGAGTCATTGCGGTATGAGCGCCATTCAAGATACGTACTTTACGAGTGCGATAAGGCGCCATATCCGACACCACTTTGATATGCAACTGAGCTTGAGCAAAAGGTAATTCTTGTTCGATCCATGCGGGGCCTTCAATCACAAGTAAGTGAAATGGTTCACCTACTACAACAAACTGATCTTCATATCCAAGCTCAGCTGTAATCTCAGACATACGCTGTTTAGGATAACCCGGTACTATTCGATCCACCAGAGTGCTACAAAATGTATTCGCTTGATGTACCCACGCACCAAATTCAGGCTCCAAGTTCCACAACTCTGCATATTGCAAAACAATTCGTTTCAACTCATCTCCGTTATGATCAATCAACTCACAAGGAAGAATAATAAACCCTTTGCTCTCTTCTCCATGAAAATGACGGAAACGGCGATACAATAATGATGTTAATTTACCAGGATAACTTTGCTGTGGACGATCTGCTAATTGATCTGTGCTGTTAAAAGCAATGCCAGCTTCAGTCGTATTAGAAATAATCCAACGTAATTCAGGTTGATACGCCAAAGCTTCATATTGTTCATAATGCTCATAAGGATTGATTCCGCGTGTGACGCACTCAATTACTTCATGAGTTCGAGAAGGTTGTCCTTCTTGAATCCCTTCGAGATACACTGTATATAATCCATCTTGTTCATTCAGTCGTTCAGCCATCCCTGTAGCTAGGGGTTGTACGATGACCACTCCTGCATCAAAATTCGCTTTTTGGTTCATCTGATGAATCTGCCAATCGGTAAATGCTCGCAAAAAATTGCCTTCCCCAAATTGCAGTACTTTTTCAGTATAGGTTGAAGCTGGATAAGTGGTTCGGTTAAGTGCTGGCATGATCATATCCTCCTGATCTTTATTTTAAAATAGGAATAGCTAACTTATGTTCTGGATACTATTTGTGTTCTTATCAATAATTATAATTTTATGCACACGTTAACAAAGTGAATTAGATCACAATCTCATCATTTATTAAAAAGAGAATTCCTGCGCATAGTAGTAAGCTCTGGAATCCTCAATCTATAACGATCTTATTTAGCAACTTGAACGATTGGTGGCTTCAATAAATTACTCTGAATAAACAGCTGTTGATTTACGCTGAATCAATTCAGTTTCAACAAAGATCAATTCTTGTTGTGTTTCTTTTTCACGAATCTGTTCTAATATTTTCTCTGCCCCGCGTGCACTGATGTCTTCGATCGGACGCTTCACTGTCGTTAATGCAGGATTGGTATACATGGAGAAATTAATATCATCAAACCCGACAATCGACAGGTCTTGTGGCACTTTGAGCCCTTGTTCAAATGCAGCATTCATCGCACCTATCGCCATATCATCATTGGAGCAAAATACAGCGGTTGGTGGTGTTGATAAAGCTAGCAATTGTTGCATCGCTTGATAACCACTTTCTGTATCATACTCTCCGCCTACAATATATTGGGATGGGATCGATAATCCCTTTTCCTCCATCGCTTGAACAAATCCTAATCGGCGTTGTTCTGTAGACTTAAAGCTTTTGATCCCTTCGATAATAGCAATCTGTGTATGCCCTTGCTCAATCAGAAATTGTCCAGCATGATAAGATCCTTCTTTATCGTTAGAGACAATATTGACTAGATTTGCACCGGGAAGAAGACGATTCAACACCACAATCGGAATTTCTTGCTCTAATGCATGATGGATAAAATCATTATCCGCTTCACTTTGACTCATCAAAATAATGCCATCAAACCGTTTACGATGAATCGAACTGTAATCTAAATAATCATCAATGCCACGTACAAATAAATTGTATTCGATCCCGATCACACGATTAACCCCGCGAATCGTAGCGGCAAAAAAGCTACTACTGGTACCATTGGAAATACTGGTAAAAAACAAACCTATCGTATGCGAACGCTGTAATACCAGACTTTTAGCATTATAATTCGGAATATAATTCACTTCTTGCGCAATCTGCATAATTTTACGTTTGGTGACTTCTTTAATAAGCGGACTATTATTCAGTGCACGAGAAACGGTTGTATGAGAAACATTCGCTAGCTTGGCGATATCTTTGATAGTGGCTGCCATATGCATACCTTCCTTTATTCCAGCTTGTTCGATTCATCGACTCGGAGGAATCATATGACTCCTCTTCTCCTAAGAATAACATATTATGTTCCACTCACCATAATACGGACGGTTGCTGAGCGCTATGCGATTGTTCTCATTCTTTCTACTCTAATGGTTGATGACGCAATTGTAGTTCTTCAACGATTTGTTCATGTTTTTTATCTGTTAATTTGTACATTAACCCGATAATCAACATGGCAATAGCCAGAGCAATCGCTGGATACAGACACAATAACGCTTTGATCCCGATCTGAGTGCCGACCGTCTGCACCACATTCGGTACATAACCAACAACAGCAAGACCTACACCTGATAAGAAACCGGATAACGATTGTGCTAATTTACGAGAAAAGTTAAACAACGAATAGGTCGTTCCTTCTTTACGTTCACCTGATGTCCATTCGCCATAATCAATAATATCAGATACAAAAGCCCATGTAACACCATTAGGGATGCTAATACCGATAAATGCAATACTCGCTAAGATTGTGAAAAGATACACATTCGATGGTGCAATAAAGTTGATCGTATCTGCAACAACACTAATTCCAAGCCCGATCATCGCTGTTTTGCGTTTACCGAATCTTTTCACCAATTTAGGTAAAAACAAGACGCCGATAAATGAAGATCCGATAATAATAAAGTTCATATACGCCATCAGTTCTACATTACCTAAATTATACTGTGCAAAATAAATCAACATCGCTGATTTGATATTGTACGCTGAAATCGTAAATACGGTCATTAAAACCAGTACTAATAGCGGTTTGTTACTTACAAACGTTTTGACAACACTGCCAACCGATAATTTTTCAGAAGGAGCAGCTTGACTAATAATCCGTTCTTTCGTTCCGCGAAAACACACAATAAAAGCAAGCACACCGATGATAGACATAATCCCCATCACCACAGGGAAACCTACAGATGGATTAGCGAAATGCACAATTAAAGGCATTACGATTACACTTGTTACAAATAAGGCTCCAAGTGAACCGGCTTGACGGAATGACGATAACGACGCCCGTTCAATCGTATTCTGAGTAATCGATGCACCCAGTGAACCGTAAGGAATATTTACAAATGAATACCCAATCCCCCAGATCATATAAGAAGCATACGCATAAATTAATTTACCTGTTACTGATAGATTAGGTGAGATAAACGTAAATACTGTCAGTATCGCAAGAATAAGACTTCCGTAGATCAAATACGGTCTAAATTTACCATTCTTTCCGATATTTTTGCGATAATCAATCGAAGAACCAACAATCGGATCACAGATCGCTGCAAATAATTTACTGACTAGAAATATACCTGCTGCTGCAATCGCTGGAATCCCTGCTACGTCTGTAAAAAACTTTAATAGATACAATTGCCCCAGATCAAACATAAATCCGTTCCCAAAGTCCCCCATACCGTACGAAATCTTTTCTTTCAAACTGATCTTGCCGTCAATCACATTTTCTTCCGCTTTGACCCCTTTTAATGTAGCAACTCCCATGTGACACACCCCTTGATTTGATAAAATCAACCGCTTACAATATCGACAATCATGCGATACTGTTTTGAGCATTTCTACGTTTCTTGCTGCCTAAATAAATTGGATAAGATTTTACTTCATTTGTGAAATTAATCACATAATACTTAGAAGTAAATATCGCTTTGACTGCATCTGTTAGAACATCACTGTCTCCATACTCTATGTTCTATATCAGCCAAAGCGATACTTCTACCTGATTACTGTACAGAAACGACTGCTGGGAAATTAAAATATTGCTCTGCATTGGTATAACAAATGCCTTCTACAATACCACTTAACAATTCCATATCATCAGGTGCTTCCCCTTGTTCTACCCATGTACCTAACAGATCACACAACAGACGGCGGAAATATTCATGACGGGTATATGATAAAAAGCTACGTGAGTCGGTCAACATCCCTACAAAACGAGCTAACACACCCATATTGGCTAACAATTTCATCTGCTCATGCATACCATCACGATGATCGTTGTACCACCACGCTGTACCGAACTGAATTTTACCAGCGATACCACCGCTCTGGAAGCTACCTGCTGCACTTGCTAGAACAGGATAATCATTCGGATTGAGTGAGTACAAAATCGTTTTCGGTAAGGCTCCTGCTGATTCCATAGCATCTAATAGTGACACTAACGGCTTCGCAATCAATCCATCATTTACAGAATCATAACCGGTATCCGGTCCTAATTTGTTGAACATCGATGTGCTATTGTTACGTAACGCATGAATATGGAACTGCATCGCCCAATCTAGCTCTGCATACAATTGACTCAAAAATACAAGTGTATACGATTTGTGCTTCGCTTCTTCTTCACTACTCACTTGTCCTTGCTCTAACGCTTTGGCAAAAATCTGATTGACTTCTGCTTGAGTTGCCTCTGCAAAAACAACCGTATCCAGCGCATGATCGGATACTCGTCCTCCTGCGGCATGGAAAAAGCGAACTCTTTGCTCAAGCGCTTTCAAAAAGTCGTCATAGGTACGAATCTCTGATCCATAGACACCCACTAATTGTTCTAACCACGGACGGAATGTAGCACGATTAATCTCTAATGCTTTGTCTGGTCGAAAGCTTGGCAAGACAGCTGTCGAGAAACCGTTCAACTCACGAATCTGTGCATGATAACCAAGATCATCGACAGGATCATCTGTCGTACACACGACAGTTACTTTCGACTTGGTAATCAGATCGCGCGCTCCGAATCCTTCACCCTGTAGTTGTTCATTTACTTTTTGCCAGACTTGCGGAGCTGTCTTTTCACTTAATAATTCGTCTACTCCGAAAAAGCGTTGTAATTCGAGATGTGTCCAGTGATACAGTGGATTACCGATCAATTGCGGTACGGTTCTTGCCCACGCCAGAAATTTATCATAATCATCGGCATCGCCTGTAATATATTTTTCTTCGATTCCATTAGCACGCATCACACGCCATTTGTAATGATCTCCATATAACCATGCTTCTGTAATATTTTTAAACGTTTTGTTCTCCAAAATTTCTTGCGGACTCAAATGACAATGGTAATCAATAATCGGCATATCTTTTGCTACTTGATGGTACAGTTGGATCGCTGTATCACTATGTAGCATAAAGTTTTGATCCAAAAATTTAACAGTCATTGTATTCCTTCCTTTCCTTGATTCAGCTATGTTTATTCATTTTGTTAACGTGAACATTTACAGTCTTATTGTATCTCTTTTTGCAGAATACGCAATAGGATTTCGCTATTTTTATTGTTACAGTTATATGAACTAAGAAGTGCTGTTATTGTAACAGATATCATAGCAAATTCATATTCTAGGCATAGAGTCATACAATCACAGCAGATCCTTGCGATATAATGATCATAATCCCAAAGATGGAGGTACTACTACATATGTCTATCCCAATCGAAGCTCCCAAAATTCCGCAACAGTTAGAGCAGTTAAAGGAACCTTTATACTCTTTGCAAGCCAAAGACGAGTTTAGTCGTGCCAAAATACAACAATTCACGATCGATCGTCAGGAAGCGCAACGGGTATCTTTTGAGAAAACGATATTTGAAAAAGTAGATATCATCGAGTCGCATTTAGCTGAAATCGAACTGACCGATGTGATATTTGATCAATGCGATCTTTCGAATATTCCATTTCCTCATTCGTTTGTTCATCGTACAGAATTTCGGCAGTGCAAATTAATCGGTACCGATTTTGCTCAAAGTCGCTTGCAAAATGTTCGCTTTATCGACTGTGTCGCTGATTACTCTGTATTTCGCTTTTCTAATTTCAAAAATGTCTCTTTCGAACATTGCTCATTGATCGGGGCGGATTATTGCTCTTCTACCTTCAAATCTGTTATGTTCGATCATTGTCAGTTAGACACCGCTATGATGTCAGGCACTTCGTTACAGGAAGTGGATCTCAGTACCTGTGATTTTACAAACTTACAGATTGAAATTGAAGATTTACGAGGATGTATCATTTCGCCGTATCAAGCTTCTTCATTTGTCGGACTGATGGGACTTGTCATCAAATCTTAATACACAAAGAAGGACAACCTTATTATCGCGGTTGTCCTTTTTTGCATCACTCTAGCTTATTTATTCTACTGTACATGACCTTCTAGCCATGTCACAGTATGTGTTAATTTATCTTCAGCACGCTCAATAGCCGCAGCGACCTGTACAGTTGCTGTACCGCCATATACATTACGTGCATTGACTACAGCTTCTGGTTGCAATACAGCATAGATACTGTCATCGAACAACGGGGAGAAGTTTTGGAATTCTTCCAGTGTTAGATCCAGTAAGTATTTACCTTCTTGGATACAGTACAGTACCGTTTTACCAATCACTTCATGAGCTTGACGGAAAGGAAGACCTTTACCAACCAAGAAGTCTGCAATATCAGTCGCATTGGAAAAGTCTTTGTTGACTGCTTCACGCATACGTCCTGTATTTACTTTCATCGTAGCGATCATTGGTGCGAACAATTGAAGTGCACCTTCCAACGTGGCAACCGTATCGAACATACCTTCTTTGTCTTCTTGCATATCTTTGTTATACGCAAGTGGCAACGATTTGAGTACAGTCAGTAATCCGATCAAATTACCGTATACACGACCTGTTTTACCACGTACCAATTCTGCTACATCCGGATTTTTTTTCTGTGGCATAATACTGCTACCTGTACAGAATGCATCATCCAATTCAATAAAGCTAAATTCAGTACTACTCCATAACACTAATTCTTCGCAAAGACGAGAGAGATGGGTCATAATCAGAGACGCACCTGCTAAAAATTCCACGATAAAGTCACGATCACTAACCGCATCCAGGCTGTTCTCATATACACCATCGAATCCTAATTGTTCTGCTACATAATGACGATCAATCGGGAATGTGGTTCCAGCTAACGCACCTGCACCCAGTGGCAATACATTAATCCGTTTGTAGCTGTCTTTCAGACGATCAATATCACGCTCAAACATCGAGACATACGCCATCAGATGATGAGGGAAAAGAATCGGTTGAGCACGTTGTAGATGCGTATAGCCCGGGATAATCGTATCCATATTGCTTTTCGCTTGTGTAATCAATGATTCTTGTAATCCATGAAGTAGACCTGTAAGTTCTACAACACGTTTACGTAAATATAAATGCATATCTGTCGCTACCTGATCATTACGGCTACGTCCAGTGTGTAATTTACCACCTACAGCACCGATTTCTTCGATCAAATGCTTTTCAATATTCATATGAATATCTTCATCCGACACCGAAAATTGAATCTCACCTGCACGGATTTTATCGAGTACTTTGTTTAGACCCTTTTTGATGATTTCTACATCTTCAGCAGGTACAATCCCGCATTTGCCTAGCATACTGACATGTGCCAGACTGCCTTGAATATCTTCTTCTGCCAAAGCTTTATCAAAGTGGATCGAAGCTGTATATTCTTCAACCAGATGATTGGTTTGTTTGGTAAAACGTCCGCCCCATAATTTACTCATAGCTGTGGTTCACTCTCCTTTATCCGCTTGCGCTGCTTGACGCACACCTGCGCCTACACGTAGACGAAGAGCATTCAATTGGATAAAGCCTGCTGCATCCCCTTGATCATAAGCATTGGTTGGATCAGCTTCCATCGTTGCAATTTCAGGGTTATACAGACTGTAAGGACTGCTTAGACCTGCTGCAATAATATTACCTTTGTATAATTTCACACGTACTGTACCTGTAACATTTTTTTGACTTTCAGTCACTAATGCTTGCAAAGCTAGACGCTCCGGTGCAAACCAGAAGCCGTTGTATACTATATTGCTATAACGAGTAATCAGTGAATCACGCAGACTCATGACTTCACGATCCATCGTTAAAGATTCTAATTTGCGATGCGCTGTAAATAGAATCGTTCCACCCGGTGTCTCATATACGCCACGGCTCTTCATACCTACAAAGCGGTTTTCCACCATATCAACACGACCGATACCATGTTTACCACCAAGCTCATTTAATTTTTCCATCGCTGCGAGTGGAGTCAATTTCTCTCCATTTAGCGCTACACAATTTCCATTTTCAAATTCCAAATCTAACATTTCTGGTTGATCCGGTGCATCTTCTGGAGAAACGCTAAGCAAGAACATATCTTTATTACTTTCTGCGCTTGCATCAAAGTTAGGATCTTCCAATACACCACTTTCATAACTGATATGTAGCAAATTGCGGTCAGTTGAATACGGTTTTGCCGCTGAAGCTGTTACCGTGATGCCATGCTTTTCAGCATATTCAATCATCTCAGCACGTCCCGGGAACTGATCACGGAATGTTTCTAAGCGCCAAGGAGCGATGACTTTGATCTCAGGAGCAAGAGCTGCTGCATTCAATTCAAAGCGAACCTGATCGTTTCCTTTACCTGTAGCACCATGAGCGATAGCCATAGCACCTTCAGCACGCGCAATCTCAACCATACGCTTCGCAATAAGCGGACGAGCAATACTTGTACCTAGTAGATATTGTCCTTCATATAGTGCTCCTGCTTGGAACATTGGATAGATAAAATCTTCGGCAAATTCAGCACGTAGATCATCAATATAGACTTTAGAAGCTCCTGTTGCTAATGCTTTTTCTTCCAAACCATCCAGTTCATCGGCTTGTCCGATATCTGCGGTAAATGCGATAATCTCTGCATCATATGTTTCTTTTAACCATTTCAAAATAATAGATGTATCCAGTCCACCCGAGTATGCAAGTACAATTTTATTTTTAGCCATGTTGTTATATTCCCTCCACTTTCTTCATATCCATATATCGAACTATTCTTATTCTATCTTACTTTATCCGATCAAAGCCGCCATAATTGCTTTTTGTGCATGTAGACGATTTTCTGCTTCATCAAAAATCACACTATTGGGTCCATCAATAACGCCTGCACTGACTTCTTCACCACGATGAGCCGGCAGACAGTGTAAGAAAATATAATCGGATTTCGCATGACTTACCAGTTCTTCATTGACCTGATAATCTTTAAATGCTTGTTCACGAATCTTCTGTTCTTCTTCAAAGCCCATACTTGCCCAGACATCGGTATAGATTACGTCTGCATCTTGCACAGCTTCTTTTGGATCGCGAACCACTTTGATCGTTGCTCCACTTTCAGCGGCTAAGGCTTCACATTGTTTCACTACTTCTGGATCAGGCTCATATCCTTCTGGCGTGGCTACATAGACGTCCAATCCTACACGGGCGCCACCAATCATTAGCGAGTGTGCCATATTGTTACCGTCTCCGATATAAGCAAGTTTTAATCCTTTAAGCTTCCCTTTGCTCTCCACAATCGTCTGTAAATCAGCCAGTACCTGACAAGGATGTCCTAGATCACTCAGTCCATTAATAACCGGAATATCTGCATATTTCGCCAGTTCGGTTACATTTTCATGTCCAAAGGTACGAATCATAATCCCATCGAGGTAGCGTGACATCACGCGTGCTGTATCTGCAATAATCTCACCGCGTCCCATTTGGATATCATTTTTACTCAAGAACAGAGCATGTCCACCTAGCTGAAAAGTACCGACTTCAAAAGATACCCGTGTACGTGTCGAAGATTTCTCGAAAATTAATCCGACTGTTTTACCTTCGAGTGGACGATACGATTCTCCTGCTTTTTGCTTACGCTTCAGTTCGATTGCTAGATCAATTAAAAAATGAATTTCTTCTGCGGTATAGTCGCTTAATTCTACAAAATCTTTGCCTTTAAAATGACTAAGTTCTAACGAACTGTTTTTCGATACTGCATCTGTCATGGATATGAACCTCCTTATTTCGATTTATTTTCCATTGATGATCGTTGAATTATTTACAATCGGCGCATACGCTTCGATAATATCTTTGATCATATCTACTGCTTGATCCACTTCTGCTTGAGTCACTAAAAGATTTGGTAACAACCGAATCACATTGGGTCCTGCTGTAATAAATAACAATCCTTTTTCTTGCCCAACTGTAACCAATTCGCCTACAGGACCATCACATTCAATACCGATCAATAATCCTTTACCACGAATTTCTTTAACAAACGGATGGTTTCCGATTTTCGCTTGTAATTGTTCTTGTAGATAGGTTCCCATCGTAGCCGCTTGTTCTACTACGTTCTGTTCTTGCATCGTTTCAATCGTCGCGATAACAGCCGCTGTTGCTAGAGGTGTACCTCCAAATGTAGAACCATGACTTCCTGCGACAAATGCTTCTTTGAGGAATGCTTTACCGACCAATGCTCCGATTGGGAAGCCACTTCCTAACCCTTTGGCTAATGTGAAAATATCCGGTTCGATACCATAATGCTCATAAGCGAACATTTTGCCTGTGCGTCCCATACCTGTCTGTACTTCATCTACGATCAACAATAATCCGTGCTCGTTACACAGATCTACAATATGTTGCATAAATTCAGGTTCTACTGGATAGACGCCACCTTCAGCTTGAATCATTTCGATCATAATAGCTGCTGTATGCTCATTCACCGCTGACTTAAGAGCATTCAGATCATGCAAAGGTACCGTTACAAAGCCTGCTGGCAATGGATGGAATCCTTCTTTCACTTTATCTTGTCCGGTTGCTGTCAGTGTAGCTAGTGTACGTCCATGAAACGATTGTCCGAAAGTAATAATCTCGTAACGTTCTTCACCTTTAACTTTTTGCTGATATTTACGAGCTAACTTGATTGCCCCTTCATTCGCTTCTGCTCCGCTATTACAGAAAAATACCGCATCTCCACAGCTATTAGCGGTTATGAGTTGTGCCGCTTGTTCTTGATTGGGAATATGGAACAGGTTCGATGTATGCCACAATTGATCCAATTGATTTTTGAGTTTATCAATAACAGTGTCCGGTGCATGACCTAGATTCGTCACAGCAATACCGCACATAAAGTCGAGGTATTTTTTACCGTCAGTATCCCACAGATAACTACCTTTTCCTTTGGCAAAAGCGATGGGATAACGCGCATACGTTGGAAATAAAGAACTTTCAGATTGCTCAGTGTGCGTTGGTTGTGCAGATTGACTGCTGATCGGATTAGCCATGCTGGTCACGCTCCTCATAATTAATTATTGTGTGATTTGAAAAACGAATGAAAATGGGGTTGTATGCAGGGATCGTTACAAAATCGATTTGTTCTTGTCGTCGCTGTTGAGGTGGTATCCTTTTGATTCCGCTTTGCGGTAAGGATACCACCTCAAAGGCGAGCGCTTCGCTCTTTCAGAATCAAATCCATTTTTTCCACTCTGTGCATATAACCTCATTTTAAGATCGTTTTTAATTTTACAGGTGGGGTGGCAAGGTGGTTAAAGTTCTTGCATTTAGTGTTTAGATTTAGTTCTTGGATTTTGGGTTAGTTGAAATAGATTTAATATTTTAAAAGTTGGTTAGTTAAAGTACATTGAAATTGGATTAGTCTTTGAAAGATTTATTTTAAGTTGCGTATAACAATATTGGATATAGCCATAAATAATAATATTTTTACATATACTTTGAATGAGATTGAATATCTTTAAGATGTTAATCAAAAATTCATAGGAATTTTTAACAATAGATACTGCTTATCGCCTATCTAAACTATAGATTTAATTGTTGGCTTAGCTTGATTGTATCTTTAATTTTTACGCACAATGCGTGTGCCTATGGTTTCGCCTTTGAGTACACGGCTGAGTACTTGTGGTTCGGTGCCATCTACGATGATGACTTCTTGTACTTCGCCGTGAATGCAAGCGATGGCTGCTTTGACTTTGGGGATCATGCCGCCGTAAATTTCTCCGGTAGCGATCATGTCCTCAATATCTTGAATAGACACTTGGGGTAATACTTGTTTATTGCCGTCGATAGATCGCATGATTCCAGGTACGTCTGTGACAACGATCATTTGTGGTACACCTAGAAAAGAAGCAACTGCACCTGCAGCAGTATCTGCGTTGATGTTATACCGTTGTCCGGTTGCATCACTACCAACAGGAGCGATAATAGGCATATACCCTAGATCGACAATACCTTGAATAATCGAAGCTTCAACATACGTCACATCGCCGACTAGCCCGACTTCACTTGAGTTGGCTACAGGCTTCGCTTGGATCAATGAACCGTCTACACCCGATATACCGATCGCTTTGCCACCTGTACTTTGGATACGTCGTACAATCTGTTTGTTGATACTGCCTGAGAGTACCATTTCAACTACGTCTAACACTTCTTCTGTTGTTTTACGTAATCCACCGACAAATTCAGTTTCGATGCCTAACTTGCTCAAATTCTCAGAGATCGCAGGTCCACCGCCATGCACGATAACAGGTTGAATGCCGGATAACTGAATCTCATTTAAATCGGTAAAAAAAGAATCCGGTAATGCTGCAAGTGTACTCCCTCCGCACTTCATGACAAAAGTACGTGTATTGGCTCCGCTCATTGTTGGTATCACCTAACCTTTATTTGAACTTAGAATAGGATGTGTAGTTGATAATTATTATGTCCGGTAAGCTGCATTGATACGTACATAGTCATACGTCAGGTCACAGCCCCATGCTATAGCTTGTCCATCTCCATAGTGTAGATCCACGACGATTTCAACTTTATCGCCTTGTAAGTACGCCAGTGCTGCTTCTTCGTCAAAAGGAACCGGTCTAGAGCCTGTCAGTACCACGATATCGCCTAAACGGATATCTACGGTCTCTACATTCAAAGGTTCGCCTGCGCGCCCTACAGCGGCTATTACACGTCCCCAGTTAGCATCTGCTCCAAACATTGCAGATTTAACCAAACTTGATCCGATCACTGTTTTGGCGATTGCTCTTGCAGATAGTTCACTAATCGCTCCTGTCACGACCACTTCGACTAGCTTGGTCGCTCCTTCGCCATCACGAGCGATCGCTTGAGCTAGATATTCACAGACTTTACGGAATCCCGCAGCAAAATGAGCCCAATCTGGATGCTCTGGTGTTAATTCATTATGTGTAACAAAGCCGCTTGCCATCGCAACTAGCATATCATTGGTACTTGTATCTCCATCAACCGTGATCATATTGAATGTCTGATCTGTGGTCTGACTTAATAATTGGTGTAACGCACTTGAAGAAATCACAGCATCTGTCGTCATAAACGCCAGCATGGTTGCCATATTCGGATGAATCATTCCTGATCCTTTAGCCGCTCCTGCAATATGCACTTCTTGTCCATCGACCATCACAGACACACAGATTTCTTTTTTAACTAAATCTGTTGTTAAGATCGATTGGCAAAAAGCTTCGGCATGTTCTTCTGTTTTGCCGATATGAGCAGGAAGTCGAGTGATTCCAGCAGATAAACGATCCATTTTAAGCAATTCACCAATAACGCCTGTAGAGGCTACTGCTACTTCATGTTCGTGAAGACCTAAATACTGTGCTGTCTGAGCACGCATCGTATATGCATCTTGTTCCCCTTGTTTGCCTGTACAAGCATTAGCATTTCCGCTATTCGCTACTACCGCACGTAATGTTCCATGTGCTAGACTTTCGCGGGTCACTTGAAGCGGTGCCGCTTGAAAAAGATTCGTTGTATACACAGCTGCTGCATTTGCCAGTTCATCACATACAATAACACCCAAGTCGTTACGCTCTGTTTTTTTCAGACCACAATGCAATCCACCTACCTGAAATCCTCGGGGAGTGACGATAGAACCTCCCTCAACTACTTTGAATCCCTGATCTGCCATGATATCTCCTCTCACTTCCTGATCGACAATAACTACTTTAAATGCTATACAGTGATTAATGCTTATATTGCCAAGCACTATGGACTAGATATTTTGCTTTGCAAAAATCTTTTTCTTATTGAACTTGGGTCGTGCTTATATTGCCAAGCACTATGGATAAACAGGGACCATTTTTAGACCTAGTGTTTCTTCCCAGCCCATCATACGATTTAAGTTTTGGATCGCTTGTCCTGCGGCGCCTTTGACTAGATTGTCGATCACAGACACAATTGTAATGCGTCCTGTGCGCTCATCTACGGCGAATCCGATATCACAATAATTAGAACCAGCTACTTCTTTTGTTGAAGGCCAGTTGCCTTGCTTGCGGATACGTACAAATGGACGATCACAATAATACTCACGATACAGATCGATCCAATCTTGTTCATTATGTTGGCCTTTGATCGTTGCATACATCGTTGTCATAATTCCACGTGTCATCGGTACCAATTGAGTACTAAACGTGACAACCACAGGTTCTCCAGTAACGCCAGACAATACTTGCTCTATTTCTGGAATATGTTGATGTTTATTTAATTTATACGCTTTAAAATTTTCATTCATTTCTGCATAATGGCTTGTTAAGCTCGTTCCACGTCCTGCACCGGATACACCTGACTTCGCATCGATAATAATAGAGCTATGATCGATCCATCCTGCTTCCACACCAGGCATTAATCCAAGTAATGTAGCCGTAGGATAACAACCCGGATTCGAGATTAGACGCTGATCTTGTACATCATTACCCTTTTGCTCGCATAATCCGTACACCGCTTCTGCTAAATAGTGATCTGCGGGTGCATCGTGCTTGTACCATTGCTCGTAAGTACTGCTATCTTTTAGGCGAAAATCACCGGATAAATCAATGACTTTCAACCCTGCTTCTAAGTATTGTGGAACTAAAGTGCTACTCACTCCTGAAGGTGTTGCGGTAAATACAATATCTGCTTTGGCAGCCGTAGCTAATGCATCGACTCCGTCTAAGTCCATATCAATAACTCCGCCTAAATGAGGAAATTGATCCGACATGGGTGATCCACTGCTAGATGCAGAAATAACCGAAGTAATCTCGACATGCGGATGATGCTGTAAAAAACGAATCAGTTCCACCCCGCCATAGCCGGTGGAACCTACAATAGCTACTCTTTGTTTAGTTGGATTCAAGTTGAACTCCTCCTGTACTCAAATAAGATCATCGATCTACTGTATCCATGTATAAGCAATTTTCCATTTCCATAACAACGATTTCCATTTCAGTCCGAATAAATAAGATGTGTATTATTATACATCGATGTTAATATAAATACAACTTTATGAATAAATTTCTTACTTTTATGCATCTATACGATATCTTATCTATTTTAGTTGTATTATATACGAATAAAAGACCTTTATCTGATTAAATTTCAGAAAAGGTCTTTTTTACTTTTAATCTATACTTTTGTCTGATATTACTAATTATATCGTTAAAATGATCTTATTCATCTATGCTATTCATTTGTACATATATCATGCTATGATATCTATAAAACATTATTTACCATTTTATTTTAATACTTGATATACCATTTGATAAAGAGAAAGGATTCTGTAGATGAGGAATATAGCGATTAATCTAATTTCTGCTTTTCTCACAGGATTGCTTGTGGGTTACTTATTAAGCGGAACTATTACTATCTCGATTGTACTTGCTTGTCTAGCCAGTGTAGCTATTTTAGCAATTGGTTATGCCGTCATTTATCTTTTGAAAAGAAAAACTAACTAATACATACTACAAAAATAGTTTTAGCTTATAAGATTAAAGATGATTAGAACTATACCAGACAGTACCTAGACAGCACCTTTATAATCTATTGCTCTGACCCGGTACACTATAAAAAAATCCTCTTCGCTTCTCAGCTTAGAACTCTTACCTAATGAGTTCTAAGCTGATATGGCGAAAAGGATTTTTTATTTTATCCAGTCATTTTGAATCCTTTACCTAATACTTCTTGGGCATTGCTGATAATAACAAAAGCATCTGGATCAACAGAACGTACAATCGTTTTAAGACGACTGGCTTCATTCTGTCCAATGACGACCATTAATACGGTTCGTTCGTCACCCGTATATCCGCCTTCACCATTAAGCTTTGTTAACCCACGATCCAGATCATTCAAAATCGCTGTTTGCATTTTCTCAATATCGTTGGTGATAATATACGCTACTTTGGAGTTACTGAATCCTAGCTCTACCGCATCGATCACTTTACTGGTGATATACAGACTAATTAATGCATATAATGCTTGTTCTGGCTTGAGTAATAATCCTGCGAATACAATAACACTACCGTCTGTCAAAATCACACAAAAAGACATGCTGAATCCAGTATACTTTTGAATAATTTGCGCTAATATAGATAATCCGCCTGTCGAACCACGTCCACGAAATACGATCCCAAGTCCCAATCCGACTCCAATCCCTCCATACAATGCTGCTAATAAAGGGTTAGTGGTAGGCACAGGAAAACTACTCGTCAGATAGACAAATAGAGGTAGCACAATCGTTCCGATTAACGAACGCATTCCATATTGTCTACCTAGTAAAATAACACCTGCGATAAATAAAGGAATATTAAGTAGCCACTGAATATAAGCGGGTTCGATCCCAAGCAGTTGGTTAACAATAATCGATATCCCGGAGACCCCTCCTGAAGCGATATGATTGGGTAATAAAAACAGGTTAAACGTCAGTGCCATAATAAAAGCCCCTACGATAATCAACAAAATATCCCAACTGTTGCGAAGAGGTCCTGTTAATGGAATCATTGGTGGTTTACGTCTGCGTTGTCCTGTGCGAGGTTGCATGATCATTTCTATATTCTCCTGTACTCATTATTTTGCATAAAGTTACATAGCTTTCTTATTCTAACGCAACCCTATTTATTTGAAAAGAACATACAGTACCGTAGTGTAGCAGAGATGTTTTGCTTCGCCACCATCTTTTTAATCAAATATAGAAATCTTTATATCGCTATAGACTAAAAGTAGATCTATTTGGGTAATTGAAGCACAAAAAAAGCCTGATATGAAAGATAACTCTCATACCAGACTTTAAACGATCGATTATTATTCAACTTCAATTTTGAGCTTACTGCGTAAAAATCCATCGATAAATGGATCTAAGTCTCCATCCATCACTGCACCAATATTTCCTGTTTCGACAGAAGTACGGTGATCTTTGACCATGCTATATGGATGGAATACATAAGAACGAATTTGACTACCCCAAGCAATCTCTGATTGCTCGCCGCGAATCTCATCCAATTGCTTACGTTCTTCTTCAATTTTACGTTCTACTAATTTGGAACGTAACATCGTCATCGCATGTTCACGATTTTTGATCTGTGAACGTTCACTCTGACAGGTAACAACAACCCCAGAAGGTAAATGCGTAATCCGTACAGCAGAATCGGTAGTATTGATATGCTGTCCACCGGCACCACTCGCACGATACGTATCAATTTTCAAATCTTCTGTACGAATTTCAATCGTAGAGTCATTCGTAATCTCTGGCACCACATCACAAGATACGAATGAAGTATGACGACGACCTGAAGAATCGAATGGTGATATCCGTACAAGACGGTGTACCCCTTTTTCCGCTTTGAGATAACCATAAGCGTTATGTCCTTTGATTAGCAACGTTACGCTTTTAATTCCAGCTTCATCGCCAGCAAGATAATCCATAACTTCCACTTTGAAGCCACTTTTCTCTGCCCAACGTCTGTACATACGGAGTAACATTTCGCCCCAGTCCTGCGACTCGGTTCCGCCTGCTCCTGGGTGAAGTTCTAAGATAGCATTTAAGCTATCATAAGGTTCATCTAGCAGTAACTGCAATTCAAAAGCTTCGATTTTACGAACAAGCTTTTTCACACTTTCGGTTACTTCTTTAGCCAGTGATTCATCATCTTCTTCATCTGCTAATTCTGCCATTAGGCTAGCATCATCATGCTCTTGTTGAAGCTCTAGATAATCATCTACAGCACCTTTAACAGCATTCATTTCAGAAATGACTTCTTGTGCCGATTCGTTATCATCCCAGAACCCGGGTGCAGACATTTTCTCTTCAAAGTTAGCAATCAGCTCACGCTTCAGGTCTAAGTCAAAGAGACCCCCTAAGGTTAGATAATTTGGTAGCCATTTCACGTAAATCATGTTTTATACTCGGATCGATCATTGGTACATTCACCTCTTCATAATGAATAGATATTTTGCTGTGCAAAAATCTTCTTTTATTTAAACCATTAACGCTTTTACTTCCAAGCGTTATAGATAGCGATTCATTGATCCAACAAGAGACACCCACGATAATGGTGAGTGTCTCTTGGGATACAACAAATCTAAATATTTGTATTAAATTGATTATAAATTATTTACGTCTACGACGACGTTCTTCGCGAGAAGGACGTTTTTCAGCCGTTTCGCCACCGCTTGTGCTCATTTTGCTTTCATCTACAACGGCTTCGCGTTCCTGATTACTTGCAATTTGTGCTCTCATCACATAAGTAGCGACTTCTTCTTGAATTTCAGCGATCATTTGGTTAAACATTTCGAAGCCTTCGAACTGATACTCACGCAAAGGATCTGTACCACCATAAGCACGAAGATGAATACCTTGACGCAATTGTTCCATCGCATCAATATGATCCATCCATTTACGGTCAACTGCACGAAGAACGACTACTTTTTCAAATTCGCGAACCATTTCTTCGCCAATTTCTTTTTCACGTTGCAAGTAACGAAGTTCTACACGCTCGAACAGATAGTTAACCATCTCTTCTTTTTCTTGCTCATGTAGTTCTTGTTCTGTAATAGTACCTTCTTGTAAGAAGTTATTGTTTACATAATCAGCAATCGCTTGAAGTTCCCAGTTCTCAGGGATATCGTCATTACAATGTACTTCGACGATACGTTCAATACAAGGCTTGATCATTTGCAATACAACTTCACGAATATTATCGGATTCTAATACTTCACGACGTTGTTTGTAAATGATTTCACGTTGCTTGTTCATCACATCATCATACTGCAAAACGATTTTACGCATATCAAAGTTACTACCTTCAACACGTTTTTGAGCGGATTCAACAGCACGTGTAATCATACGACTTTCGATAGGCTGGTCTTCTTCAAAGCCTAGTTTCTCCATCATATTCATTACATTATCTGCACCGAAGCGTTTCATCAGCTCATCACCAAGAGAAAGATAGAACTGTGTGGAACCTGGATCACCTTGACGACCGGCACGACCACGAAGCTGATTATCAATACGACGCGACTCATGACGCTCTGTACCGATAATATGAAGTCCACCTGTGTCTTTTACACCTTCGCCAAGTAAAATATCTGTACCACGTCCAGCCATATTGGTAGCGATTGTTACTGTACCCGGTTGACCAGAACGTGCAATAATTTCTGCTTCTTCTGCATGGTATTTCGCATTAAGAACCTGATGCTTGATGCCTTTGCGTTTCAACATTTCAGAAAGACGTTCAGAGTTCTCAATCGATACCGTACCGACAAGGATCGGTTGGTTTTTCTCATGACGTACAACGATTTCGTCGACAACAGCGCGGAATTTACTTTCTTCGCTCTTATAGACAACATCAGCAAAGTCTTCACGTTGATTCACACGGTTAGTAGGTACTTGAAGTACTTCTAGACCATAGATCTTTTTGAATTCTTCTTCTTCTGTTTTCGCTGTACCTGTCATACCTGCAAGCTTTTTGTACATACGGAAGTAGTTCTGGAACGTGATTGTAGCAAGCGTCATACTTTCGTTTTGTACTTTTAACGATTCTTTCGATTCGATCGCTTGGTGTAGACCATCACTATAACGACGACCAGCCATTAAGCGACCTGTAAATTCATCAACGATCAATACTTCACCATCAGCGACTACATAATCCACATCACGACGCATAATCGTATTTGCTTTAAGCGCTTGTACTACATGGTGATTGATAGTTACATTTTTATTATCATACAGGTTTTCAAGTCCGAAGAAGTTCTCAGCCTTTTCTACCCCTTTTTCAGTCAAAGCTACCGATTTTACTTTAATATCCACATTAAAATCATCTTCGATTTTCAATGTTTTAACAAAGCGATCCGCAGCAAAATACAATTCAGTCGATTTCTGTGCTTGTCCTGAAATAATCAGTGGTGTACGAGCTTCATCGATCAAGATCGAATCCACTTCATCAATAATACAGAAGTACAATGGACGTTGTACCATTTGCTCTTTGTATAGCACCATGTTGTCACGCAAGTAGTCAAATCCAAATTCATTATTTGTACCATAAGTGATATCACAAGCATAAGCCGCTTGCTTCTCGTCATGTTGCATACCGTTCAGGTTAACCCCTACCGTCATGCCTAAGAAGTTATAAATGCGACCCATTTGTAGACTATCACGTTGAGCCAAATAATCATTAACAGTAACCACATGCACACCTTTACTAGCAAGTGCATTTAGATATACAGGAAGTGTCCCTACAAGTGTTTTACCTTCACCTGTTTTCATCTCTGCAATTCTTCCTTCATGCAGAGCGACACCACCGATCAATTGTACGTCAAAATGACGCATGCCTAGCACACGTTTGGAAGCTTCACGTACAGTACAGAATGCTTCTGGCAATAGTTGATCCAGTGTTTCTCCTTTTTCCAGACGTTCGCGGAATTCAGCCGTTTTGGCTTGCACTTCTTCATGAGACAGTGCCTCAAATTCCGGTTCCATTTTATTAATGATCTCGACGGTTTTCAATAGACGTTTAACATCACGTTCATTGGTATCGCCAAAAATTTTCTTTACAAGTCCTAGCATGGTTTACCCCTTTCGCGCAAAACAGAGATAGATTATTGAATAATGCAAATACCGTAACGCTTATGGGGGATTATTCAATAACCTCAGTTGCAATAAATTGTACCAGTTTCAGGGAAAAGCCGCAACAAAACAGCGCATTTCCTATACTTCTTTGACATATGATAAAATTTCAATAGGGCACAAGATCAATATATCCCGTGCCTGACTATATCCATATGATGTTCGTCATCGTTTTTTGAGAACTTCTTCTACTTATTACGCAAAAGAACACAAAATGTTTCTTAAATCATTCAAGTCTTATTATACCGTACTGTAGAGCGGGTTGTACAATTTTTCCACGCAAAAAGAGCCTATCCCGAAGGATAAGCTCTGATTTTATATCAATTAAAAGTTATTCTTGTTCAATAAGTCCGTATTTACCATCATCACGACGATAAACTACGTTTACCTCTTGCGTGTCTACGTTGGAGAATACAAAGAATGTATGTCCAATCATATTCATTTGCAAGATCGCTTCTTCAACGTCCATAGGCTTCAATAAGAAGCGTTTGTTACGGACAACTTCCAATTCATCTAATTCATGTTCAATATCCGCATCCTCAGCAACAGCAAGTGCAGCAGCCGTAGGATCTTCTACGAAGAAGGATTTCAAGCTTCCCTCTTGGCGGAATTTACGATTTAATTTAGTTTTATGTTTGCGAATCTGACGTTCCAGCTTATCCACTACAGAGTCGATTGAAGAATACATATCTTCACTGCGATCTTCTGCACGTAAAATAAGTCCTGGGAGAGGGATAGTAACCTCTACCGTGTGCTGTCCACGATTAACACTAAGTGTAACCGTTCCGTCAGAAACGGGAGGTGAATCAAAATATCTTTCAAGTCTGCCTAACTTTTTGTCCACATAATCTTTCATAGCTTCAGTAACATCGATTTGTTGACCACGTATAGCAAAGTTCATAAGGCACTCCTCCTTTAGGGAATTATAACATAGATGTTAACGGCATGTAAAAAGGATACTGGTGCAAATTAGCAGTGACATTACATTGTCAAATATAGCCGTCAGAGTACCCGCGTCTGACCTTATATGATAAAGCTGAGTATATAAGGATACTTCTGTCAAACGCTTGCAAAATCCTCAAAACTACTTTCGTCTATAACAGGTATAGCATCGAAAATAGCTCATCTATTATGCCGCCCTTGTTCTCCATTAACCAATCTATTGCCTGTTAAATCGCTTGTTATGTGACAGATCACTGAAAGTTATTGATCAGTAAGTACCTAAGTTATTCATAAGCTTGTCACATCATAGAAAAAGACTCCGGAGTCTCCGGAGCCTTAGCGTAATAGTCAAATGTGTAACCATCAATAATACCTATGTAGGTCGGCAAATGCCAAAAGGATGATTATAATTTGATAACGTTAGCTGCTTGTGGTCCACGTGCGCCTTCAACGATGTCGAATTCTACGGATTGACCTTCTTCTAACGTTTTGAAACCTTCAGTTTGAATCGCAGAAAAGTGTACAAATACGTCTCCGCCTTCATCAGTCTCAATAAAACCATAACCTTTTTCTGCGTTAAACCATTTTACTTTACCATTCATGCAATAACATTCCCTTCGTTATCAAATAAGTAGAGTAAGACATTGCCTACATTTATAAATATACCAAATTTGGTGGGTAAATGTCAATTGGTAAAGTAAATACTTTCATGGTATTTTATTACAATTATATTGTTCCGATTGTTAATTCATTATTTTCACTATTTGAATATACAATATTCAACATTATTCGTAAATAGTCTTGTTAAAGCGACCATTTCACTTTAACGAATCGTATCAAGATACCCTTTTAATTTCTCAAGAAAATACGTGATATCCTGATGATTAATATCCCCAATATTTGCAATGCGGAAAGAAGATAATTGACCTATTTTACCCGGATAAATGGTAATTCCATATTCATATAAATAATCATGCATATGGTCAAAATCATATCCAGCTATTGCAGGTTCTTGAATAGTGGTAATAATTTTGGAATGGTGTTCTAAAGGCACTAGATACTCAAGCTCTAGTTGATCCAAGCCTTTGATCAACGTTTCCCATGAACGTGTATAACGCGCATAACGTTGTTCTACACCTTCACGTTGTGTTTCAATGATCGCTTGTTTTAATGCATAAAATGTCTGTACCGGTGGAGTAAATCGCATCTGCCCTGTTTTCTCAAAATAGGCATATTGCTTATATAGATTCAGATAATAATTTTTAGGGGTGTGATGTTGTAGAGCTTGGAGTTTCTCACGATTAGCGATCACAAAGCCAATCCCTGCCATGCCCTGAATATTTTTGTTCGAACTAGATATGAGAAATGAGATTTGGCTCTGCTTCATATCAATAGGGATCGCTCCATATGAGCTCATCGCATCTACTATAAGATCTACATTGTAACGTGCACATATATGACCTAGACGATCAATATCATTCAACAATCCACTGGTTGTCTCGTGATGTACCACAGCTACATGTGTGAATACATTTTGGTTACGTTGTAAGACTTGTTCAATCTCATCAAGCACTAGAGGTAGAATAGGTGAACTTGAGAACACTTCGTAATCGATCCCATAAGCTTCTACAATTTCAGCCATACGCTCGCCATAAGCCCCATTACTAATAATCAGTAATTTCCCTTCACCGATCACAGAACTAAGCACAGCTTCTACAGCAGCTGTTCCAGATCCACCAAATAACACTGTTGTATATTGATTGATAGGAGCAACTAAAGATGTTAATTGCTCTGCTGTCCATTTCATCAATTCACCAAATTCAGTCTCGCGCGGGCAGATATCAGGTACAACTTGAGCCCATTTCACTGTATCTGTTGTGGTAGCCGGTCCCGGATTCAATAAAATATGACGGCGAATAGGTAAAGTATCATTTGGTTTCTGTTGCAATTTAGGATAAATCTCATTTTGCGCCCGTATAAGGTGTTCTTCGGTATCGATCTCACACCATACATAGCGCTCTAATTTGTATACTAGTAATGGTTTGTGCTGACTTACAGCTACAAGCGCTTGTTCATAATCCCATTTCAAATGTACTGCAAACACATCTGCTGACCATTGGCACATCCGCTTATACGTATCGATAGAAATTTTGCAAATGCCTACAAGCTCAGCATCAGCACTTTTCAATTCAGCTAGCTGTTTGGACATATTCACTAAAAAATGATTATGATCATATTCGATATACACTTCATCATTAGAATGAGTTGTCCCACTGGCTAGAATCATATCTTCAGCTGTATCGTCTAATAGACATTTCAATCCTGTTGGATCATACAACAGATCAGATTCTAACAACAAAAAGTCAGACGTTAATACATCTTTCATTTGATATAACGTGTACATACTTCCACTGTCCCGATAATCTTTGTTATGGATACAAGTGATCGCTGGATACTTTTCAGACAACTGTTCATAAAATTCAGATAAATAACCTGTACCTATCATAATTTGTGTGATGCCTGAAGCCAGTAATTGTTGAATAGAACGTTCTACAATCGCCAGTCCATCGATTTCTACAAATCCTTTAGGTTGATGAGTTGTTCGTTCTTTTAACCGACTGCCTAACCCTGCTGCTAGAATAACGGCTGTATTTACCATTTCTCAATCACCACATTAAATCGGAATTTGTTATTACCATAATTATCAATCTGCTGGTCGCTACAATGAACAATTGCCTGCTTGCCTTGCATTACTTGCTCTATAAACTGACGATCATAAAACAAATGATCCAGACCTTTATACTTTTCTTCATATTCGCCTTCAGATAAAGCCCCTTTGCGAATAGCCAATGCTTCTTCTTCAAAAGCAATATCATTCAAATCCAGCAAAATCACTCTTCGCTTAGCTTTGGCATACATACGTTCAATCACTTCTGTCGCATACGTCAACGAAGGAAAATACTGAAACACACTGTTAGCAATCACTACATCAGAGGAGTGAGAAGTATCTAATTGTAACGCTTCTTGAACATCAAAGTTCATATTAGGCATCACCCTATTGGCAATCTCAATAAGACTCGAAGAATAATCAATCCCACCTACAGCATGACCTTTTTGATAAAAAGGATATAAAAAAGCGCCGCTACCGCAACCAATCTCATAAATAGAATCATTAGGTACAATCTGCGCTAACTGAGTGACATATTCGATATAAGCTAGCCAATCAGGCGCAGCAATTTTGCCTGCACCTGAGTTAAAGCCATCTGCTTCAATTAAAAATTGTAAATCTTGTTTTTCTGCTGGAAGTTGTCGGGTACGTGACCAAATCTCTTTCCAATCAGCCATTGATATACTTCACCAGCCTTTCTTTCACTTCATAAGGCTTAATACTCGGACGACTCAAATTATCTTTGGCGCCTTTGGTCGTTGGTATATAGATGAATGTCAGTTGTGGCTGTTGTTGCCATAATGTGATCGTAGTCTCTAATTGCTCGATCGTGTAGACCACTTCAACATGGCTGTATCCACATCCAGCAGCAATCGTCGCAAAGTCGATCGTAGCAGACACCGTATCTTGTCCACCTGTAGAATCATGGCATTGATTATCCAGTACCACATGAAGCAAATTCTTAGGTCCATATTGTCCATTCGTCGCTAAATTGCCCATTCTCATTAATAGAGCGCCATCTCCATCAATTGCAATCACTTTTTTGGAAGGTTGCGCTAAAGAAACGCCTAACCCCAACGAACTGATACAACCCATAGAGCCAACCATATATAAATTTTGAGCTGAATCTTCTACTTCATATAACTCTCTGCCTGTAAATCCAGTCGTCGCTAATTGAATCGAACTGGAATCTTTCAAGCGATTAATCGTATCTAATACTTGAAATCTCGTTAATAATGAGTCTTCTTGATCGGTAGGACGACTCACTTTAGCAGATTGGTAGGTTTTCGAATGAGTAGATTGTTGTAGAGCTTCTTTATTAAACGTTCCTTTTTTGACAACAAAGAAAAACGTTTGATTTTGAGCAATATATTCATTTGCTTGTTGTAATTGAGCTTTGGCTTCTTCCCATTCTTCTGCAAGATATGCCCATTTCACCTGCATCAAATCAAGCATTTGAGTCGTAATTTGCCCCATTAACTCATGTTGAGGCTCATCTGCAACGCCTACTTCTCCACGTAGACTTACAAAGCCTAGCACGGGTAATTTAAACGTATAATTTAGTGAAGTCAAAGGCGAGACTGCATTGGTCAGACCAGAGTTCTGCATCAGCACTACAGCTTTACGTCCTCCCAGATAAGCACCGCTTGCAATAGCAACAGCGTCCCCTTCATTTGCAGCTCCTACATAATCACATTCATTAATTGCATAATTAATAAGGTCTTTGAGAAACGAACAAGGTACACCTGTAAAAAAGTCAAACCCTAAATGCTTTAGCTCTTCGCCAAATGCTTTCGTTTCGATCACAGCAATTCACCTGCTTTTTGCAAATCAACAATGCTATCAATATTAAGCCAATCTCCTTTAATAAATTTAATAGCTACAGGGTGTTTTTTCACTAATTCATTAAACAAATCGACCACAGTTAATTGATTGAAATTCGCTTGTTGTGCTAATAGTTCTAATGTTTCTTTAACAGCTTCAGCGCCTTTTTGCGAGACTTTCCAGAGTCCAATAAACTCTCCATTAAATGAAGTATAATCTTGTGATTCACTAATACGGATTAACTTCACTGCTGTTGAATACATATTGCGCGAATAAGGCTTCTCACTGACTACAAAATCTTGTGGCTTGCCAGACAATTCAGGATCAGCATCAACCACGATCGTAATATCATTTTCGTCATTCAACAAATCATTCAAAATGTAATTTTTGTAGATAATATCGCCATAACTGATCAGTGTAGCACTGCCTGCTATGTTGTCTTTCGCTAGATACAAAGAACTCAATTCTTGTGTAGAAGCATATTGATCATTGTCGATCGTTGCAATATTATTTAACGCAATTTGCTCTTTGGCAAATCCACGTACAACAGCAATATCTTTAATACCTACTTTGTTCAGATCATCGATTTGTCTGCTCAATATCGGCTTACCATTCACTTTCAACATCGTTTTAGGTGTATCTTGTGTGAGTTCACCCAGACTACCTTGACTTGCTGCCAAAATAACCGCATTGATTTTTTTACCGGATGTTGGCAAATAGCGTTTTTCTGCTTCTTTTAGTTCATCTGCTCCTTGCAAGCTGAATACTTCAGAAACAGTGGTAATTTTACCTTCTACATTGATCAATGATTGATCACGATAAATTTGTTGTACAGTCTGTTGCATCGATTGAATAGCAGAACGAAGCGTATGATTCGCCCAGATCACCATGTTGATGCCCATATCTCTAAATTGATCAGTTGGTGTAGAGTAATATTTGGTCGGTACGATAACGATGGGATGACGATTGCCCCATTCTTTCATAAAGGCTTCAATATCTGAACTATCCGCCTTTTTACTATGTACCAAAATCGCATCTGCTCCTGCTAAACGGTAAGCTTCTGCCCGGCGCAAAGCTTCATCTAGTCCCCAGCCAGCAATAAATGATTCTAAGCGTGCAACTACACAAAAATCGTCATCCAATTGTGTTTCTTTAGCCGCTTGAATTTTGCCACAGAACTCTTCAATATCTGCTAAAGGTTGTGTTTCTCCTGAGATAAATGAGTTTGTTTTAGGGAATAATTTATCTTCTATACATACACCGGCTACGCCACGTTGCTCAAGCTTTCGAACCAATCTACGCATATTGTTGAAGTTACCATAACCTGTATCTCCATCTAGCAAAATAGGAAGTGTTGTAGCATCATTCATATATTCCATTACATCAAGAACTTGTGTCCAAGAAGCTTCATTGTTATCCCGTACACCTAGGGAAGCTGAAATGGTGAGTCCACTTCCCCAGATGCCTTTAAATCCAGCTTCTTCTACAATTTTGGCAGACATCCCATTATGAGCTTCCATAATAAAATCAAGTTCAGAGCTTGTAATCATTTGTTTGAGCATTTGCGTTTTTTTCATTATTATTTCATCCTTATCTTTAAGTTAGTGGTAATTCTCAAACAATATCTGATTAAAATTTAGAGTTGCTCTGAATATGTTCCCATATGATCTGCTCATAATAATCTGCTCGATCGGGTAATGATTCAGTTTCGTCTGCACCTGTAACTTTATTGATTAGTTTCAGTGTGTACTGATTCAGATCAACTAATCCATCATTTTGGATCGGCGTTCCATTTTCGAAATAAATATGATGAGTGTCATCGGTCAACGCTGCTTTATACGTCTGATTCGGATGAACGGCTTCAGTATAAGTGAAGGTTCTAGCTGTATCGCCACCAAATACTACAGGCAATTGACCATCGATATTTGTAGCAGCCGGTAGATTCGCTAAATGAAGCAATGTAGGCAAAATATCAATCGTAGATATCAATTCATCAGATGTTCCGACAGGTGTAGATCCACCTTTGATCATTAATGGAACTTTACGTCTACTTTCGTTTAATAATATATCAGTATCTTCTAAAAAAGATTGTCCATGATCTGAATGTAACACAATCAAAATCTCTTCATCTTGATAGTTTTTATTAAAGTATTCATATAATGTATTTAAATAAAAATCGATTCGTTTGATTTCATTAATATACTTACCATGCTTGTTGCTATCATAAGGTGTAAGTACAGTTGTAGCTCCTTTTTCACCTTGCTTAACTCGTTGACTGATATCAAGCTGTACTTGAGTCATCAAGTTTTGATCAATATCATCAGGAACATGATGGAGATCTGCCAGTGATATCCATAAGAAATTATTTTTCCCTTTGAATGCTTCTAGATGTTCTAATGTTTCACTCACAATATTTGCAGCATCCATACCGCCCATAAAGTTTTTATATACTATGCGGTCAAATCCTTTATGGTAACCATGTGCTGGAGTCACACGCCAATCTCCACCGATTTGAGTCGTCATATAGCCAGCGTCTTGAAAATACTCCTGCATCAATTTATTATTGCCTGCAAAATCATAATTGAAATCGGGATGGAAAATATGATGGTTTGTTGTATATCTTCCTGTATACATGCTAGCTACACTTGGAAATGTCCATTCGCTAGTAGCATAACAATCATTGGTGGTGAAGCTGTTTTCAAAGTACTTATACGTGTTAGGCATTAACTCTGATAATTGATGTTTCTGTACAAATTCACCAGATACACCATCAACAAAAATATTAACAACTAATTTTTTAGGTAGTGGAGTGTCTATGATGGATAAAGGTTTTCCAATAAAAACAGGTTTATTTGTTTTTATTTTTAAAGTACCGACTTCATTAAATCTTAGATAGTGATGTGTTTTAGGCGAGAGATCATTTGTAAAAGAGTATACTTCTTTATTCAGTTCAAAACTGATTGTACTTTTTAAATCCATAACGGAAATAGGTAAGATAGACGGCTGATCGATCTTAATCTCATGTTGAGATGGATAGATTTTTCCCGGAAGTGTTTCTGTCGCATAATCACTTCTATTACGTTGATCTACATCATCAATCATAAGACTTTTATACATATTAGTCATGTAAGAATCGGGGGTTTCTGAAGCCATCAAGTGGCGTATTGTGCTTTGATGATAAGCATCTAATGGAAACGCGCGATAATCATTTTCTTGAAGAAGTCGATTCCCAAGATTGAAAATATTAACTAGTTCGTTCGGCTCACTAGCATATACTTCTTTTAACAAAAGATTCATACGATCTATATATGTTTCGGCTAAGCTACGTTCTTCTTTTGTTCTAGAAAATTTAAGTGCCTGGATATAATAACATACACTCATCTCAAGTTTTGTTTGCATTTCAAAGACGATACCTGCATTTAAATTAATATCAAAATGAAAAGGATACTTTTTCAAACCAGCCAATAGAACCGATTCAGCTTTTTCATATTCTCCTGATTGAAAATACGCATTACTTTTAATTGAAACTAAATTAGCATCATTTATAGAATGTTCATATTCTTCAATATCTTTTTGTAAATCTATCATATTATTATTTTCAAAATCCATTTTAATATTTTGATACAATTCTGATAAATGATTAATACTTTGCTGAATTGGATATTTCCGCATACTTTTTCATCTCGCTTCTTATAGATATACCTGCTTTGGCTAAAAAATATCTTTCAATTGATCAATAATAAATGCTTGTTGTGGTGTAGACATATTCGTATCTGAAGGTAAACAAATACCATGATTAAATAACCTAGCACTAACATCTTGTTCATGATGTGTATAATAAGCACAATCTTGAAATAATGGTTGCAAATGGAGAGGCTTCCATACCGGTCTTGATTCGATGTTATACGTTTCTAAATGCGTAATAATATCGGTTACTGATACAGAGGATTGCTCTGGATCAATCCAAGCGGTAGTTAACCAACGCGTAGCTTTTCCAAAAGAGGTTTCCGGCATAAATTGGATACTTTGAATTGTTGATAATTCATTTTGATACAAGTCAAATATATTCCTTTTTTGCACAATTCGCTCATTTAATATTTGAAGTTGCCCTCTACCTATTCCAGCGAGGATATTACTAAGTCTATAATTATAACCAAGTTGGCTATGCTGATAATGTTTTGCTTGATCTCTAGCTTGAGTAGCATAGAATCTCGCCTTTTCCAAAAGAGACAAATCTTCTGAGACCAGCATGCCTCCACCTGAGGTTGTTATAATTTTATTACCGTTAAAAGAGAAAACACCAAACTTGCCTAACGTTCCACTAATTTGCTGCTTGTATGTAGCTCCCAAAGATTCTGCGGCATCTTCTACAATTGGAACTTCATATGCATCACATATCGCTTTCAAACGATCATAATCTGCACTTTGTCCATATAGATTCACAATAACAACAGCTTTAGGTTTTCTGCCTTTAGCTGCATATTCTTTAAGAGCTTGTTCCAATGCTTCTGGTGACATGTTCCAACTATCTGGCTCTGAATCAATAAATACAGGGATGGCTGACTGATACAAAATAGGATTAGCACTTGCAATAAAAGTAAGTGAAGAACAAAACACGATATCGTCTTTGCCTACATTTAGCAAAATTAATGCAAGGTGAATAGCTGCTGTACCTGAGCTCAAAGCAACCGCTCCTGCACTGCCTACATAACTTGCTATCTCTTCTTCGAAAGAATCTACATTTTTACCAAGCGGAGCTACCCAATTGCTATCAAAAGCCTCTGTAATATATTGTTGTTCCAGTCCACTCATATGTGGAGAAGACAAGTAAATTCTTTCGCGATCTGCCATACTTACTCATCCTTTATCCTTTAAATTTTTAATCATTTTCGCCGGGCATCCTACCGCTACAATCTCATCTGGCAAATCAGAAAGAACACACGAAGAAGCGCCTACGATAGTATCTCTACCGATATGAACACCTGGAATCAGACTAGCCGCTATACCAATATGCGTACGTTCACCAATAGATACTCCACCCGCCGTATGAACACCAGGAGATAAATGAACATAATCTGCAATAGAACAATCATGATCTACAGTGGCTGCTGTATTTAGAATAGTATGCTTGCCGATTGTACTATCTGCGTTCACCACTACATTAGCCATCATAACTGATCCTTCGCCAATCGTGACTTCGGAGCCGATAATCACACTAGGATGAATGGCTGTTCCCCATACAACATCGAAATCTTCTAATTGTTTAACAATCTTCATTCGAATACTATTGTTTCCTATCGCTATTAGAAATCGAACATCTGGATAATCTTTAATGATTCGTTCGATATCTTTACTTTTTCCTAGTACAGGAATGCCTTTGAATTCCTTCTCATTAAAATGATCATCAACGATTCCAATAATCATTTCTTGATTGGCATGCAAAATATCTATGATTACTTTTGCATGTCCACCCGCTCCATAAATGATATAACTCAAAAATTACACTCCTTAATACGTAATCATTTTCTGAATTAACTCATCGGATTTAGAAAATTGTTTAAATAAGCTTATAATGCTCATACTGGTATTTTCTTGACTATATACATTATCGGTAGAATTTAAATTCTGTTTAAAAGAATTATTAAAAATATGCTGAAGCGCTTGATCCAATTGTTCAGCACTTTCAGAAATATCGATAATATTAGCGGATCGTTCTCTGCCTTCTTGACGACTACCTATATTAATAACAGGAATAGCGAAAGAAGCTGCTTCTATAATTCCAGAAGATGAATTGCCGACAAGAACCTCTGTATGTTTAAGCATGGTTAGATAGTCCAGCTGTTCGAAATTAGTAATCTGATAAAAATGAGGGGTATCCTGATAGTCCTGATAGACACGAATGATGGCATCAGTACCTGCATCTGCATTAGGCATAACACAAACAATATCTTGTTGTGTTGCTAGAAGCTTTTCAATTATAAGCTTTAATTCTGTAATGTTAGCTGATTCAGTCGTAACGGGATGATACACAAATAGTATATATTTACGGATAGCCGTTAATCCGTATTTAATTTTCACGTGTTCCAAATCTGGCAAAGGTGTATTGAGCATGGTTTCGATTCGAGGGGCTCCAACTACATGAATGCGCCAAGCATCTTCACCAAGTTTTATTAAACGTTCACGACTACCTTCTGTCGCAGCTAAGTGAATATGGGCTAATTTACTAATGGCATGTCTAACAGATTCATCAATAGTTCCTGATACTTCACCACCATGCAGATGAAAAAGAGGAATATTCATATGCGTAGCAACAATAGCCGCAGCCAACATCTCACCACGATCTCCTAGTACGAGGACACAATCAGGTGATAGTGTCTCTAACGCCTGACTCATCCCTACAATAGCAAGTCCGATCGATTTAGCCATATTCGCATGAGTAGATGATTGAAGTAAACAATCTACTTTTGCAGATATTGTAAAGCCATCCTTTTCAATATGATGCATAGTATATCCATACTGCGGAGATAGATGCATACCTGTAACTAATAACTGTAGCTCTAATTCTTGATCTTTTTGTATAGCTTTCAAAATAGGAAAATAGATCCCATAGTCTGCTCTTGTTCCTGTAATAACAAGTACTTTTTTCATGTAAGATCATCCCATTGTAACAATTGATCTTCTTGCATATCATGTATTAATTTTTTGCCGACTAACTCTCGATAAAACCGAGGCTCAATACCTGTCCCTGGACGTTTGATAACAAGATCAGACAAAGCCAAAATATGACCTGCTTTTTGGGCACAAGCCATCACAATACTTTTTCTTGCTACAATTTTGGTGTTTTCTTCTGAAGGCATACATCTTTTTACACCGTCTCCAAGTGCCAGTTCTACATTACGTATAGCACCAACCATCTTGGCAAAATCAGACGGTTCTAATGAAGCCTTATGATCTGGACCTGGCAAAGAACGATCTAATGTAAAATGCTTTTCTATAATACGTGCACCCATTACCGTTGCAGCTATTGCAATTTCAATACCCGAAGTATGATCAGAATAACCAGTTACTTGACGGTATTCTTTGTACAACGTGTGGATAGCGTTTAAGTTCACATCTTCCAAAGGAGCAGGATAGTCTGAAGTACAATGCAAAATAGCGACAGAACAATCTCCTAACGCTTCTAATGGCTCTCGAACTTCTTCCAAATTCGACATCCCTGTGGATAATAATACAGGACGTTTATACTTATTAATTTGCTCTAGAAAAGGGATATTATTCATATCGCCAGAACCAATTTTGAAAGCATCAATACCAATAGAATCTAAAAACGTTGCACTTTCTTCATCAAAAGGGGTAGATAAAAAATCGATATTTTGTTCTTCGCAATATTTTTTAAGCACTACAAAATTATCAAAACTTAACTCTAGTTTTTGTAGCATTTCTAGCTGGCTCTCAGTAGAAGACGTATTGTTTGTCTGGTATTCTGCTTTTTGTGCATGTTTAGTAACTAGATTTTCACTTTTAAAAGTCTGAAATTTCACTGCATCTGCTCCACTTTGTACTGCCTCATCAATACATTGTAAAGCTAACTCCATAGAACCATTATGGTTAACACCTATCTCGGCAATGATGTAAGTAGAAGTATTATTATCCGAAAAAAGGCTTTGTACCGACATTATCACACCTCCATTTTATTTCAATTCGATAGACTATTTTGTGTAAGCATAAACTGAGCTAATCGCAAATCAAATGCTGTATCTATATCTATAGAACGTTCTTCTGGCATAATATAACCATAATTCCGATGGCCAACCAGAGAATGTTCTATCATTAATACATCCCTTTTCACAATATAAATAGCACCATTCAGAGCATATACATCTTTCAAATCTTGTCTACGTAAATGTGAATCTTCATGCTTCAGATAAGGCACTAATTGTTCCCCATCTAACTCTCTTAATAAATAAGGATGGTTATGCGATAAAGTTATACTTTGTAAAGAATCAGCTTCATACTGAAGAAACGTCGTAAAAGCTTGCTCAATATCTTGAACTTGTCGTAAAGGAGAAGTAGGCTGCAACAGCATAATATACGAATAATACTGTTTTAACTGACTTTCATAAAAATCCACAGCGTGTTGTAAAACATCAATACTTTTGGCTTCATCATTTGATAATTCCGCTGGACGTAAAAACGGAACTGTTGCACCTGCATGACGCGAGATTTCAGCTATCTTTATACTATCTGTAGTAACCATTACTTCTGTAACACATGAGCTTTGCAAAGCGGCTTCGATACTATATTGAATTAATGGCTTTTGATCCAACAATCTAATATTTTTATCAGGAAGTCCTTTCGAACCTCCACGAGCTGGAATAATAGCCAAGCACTTCAAGCTAGAATTCATACTACGCCTCTTTCAAAACCTAATCCATTTCGATCAATGAGTGATCTGATTTCTGGCATAAATAATTGAGGAGCCGTATGAGAAGAATACTCTTGATGCTTCGCTTTTTGAAATCCTTCATATACAGATTCATTCACATCAAAAAGTGATGGGATGATATACATTTTATCATTTTCCATTGCTCTTTCGGATTCATCTAATGTCATCAATTCTTCGTATAGTTTCTCACCAGGACGTATACCGGTTTCGTTAATAGAACCTGCAAATTGCATTCCTGAAGCTTGTTCATACGAATCGATAAGACACTGTGCTAAGTCTGTAATTTTAAGAATAGGCATTTTCAAAACAAATACTTCTCCACCTTGAGAATACGTAGCTGCATCAATAACTAATTGTGCTGCTTGAGGAATAGACATCATAAATCTTGTCATTTCTTTGTGGGTCACTGTAACTGAATTTCCTTTAACAATTTGATCTCGAAATAAAGGAATAACCGAACCTCTAGATCCCATTACATTGCCAAATCTCACACAGGAAAAGACAGTATCTTTGCTTCCTTTATACATATTGGCAGCTGAGATCAGGCGCTCTGATAATAATTTAGTTGCACCCATCGTATTGGTAGGGTTTACGACTTTATCTGTACTTATAGCTACTACCTTTTTAACATTATGCTCTAAAGCCGTTTCGATAAGATTCTGTACTCCAATTACGTTTGTTTTGACAGCTTCCATCGGATTATACTCGCAAGAAGGCACATGTTTTAAAGCCGCTGCATGAAAAATGTAATCGACATCTTCCATCGCATAACTTAGACGTTTCTGATCACGGATATCACCAATCAAATAACGTACATTTGAATAGCCTTTTAATTCTTGTTGAATATCAAACTGCTTACTTTCATCACGACTATAGATCCGAACAGCTTTGGGTTCTTGCAGTAATATATTACGGACAATTTCACTGCCGATAGAACCTGTTCCACCCGTAACTAATACAACTTTATTTTTAAACATATTTTTCTCCTATTTCTTCATCATTGTTATAGTACATGTAAGAGATATGTTAATAGTTTCAAGAAAATTGATTCGGTCTGATTTCACTAATTTTAATCAATGATTCATTCAATAATTGTTCAAGAAATGATTCTTTTTCTACCAGATCTTTAAGCAATTTGCCTAAATATTGATTGATTAACTTACACTTAATCGGTAGATTTTTTTCGTTCACTATAAAAGGTAGCTGCTGATCGAATTCTCTCAGATCTGTAGGCATAACTGTATTGAAAATAGGTTCAAACCATTCCCGATTGGCAATTTTTCCCCATTTTTGTTCAATCAATTCTAATGTGTTCTGAGCTTTCATAGGCTTTGTACGACTATGCTCTTCAATTTTGGACATTAATTTTTGAATATCAATGATTTCTTTTTTCATCTCTTTAAGATCATTGATCACATAACTAATTTTAGTTTGTACATATTCTTTTTTGCTGTAATTTATTTCTGCTTTTGATTTTGCTATTAAAGACTCAATAGGATCTGGTTCTACATGCTGATCAGCAATCAATGTAAAAGCTTCTTCGATAGGCATCCATGTTGTACCTTCAATAACAGCACCATTTTTTGTCGTATTGATAAATTCGATCGTTGGATAAGCATTAATAATTTCTTCCAAGCTATCTTTCATAAACATAAAGCTTGAGTCTGTTAAATTGTAAGTTCCTTTTACATTTAAAATCTTTTGAGTTGCTGTCTGCACTGTAATTGCAGTAGCTTTCGCTTCAACGTGTCCCACACCATCTGAATAATATTGATTATCTGGAAAAGATAAATCTTGTCCCATCATAATAATTCGAGTAGCTCCAAGACGAATCGCAGCTTGAATAGCTGTACCTGCTACAGTAGGTGTTGAGGAGATCGATATTTCTTCTTTGGTTAAGCCCATCAAATATTGAGAAAACTCATCATTTCCCATTACACTATAAATTAATTGATCATGCTTTCTAGCTGATATCTCGTAATAAGCTGATGATGTATGAAACAAAGGTGCTTCTAGCGTTTTCGGATCTTTAAATACTTTATTATTAATTTCGTTACCATCCATAATCACTGTCATATGAGGTCGGAGATCATGTTTAACTAATGCTTGAATACTAGAACCTGCTGCAATAACCAAAGCATGCGATTTTAATCGTTCGATCCATTCGATATCTTTTTGTAAAGAAGGCCCTGAAGCTGTAATCACAGCCGTAACGCCTTTAAAAGAATCTCTCACCTGTTCAATAGACGGAGAGGTAAGCATACTTGGCATTTGATAAAGACTGTTACGAATCCAATCTTGGCGGAAAAACTCTTCTGTTCTTTTATTTGAATTAAATGTAAAACTATACTCTGTAAATTTCTTTTTGATATCGTGCAATATTTCCATATCATGATCTAGATAATGTCTCAATGCAACAAAAGCCATTTCTTGTTGCATATAGCTACAAACTAAATAAAATAGCATATTTAGCTGGGATTCTCCTACAGACAACCAATGTAAATTAGGATGTGACAATAAGTCCCGAAAATCATAATTCTGCATTGAGTCCATAAAAGCTTCTTCTTCAGGTTCATATACAAACAACCAGCGATTAGGATACATCTCCAAAAGATCAGCTATACCCAATCCTTGTCCAAATCCATACACAAAAATAATATTTAAATCTCCTACAGAACCACGTACAGCTTCAAGCCAAGCTTCATCTTTATCCCAAGGCTCCATAACTGTTTCTTTTTCTTTAATATGATTAAGATCTATTGTAAGCGTTTTGTGAGCAACGTTATTAAATCGTTGCTCTAGTACCATTTGATTCAATTCCAAATTAGACACTATCATACCACCATTCGCTCGTAAATTTACTTTCTATATGTAGTATATCGGAATCGATAGGAATGAAGTGAACATTTAACATAAAAATCCACCTAGTTTCAACACTAGGTGGATTTTTATGTGTTTTATTTAAGATGATCTATAAAAAAGCTATCGTTCACATAATTTTGATGGTATGCAGTATGTTGGTTACGAATACTACCTTGCTTTTCCAACCAGCGACCTGCTTCATCTTTAAAGTAATTTAATTTCTGCATGATCAGAGGATCGCAGTCCAGTAACCTTTGAATCACTTGTCTTTCTGTATCTGTTACCTCTTCACGACAAGCTTGCATACCTGTAATAATGTGTTCACGTTCATTTACAAAATCAAGTAGTTCATCTTCGCTTATGATCGAAATACGACTCACTATATTTGTAGTAAGTTGCTCTAACTTTTGCAAATAACCTTGTAAATTCTCGGTCGTATTCATTATTATATACCATTAACTGCTTCAGGCATACGACTTGCTTCTACCCAAGTTTCTCGCAAATCTGCAAGGTGTACTAGCACCTCTTCAGCAAGTTTAACATTCTTTTTAATATTAGCTTCAATAAGGCTGTGCAACATATATTCATAAATAACAATCAGTTCATGAGCAATTGGGAAATCAAAGTTCAATGATGAAATGAGTTCATGTACAATCGCTTGTGCTTTACAAAGGTTATTGTTAGCTTTTTGATAATCTTTTTCTTCAATGCCTTCGATACCTGCTTTGACGAATCGAATAGCACCATCATATAACATAATTAAAAGTTTCGGTTTCGAAGCTGTCTGTGCCTGCGCTTGTTGATATTTTTGATAGGGTGATTTAATCACTCTATCACCTCCTTATTTAGAAACTTGAGAGACTTGTCGACTGGTTATTGTATCTGCTGATTGCTGATTCCATAGCAGTAAATTTTTTGTAGTAGTTAGTTTCAATTGTGTTTAGACGACTATTCCAATCAGAAATACGTCTTTCCATACCTGTTAATTGTGTTCCCATTAAGCTATTCACTAAGAATGTAGAGTTAGCATCACTACTTACGCGAGATGTTCCGGCAGTACTGGCTAAGCTCTCAAGTGAGGACTTCGTAATTTTTTTCATTCTGCTTAACATACCATCTTGATCCGTATATTTATTTGTTGAGCTTGCAACTGAATCCTGTGCTCCAAAAAAGTTATTTACAATATTAGGATCTTTGGCTAAAGCAGTTTTAAGTTTTTCTGTATCCAATGAAAGCTTACCACGTGTCTCATATGTTCCTGTAGTGATCCCTAATTGAGCAAAGTTCACTTTAGATCCATCACTTAGTGTAACCCCTTGAATCATTGCTGTACGCATAGTAGAAATCGTTTGTTGCAACATATCATCGCCTTTGAGCATACCACTTTTAGCTTTGGTGTTCCAAAGCTTTTGCTCATCGTCACTTAAATCTTTTTTCTGTTCATCTGTTAGTGGAGCATATTTTTTGTAACGCTCTTCTCCTACTTTTGAGTTAAGCATAGAGAGGACATCATTATAAGCATCCACAAAATTTTGTACACTTTTTACTAGTGTGTCTGTATCCGGTGTAACAGAAACTTGAGTCGTTTGACCTGCAGGTGTAACTGCATTTAGCGTAATATCTACACCATTCATTGAAAATGAGTTAGATTTTTGTGTGATCGCTAATCCGTTTACTGTAAGTTCTGCATCTTTACCCAAATTGCTTGTGACATTACCATCTTTGATTCCAAAGGCTTCAAGCGCTGCACCACTAAAAGTTAATGGAGAATTACCAGTCGCTTTATTGGTCAAAGACATTTTACCACTATTTGGATCAAATACAGCTGTAACACCAGCATCTTTGTTAGAGTTAATTTTTTGTATAAACGAATTGATCGTATCTGTAGGTTCAATATTAATAGTTTGACCGTTTATGACTACCGGATCAGTACCACTATAAACATTAGAAAGTGCTTCTGTACCTGCATGAGCACCTGCTCCTGTATTTGAAGTCACATTTGTTGCTGAAGCCAAACCTTGTACTGATATATTTAGTACTCCACCACTTGCTGAGCCCGTTGCAGTCGCAGACACTGCTGTTGAGTTACCCGTTATTGTTGCTTTCTGAGCATTAATCGAACTACTCAGACTTAAATTGTTTAGTTTATCATTCAAAAAGGAAACTAATTTAGTACTAACATCACGATATCCTTCACGTTTCCATTCAACCAACTGTTTATCTTGTGTCAGCTTAGTTAATGGTGCTTTTTCTGCCTTCATCAATTTGGTAACCGTTGCATCAATATCCATACCGCTGGCTAAACCTGTTATTCTTGTAACCATATTGTTTTCCTCCTATACCTTTTTATCAACGATGAGCCCTGTAACTTCCATTAATTTTGCTAAAGCATCCAATACTTTTTCGGAAGGTACTTCCCGGATCAGATCGCCTGTTTCCTTATTTTTCACTTTGATCATAATCGCATGCGTTTCTTGATGTACCGAGATCTCAAACGCTTTTTGTGGGCCCTGGATAGCATCAATCGTTCTTTGTAAATCTTTTATAGCCTGCTCTTGATTTTGTAATTTAGTCAATTGTGTAGGTTGGGAACTAGCTATGATCGCCTGTTCAAGTGCTAGATTGGGCTGTGGAGATGGACTCACTTCTTTTTTGATTACAGTGGTTGGAGTGGGTATCGTACTTCCCATATTACTTGAAGATAGAATCGGATCCATGCAGAACCTCCTTATTCAATATTGTTATGTGTAAGTTATCATTTCTTCTATTATTAGTCTGTTAGTATATATATCGGTCATTACAAGCAATTGTTTAAGATATATCGCATAAATAAGTAAAAAGACCCTGCCATAGGCAGAGTCTTGAGTACTTGTTTTTCGTATTAACGCAGTAAGGACAATACGCCCTGTGGTGAAGAGTTTGCTTGGGACAACATCGATTGAGAAGCCTGTACCAAAATGTTGTTTTTGGACAATGCTACCATTTCCTTAGCCATATCTGTATCACGAATACGTGATTCTGATGCTGTTAAGTTTTCTACCGTTGTTCCCAAGTTGTTTGAAGTATATTCCAAACGGTTTTGTACAGCACCCAAGTTCGCACGTTGTGTTGCTACTTTTTCAATAGCATTACTGATTGCAGATAATTTGCTACCTGAACCTAAGTTTTTAAATCCAGCTGTATCTACACCAGAAATAGTAATTTGGAACGATTTATCATCCGCTTGAACTTTAACGCTACTTGTAACATGAATACCGTTAAATGTTGTGTTGCTCATAATGCTATCGATTTGAGTACCTAATTGGCTTAATTCAGCGTTAATGTTTGCTTTATCGCCAGAGCTGTATGTTCCGTTTTCTTTCTGAACATTCAATTCTTTCATACGTCCAAGCATCGAACTGACTTCGTTCATTGCACCCTCTGCTGTTTGTGCGAAAGAGATACCATCTTGTACATTACGTTGTGCTTGCTCTAATCCGCGAATCTGTCCACGCATTTTTTCAGAAATGGATAGTCCTGCTGCATCATCGGCTGCACGGTTGATGCGTAGTCCAGATGATAGTTTCTCCATGTTCTTACTTGCTGCTGCACTGTTTAGACCCATGTTACGTTGCGTGTTTAAAGCTGGAATATTGTGATTGATAATCATTGTTATTTCCTCCGTGAATTCAGTTATTCCACATCCATGTGGTTTTTTTTGGCGATCAAGCTCAAGATCAGCCGACTCTTGAGTCCTTCTGTCGCTCTATTATTTATATCGTCATCCACTTATAATTTATTTATAGTTTTGATGATTTTTCTGTTTTTTTTAGGTTTAAGATTAAATTAAAATGTATTTATAATGTTAAACATGAAAAAAGACCCTGCATAGGCAAGGTCTTTACACCAATATCTAATCTTAACGAAGCAAGGACAATACGCCCTGTGGTGAAGAGTTTGCTTGGGACAACATCGATTGAGAAGCCTGTACCAAAATGTTGTTTTTGGACAATGCTACCATTTCCTTAGCCATATCCGTATCACGAATACGTGATTCTGATGCTGTTAAGTTTTCTACCGTTGTTCCCAAGTTGTTCGAAGTGTATTCCAAACGGTTTTGCACAGCACCCAAGTTCGCACGTTGTGTTGCTACTTTTTCAATTGCTTGGCTAACTGAAGAAAGATTAGTGCCAGAACTCAAACCTTTGAAACCACCTGTGTTTACACCAGAAACTGTGATTTGGAATGCTTTATCATCTGCTTGAACTTTAACGCTACTTGTAATGTGAATACCGTTAAATGTTGTGTTGCTCATGATACTATCGATTTGAGTACCAAGTTGATCCAATTCGGCATTGATATTTGCTTTGTCGCCAGAGCTGTATGTTCCGTTTTCTTTCTGAACATTCAATTCTTTCATACGTCCAAGCATCGAACTGACTTCGTTCATTGCACCCTCTGCTGTTTGTGCAAAAGAGATACCATCTTGTACGTTACGTTGTGCTTGCTCTAATCCACGAATCTGTCCACGCATTTTTTCAGAGATGGATAGTCCTGCTGCATCATCGGCTGCACGGTTGATGCGTAGTCCAGATGATAGTTTCTCCATGTTTTTACTTGCTGCTGCACTGTTTAGACCCATGTTACGTTGCGTGTTTAAAGCTGGAATATTGTGATTGATAATCATTGTTATTTCCTCCTTGAATTCGGTTATCCCACATCCATGTGGTTTTTGACGATCCAGTTCAAAGTCAGCTGACCTTAAGTACTTTTTCGCTCTACCTTTATATCGACTTCTTCATCTTACTTATGTATAGCATATTGATACTTTATCAATTATATTTATCTTTCGTGTTCATGCTGTAAAGGAATATAGAAAAAAAGACCCTGCCAATGGCAAGGTCTTTAAAGTCATACCTAATCTTAACGAAGCAAGGACAATACACCCTGTGGTGAAGAGTTCGCTTGGGACAACATCGATTGTGAAGCCTGTACCAAAATGTTGTTTTTGGACAATGCTACCATTTCCTTAGCCATATCCGTATCACGAATACGTGATTCTGATGCTGTTAAGTTTTCTACCGTTGTTCCCAAGTTGTTTGAAGTATATTCCAAACGGTTTTGCACAGCACCCAAGTTCGCACGTTGTGTTGCTACTTTTTCAATTGCAGAGCTAATTTGAGATAGTTTACTGCTTGCTGCTAAACCTTTAAATCCACTAGTATTGATACCAGAAACAGTAATAGTGAAAGATTTATCATCGGCTTGAATCTTAACGCCACTACCTACGATACTGATACCGTTAAAGGTAGTATTGCTTAGAATACTATCTACTTGTTTACCCAATTGGTTCAACTCAGCATTGATATTCGATTTATCGCCAGCACTGTATGTTCCGTTTTCTTTCTGAACATTCAGTTCTTTCATACGTCCAAGCATCGAACTGACTTCGTTCATTGCACCCTCTGCTGTTTGCGCATAAGAGATACCATCTTGTACATTACGTTGTGCTTGCTCTAATCCGCGGATTTGTCCACGCATTTTTTCAGAGATGGATAGTCCTGCTGCATCATCGGCTGCACGGTTGATGCGTAGTCCGGATGATAGTTTCTCCATGTTTTTGCTTGCTGCAGAACTGTTTAGACCCATGTTGCGTTGTGTGTTTAAAGCTGGAATATTGTGATTGATAATCATTGTTATTTCCTCCTTGAATTCGGTTATCCCACATCCATGTGGTTTTTTTTGGCGATTAAGCTTGAGGCCGTACGCTCCCCAAGTACTTCTGTCGCTCTACTCTTTATATCGACTTCTTGATCTTACTTATGTATAGCATATTGATACTTTATCAATTTTATTTTAATAGTTCTCGTTTACACTTTAAAAGCATATCGAAAAAAAGACCCTGCCAATGGCAAGGTCTTTAAAGTCATACCTAATCTTAACGAAGCAAGGACAATACACCCTGTGGTGAAGAGTTCGCTTGGGACAACATCGATTGTGAAGCCTGTACCAAAATGTTGTTTTTGGACAATGCTACCATTTCCTTAGCCATATCCGTATCACGAATACGTGATTCTGATGCTGTTAAGTTTTCTACCGTTGTTCCCAAGTTGTTTGAAGTATATTCCAAACGGTTTTGCACAGCACCCAAGTTCGCACGTTGTGTTGCTACTTTTTCAATTGCAGAGCTAATTTGAGATAGTTTACTGCTTGCTGTTAAACCTTTAAATCCACTAGTTTTAATACCAGAAACAGTAATAGTGAAAGATTTATCATCGGCTTGAATCTTAACGCCACTACCTATGATACTGATACCGTTAAAGGTAGTATTGCTTAGAATACTATCTACTTGTTTACCCAATTGGTTCAACTCAGCGTTGATATTGGATTTATCGCCAGCACTGTATGTTCCGTTTTCTTTCTGAACATTCAGTTCTTTCATACGTCCAAGCATCGAACTGACTTCGTTCATTGCACCCTCTGCTGTTTGTGCATAAGAGATACCATCTTGTACATTACGTTGTGCTTGCTCTAATCCGCGGATTTGTCCACGCATTTTTTCAGAGATGGATAGTCCTGCTGCATCATCGGCTGCACGGTTGATGCGTAGTCCAGATGATAGTTTCTCCATGTTCTTACTTGCTGCAGAACTGTTTAGACCCATGTTACGTTGCGTGTTTAAAGCTGGAATATTGTGATTGATAATCATTGTTATTTCCTCCTTGAATTCGGTTATCCCACATCCATGTGGTTTTTTTGGCGATTAAGTTTAAGGTTATATACTCCTCAAGTTCTTCTTTCGCTCTACTCTTTATATCGTCATTCTAATATCTTTTATGTATAGTTATTTTATATTTTATCAGAATTATCTTTTTATAATGAAAAAAAGATCCTACCAATGGTAGAATCTTTTGAAAAAATAAACTTTTAATCTTAACGAAGCAAGGACAATACGCCCTGTGGTGAAGAGTTTGCTTGGGACAACATCGATTGGGAAGCCTGCACCAAAATGTTGTTTTTGGACAATGCTACCATTTCCTTAGCCATATCCGTATCACGAATACGTGATTCTGATGCTGTTAAGTTTTCTACCGTTGTTCCCAAGTTGTTCGAAGTGTATTCCAAACGGTTTTGCACAGCACCCAAGTTCGCACGTTGTGTTGCTACTTTTTCAATTGCTTGGCTAACTGAAGAAAGATTAGTGCCAGAACTCAAACCTTTGAAACCACCTGTGTTTACACCAGAAACTGTGATTTGGAATGCTTTATCATCTGCTTGAACTTTAACGCTACTTGTAATGTGAATACCGTTAAATGTTGTGTTGCTCATGATACTATCGATTTGAGTACCAAGTTGATCCAATTCGGCATTGATATTTGCTTTGTCGCCAGAGCTGTATGTTCCGTTTTCTTTCTGAACATTCAATTCTTTCATACGTCCAAGCATCGAACTGACTTCGTTCATTGCACCCTCTGCTGTTTGTGCAAAAGAGATACCATCTTGTACGTTACGTTGTGCTTGCTCTAATCCACGAATCTGTCCACGCATTTTTTCAGAGATGGATAGTCCTGCTGCATCATCGGCTGCACGGTTGATGCGTAGTCCAGATGATAGTTTCTCCATGTTTTTACTTGCTGCTGCACTGTTTAGACCCATGTTACGTTGCGTGTTTAAAGCTGGAATATTGTGATTGATAATCATTGTTATTTCCTCCTTGAATTCGGTTATCCCACATCCATGTGGTTTAATTTGGCGATTAAGTTTAAGGCCGTACGCTCCTCAAGTGCTTCTTTCGCTCTACTCTTTATATCGACTTCTTGATCTTGCTTATGTATAGCATATTGATACTTCATTAATTATATTTATCTTTCTCGTTTACAATAATAGGATATAGAAAAAAAGACCCTGCATAGGCAAGGTCTTTACACCAATATCTAATCTTAACGAAGCAAGGACAATACGCCCTGTGGTGAAGAGTTTGCTTGAGACAACATTGATTGGGAAGCCTGCACCAAAATGTTGTTTTTGGACAATGCTACCATTTCCTTAGCCATATCCGTATCACGAATACGTGATTCTGATGCTGTTAAGTTTTCTACCGTTGTTCCCAAGTTGTTCGAAGTGTATTCCAAACGGTTTTGCACAGCACCCAAGTTCGCACGTTGTGTTGCTACTTTTTCAATTGCAGAACTAATTGCAGATAATGTACTACTTGCATTCAAACCAGAGAATCCAGTTCTGCTTACTCCAGAAACTGTAATTTTAAAGTTTTTATCATCTGCTTGAATACTAACATTACTCGTAATTTTGATACCATTGAATGTTGTATTTTCCATGATGCTATCTACTTGTGTACCCAACTGTTTCAACTCAGCATTGATGTTTGCTTTGTCGCCAGAGCTGTATGTTCCGTTTTCTTTCTGAACATTCAATTCTTTCATACGTCCAAGCATCGAACTGACTTCGTTCATTGCACCCTCTGCTGTTTGTGCGAAAGAGATACCATCTTGTACGTTACGTTGAGATTGTTCTAGTCCACGAATCTGTCCACGCATTTTTTCAGAGATGGATAGTCCTGCTGCATCATCGGCTGCACGGTTGATGCGTAGTCCAGATGATAGTTTCTCCATGTTCTTACTTGCTGCTGCACTGTTTAGACCCATGTTACGTTGTGTGTTTAAAGCTGGAATATTGTGATTAATAATCATTGTTATTTCCTCCTTGAATTCGGTTATCCCACATCCATGTGGTTTAGTTTGGCGATTAAGTTTAAGGCCGTACGCTCCTCAAGTGCTTCTTTCGCTCTACTCTTTATATCGGTACTTCTTTTACAATTGATTATAGCATCAGGCTTTTTAATCAAAATATTTCAAGTTTACTTTTTCTCTATACTCTTTTCACTTAACCAATCTTTCAAAAATTCAGAACCTACAGCGGCGCTTTGATTACTTAATTGAATAGCTTCATAAATTTCTTTACGATGAATATCAATATTTTTAGGAGCTGCAATTCCTAACTTGATCGTATCTCCATCAATAGCTAGAATAGTGACCTCGATTTGATCGTCGATCACAATCGATTCGCCCTTTTTACGTGATAATACCAGCATTAGGATTCGCCTCCTTTTGCTACATTAGGTTGTAATGGATGTCTTATCGTGTATTGCGTATTCTGTAAAATAATTTGCTTAGCTTGATGATTGTCGATATTAAAAATAATGGGTGCTACTAAATTAACGGTACGATGTTCCGCTTTTTTATTCCATGACACAATATTACGAATAACCACATGTTCTTCTTTTGTAATACCTAATTCATCTACCACTTCTTGTGGTAATTCAAATTCATAATCAGGGTAGTAAACAAATGGATCAATCATAATAAAACTCGTTTCGGGATGTGAAGCTGATTGTAATAAGCTAAACGGTGTAATTTGTTGAACAACCATATATTCTGTAATTTCGTGAAAACCAGGAATTCCTTTAGAAAAAGTATATACTCCTTCTTTTTCAGTCGTAGATTGGTTAGTAGCCGTTTGTGAATCGGACATGTAAGTCTATTCCTCCTTTTTTTGAGAAAAAGGCTACGGACAAGGTGGTCCATAGCCTTTTGAATTATATATAAGTTTATCCCATAAAATTAACTAAAGATAGTTGTAACGCTGAAGCAGACGTTTTAAGTGCTGCTTGATATACTGTTTGAGCCGCTGTTGCTTTGATAAGTGTCTCAGCTACATCCGCATCTTCAACTTTAGATTGCAATGTGGATACATTAAGATCACGATCTTCAAGTCTACTTTGGATCAGTTCTATACGGTTAGTTTTGGCACCTACTTCTGAACGAAGAGCGGACATTTTGGTTGCTCTAGATTCAATGTTGGGTAACTCTGCACTAATCGCTGCATGATCGTTAGCATTCATCGCAGTTGTTAAGCGATCGATCATAGCAAAAACATTATCTGTGTCTGCTTTAGAACCGAAAAAGTCATTACCTGAAGTACTTACTCCTAGCGATACATTTTCACTGATACCATAAGTGACTTGTCCTGTATCTGTTACTACATCAGTTAGACTTGTAACTGTATCCGATAATGTATACGGTTCTTCACCCAGTTGTTGCCCGTTAAAAATATATTTACCTGTCAATTGACTATTACCAATATTGGCAAGCTGACCTTTCAATTGCTCTAGCTCGTCCTTGATAGCTGTCAGTCCACTACTATCTGTTGTTCCTGTTCCTGCTTGAACGGTCAATTCTTTGATACGAGTCATCACATCGCCTGCTTGACCCATAACTGTATCCGAATAATCTAACCAGCTCTTAGCCTCATCTGTATTGCTTGTATATTGTTGGTTAGCCGCTAACTCAGCGCGATAACGAAGAGCATACGTTGTTCCTACAGGATCATCTGAAGCTTTATTAATTTTACGTCCTGTAGAAGACTGATTACTCAGCTTATCCATATTTAAAAGATTGTTATTCAGATTCCTCACGGTTTGTGAAGACATCATGTTTGATGTTATACGCATTCCCATAGCTTCTCTACTCCTTAATTATTAAAGTCCGACTCTACCTGTACTGTTAATCAATTTGTCTAATAATTGATCAAAAGTAGTCATAAAACGGGAAGCAGCACTATAGGCATGTTGGAATTTAATTAAATCTGTCATCTCTTCATCCAGTGATACACCACTAACAGATTTCCGGCTTGCATCTACTTGATCGGTTAATGTTTTGGCATTAGCTGCTTGTCGAGTAGCTTCTTGAGAATCCACACCCATTTGACCTACAATACCATTGAAATAATCTTGTACTGTTGTAGGTGTAGTTCCACCGAAATCCATTTTAGTGTTTTGAAGTTCAGTCATTAATAGTGCAAGACCACCATTACCTGTAACCACTTTTTCATTCGCGCCTGTTCCTGTTGTACGTAAGGAGAATGCAATCTGACTTGCGTCATCTTGTAGTGTTTTATTCATCGTAATGTTACCTGCGTTAACGGTGCCACTTCCATCAGTTGTTCCAAAGAAGTCTCCGCCGGCTTTACCTGAACTGTTATATCCTAATTGATGAAGACCATTAATACCTTTAACGGTAACTGTGAGGTCAGATGTTAGAGTACGATTACCTGCTGCTGTAGAATAAGTTACTCCATTTAGAACAGTTCCTTCTGGAATGACAGATCCTGAAGGTAATTTTACAGTAAGATCGCCATTTGCCAGTGTATTAGCAAGTTGGTTCAGTTGACTCTTATAATCAGCTACATACGTATCTCTAGAGAGAAGATATCCATGTACTTCACCACTTGAAAGAGTTCCACCTTCATAAGCTGTTTGCAAAGAAGCCGCTGTAACTGGAGTTACAGTAGTACCTGTTACAGCATTTTGTCCACCAAAGTTAACTTGGTATCCATCTGATAATTGAGTTACTTGTACATTGCCGTATTTGGATAATTGATCTATAGCATAGTCACGGCTATCCCGTAAATCATTGGCATCATTGCCCTGGGATTCCACTGACATAATGCTTTTATTCAGACTCCCTACTGTAGATAGTAGAGAATTGATTGTAGTCGAGTCTAAACTTACACTTGAAGTTAAGTTGTTGCTGAGTGCATCTAACTGTTTACTCATTTGATTCATAGCATCTGTTAGTGCCAATGTGTTCTCTTTCAAAATCTTTTGGTTGGTTGTGCTTTGTGGATTGTTACTAAGGTCAGACCAAGAACTCCAGAAGTTATTAATAACAGTTTGTAAACCTGTATCCGATGGTTCATTTACAATTGTTTCTAATTTGTTCAAAGTATCTGAACGAATATCCCAACTACCTAATGAAGAATTTTCACCTTGAAATTGAGTATCTAAAAATAATGAACGTACACGTTGCACAGAAGTTGCTTCTACCCCTGTACCAATTTGTCCAGCAGAAGTAGCGTTTTTGAAAGCAACTGCTTCTAAAGGATTTGTAGCACTAGTATGCACGACTTGGCGTGAATAACCCGCACTATCAGCGTTAGCAATATTATGAGAAACTGTACTCAGCGAGGCTGTCGTTGTTACCAAACTCCGTTTGGACGTTTCTATTGAATGAAATGTAGATGTCATGTTTTCCTCCTAATCTTATCCACGCGTATCGAATAGTCCAGAACGCGTAGCTCCATAAGCTTTATCGGCCGGATGTTGATAAGTTAAATCTTGTTCCGGTACAAGTGCCAACATTTCCAATGAGAAGTCCACATAATCCAAAGCTTGTTGAATCAGTTGCTTGTTGAGTTCATTGAGTTGTTGAAGAGTTTGCAGGGTGGCGGACAATCGAGAACGAGCTTCAAGAAGGAGTTGTTTTTCTTCCGGATCAAACACTAGACGAGCTAGCTCCGTAAGGTTTAAACGTAGCTTAGACTTAATACCACGTTCTAGCAAAAATGCATGTACAATCTCTTCACGCTCTTGTTCTTCATGGTCAATAAATTTCGCTAATTTAGATTCCTGATTCATAATAGCAATCATAGATTCTACTTCATTTTTGATAACAGCTTGCTTTTTGCGCTCACCGAGCTCGATCATTTGCATATGACAATCATTCATTTGATCGAGCTTTGCCACCAGTTGCTGCAAAGTCTCACTACTCATTGATTAATTCCCCGTTCCTTTTAGGAAAGGCAACAGCTTATCTGCAAGCGCGCCTGCATCCACATTATACGTACCCGAAGATACTTGTTCTTTCAGACTTTGAATTTTTTGAGCACGTTCTGCATTAGCAGAAGCTTGTGTGCTGTTTGCTTGTAACATTTCCATTGCCTCCGGCGAGATTGACACTTCATCTTTACGATTTGCTTTTTTATCATTAGTTACCGATTTTGCTTCTGCTGCTCTTTGGTATGGGTTAATTGCACTTACGCGGTTAGTTTCGTTAATTTTCATGGTTGACACGCTCCTTAGTAATTTTAGTTGAGAAGAACTTCCTATTTGATATAGGACGTTCTTTTTTTGATATCAGGAATCTTGGGTGATAAGCAAAAGGTTGTTTTCCTGATATCATATAGACAACCGATTTAGTATTTACTAAGATTATCGGACATTTTCGAAGTAATTTTTATAGTTATAAAGTGGTTAATTATAAAGCGACATTTCTCATTGCTTAAGTCCTAATCCTGCACAGGTATGCAACTTGAATCACTCATATAGCACTAAATATTGTCGTTATTTGACTTGTATATGGAAATTCCTTTACATATTTCGGAATTTGTCGACTGCCCGATAGGTACCTTGGGTTTTTTGTGCTTCTTCTTTTTTAGCTACTGTATCATCTTCATAAGCATGTTGGATATCTTTGTTAAGACGTGAACGGCAAGAATCGCACATATTACTATCACGAATAGGACTACCACATACTTCGCACGCATAAGACATATTAGGCGCATGTGCGATAGAAATACGTCCTTCTCTAATAAACTGTGTGATTTGCTTCACAGGCACTTCCACTGCTTCAGATAATTCAGTGATGGTTGTTCCTTTATGTTCACGTAAGTACTTGATGCAATCTTCATATTGGAATTCAATTTCTTTTATACAATTACCACAGATTCCTCTGAGGTTCATAACATGCAATTTACCACAACGTGGGCAATTAGCTAAGTTCATCCCGTACCGCCTCCTAATCATTACACTGTATCTTTATCATTTAAGCTCTTATTTATATTATATCGTACAATAGAGCTCCATTTATTAATAATAAACCTCAAATTAACGATTTATTTAATAGATTCTTTTAAACTGTTCTCAAAATAGACTAGAGTGATTCTAAAATCATAATAGAATCATTTTTAAGAGCGAGCCCATGTTAAGCTAAACACTTGTATATCTATATGATGACATTTTCCTGCTTCAATTAATGCTTTGGCACAATTATTAATGGTACTACCGGTGGTATAAATATCATCAACTAATAGTATGTTTAATGTTGGAGACTGATAGGTCGCCAACCATTGTGGTGTATGGGGCGCATAACTGAATGCTTCTTGCATATTCAACAGACGTGCCTGACGACCTTGTGAACTTTGCTTTAACGTATCTCGCTGCCTTACTAGAAGAGGGATATAGGATAAATGCTCATAAGTTGCTAAATATTCTGCCAGCACAGCTGCCTGATCGAAACCTCTCTGTATTAATCGTGTAGAACTTACAGGAACCCCGGTGACTATATCGATATTCCACCTTTTTTGATAAAACTCTATCATTTCTCGTTTCATTAGCTGGTAAGCTTCAATCATCATCTTACCTAGTAGTGGGGCATAGCGCTCCTGACCACGGTATTTATAATCGGCTATCCACTGTCTCATCGTATCATTGTAATAGACAGCACTACGGTTAAACATAAAATAGCGCTGAGAAGCAGATTTACGCTGACAATCAGGGCAGTATTCTCCTCGTCCACACACTTTACATTGTTGTTGTGTAATCCACGGAATAGCTAAAGCACATTTTTCACATATTTGAGGATACCTTTTCATAAGAGGTGCTTTTTTATGACAAGTCATACACGCAGTATATTGTGGGTGCAGATAAGATAACCATGTCTGCCAACGATTTTGCTTTAACATTGCCAATAACTCCTTTGTTAACGAATATCTGTTGATTTCGATAGATGTAGATAGCCTTTACGCTTAGCTATACGATTCATAAGTTTGATTTGAGCTACAGCTTTTTTCTGCTCAATCGTCCATTGCTTGGATGCAAAAATAACAAGGCCTTTCGGATCTTCTTTGGATCTTCCCGCTCGTCCTGCCATTTGTACTAAAGAAGCTGCATCAAATAAACCACTGTCAGCATCTAAAATATAAACATCGCTATACGGAATAGTCACACCTCGTTCCAAAATAGTTGTCGTTACCAGTATTCGTATCTGTTGCTCACGAAAAAGTAAAACCTTATTCGCTCGTTCAACATCTTGAGAAGAAGTACCTGCTATAGAAAGCTGTGGAAAATAGGATTGTAAAAGTTCAACCATAGATTCTATCAAAGCGATTCGTGATACAAATACAAAGATCTGTGCTTGACGTGTTACCGAGTAACGCAATTGTTTTAATAAAGTATGTGCTAACTGCTTCTTTTTTAAAGCATTGTTTACTGTCGGCATCGAAATATACTTGGGCACAGGTAAAGGATGACCATGAAAGCGAGCAGGCACCTTAGCATGAGCAAGAGTGCCTCTTTTAATCTCTTTTTGCAAAGCTGTAGGTGGAGTGGCTGATAGATATACAAAAGCACCATCCGATTTGCAACAACGGTTAGCCGCATAAGCAAGCATAGGATCATTGTGAAAAGGGAAAGCATCCAGCTCATCCAAAATAACCAGATCAAAAGCTTGCGAAAAACGGAGTAATTGATGCGTTGTAGCTATCGTTAGATCTGCTTCTTGCCAGCGATCTTCGCTTCCACCATAGAGTACAGCCATCGTTGTGGTAGAAAAAGCTTTCGCCATTCGGGGAGCTAATTCTAGAACTACATCTCGTCTTGGTGTAGCTACTAATACTTTTCCTGCATTTTTCAACACGCTATCAATTAAAGGAAACGTCATTTCTGTTTTGCCTGCACCAGTCACTGCCCAAAGTAGGAAACGTTTATGTGTAAAATAGGAAGTCCTAGGAATCTGCTTTTTGTTATTAATACGAGATAGGAACGATGTAGCGAATAGATACTTACTTAACATAGCTTTTGGGTTTAATCTATTTGCTGAACCGATCAAAAAATGCAGTGCACTCGTCGTGGCTTCTGTCTGTGCATCACTTAGTCCCCACTTTGTTTGTATATGTTCTGTATGGATAGGAATATCTATAGTAGAAAAAGAGGTCGTACGTGATGATTCTACATATACCGATTGAATTAATAATGTACATTCACGGCTTCTACCTAGATTTAGACATGTTTCACAATAAGCACATGCAGAACTACCACAGCTAGCGCAGGGTGTATGATTCATAGTGTGGCTACCACAGCGTTGACACTGATAACCTAAAATAGGATCTATATGAACACCTGTTAGTAATCGCAGTGATTGAGTGAGATAAGCGAGCTGTGTATATGTTTTCCACTCCTGTATATTATCTACTTGCTGATCGGTCATCATCATGATGTATTCAGTAGCCAGTAAAGAACGGCCTGCCATCATTTTTGCTAGTGTTATCGCTCCCAGCATGACTTGTTTTTTCCAAGTCGAGGATAAAGGATATTGGGTCCCTTCATTTTGCTTTTCTTCTATAGTAGATAGTAAAAAAGGCATATCCTCTATTTTACTCTGCTTGTCATCCCACAAAAGCTTAATTTGCTCTATCGGAATAACCGACTGGATCTCACTATATTGAATATGGGAATGATTATAATTTCGTATACGGTTATAGAGCCATTTTTCTATGTATTGCTTCCATTCTGTAGGACTCCAGCGATCCGCACGATGATCAAGTTCTAAATATTGTTGGCATTGTATGGCCCAACCTAAAGGTATCACAGAAGAAATACAGATTATTTTCTGAGCACGTTCATCTCTTCGTTTCTCTGAAGTCCACCAGATGAGATCGATACGAACATCCAGTGATATTTCAAAAAGCCATCCTTTAGACTTTCTAATAGCGTATAAAACAATATGCATGCCTGTTCTCCCTTCTATATAGAAATAAAAACAAAAAAAGCACACCTTCCCTATTCCTAGGAAAAGTGTGCTTCACTTTTACGTGTGTTTATCTTACAAATTAAAGAGTAACCCAACCATGTTTGATAGCATTGATTACTGCTTGTGTGCGATCATCAACTTCCATCTTTTGCAAGATACTACTCACATGATTTTTTACTGTTTTTTCACTGATGAATAGATATTCACCAATCATCTTGTTACTCTTACCTTCTGCCATCAAACGCAATACTTCGGCTTCACGGCGTGTAAGAGGATTATCATCACCGGCTACAAATTTAACACCTGTATCGCCAGAGCTATTATTATCTGTTAAAACACCAGATTCATTTGTATATGTCATGCGGCGTAGTTGTTGAATCAACTTGCCTGTTACTTTTGGATGGATATAAGCATGTCCTTCCATAACAGAACGAATAGCATTGACCAAAGACTCAGCTTCCATATCTTTTAACAGATATCCTGAAGCCCCTTTACGCAATGTTTCAAATACATAACTTTCATCATCATGAATAGACAGAATAATAACCTTAATATCAGGGAATAGTTCACGCAATTTCTCAGTAGCGACTACTCCATTTTCGATCGGCATATTAATATCCATTAATACAACTTCTGGAGGATTATGATTACAGAATTCTAAAACTTGAATTCCGTCTCCACATTCACCTATAACTTCAAGGTCATCCTCCATATTCAGAATACGCTTTAGACCTTCACGAAAAAGCTGATGATCGTCGGCTAGCAATATCTTAATCTTTTTAGTGCCGTAATCATGGTTTTCCATTCTGTTACTCCTTTCACTTTTCCACGTTCGTCGGAATATGGATTACGATTTTCGTACCCTGATTTTCGGCAGATTCGATTTCCATTCTTCCTTCAAGCAATTCTACTCGTTCCCGCATACCAATCAATCCAAAATGAGTATGATCTTTGGTCTTTTGCTCTATCATATCCAACTTAAAACCGCGTCCGTTATCTTCTACAATCAACTTCACCATTTGTGACTGGAAAGTAATGATAACCGTTACATAAGTAGGATAAGCATGTTTAGACGCGTTAGTGAGTGCTTCTTGAACTAGTCGGTAAATCGCAGCTTCCATAGCAGAAGTGAGTCGATATTCCTTGCCTCTTGTTTCGAAAATCGTGCGGATTCGAGTTTTATTCTCAAAATCTTGCACATATTTCCTTAAAGTTGGAATGAGACCCAAATCGTCGAGGGCCATCGGTCTTAAATTAAAAATTACTTTTCTCATTTCTTCTAAACTAGAGCGCACTTGTCCCTTCAAATCTACTATTTCGTCCTGGACCATCTTATATTCCTGCTTTGTAATCATTCTTTCTACAATTTCGGTCCGAAGAACTAGATTTGCGAGCAATTGAGCAGGACCATCGTGAATTTCCCGGGAAATTCGCTTACGTTCCTCTTCTTGTGCGAGAATAATTTTTAGTCCAATGAGTTGACGGTTTTTAGCAGATTCCAAAATACGAGTGACTTGATTAAGTTCGCCAGACAGGTATTCTAGTACAACCCCCATCTGCGAGCCGATCGTTTCAGCTCGCTCAATCGAACTTTCTACATTTTTCACCCGTTTTTGTAAATCATCCCGTCTTGCTTTTAAATACATTTCTTTCTCACGATAAATCATCAAATCCAATTGCAGTTGTGTTGCACGTTCATACGCTTGCTTGATGTCTTCTTCATTATACCGCACAAAGTCTCTGCTGACTTCAGTCAGTCGAATCCGAGAACTACGATAACTGACTTCAAGCTGATCTACTTTTTCAATCGTTTCAGTGGTTTCACGAAGTACCAATTCAAGTTCTGTATTTAACGAGAGCAATTCACTCCGCGAAGTATCCAAAATCTCGAAGATTTGATATTTGCTATTTTCCATAACACTTGTTGCATTCTTAATGACGTGATCTATTGCATCAGCGTGGAACTCCACTCGATCTTCTCCATTTCTGTAAGTCAATTGTATGATGCATGTATTATCATATCATAACTTATCACGATTGGATGCTTACCGTCTTGGTTTTCTGATCCCATTTTACAGTCAATCCAAGCTGTTCTGACACCAATCTTAGCGGGACTAAAGTCCTTCCTGATACGACTAAAGGAGCAACTGTAGAACTTTTCAACTTACCATTAGCTACATAAGCTTTATTATTTACAGTTAAATCCAGTAATTGTCCTGCACGTAAAATCGTCACTCTTTGACTACTTTGATTCCATGTCGCTTGTCCACCAAATGCATCCATTATATATTTAACTGGCACATAAGTCGCATTATTTTTAAGCATTGGAGAAACATCAATCGATTGTGCTTTGCCATCTAGTGTTGAAGTCTTTTTACCCACTGTCATTGATAATGTACCTTTTGGCATCGTATATGTTGCTGCCTGAGCTGCACCAGTTAAACGAATATTGTCCATAGCGATCATTCCTGTAGCTGCACGTTCATCTTGTCCTTCAGCTACATTTACCACATATACACGTTTTAATTTAGCCGGATAAGCGATGCCTGAACCAGAAAGATCAATATTTAGTGTTTTCCAACCACTCCAATTGATACTTTTCGCAAAATCAATATAGACGGTTTTGCCACTTGCATCAGTTACTTCACCACGTAACCAGTTGTAACTCTTATCTCCGTATACATCGACAGTTACACCTGTTGTCCCTGCTGTAAGTGCTCTACCTGCTGTGCCACCAAATTGAGCATATGCATATTTTTTACTTGTTCCTGCTGTCATATCATAGGTTAATTGTAACACTTTAGAATTCGCATGATCGCCTGTTCCTTGTGTGACTTGAGCTGTTCCTTTAACTGTACTTGGATTTCCTAAGAAACTAACACTATAATTCGGATTTTCAAAGTCTTCCCATGTACTCGTTGCTCCGCCGCCAGCAGTCAATACCATCATTGTACTGAAACCATCATAGCGAGCAATAGCGTATCCCACTGTAGTACCACTATCTACTGAAGAAATACTTAATTGTCCGTCTTTCACCCTACCTTTGAATCCAACAAATTCCCATTTTAATGTTTCTGGAGAAATCGTTAAGTTAGATCCATCTTTTAATGTAGCTGTTACCGGTACGGCAATGGTAGTGCCTGCTTGCAATGTAGCTGTAGAACTTGCTGTAGCTAAACTTTGAATAGCTTCAGCTCCTACGACATTGACATTCATACTTGTACTTACGCCACCGCTTGAAGCAATAATTTTAGCTGTTCCATTTTTGGTTGCTTTGAACTCGCTACCTGTCCATTTAATATTGCTACTTCCTGCTTTCCAGGATGGGTTAATTCCAGCGGTACTGATCGGATTATAATACGTATCATAACCATTAGCTTCATATTTAGCTGTTTGTCCTATCAATAATTGCTTAGGACCATTAATACTAAAGCCTTGTACTTTACCTTGTGGAGCTGTTGTATAGACTCCTAGACCGTTTACGACACTGCGTTGAGTGTTACCGCCATATTCTGTTGGGAACGTCAGATCCGCTTGTGTCTCGCCTAAAGGACGTGTAACTAAAGTCGTTGACCCACCACCATCTAAGTTAATACCTTTCCATACACCGATAGAAGACATAAATGACTGCAATTCATATAAAGACATACCTGCACTATTATCATTATCTTGTACAGTTACAATATAAGCGTATCGCCCATCTTGTGAATAACCGACAGCTGTACGTGCACGATTTCCACCAATAGCTGTTGTACTACGAGAGAAGGAACTTGGTTTCCCTTGATCCACCAGAATCGTATGACCACCGATCATCATTTGCAAAGTAGTTGGATCAATCGTTTTACCTGTAGATTTAGCTTGTAGGCTATAGTCTGTTGTTACTTTTTGTCCAACTTTCATGTGTTGTTGTACAAATTGAGCTGCTTTACCATGGGTACGCAAAATATAAGCACCTTTTGGAACCACTTTTTGAATCGTAGCATTAACAGAAATTTGTGTAATGACTCCACCTTGAACAAGCACTTCTGTAGGTGTTGTTGAACTGTTAGCAGGACGTTCGATGGCTTTCCAAGCATCTGTATAGATATACATCGTATTCGAATGGCTAAATGTACCATTCGGTTCTGTCATATAAGAAGCTTGGTTAATTCCTGCTAGGTCAAACGTAGAACCATCTTCTGCTGTAACTTTACCTTGAAACGAAAATTGATCAATCATAGGCGTTCCGTCTTTAGTCACACCAAAAGCATACATTCCTTTTAATTCAGAAGGACTGGACATCAATACCCCTTCAGAAGCTTGTGCTCCCATCGGTACGCCTTCACTAGCTGTATTAAAGTAGTCACCATTAACACCAGCAACTGCCTTTGTTTCCTGTGCCATACCTTCAACCGATTGTTTCGTTGTAAATTGATTGCCTTTACCGGTCATTACATCTAAATTGACATACGGGTTTTTCAAATCGACTTTAACAACATCCGCCAAAACAGAGACCGTTTTTCCAGAACGAGCTGTTTTATAACGATACTCCAAAAGCTTTGCTCCAGAAGTTATGTAGCTTTCATTCAATTGAGTCGTTTCAGCTGCACTAGCAATGTGTGTGGGTAACCAAGGTACTTGAGTAAAACCAATTTGTAATGCGGGTTGAATCCATAACGAGCCTGCAATAGTTAAAATCATCCATTTGCGTGCTGTTTTTGTTTTGCCTGTCATATGTTAAAACGCTCCTATTCGTTGAAAATTCAGTCGATCATTTGATTGGTGTTTAGAGTTCTTATAATGTTCGCCTTGTTTATCATAACGTTGTTTAAGTACAGATGCCACTTCGACACAGTACACCTCATAAGAATATAGACTACAATAGAAGCAAAAAGTTACGGTAAACCAATCATTTTTCTGTAATCTCATGAAAAATGTTAACTGTTTGCTAGCTGATCTACATTATATAAGGTACATAGAATGATAGTTCCAGTTCCGAATAATGGTATTGGTTTTGAGCATAAAAAAGAAGGCTTCTCGAAAAAAATCGAGTCACCTTCTTTATCTAACTATAGTGGTTGAACCAATGTATTATAGTCCAGCTTGAGATTTCAATAATTCTGCTTTATCGACTTGTTCCCAAGGAAGTTCAACATCTGTACGACCAAAGTGACCATAAGCAGCCGTTTGACGATACAAAGGACGACGAAGATCAAGCATGCGAATAATACCAGTAGGACGCAAGTCAAAATTGTTACGAACCAATTCTACCATTTTTTCTTCGCTTACTTTACCAGTTCCATACGTATCGACACTGATTGATACAGGATTAGCTACACCAATAGCATAAGCCAATTGGATTTCACATTTATCTGCCAAACCAGCAGCAACTAAATTTTTAGCAACATAACGAGCTGCATACGCCGCAGAACGGTCTACTTTAGTTGGATCTTTTCCTGAGAATGCACCGCCACCATGACGTGCATAGCCGCCATATGTATCTACGATGATTTTACGGCCTGTTAATCCAGCATCCCCTTGAGGTCCACCAATAACAAAGCGTCCTGTTGGGTTAATAAAGTATTTAGTATCTGCATCAAGCAATTCAGCTGGAACTACTGGAAGAATAACGTGTTCACGAATATCTGCTTGGATTTGCTCTAATGTAGTTTCTTCAGCATGTTGAGTAGATACCACGATAGCATCAATACGAACAGGCTTACCATCTTCATACTCTACAGTTACTTGAGTTTTACCATCAGGACGCAAATAATTTAGCGTACCATCTTTACGTACTTCAGCCAAACGGCGCGCGATACGGTGAGACAATGCGATTGGTAAAGGCATTAATTCTGGTGTTTCGTTTGTAGCAAAACCGAACATCAAACCTTGGTCACCAGCACCAATATTTTCTGTTTCTTTCTCCATTAAAGCTGTATCACGTGTTTCTAGTGCAGAGTTAACACCTTGAGCGATATCAGCAGATTGTTCGTTTAATGAAGTAAGTACAGCACATGTATTATAATCAAAGCCATACTTGGCACGTGTATAACCAATTTCCTTGATTGTATTTCTTACGATAGATGGAATATCAACATACTCCGAATTGGTACTTACTTCCCCGATAACTAACACCAAACCTGTAGCCACTGCTACTTCACAAGCTACACGAGCATTGGGATCATTAGCTAAAAAAGCATCCAGTACAGCATCAGAAATTTGGTCACAGATTTTATCTGGATGTCCTTCTGTTACAGACTCTGATGTAAATAAATGTCTCTTAAGAGTAGACAAGAGTTTTCAACCTCCCATATGGATATTAAGGTGTCAGCACGGTGTAGACAGCTTGATTAATATAAAGTTGCTACACAAAAAATGAACCCTTTCCATAAGGAAAAGGTTGCTATACAAGCCTCAACAGTCATATTAACGTATTTAATACCAGGTGTCAAACGCTAATCATTATACCACAATCTATATTTTCTATACGTAAAAGATTTAATAGTAAATTGTAAATAAGCTGGATGACTCAGAACAATAACATAGATTTAACTATTTTCTTTTATTTTATTTCAGATAGAGAATATCTATCTAATTGAGTTTGAGATTTTTCTTATAGAAATATGATCTTACTGAATTTTGTAGTCACCGATCACTAAAACAGTTGCATTATATCCTTGAGTCATAGCCACTTCTACTCCGCGTCCATCTCTTGGAAATAAAAGTAGATGATTATTAGGAATTGCTTGGGACCCGCCCATTTCACTTCCAGCCGTCAAATCTAAAATTCCATTTTTATCAGAACTGTACACTACAGCCTTACCAGTACGCACAATGACTTCTGTGCCAGCTGCTGCTATTAACTTTTTGCCTGGACGTATTTCTACAACTTTTGCAGTCAATGTAGGCGTTGCTACAGGAGAAGGCGTTACACTCGTTGGAGTTGTAGCAGGAGGAGAAACAGGTGTAGTAGGTGTATTGTTTTTAGTACCACTATTGGTAGTAGTACTACCTACAGAACCACTAGTACCTCCACCCAATGCTTTTTGAATTTGTTGATCTACATAACTTTTGGTGACTACCGGATCATCCGCAGAACCGAGTTGACTACTAGCATTACTAGTCGTGATAAAAGAGCTACCTACCCAAATCCCGATACCAATCGTCGCTGTAGCCATTAGCCATGTTGCATACTTTTTCATACTATGTCCTCCTTAAATAAATATATAAAACAAAAATACCCCGGAGCAGTTGCCCGCTCCGAGGTATCTAAGCGAAAGTAGTTATACTTTCTATATGACAGTGTTCATATCAGAAGATATTACTTGCTGTTTACAGTTACAGTTTTAGCAGCTGCATCGTACATTACTGTAGCGTCAAGAGCTTTACCAACCCAAGCGATAGGCAATACAGTACGGTTAGCTTTAGTTACTGCTTTAACATCCATGTTGATTGTAGAACCGTTGATAGTCAATTGGTTAGTTTTAAGTTTCAATTGAACTACGCGGTCTCCTTTGATCAAAGTAACCATAGAAGTTGCTTTGTCAAACAAGATGTTTGCAGGAGTTACACCCAATGCTTCAGCTACGTAACGAACTGGCAAGTAAGTGCGACCATTTTCTACATAAGGAGCAACTTCAGCAGTACGAGTTTCCCCGTTAACTTTGTAAGAAGTGCTTCCGATTGTGTAGATAGCTGTTACAGCATTAGATTCCATACCTGGAGCTTGTGTTCCGATAGTTGCGATAGTTCCTTGTGCAGCATAACGGTAGCTATCTTTCCAAGTTTGAGTTACATCACCGAAACCGTGGTAAGCAGTGTTAGCAGCGCCATCACCTTGTACTTTAGCAACAATGTTACCTTGTGGTACAGTACGGTCAATACGCAAGTTTACGCCGTTGATAGCAATTGTACTAGCAGTAGTACTTTCGCTGTCTACGTAGAAACGCAATACGCCTTGAGTAGCACTGTTGTTGTAAGTGTCGATAGACACGTTACGGATAGTCAAATCACCAGAAGTTACAGATACAGTAGGTACTGAACCGAAAGTTACCCCAGCTGGAAGAAGAACTTCTACCAAACCATTGTCATCATCAGTCAATGCGCCTGCTGCGCCTTCTTTAAGTGTCAAGTTACCGATGTTTGCACTATCAGAACCGATTGCAGCACTGTAAGTTGCATCAGAAGCAGACAATGTTAGAGATGGAGTAGCTGTTGCTACTTTAACTGTACCCGTCAAACCTTGACTACCAGCTACAGCAACATTCAAGTCACCACTGAATCCAGGTTGTACTGCTACTTCAACATCTTTCAATGTGATAGAACCAGCTTTATTAGACGTATTTTGATTTGGGAAAGTCAAACGCATAGTACGTCCGTCAGTACCAGTATAAGTAATACGTGGAGCTGTTAAACCATTAGCAGTATCAACAGAACCTGTAGTACCAGTTGCAGTTTCACCGTCTTCATAAACAGACTGCCAACGTGCTCCCTCTGGTAGTTGTAAAGTTACTGTACGATCATTAATAAATGAACCTGCTACAGATTCTTTAACAACAATATCACCTAACTGTTGCTCGTCTTGACCAGAAATTACAGTTGTAGGAGAAGTTACTGTTACTCCGCCACCATATTCACCATAAGAACCAACTACTAACGAAGAAATATTTGAGGAAGAGTTACCACTAACTGTAGCTGTAACATCTCCTTCTTTAGCTTTATCTTCATCTTCAACACGGAAATTCAAGACCATGTTAAAAGAAGCAGCAGTAGAAGAAATTGCACTATCATTTACAGCTGCTACAGTCAAAGTATCTGTACCAAAACCTGTAACTGACAAATCATTAATGTCAAAGTTATTATCACCAAACAATTTAGTGAATTCACCACGTGACTCCCACTCAAAACCTGATGGTAATTTAAGTTTAACTGCATTACCTGATTTTAAAGAACCTGCTACAGATTCAGTTAGTTTAAAAGTGAATCCAAAGCTGTCACTACTAGATTCAGTATCATTAGCTTCAAGAGCTACTTGACCTGAAGATACAACTGTAGCTACTTTAACATTCCCAGTTGGCAAGCCACTTTCACTAGAAGCAGAGAAAGTTAAATTTACATCACCTGTACTAGGACCTGTAGAAACGATATCTCTAAGATTCAATAGCAATTCAAAATCATCTGCATTATTAACAGAACCATTAAAAATAATTTGTGCTGATTTTTTGCTTACAACGTTTACTGCCACTGAACCTGGAGCAGTTCCTCCAAGAGCAACATACTCATAAGTATTGCCAGTAGCTGTTGTAGTTCCGTCTTGGAAAGTAATAGGATCTAAAGTTGTATTTTGACCTGTTGTAGTAGTCGGAAACTCAAAACCCTGTGGTAAAGTAAAAGTTAATGTATTATTTCCGCCAGCTAAAGTACGTTTGTCAACGTTTACTTTAACACGTCCCAAAGCAAGTGATTCTGAAGAACCTGTTCCTAGAGTTGGTACGGAATAAACATCAAAACTACCAGATGCATGTGCTGCTGTTGGAGCAACGATACCTGCTACTGGAGCGATACCTGCTAGCATAGCAGCGCTTGCTGCTACGTTTAATACTTTTTTAGTAGACTTTTTCATAAACTTTTGTTCTCCTCCTTGAATATCATAAACATTTTTTTTGTTTTTTTGTTTGTTGTGGATTTTGTCACTCATCAGTCGTTACACCCCCTCTCCGAGTTTAAAGCAAATCCCTTTTTGTATGATGATATCTGTGACAAAATCACAGAAAATCGTAACCGGAATATTTGTCAATCGAAAAACCGCAGTGCACAGAAGTTATTATACATTGCGTCAATGATGCCGTAAAGACATTTTTTCACATTGAGATCGACTAAACATTCCAAAAGTTAATCTCAATTTAATAACCTGTCAGCAATTATGTTGCCTTGTTTTATCGGGTTCATATATGTAGACGCAGGTTTCTTCAAAAAGTTGCGGTTTTTCAAAAAAAGTTTTCTGTTTTTTTTGCGACATATATTATATCGCAAAACAGAGCCTTAATTATCATACTACACTTTAGGAAGATGTGCCACTTTTGTCTACAATACTTTTTTATAACTATATTAGTACTAAACACGTTTTAACCTCTTTAAACCACTCTTCGCATAATTATTTTTGCATAAAAAAAGAGAGAGCCCTCGGAGAGCCCTCTCTAGTAACAAATTACATTTTAGGAAGTTTTTTATCGTTGATCATGACTTTCGCTAAAATAACTGCTGTATCTGAACGTAACATTTTTGCAGTTGGAGAATAGTTGAAGCCTTTTTTAGAATCTCCATCAATAGCAGAACCATTGATAAAGCCTTTTTTGGCTACAGCTAATACCGCTGCTCTAGCATAGCGATCGACAGATGTAGCATCTTTGAAGATTTTTTGTAGACCTGCATCAATTTTCGTTTGATCTGTATCCATTTTAAGATTGAGTGCTTTGGCAATAATTACTGCTGCATCCTGACGACTTATACTATCTCCAGGACTAAATACTTGCGGCTGAGTACCACGTACAAAGCCTGCACGCGCAGCTGTTTCTATATAACGATAATCGTATAGTGCATTTTCTGCAATATTACTATCGCTACTACTTACATCAATAAAGTGTTTGGTACCTTGATAATCAAATGGCATTTGTTTTGCTTTGACGATAGCACGAGTAAATTCACCACGTGTAATATATTGATCTGCTCCGAAAGAAGTATCTGGATCAATAGCTTTCATAATACCTTTGGCAAATAAAGCTTCCATATAATCTCTTGCATAATCATGTTGAACAATATCTGTATATGAATAACTTAGTTTGGCAACCACATAGTAACCAAAACGGTCAAACGGTACAGTTACAGTATGACTCTTCGCATTTACAACACCACCAAGATTCTCCCATTGTCCAGTACTGTTACCCAATGAACGATCAAAGAAGAATACAGTGATAGCTTTACCAGCGTCTTCAGCGACATTATCAGAATAAGACAATGTTAGTGTCCCACGTTTCGATGGAACCAATTCATTTTGCGGATTACGCTCATAGAAACTTGGAATTTTAGAGTTAGAAGCTTGGTAAGGATTCTGTCCTAATTTAGTAGGATCATAATCTTTTGTCGTAATATCATCAGCTAGACCTGGGTCAATCCAATACACTGGACTACTTTTCACGAAATGATTATTAAACTGACTTACGAAAATTTGTTGTCCTACTTTAAATTTAGCATCCATATTGGTTGGAATAGACTCAAAGTTATAACGATCGATAACTCCATCCTGGCTATTACCAATTCCAAATAGAAGGCTATGTCCAGAGAAGACTTCATTTTTCAATTTGTCATCAGCACTTGTACCAATATCACGACGGATAAGGTTCGTTCCAGATGCAAATTTCAAATTCAAATCACCTTCGAATACTTTAGCAGAAGTTTTCATATCTTGCATAAATTCTGCACCCGGAATATTCGTAGGTACATATTTAACAGTAATATCTGCTTTCACTTGCTCGCCGTTGATTGTAACAATAATCGGAATCTTAGTATCTTTGTTAGGTTTCAAATCTCGAACAGTAACAAGATAAGCATCCGGATACTCCGGATTAGTTGTGCTATTAGGATCTGTAAAGAAAGGAGCTTTAACAGCAGTTTCTTTATTGATCACAACAGAAGTTGCATTTTTAGAGTTAACCACTACATCGACAAAGTTACTGTTTGTCAATTTTTCTGCTTCTAGTGGTCTTACAATTTGGTAAGAATCCGTTTGTTTGCTGATTTCCATACGTGCAGAGGAGCTAGGTCCGCCTGTTCCTGTATTGTATACAGTAAAGTTATAAACAATTGGGCTTCCATCTTCTGCAACTGTCTGGTTTCTAATGATAAAAGCAAAAGATTGCTTACTGTAATCATAGAAAACACTTATTCCACTGTCTTTACCTGATGCGTTAAATGCATCATTGGTAGTCGAAGTAAATTTATCTTCCAATGTCCATGTTCCGACAGTAGTACCATCAGATTTTTGAACTTTTAAAATATAGTTTGATTTTGTAAGCGACTTATCACCAGCAAGTACACTTTCTACGCTAGACTTATTAGTCCCTAAATCTACAAAATCAAATGTTCCGTACACATTAAATTGTTTTTGTTTAGTTGTGTACGCTGTTCCATTCATCGTGAAGTCAGCATCTTTAGCCGTTGGAATAGCATCACTACCGCCTGAATATTTGAATGGGAAAACACCTAGTGTAGTATCTACAGGAATAACAGGTACATCTGTAGGTACTAAATTAATTTTAATTGCATTCTCATAAGAGGTTTGATTTGTTTTGAATACAATTTTAACCGTATTCTCTCCTGAGAATAGTGCATTGTATGCTTTAGATACAGCACTGGTAGGAATTTTAAAGTTAGTGTCATTTGGCTTGCTACTATCTACAGGAATAAGCGGAATAATTGTATTATTCACATAGAAGAATATAGTTTGTTTATTTGCGCCATCATCTGTATAACGAATATCTGATTGATTCGTTACATTCTGTAATTTACCAGAAAAATCATCTAACGTATTCGTAATGATTCGCACGTCAGACCCAGCAACGTTCTGGCTATTTTGAATAACCATACCATCATATGCTTTATTAAAGTTAGCATACGGTCCAAACAGTACATTTACTTTCGCTGATACTTCTGGTGTATCTGCTCCACCTTTAGTTGCTTTAAAAGTTAATGTTTGTGTTCCACTGATTGGAAGTTTGGTAAGTTTGTAGAGCAATCTTTGCGTAGGTACAGTACTTCCACTTACGGGAGAAGAGTCAATTAGTGTATAAGACGCATCACTTGCAGTCGCTGCTTTACCGTTACTGTCTACAATTTTACTAATGTTAAGCGTTGTATTAGCATCTCCATTCACTACCAATACTTCTAAAGCTGTTGGTAAAGAGAAGATATTTGCTCCATCTAATGCTGTTCCGATCATCGCTTTAGCAGAAGCATCACTTGTATTAGCTGTATATCCAGATAAATAGTTTACTTTAGAAATATATGCTGCTGTACTATTGCGTAAAGTTAAACCAAGTCCTTTGCTTGAGTCGCCTTTAGCAAGAACAGATAAGTTAATTCCTTTATCATAATCAAACGTACGACTATTATCTTGTGGAATCGTATAGGCTAGTGTTACATATGCAGAAGTACTTTCATCTTCAATAACAGTTGGTGTTACTGTACCTGTATATTGACCTGAAGTTACTGTACTTGGTATCGCTGTACCACTAAACGTGTATGAAATATAATCTGTAAAATTGGCAGGACGTGTGTTGTTAGTCAAAGGAACAACGATTTTACCTGTCACTGCAAATTTGTTATCCGAAACTGTGAAATCCGGGAATGTCGAAAGATCTGCAGAAGTTAAACTTCCACTTTGAGCATACGTATCATAGAACGTAGTTAGTCCATTATAGAATGTAACTTCACGTGTTGTTTCAAGTACTTGTGTTCCATTGATCGCTTGAATGGTCAAAATATTTTTACCAAGTTTCAACGCTATAGGAGCCACTGTAAATTGATAATTGTTAGAACTTGATACAAGAGAAGTTCTACTGTTACCACCATTTACTAAAACAGTAACTTTGGCTGCATTCGGTGCAGAACCACTAAGAGACATATTTGCTGTTTGCTGTGCATCATTGATTCCGCCTTTGGCAGCTGTTAACACAACAGAAGAATTTTCTTTTAATGCTACTGTATCGTTGTCCAATGTAGCATTCAAATTATAGATGGTTGGACCGTCACGGTATTCTACATAAATAGATTCGGCTACTTGTGAAGCAACACCTTGTGTCGCTTTAAAAGTAATACGGTTTAAGCCTGCATATAAAGGAATATCGGAGATTGTTAAGCTTGAACCACCAGAAGTACTAGCATTAATATTTCCAGTTAGTCCTTTATTGGATTTAATCACTGTAACAGCTGTACCATTTTTAGAAATTTGTTCTACATCATAACTAATCGAGTTCGCATTGATATTACTATAGCTACCCGTTACCGTAAGTTTGTCACTATTAGCAATTTTTGGTGTTCCAATATCATACTGCTCATTAGGGAAAATAAAAAAGCTTCCGGTTGCAGCATTAGCTGACTTTGCACCTAAACCTGGGGGTAGACTACTTACAATAAGAACTACCGCCATAAGCATCGATAGTATTTTCTTCAAAATGATGTTCCTCCTTTGATTTCGGTCGCTGCTCCAACTCACTAATGGCGGGCATAACCTGTCTACCCTTTTTATCGGCATCCTACAGGTATATTTTAATAAGTTCAGAGAAAACAATACAAAAAAACCTCTCTTTCTATAGAAAGAGAGGCTTCAATATCGCCGAGATCCTTTGCTAGCAAACGATCTACGACAAATGATTTATTTTATTAATTTTGAAGAAAATACGTTATTTAAGGTTTGCTTCCACGAGTTGGATCAGGTTTGATTCGCAGGCGAGCAATCAATCCAAGAAGTGGACGTCTTGTTTTGCCAACTAAACCAATAAGCTCTGCTCCAATTTGAAGGACAAACATCATGACACAAATCACTAGGAATGTTACCCAATTGGCTTCATTAATAGCAGCCGATGATTGAATAATAGCTAGAACACCGAAAAATGCTGCAATTCCATAAATCAATAATACTGTCTGACGATGACTTAATCCGAGTTCGCGTAGACAATGATGCAAATGACCTTTGTCTGGTGCAAAAATCGGCTTCTTATGTACCCAACGACGGATAATCGCGAAGAAGGTATCAGACAATGGTACACCGATAATGATTAGCGGAGTAATAAAAGAAACAACCGCGATTTGTTTAAATCCAAGTAAGGATAACATCGCAAGACTGAATCCGAGGAACAATGATCCCGTATCACCCATAAAAATTTTAGCTGGATGAAAGTTAAAGTAAAGGAATCCAACAATAGCTCCCAAAAGAAGTAAACATAAAAGCGCTACAGGGTAGTTACCCATAATCAATGACATTGTGAAAATACTACCGATCGCAATAGCAGATACACCTGCTGCCAAACCATCCAACCCATCAATCAAGTTGATCGCGTTCGTTACACCTACGATCCAGAAGATCGTTAGCGGGATAGCAATCCAGTTTTCAAGTGAAGAATACGAATCTTGAAAAGGAATATTTACAAAATCCACTTTGATTCCGTATCCGAATACTACTGTACATGCAGCAATAATTTGACCCAACAATTTAACACGAGCTGATAATTCAAAACGGTCATCCAGTACACCGATCAATACAATAATTGAACCCGCTGTAAAAAATGCTTTCATAAAATTAGCGTCGCGTGCAGGTAGATCAAATGGCAAAAACGGAAGGACAGCAACAAAAGCAATCGTAAATGCTAAATAAATCCCCAGTCCGCCAAGCCTTGGCATGATTCTCGTATGCACTTTACGGGCATTAGGAACATCTACGGCTCCGATTCGAATTGCAAACTTTTTGACGAGCGGCGTTAGAACCAGTGCCAATGCCAGCGCCAGAACAAATCCGAGAATAAAAATGATTAACATTTTGCTTTTCGACCCCCAATTTATCTCACGGAGCCAATTATACTCCGTTCGAAATTAAACACCAAACTTCTTTTAAGCACGTTTTAGGCGATATTCATCTAAATTTCATCTATTTAATGAACTTTTACTACGTTTTCCTTGTCCTTTAGCACTTTTAATACGAATTTCGGAAGCGCAAGCATTCTTTTGTATCGTGTAGGCTCTTTAAGCAAGCGATAAAACCACTCTAAACGCAGTTTTTGGAATAATTTTGGTGCACGTTTGGTTTTGCCAGAGATCACATCAAAGCTTCCACCTACACCCATAATGATCGGAACACCCAATTCTTGCTTGTATGTACCAATCCAAGGTTCTTGCGTATCTGCTCCTCTTGCAACAAAAAGAAGATCAGGTGCAAGGCTACGAATCTCAGCAATAATTTGTGCATCTTGATCTGGGCCAAAAAATCCATCCCGATAACCCACAACTAAAGTATGGGGATATAAACTTTTTAACCGGGTAGCTGTCGCCTGAATCACTTCAGGTGTTGAACCTAGTAAATATACTTTCCAATGAAGCGCCTGTCCTCTATCCATCAAACGATGTAATAGATCGTATCCAGCTACACGTTCAGCAACAGGTTGACCACAAGTAGAAGCTGCCCAGACTAACCCTGCTCCATCAGGAACAAGTAATTCTGCATTTTTCATCACTTGCATATAAGCAGGTTGTTCCAAAGCCGTCATAATCATGATTGGATTCGCTGTAATAATCTGCTGCGGTTTACCCTTTTTGATACTTTGTTCCAGATATTCAACGGTATCGTCCATATTCATTTTGGATACTTGTAATCCGTAAATCGGAACCGTCGGTATGGTATTCCATTCTTTCATTATATATCACCTTTGTGCTAAATAATAATGAGCAATAAAACGAGCAGGGCTAGCAGCATCTTGTTTGAGTAATTCAATAAAAGAAGCTTTGCTGGCACGCCATCCTTCTTGATCATCTAGCAATACTTTCGTTTCTTTTGCCAATTGAAGCGGATCCACCTTTGTACTAGTGCCTGTGGCTTGAATCTGTAAACGATTCAAGAATTGATCGATTTTGGGATCATACGATATGCCAATTAAAGGTACGGATTGAGATGCTGCATAGATAAGACTGTGAAGCCTCATACCTATAATAGCATGACAATGGCTAACTTCCACTAACATTTGTTGTGGATCTGTTACTTGTTCTGCGCTACTTATCATACTTCCATGCTCACGGATATCCCCAATACGATCAATAACATACTGAGAAGCTTGCTCATCTTCTGGCAAATGGAAAGGTAAAAAGCGAAGATGAACCGGTGATTCTTGACTTAACAAACGTAAACCATCCGCTATTCCATCTAACTCACGACGCTGTTTATCCCAAAAGCGAACCGATATACCCACAACAGGAAGCGAATCCATATTCGCTTCTCCTATATGAGTTAAAGACTTAACTTGGATAGGATCGCGTGTCGTAGGTAACGGTAATCCCATAACAGGATCAGCAACCACTTCAATCTTAGAACGAGAAAGCCCCATTTTTTCTAATAATAAAGCAGATTCCTGATCCCGTACAGAAACATAAGCACTTCGTTTAAAACTATTTTTAATCCATGAGAAGAAGAATTTCTTCTGTATAGGTCCTACACCTTGAGCATAAATAAACACAGGCTTACGTAACCATTGAGCGATACGAACAATGCCTAGATAGTAAGGAATAGTCATGATGCCTGTAGAATCTTGAAGTAAACTACCGCCACCACTGATCAGACCATCACTTTCTTTAAGCAATTGACGAATTTCGCGAATCTTCAACCGACCTACAGAGCGTACTCCATACATTTTGGAAGTCCATTCAGGATCACCTGACAATACGATCGGCTCGATTTGAATACCTTGTTGTTTACCCTGATCTTCCAGTGAATTCAAAATGGATTTCAATACGGCTTCGTCTCCACTATTGCGGAACCCATAGTATCCAGAGATTACGATTTTCGCAGAAGCGGTAGCCATTTTTTCCAACACCTTTCAAGGATTTGCCATGCAATCACAGCAACCAGTCCAAGAATCAAACCAAGTCCCATTCCTAGCAGACCACGAATCAGAGAAATATGAACAGGTGAATGAATATGCGCAAATGTATCAACCATCGATAATTGACCAATACAAGCAATAATCATAATGTAAATCGCATGACGATACTTCGCTGCAATAAATACACCTAAAATAAATAATGGATGAGCCATTAAGAATTCTTTATTACGTGGACGAACACCTAATAAGCTTTCTAGTGCATTACGGAAATGCATTTCAAGCGGTGTTACTGTTCCTGCATTACCGGTACGCGAAAGATAATACATGCCTACAATTCCTACGATACCCAGTACAATAATCCAAGTTAGTGTAATTGGAGTCGTTAGTACTTTGCGAATACCACCTATACCAAAACTTTGTTTGCCACGATAAAAAGCGATATAAACCGCAATTAAAGCGATAGGCGCGAAGTGTAATAAACTTACACCACGGAATTGGTTGATGACTAGTTGATACGTAATATCGTTTAGAAGTCCGATAATAAATAATGCTCCTGTTAATGACCACAGCGATGTACGAATAAACAAGATAACGGCTTGAATCACACGCTGACTTACAGATAATTGATGTCTTGTTTCGTATAAACGATCTACTTTGCGTACAGCATAGATCATCGCGATCGTTGGTGCACTAATAGCCGCTAATAAAGCAATACCTTGTTCTAAAATAAGCGCTTGATGAATTAAGATCATTCCTGCACTTCCAACAAGTCCAAGTACAAATACGATCAAAGTGAAGCGTCGTACAAAATAAGAAACCAGCAAAGCAATATACGCAATCGCACCAATCAGTACAATTAATTTGAAATATTTATTGAAAACAGAATGACTTACATCCATAGCGGAAGCAGGTCCAATTTTAAAACCGTGACTTTCGATATTTTGAATCGCATGCCCTTCGGTTTGTAGACTCTTAATGACATTATCAATCGAGTTAGTCATTTGAGCTTTGGTCGTGTCACGAGATACCGCCAAGTTGATATACATCATCCGAATATTGCGATCTTTGGCTGCCAAAGCAAAACGATCAGCTACTGTATAAGGATCTAGCTTAGAATCGGATTCGCTCAATGAATACAATCGAACCACATTATAATCCATCAGGTAGGCTAATTTGCTAAACCCAGTTTGTGGTTTTTTCAAGTTTTCGATAGCTGCTATACCAATTCCATGTTGATTCAACAATGTAGCAAAGTTAGCAATACTTTTCTTCTCGATATCGTCAGTGAAACCTGTAACTGATTCACCATCGAAAAGAATTGTTTTAACACCATATTCAGCAAATTGACTTAACAATCCATTCATACGATTTTGATCATAAGGTAATGAATCGTTTAAACGGGGGACGATTTGGAAGCCCATGTTGTGAAGCATCCGCATAGTGATTGGATCTGGATCAAGTGGCTTTAGTCCAGCTTCATCCGCAGAAGTCTGAATAACCACACCCGGTAATCCTTTGAAGCTCCAAGGTACAACAGGGATGCCCAATGAATTGTATACACGCTGAAGAACAGGCTCTAGTAATTGTGCATTTTCTTCACTTGTAAACTGGACATATGTAAAATTTTCATTTTGCGGAATAACCTGATTTTGAAGATTAGCCACATCCACAGAATTATACACATTTAGACGTTGCGATTTTTGCAATTCACTTAAATTACTTTGGTATACAGCGACAGAACCTATGCCTGCATCCTTCAGCAATTGAAGCTGTTGCTTGATATAATCCTGGGGATGAGGCTGATACGATGCAATATCGATCAGATTACGATAATTAAAAACAAACTCTACATTTTTGGACGTTGATTCGGTTTTGGTACGATCAAAAGCAATCGGCAATGATGCCACCAAACCAATAATCACTAATATCCATAACCATTTCACAGAAGAATTATTCCAATGCTGCCATTTTTGAACCACTCAAGTACCTCCTTAGTAAGTTCGTTATGTCGCTTTTGGGGAGTCGCCCAAAGAAGAACATAACGAATGGTTCCGCTGTTAAGACTAAGCCTCACAGCGGAACCCTTCATTCATCTGATCTATTATATACTGCCTAGTGTGTCTATCCTACTAAAAATTGATGACAAAACGCCATTTTATCGAAATATTTTTTGTTTATCCGTCTACACGTTGCATGACAGCAGCTGTTAATTGTTGAATGCGAGCTGTTGCATCTGCACCTGAATCACCGCGAACCGCAAAGTATACTTTAATTTTGGGCTCTGTTCCAGAAGGACGTAAGCAGAACCATGATCCATCTTCCAATAAGAATTTCAATACGTTTTCTTTAGGAAGGCCATCTAACCCTTTGGAATAATCCAATGCTTCACTCACTTTAACACCAGCGATTTCAGCAGGGCTATCCGTACGCCATGATTCCATAATGCCTTGAATCTGTGCAACGCCATCTTTTCCTTTAAGCGTACGAGATTCCAAACTTTCTTGGAAGTGGCCAAATTGCTCATACAACTCTTGCAATACATCATATAACGTTTTGCCTTGTTGTTTGTAATAAGCAGCAGCTTCACTGATTAATAGTGCTGCAACTACTGCATCTTTATCACGTGCATAGTTACCTGCTAAATAACCATAACTTTCTTCGTAACCGAACAAATACGTATGCTCGCCACTTTGTTCAAATTGATTCATTTTTTCACCGATATATTTAAACCCTGTCAATGTGTTAAATACGGTTGCTCCATAATGTTCAGCGATAGCTGCTCCCATTTCACTCGTTACAATCGTTTTGATTACTGCGCCGTTAGAAGGAAGTTTGCCTTGCTCTTGAAGCTGACTCAAATAATAATGAATCATAATCGCACCCGACTGATTACCAGTTAGAACAAAATATTTACCAGCTGGATCTTTAACGACAGCACCCATACGGTCACTATCTGGATCTGTACCGATCAGAATATCTGCGTCTACTTCTTCACCTAACTTAATGGCTAGTGTAAAAGCTTCACGTTCTTCAGGGTTAGGTGACTTCACTGTTGTAAAGTTACCATCAGGTGCTTCTTGCTCAGATACGATTGAGACGTTAGTAAACCCAAGACGCTCTAGTCCTGCACGTACAGGAAGATTACCTGCTCCATGTAAAGGCGTATAGACAATGTTCAATGCTTTGCCTGCTTCACCTTGTAACAACTCACGATTCACGCTAATAGCTGTGACCGCTTGGATAAAGTCTTCATCTTCTTCTTTGCCTAACCATACCAACAATCCTTGTTGCTCAGCTTCTTCACGACTAATACGCTTAATCGCTGCAAAAGAAGAGACTTCACGGATATTGCTAATCACTTGCTCGGCTTCATGAGGAACCAATTGACCACCGCTGTTGTTATACACTTTATATCCATTATATTCAGGCGGATTATGACTTGCTGTAATCACAATACCACCCGTAGCTTTAAGATTACGAACAGCAAAAGACAATTCCGGTGTAGAACGAAGCGAAGGGAACAATTTCGCTACAATTCCATTTCCAGCAAGTACCAAAGCTGCTTCTAATGAAAATTCAGGTGAAAAGTGACGGGAATCATGAGCGATTACAACAGATGGCTTACCTTCTCCAGTATGAGCAGATACAATATACTCTGCTAAACCTTGAGTGGCTCTACCTACAGTGTAAGAGTTCATACGGTTACTACCTGCACCAATCACTCCACGCAGTCCACCTGTACCGAATTCTAGATCACGGTAAAAGCGATCTTCCAGTTCTTTATCTTGTCCTTGGAGTCCTTGCAATTCCTCTTTGGTTGCTGCATCAATCGATTCGTCATTTAACCATTGATCTAAATTACGTTGAGCTTGTTCACTAAGTGTTGTCATCATATCCATCCCTTCTCCATCTATAAGTTATCAATCATCAAATCATTTCATATTCAGTCGATTACTCTTTATTCGGCTCTGTTAGCGCGAACATAATTTCACCTTCAGCAACGACTTTACCATTAACTGTTGCTCTAGCATTGCCTTTACCGATCGATGCTTTCATACGCGTAATATCCACTTCGAGTTGAAGCGTATCACCAGGTACCACTTGTCCACGAAAACGAACACCATCGATTCCTGCAAACATCGCTAGTTTGTTACGATTTGCTTCCATTTGCAAAATAGCTACTGCGCCTACCTGTGCTAACGCTTCAACAATCAATACACCAGGCATCACAGGATAACCTGGAAAATGACCTCCAAAAAAAGGTTCATTGATCGTTACATTTTTAATACCTACAGCACGTTTACCAACTTCCAATTCCAGTATGCGATCTACCAGTAAAAAGGGAGGACGATGCGGTATAATCTCCTGAATTTGTTGTACATCTAACACAACCAAAACCCCTCTCATTTTCAACAGTATAGGTTCACTTTTTCTTTCACCCATTATCGCATCTTCAGATTGCATGCATAACAATGTGAATCCGAATCGTTCACCTGCATTGTCCCATATAATATGTAAGCAATTTTTAGTTATTTTAAGCAGTCCCCATCATTATAACGGTTTCGACAACAAAAATAAAACTCCTGCATATGCAGGAGCCTTTAAAAGTCATGGTGCAAAAACAAGTTGAAAAATATGCGCCCATGTTTCTGGATATAATACATCCGATATATTTTGTTTACCCAAAATAGCATAACCTACCATTAAGCCTGCCATTAAAGCAACAACAAATCCAACAATCACTAATATGACACGTAATGTTTTGACACCAGCCGAAGCAGATGGAGTAGCTGGCTTCTTCTCCGGCTGTTTTCTCTCAGGTGCAGGCTTTCTCACAATTTTTTTATTAGGAGTTGCTTTACCTTGAGCTTTAGCCGCTTCTTGTACGGCTGCACGTCTACTAGCCACGAATACTATTGGTAATGCTCATCATGTTATCACTAGAAGACAATGTACGTGCTGCCAGCTGATATGCACGTTGTACTGTAATCAATTCAGACATTTCTGCACTCAAATCGACATTAGATCCTTCCAAAAAGCCTTGACGAATCTGAGTTGTTGCAGACATCGTGCCTACAACATCATTTAAGTTCGCTCCGGTAGGTAACATGAATAAATTTCCATCCATTTGCGTAAGCCCTTCTGGATGAATTATACGATCAACTTGAACCGATTGTGGCAGTACTGTAATTTTGCCTGCACCATCCGTAGAACGAACAACACCTTTGTCATCGATCTGGATACTGGTTTTGGCTGGAACTTCCAAAGGAGCAGATACCCCTCTAGCATTTTTCCCCATTAACAAATAGCCTTGATCGGTTGCCATAAATGCTTTGGTCGGGTCTGTTGCTGAAGGTACAAAGTGGAAAGATCCTTCACGTGTCCAACCTTGCTTCCCATCTGCACTCACTGCAAACATACCATCACCTTGAATAGCCAAATCAGTAGGATTATTAGTCGTCTGCATTTCACCTTGAGCGGTATTCATCGTTACATCACCCATACGAGCACCGAATCCTAGATTGTATCCTGATCCTGTTACGCGACCTGGTAGAGCAGATGCTGCACCTGGTTGTTGTTTAACCGCAGTAAATACATCTTCAAATGTAGCTTGTTTTCCTTTGTACCCTACTGTATCGGCATTCGCAATGTTATCAGAAACCATACCCAGTTTTTGCTGGATACCGCTCATCGCTACCATTGCACTGATCATCGAATTATTCATTATTCTCCTCCTTTGCTAACCATCTATACTGCTATATTATACACGACCTACGTCATTGACTGTTTTGTCTAAGCTTTTATCGTAAAATTGTACGATCTTCTGATTTGCTTCATATGCACGAAGGGCTGCTGTCAAATCAACCATTGAAGCGGCTGCATCTACTGTAGAACCTTCCAAGTACCCTTGGCGAACTTCTACATTGTCGCCTGCTTGTAATTGTCTTACACCTGCTGTAGCTGGATCTGTTACACGGAACAATCCATCACCTGCACGAGTCATCTGACCCGGTAGATTCACAACAGAAATGCCTAAGCGTCCAACTGTCGCACCATTGATCTTAGTTGTAATATTTCCTCTTGAATCAAAATTATAATCATCAATCGAACCACGAAGTGTAATAGGATTACCGGTTGCCCCTAATACTTGGTTACCGGTTGATGTTAATAATTGTCCTGCTGCATTCAATTGAAAATTACCGTCACGAGTATAGCCTGTTTCTCCGGTCTTACTGGTTGCTGTAAAAAAAGCTTGTGGACGATACGTTACTGTACCATCTTCTGCTACATATTTACCTGAAGCATCGAAAGGAATGTTCTGCTGAGTAGCCGGGTCTGCCAGATTAATCTCTGACACCAAAGCAAAGTCATCCGCTGAATTCGTCTGACGCATATCACCTTGTACATTCATAGAGATACTTTCTTCTGCCAGTACACCTGTATTCAAACGACCGATATTTCGGTTGCTTGATCCTTGATCTCCATTATTTAACGAGATCAACATTTCTGGAAAAGAACGTTCAATACTCTCTACTTGCTTGTATCCAGGGGTATTTACGTTTGCTATATTTTGCGTCACGGTATCATGGCGACGTTGCTGAGTAATCATACCTGAAGCAGCCGTATATAGACCTCTTAGCATTACCGGACACTCCTTTCGTGTTCAATATAGGGGTGATTCTGATTGTTTATATCCAAGTTTCCGTCTCGTCATTACATTCTACTACTTATATCGGTTAGACTAGAACTTTTTTTTAGAGACTTTGTCCAAATTATTTAACATAATTCCTGTTCCTTTAACAACACAGTGCATTGGATCTTCTGCAACCAGTACGGGAACATGCAATTCTTGAGATAATAATTCTTCTAATCCGTCCAGCATTGCTCCGCCGCCTGTCAAAATAACACCACGGTCAATAATATCTGCTGATAATTCTGGAGGAGTCTGTTCGAGCACCGTTTTAGCTGCTGCTACAATCGACAAAATCGTATCGGATAATGCTTCTTGTACTTCACCCGACGAGATCGTAATTGTTTTAGGTAATCCACTAACGATATCGCGACCACGAATATCCATTTCTCTTTGTAAGCCACCCGGACGTACTGTTGCAATATTAATTTTGATATCTTCTGCTGTACGTTCACCGATCAGCAATTTATATTTATTTTTGATATGTCTCATGACAGATTCATCGAATTTGTCTCCAGCGACTTTCAGTGATGATGAAGTTACGATATCCCCCATCGACAATACAGCGATATCTGTTGTACCTCCACCGATATCAATAACCATATTACCACTTGGTTCGAAAATATTCATACCTGCTCCAATAGCGGCGGCTTTAGGCTCTGCTTCCAAAAATACTTCTTTGGCACCACTACGCTCTGCTGCTTCACGAATCGATTTTTGCTCCACTGAAGTAATATTGGTAGGTGCACAGATCAGAATACGAGGATGACTATACCAGCTACGAGCGCCTACTTTATTAATAAAATGTTTGAGCATCGTTTCTGTCACTTCAAAATCAGCGATTACTCCATCACGAAGTGGACGGATAACGACAATATTTTCAGGTGCACGGCCGATCATGCGTCTTGCTTCTTCACCTACAGCAAGTACACGCTTAGTTGTTGTTTCTATAGCGACTACCGAAGGCTCGTCCAAAACGACACCTTTTCCTTTTACATGAATCAAAACATTTGCTGTACCTAAATCAATTCCAATATCCTTGCTGAACATATCAAGAGCCTCCAAAAGTTCGTATTTCCGGTAACAAAGCACCGTCCGTTATTTTATGCTTTTACATCATCTGAGAGCCTATTCACTGGTTATGTTTGAAATGTTAACGAATAAACGTTCTCCGGCAACGATCAGTTCAGCGAAAAATATGTATATGTGCCCACTATGAAATGAATGCAAAAGGCTGACTTATTAAAATTAGCATAATTACCAAGGGTATTCAACGCCATTGTTCGTCATTTTTGGAAAAGAAAATGTCATATATAACAAAAGAGCCAGACTATAATCAGTCTGACTCTTCAATATACGTGAATTACGATATCAAAAGCGATCTAATGTTCGCCTATAGATACATTAAATTCATATACTGTTTTATGCGAGTGTAGGTTGAACATTCAAAGCAGCTGTGTTTACTTTTTCTGTTTTGTCAGAAAAAGCAGCCATTTGTTCTTCTACCGCAGGTGTTGGTTCTTGAGAAGGTTCTGCTTCTTCCAAGCGCCAAATATCTGCTCCCAATCCAGACAACTTTTCAGCCAAATGCACATATCCACGATCGATATGATGTGTTCCGCTTACTTCAGTTGTTCCTTCAGAGATCAAACCTGCACAAATCAATGCAGCTCCTGCGCGCAAATCAGTTGAGCATACTTTCGCACCAACAAGACTTGCTCCACCTGTTACGATCGATGTTCTACCTTCAATACGAATCCCCGCGTTCATCAGGTTGAATTCATCGACATGCATAAAGCGATTTTCAAATACCGTTTCACTGATAATACTTGTTCCTTCAGAAGCAAGCATTAAAGCCATCATTTGCGCTTGCATATCTGTAGGGAAACCAGGATAAGGTAATGTTTTTAGATCGACAGCACGAAGTGGTTTATCAGCGATAACCTGTACTCCGTTCTCATCTGGAATGATTGTAATACCCATCTCTTCCATTTTAGAAATAACAGGACCCAAATGATCAGCAATAGCACCTTCCACGTACACGTTACCACCTGTGATAGCAGCGGCAACCATATATGTACCAGCTTCGATACGATCAGGTATAACTGTGTGTTCTGTACCGTTAAGAGATTCTACACCTTCAATGCGAATCACGCCTGTACCTGCTCCGCGAACTTTAGCACCCATACTGTTAAGGTAGTTAGCTAAATCTACAATTTCAGGTTCTTTAGCTGCATTCTCAATCGTTGTAGTACCTTCTGCAAGAGTAGCAGCCATCATAATGTTCTCTGTAGCGCCTACGCTAGCTACGTCAAGATAAATCTTCGCTCCGCGAAGTCTACCATCACATTTTGCTTCGATGTAGCCTTGCCCCAAATTAATCTCTGCACCCATAGCTTCAAAGCCTTTAAGATGCTGATCAATTGGTCGTGTGCCTATTGCACAACCACCAGGTAAAGAAATACGTGTTTTACCTAAGCGAGTCAACAATGGACCCATAACCAAGAAAGAGGCACGCATTTTGCTTACCCATTCGTACGGTGCTTCACAAGAAGTTAATTCTTCTGCGTTGACCTGAATCGTCTCGTCTTGGTATGTAACAACCGCTCCTAGCGATTCTAATACCTTACTAATCGTCATTACATCGTCAAGAGAAGGTGCGTCATGAATAGTACTTACACCATTTTCTCCAAGTAGTGAGGCAGCAATAATTGGAAGAACAGAATTCTTAGCTCCGCTAACTTTAACACTTCCTGTTAATCGCTTGCCACCGCGGACGATAAATTTGCTCATTAGGGTTCCCTCCGCGCGTCATTTTGCTTATCCGGCATTACACAATGACGAATCCAATCCAGCTGAACATAGTTGCATACAGACGCTAGTGATGTCTGTTATCTCATCTCATTCATCTTCTTAGATTCGTGTGATTGTACAATACCCTATTGCATAAATTTTAGTTTTTAATGTAGTAGGTGAGAATCATACAACCGTTGGTTTTCAAATAAATAGTCTAACACACTTATAACCACACTGTTCACATTCAAAACATAAATCGGATAGACTGTGTCCAGCGGATATAATCCAGCAGGAAATTAGATACGAAATGTCCTAGCACGATGGCAAATAACAAATGAAGCAATTTACCAGCTGCGCTTTTGGGATAACGAATCAATAGATCGAGTTTTAAATTTTGCAATGCCCACCAGGACAAACCAATACAAAGGAGCGATATGAATATGGATAGTAAACCGTTCACACCGACAGCGGACACTGTATCTACCGTACTCATTGTTGAAATAGCTCCCTCCTTTATTGCTTACTGATGAATCATCCTTTTATGCGGACTATTCTATAATACTTGCCAAGCGTTAAAGAATCTAGTCCCAAATTTACAAAAATCAGCATTTTCTTGTCATATTAGTGTTATTTCAGAAAATAAGTGCATACTTAAAGCATTTTTCTCAGCAAATAAATAAATAGTTACTGAAAAGGAAATGCGTGGGGTATGCCTAAAGACCTAACCTAATTCTCAAATTCAATGATTTCTAACATAAATGTCCAAACTTATATGATTAAAATGAACTCAACTATAATAGCACAAGCCATTTTTATAGACAAACTAAAAATAAAAACCGGACCCAAGAGTAGCGGCCCGGTTATATCCATTTAACGGTTCTCACCTGATGAAGATACTTTAAGACGATTCATAGCTCGTTGTAAAGCAAGTTCAGCCCGGCGGAAGTCAATGTGATCTTGAGTCGATTTGTTGTTGAGACGGCGCTCAGCACGTTCTTTTGCTGCTCTCGCACGCTCAATATCAATATTGTTTGGCAATTCTGCACTGTCTGCCAATACAACAACTTTATCAGCACGGACTTCTAGAAACCCACTTTGAATAGCTACCACTGTTTCTTTGCCATTGACTTTGTACACCAATGGAGCGACTTGTAGTGGAGTAACCATCGGAATGTGACCTGCTAGAATCCCAAGTTGACCTTCTACACCTGTGGCTCTTAATTGATCCACCTGTTCGGAAAACACCAGACGTTCAGGTGTTACAATTTCCAATAGAAACGTGCTCACTTTCATCCCTCCTCACGTTTTGCAGGCATATAATTTACAGTGTTTTTGCTTTTTCCACTGCTTCTTCAATCGTGCCTACGAAGAGGAATGCTGCTTCTGGAAGATCGTCATGTTTGCCGTCTAGAATTTCTTTGAAGCTACGTACTGTTTCTTTAACAGGTACATAACGTCCTTTGATTCCAGTAAACTGTTCAGCAACATGGAACGGTTGAGACAAGAAACGTTGAATTTTACGCGCACGCGATACAGTCAACTTATCTTCTTCACTCAACTCATCCATACCCAGAATTGCAATAATATCTTGTAGCTCACGGTAACGTGCTAAGATTTGCTTAACACCTTGAGCGATATTGTAATGTTCTTCTCCTACAATTTCAGGATTCAAGATACGTGAACTGGAAGCAAGTGGATCTACTGCTGGGAAAATACCCATTTCAGAGATTTTACGTTCCAAGTTCGTTGTTGCATCCAAGTGAGCAAATGTCGTTGCAGGAGCCGGATCTGTATAATCATCCGCTGGTACATAGATCGCTTGAATCGAAGTAACTGAACCTTTTTTAGTAGAAGTGATACGCTCTTGCAATTGACCCATCTCTGTTGCCAATGTTGGCTGGTAACCTACCGCAGATGGCATACGTCCTAGCAATGCAGATACTTCAGAACCTGCTTGTGTAAAGCGGAAAATGTTATCTACGAACAACAATACATCTTTGCCTTCTTCATCACGGAAATATTCAGCCATTGTCAAACCTGTCAAAGCTACACGAAGACGTGCACCTGGAGGTTCGTTCATTTGTCCGAATACCATTGCGGTTTTGTTAATAACGCCTGATTCTCTCATCTCGTGATAAAGGTCATTACCTTCACGAGTACGTTCACCAACACCAGCAAATACAGAAATACCGCCATGCTCTTGAGCAATATTGTTGATCAATTCCTGAATTGTTACTGTTTTACCTACACCAGCACCACCAAACAGACCGATTTTACCACCTTTAGCATAAGGAGCTAGCAAATCGATAACTTTGATTCCTGTTTCAAGGATTTCAGCTTGTGTAGACAATTCGTCAAATTTAGGAGCTTGACGGTGAATAGGGTTTTTAATTTCAGATACAACTTCGCCAGCTTCATCGATAGGTTGACCCAATACGTTAAATACACGACCTAACGTTACGTTACCTACAGGTACCGAAATAGGAGCACCTAGATCAAGAGCGTCTAGTCCACGTACTAAACCATCTGTGGAAGACATTGCGATACAACGGACAAGATTATCGCCCAAATGATTCGATACTTCAAGCGTCAAGTCGATTTTGTTACCATTATCTAGCGTAGTTTCGACCTTGAGCGCGTGTAGGATTTCCGGAAGTTGACCACGTTCGAATTCCACGTCTACAACCGGTCCCATTACACTTACAACGCGACCTTTGTTCATTATCGTTTTCCCTCCTACTGACTTGCTGTATGCAGCGATGTCATCAAGCACTGCTATGCAATTGCTTGTACATAATTGATATTGTTAAGCTCTATTAGCCTTGTGCATTCGCTCCAGCGACAATCTCTGTGATCTCTTGTGTAATCGATGCCTGACGGGCACGGTTATAGACAAGTCTTAGATCTTTGATCATTTGAGATGCATTCTTCGTTGCGCTACCCATGGCTGTCATTCTAGCGCCCTGCTCACTTGCTTTACCTTCGAGCAAAGCGTTATAGATCAGTGTCTGTGCATATTTTGGCAAAAGAACTTCCAATACGCCTTCTGCAGAAGGTTCGTATTCGTAGCTTGCTTTAAGTTTATCTTCTTGCGCCACTTCTACCGATTCCATTGGTAACAAACGAGTGGAGTTCGGAACTTGTGTTAGTGCATTGATAAACTGGTTATAACATAAGTAAAGCTCATCGTATCTGCCTTCTTCGTATCCTTTAACAGCATCGTATGCTATGGATTTGATATCGGCATAGGTCGGAAAGTCTGTCAATTCTGTCACAGCATCTGTAATCGGAAGATTACGACGACGGAAGTAATCGCGTCCTTTACGTCCAATGATGAACAATTCGTACTGATCTGTCGATGTATGATTTTCCTTGATCTTATTACTAACATGTTTGAGCATGTTGGCATTATAACCACCCGCAAGTCCACGGTCGGAAGTCACTACGAGATAAGCGATCCGTTTGACTGGACGCTTCTCCAACATCGGATGATATACACCTCTTGTTCCAGAAGCAATACTCGCAACCACTTCACGCAATTTATCGGAATATGGACGTGCTGCTTGTGCCTTCTCTTGAGCTTTACGAAGTTTGGAAGCCGCAACCATTTCCATTGCTTTAGTGATTTGTCTTGTATTTTCTACGCTTTTAATCTGACGTTTGATCTCGCGCATACCTTTAGCCATATGATTTCACCACCTTAACCCTCTGAAAACAAGTTCAAAGTTGTTTCCTGAATCATGGTTGACCACAGTCCGACAGATTGGCTATCGGAGCTGTAGCAACTTCATTACAGAACATCTATTTTGGATCAAATGAACTTAGTTGGAGGTAGCAAAACCTTTTTTGAAGGTATTGATTGCATCAACCAACGCTTTTTCATTATCAGCTGTTAAATCTTTAGTATCACGAATCGATTGCAAAATCGCATCTTGGCTACTTGCCATGTAAGCAAGGAACTCGGACTCAAAGCGACGTACATCAGCAACCGGAATATCATCCAAATGACCTTTAACGGCAGTGTATAAGCTTACCACTTGTTGTTCTACTAACAACGGTTGGTTAACACCTTGTTTTAGAATTTCCATCATACGTGCACCACGGTTTAGACGGGACATTGTTGATTTATCAAGATCTGATCCGAACTGAGAGAACGCTTGAAGCTCACGATATTGAGCTAGATCTAGACGCAGTGTACCTGCAACCTTTTTCATCGCTTTAATCTGAGCGGAACCACCAACACGGGATACTGAGATACCAACGTTAATCGCTGGACGTTGACCAGAATAGAACAAGTCAGCTTCCAAGAAAATCTGTCCATCTGTAATCGAGATTACGTTTGTAGGAATATAAGCAGATACGTCAGATGCTTGTGTTTCAATAAATGGCAATGCTGTTAAAGAACCGCCACCTTTTGCATCACTAAGCTTAGCCGCACGCTCTAGCAAACGGGAGTGAAGATAGAACACGTCACCTGGGAATGCTTCACGACCTGGTGGACGACGAAGCAATAGGGATAATTCACGATAAGCTGCCGCTTGTTTGGACAAATCATCATAAATAATCAATGCATGTTCGCCTTTATACATAAAGTATTCACCCATTGCACAACCTGCATATGGAGCGATGTATAGTAGTGGTGAAGGATCAGAAGCCGCAGCAGTTACGATGATTGTGTATTCCAAAGCGCCATGACGACGAAGTGTTTCTACAACTTGAGCAACTGTGGATTGTTTTTGACCAATCGCTACATAAATACATTTTACGTTTTGACCTTTTTGGTTAATGATTGCATCGATAGCAATCGCTGTTTTACCTGTTTGACGGTCACCGATAATCAACTCACGTTGTCCACGACCGATTGGAACCATTGCATCGATAGCTTTGATCCCTGTTTGCATAGGTTCATGAACCGATTTACGATCAATAACACCAGGTGCTCCGCCTTCAACAGGACGGAATTCTGTTGCTGCAATAGGTCCTTTACCATCAACAGGTTGACCCAAAGGATCGACTACGCGACCTAGAAGAGCTTCCCCTACAGGAACTTGCATAATACGTCCTGTGCGTTTTACTTGGTCACCTTCACGAATTTGTGAATATTCACCAAGAATAACAACACCGACATTATTAGATTCCAAGTTCAAAGCCATACCCATTACGCCGTTAGAGAACTCAAGAAGTTCGCCTGACATTGCATTTTGCAAACCGTATACACGGGCAATACCATCACTTACTTGGATAACCGTTCCGACTTCTACGACTTCAATATCGTTTTTGTATTGCTCGATTTGACTTTTAATCAATGTACTGATTTCTTCAGGTCTGATACTCAAGTCAGTCCCCCCTATCTACTGTGCTTGTCTTTGAAAAGACTTTTCCAGACGGTTAAGCTTGCCTGAAAGACTTCCATCGTACAGCATGTCTCCGATGACGACTTTAAGTCCGCCAAGAAGAGTTTTGTCTACAATATTTTGCACACGAATTCGTTTGCCTGATAGTTGTCCGAATCTAGCAATGACTTCTGCTTGCTCACGCTCATCTAAAGGATAAGGTGTATATACAAAAGCATCGACTACTTTAAGAGTTCTACTTACGATCTCAGTGTAACTATTTAACAACTCGCCAAATATTCCATATCTTCCACGTTCGATCAACAATGTAATGGTATGAATTAACGGTTGTGATACTTTGCCTGCAAAAGCAGTTTCGATCACACGACGTTTATCTTCAAAAGATACATTTGGTGTTGCTATAAAATTGCGAAGATCTGCATCTTGTGCAAAAGCTTCAACAATTGCTTTTAGTTCTTGTTCCGTCTCTTCTACAGCGCCATTTTCAGATGCAGCTTCGAAAAGGGCTTTGGCATAACGCGTAGATACTACTGTATCCCGGCTCATTGTCTAATCCCTACTTCTTTCAGATAGTTGTCAACCAACTGATCTTGGGCTTTGGCATCCACTTCTCTTTCCAGTACTTTAGAAGCGATCTGTACAGAGACGGCGCCGATTTCACTGCGAAGTGCAGCAACAGCTTTATTTTTCTCGCTTTCGATTTCACGAGCCGCTTCTTCTTTAAGACGCGTCGTTTCCTCTTTAGCTTGAGTAATTAATTGTTCAGCTTGACGATTACTTGTCTGACGGGATTGCTCAATAATATCTTGAGCGTCCTTACGTGCTTGTTGAAGTGCAGCTTTTTGGTCTTCGACATATTGAGCTGCTTGACTGCGTGTTAATGCAGCTTCATCCATTTGCTGTTTAACCAGCTCACGTCTTTTCTCCATGACAGAGAACAATGGACCGAATGCATAACGACTTAATAACCAATATAAAATCAAGAAAGCAATAATTGTAACTACAAGACTGCTCCATACAAAATGCAAATCAGCTCACTCCTTCCTCAAAACATCTAAATAATTCTCAGGTACCCTGCACGCTAAAAAGAAGGCGCGGATGGCTGTGGCCTTCCCCGCCAATGTGTGTGCTTGATTTACGCTGCTGCGTAGAAAATGAACGCCAATACTACACCGATGATTGGCAATGCTTCTACCAAACCTACACCAATAAACATAACTGTTTGCAATGTTGCTTTTGCTTCTGGTTGACGAGCGATACCTTCAACCGTTTTACTTACGATTAGACCGTTACCAATACCTGCGCCCAATGCGCCCAAACCTACTGCGATAGCAGCTGCTAGAAATGCTAATGCTCCCATTTAAAAATCCTCCTTAAAGATATGTGAGATAGTAAATTTATATTGAGCCCGGTATGAAGGTTATCCTACTTCCGAACTTTGAACCCTTACACAGTGACTGATGATACCAACTATTCAAAAGTTGCCGAAACGTGCCGATAGTATTTTAGTGATCTTCTTCCGTCTCTAGTGACTGTGATATGTATACCATAGCCAGGATCGTGAAGACAAAGGCTTGGATAGAGCCAACAAATATACTGAATCCTTGCCATACAATAAGACCTACAACCGAAGCGATTGCTCCGTACCATACGCCTGACATTTTAAGTAATACAGCAATAAGAACTTCGCCGGCAAAAATATTACCGAATAGCCGCATACCGTGTGTCAACAGTTTGGAGAATTGTTCGATCAAGTTGATAGGGAAAAAGAAAAAGAACGGTTTGAAATAGTGTTTGAAGTATGACTTCGTATTTCTGACCATACCTAGGTAATGGACAAGAATGAATACGATTAGTGCCAGACCCATCGCTGCTCCAGCATCAGCTGTAGGTGATTTCCACCAAGCGACTTCCACACCATGACTTCCTTTTGCCAGTCCGTCCACTACAGATGTTAATGGTTGACCAAAAGCTGTAGCTTTTTCTACGCTTGTATAATCGAACACTAAACCAAATGGAAGCCCAAGCATATTGCTAACAAAGATGAACATAATCAAAGTCAAACCGAGAGAAAGAAAAGGCTTTCCTTTTTTGTAGTCCATTGTACTGGAAATCAGTCCTTGAACGAATTCTACGACCCATTCCATAAAGTTTTGCAGCTTGCCTGGATTTTCTACCGATAGATTACGCGTTGCTAGCTTCACTAGAATAAACACTACAGCACAACTAACAATCAACGCAATAATGATAGATAAATCAAAATCGATGCCCCCGACGTTTATCATCGGTGATTCATGCATTTTTCTCACCCCTTTCATTATCGGAGTTATCACGCTCATGGCGAGAAAGGAAATAACCGATAACAATTAGCGCGAATGGTGCGAACACCAAACTGCCAGCTAGGGCATGAATTTCAAACAAATGCGGGAACTCAATAGCAAGTACTACCGCTCCGATCGAAATTGCTGCACGTTGTGCAAACCCTAGACCCTTCGGTCCTCTTCTACCTGTTGCTGCTGCTTCAGTCATCATACTTACTTTTTTAGCTAAATATTTGGTGTTGATATAACTGACTGCCGAACCAATGATCATCCCAAAAGCGATCGGACGAGATTGAGGCAGGAATGCAACCGCTACAAAGCAAAGAGCTAGAAAAACAAAGGTAGTCCGGGTCAGCCAATAAATGTAACTTGGTATTTCATTCATTCGTTTCCCCCACTATTTTCTTAATGATAAGAACAATACCGAAAATACCTAGAATCATACCTGCAAGTACTCCGAGTCCGGTTCCTATTCCTGAACTATTCCATACTTTATCCAGCCAGGAACCGAACCAGAATCCGGCGAGTGTACATACAGCTAAATCTATTCCAATCACACTCACAAGTCCAACCGCTTTCCACGGGCTTGAACTTGAATTGCTTGATTTGGGTTCATCTGCCATTCTACACTCCACCCTCGGAATCCCAGTTCATTGTACTGAATCGGCTAAGCCTTTGTCAAACCATCTTCCTTTAGCGCATTAACGCAAGACTTTCACAGAACATCGTTGATATGAAGCGTTTCATCACACTAACCCTACAGTACCACTGTATACTGTGGAATCATTTTTCACAATACGACTGTGGGACCTTTTTTGAACGTTGTGTGAAACTCTTCAGGACGATCCTCTAAAATACCATAATGGTGCAAAATAGCATTGACAATCCGTGGCGATGCCTGACCATCACCATAAGGATTAGAAGCTTCACTCATCGAAGCATACAGTTCAGGATCGCTCAGCAGTGCATGTGCACGCTCATAGATCTTCTCTTCATCTGTACCTACCATTTCAAGTGTACCTGCTTCTATTCCCTCTGGACGCTCTGTGGTATCACGTAGCACCAGCACAGGAACACCAAATGAAGGTGCTTCTTCTTGAAGACCACCTGAATCGGTTAAGATCAGATGCGTATGCGGATAAAAATTATGCAAATCGACAACATCCAGAGGATCGATCAACTGAATGCGCGGATGGTTGCCTAATATTTCATGAGCAGGTTCTTTGACAGCTGGACTTGGATGCACTGGATACACAATAGCAATATCTTCAAATTCGTCAGCAATACGCTTGACCGCGCGGAAAATATTACGATGTGGTTCGCCTTGAGATTCACGGCGATGTGCAGTCATCAAGATCAGACGTTTACCTTCTGCCCATTCCAAAACAGGATGGTGATAATCAGGCTGTACAGTATATTGAAACACATCTGTAACCGTGTTGCCTGTGATATACACGCTTGACGGCAATTTATTTTCTTTTAGCAAATTGCCTGCCGACCAACTTGTTGGTGCAAAGTGTAAATCTGCAAGTACACCTGTCAATTGGCGATTCATTTCTTCAGGATACGGTGAAAGCTTGTTCCACGTACGTAGTCCTGCTTCCACATGACCCACATTAATCTGCTGCATAAATGAAGCATAGCTCGCAAGAAACGTAGTCAACGTATCTCCATGAACCAGAACAATATCAGGCTTCACTTCTTGCAGTACTGGCTCTAAGCCACTAAGTACACGCATCGAAATTTCGTTTAGCGTCTGACGATCTTTCATTACATCAAGATCATAGTCTGGAGTGATATTAAAAACTTCAAGAACCTGATCCAACATTTGACGATGTTGCGCAGTGACGCAAACGATTGACTCAATATGTTCAGGATGCTTTTGCAATTCCAGAATCAATGGAGCCATTTTGATTGCTTCAGGACGTACACCGAAAATAGTCATTACTTTAATTTTTTTCATAAGTCTGGGATTACCTCGCTTTACTTGGTTCCGTACAAGCGGTCTCCGGCATCGCCGAGTCCAGGTACGATATATCCATGCTCATCCAACTTCTCATCCAATGCAGCAACATAAATATCTACATCCGGGTGAGCGTCTTGAACAGCTTTGACCCCTTCAGGAGCAGCGATAAGATTCATCATTTTGATCTGAGTACATCCACGCTTTTTAAGAACATCGATCGCAGCAATAGCAGAACCGCCTGTTGCTAACATCGGATCAATAACGATCAATTCGCGTTCTTGTACATCTGTCGGAAGCTTCACATAATATTCAACCGGTTGGAATGTTTCTGGATCACGGAACAATCCCACATGTCCTACTTTAGCTGCTGGCAACAATTTAAGAACGCCATCTAACATACCCAATCCTGCGCGCAAAATAGGAATTAGACCTAACATACGTCCAGAAATGACTTTACCTTCTGTTTTGATTACAGGTGTTTCTACCGGAATTGATTCAAGTGGAATATCACGTGTGATTTCGTAAGCCATTAATGTTGCGACTTCGTCAACAAGCTCGCGGAAATCTTTCGTGTTAGTCTGTACATCACGAATAAATGTTAATTTGTGTTGAATTAAAGGATGATCGCATATTACTAATTTTGCCATGGTTTTTCCCTCCGGTACTTTTCAATAATAAACATTAGCTACATCCTATTTGCTATCACATCAGGTTTTGTGGCCATTCCACAAAGCAAAAGGATTAGGGGAATACGTTCTTACCCCATAAACCTCGTCTATTATATCATTCCCTGTGGGCAATTTCATCCGATATCCTGTCGAATTATTTCTTTTTAATACTTCATACTTTGATGAGCGTAAATATAGCTCTTATCAAACATGATTTTTAGCATAGCAAAATCCATTTTCTATATTGAGTCTATCAATATAACGCTTACAATTACCAGATAAAAACAAATTCTACAGCATTTCCACCCAGTCTTTTCTATTATAATGGTAAATGGCTTAAATGGCAGTAAATCTTTCAAATTTTTTGAAAAAAATAATTAAAAACCGACAGAAATAAGAATTTCTGCCGGTTATCTAGAAGTTAACGGTGTTAAGGAACTCTTTATTTAATTTTGAAATTAATAATTCATTTGTTGATATAAAGGGTATTGGCTTGTTAATTCAGCAACTTGCGCACTTGCTTGGGCAAGAACAGCTTCATCTTTAGGTGCTTTAAGCGTCATCGCAATAATTTGACCGATCTTCACCATTGCCGCTTCATCCATACCACGAGAAGTCGCTGCTGGTGTTCCTAGACGGATACCACTTGTAATAAACGGGCTTGTTGGATCAAAAGGAATCGCATTTTTGTTGGTTGTGATGCCTACAGAATCCAGAACATGCTCTGCTTCTTTACCTGTGATATTGACGCTACGTGTATCCACAAGCATCAAGTGATTGTCTGTACCCCCTGAAACGATGGTCAATCCTTCGTCTACTAATGTTTGAGCAAGCACTTTTGCATTTTTGACTACATTTTGAGCATAAGTTTTGAAAGAAGGTTGTAATGCTTCACCGAAAGAAACTGCTTTGGAAGCAATAACATGCATCAATGGACCACCTTGTGAACCCGGGAATACTGCTTTATCAATCGCTTGTGCCCATGCTTTAGTACAAATAATCATACCGCCGCGAGGTCCACGCAGTGTTTTGTGTGTTGTTGTTGTAACAAAATGTGCATGAGGTACAGGACTTGGATGTTCTCCAGCTGCTACTAATCCTGCGATATGCGCCATATCCACCATAAATAAAGCACCTACATCATTTGCAATCGAAGCTAATTTTTCAAAATCAATCGTACGCGGATATGCACTAGCACCAGCTACGATCATACGAGGACGATGTTTGAACGCTGCTTTGCGAACTTCATCATAATCGATAAGGAATGTATCTTCTTGTACACCGTAAGCCACAAAGTTATACAACAATCCAGAAGCATTTACAGGACTACCATGTGTTAAATGTCCACCATGAGCAAGGTTCATCCCTAGAACAGTATCACCTGGTTTGAGCGCTGCAAGATAAACCGCCATATTCGCTTGTGCACCTGAGTGAGGCTGTACATTGACATGTTCTGCACCAAACAATTGCTTCGCACGATCACGAGCGATATCTTCAACCACATCTACATGTTCACAACCGCCATAGTAACGTTTGCCTGGATAGCCTTCTGCATATTTGTTCGTTAATACCGAACCCAAAGCTTCGATAACCGCTTCACTTACGATATTTTCAGAAGCGATTAATTCGATGTTGTCACGTTGACGCTTAAGTTCAAGTCCCATTGCTTCTAATACTGCCGGATCGTTCTTTCGTAATTGCTCCATCATTGTTTAATTCCTCCTAGAGATCGGTTGAATACCTGTTTTGGATTGCTTATTTTAAATTTAGAGATCACCTATTTAAGCTTATCGATCTGCATGAACCATCGGTGTGTAGACGGCTCTTTCGCCACCAATCAAAGGTGGACGTGTACGCGCTGCGTTGACTCTAGCTTCGCCTACAAAACGAATTGCAGGTCGATAAGGGACAGCTATTCTTTTCAAATGCATACCGATCAAGGTCTCTCCAAAATCGATACCTGCATGTGCTTCAATCTGTTCTGCCAAACAAGGATGAACAAATGTCTGATACGCATAGGTTGCCATCGATCCGCCTGCTTTGGGAATCGGTACTGCGGCGACTTCATTATAATTGTAGTGATCCAGTGTATCTCGTTCCATCACCAATGCTCGATTTAAATGCTCGCAACATTGAAAAGCTAACCGGAATCCGTATTCAGCTTGTACTTCTCGAATCCCTTCCACCAATGCTTCAGCAACATCTAACGTTCCGGCTGTTCCGATATGTTTGCCTGCGATTTCACTGGTGCTTCCACCGATCACCAGTAGCTTATGGCGATCTAGCTTAGCTTCTTCTGCTAACTCGCGTACAATAGCTGCGGTATCTAAACGAATTTGTTGTATTTTTTCCTGATCACTCATCGTTCAATCCTCCTTGTGCTTTCTTAGCTCATTCACTATCTGCAAAAGGTACGTGTGCAATGCACTCGTTTTTTATTATAGCGCAAGCATAGGGCTAACGGCGACAACAAGATGAGAGAAGGAGTTACAACATGTAAAGAACAAAAAAAGAGCACAACGTGCGCGAAAAATATCGCACGTCTGCTCTTTTGCCCAGGCGACCGGCCGTATGTTCCGATGCTCCATCGTGGTTCATCTCCACTCTCGTCGCCAGTTACATCGGATCTCTCTTATGAGTTACATCATAAGACATGTTTTTCGTAAAATCAATATCTATTCTAAAATTAACCTCTATCTTATTGCGTACGATAGGCTTGAATCTTGTCGATTAACTTTTCTAATGCAAGACGAATATCAGCTGCGGCGACTTCATAATCATCCCGACTACCGCCAAAAGGATCTACAATATCGAAGCTTGGAATACGCTGTTGAATTTCGATCAACCGCTGACGATCGGTCGGATGTACTTCTTCGCCTAAAGAACGATTCATTTCGATCGTTGCGTATAAGCTATCCAACTCTTTGAGATCGCGTAGCACTTTGTGATCATTTTCTGCATATTCCTTCAACGTGTACACTTTGCCTGCCGACTCTGGAAAATTACGAATCACATGTTGCTTGTGACTCCCTGTTAATGTGAGTATGAGATCTGCCCAATGAATAGTTGCTCCAGTCAAAGAGGAAGATAATAATTGTTCATGTATATTATGATCTTTGAGAACCGCTTCGGCATGACGGGATACAGACATTCCATCTACAGCAGCTACACCGGCTGAACGAACCTCCACATCGACACCGCGCTCGCTCGCAAGCTTACGCATAAAACCTTCCGCCATAGGACTTCGACAGGTGTTACCGGTACATACGAACAATATGTGATGCATTCTCTGTACCTCCCGTATCATTATAATGTGAGACTTGGGTGACCGGAAATATAATCTTTCCGTATCAATCATTATACCAAATTTAGCGCATGTAATCACTATTTTTACAAATGAATAATCTGACCACCCGCAGCTTTGGATAAACGGTTCATTACAGCTACACCTACACCTTGTTGCTCACAGCCTTGCGACATAATAAAAGTAATACCTTCACGATCAAATGTACGCAAAGCCGCATACAATCGGTTCGCTGCTTCTTCAAGATGATCACGACTGCCTAGCGATAAGCCCAGTGTATCTGCTAGATGCAATGGATTTTCATCAAAAACCAATACACCTGTTTTCTCACCACGTGCTTGAGCTTGTCTGATCTGTTGTTCTATATATTGATTAACGACATTATCTTGCGATCCCATCACAATCGTCATTGATCCTTGGGGTGCATAATGCGTGTATTTCATACCAGGTGAACGTGGAACCAATGCTGTAGCCGCATCATTCAGAGCAGGATCACGAGTGACAGGAGCAAAAGAAGATAATTGTTCTTCCGTAATACCACCCGGGCGAAGAATCATAATCGTATTATCGTCTTGTACCTGAATGACTGTCGATTCAACACCAATCCCTGCACTTCCTCCATCGACCACTCCATTGATCACAGCAGACAAATCTTCAATCACATGTGCGGCTGTTGTTGGACTCGGTCGACCTGAACGGTTGGCGCTAGGAGCCGCTAGCGGACATCCAGAAGCACTAATCAAAGCTAACGCTACCGGATGATCAGGCATACGTATCGCTACTGTCTGTAGTCCAGCTGTTACCAGAGGGGATACAGTATCAGGACGTACAGGCATCACTAGTGTAAGCGGTCCTGGCCAGAAATGATTGATTAACGTCTGTTCTAAATCGCTAACCTCAGAAACCAAACTGCTCAACTGATCACGATCTGAAATATGCACAATTAATGGATTATCTGAAGGTCTTCCTTTGGCAGTAAAAACAGATGCTACCGCATGTGTATTGCGGGCATCTGCTCCAAGTCCATATACTGTTTCTGTGGGAAAAGCGACGATACCGCCATTTGCCAAAATCTGACCGGCTTCGCTTAATTGTTGTTCTATATGCTCTGAATGACGCACATCCCAACAAGTGAACAGAGAATCCGCTGAATCTGCTTGAGGCTGTTCGCTGTGATTCTCTGTCTGGTTGTTCATCATGTCATGCCTCCTTGCTGATGACCTTGGCTTTATTTATTCAATGCATAACGTTGAGTGACATTTACAGAAACTTCATCGTTATCTTCTTGATTATGAATTCGTATACTCATTACGAGTCCCATACATGCCATATTCATTACCAGTGATGTACCGCCAAAACTGATAAATGGTAACGTAATCCCTGTTAATGGCATAATGCCGATAAACATACCGATATTTTCAAAAATCTGATATAACAACATCGCAACTATTCCTATAATAATGTAAGGTCCTGCTCGCTCCCGGCATTCTAACGATACTAGAATTAAGCGATGAATTAAGGTGAAATAGAGCAGTAATAAAATAGCTGCGCCTATAAATCCAAACTCTTCAGCCACTACAACAAAAATAGAATCTGAATAGGTTAATGGAACACGATCCGATTGAACCGATGTTCCTTTCATATACCCTTCACCACTCAGTCCACCGGATGCTATAGCAAGCTTCGCATTACGTGTATGATAGATCGCTTTCTCTGTAGCTTGATCAGGCATTAACCATGGATCTAACCGTTCCATCCAGTGATCACGCTTGATATCTGCGAGATAAGTTTTGATATTATCGTGATAAGCAACATAACTGCGAATACCGACAATAACCATCACAATAGCTAAGGATGTAAATAAAATCGCTTGCGTATATTTGATATTACCGATCCATAGTAATGCCATCATAATAATCAGATAACTCAAAGCGTTACCCAAATCATTTTGAGCCATAACTAAAGCAAATGGAATAAACGTAATCGCAATCAGCGGAGTCACATCACGCCAGAATAATAATTTTAATTGTTCTTTACGTGAAAGTAATGTCGCTAGAAATAAAATTAATACCATTTTGAATAACTCGGCAGGCTGTAGACTGAGTCCACCAATACTAAGCCAACCTTGTGCATTATTCAGCGTTTGTCCAATAACCATAACGAGTAATAACAACACTAACCCTGCGCCATAAATATAAAGAGAATATTTGAGCCAGATCCGGTAGTTGACCATCGACATCACGAAAAAGACAACAAATCCTGCAATATAGTAAATGATCATTCGTTCTGTCGAATTGGCAAACTTGGGCGTACTATGAGTAGCGCTGTAAATAACAGCTATACTGACTCCCATCATAACTAGCAGAATGGTAAATAAATTCCAATCTATTCTTTTAAGCTTGGCGATCATGTCTGCCCCCTTTTCCGGTTCAACCTTAACTTTCTTTTATACCTATGACGTGCCGCTGGATACCTGCAAGGTCAGCGATAATCTCAATACGTTCATAACCTACACTTCTAACCATATCCGCTACATCCTGTGCTTGTCCAATCCCAAGCTCAAAACCGATCACTTTGGGCAATGCAGGTAGTAAAGTTAATTGTGCCATCATAATGCGGTAAGGACCTAACCCATCCGGTCCTCCTGCAAGTGCAGTCATCGGCTCATAATCTTTAACTTCAGGCTGTAATGCCAGAATATCTTCATCTGGAATATAAGGAGGATTGGATACTAAAATATCAATATTCTGCCCGGCAAAAGGTTCTAACAAATTACCTTCATGCCAGTGAATTGGTGTGTTCTGCTGGATACTATTTTGCTTGGCGACGGATAGCGCATCCGGTGAAATATCACTTGCCCACACTTGCCATGTTGGACACATGCGTGCAATCGTTAACGCTATCGCTCCGCTACCTGTTCCGATATCTGCACAGACAAAAGGCGATTGATCGGCTTGTTTAACCATCCGTTGTTGACCGATCTTCACTACCGCTTCGACCAACAATTCTGTCTCGGGGCGAGGAATCAGCACCGCAGGTGTGACGATAAATCGCTCACCATAGAATTCTTGCTCACCTATAATGTATTGCGCAGGTTCCCCTGCTACTTTGCGCATAATAACTTCTTGCCATAATTGCTGTTTATCATAAGGAAACGGTTCAAACATCGCCATATAAAAAGCAGAACCTTCTACTCCAAGCACCCATTCGAGCAAAAGACGACTATTCGATTCAGGCTCCATCACTTGATGAGCACTTAAAAAAGAAGAAGCCTCAACATAGGCTTCCCGTATACTTTGTTCTGGCTTCATCGTAAATTGTTCTGTCTGTTGTACCAATAGATTATGCCTCTTTTTCCATCAAATCTGCTTGTTCTGCTAACGTCAATGCAGATACGATATCTTCGATCTCACCATTCATGATTTGATCCAAACGGTGCATGGTTAGACCAATACGGTGATCAGTTACACGGCTTTGTGGAAAGTTGTACGTACGGATACGTTCACTACGGTCACCTGTACCTACTTTACTTTTACGTTCGCCTGCATATTTGGCTTCTTCTTCTTGACGCATCATGTCGGAGATACGTGCACGAAGTACTTGTAATGCTTTATCTTTATTCGAGTTCTGAGACTTACCATCCTGACAAGTCGCCATAATGCCTGTAGGCATATGAGTTACACGTACGGCAGATTTGGTCGTATTAACAGACTGTCCGCCTGCTCCACTTGAACAGAATGTATCCACACGGATATCACGATCGTGAATCTCGATTTCTAACTCTTCTGCTTCGGGCATAACAGCTACTGTAGAGGTAGAAGTATGAATACGTCCGCCTGATTCAGTCGTAGGAATACGTTGCACACGGTGTGCTCCACTTTCGAATTTCAGCTTACTATATGCTCCACGTCCATTGATCAAGAATGTTACTTCTTTAAATCCACCTAGATCACTGGTACTTGCATCCATCATTTCAACACGCCAGCCTTGTGTATCTGCATAACGAGTGTACATACGGTAAAGGTCAGCTGCAAATAAAGCCGCTTCATCTCCACCTGCTGCTCCGCGAATCTCAACGATTACATTTTTATCATCGTTAGGATCTTTAGGTAACAATAAAATATGGATCTGAGCTTCTAATTCGTCTTTACGAGTGGAAAGTTCATCGATCTCCATTTTGACCATTTCACGCATTTCATCATCTAACTTCTCGCCTTGCATCACTTTAGCAGCATCTAATTCTTCAGTGACTTTGCGGTATTCGATATACGCTTCATACATAGGTTGTAGATCAGATTGCTCTTTGGATAAATCTCTTAAACGTTTGGAATCACTTGCTACGTCAGGGTCACACAATAACTCGCTCAATTTATCATAGCGGTCCGCTAATGCTTGTAAACGATCTAACACGGAAATCCACCTCTTCTTTTATTCAATCTGCTGCATGCGCAGTTTAACTTTACATAGTCTATCATCAAAACAAACATCATCATTCCATATCGATCTACACATAATATTGGGAAATATTAGTGGTTACGACTCTTAATTATAGCACAAGAAGTAACCATTTCATATCCTTAATTACGGTGGTAGCGTACTTTTTTTTAGAGTAACGATGCTTATTTGAATACGTAAGATCAATAAGACTATAATAAAGAAAGTAATATGTCAGAACATACACAGTTTACCTTTGCTTAGCTGGTTATTCTGATCTGTATTGAAGCAAACACAGGGTACAAAGGGTTATGTATTAAAGAGCACACTTTTATCTGTATCTAGCGATAGGTGGAGCTACTCTATTGGATGATGAGGAGTTGTATTCATGGATCAACGGAAATTAGGTTCACAAGGGTTACAAGTCTCGACACTAGGTCTAGGTTGTATGGGTATGTCCGAATTTTACGGTGAGATCGATGAAAAAGAAGCACTACACACCTTACAAGTCGCATTGGATAATGGAGTTACCTTTTTTGATACAGCAGATATGTATGGCATAGGGGCGAATGAGAAATTAATCGGGCCTTTTATGCAGCAAAATCGTGATCAAGTAATTCTAGCCACCAAGTTCGGTAATGTCCGCAATGAAGATGGTTCTTATGTAGGGATTAGCGGTCGTCCTGAATATGTGAAAGAAGCTTGCGATAACAGTCTCAAACGTCTTGGTCTTGATACGATCGATCTCTATTATCAGCATCGTGTCGATCCAGATGTTCCGATCGAAGAAACAGTTGGGGCGATGAGTGATCTTGTACAGGCTGGTAAAGTTCGTTATCTTGGACTATCTGAAGCATCCTCTGAAACGATTCGTCGTGCACATCAAACTCATCCAATCTCTGCTTTGCAGACCGAATATTCACTATGGAGTCGTGATGTAGAAGATGAGATTTTGCCCACTTGTCGTGAGCTTGGAATCGGATTCGTTCCTTATAGCCCTCTAGGACGTGGATTTTTGACAGGTCAGATTACGTCATTTGAAGATTTGGCAGAAGATGATTACCGTCGTTATTCTCCACGTTTTCAGGGAGAAAATTTCCAGAAGAATCTGGATTTGGTGCAACGTATTCAAGAAATTTCCAAAACGAAAGATTGTTCACCTTCTCAACTAGCATTAGCATGGTTACTGGCCCAAGGCGAAGATATCGCTCCGATTCCTGGAACCAAACGTGTCAAATATTTGCTTGAGAATATCGGTGCAACGCAAGTGAAGTTAACCGATGCTGAATTAAAAACGATTGATGAAGCCGCTCCTAAAGGTTCTGCTGTCGGTGAACGTTATGCACCTGAAAGTATGAAAATGTTAAATCGTTAAGATGAATTAGTTAAATATATAGGTTAATCGATGTTATGCAAAGCATGGATATGTATTTTTGAGAAGTGCTCGTTGATCTGATGAGCATTTCTTTTTTATGGATAAATACCTGTTATATATTATAAAATCGATGCCTTTCAAAATTAAGTAAAATTTATATCCACTAATGTTAAAATATACAACTCCATAATTTGATTTATTTATTTTGCTATTACAAATATCTATACCAAATAGAAAATTTGATATAATAAATAAGTAGTTAACAAATTGGAGGCTATTTATAGACATGAATATAAATAAATCAAAAATTTTCTTTCCCGTTGTTGCCCTGATTATTTGGGTAATTTTAATTATTTTGTTTGGGTTAATATCTCATTTTTCGTTAGCTGGTTTTTGCTTAATAATTCATGGATTATGTATATTAATTTATGATTCTGTCAACATTGAGAATTCTAAAGGATATAATAGTCAGATGATTGCTAGTATAATAGGTTTCATTGTTTCTTTTATTAACGCTTTCAATGCCTTCTACTTGGAATTTCAAGGCTTACTAATCAAATTATTTGTTGCTTTATTCTCTGTAGCTTGTATATATGTTTTTTTCAAATTATATAAAGAAGTATTAAATAAGAAACAACATAAAAGAAATCCTCCTATTTAATAACAGGGGGATTTTTATATTATCATGTTTGGTAAGAAGTTGTTGTGTATAAGTCCAATACGACATAATTGGCAACAAACGAAACTCTTACCATGTAGTAAGCATAAATGTAATACAAGAAACTGTTTATAATTCTCAGCTAATTCTAATACGATTTGTTGCATTTGATTAGAAGGAGTAACATTAGCAATTTGTTGAATCTATTGACCTACTGCAATAACTTGAGGTAATCTTGCCTTACTTAATAGCCCTCGCAGCCACTCCAGCACCTACAGAGTAAAACGCTACTCGTAGTATGGAAGCACTCGTCCCTGTATAATCTCAAATCATCTGTAGCGCTTGCTCTTTACTAATATAATTTACTACTACAGCTCTTACTTCTGGACCAGATGGAGCTGCAGTAAGCGAAATACTATTATTATTTGTGAATAAGGGATCAATAGTACTTAAGTTTTCATTCATTAGACTCGAAGAGTTGGGAAATTCATTTTGGTATTGCTTCATAATTAGCTTCCTCTTAATTTATATAGATGATATATAGTGAGGCAAAAGAGCTTCTTTCCCTAAACTTTGTCTTTTTCTTTACTTATGAATCAAAGGTAATTTCTGAACGAATTTTACAACTTAATTTTTAAAAATAAAATAATTTGAATAAAAAAAGAGTCTCGCTCTCCTTTAGGGAAAACGGGACTCTTTACTTATGCTCAATGATCAACGTTATATGCTAATCATCATTTCAAAGATCAATCTTACACGTTAAAGCGGAAATGCATAACATCGCCATCTTTAACCAAATATTCTTTACCTTCCAAACGCAATTGTCCGCGTTCTTTAGCACCGTTCATCGAACCTGCATTCACAAGATCTTCATATCCTACGACTTCTGCACGGATAAATCCGCGTTCAAAGTCAGTATGAATCACGCCAGCTGCTCCAGGAGCTTTGGTTCCTTTGCGAATTGTCCAAGCACGTACTTCTTGTACACCTGCTGTAAAGTAAGTGTACAGACCTAGCAACTGGTAAGCTGCTTTGATTAGACGGTTTAGACCAGATTCTGCTAGACCCAGTTCTTCTAAGAACATCGCTTTGTCTTCATCTTCAAGTTCAGAGATATCTGCTTCAACTTTAGCACTGATCGGCACAACAACCGCATTTTCAGCTTCAGCAAATTCTTTTACTTTTAATACAAAAGGATTAGTATCTGCTTCAGTTACGCCATCTTCGCTCACATTAGCTGCGTACAATACAGGCTTCATCGTTAGCAAATGAAGATCACGAACAAGTAGACGCTCATCTTCGCTTAGCTCAATACTACGAGCAGGCATATCGTTGTACAACGATTCTTTGATACGCTCTAATACTTCGACTTCTTGAGCAGTTTGTTTGTTACCGCCTTTAACATTTTTGCGTGAACGCTCGATGCGTTTCTCTACACTATCCAAATCAGCCAAAATTAATTCCAGATTAATCGTCTGGATATCACTGATTGGATCGATTTTGCCATCAACGTGCGTAATATTCTCATCTTCAAAACAACGAACTACGTGTACAATCGCATCCACTTCACGGATATGCGCTAAGAATTTGTTACCCAAACCTTCGCCTTTACTTGCTCCACGTACCAAACCTGCAATATCTACAAATTCAAAAGCAGTAGGTACCGTTTTCTTAGGTACAACCAATTCTGTTAATTTGTCTAAACGCTCGTCTGGAACTTCTACGATCCCTACGTTAGGATCAATTGTACAAAACGGATAGTTCGCAGATTCTGCACCTGCTTGTGTAATTGCATTAAAAAGAGTAGATTTACCAACGTTCGGCAATCCGACAATACCTGCTTTCAAAGCCATTTATATGACAACTCCTATTGATCTGAATTTATAAATAAACGAACATGAATTTCCACACTCATTATATATGAGAACCCTCGGTGTGGCAAACAACTATACGATAAATTTATTCGTCAAAGTTTGAAGTTGACTCGACAGTGTCGTTAGATTTTGAGAGATGGTCGATAATTCAGTAACCGACTGTTCTTGTTCTTGCGCACTAGCCGATACTTCTTCGGTCATAGCAGAGGTTTCTTCAGTCGCTGAAGCGATATAACTGAGTTGCTCTTCTACTTCATGACGAATATTTTGCATATGTGCTGTACGATCTGCTAGGTTTACAGCTAATCCGTGTACTTCTTCAGACACTTGGCTCACTTGTTCAAATGTCTCCATACATTCAGTAATCTGAGATTCTTGTCGATCCGCAGACTGCATGGTTGTATCAAATTGACCACTCATGCTATTGATTTGCTCGACAAAGCTACCTAAAATCATATCAATTTCACGAATCGAATCTTCAGACTGTTGTGCTAGACTTCGCATTTCACTCGCAACAACAGCAAATCCTTTACCTGCTTCACCTGCTCGAGAAGCTTCGATGGATGCATTTAATGCTAAGATCTGAGTCTGTTTTACAATACTTTGAACTTGACCACTCACATTCGCCGCTTGTTGTGATTGCTCTGCTAACGTGCGTGACATCAACTGCATATGCTGCATTTGTTGAACATTTTGCTTACCTTGTGCTAACAATCGTTGGTGTTCTTGTGTGACTTGTTCGCGCACTTCAGTCAGTTGGCGAGCGGTATCTCCGAAGCGATCTACATAACTGCCCACTTCATCAATAATCTGTCCCAGACGTTCTGAATGTTGTACTGCTTCATCGGTCTGTTGTGCTTGTTGGGTTGAACCCGTAGCAATCTCATGAATGGCACGTGATAACTCTTCTGTCTGACGTAATGTGCCTTCAGAAACTTTTGAAATATATTGAGACGATTCTTGTAGGGTATGCGAACTGTTCTGAATATTAGTAATCATATCGGTGATATGAGCGACCATTGCATTATTCAAGTCACTGATATCGCCTAATTGATCTCCTGTAATCCGTTTCGATTGTACGGTTAGATCACCTTTAGTGACATTTTCCATACTCGTCTTGATCTCGCCCACTTGACGTAACATCCGGCGAATAAATGCCATTGCACATAAAACAGCAATCAATAGAACCACTGTAAATACAGGAATAACCATTTGATATGCCTGTTTTAATGTACTGGAATAGACTGTATTCACAGCACTTGCCGAAATATCGATTCCCAAGTATCCGACCGTTTTTCCACTTGGGTCTTTGATCGGTGAAAAGGTAGAAAATAATTCTCCCCATGTCGGATCTGTAGCTACATCAGTAGTCACCATTTGTTCTGATAATACCTCTGGAGCAATCCCTGAACTAAATTCAAATTCGTCTCCGTATTTGCTGTAGTCCTCATCATCCCATGCGGCTCCGTCCACTGTATAGAACCATTTTCCATCCACATAGTTAAACAAATAAATATATAATGATCCCGTTTCTTGACGTAACATAGTCAACTGGTCACGAAGATCGCGATATTCTTGAAGTTGTTCTGGATTTTTACTCGTACCTAGCTTTTCAATAGCAGCTAAATTAAGATTAGCAATCGTATTTTTAGCTAAGTTTTGGTTGTTATACTGCATTGTAGATAAAGCAGCATCTTTAATTAATATTTGTGTAATAAACATGGTTAATACAGCCACTATAATCAATGGCACGATAATCATAAGATATAATTTCAAGCGTAACCCTAACTTAATTTTTTTGCCCCTTTTCACTGATGTTGCCTCCTTCATACCTCTATCTATTCTGTAGTCCTCAAGATGCCTAACTACATATATATCGTACAAAAGGTGTGAGTTTTGAAGAGGAAATGCAAAAAAGTATAGTTAATTTGTACTATCATTCAGAAATTTTCAGAATATTTTCAGAAATAAAGATAGAAATCCAAAATAGATTGGATTTCGAGATACAACGGATCTTTAATTTAAGAAGAAGGAGGATATAATTCTAGAAAGCGCTTGGTGGTCAGACTGAACCGATCCCAGTTTTTGCGATGAGGTAAAAATCCTTGTTTGGAGACTTCTTGTGAAAGAACTTCAATCTGTTCAAAGCGGGCAAAGAACGGCAAAACATAATCATCGATATACCGACAAATTTCTTCAATGACCCGCTCCCGCTCGCTGATAGTTATGACATGATAACTATCTATATTTTTGTATTTACGCGTCAAATTTACAATCGGACTGATAAAAACACAATTGGCATCAGGAGGTGCTATTGCTGTCTCTACACTTACAAATACACGCAATTCACCGTACTTGGAGCTTGTAAATGAAATATCAAATGTAAAGTCACCACTTTTTTGACGGAGACATTTTTTGCTTTTCAAATATTTAAAAAGAGGTTGATACCGTTCTGCAATCTGTTGAATCGTATGCTGGCGTGCTTGTTCGGCTTCGGATACAGCCATATGTTGACTCCTTTCTGCCCAAAGGATAAATATTTTTAGATATATATGACTATACTTATACGTTCGAACGCAAGCGTGTGGTCGATTGTAATGCAGTGATATCTCCTGCTCCAATACCCAACATTGCGGCGGATAATTCAAATTCAACTTGAGCTAATACTTGTTCCAACGCTTCTGTCGATTCTACAGCCGCTCCTAATAGCGATCTTCCAAATCCAGCAAAGTCGGCTCCTAACGCAATCGCTTTGGCGGCATCGACTCCATTTTTGAGTCCACCGCTACCGATAATAGTCATTTCAGGCAGTTCTTGACGGACATCTACGATACACTCTGCTGTCGGTGTGCCCCAGCCTGCAAAAGCTTCAGCAGCGGCGCGGCGTACAGGATCAATACTGCGGAACTTTTCGACCTGACTCCAAGATGTCCCACCTGCACCAGCCACATCTATAAACGATGCTCCTGCTTCCACTAACAAGCGAGCGGTCTCTCCATCGATTCCCCAACCCACTTCTTTGATACCGATCGGTACTTCTAACTGCTTGGCGATCTGTTCAATCTGTAACAATAAACCGGCAAAATTAACATTACCTTCAGGCTGAAAAACTTCCTGTAAACTGTTCAAATGAAGCACCAATGCACTGGCTTCAGCCAGATCAACAGCACGTCGACATTGATCAATCCCAAATCCATAATTCAACTGCACAGCACCTAGATTCGCTATAATCGGAATATTTGGCGCTTGTTGACGCACATTGAAAGTAGCTGCTAACTCATCATGTTCTATGGCAGCTCGTACAGAGCCTAGTCCCATGGCCCAGCCCCGTTGCTCGGCTACAGTCGCTAAACGTTTGTTAATATCTCCGGTAGCTTGACTACCACCTGTCATCGAACTGATTAGTAAAGGTGTAGCAACCGGTTGATTTAGAAAAGAAGTTTGTAGTGAAATAGTGGCAAAATCCAGTTCTGGTAAGGCTTGATGGCGAAAATGATACTTTTCAAAACCGGAAGTTACGCCTTCTCCTGCTACATTTTCTTCCAGACAAAGACGAACATGAGCACTTTTACGATCAGCAATCTGTCCTTCAGGTATTATTTCTTCAGATTTCATAATGTGCCCTCGTTTCGATTCTAATGTTGACTTGCAATATGTTTAGCAACAAGTTGGCCTGATAATGTCACAATCGGTGTGCCTCCACCTGGATGTGTTGTTCCACCGACATACCATAATCCTTGTACATCACGGCTTCGATTACCCGGACGGAAAAAAGTCTGCTTTACCGAATTGGATGAAATACCATAGATCGCTCCTTGATGAGCATACGTATCGCGCTGAATATCAGCAGGCGTATAATGCTCCCAGACCGGTCCTTGTGAAATATCTTCCAATCCGTATTGTTCTAACAAGGCCGCAATCTTATGTCCATAGGCTTGACGCTGTAGTTCCCAATCCCACTCCTTTGACAAATAAGGAGCATTGGCTAAAATAAACAAATTACTACTCATTGGCGGAGCCATCTGGGCTTCAGAATAACCTGAATAGCAAATATATAATGTTGGTAAGGTTGGCGGACGCTTTTGCCCGAAGATTGATAGAAATTCAGGTTCATATTGCTCCGGAAAAAAGACCGTATGATGAAGCAGTTGATCATATTGACGGGGTACACCTGCAAGTGTCACAAAGCCAGATAATGAAGGCTCATACCGATCGATCTGCTTATCCCTAAGTGAAGGGCGTTCATGTTCATCTAATAACATCTGACTCATACTGAGCACATCACCATTAATAATCACAACAGGGGCAAAATAATCACCTAGACTACTTTCTACACCAATGGCTTTACCTGATTGTACCAAAATTCGGGAGACTTCTGTGCCTGTTCGTATCGATACCCCTAGTTCAATCGCCAGCTTTTCCAATCCCCGTATTAACTGATATGTACCTCCACGTACTCCATACACTCCAAGCTCTGCTTCCACATGACTAAGCATGGCAAATATAGCGGGTGCTTGATAAGGCGAAGCGCCAACATAAGTGGCATACCGTCCGAATAACATCAATGTATTGGGATGGCGAAAATATTTGCGCAATAACGATTGTAATGTTGTTAATGGATGTACTCGAAGTAAGCCTTTGCCCATAGAAGGCTTTATTTTATCACGCCATGACAGTAATAAGGTATTTAGAAATTGATTATTCGCTTCCAGATACATCTGCTTCGCTTCTGCTAAAAATCGAGGATATTGAAGTGCATCTTCAGGGCTATAGATTGCAATCTGTTCCGCTGTCACTTCAGCATGACGACTTAAGTCTACCACTGATCCATCTGCAAAAATATTACGTGTACGTGGTTCTAGATCATACAAATCTACATAGTCTTCTATCTGTCGTCCAGCTTGTTCAAATACACTGCGGAATACATGAGGCATTGTGATCGTGCTTGGTCCACGGTCGAACTGATAACCTGATTTTTCTATATGCTGTAATTTGCCACCGACCGTCAGTTGCTTCTCTAAAATAGTCACATCATATCCGCGTGAAGCTAGACCGATGGCGCAAGATAATCCACCGAAGCCAGCGCCAATAATCAGCGCTTTGCGATCACTCATCCATAATTCCTTCCTTTCCAATTGTAACCTGTACCATTGGCTCCTGCACGCCAAGAATCCATCATAATCCCGATCAGACAAGCCGCACTAACAGGCATGTATATTCCCATCCAGATCGGCTTACCATGATAGACATCAATGATGCTTTTGGTGATCATTCCAATCAAAATACTGAGCAATGACCAGCCAATCAGCATGGTATCTAAGGTACATAGACTATAGATCAATGTAATCACAGGCAGAATAAATAACAGTGCATAATAAATAGAAATCCCGATCGCTAGCAGAGGACTACGTCCTGCACCTACAAAAATATTCTTTTTATAACCTTCCCAGACTTGCCCCGCATTGCGGTACATACGAGCAGATGTATAATGCTGTACATTAGCCAGTGTCACCGGATCACCGATTCGCTTGACTGCACGAGCTAATTCCATGTCTTCCACAATCTGAGTGGAAATTCCTTCATGTCCTCCTGAACGAGCATAACTGTCCGGGTGAATCATTAACCATGCCCCTGTCACAGCCACAAAGAAAGGGCTACGACTACGACGAACCATCATAATCGGCAAATGATACGCAATCACAAATGACATCATGGGTACAAGAATCTTTTCTAACCATGTGCCTGTCTCCATGCGTGGAAATCCACTAATCAGACCTTTACCTTGTGAACATGCGGTAACCATTGCGGCTTCTAGCCCTTCTACTTCTAGCCTGACATCTGCATCAATAAATAACCACCAGTTCCCTTGAGCATGTTGCGCCAGTTGATGACACGCATATGATTTGCCCATCCAGCCTTCTGGTAAAGGATCACTATGAAAAAGGCGTACCCGATCATCTTGCTGGATCACTTGCTGAATTTCAGCTACTGTACGATCTTCTGAATGATCGTTCATCACTAGCACTTCAATATCAATCGAATCGGTACGACAATTCAATACAGACTCCAAGCACTGACGAATATTAATCTCTTCGTTACGGGCTGGAATCATAATCGATAATATAGGCTTAGAACGCTGATCCTTCCCACTAATATGGTCTGCTACAGCCTGATCATGCGAGTCTGCCGAAGGTTGATAATAAGTGCTTTGGCTAGATAACGATTTGCCTAATTTGGGCATACGAGATAAATTCCAGATCGTAAATAAAAGCTGAATCGCTAGCCATCCTGTAAGTACTTGCATGATCAATAGCATCATTTCACCTTTTTCTTATTTTGCGATATTGATCATATTTCTCATCTACGGTGCGCTTCCTACCAATAAGATGAACTTCATCAGGTAAATATCCTTCTTTGGATAATAGCAATTGCTGGCTATGTTGATCCAACTGTACAGTTAACCTATCTTCTAGCATCTCTGCACAATCGCTGGAACCGATCTGTTTCCAATTTTGGAAAATAGGCTCTCCAATATGTAAAGAAGCTTGCAATCGAGGTTGCTGATACAGTCCATAATGCAACGTAACAGGAATCACAGCTGTTTCCGGTGGGGCTTGTCGTAATAATAATCCGATGCCCGGACGGAACGTTAACGGACGTGTCTCCAGATGGCGAATTTCTCCTTGTGGAAACAGCCATATCCGTTTACTTTGCTCAAGTAATCCTGCGGCATAACGCATACTTTGCCGTACATCGCTAGGACTGCCTTTTTCAATCGAAAAGGCTCCTGCTTTGCGAAAAAAATCATACCGCTTCAATTGCCGTTCTTCCATCATCATATAATGATCGCCTACTGAAGTGCGATTGTATGCATGATACGCCAGCAACCCATCCCACCATGAACTATGGTTCATAATATAAATAACCGGTTGCTGAGCTGGTAAAGCATCTAGCGAACCGGTTATCGTTAAAGAATGAAAATTACGGCGAATAAGATACCATTCATTATACTTTCGAAATACCATTTGAAACGATGCTGATTTACCTGCGGGTATCATAACGATAATTCCCCTCTGCTAAAATAATACCGATCAAGGCAACCATCATCGATCCACCGATATCGGCTTGCCATGCTAACAATCCGAAGAATAATAACATCGCTTGATATAAAAAAGTCGCCTGACGCAAAATCCCTAACGTCAAAATCAAACGCGGCAACACCATAGACAATAATCCACCTACAATAAACCATGCTACAAAATTACTCCACGGCACTCCGTAAAATCCGCCCGTTTCTGCCCAATGCCAGAATCCGCGTGCATGAGCAACTGGGTCAAGCACAAGATCCAAAATGATCACCCATATGCCTACTTTGCATGCACGGATTAGCAGATACATACCTTGATTCGATGTGGATGGACGATCTACCGAAGAACGATGAGAAGAACTGCTTAACAACACGCCTCCTGCGACTACACCAATCCATGCAAATCCTAATGTCCAGGGTACACCATAAATCAAAGCGCCTAGAACAGAGGTATACTCGTATTCTCCAAACGGCCAACCACTATGTACACCAACCCATTCTAAACCCATACCACCTAGCCAGATGATCACGCCAGATACGATAAGGCGTGACCATAGAGGCTTCAGAGAGCCACTGACTGACTGGTCGGACATTTCTTTGAAAAGATCTGCCCTATGGATTAGATAGAGCGCATATAATGCATAAAACACGAGAAAAAGTCCATTTGAAAAATCCAATACTTTCGGTACACCTATTGTTAATAACAAGATAGTTCCGATACTATACCAGATCCAAAATAACCAACCCATATTAAGAAACCACCGATCGCTTAAGCATATCTGTAGTAAACCCGTGTCTCATCGCAATTCCGATCAACATATCACGTTTTTGTTCATCTGTAACATACGCGCGCTTGGTGAATACATCGTATTCATTTTCTACAATAACATCCATAATTCCAGCGTAGAAAGTCGCTGCTAATTCAACCGTAAATGCACTGGTCTGAGGATAAGCTGCTAAATCGCCAAGCCCTGTGGCAAACCATTGCTCTGCCAAAAAGCGCAATTCATCCATCAATGCACGAAAACGATCATCGATCACGCCTGCTTCTAACTCTTCTTCTGTATAGTGATGACGTTGCAACAATTCAAGCGGAATATAACGTCTGCCTCGTCTACCATCTTCTCCGATATCACGCATAATATTTACAATTTGCATTCCTTTACCCAGTGCGATACCTGAATGACGAATCTCATCACTATGCTCACCTTTAAGCACAGGCAATAACATTTCGCCTACGGTTCCGGCTACAAGATAACAATAATGCTCTAATTCACGCATCGTTGAATAACGAGTAAACGCAAGGTCATACGTTTGACCGTCCATTTGACGACGGAATGGGGCTTTGGATAATCCCGGAAACTCACTGAATAACCAACGCAAAGAAGGCCAAATAAAGTGTCCTTCTGCAGTCTCTAGCTTATTAAATAAAGCTTGGAGTTCATGAATACTGTATAACGATTGTTCAGGTTCATCTACACTATCATCAATCATTCTACAAAAAGCGTAAATCACATGAACCGCTTCTTTTTGCGGACTTGGGAGCCAGCTAAAGGCATAATAAAACGATGACGAGCCATGACGAATCATTTCTTCACAATTTTGCAAATCAGCCTTTCGGATTGATTTCAAATTCCCAACTCCTTTAACATTTGATGTGCAGCCATCCTTGCTCCTTGCATAACAATAGGTACGCCGCCGCCCGGATGAACCGAAGCGCCTGCTGCATACAATCCTCGAATATGGGGAAAAGGCTTAGGCTGTGGACGATATACACCGGACTGCCCAATCACTGGAGCAATACCGAAGCTTCCACCTCCATATAATCCGCTACGCAAAGCATCTACAGGTGTACGTACTTTAGTCCATTTGATCGAAGAACGAAGATCTGTAAATCCACGACGTTCTGCCGCATTCAGTACATGTTCGACAAGACGCGGTGTATCTTTCTCCCAATCTATACCTACTTCATCGGTCACTGGAATCAAAAAGTATAATACACTATGCCCTTCAGCCGCTGCATCGGGATCAACTGCTACGGGATTAAATACATAAAAAGCAGGGTCTTCTGGCAACTGACGATTACTGAATGCTTGTCTAAGACTATCATTTAGACTAGGTGGTAAAAAGAATTGATGGGTTAACATATCATCCCATCGACGATTGGTTCCCGCATAGATCAGCACACAACCTGATGAAGGTTGATACGGTTTACGACGTGGCTTGGTGATTCCTTTGTCCATTAAAGCTGAAATGTTAGGGAAGTCTCCATTATACAATACGGCATCGAAATGGTGTTTTTCTCCATCCACCTGAACCCCTAGACAAACACCATGCTGAATTTCTAGCTTTTCAACAGTGCGATTAAGCTGAATCTTGATCCCGCGTTCTGCTAATTCTTGTGCTAAAATCTCGGGCAATCTTCCATATCCACCTTTGATCATCCATATACCAAAAGCATGTTCAGCATAAGGGAGCATTGTATAAAGTCCCGGTGCTTTTTCTGGAATCCCGCCGATATACAGACTTTGTAACGAATAAGCTTCACGCAACTGATCATTTGTGAAATACAGTCCCGCAGCACTACTCAGATTACGATACGCTCGAAGATTAAGCATTAATGCTAGATTATCTGGAGTGAAAAAATGTTTCCACTTGGGAAAATCACGCTCTAAAAATGAAGCTTGTCCTCTAGCAAATAATGGACGCATTTCACGCATAAAGCGGCTAAAGTTAGCACCTTGCCCCGGGAAAACACGTTCTACTTCTTCTGCCTGCACTTCAGGCTTGCGATGTTTGGTGAGTACTTTGCCATCTGGATAATGAACACGATACAGTGGATCACATTCAATCAATGGAATTTTGTTACGTGCCACACCAGCTTCTTCCATAATACCATGAAGCATTTCAGGTAGCAGTACAATTGTGGGTCCTTGATCGATCCGTTCTTCCCCTTCGTACTCAAACGCGATGCGTCCACCAACACGATTGCTTTTCTCAAATATAGTTACTTGTACACCTTGCTTGCTCAGTAGTAAAGCCGTTGTTAAGCCACCTATACCGCTACCTACGATTGCTACATGCCGTTTCATGAATGAGTAACCTCGGTCATCACTTGATCGGCATGAGTCTCATCGGTAATCACGATTCCATCCTGCTTAAAGATCATACTGGTACTGATACGTGCAGATTCAAAAATAGTCGGCAATCCACTACCCGGATGCGTTCCTCCACCTACTAGCCATACACCATCTAATTCTTCAAAACGATTATGCGGACGGAATGTCATCATCTGATCCAAGTGATGCGTTAGATTAAACGTTGCTCCTTGGTATACATCTAATTGTTGTTCCCAATCCAGTGGTGTGAAAAAGCTCATTTCTTCAATCCGTTCACGCAAGTCAGCTAATTGAGGAATCATCTCTGCTCGAGATAACATCTGTTCTTTCACTTGTTCACGCTTCGCTTCCCAGTCCGTTTCACCTGTTAAGTTCGGTGTTGGCATCAAAATGTATAGTGCTGTTTTGCCAGCAGGAGCCAGTGTTGGGTCTAAAACGGATGGATTATGCACATAGATCGATGGATCTTCTGATAATGTTTTTTTCTTCATAATCTCATCTACATTGCGATGATAATCTTCAGAGAAATGCACCGAATGATGGGGTAGATCAATAGCTCCATCGACACCTAGATATAACATCGCCGCAGAACAAGAATATTTTTTGGCAGCTAGCTTGTCTGGTGAATATTTGCGCAATACACCGGGTGCAAATAATTGATTCATCGCTGTAGAGAAATCAGCATTAATTACAATATGATCTGCATATACAGTCTCCCCGTTGTCCAGTACAACCCCCTTGGCTGTACGTCCTTCGGTAATGACTTGTTTCACGCCTACACCTGTATGTACGTGACCTCCATGTTCAGAGATTACTTTAGCCATACTTTCGAATATAGCGTTGATTCCGCCTTTAGGATGAAAAAGTCCATAACGGTGTTCCAGATACGACAAAATCGTAAAGGTTCCCGGACAATCCCAAGCAGACATTCCTAAATATTTAGCTTGAAAAGCAAATGACATCTTCAATCGCTCATCTTTGAAATATTTAGACAATCGTCCATATACCGTATCGTTTAGATGAAGCTTAGGTAATGCGCGGAATACATCACTACGCATATAATCGGTCAAATTGGAAAAAGGTCTACGCAACAAAGGCATGACTTTTTCCAGCTTCACATCTTCTTCTTCCAGATAACGATAATACCCCGCTTCATCACCGGGGAAAAGCGTTGCGATCTGCGCAGCCGTATCTTCTCGATCTCGTGAAGGTTGGAATACTTTATCACCGAAATGTAAGCTGTACATCGGTGTTAATTCTTGCATGTCTACATAATCATATAGTGAACGCTTGGATACCCGGAATAATTCTTCGATCAAATGAGGCATCATTAAAAAAGTAGCTCCGCGATCAAAACGATACTCCCCAAGCTTCAATTGTGAAGAACGTCCACCGACAACAGACTGTTTCTCGTACATGTTCACTTCATATCCCTGACTAGCAAGTAACATTCCTGCTGCGAGTCCTCCTGGGCCTGCTCCAATGACGATTGCTTTTCGAGTTGAATGATTGGCTTTCATTACAGTCCCCTTTGTTAAAATGGATTTCATAAATACATTAAGTTGTATAAATTCTTTTACTATAATTAATATATAAACTTCCGAACCCCTGTTTGCAACTCAGTCTGCGTCAAAATTAATGTTTTGTTGTTAATGAATAGGTGGAAGTGTATGAATTACGCTTTCGGAAGGGGACAAAAAGAGATGAATTCTTTTTCAAATAATCAATCACCGATTCATGCTTCGCAGCGTAAATCACCCCGTAGATTTCAACGTTCCCATTGGGTTCGTTATGTCCTCGGCCTACTGATCGTCTGGCTTATCGCCGTTATGATCTATCAGACGAACAAACCTTTACCGCCTGGCGTATCTTATGAAAGCCCACTTTACACAGTGGATCATGTTAATTTTTACTATGATCTCACGTATCCCGCACCAGGTACAGGGGACCGATTTACACAAAAACGACAAATTTATGACAGAATACTTAAAATGATCGATTCGGCTCAACAATATGTGATTATTGATATATTTTTATTTAACGATTATGTACATAAAGGGCAAAAATATCCTAAATTGAGTGAAGGATTAGCAGATAAGTTAATCGAACGCAAAAAACAGGTGCCTAACCTCAAAGTGGTATTTATTACAGATGAGGTGAATACGAATTACAATTCAGGTCCTAATGGATTACTGGAAAAGCTTAAAAAGAATGGCATTGATGTGGTACTGACAGATGTCGACTCACTTCGTGATTCTACACCGGTGTACTCTGCGATCTGGCGTACCTTTTTCCAATGGTTCGGGCAAGAAGGCAAAGGATGGGTGCCGAATATGATGGCGACTGATGGGCCTGATGTCACATTCCGTTCGTATCTGAAACTGATTAATGTGAAAGCCAATCATCGCAAAGTCGTAGCGACCGAAAATAGTGCACTGGTTTCTACAGGTAATGTGCATGATGCGAGTGCTTATCATTCCAATATCGCTTTTGAAGTGCAAGGACCTATTATCGGTGATATTCTAAAATCAGAACAAGCGGTGATCGATCTCTCGGGTAGTTCGGTGCAATTGCCTACCTATAAAGCCCCTGCGGGCACAGCAACCAAACCGAAAGGCGAAGTTCAACTGCATTATATTACCGAAGGTAAAGTATTTGATCGGTTGCTTGAAGCGATTGCAGACACCAAGCAAGGAGATACTTTATGGATGGGTATGTTCTACTTAGCTGATAAAGATGTTACGAGTGGGCTAATGGAAGCGTCCAAACGTGGAGTTAAAATTCAATTGATTCTCGATCCGAATCAGAATGCTTTTGGACAAGATAAGATCGGTATTCCGAATCGTCCTGTAGCTGCTGAACTCAAAAATGCTTCCAGTGGCAAAATTGATGTTCGCTGGTACAACACTACCGATGAGCAGTATCACACCAAAATGATGTATATCGACAAAGCATCTGGTAATGATCTGATTATTGGAGGTTCTTCTAACTTTACGCCACGTAACCTGAAAGATTATAATCTGGAAAATGATCTTTGGATCTCTGCTCCAGGGGATAACGATCTGATGACCGGTGTAAATAAATACTTTACGATGTTGTGGAACAATAAAGGCGAAGAATATACGTTACCTTTAAGTGCTTATCAAGAAGATACGACATGGCTAAAAGATATCGCGTATCGTCTACAGCTAATTCTTGGATTTACGACATTCTAATAGATACTTTATTCATTCTTACATTGCTAAATATATCGGTATAACCTCAAAGAACGATCTTTTCTTTTGCGAACTATGCAGAAGGAATAGATCGTTCTTTTTTGCGATACCTAAAGTTAATAATTCCAAAAAGGGTTTACAAGTGAGTGTATTCGTTATATAATAATTCATATTTTGGTAAATTTATGTATTATAGAACACAACAAAAGGGAGATTGATTATGAAGAAAGTAAGTGTATCTTTGCGTTTGGTGCTATCTGTATTGCTATTATCTGTTTTTAGTTTGGGTGTTTTCACACCAAATCAAGCCACTGCGGCTACAACACGTACACCAGTTATTTTTGTCCATGGACTTGGAGGAACAGCAAGCAACTTTACCTACATAGAAAGCTACCTAAGTCGTCAAGGTTGGGCTTCCAACGAACGATACGCCATTGAACTTCCTAGCAAAAGCGGTAACCAATTGCTGAATGCCGCTACAATCAGCCGTAAAGTTGATGAAGTATTAGCGCAAACAGGCAGTCAAAAAGTAAATATTGTTGCTCACAGTATGGGTGGAGCCAACAGTCTGTATTATATTTTGAACAACGGTGGTCTTTCTAAAGTCGATAAATTAGTAACGATCGGTGGCGCTAACCGCTTAACGACTAGCAGAGCACCAGAAGGTATCAAAGTGACTTCGATCTACACGATCAATGACCAAATTGTCGCTAACCAATTGTCGATGTTAGATGGAGCCAACAATATCCGTGTCTTCGGTATGGCACATATCGGACTACTATACAGCCCTTCTGTAAGTGCTTTAATCACAACAGCACTTGAAGAATAATCCTATGTACCAAAAAGCTGACCTTGATAGCTAAGGTCAGCTTTTTTTGTGCTCTATCATTTTATGATCTATAGATAAATAGTGTATCTTTATTCATTTTAAAATAGCATTGTGATAGTTGATCATCATGCTGATACAACAGAAAATCTCTCTATAGGCTACCTTTTTACAACATCGGTGAAATAAGACGGGCGGCTGATTCGACAAGACGTTGCATCACTTTACGGCGAGCAAATCGATCTTGAATAATCAAACTGGCTGAATTCAGATCACGTTCAAAATCTCGTACCATCTGATGCACACTTTCTGTCTCTACCAACAAAGCATTCACTTCGAAATTCAAATGAAAACTACGCATATCCATATTCGCTGTACCGATTGTCGCAATCTCCCCATCTACAATCAACAACTTGGAATGTAAAAATCCTTTTTCATATTCATAGATACGTACTCCTGCTTCAAGCAATGTCACAAAATAAGAATGAGAAGCATAAAAAGGAAGTCGCTTATCCGGCTTACCTGGAAAAAGAATACGTACATCCAACCCCGATAATGCTGCCATCCGGAGTGCGGTCAGAATACTTTCATCTGGTATAAAATACGGAGTCGCTAACCAGACTGATCGCTTGGCTGACGTAATCATCGAAAAGAATACATGCTTAAGCACACGTAGATCATTATCCGGTCCACTTGCTATAATCTGCACGGCTCCACTTTGAGAAGCGATTAATTGTGGAGAAAAATAGACTTGATCCAGACAGGTCTCCCCTGTCACATGGAGCCAATCTTGCAGAAAGATAATCTGTAATGTACGTACCCCTTCGCCTTTGATCTGCATATGGGTATCACGCCAGAAACCATAGGTTTGACTGCGACTCAAGTATTCATCTCCTACATTTAGCCCACCTATAAATCCGATATTGCCATCGATCACCACAATCTTACGGTGATTCCGATAGTTCACCTGACTGGATAATAACAAGATGCGTGCTTCGCCAAATACACCCACTTGCACACCCGCTTCTCTCATTTCTTGCAGAAACAAACGAGGTAATTGCATACTTCCTACTGCATCGACCATGAAGCGAACTTCAATACCTTGTTGCGCTTTTTCAATTAAAATCTGCTGAATCCGTGTACCAATATCATCTGCACGGTAAATATAATATTCCATATGAATATGATGTTCGGCTGTTTCTAACGCTTCTAACAAAGCGGTAAAAGTCTGTCCACCATTGGTTAAGATCGTTGTCTCTGTCGCTTGTGACACAGGAGTTACCGCTAAGTTCTGCGACAGACGAAGTAACAATTGATGATCTTCGCGAAAAGAAGATAAATCCAGTGCAGTCAGCATCCCTGCATTTTCGATCATCTGGTACACTTGCCGATCTCGCTTCGCTTTCTTTTCATACTTATGACGCTTGAATACATTTTGTCCGAACCAGAAGTAAAAAAATACACCGACAACTGGCAATAAAGCTAATAACAGAATCCATGCCATCGTTACCGCAGGCTGGCGATTATCTATAAAAATAATAAATCCAATCGAAATCACACTCAGTGTTGAAAAAATACTGATAATCGTTCCAGTTGTGGGACCAAGTAGATCGAATCCTACATAATAGAGACCAAATAGTAAAACAATAATAAATACCCCTAGAACACCTTTACGCAATATCATCAACTCCTGTCTTCCTCTTCAGAGTATGTACGTAACTGAACGAGAAGATGTCGCATAACTTTGTTATACATATATCCTTCTTTACAAGGAATGACACTTTATTCACCTTTCTTGACAAACAAGATCAAAAAGACAATAATATTACCTAACGACCGTTAGGAAGGTGCTTATATGACTACAAAGCCTCAGCTATTAACGATAGCTCTTTCTCATTTTGCGCAAAATGGATATGAAGGCACTTCATTAGCAGATATCGCGAATGAAGCAGGTATCAAAAAACCTTCGATCTATGCTCATTTTAAAAGCAAAGAAGATTTGTTTCTGCATGTACTTCGTCAGACTTTAGCTGAATTCAAGCGACGAATTATTCGCTATATGATTCGTCATATTCATATACCGTTAGAACAACGTCTTTATCAGTTAATTGCTTTTTTACAACAGCAATATTCTGATGACCCTATCATCAAATTCGTGATGCGGATGTGTTTTTTTCCACATTCGGCTTCAGAAAAAGAAATTGTACCTCTAGTATATGGTTTGATTGATGATTTGGAAGCCAGACTTTTACGATTATTCGATGTGCATGTCGATCAGCATGATCTGCTATTAGTAGTCACTACTACAGAAGCGGCCAAAGGATATATGACTGTAGTCGATGGCGTGATGATCGATATGTTATACAGCGAACCTTCTCGCTCTGTACAACGGTTAAATGTGATCTTCCCGATTTATTGGCGAGGCATCACCCCTTCAGGAACTACAATTTGATAGAAACGTTTAACGAACGATAAAGGAGATTAGATGTGTTATGAATCGCAATTGGTTGTACGTATTAATCGGAGGATGTATTGAAGTGGTCTGGGTATCTGGACTCAAACACGCTGCAACTCCAATCGAATGGTTATTCACAGCTATAGGTATTGCTATTAGCTTTTATCTTATTATCAAAGCATCTACTCGCTTACCAGTGGGTACAGTATATGCAGTATTTACAGGCATCGGTACAGCTGGAACCGTCGCTGCGGAGATGATTATTTTTGGCGAACCGTTCCACTGGCTCAAAGTGATCTTGATATTAGTATTGATGATCGGTGTAGCAGGATTAAAATTAGTAACAGACAGTGGCGTCAAAGCAGAAGCTCAATCTGCGGCTAAAGTGAAAGCAGGTGAAGCATAATGTCTTGGTTAGCTCTTGTTGTTGCTGGTGGATTTGAAGTAGTCGGTGTGATTATGATGAATCGTATCGTCCGTCACAAATCGTTACTCAATTATCTTTTGATGATTATTACATTTGCAGGTAGTTTCTCTTGTCTTACTGTGGCGATGAACGGTATTCCAATGGGAACGGCTTATGCGATCTGGACAGGGATCGGTACCGTCGGTGGTACATTGGTCGGTATGTTTATGTACGGTGAAGCCAAAAGTGGACTACGTATTTTGTTTATTGCTATGATTATCGCCTCGGCAATCGGACTTAAATTAATCGCTTAAGAGGTGAACAACTATTGATTACAACGGTTACGTTAAATACAGCGCTCGATATTATTTATTCTGTTCCTACGCTTCATATTGATCAGGTACACCGCTTACCGGGAATCACTGTTCCGGGGGGCAAAGGGATTAATGCTGCACGTGTTGTTCATATGCTAGGCGAATCGGTAACAGCTACCGGCTTGATCGCAGGATATAATGGACAGAAAATGCAGTCCCTTTTACAACAAGAAGGTGTAGCTTGTGAATTTACCGAAGTGCAAGGAGAAACAAGACTGGCGATTACTGTACTGGATCAACAGCAACGCACCCAGACTGAATTTATCGAACAAGGATCTTCATATGTAACACCTGAATCGTTAATCCTTTTGGAAAAGCAGGTAGAACAGTTAGCAAGTGTATCTGCATGGGTATTATTTTCCGGTAGCATTCCTGAAGGATGCCCTGCTGATCTGTATGCGACCTTAATCCAGATTGCTAAAGCTAAAGGTGCTCAGACCGCTCTAGATGCTAGTGGAGAAGCGTTACGTTATGGATTACAAGCTTCACCTGATCTAGTGAAGCCTAATGAAGATGAAGCTTGTGCATGGGCAGGCATAGCTCCAAGTGATCACTATTCAGAGGAAACGCTAGATGGTGTACTGACAGCAATGTTAGATCATGGTGTAAACACAGCTACGATCTCTTTGGGTAAACGTGGAGCGATAGCGGCTCAAGGCTCTATGCGGTACAGAGTACATGTGCCAGAGCTTGATATTATCAGTGCGCTTGGAAGCGGAGATGCGATGGCAGCAGGTATGGTAACCGCAGCTTATCGTGGTGGTCATCTTGCAGAAATGCTTCGTTATGGAGCGGCTTGCGGTAGTGCTTGTGCTCTGCAACCGATCGCTGGCAAAGTAGACCTTCAAGATGTACAACAACTATATCAGCAGATAAAAGTAACCCCTGAGTAAAGAAGTACTCAGGGGTTTTTGGTATGCGAACCGAATCGAACATCCATATAGATTTGACCTGTATCTCCATCGCTCACTACAAAATTGATTTCTTGTGGCACTAATTCTTTTAAAGCATATTGGCGTGCCCAATCTAACGATGGAAATTCCGCTCTTCTGTCTACAGCCTTTACGACAATACATTGTTTGAGGCAATAATATTTATTCAAGGCAGTAAACCTCCCTTATCACTCATTAGACTGTATTTTCTAATTTGACACAGCGAATTGGAAATAAATTACTTATATTTTCAAAATCAAAGCAAAAATTCCCTATTTCAGATCATGTGATCTATAAAATAGGGAATTTGAGTTAGGTTAAGCGATTCACGATCTGTTGTAATTCTTGTACATCATGTTGAAGATAAGTCGGTAACATCTGTGCCCATTCACGGTACAACGGACTGCAAGTGGTTTTGCCAAGTTCAGCGCAGAATGAAGGTACCCATGGAATCAAATAATGTTCTAAAAATTCGATCTGCATTTGAGCGATCATTTTGCGGCTAGAGGAATGCATATCAGTCTCTGCCGAACGTTCTGCCAATAACGCCATAAATTCCAATTCAATTCCGATATGATCATCTGTTTCATGATCCATTTTTTTGAAAGCAATACCTGCCCGTGCATAGACAGCATTCACAACAGCTTCATACGCCGTACGTCCTTGCTCATTCGTTAAATAATAAGAAGCTTGTGGTGGATAGCTAACATGTTGATCTTGCTCGAACAATTGACTGTATTCTGCACATTCCTGACGAGCATATTGCATAATATCATTCAACATCGTATTTTCTAACGTATGAAGCAGTGCATAGTCATTGGTAAATAGACGATTGATTTTGGACGCTTCTTTTTTCCATTCGATCAACTTGGACAATGTAGGTTTGCGTTCTAACATTTCGCTGAGTAAACGGTAAGTCATTACACGACTGTATAACCATTCTTGGCGAGCTTGATGGGTTTCCGGTTCTGTATACATAGTCATCTTAAATCACTCCTTGTGATAATATTCACATATTTAAATGATTGAATTCCGACATTGAAGGTTTGAAGCAATATATAGGTTAAATCGTTAGTCAACAGCGGTAGTAAGTACTGAAGAAGAGACTTGTTTTTATACTTTTATTGTACTCTATTTTGTAGCGATTAGGGGCGAATTAAGCATACGTTCATAAAATAGTCATGTTTGTCACGCTTTCAAAAGGACTTATGCCACAGACTGGCTATACCAAAGAAGGATATTGCTCCAAAAGATGCAAAACATGCTCATAGGACTGGGGATCATTCATATTATATAAGCTATACTCCGATATACTTTGAAAAGAAGATAGTTCCTTTATATTTGGATCGTACAATGACTCGATTTCTACATACTTTACCTGTTGCTGATCTAACCAATCTCTTACACGCAATTGGTTGTGTACTAAAGCGGTCTGAAGCGATGGCAGTACACTATAATGATAGACCGCATACAGTGGATGAATACGTCCATGTTGCATAGGAATCACAGCTTGTATCCCTTCTATCCTAGTCTGCTCTATTAGATATTGCATCAGTACTGTACTGGCAAAAGGTAGATCACAGGCACTGACTGCATACCATTCACTAGAAATCTGTGATAAAGCTGTATGCAGACCTGATAAAGGCCCTTGTCCGGGAAAAATATCGGGCACTTCGGAGAGCTTTAGAAATGAATAATCAGCATTGTAATTGCCTGCAATCCATAGCGAAGATACAGTTGGTTTTAATGCTTTGGCTACACGTTCGATAATGGTATGATCATCTATAGGCAATAATGCTTTATTTTGACGCATACGGCTTGATTGACCACCTGCTAAAATAATACCTGTATATTTTAAAGAGTATGGCATAATAGATTATCCTTTCTACTCCAGAAATAAACAAAATTGGTTTGTATCCCTTTTCAACACATGCTACAGTGAATGAAATGTCTGATGAAAGGATTGGCTGGCTTTGCATCCGAATATAAACAACACTACTTTTAGACCACTACGATGGTTTACGTTTTTCATATATGGCACACTGGTTATTTTTACGAGCTTTTTTCAATTATACCTGCAAGATATCGGAATGAGCCAGAGTGAGATCGGTGCTTTGATGGCAATCGGTCCGTTGATTTCATTAATTGCTAATCCATTTTGGGGATTTTATAGTGATCGTCTACAAAATGTACGATTTGTTCTGCTGATTATGATGCTAGGCACGTTGCTCATGGTTCAGCTTGTTTTTCATGTGCAGAATTATACGATTATTTATATTGTTATGGCAGTCTTTTTCTTTTTCCAGACCCCTATGTTATCGCAAAGCAATACGTTGATTTTGAGTTATATTGATGGTACACCCAAAAAGTTCGGCGGGTTTCGTTTGTATGGTTCACTGGGTTGGGCATTAACAGCTGTTGTGGCAGGTCCTGTCATCGATCGATTAGGGGTTTCTCAAATCGGTACGGTGTTTACGGTGTTGCTTCTTATTGCAATCGGTATCATTTTGTTATTGCCTCCACAAACCAAGTTACCGGGTGGATCACCGACAATGAATCGGTATGCGATGAAGAAGTTGCTAGGCAATCTGTATTTTGTAGGTTTTATTGTATTTGGTATTTTGGTAGCGATTCCGAATGCGATGAACAGTACCTTTGTCTCGCTCTATATCGTTGAACTTGGGGGAACCAAGTCGATGGTCGGTTGGGCTGTATTTGCTTCTTCTATTTTTGAAGCGGCTTTATTTTTGCTATTTGATCGTTATCTCAAGCGTAATATTTCATTTATGATCGGTTGGTTAGCGATTGTCAGTCTGTTGTTTACATTACGCTGGTTTTTGATGGCAGAAGCGACTAGCCCGTGGGAAATTATTGCGATTCAATTGCTACATGCAGTAACATTCGGTGGCTATTTCTATGTCGGTACACAGCTCACCATGATGTTTGTTCCCAAAGCATTCCGCAGTTCCGGTCAAGCGATTTATACGATGACATGGAGCGGTGTATCCGGTGTGATTGCTGGCTTTCTCGGTGGATGGTTATTCCAGAACTTCGGTTCGGAGCAGATGTATCTAGCCGGTGTTGCTCTTTCGTTTGTTGGAGCGATCGGTTTTGCATCGATGTGGCTGAATGTGAAGCGAACGCAGTACCGAATGGAAGAAGAGGATGAACAGTATTAATGTATCTCACCCTATCTACTCATCTGTAATTTCATCATAGATAACATCAAAAACCGCCCTTTCACTTGTTGAGAAAGGGCGGTTTTTGTGATGTGATTTGTTCCTACTTTAACTGTGAAAGAATTCTATGATCTTATGCTTTTGGCAATTTGAACGAACTCTTCATCGAGACAACAAGGTTAAAGACCGGATCGCCTGGCATCGTGTATTTCGGATCAGCACTGAAATAACCATGACGGAAAAATTGGTAACGATCATACCCTTTGGAATCTTTCAAACCAGGTTCTACAAATCCGTGAACCACTTCAAGTGATTTTGGATTTAAGTAATCCAAAAACGTTTTTTCAGCAGTCTCTTCATTTTCATCAGTTAATTCTTCGTCTGCTTCTTCCGCTGTAATCAACGGCTCATATAGACGGAATTCAGCAGGAACGGCTTGGCTCGCTTCGACCCAATGAATAGTACCTTTGACTTTACGTCCGGTAAATCCACTACCGCTTTTCGTTTCCACATCATACGTACAATGAATCTCTGTTACATTACCTTCTTCATCTTTGATCACATCGTTACATTTGATAAAGTAAGCATGCTTCAAGCGAACTTCATTGCCCGGGAATAAGCGGAAATATTTATTCGGCGGATTCTCCATAAAGTCATCTTGCTCGATATAAATTTCACGTGAAAATGGAATTTGGCGAATACCCATTTCTTCATTTTCAGTGTTATTTTCAGCATCTAGCATTTCAATCTGTCCTTCAGGGTAGTTGGTAATGACCACTTTAAGTGGACGCAAAATACCCATCGTACGAGGAACACGCAATTTCAAGTCTTCACGTACAAAGTGATCTAGTGTTTGTAGATCGACAACGCCCTGACTTTTGGAAATACCGGTCTCATAGACAAATGCACGAATACCTTCTGGCGTATATCCACGACGACGTAATCCTGAGATCGTCGGCATACGTGGATCATCCCAACCATCGACAATCTTCTCGTCCACCAGTTGCTTCAGCTTACGTTTACTGGTTAGCGTCTGCGCTAGATTCAAGCGACCAAATTCATATTGATGAGGTTCCGCTTCAACTTCACACTCACGAATCACCCAATCATAAAATGGACGTTGATCTTCAAATTCAATCGAACAAAGAGAATGAGTCACATGTTCAATCGCATCTTCTAATGGATGTGCAAAAGTATACATTGGATAAATGCACCATTTGTCACCTGTATTGTGATGCTCTAGATGAGCAATACGGTAGATGACGGGATCACGCAAGTTGATATTTGGTGAAGACATATCAATCTTCGCACGTAGTACACGTTCACCATTACCGAATTCGCCTGCACGCATACGGCGGAATAAATCTAGGTTTTCTTCAATCGTACGTTCACGATAAGGGCTGTTCTTACCCGGCTCGGTTAGTGTTCCGCGCATTTCACGAATTTGATCAGCCGATTGATCATCGACATAAGCAAGTCCTTTTTGTATTAACAATTCTGCTTTTTCATACATCGTATCAAAATAATCCGAAGCAAAATATTTACCTGTCCATTCATAGCCTAGCCATTTCACATCTTCTTCAATCGATTTTACGTATTCTACATCTTCTTTTGCAGGATTCGTATCATCAAAGCGCAAGTTCGTACTACCACCGAATTCTTTCGCAAGTTCAAAGTTAATCCAGATTGCTTTGGCATGACCAATATGGAGATAACCGTTCGGCTCCGGTGGAAAACGGGTAACGACCTTTTTGACTTTACCGGACTGTAGGTCTTCCGCAATTACAGTTTTTATAAAATTAGGCGGGGTATTTGTATGCTCCACGTCAATCAACCTTTCATCGTTCAGTTTGTTTTACAGGAATAATCCAATACTTCCATTATAACTGTTCTGGCAAGTTAGACAAGGATATGCACATGAAGACAGAGACCATTGTCCTGTTCTAGTGACTGCATTTTTGATGCTAAATGGCTTTGACGCTAGAGGATGAATACGGTAGCATGTAGTATAAACGTGTACAAAGGAGCAATGACGCATGAAAGCATTGAGTCTACCGAAAGAACAGCGTGAGCAGATGATCGCTCAAATCCAGCATTTTTTTGAAGTAGAACGTGGTGAAAGTATAGGCGATTTGGCTGCTGATTCTGTGCTCGATTTCTTTTTACAATCGGCAGGGCCTCTGATCTATAATCAAGCCTTAGCGGATTGTCGCACAACCTTAAATGAACGCATGGCTGGGCTTGAAGAAGATATCTATGCTTTGGAACAGCACCCACCTCTTCGTCCATGTCGTTAAATCATCCATCCTGCTAATCTGCATATCTCATCCGATCCATTTTATTTTATATTCGATTAAGAAAGAGGGTACCTATTGATGTTTACATATAAATTGGATGAAGAAATCGAATTAAGACCGCTTGAACCCAGTCATGCTCGCCCAATTTATCAACTAATCGATCAATCTCGATCTTCTTTACGCCAATGGCTAGCTTGGGTCGACGCAACCAATTCTGTGGCTGCTAGCGAAGAATATGTACGGTCTTCGATGACCCAAGCGATGGAAAATGGTGCATTCAATGCTGGCATCTGGTATAAAGGTCAATTGGCTGGCATTATCGGTTTTCATGAGATCAATTGGAATCACCGTTCTGTAGGTATCGGCTACTGGCTTGGTTCGAATTATGAAGGCAAAGGATTAGTCACTTCTGCACTTCGTGTATTAATCGACTATGCATTGATCGAGCTGAATCTGCACCGAATCGAGATTCGCTGTGCGACAGGTAATCATCGCAGTCGTGCTGTTCCTCAGCGTCTAGGATTTATTTTGGAAGGCATTATTCGTGAGGCTGAATTGTTGCCGATCGGTTATGTAGATCATGCAGTATATGGCATGTTACAACAAGAATGGAAACTGAAGCGATAAGCTTCTTGATTATAAAAAAAGCTACTCAACCATCATTGTCTGCTGGTGAAGTAGCTTTTTTATGTGTTTAGCTTGATGGTTTATTTTTTCGGTTGTATCAATGGACTTTCCGGTCGTATCTTTATCGTATCTGAGCTACCACCGATCACATTCACCCGTGTCATCTCACCCCACTGGGCTTTTTTACCACGAATTGCTTGTACTAGTCCAATCACTCTCCAGACGGTTAACATCGGACGATACCAGAATGATTCCGATAACGCATGTAGAACTAGACGGAATACGTCAGACATTCGATTGTAATGATGGAATCGCCACTCTTCGAATAACACAGCTCCAGTTGATAATAATGAGCCATACAGAATCATCATGAGTGTAAGCGAAGCGCTGATCTCCCAGCCTGCGCCTGCTTTGAGCACAAGACCCAGTACAATCATAATTAAGCCGATTAATTCCACAACCGGCCCTAATAGCTCTACAAACATAAATAGAGGCATAGCGGCGAACCCTATCCGTCCATAACGGGGATTGAACAGCATATCTTTGTTACGCCAAAGACTTTCAAATAATCCACGTTGCCAGCGAATCCGTTGACGACGTAAAATTTTGCGACTTTCTGGGGCTTCTGTCCAACATACCGGTTCAGGAATATAGATGATTCGACCTTTGCTTTTTTTCTTCCGTAGCAGACGGTGTAGACGCACAATGAGCTCCATATCTTCGCCAATCGTTTCTGTCTCATATCCGCCTACTTCAATCACCCAGCTTTTTTTGAATACTCCAAATGCACCAGATACAAGAATCAACATATTGAAGCTACTTAGACCAATCCGTCCCATTAAGAATCCACGTAAGTACTCAATCACTTGCATGATCACATATGGATTACGAGATAACATTACATTATCGCTACTAAGATAACCTGTATCGACAATACTACCGTTGGCAATACCTACACTACCACCTGTCGCTACAATTTCTTCATCAGGCTTCGCTTCCATAATTGGCTTCATTACTTTGATAAAAGCATCTGTATCCAGTACGGTATCGCCATCTAGGGACGCAAAATAAGGATAACGTGATACATTAATCCCTGCATTTAGCGCATCAGCTTTCCCGCCATTTTCTTTATCGACTAGTACTAGATTGGGATGCTGTAGCGAACGATAAATATGACGGATAGGTGCTGTAGACTTGCCTAATGCTGAAAAAGGAACCCGATTGGAGATCGGCGACATATCGAATTCATCGATCATCCGTTGCGCGGTATCGTCTTTGGAACCATCGTTAATGACGATGACTTCAAATTGCTTATAATTAATACTAAGCAGTGAACGGGCACTGGATACGATATTGCCACCTTCATTGTAAGCAGGAACAAGAATGGATAAAGGAGCTAATTCATTTTCGAGTGCTTTACTATATTGAAGTCCACTCACATCTTTATCTTTGCGCAAATCTTTAGCCGCAGCAAAATACATTAATAAATAAGCTCCGGTTGAAAAAGCGACGTAAAGTATCGTGATCACAGCCACAATATGGTACACAACCATTCCTAACTCAGCCCACATTCCGCTCATAATTTCTCCTTTCCAATATCTCTTGTGCCATTTCTCTGGCAAATCGATCAGGATGATCTGTTGCAATTTGTTCTAGGATGGCTGCGCCTTGACGATACCGTAGCAATGCTTGTGCCGATTGTAGACGCACTTCATAAGCATCATCGCTCACCATTTGTTCCAAATAAGGTAAAAAGCGTTCATCACGCGTACTGTTGATCACTTTGACTCTCATCAATCGTTCTTGCCATGATACCGATTGCTGTTCCGCTAATTCTTGCTCCATCCGATCGGCGGCTTCAGGGCTCATATATCCAAAATTCGCTAATGCTTTCATCGCACGAATCCGCATTTCTTTATCATTGACATAGATCAGTTGCTCTAACAATTGCAGTACGTCTTGCGTGCGGATATTGTTGATCCGCAGACTATCTATAATGGTATAACGCAACTTAGGGCTGTATTTATCAAATTGTAAAAGCAATCGATCCAGCAATTCTCCTCGAATTAACAACACTAGCTGCAATAATTGAATTTCGGAATATTGTATAGCTGCTGGTTCCAATTCATCCATAATCTCAGACGCTTGAAAAGTAGCTAGAATACGTAAAATCAAAAACCGTTCGTCTCCTGTACAATTTTTGCGCTTCAAAGCTACTAATAGATCTGATTTGAGACGGGTCATTTGAAATTGTTCGATATACAGTAAGGCATTGATGCGATGACTCCAGCGTGAACTACGTAACTCAGCAGCATACATATCAGCAAAATAATATTCGCTTAATTCCATAATGCGTTCTTGCTCACTTTTGGCACGACTCAGAGATAAGCGATGAATCAACATTTCTTCGATCGCTTTTTGTTCTATTTTGCTTTTAGCCAGCATTTTGCGAGAGCGCTCTCCGGTTGAAATGTATTGGTTCAACGGTGAGTCTGCTTTGGCAAGTTGTTCGGTTACTTTAGCGATCGCTTGTAGACGACGATTCCGTTGATATTTGCGAAACATCAGATACAATAACAACACCACAATTAATGTAATCACTCCGACCGTTGCCCACCAGATAATGATTAATATCTCTTCTATACTCATAAAGCTGTCCCTACTTTGCTAAGTAAACGTCGTACTCGTGCTTCCAATTCCATCATACTAAATGGCTTGGTCATATAATCATCGGCTCCTGCACGAATCGCTTCTGTGATGCCTTGTTCATCATCGACTCCGGTTAACATCAACACGGTATAATTAGAGTTCGCTTCATTACGCAAGCGTGATAGTACTTCCATTCCGTTAATACGTGGCATCATCCGATCTAAAATCAACAGGTATTGAGCAGATTCATCATGCCACGGATCACTTAGAAATTCTTTGCCATCGGTATAGACACGAATATCCAGTAAGTACTCTTGCTCCAGATCCAACATTTGCCGTTCCAAAATATTACGGATTAACGGATCATCATCAATAATCGCTAACCGCAACGGTTCATCAGCAGATGGAGTAGGCGAAGACTGTTTTCTTACAGCTTTCTCATCTTCTGAGATTCCAGATACAATCGGATGGGCTTCCACTTCAGCCGACTCCATGTTCAACAATTGCTGATTCACTTGATCGAACACTTGAGAGCGATCGGTATTGAAAGACACTGGAACTACTCCAAAGCGAATTCGCATCATATCCGATGGAATCAAAGCATTCAGTTCTTTTGACTGTAAAATACCTTCTATCAAAGAAGTACTTTGTTCGGCTGTCATTCCCGGTTGAAGCAGATAAAATCGCCCAGCACGCTCATGTGCCCAAATATCTTCTAATCGCAATGCAGCTTTGAACACATCAGATACTTGATGCAACAACTGATCGCCTTTCGCAAAGTTGTACATTTCGTTATAGTGACGCAATCCTTGTAGATCAATACCGACGAAAGAGATATCGATTGCTTTCATTCTCGATTGTGCTTGATATCGCTCTAATTCACGTTCTAGAAAAGGCATACTATATGCACCTGTGACACTATCTAATAACAACAACTCGGTCAGTTTGCGGCGTTTGCTTGTTAATTTGCGAATATGCAGTAAAAACTCATCAAGATCGAATGGTTTGGCCATAAAATCTTCGGCTCCCATCGAATAGCTCTGCATACGTGTTTCTTTGTTACTGGAAGCGCTGACGATCATCACAGGAATAAAATGACGCTCACATAAATCTTGAATCTGCGCTAATAATTCAAATCCGTTCATGCCCGGTAAAATCAAATCCAATACCACACAATCAGGACGCATATCATAAAACCAGCTCAATCCTTTTTCCGGTTGTGTTGTCGCTAAGACCATGAAATTTTGACGAGTTAATTCATCTTTTAATAATGTTAACAGCCCGATATCATCATCAATAACTAATACTTTGCCTACTCTAGGCGCATTCATACTGGGAGGAATTGAATGTGTTGCTGGATGGGTCTGCTGTGACTCTGTAACTACTGGATGAAGATCAGATTGTTCGATTAATTCCTGTAATGTTCCCAAAATAGGCACTAACTGATCATGATCAAATATACGTTGACCGTTTTCTTTAAATGTCATTAATAAACGCAAAGACTCCGAATACCATTCAGGCAAATCGATTGTTCCTGCTGTTCCTTTGATCGAATGAGCCATCCGATATAATTCTTGTTCTGAAATCTGTGCATCTGGCGCTAGCATGTTCTGTAGTTTCTCCTGTAATTGAAGTTTAAAAAGGATCTGGTACTTTAACATGCGATTCACAAATAAACCCCCTTTTCTATATACCCTCTTACTTGAAACTATCGGATACATTCACTGTAAATTGAACAAGAGAGTATTATAGATAGAAAATATTGTTATTTATTATGTAAAGAATGAAGCCTATGATTGAAACGTTAAAAATAGGTTTTAGCTTACCTTTACATTCTTTTAAGTTTCTTTTAAGGCAACCTGTTTATGATTGTTACAGAGCCATACATGGTAAAGGCTCAAGTTCTAATGGTAAACAATAGTATGAAATGAGGTATCCATGATGAAAAGCACGAAAAAAAACCACCGTTCACGTAAAGCGATGATCAGTACGTTGCTTCTAGGACTTGCGATCAGCAGTATGTTGCTAGGGGAAGAAGCAAATGCTCAAACGCCATCGAGTGCGTCTGGTTCTTCGTTGACGAGTGAGCAACAGGACCCGTTCCTAAGTACACTTGGCGCTTCGTCGGATGAGGATGTCTATGAAGATTTATATGAAGGTAGATCACTTGCCCAAACGGCACGTCGACATAACAAAAACCCGCAAGCCGTGATCGACTTACAGGTAGCGCAGATGACAGAGATGTTAAATGAACGATTCCAGCAAGGATTATTGTCACCGGATACATACCGGGCACAAAAAGAAGAATTGACCGATCTCATTACAAAGAGTGTATATGGTCAGACCTCCTACAGCCAGTAAGTCATCAAGATATCGTCCACATATTGCCCGTTAATATAGAATTCTTCAGGAAGCCTTCCGTTTTCTACAAAGCCTAGCTTATTGTAGAACTGAAAGGCTTCTTTATTTGTAGATAGAACACGTAACGTTAATTTACGAATTTGTTGAGAACGTGCAAAGTCCCCCATCGATTCGATTAGCTTACGTCCTACACCTTTACCTTGATAATTAGGGTGAATTGCAATATGAATATCGTATACATGTTGATTAGTCGGTACATAGGTAGGATATTGAAAACCAACATATCCGCAGATGGTCTCACCGAGCATAGCTACCAGTTGAGTGCCTGGAGGATGATCTTGCAAGTATTGCTGACGTGATCCGTATTTCAATACACATGGAGTGTTATTATCATTCCATACCAAATGATCAATTTCTATTAAATATTGAGCATCATTCATAATCGATAATCGAGTGACTAGCTGATCAACAGGCTGAACCGCCATGTATACGCACCTTCTCTTATATAATTGGTCTTTGTATTCTGAGTATAGTATATCATCCATTTTATACTCAAGTATTAGACTTAAAGACCCGTTAGCGATACTGCTTTTCTTTGTGTATAATGATGAATCATAAAGAACGCTAAAGAAAGTATTCCTGCAATCACAGCTACCCATGCTACAGGATGAAGTCCACCAGCATCATAAAAGACACCCATAATATAAGGCCCGATAACACGCCCTACTGCACCGATTCCACCAGCAACGCCTAGATAAAATGGAGCGTACAATCCTGTTTTTTCCGAAACATAAGAAGGGATTGCAGGAGATAGTAACATTTCGCCAAATGTAATCAGAATCATCGCTACAATCATCGCAGGATAATTATGAAATCCAAGAATAACGATATACCCGAACAAATAGAACAGAGCACTTGCTGTCATTTGAGCTTCTGCGGTACGTGCAGCAACGCGGCGAATAAAATTAACGAATGGCTGTCCTGCAAAGATCAGTACACCATTTAACGTCCACAGTAGACTATAATAACTGATCAACATGCCTGAACTTACGATAAATGGAGATACACCTGTATTCCAGATCGAATTGCCTAACCATAGAAATAAAGAACCGATCCCCATATATAAGTAGACTCTCACTTGTGCCAACAACCATACTGGACGTTTTTCTGTATTTACTTGCGGTCGTCCCGGGTTATGTACATCTTCTTGCTCAGTAGGAGGACGTTCGCCTTCACCGATTTTGGTCAAATAGACAAAAAAGAAACCGGCAAATAAAGCACAGCTCACACCGTTAAGCACAAAGGTTAAATGGTATGAAATATCTGCCAACACCCCGCACAGTGCTGTTCCCAAAGCGACTCCGATATTGTTAGCGACATAGACAATATTAAATAATTGTCCACGGCGATCAGCAAAGCGGAAGCCGATAAATGCCTGAATAGCAGGTAAAGACATCGCATTAAATAGTCCTACAAATACCATAGTGAGCATATACAGATGCCAATTTTGACTTACAAAAGGCAAAGCGAATAAACAAAGTGCATTTAATGCCAGTGAACCGACAATTAACTTTTTGACACCTAGACGATGATATAATGTACCTCCAAGTAATTGACCACCGATACCGCCCAGTGATTGCAAAAGAACGACAAAACCTGCATCGGTCATCGTGCGACCGAGTTCTTGATATACATATAGTGTGGTCAGTGGCCACATTAATGAACCACCCGCTGCACTGATTAGACTAGCGAGTAAAAAAACTTGTATTTCGCGTGGATACGATCGAAGCCAATTCATAAGATGAATGTTCCTTTCTTGGTGATCACGAGCAGAATAAGCACAATATTTCTAGTATGATATAGAGAGTCGAAATCGGGCAAGTGTACCATGTAACGCTGTGCATCGATAATTCCTATCGTATTACTGATATTTAATAAGGAGATAAATTCTTATATGACTTCTTTATTCCAAACCCATATTGAACCTTTATATGTAGAATATCGATCATTACTCATAGCTGTTGCTTATCGAATCACCGGTATGCGTACTGAAGCAGAAGATATTGTACAAGATCTTTTTATCCATCTTAGCACGACAGACTGGAATCAGCAGCAGGTGATCAATATTCGTGCTTATCTGATTCAATCTACCGTCAATCGCAGTCTAAATGTACTGGAATCCGCACGGATTAAGCGTATCGATTATCCTGGAGTCTGGTTGCCTGAACCTAATATTGAGCATACCTATTCATCGACCAACATGAACTATGAAGCATTATTAACAGAAAGTGCCGATACCTCAATGATGTTAAAAGATGACATTAGTTACGCTGTGATGGTCATGCTTGATCAATTGACACCGATAGAAAGAGCTATTTTTGTGTTACGACAATCTTTTGATTTTCCTTATCGAGATATTGCGGTCTGGCTGGATCGATCCGAAAGTGCTTGTCGCAAAATACTCAGTCGTGCGCTACCCAAATTACAAGAAGCACAGTCTTCTCACTCTATCTCTTCCGAGCATAAATTAGCTTTTACACATGCTTTTTTGCAAGCTACGCAAACAGGTAATTTCTCGAATCTATTAGAATTATTAAAATCCGATATCCGTCTATACACAGATGGCGGGGGTAAAGTTAAATCGGCATTGCGTCCTATTTGGGATCGGAGGCGTGTGGTCTCATTTTTCAATGGCATTGCTAATAAAGGCTCCCTTACCGGCGAATGGTCGATTGTATGGATCAACGGAGAAATGGGTCTACAACTCCAACGCGAACATGTCACTGTAGCTATTTATTCTTTCAGATATGATATACATGGACAAGTCGATCAGATCTTTATGATCTCCAATCCCGATAAAATTCGTTAAGCTTGTCACAAATCGTATTCCTCATTGGTCTAGTCTATATAAGCTTCATATGAAGCTTACGATTATTCAATATCTTAGGAGGAATACACATGCAAACACGTATGGATTATTACAAAGTACACCCGAAAGTCTATTCACTAATGGGGCAAATGGAGAAATTTATCAAAGAACAGGATCTTGACCCTATCCTTTATGAATTGATCAAAATTCGTGCTTCTCAGATCAATGGCTGTGCGTTCTGTCTCGATATGCATACACGCGATTTACGCAAAATGGGGGAATCGGAAGAACGAATCGCTCTAATCAGCGTATGGCGAGAATGTACGTATTATACAGATGCTGAAAAAGCAGTTCTTCATCTGACTGAAGTGGTCACTGAAATCACAACTCAAGGAGTCCCTCAAACGGTATACAATGAAGTGTTAAAACACTTTAGTGAGAAACAATATATGGATATTATTGTAGCGATTAACACGATCAATAATTGGAATCGGATAGCCATTTCGACAGGAATGTTCCCGGGCTGTAAAGATTAAAAAAATTTTGTAAATCACCTGTTTCAATACATGTGCCCGTGTTTAACAATAAGTAACGGCAATTGGCGAGAATGATGTCCCCTTCGTTCTCACTTCTGCTATATCATGGACCACTCCCGGAATCCGCCATATTACGGTTTCGTTCCCCCGAACCGCACTATGGCGGATTTCATTTGTTTATTCGGCTTTATATATTCTATTACATTATCAAAGTGCCCTATGATAGGGGCACTTTTTTTATTTGGTTCCACGCAAATCAGTTGTTCCTTAAAATTATATAAGCCACTTAGTTTAGTTTCTGAGAAATGTGTTTATACATTATTCGAGAGTATGCAAGTGAAAAAAGGTAAGTCATTTATTTCTATACAGTGGGGCTGGTGATCGGGCAAGGACAGATCAGTGACATCAATTACGAAAACAGTAACAATACCGCATTATTCATCCTTCTATTACTTCATTGCAGCCTCATTTTTAAAATTAAAAAATAAATAAAGTGATCCAAAAACAAATATCTTTCGTTCATCTGTGTATGGACAGCAACAATGCTTCACCAAAAAATGTAAACACAAAGGGAGCTTACTTATGAAAATTCAAAAACTAATCGTACCTGCATTAAGCCTTTCTTTACTTCTTCCAGCAGCAGGAGCATTCGCGGCAACACCAGCAACAGCGACTCCTACAGTAAGCACCAAAGCGGCTGACCTTCGTTCAGGATTAGATTACTTACTTTCCGAGCATTTCGCATTAGCTGTTGTAGCTATGACTAAAGCATACGAAGGTGCACCTGATGCTAAACAAGCTTATGATGCACTCGATCAAAATGCACTAGATATGCAACCTGCTATCGAAGCGATCTACGGTAAAGCAGGCGCGGCTGAATTTGAAAGAATCTTCCGTGCTCACAACAAATACACAGACAACTTGGTTAAAGCAACTAAGATGGATAATAAAGCAGCAATCAAAAAAGCAGAAGCTCAAGTACAAAGCTTCGTAGATGAATTCTCTAAATTCCTTGCAACAGCTACAGAAGGTAAATTGCCACAAAAAGCAGCAGCTCAAGCTCTTCGTCTACATGAAGATCAAGTACAAGACGTATTTGAAAAATATGTAGCTGGCGATTACACAGGTGCTTATGCTGAATATCGTGAAGGTTTCGCTACTATGTTCACTGTAAGTAAAGCGCTATCAGGAGCAATCGTTGCTCAAAACCCTGCTAAATTCAACAATGGTTCTGTAGATACTCCAGCAGCTGATCTACGCTCTGCACTAAACCAATTAGCAGCAGAACACTTTGCATTATCTGTATTGCAAATGCAAAAACAATATGATGGCGATAGCAAAGATTCTGCAGCATTGATCAAAGCAGAAGCTGGAAACACAGCAGCATTCAAAAAAGCAATCACTTCCATCTATGGTGCTGAAGGTGGTAACCAGTTCGAAAAAATCTGGGTTACCAACCATATCAAAGCACAAAGCGATTATGTAACAGCATTGAAAAAAGGAGACAAAACGTCTCTACAAGCTGTAAAAGATCGTATTACTGATTTCACAACTGAATTCTCTACATTCTTAGGTGCTGCAACAGCAAACAACTTGCCAGCTGCTGCTGCTAAAAAAGCATTAGTTGCTCATGAAGATCAAGTACAAATGGTTATCGACAACTATGCTGCTAAAAAATACGAAGCTGCATACAAAGCAGATCGTGAAGGATTCAAAACAATGTTCGGTATCGGCGAAGCTTTGGGTGGCGCAATTGTAAAACAATACCCTGCTAAGTTCAAAATGGCTGCTGCGGCTCCAATGCCAGCAAAACCTGCTGATGCTTCTATGATGAAAGTATGGATGAAATTAAACAGCAAACAACTTAAAGTTGGCGACAAAATGACAATGATGGACACTATGCCTATGGTGAAAAATGGAACAACTTATATTCCATTGCGTTACCTTGCAGAAGGTATTGGCGCTAAAGTAGCTTGGAACAAAGCTGCGGGTCAAGTAACTGTTATGGCTGGTAAAGATACAATGAAATTCTGGGTTGGTAAAAACACTGTTGATGTGAACGGTAAAACTCAAAAAATCGAAGCTGTATCTATGGTAGATAGCAACGGTAGAACAATGGTTCCTTTACGCTCTATCACTGAATTATTGGGTTGGGATGTTAAATGGAATAAATCTACTGGTGAAATCACACTAACTAAATCAATGTAATCTAGTTTTTCTACACGCTAGATCTTATCTTTAATCAATGTTATAACGTAAAAGGCACTTTGGGGGTTATCCTCCAAAGTGCCTTTTATGTATAATGATCGCTTATGTTTACTCATGCGATGTAGATATGTCATCATTAATGTTTTTTGATTTTTTGTAATGCCAGAATACTGTTAAGCAAATGAAGTTTGCGAATTGGTTTGGTGATCACCGTCTCGAATCTGCCTTTGAAATCTTCATCAATCTTATTCCCCAAAGGAACCATTAGCAACATACGCTGCTTTTTCAAATAATCCAATTCCAAATCCCACTTTTTAAAATCAATCGTCTGATGATCAATTAAGCAGATATCATACGAATGTCTTGAAATATTATCAATAAATGAATCATCCATATTCAAAGACGTAGCGACCCGTGCTCCCCATCCTTGAAGTGTATTCGTCATTAACTCTAAGCTCGTCAGATTGCTGTCTAGCACCATAATATTGATATTAGCTAAGATATCTTTTTCAAAAGGAATGGACGGTAAGTCTGTATATTTATCAAATCGAATCTCGACGCTAAATTCAGTCCCTACACCCAGTTCACTCTTTACATAGACTTGTCCGCCCATTAGTTCTACAAGACTTTTGGTGATTGCGAGTCCGAGTCCTGTTCCTCCATAATGATGCTTCTGATTGCTATGACCTTGAGCATAACTGTCAAAAATAACCCCGAGTTGCTTTTCCGACATCCCGATGCCTGTATCTCTAAGGACGATTTTGACATGGATATCTTCTTCTTTGACGGTAGACAATAAGAATAAAGAAATTAAAATTTCGCCAGAGTGTGTGAATTTAATCGCATTCTGCAAAATATTCATAAAAATCTGTCGAACCTTTAACGCATCGCCGATCACAAATAAAGGAATATCAGTCTCCACATCGAGTATCACCTGTACTTTTTTCTCAAAAGCTGTAGGTGATAACACATACGCCAAATCTTCAATCGTATTGATCAGATCAAACGGATATTGTTCTAAAGACATTTTACCGGCTTCCATTTTACTGATATCTAGCAAATTATCGACAAGTGTCATTAAAGCTTCACTACTGGATTGAATAATCTCGTTATATCGTGTCTGCTCTTCATCAAGTGAAGTCTGCTGTAATAAATCCGCCATTGTGATAATACCATTCATAGGTGTTCGAATCTCATGACTAAGCATAGCAATAAAGGAAGACTTATTCTCGTCTGCTTTTTCTGCTTTCACTTTAGCTTCCAGACGCTCGTCTGCCAGAAGCTGTAATCGTTCGATCTCTGCTTGTAAATTTTTTTCGTTTTCAGTCCATTCGTTTAAATCTTTATCAGACATAGTCCAACACCTCTATTTTCCGTACCTTTATAATGGGTAGTTCATGATGCATATGGTCTCTACTTTATCATAAAGCATACCGCCAAAAATAGCTTACTATATTTGCAAATCATCAGGTGATATCCAGCATCAAACCTAGCGTATATCCGTTTTTCTATACGTTTATAGATGACCTCTTAAGCTTCATCTATATCCAATAAAGACAAACTTAACTTTGTGTCGAAGAGAGTAGATTTTTTTTCATATAATACTTGGTCTGTCCTTCGATCGGAATATCATGAATTTCGCCAAAAATAGTATACCCGTACTTCATATAAAAGTGAGGCGCTTGCCAGCTCATTGTCGTTAATTCACTCACTTTGGCTCCCTGCTGCCTAGCTTGATCTTCGATCGCTTGTAACAAGTCTGCTCCAATCCCTTTGCCTCTGTATACATGATCGACAGCAAGTAATTGAATATATAACAATCCCCAGACCATCGAGCCAACGACTCCACCAATATATTGCTCACCTTCATAAGCGGCTAGCGAAAAATGCGCACGATCATACGGCGGAAGAGCCAACTCTTGATTACTATTAAATTGATCCATAAATGGTTTGATCTGTGGTATATGATCGTCTACAGATAGTTCTTGAATATGCAAAAATATCACCTACTCTTTCAGAGATAATTAAGATATCGTCATGATTATTTAATAAGTATACTATTTTGACTGTATGATGTTACAAGAAGATCATTAGCTTCCTCTATAACGCAAAAAAAGACCTTCATCAACATGAAGATCTTTTTTTCTACACCTGCTTGCGATTAATGAGCTTGATCGCTATGTTGCAACGGTAATGTTGCTGTAGCCGATACCGCTGGCATCGTTGAGACTGTAGGTTCATGATGCTGAGTATGCCCAGAATTGGCTGGTGTCAGTTGATGATCTTTTTTGATATAGGCTGTGAAATAAATCCCTGCTACAAATACAGCTCCACCTGTGAGATTACCGAGCCATACCGGAATAAAGTTCATCAGATACATATCCCATGAATAATACCCTGCAAAGATCGCTGCTGGAATCAAAAACATATTAGCGACAACGTGCTGAAATCCGATAGCAACAAATGCCATGGTCGGGAACCAGATTCCGAGTATTTTACCACTAATACTGTCAGCACTATACGATAACCAGACCGCTAGAGCTACCAACCAGTTACATCCAATCCCGGATAAAAACATCTGGGCAAAGCTTCCTTCTAACTTATGCCCTGCCATTTCTACTGTTTTGGTCAAATAAGGACCGGTTTCTGTTAATCCCACCACATGACCGAAGAAGTAAGCGACGAATAAAGCGCCTAATAGATTCGCTACCGTAATCGCAAGTAGATTGCGTGCTACTTCAAGCGTACTGATCCGCTTCGCCATCCGCGCTAACGGAACAGCCATCATATTACCAGTTAACAGTTCTCCACCTGCAACCAGTACAAGAATCAGTCCCACAGGGAACAATGCCGCTCCGATAAAGTTAGCAAAGCTTCCCCAGGCTTCCGGTGTATTCGCAATCACTCGAATATCTAATAAAAATCCTAGCGCAATAAAAGCTCCACCTAAAAACCCGAGTACAAGCATCTGTATCCATGTCGACTTGGCTTTGATGATTCCCGTCTCAATCGTATTCATTGCAATCTGTTGTGGTTTGTAATAAGCCATTGTGTTGCATCCCCCTTATAAGCATCTATTTCCGTATAATTAAATTACCTTTTCATATTTCAATTTTAATACAATTACTTTGTGAAAAAAGTAACAAATATCACTTTGGAAAAGAATTTGTGAAATTAAGCACAAAAGCCTGTACAGTGGGGGAACTGTACAGGCTTTGTTAGGGGTAGAACTTTGATCAATATCCAATGGGAGCTTACGATGATATAAAATGACTTATTTCAAACCTGATTAAGCGTGAACTTCTTGTTGGGTCTGGATAGGTGCTAATGCTTGCAAACCTACCGTATTCAAGTAGTTCCAAGGTTTGTTGTAATGTGGTTGGAAAAAGAAGTCGATAAAGGCTAATTGATCCACTGTCATTTGATTTTGGATACAGACTGAGATGGTATTGATCGATTGAGTTAAATCGACTTTAGACATCAATTGGGCGCCTAAGATGCGACGTGTTTCTTTTTCGTACACGACTTTCAAGGTTACCGTCTCATGTGTCGGCATAAATTCTGGACGGTAATGATCATGCATGGTGCTTGTTTCTACATTTAATCCTGCTTCACGAGCAGCTGTTTCGGTCATACCTGTTCCTGCAATATTATCTTCATAGATTTTGATACCGGATGTTCCTTGTGTACCCATATATTCATTCGTAGGTTGCACAAGGTTACGAGCGACCAGTGTACCCATACGAACTGCATTGGTAGCTAAAGGAATATAAGCATGTTTACCTGTTGGGTTGTAGAAAATAGCACAGCTATCTCCAGCAGCGAACACATCTTTTTTACTGGTTTGCATATATTTATCTACAAGGATAGCACCGTTAACTAACATATCGACTTGTCCTTTAAGCAATTCAGTATTGGGACGGAAACCGATACACAAGATGACCATATCTGCTTTGTGGGTCGCTTTGTCAGTAACTACGGTCGTTACTTTGCCACCTTCACCTGTGAATTTTACCACTTTCTCTGATAACGCTAATTCGATGCCGTGTTCTTGCAGTGATTCTTCAGTACGAGATGTAAATTCAGGATCTAGATATTTGTTCAAAATGCGATCTTCAGCATCGATCAATGTCACTTGTTTACCATTCATTTGGAATGCTTCTACCAGTTCAACACCGATATAACCTGCGCCTACAACAACGATATTATTAGCATGTTGCGCTTTTTCAATAATCGTATTGGAGTGATTGTAGTTTTTGCAAAGTAAAATGTTATCCAGTTCAATACCTTCAAATTTAGGAACGATCGGCCAAGAACCCGTTGTCATAATCAATTTGTCATACGTATCTGTAAGTTCAATACCTGTAGTCAGATCACGAGCTTGTAATGTTTTGTTATCCGTATCGATCGCTGTCACTTCATGCAACATTTTAGTCGTTACACCTAGATCAGCTAATTGATCTGGAGAAGAGTAAAACAATCCGTCTGGATCATTCACTACTCCACCTACATATAACGCGATCCCGCAAGATAAGAATGAAATATTATCGTTACGTTCATATACAGTGATTTCAGCATCCGGGTACAATTTAGCGGTATTAACAACAGCGGCAGTTCCTGCGTGAGTACATCCTATAACAGCTACTTTCATGGTTTCTTCCTCCTGATAATTCTTTATTTTTTATCATGTAAATGGTTCTTATCCAAAGTTGTATGGTCTATGCTGAATGTCCGACAAGTAAAATTCAGGTGAATTAAGATGTAGGTGCAAGAGAAGTGTGTGGTTTCTCTATAGTGTCCATCTTCTTGTTGGCTCTTCTATTTTTTAATATAGTCTTTTTTGATTTATTTTATTTGTGAATTAATTCACCTTGTATTGCTATTATATTGTGATTTTTATCACATTGCAAGGGGTTTGAGAGAAGTTCGCAATTTGTTCATATTTTCACAAAGTTATATAAACATATGTTTCTTGTATAACATCTTTGATCAACGTGTTTATTGACTATACATTGGTTATGTTATAGTGAGAACAAATTATATAAAGGTGGTTGGTAAAATGAGTACACAATCAAGCAATATCTTGCGTGGTTTGAAAGCTTTATCTGGCCCTTTCCCTACCTGGGATACTCAATCATTACCGGAGAATCCGACTGAACTCTTCTTAGATTGGATGAAATTAGCTATCGAAATGAAAGTTAAAGAACCTCATGCAATGACTATTTCCACTGTAGATTCTGATGGTTTTCCAGATGCACGAGTACTGATTATCAAAGAAGCCAAAGACGATTCTTTTTATTTTGCAACCGGATTGGAAAGTCAAAAAGGTCAACATATACAACATAATCCAAAGGTAGCTCTTACGTTCTATTGGCCTGAGTTAGGTAGACAGATTCGGATTAGAGGGATCGCTGAAGATCAAGGTCTAGAAGCAGGAGCCATTGATTTGAGAAGACGATCGACCATTGCTCGCGCTGTGGCTATGACCGAACGCCAAAGCCAACCGCTGGAGAATCAAGAACAATTAGAACAATCTATTGGGATGCAGGAAGAAAAGATTCATCATGATCCTGATATTGTAACTCCTAATTGGCGACTATTCGCTGTACATGCTCAAGAAATCGAGTTCTGGCAAGCCGACCCTGATCGCAAACACACAAGGTATCAATATATTCTTCATGAGGGTCAATGGACACATCAGCAGTTGTGGCCTTAAACAGATTATCAATTTTGTCTGTAAAGTCCTTTTGTATAACCTTCTATTCCAAAAGCAAAATCAGATATAGATGATTTTGCTTTTTTAATTTGCATCAAAAAATCGGTAGTTCTCTCTTGTCAAAAAAGAAAACTACCGATTGGGTATACCTACTATTATTGATATTAGTTATGTGCCATACGCATAGCATGTTGATGGCGAACTTCACTCACTTGTTGTTCTTGCTGTACCGCTTCAGCCACATGACCTTCCAGTGCATAAGGAAGACACAAAGGCACCCCGCTACGAGGATCAGTCACAATATCAGCTTCGATTCCGAATACGTTACGCAGTACATCACAAGAAACGACTTCAACGGGTGTTCCTTCAGCTACCGCTTTACCGTTCTTAATCGCAATCATATGATGTGCATAACGAGAAGCATGATTAAGATCATGCACCACCATCACAATAGTACGTTGAGAATCCGCATTTAATTTTTCCAACAATTGAAGAACTTCCAATTGATGCGCCATATCTAGAAATGTAGTCGGTTCATCCAAAAATAAGATCTCGGTATCCTGCGCTAGTGCCATCGCAATCCAAGCACGTTGACGCTGACCACCGGATAACTGATCGATCGGACGATCGTAGAAATCAACCATCCCTGTTGCTTCAATCGCCCATTCGACCATCGCTTTATCTTCTGCTTTCATCGAACCGAATCCTTTTTGATAAGGGAAACGTCCATAGGATACCAATTCCGTTACCGTTAATCCTTCAGGCGCTGTCGGGTTCTGAGGCAAAATCGCTAACTGCTTCGCTATTTCACGGGTAGATTGTTTGTGGATCGATTTGCCGTCCAATAATACAGCTCCCGATTTGGGTTGCATAATGCGTGCCATCGTTTTGAGTATCGTTGATTTACCTGAACCATTGGCTCCGACTAATGCTGTAATCTGTCCTTGAGGAATCTGTACACTCAAGTCTTCGACAATCAACCGATCTTCATATGCAATATCAAGCTTAGACGTCATCAAACGAACCATGGTTTATCCACCCTTTTCAGTGAACCCGATGTGCTAGACACCTGACTCCACTCTATATTTTCAATCTTTTATTGAATTGATTAGGATCAGCAAGTAACAACACAACTTTATATTTCATATCATTATCTAAAGTTATAACGTATAGATCATTATGCTTTGGAACGAGCTAATAAATATAAGAAGTAAGGTGCTCCAATAATCGCCACCATAACCCCTGCTGGAATTTCAGCATTTTGCAAAATCGATCGGCCAATCATATCGGCGGTAAGTAATAAGACTGCACCGATAAGAGCCGATACAGGAATAACATGCTCATAACGAGGGCCGACCAGACGACGAGCAATATGTGGCCCAAGTAGACCGATAAATCCTATCCCGCCACTTACAGCCACACAGGCTGCACTAATCGCCACAGCAACCACTAATAGGACGAGTCGCTGCATATTAAGCTGAGAACCTAAGCCTGTGGCTGTCTCATCGCCTAATGAGAAGACATCCAGTTGTCTGGCTTTCCACAAAGCAATAGGAATCAGTACGATTAACCACGGTAACAAAGCGATCACGAATTTCCAGCTACTGCCCCATATACTTCCTGCTTGCCATGTAGCGATAAAGTTAAATTCATTCGGATCAAGTCGAATCGTCATAACAATCATTAAGGCATTGACCCCTGCGGCAAGTGCTATACCGGATAGCACAAGACGTGAAGAGGATATGCCTTTATGACGTTTGTACGCCATAAGATAAATAATAATAGCGGCTCCAAAAGCACCAATCAAAGCTAGAAAAGGCAATAACATCGGTGAAGTCGATTCTCGTTGTGGATTCGTAATGACAAATAACACCACTGCTAAGCCTGCTCCCGAGTTAATACCTAGAATACCGGGATCAGCTAATCCATTACGAGATACCCCTTGCAGAATCGCTCCTGCTATCGCTAGCCCAATGCCGACTAACAAAGCAATCACAATACGGGGTAACCGAAATTCAAATAAAATCAAATGTTGCTTCGGCGTTCCGCCTCCAAATAAAGTACGTAACACTTCCATTGGTGACATTTTGCTAAACCCTGTATTCATACTTAGCAACAATACGCCAAAAGCGATTAGTGCTAAAACAATTAATGTAATCGTTGTACGTATCGTACGTTTACGGTGAAACATCACTTGATTCACAGATTATCCCTCACTTTCTTCCGAATAATATAGAAGAAATAAGGAACACCAATCAAAGCGATCAGCGCACTAACTGGTGTTTCATGAGGGGGATTACTCAGTCGTCCTACAGTATCGGCAACAACCATTAACAATGCACCTAGAATCGCAGAAGTCGGAATCACCCATTTATAATCGACGCCTACCATCGCACGCGCCGCATGAGGAATCATAAGACCGAGAAAACCTACAGCTCCTACCGTGGATACCGAAGCTCCAGCCAACACCATCACAGCTAGTACAGCGCCTAAGCGTACTAATGCAGTACGTTGACCTAATCCAGAAGCGACATCATCACCCAGACTGAGAATCGTTATCGAACGAGAAAGAAGTAAAGAACCGATCAGTGCAAGCACGATCCACGGCCACAATATATCAATTTGCGCCCATGTTACGCCTGCTACACCGCCTGCATACCAGAAAGCTAGATCTTGTGAGATTCGAAAATACAATGCAATTCCTTCTGACAAAGCGACTAATAGTGCAGCGACAGCTGAACCTGCTAAAGCAAGTCGTACCGGACTTAGCCCGCCTTTGGCAAGCGAACCAATGCCATAGACCAGACCTACACCAACAGCTGCTCCAACAAAAGAAAATAAAATTAACTGATTAAATGATAACCCTGGAAAAAAAGCAAAACATAATGCCAGTACAAATCCGGCTCCTGCATTAACCCCGAGCAATCCCGGGTCTGCGATCGGATTACGTGTCATCCCTTGCATCAATGCGCCAGATACAGCAAAAGCCGCTCCGACCAGAGCACCTGCAATCGTGCGTGGTAAGCGAAGTTCCCATATAATCTGATGATCACTATTCAAAGGATTGAACGCTACTAAGGCTTGCCACACTTCTTCAAGCGGAATATCTTTACTGCCTTTAGCGATTGAAAATGCACAACCTAATATCAACAGGACAAGCCCACCAATGATGATCGAAATTGCTGTGTAAGGACGCGACCATATCTGCTCTTTAGGTGAGGTCTGTCTGCCTTTCACAACATTGCTGCGAGTCATAAGCAAGCCTCTTTCTACATCGAAATCTATTGTTTCATTTATAGTAGTTATGATAAATACAATTATTGCATATGTTTAAAGATACTGATAATCATTATCATTTGTCAACACTTATCACAAAAAAACGTCTAAATTCCTCTGTTTTTAGGGAATGTAGACGTTTTAAGTTAAACGATTATTTTAGTAGCAACTTAAAATAAGCTCCAATCGAACTCTTTGGATAACCGTTCTAATAGATGCACACCTGCAATGCTATTCCCTCTTTTATTTAGCGAAGGCCCTACTAATCCGATGCCATACTGTCCGGGAACCATCGTCAGGATTCCACCCGACACTCCACTTTTAGCAGGCAGACCAACATCAATAGCAAATTCACCAGAAGCATTGTACATGCCGCAAGTAATCATAAATGTTTTGGCAATCTGTACGTAACGACGTGGAATCAATTCTTCTCCAGAACAAGGATCTACACCGTCAAAAGCAAGTACTAATGCCATACGGGCAAGATCAGCACAATTGACTTCAATCGAACAATGACGGAAATACACTTCAAGTACGTCATCAACCGGATCTTTAATAATACCATTTTGCTTGAGGAAATAAGCCAGTGAACGATTCAAGTGACCGGATTCTGTTTCTGATTCGTAGACTGCCAGATTGTAATCGATTTTGTCATTCGCTGCGAGCTTACGGAAAAATTGCAGTACCCGTTCTGACTTCTCCTGTGGATTCTCACCAGATATCAGTGACGATACTGTGATCGCTCCTGCATTAATAAGCGGATTGAACGGGATTCCCGGCTCTACTAATTCTAACTTGATCATCGAATCGAAATCATCGCCTGTCGGCTCTTTACCTACATTAAAGAATACCGCTTCTTCTCCATGATCCATCAAGGCGAGTATTAAAGTGAATACTTTGGATATACTTTGCATGGTAAAAGGAATCCCGCAATCGCCTGCTGAGATTACTTTCCCTTGCGAATCGGCAATAAAAATACCCAGTGCATCTTGCGAAGACTTGGCAAGCTCTGGAATATAAGAAGCTACTTTCCCCTGACTGGTATGCAAACGGCTGGTCTCTAACCAATCGGGCAATAGTGTGGTTAATCGTTCCATTTGTTCTTGGCTCATCCATATTCCTCCTTGAAATCCATCTTTATGTTCTATATAAAATGAGTACGTATGCTCATCTCATCATTTCAAATTTTATTTTCTTCATCATATTATACTAATCTTGCTCCGAATCATACTGCCGCTCTTATTGCTGCTTTACGGATAATCTGAATATACGTTAACATAAACATATGTGTGTTTGACGGTTACATATTTCAGGATAGAAGGTGTATAGATGATTCCTTTGTTAAAATATTTGAAGCCTTATCGTACTGCCGCATTACTTGCTCCTTTGTTAATGTTGGTTGAAGTATTGATGGACTTAATGCAACCCAAGTTAGTAGCAAGTATTGTCGATCAAGGGATTATGACAGGCGATCTAGGGCATATTCAGCGTACAGGCTTGCTGATGATCGGTCTGGCTCTGATTGGTATGCTGGGCGGGATTGGCTGTACGATTTATGCCAGTATTGCTTCACAACATTTTGGTTCAGATATTCGTGCTGATTTGTTTCAGCATATTCAGCGCTTTTCTTTTCACAATCTGGATCGTTTTTCCTCAGGTTCATTGATCACTAGATTAACGAATGATGTGGTTCAATTGCAAAATCTAGTATTGATGGCTTTGCGTATGTTGGTACGTTCTCCTCTATTATCTATCGGCAGTTTGATTATGGCATTTACAATTAGTTTTAAATTAGCGATTATTTTGTTGATTGCTATGCCTATTTTGTTAGTCACCTTAATCTTTATTATGCGTAAAGCGTTTCCTATTTTTGGACGTGTTCAAGCCGAATTAGATCGTGTTAATACCGTTACACAAGAAAATCTAGCCGGTATTCGAGTGATCAAAGCTTTTGTACGAGCTATCCATGAAAATAAACGGTACGATGCAGTCAATCAAGATTATACGAATATAGCGATTAAAGCGAATCGGATGGTTGCTCTGATTGGCCCCATTATGATGTTAATTATGGATATCTGTATTGTCGCTGTGCTGTGGTTCGGTGGCGGACTCACCAAAACAGGTGCTTTGCCTGTAGGGGATCTGATCGCTTTTATCAACTATGCTACACAAGTGTTGATGTCTCTTATGATGGTAAGTATGACACTGATGTCTGTTTCTCGTGCAACCGCTTCAGCAGAACGAATTAATGAAGTGTTACATACAGAACCTGATATTATGGCTCCTTCCCAGACCGTCACTCCTGATCCTCAGCAAGTAGGACGATTAGAATTCCGTGATGTTTCTTTTGCTTATGATGGTGATTCGCCTGCGGTATTAGATCAGATTAGCTTTGTGGCAACAGCAGGACAGACGATTGCGATTCTAGGAGCTACGGGTGCAGGCAAGTCCAGTCTGGTTCATTTGATTCCACGTATGTATGATGTGACGAATGGAGCGGTATTGGTAGATGATGTTAATGTAAACCAATGGGACCTGGATCAACTACGGAGCTCCATTGGAATCGTGTTGCAACAAGCATTACTATTTAGCGGTAGTATCCGTGATAATATCCGTTACGGTCGACCGAATGCTTCGCAAGAAGAAGTAGAGTCTGCCGCTAGAGCAGCGCAAGCTCATGAATTTATAGAAAAACTACCTGAAGGATATGACACTTTATTGGGGCAACGAGGGGTCAATCTATCAGGTGGTCAAAAACAACGTCTATCGATTGCACGCGCACTGTTGATTCAGCCGCCTCTACTGATTATGGATGATAGCACCAGTGCAGTTGATCTGCGAACAGAAGCATTGATTCAAAAAGCACTTGAAGAACGGTTATCAGCAAGTACGCGATTTATTATCGCTCAGCGTATCACTTCCGTCTTAGATGCTGATCTGATCTTAATTATGGAAGATGGCCAAATTATTGACCGTGGAGATCATGCTTATTTGATCAAAAATAGTCAGGCTTATCAGGAAATCTATCGTTCGCAATTAGGACAGGAGGTCGAATCTCATGGGTAATCCAATGATGCCGGGTCGAGCCGGACGATCGAATAGCACTCCTGTCAAAGCTAAAAATGCTAAAAGTACTGTACGCCGTCTTTGGGATTATTTACGTCAACAGCGCAAAGGTCTAATCCTTGTTTTTATACTCACTTTACTTGGAACAGCATTCAATCTGATCACTCCTTATCTGCTGGGAACGATAGCTTTTGACCGATACATTTTACCGGGTAATTATGCAGGATTGGCTATACTCTGTATATGGTTGTTAATTCTCTATGTCGTCGCCAGTCTAACAAGCTGGATACAAGCTTATGTAATGACAGCTGTTTCTCAGCAGACTGTATTTCAGATCAGACGCGATTTATTCAAACATCTGCATGATTTGCCGCTACGCTTTTTCGATACACATAGCAGTGGGGATCTGATGAGTCGTTCAACCAACGATATTGAAAATGTAACGACGACGCTGAATCAAAGTGTTGTACAGATTATGACCAGTGCTCTTACACTTGTCGGTACGCTGATTATTATGGTATGGCTTAATATTTGGTTAACACTGGTCACTTTAATCACAGTACCGATTATGTTCTGGCTGACCCGTATAATTACTAAGCGGACACGACGTTATTTTGGAGCTCAGCAAACAGAATTAGGCGGACTCAATGGATATATTGAAGAAACAATATCCGGTCAAAAAGTCGTCAAAGCCTATGTCCAAGAAGCTCGCAGTCTGACTGAATTTAAAGAGATTAATCATCGACTGCTTCATGCCAGTATTCGTGCACAGAGCTGGTCTGGTAATATGGGCCCAGTGATGAACTTGGTCAACAATATCAGTTATGCGTTGATCGCTTTGTCTGGTGGATGGTTATTTTTGCAAGGCATGACCAGTGTGGGTGTGATTGTTAGTTTTCTTAGTTATTCCAAGCAATTCAGTCGTCCGATCAATGAACTGGCTAATCAATTCAACCTACTGCAATCCGCTATTGCTGGAGCAGAGCGTGTTTTTGAAGTGTTAGATGAGCGACCTGAAAGTACAGAAGATGAGAAAACAGCTGTACATCAACTACCTGCTAATGTTCATGGAGAAGTGATTTTTGATCATGTTCAATTTAGCTACAAAGCAGGTTCGCCGATTTTGCGTGATGTCTCCTTAACAGCCAAGCCCGGGCAGACAATCGCTTTGGTGGGACCTACAGGAGCAGGTAAAACAACGATTATCAATCTGCTCACCCGTTTCTATGAAATTGATAGCGGGACGATTACGATCGATGGTGAAGATATTCGTTTACTGGATAAAGAAAACTTACGTAGTCGGATCGGAATTGTTTTACAGGATGCTTATTTATTTTCCGGTACAGTACGTGACAATATTCGGTACGGGCGATTGGAAGCCACCGATCAGGAGATCGAAGAAGCAGCGAAGCTAGCCAATGCTCATTCATTTATTCACAAATTACCTGAAGGTTATGATTCACCACTTTCTGCCGATGGAAGCAATCTAAGTCAAGGACAACGTCAATTGCTAACAATAGCTCGTGCGATTCTTGCTAATCCGTCTGTTCTTATTCTGGATGAAGCTACAAGTAGTGTCGATACACGTACAGAAATGCATATTCAGACCGCGATGAAGCAGTTAATGCACGGACGTACCAGCTTTGTTATCGCTCATCGACTGAGCACCATACGTGAAGCCGATCAGATTCTAGTGATCCAGAGCGGCGAAGTCGTTGAGCGTGGCACCCATGATGAGTTACTTCAAGCAGGCGGATTCTATCATGATCTGTATCAAAGTCAATTCAATCGTGTCGTGTAGTGGAGAGATAGAATAAAAGCTTTTGATTAGATTATATGATTTTAATTAAAATCATATAATCTATACTTAAAAAATCAAATTAGACTTATATATGTATTTTTTTACGTTTATTTGCATTAATATTATTTGAATGTTAAGTTATTAAAAGTTAATTTCAAAAATGCATTTGGAGGTATTAAAAATGACAAAGAAATGGAATCTTACTATTTTAAGTGCACTGACAGCAATTTCTATTGCAACTCCCACTATAGTGCAAGCTTCAAGTACAGAAAATACATTACCTACTACAACACAAGTAACAGAGAATATCCAACAAAAAATAGAATTGTATGGTCTAAAAGAAATACAAAGTACATTGATAGGAAATACAGTAACACAGGTTACATATACCTCTAGAGATGAATATGGTTTAGAAACTAATACTAATTTAACTATCACTACAGATATTAATAAAAATATAATAAATATTGTTTCAAGTCCTTCTATAGGGCTAAATATACCTAATCAAGGAATTGAAGAGCAAAAAAGAAAACCTAGTAAACCAACGAAACCAACAAAACCAGTCAAAACAAATACAGTCCCTTATAAACTAAACGGTGGAACAAATAGAGCTAGTTTTATTAATCAGCATGCATATGATCGTCATAAGTATGACCCAACTGTGAAGTCAACATCGAGTAAAACTCAATATGGAAAAGATGTAGACGTTAAGAAATTAAGAGAAAGTACAATGCATGACTATGATAACAAATGGTCTCAAACTGATTTAAGTGGAGTTACAACCACCACTTACGCAAAACGTTTCAATGACAATATAAGTACTAAAGATACATCAACTAGAGACCATCGAGTAATTATCAATCAAAATAACTCTGCGAAGAGTACTCAATTTCCTTTAGGGTTTTAAGATGAATATACAAAAATTCCAAACTTATATAGACCTAACAGTTGCTAATTGGGAAAACACTTCTATGGCAGATACCCTTAGAGAAATTGTTCGTAGTCAAAGACAATATGAGAACGATTATGCTGAAATACATCAATTGATAGAAATTTTTAAATCGGACGAAGAATCGGACTTTACTATTATTATCAATATTTCACGTAATTTAGATAATTTAGGAGAATTAATTGAATAAAAATTTTAAAAACAAGAAAAGACAAATCGACTTCAATCAATCGATTTGTCTTTTCTTATTTTAATAAATATATAAATAAAATTAACAAATAAATTATATATTAAGTATTTAATTAGATTACATATTTTTAAAGTTATTATTATTTTAAATTTCTTTACGTCCACCGAATTTGAATACCAGTATACCACCAATAATGACAAGCACACCAATCAATTTAGCTGGCGTAAACGGAATCTTTTCTAAGCCTAACCAGCCTAGTGAATCCCACAATAAGGCTGTACCGAGTTGTGCTGTCAGTACGATTGAGATTGCATATGTTGGACCTAATCGTCTCATTCCTTGTACCAGACAGAAGACAACACCTACTCCGATCATTCCACTGAACCAGTACCACAACTGTACATGCTGAAGTGTAAATGTATTTTTCCCTTCAAAAATAAGACTGGCTAGCAGCGATGCAACAAATCCCATAAACAATACCAACATGGTCGTTGTCCAAGAACCGGTCTGCTCATTGACTTTGTTGTTAAACACCGTCTGCATACTGACCAAAGCGCCTGCTATAGCCGCCAAAAGTATACCGAATAAAATCATATGTCCTCTCCTAACGTCTCTCTATTATTCATAAATATTATGTCCTGCTAATGCTTCTAAGCCTGCCCGATTCTGAATGACCAAATACTCTGATGTTCGCTTCACCAGACCATCACTACCTAATTTCTGAATGACACGGTTCAAATGCCGATAACTGGTGCCGATCAGGTTGGCTACATCAACTAGACTGGATATACGCAATTCTTCATAACAATCTGCCGGATCTTCATCACACGCTACAGATAACATATAACTGGCTAAGCGAATCTCTACCGGATACATCAGATTGAAACGTGAATAATTAGAACTGCTATAAAATTTACGAGTCATCATCTGTAGCAAAAATTGCAGTAAAGGGACATGATCACTGCCATACTGAACTAACCATTTGCGATGAATACGTAGAAAATGTACCGATGATACAGCTTCAACAGTATTAATCACTTTATCATTGCCATTGATATATTCCACGTCACCTATAAATTCAAGCGGTGTTTTGAAGCAAAGAATCAATGTTTTACCTTCTTGAGACGTGGTATAAATTTTGATCTTTCCGTGAACCAATATATCCAGATGTTCAATATCATCACCTTGCGTACACAAAATATCGCCTTGTTCCAAATGGAAAACGGTTAGGTATGGGAATAAGATTTGAGGAAAATGGGCACCCAAATCATGCAATTTCCAATAATACTCAACCTGCGCTTGATCCTGAATATCATGTATCGTCATGGATTCACCTTTTGGATTAGAATTTCAAAATAATCACACCTGCAATCATCATCGCAAGCCCTATAAATTGTGGCATTTTCATCTTCTGCTTCACTACGCCAAACCAACCATTGATATCAATAATAAAAGTTAAACATAATTGAGCAATCAATAATGCTGAGATCGTAAGCGTGACCCCGATCTGTTGAATGGCTGTTACTTCGGTAAAAATAATAATCGCTGCAAATCCGCCACCTGCTAGATATAATGGCTTCACCTTTTTAAAATCTCCAAGCTTACCATCTCGTACAAATACCCAGATTAATGCCGCTATAATAAATCCGGTTAATTGAGTAATAGTGGCTGCTTGCCATGTGCCGATATCTTGACTAATCCTTGTATTCGCTACCCCTTGTAACGTGATACAAGCCCCACCTAATAAAGCAAACAAAATCCCTTTCATCGCAACTTGTTCTCCTTATCTTTTAGACATTTCTTGTTCTTTCTATTAAAAACGATCTCTACATAATAGATAAAGGACATATGTCCTAAGCCTTCTCATAAAAAATCCCCTTTAGATTCAAAGGGGATAAAATATAGTTATTAACGTTTTCCACCACGACGTGCGTTATCTGACGGACGACCGGAAGAAGAAGGACGACCACCACTAGATGGTTTACCCGAAGACGAACGGTTGTTGCGTCCACCGGAACTGCTGTTGTTTTTACCGCCATAGGTACGTTCTCCACGAGCACTACCTGTGCCTTCGCTACGGCGACCACCAGCGTTGCTGTTACTTCCAGCTCCACCGTATTCACGTGTACGATCTGAATCACCTGACGAAATCGTACGACCTTTGGAAGCATCTCTACGGAAAGAAGGAGCATCGTCTGTGCGACGTGTTGGTCTTGGAGCAGAACCGCTACCTGAGCGAGCTTGATCCTTACGACCATAACTGCGTTCTGGACGTTCGCTACGAGCACTTGCTTCTTTAGCTTCCGGACGAGCAGTTGTACGTACAGAAGGTGTAGATTCTTTACGTTCTCCACGCTTACCTGTACCGCCTCTACTTGCAAAACGATCACGCTCTGAAGTCGAAGAAGGTTTTCCGCGACCACCCGAGCGTCCGCCAGAAGATTCTTCACGGTAAGCACCACGACGTGCATCTCCACGTTTGCCATCTTTTTTACGATCTTGATCACGAGATTTATGAGTAGCACGTCTGCCTGCTTTGGCTTCTACGTTCGACAACAATTCACCAGAATCATCGGATTCGATCGAAGTACGAGCAATCTGACGCTCTAATTTCTGTGAAGTTCCTTGTTCGATCGCTTGCAATTCGTCACGATCATGAGGAGTTACAAATGTGATTGCTTTACCGGTTTCGCCTGCACGACCTGTACGTCCGATACGGTGAATATAATATTCAGCATCTTGAGGAATATCATAGTTGAATACATGGGTAATCCCTTCAACATCGATACCACGAGCGGCTACATCGGTAGCAACCAATAATTGCAATTTCGCTTCACGGAAAGCACGCATTACTTGCTCACGTTTATTTTGAGACAAATCGCCATGAAGTTCATCCGAAGAATAACCGAGTTCTTTAAGCTGTTGATTCAGTTCTGCTGCTCGTTTTTTGGTACGACAGAAAATTACAGCCAGATACGGTTTTTCTTGTTCCAAATATTCACGCAATGCAGAAAGTTTACCACGAGGTGTACATTCTACTACTAATTGACGAATCAATTTCAACGGAACACTTTCAGCAGGACCGACACGAATATCTTTCGGTGTACGCATATATTGCGCAGACAGACGACGAATACCATCAGGAATCGTTGCCGAAAATAACATCGTTTGACGTGCTGGAGAAGTGGCATTGATCATTTTTTCAACATCAGGTAAAAATCCCATGTGTAGCATTTGATCCGCTTCATCGAGTACCAATGTACGAATCTTCGTTAGATCCAGTGTGCCTCTACCCATATGGTCAAGCAGACGACCTGGCGTACCGACAACAAGGTGACATCCACCTTCAAGCTTACGCAACTGACGTTCTACATCTTGTCCACCATAAGCAGCAAGAATACGTACACCTTCATAAGCCGCAGCTAATTTGTTCGCTTCTGTAGCAATCTGTAGAGCCAACTCACGGGTTGGTGCTATGATAAGCGCTTGAGGTGCACCGACTGCATTCAAGTTCAACTTTTCAAAAATCGGTAGCAAAAATGCTAACGTTTTACCTGTACCTGTTTTGGCTTGGACGATAGCGTCTCCGCCTTTAAGCAATCCCGGAATCGACATCTGCTGTACTTCGGTAGGCTGTGTGATTCCATTGGAAGCCATTAGCTCTACGACATTCGGCGAGATGCCGAACTCATTAAAATTTTTCAACTCTATTCACCCATTCTTGTGATCTATATTCAGCAGCATTTCAAAAAATGCTCTCGTAAAAAGAAGCACCGGTAGATACCGATGCTTACATCTATAACGTCATTTAAAAGTCCGTAGTATGCCATTTTGGATAAACTGCTCTAGCGTCAATATACCGCTTATTTCTAGTTACGTCAATGTCCTGAAGACAATGCAGTCGTTCCTAATTTTTCAAGTAAGAGACGACTTTCTTCATTTAAGCCCCGAATATGCACTTCTTTATTCATAGCTTTATACTTTTCTTTGACTTTGGTAATCCCGATTACAGCCGAATGATCCCAAATATGCGAACGAGCAAAGTCGATCACAATCTGCTCTGGATCATCTAACGGTGCAAATTGATCTACAAAATAACTCATTGTCCCAAAAAACATCGGGCCACTCACTTCATAGACTTTCACCTGTTCACGTTGTTCTTGTACCGTTTCGATAGGTTCTATAGAAGAACGATGAGCATGATCCACTTTATTCAATAGATCAGGATTAGAAGTGATATTGCCTGATTGCATCGTTGAAGTGATATGGATACGAGACATTTTCCATCCAAATAGTAAGGCACTCATGACAACACCTACGCCTACACCGATTGAAAGGTTGTCCGTAGCTACCACAATTGCTACCACTGTCACCATAATAATCGCTTCAGATAAAGGAATCTTATGGATCGTTACCAGAGAACGCCAGCTAAATGTACCGATGGATACCATCACCATCACACCTACAAGAGCACCCATTGGTACTTCACGTACAATATTACCAAGGACTAATAATAAGAATAATAAAAACACACCGGCAGTTAATGTAGACAAACGTCCACGTCCGCCAGATTTAATATTAATTACCGATTGCCCGATCATTGCACATCCTGCCATCCCACCGAAAAATCCATTTACGATGTTGGCAATCCCTTGTCCACGAGCTTCACGATTTTTATCACTTTTGCTATCTGTCATTTCATCTAATATGGTTGCCGTCAATAACGACTCAAGCAGACCGACAAAAGCAAGTGAAATCGAATACGGTAAAATGGTTAACAGCATATCTAGCGATATATCGATCATAGGTAAATGGAACACCGGCGGTTGGTTAGACAATTGCCCCATATCCCCTACCGTTCGCACATCCAGATGTAGAAAATACGTCAATAACGACATCACAATAATCGCTACGAGTGGTGCTGGCACAGCTTTGGTAAATCGTGGCAAAATATATACGATCGCAAGCGTTCCTACTACCATCGCATACATGATCCAGTTCGATCCGACAAACTGTGGCAATTGCGCCATAAAAATAACGATAGCCAATGCGTTCACAAACCCCGTCATCACCGATTGCGGGATAAACGTAATAAAGCGCCCGATCTTGAACCAACCGAGTAAGACTTGAAAAATACCTGCTAATATCGTGGCTGCGAATAAATATTCAACCCCATGGTCATGTACCAGATCGACGACCAGTACCGCCATTGCACCTGTAGCCGCTGAGATCATCCCACTGCGTCCACCTGCAATAGAGATTACTATGGCAATACAGATTGAAGCGTACAATCCGACCATCGGATCAACACCAGCTATAATCGAGAATCCGATCGCTTCGGGAATAAGAGCCAAGGCTACAGTAATACCGGCAAGAAGATCTCCACGGATATTACCAAACCATTGTTGTTGTAGATTCATGATCATCCTCTTTCCTTATTTGGCACATAACGAATCTGCCCGGACGTTAACAAACTTTCCGAACGAATATCGAAGACAGTAGTCATTATGATATTAAATGTAATACATAGATTGCTTTCCTCTCGCGGGAAAACAGGAGCCGTAGGTACAGATAGATTTTTATTATACAAAATTTTCTCTATAAAACCTACATCTTTTTTCGTCTATGTAAGCGCAAAAATCACCGCTATTCATCGTTATCGTTAGTATTTCTCTTTATCTTCTATTAATAAGCTAAAAATAAAAAAAGAATAAAACGCAAAAAGAACGACTCTTTAATAAAAAGAGTCGTTCTTTTTGCTAAAATCGACCTGATTTGAAAATAGCATAGAATAGCCATATAACCATCAGTGTAGCAATCACAAAACCAATCTCAACGACTGGGAAACCCCATAAAATCGGTGTCTGGTCTCGTAACGATGAACCGACGATAAGACCGACCATAATAATACTAAAAGCCAGCAAAACAATACTGAATGCCAGTCGATTACTGATCTGATCCATTTTTTGCATCATATCTTTGACTTCAGGCACACTCACTTCTATCCTCATCTTACCTGTACGGATCATGCGAGATAATTCAGAAGCTTGTCTTGGGAGATCGGTTAACATTTCTACTGCATGTAATGCTCCGTCAGTGATACGTTGGCGAACTTTGTTAGGTGCATATTTTTCTCGCAAAAGTTTGCGTCCAAAAGGCTCCGCCATACTCAAAATACTGAGCGATGGATCTAACCGCTCAATTACACCTTCCAGTGTAATCAGTGATTTACCCAACAACGTCAAATCTGGTGGAATTCCGATTCGGTAACGACGCACCACATCAAACATTTCATTTAATGCACTACCTAGATTAATACGGGAAAAAGGAACATCATAATACTGCTCTCGCATGCGTTCAAAATCGCTACGTAGCGCAGACATATTGACATCTTCCGGTACAAAACCGAGTCGCATCACCGCACGAATCATACTATCTGTATTTTTACGTAGCAAAGCAATAATTAATGCGGTCAGATGACCTTTCATTTCACTGCTAAGTCGTCCCATGAGTCCAAAATCAAGAAAAGCAATCCGTCCATCACGCAAAGCGAGCAGATTCCCAGGATGCGGATCGGCATGGAAAAAACCATCGATAAAAATCTGTTGCAACATCGAATCGACCAGATGTTGCGCCACATTTCCCAAGTCTAATCCTTGCTCTAAAATCTCTTCTCGCTTACCCAAAGCAATCCCATCGATATATTCCATCGTCAATACACGAGCAGACGTATAATTCCAGTACGTGACCGGAATATGGATATTGCGATCCCGTTCAAACTGACTGGCGATACGCTCCATATTACGTCCTTCGACACTGTAATCCAATTCTTCACGCATCGACTTGGCAAATTCTTCAACGATTTCTTCCAGTTGATATTGTGAAGCCCATTCCATATGCTTTTTGATCAATCCTGTCAGATCACGCAAAATCTCCAAATCTCGATTAACGACTCGTGATACGCCGGGACGCTGTACTTTGATCGCTACTTTTTCTCCTGAATGTAAAGTGCCTAAATGCACCTGTCCAATAGAAGCAGCAGCTACAGGCACATCTTCAAACGACTCAAAAACTTCTTCGATCGGCAATCCCAATTCTAGCTCGATAATCTTACGTGCTTCTGTTGCAGGAAATGGAGGGACTTGTTCTTGTAACTTGGTTAATTCTTTAACAATATTTTCAGGCAATAGATCAGAACGTGTACTGGCTAATTGCCCTAGCTTTACAAAGGTGGGACCTAATTCTTCAAGCACCAGACGGATACGTTCTCCTAGCGTACGAATACCGTGTACTTCACGACGTGCCAGTCGAAGCGGAATCGCTAGCATCTGGTGTAGCCCTAATTCCTCGACCATATAACCAAAGCCATGACGCATGAGCGCCATGGCTATTTCTCTGTACCTTCCGGCATGCCGGATATGAAGAGCCATCTTATTCCGGTTGTTGCGGTGATTCCAGTTCGGCAACACGCTTCTCTAGAACCGTAATCCGCTCATTCAATTGTTCTGTTGTTTCTTTGGACGGTACTTCCAGTTCAGTCAGCACTTTCTGAACTTGTCCACGAATCCATGTTTTCACTTGGTTCTGTTCTTCTTCTCCACGATCCATTAACTTGTTCACTAATGCACGAGATTCAGAAGGAGCCAATTCTCCACGTTTCACCAAATCTTCTACTGTTTTTTCTACTTTTTCTTTGCTGACAATGGTAAGTCCCAGCCCTAAAGATACTGCTCGTTTGAATAAATCGCTCATTTTCATTCCTCCTGTTGTATACTTCCATCTATCTATGCTAAGTATCCTTTTACCTAACAGAAGCCCTGCACATTGCCATAGTCCGGTTACTTGTTCATTACCGACTCATGGCAACATGCCCATGTCTTGTCGATCTATTATAAGTATAACGTCTAAAAGCAGATATGCCTAATTTCTGTACATGCAAGATGATTCCCAAAGCGATCTATATCCTCTACGTATCTGTACATCATTTCTACTATTTTTCATTGTCCAGACCTGCGACCCAAAACATACTTTGCACTACGATTTTGCGATACTCGGGATAGTCGAACGAAGCTGCATGATGTCCTGGCATAAGATACACAACCCGTCCTAATCCGTAATTAGAACACCATGCGGCTGGCCATGTGGTACCTTCTAAATTATATTCCATTAATATCGTACGCTCTGCCGCAGATAACAATGAAAATTCATAAGGTTCTTCTTCCATCGAAAAAGAAGAAATTCCCTGCATGATCGGGTGACTTAGTGACGATACGCTCATATCCAGTGGCTGGTAATCGGTATGTCCACGATAAACAGCTCCCATAAGTAACTTTATTTCGTGACGCTGTTCTTGCATGGATACCCCTGCATGAATAATCAGCAATCCGCCTCCATTGACAATATATGAAATAATGCCGGCAGTATGCTTGTCACTCATCTTTTTGTCAAAAGAATCGGTATACGAAATGCACAGGTCATAAGCTTCTAGACGTTCCGCTGTAAACATATCATAGTCATCGGTTACATGTAATTCCCAGCCTTCAGGCATCAGCTTACGAATCTCTTTTTCAATCGGTTCCAGTGGATGATAAGGTGCATCTTGATGATAATCCCCAATTAAAATAGCTTGTTTAATGTAAGTTTTGCGATCCGGTTGTAATTTCATAAGACAAGTAATCTCCTTTACATAGAGTGTTGACCGAAAATTTCGCTCTCTATGTTCCATTACCCTTTTCTTGCAACAATTCGACAAATAGATAAGCTTTATTTCAAATTTTATTCATATAAGATATGAGAAGATAGAAGTCTATTAGCGATGATGGGTAGAAAAAGTAGATATTTATCTTGGACTGTCGTATAGAGAAATGTGACTAAGAGCAAAAGCATCCGATTTAGGCGTATAGCCTACTTTCTTTTTGGTATCTTCTAAATTGAGACGCTTAAATCGATTATCTGAAATCCCATGCAGAATCGTAAACGGTTCAAGATCCGTAGCTATAATCGATTTATAAAATAGATCACACATATCTGCCGGGCTGAGATATGCACTCATATCACGCGCTTCAAGTGTCGGCCCTTCTGCCTTAAAATCATCATAAGCTCCGATACGAATTGCAATACTCTGCAATCCCTCGGTATACGCAAAATATGATGCTAATGATTCGCCAAAACATTTGCTCACGCCATACAGATTACGTGGTCTTGTGGGTGTGTCAGGATAAATCTGCGCATCAATCGGATAGCCTTCGATCGTCTGTGCGCTACTTGCTAGAATGACCCGCTGTACCCCTTGATCTTTGGCAGCACGAAAGATATTAAATGTACCTTTGATATTGTTATCTAATAAAGATTCATAGAATCCTGAATCTGGCAAAGGATCACCTGCTAAGTGAATGACGGTATCGATTCCTTTGCAGGCTTGCTGGCAAGCTTCTGGATCAGCAACGTTGAGAGTGATGATCTCGTGCTTGGTATGCTCATACGTCTGTAATCGATCAGTATGCAGATCAGCCAGACGTAGTTGGAATTTATCTTGTAGATAAGCGGCAAGCTCACTGCCAATTTTGCCAGCCGCTCCAGTGATAAGAATATTCATAGGTCAGCTCCGATTCTGTCTAAAGATAGTATTTTTTATAGATCAATGATCTGAACATTATTATTTATAATCTTCATTATCTTTAAATTCTTCTGGACCTGCATCCATTTTGAATGTGCCATCTTCATATAGCCACGGGCTTGCTTCTACCCCTCGACCGGAATATTGTTCTACATGACTAATACTGGTTGCATCATTAGCGGTAAAATCAATATGAGCAATCGCTACCCAATACGCATAATTATTCTTTTCATGGAGTGGAGAGGTGATGACTTGCCCTTGATTATTATCTACAACTGCACGAACTTTCATTGATTTGAAGCTACCTGTGCCATTGCTTACAGCGCTATAGGCTGCAAATAACACATATTTCAAAGCATCCGGTCGATGAATCTGAATTGTTTCTTTGCCATGTGTTAACGCATCTCCATCAAGGGTGATATACGGCGTTTCATGAGTCGAGCCTAGATTACGATAATATACTTTGCCTACCTGATTGGCTTGGGTGACATAAAAGCAATATAGATCCAGATCTTTTTTGGTTTCCCATTCTAATGTAGCTGTAATCGTCGGCGACTTTTGGATATTAATGCTTTCTTTCTTTTTCAGTTCGATCTTCATGAGTGATACAGGCGCAACCGTAACTGGTGGAGTCACTTCTGGAATAGGATCAGGTGTAGATACATCATCGTCTACGGATAGCCCAAAGTTCTGTACCAATGCTGATAATCCACCGTTAAACCCACTACTGATCGCATTAAATTTCCATTCGCCGTTATGTACATATACTTCGCCTACCACAATCGCTGTTTCACTACTTAATCCTTCGCCAAAAGCAAACGTGATAAGTTCTTCGTTGGTCACTGGATCGTAAATACGACAGTTCACTTGTTGAACATGTTGAAAGGAATGATGATGATCGCCTTCTTCATGAATGGTTAATGTGATAGCAATTTTGGAGATATCCGAAGGAACTAGACTCGGAGTAATTTGAATCATTTCACGATCTGGCGGACTTTGATCGGAATGAGTGACCGCATGTTGACGGCTACTTTGTTGATTATAGAAGATCATATCTTCATCTTGCGTACAGACTCCTGCTGTATTAAGCAGAAAAGCAGAAGCATTAATATCCAAATTAGCTTGAGCAGTTGTCCAATTAAGTCCGATTGCGATACTAGATAATTGGCGTCCTTTAGTAATATCAACTTTTTGTCCTTTAGTGATGTTCATGCTGTTTCCTCCCCGGGGTACAAATGATTAGGATAAACCCATTGAGACTGAATATACATACCAAAAAAACCTCAAAGTAACTATACAGAGCATAGCACAATGAGGTTATAAGAATCATTCCAAAATCAGGTTATATTTTATATTATTCTAAATACTCTGAAGGTAGATAAACAATTTCTGATGCGGCTTCGATAATTAATTGGTGTTGATCTGCTTGATACTGCACACCTTGTTCTTTGACATAGTACCAGTGCTTGATCTGTGGAGCATCTTCAGGTAGTTCAAAGCGGAATAGATTTAGCTCATTTTGCAAAGTAAGAATATCTTCTACAATCTCTTCAGGCACATTCATAAGCGTCATACGGAAACCACCTGCTGGCAGATCGCTTAATTCATAAGTGAACGTGTGCTTATTATTATTTAACAATTCTCGACCTGTCACTGCATGCTTGACCATTACGGTTTCTTTCATCAGCTATATTCCTCCTAAGGCAAGTCGATCAGCAAGAAAAAGACAGGTTCTTCTGCTGTCATCTGTAAATGAGTTTCTTGTTCGATCCGCATGGCATCTCGCTTGGATAATAGATGTTCTTGATTCATCGTCAGACTACCTTGAATCACAAATACATACGTACGGCGATCTGGATGCTGAACGAATGGAATCTCTTGCCCTTTTTCCAGACGACTGAGATAGATAGTCATATCTTGATGAATCGTCGCTTGATTCTCGCCACCCTGACGACTTACGATCGGTAACAATTGACCGTTTAACGAAGCTGGATTATACGACGAACTCATATACGAAGGCTTAAGACCACGTGCTTCTGGCTCAAACCATAACTGCAATAGATTACAATGCGTCTCATCTGAAGCATTATGCTCTGTATGCACAACACCAGTACCCGCAGACATCCGCTGAACACCGCCAAAAGAACTTACAGCTACATTCCCTATATTATCTTCATGGCGCAATTGTCCTTCCAAAATAATCGATACAATCTCCATATCACTATGCGGATGCGCACCGAATCCACGTGAAGGTGCAATCACATCATCGTTAAATACACGAAGAGGACCAAAGCTTACATTATTCGGATCTTGATATTCACTAAATGAAAAGCTATGACTTCCTTGTAGCCAACCTCGATCAAAACTAAAACGTTCTTCTGCCGGGTATCGTGTAAACATATCTATTCCTCCCTGAGTAGATGATCTGCTGTTCATTGGTTTATATCATTACTGAATTATTGTAACAAACTTACGAATATAATGTAAAATATAAAATAAGAAATAGCCGTTGTCACTTAATATGAGACAACGGCTATAGTATTGAAACATGTTCATCGCAATAGTTATACTTTAAAACGAGAAACCAATTGTTGTAACTGTTCTGCTAGACGCGTTAAATCTGTAGCCGCACTGGATACTTCTTGCATCGAAGCCAGTTGTTCTTCTGCTGCTGCTGAGATCGTCTCTGTATTGCTTGCTGCTTCTTCTGAAATACTAGCGATATCTTCAATCGATTCTACAACCGCATTCGCATCACTGTTCAAATGATCTGTTGTTCCGGTTACATCATTCATTTTGCGAGAAACGGCTTTGATCGCACGATTAATTTTGGAGAATGAGCGTCCAGACGTATCAACTGCTAGAATCCCACCAGTTACATTTTCTTTGGCCTGATCCATAACTTCGATCGATTGTGCAACAATACCTTGCATGCCTGTAATCAGACTACCGATCCGTTCTGCGGATTCTCCTGATTCGGAAGCGAGCTTACGAACTTCGTCAGCAACTACAGCGAACCCTTTACCATGTTCCCCTGCTCTAGCAGCTTCAATCGAAGCATTCAACGCTAACAAATTAGTCTGTTTGGCAATATTACGAATAAGATCAACAATACCACCAATTTCACTGGATTGAGTATTCAGACTGGTGATAATTTCAGCCAACCGATCGACGGTTAATTGAATTTCAAAAATTTGTTGCGTTACATTAATAACCGATTCATTTCCTTTAGCTGAAGCTGTTGCCGCATCGGTCATACTCTGGCTCACTTCTGCCACATGACCAGAAATTTCAGATACACGTTCTGACATACGATGAATAGCATCTGCTCCGATCTGTACGCCTGCTACTTGTCTTTCACTACCTGTCGACACTTCTTGAATCGCCATCGTTACATGTTCTACAGAGCGACTGGTTTCTTCTGCACCTGCTGCAAGTTCTTCCGAAGCTGCGGATACATTATCTGTTGTATCTCTGACTTTTTCGATCATTTCACGCAGACTGCTCACCATAATCGCAAAGTCATGCGCCAAATCGCCAATCTCATTGTTTTTGCGATCATCTATTTGGATAGTCAGATCACCTTCACTAATTTGATGGGTGGTTTTGCGCAAAGCAAGCAATGGCTTCATAATCATATTGATACAGAACGCCACAATGATCGCTGCAATCACAATTGCAATAATAATAATCAGGAATGCTTGATTACGAATCGGTTCGACCGCTGCATCAATTTCAGTGGTGTACATCGTACCTGCAATTTTCCAGTTGGTATCTTTGTTAGTAAGAAAGACCATTTTTTTCGGTTTATTTTCAAATGTATAGTTAATCGTACCGGTATCCTGAGCATACATTTTTTCTAAATATTCACCAGTTGCGGGATCACCGGGTACACCACTACGTGTCACAATATATTTTTTCTCGGCATCCAAAATAATCACATAACCTGCTGTACCTACATCAATATCCACTAATTTAGAAACATTTTGCAAATTTAATGTAATACCGACTACACCTGATTGATCTTTTAAACGATGAGCAATCAGCACAACAGGCAGATTATCTGCATTGAGCTTCACAGAAGTAATAATAGATTTGTCTGGAGAAGCTTCTGCCAACTGATACCAATCATTTTTTCGAGGATCATCGCCCGCTTTATTTTCTTTGGTTGCTCCATGAATAATTCTTCCATCTTCAGTACCCACAAAGATATCTGTTGCTTCTGGATGAAGCCCTAAATACTGAGTTAACTTGGGATTAAGAAGGGAGCTAGAACTTTCAGCTAGAAGCGATTTATCAAAAATACCTGATAAGTACTCCACATCGTTATACTTCGCCTGAATCGCATTGCTGATAAATAAATTAGCCATTTCTACACTTTGTGTTGCACTAGCATTTAGATTGTCTTGTGCTTCGACTTTGGCTTTGTTGTACATACTGATACCAATGACTAAGCTTGGACCCAATAAAATTAAAGCGAAAGCTAAAATTAATTGATTACGAATAGACCATCGAAAAGCAGGTAATTTAGCCAAATTTTTTCTTTTTTTCATGAACCCCACTCTTTCTATAAATGAATACAGATGATTCTGATGCCTGATGTTAATCATCTACAATTTGCTGGTACTGTATATATCGCCTAAACGATGTTAGTTTTTTAGGTAAAAAACAAAAAACCGACAATATCGTTATGATATTTGTCGGTTTTTGTTTGATTTATCTTTGGTTTCGCACAAATATATTGTGCGTTACTTAGTTTTCGGCTAGTCGACTATTGTATTTATTTTTGAAAAGAAGACTATCTACAGATAATAATAGACTACCTGTAAATGCTAATTGAAGTGAGGTAAATAACAACAAATAATCAAATTCGGTACCCATCATAAATGGCTGTCCGGCTTTGGCTGTAAGCAATACGCCAACCATAATTACGGTTAAAGCAACACCTGCAATACGCGTTAGTAGACCCAGAATTAACAGTAATCCACCTAGAATCTCAATAATCGCTACAACAGGAGCCAAAGCTCCAGGTAACCCTATACTTTGGAAAAATCCCATTGTACCGCCAATACCACCTTGAAATTTAGAAAATCCATGCAATAAAAAGATAATACCTGTTAATACACGAACAATAAACAATCCCAATTCTACATTACGTTTAAGCAACATTATTATTCCTCCTTAGTATGAGTAAAATCTTCACTACATGGCGTAGTGTATTACTATAAAAATAGCCACTTATACAATCATTATAGAAGTGACCACAATAACAAAATACTGAGTGATATCAATATAACCACAGAAAATAGCACAGTTCCTATTGGCAAACGCAAAGATTTCTCTTGATCAGGTTCAACAATACGATGAATTCGGTAATTGAGTGATGTCTCGGCAAAAGAAGAATAGATCATCCGAAAAGGTTGAGGGGAATGGTATTGCTGACGGTGAACAAGCTTTAATAATGCACCGCCTAAGCCAACAGGTGTACCCAAATGATGAACAGCATAACTATCTGCTAGAATTTCACGCGATATTTTATAATGTAACGTAATCTTTCTCAATACAGGCAAAAACCATAATGCAACAGCAAACTGCCCCAACAAAAAAGTCGTTAATGGATCACGATGTCGGTAGTGAAATAGCTCATGATGCGCAACAGCTTGTTGCTCTTGTTGATCCAACATGCGAAGTAATCCATCTGATAAAATAATACGTCGCCGAAAAATACCCATTGTTAACGCCAATGGTTGCGGACAGTGAATAATCACAAATAATTTGTTCGCAGGGCTGTAGACTCCATTATATCGTGCTGACTGTTCTTCATCTTGTAGCGACTGAAAATAACGATATGCTCGGTGCGATCCTAGCCATTGATCTAACCCGTAGCCGATATATAAGACAAATGTACAAAGAACAAGACCTCTGAGTACATGCGCTACTGAAAACCAACCTTGAGCTTCCATCCAACGGTTACAGATACGTAGCAGATCAAAAGGAATATTCCAGCCAAATATCGCATGGAGCGCATAAATAAACATAAGCCCTATCGTAAATAAAGATAGCAATAGCCCGGTATGAAGCAATCTTCTTGAACGACGTTGCCAGTGATTTACGTTTCTTTTTTCCATTGTTTGATTTTATCCTCCAAGGCGCGAATAAGTTGAGGATCTACTTCCTCCAGCACATCTACCATATGATTTACGGCGAGTGACCCGAATTCTTCCATCAATTCATGCGTCAATTCCCTGGACTGATTGTTTAAAAATTGCTCTCGACTTTCAGAAGGCTCATAATGAAAACTTCGACTTTCTCCCGTTTTCGTTAAAGCTCCTTTTTCAACCAAGCGGTTCATCACCGTCATAATGGTATTAAAACTAAGTGTTTTGGTTGTCTGAAGTGAAGCTAGAACTTCTTTAATCGTCATGGGGTGATCCATATCCCATAGAATATTCATGACTTGAGCTTCCAGTGGACCGAAAAAGCGATCCATTCCTGTTGCGCCTACTTTAAAATTTTGTATTTTCATATCCTTATGCCACCTCACTACATATAGTAGTGTATCTCTGTAGCACGCGTCAAACGTCTACCTTTTAGAGTAGAATTGATTCTTTTTTCTGCATTTCCTCTATATAAGGATACATTATACAAATAATACCAGATTAATATCGTTTTGCGAAGCTATTTTTTTGGAAATCATGATCTTATCTATAGCCCTTCTGATAAGCCACTGTCATAAATACTCTTTATGTAAAGGTCATGTTATAATTGAACTGGAATAACAAGCAATAGCTGTATAGCCACAAGCGAGTAGATCTATAATCTATTTAGAAATGAGGGCATGATGAATGAAAAAAATATGGAGTCTATTCTTGACTGGAATGTTACTTGTCGTCATCGTAAGTGCTTGTAGTAACGCATCTGCACCCGCTAATCCTTCAACTGAGAGCACTCCGGAAACGAATAATACAACCGATACGACGAATACAGAACCGGCAACACCTGGGACAACAGATACAGAATCTTCAGATATGACCACTGAACCTGCTTCGACGACTGATTCTTCCACTGAAGCAACCGAGCCTGCGACGGAAAGTAATGATACTGCAACCAATTCAGGATCACTGACAGAAAAAGGACCGATTGCAGCAGATAGTGTAGAAAAACGTCCTACTTACTTACCGACAGACTTCCCGATTCCCGATGATGCAGTCATCTCCACATCTCATCAAGAAGAAAACAAAGGTAAAAAATCGGTTTTACTTATCTTTACTACTAAAGGAAGCATGGAGACTCTGTCTCAAACGTACAAACAATATTTTGATGCCAAATCTCTTACTGATGCAACATCCACAATTGATGAGAAAAACCTTATCATTCAAGGAACCGATCCTAAAACTAAACAAGTCTGGTCGATTATTGGCGGCGCTAAAACAGGCAAAGATGTTGTAGAATTGACAGTAAGCTGGTCAGAGAAATAAGTAGATACGTATTTTAAGTATTTCAAATCAATATACGCTTATACAACAAAAAGATGTGACTTCGCTCAAAAAGGAAGTTACATCTTTTTGTTATTTATACTATTCATTTGATTGTATTCATTCCTATCGTTTTCATTTCGATTGATCATCTATCTTTATTGATGTTTCATCACTTTCACTGTTACTTCTACTGTATCTTTGGAGGCAGTAGGTGCACCAGTTAATGACCATTGTTGAGCTGTAACCGGTTCTGTTCCTTGTACACTCAATTGTTGTTCATTTAACGTCTGAATCGCTTGATCCATATTCACAATACGGAAGTATTCATCATACGTTTTGGCAAGGGTCTCCATACTGCTTTTTGTATGAAAAACAAGCAAAATACTATGTTGTCCTTCAATATACGTTTGTTGGGACGTATCGATCACGGCATCATCGGGAATTGGGAAATCAGCAGGTAAAATGTCTGTGGTTGGTCGCTTGGTTAGAATATCAGGAGTCACAACAGTATAAGATCCATTTTCAGTGGCAGCAAATGCAGGTGCAACGAACGAACTGGACGTTCCGACAACAAAGATGAACAACACACCTATCATGCCAACGCTCCATGATTTTCTCATGACTCACATCTCCTTCAATCTTCTGGAATAGTAAGCACCCATCTGTTGATCTTCCTACACTGTATTCATACGAACAGACCCCTTTTGCCTTTCATCACCCCTTTTTTAGAGTATACAAAGGAGCGCACACATGAATTTGTAGCGCTCCTTCGTCATAACTGCGGTCAATAGTGACCTTATCCTACTAAGCTATCTTTTTTTGAGAACGATTAAGGTCTCTATTCACAGCTTATATATAAAAGCGTTCTGCTTCATTTCAACTAACGATACCCCTTTAATATAAAGCGGAACGCTGAATATCTCAAGTCAATCATTTGTCATCTGTTGTAAGTGATGATTACGATCTCATTTGCCCCATAAATTCACTGATATCAATGCCTAATCCTTGTGCTAGACGCATACCATATTCACGGTCAGCACGGATAAAGTTACAGATTGCCAGCAATTGAGTATCTTTTTTAACCTCTTTTAAATCATTAACCAAATTTTGCAATAAATTCTCTTTTTCTTGAGCAGTATATGAACGATATTGATCTCCTGCTTGAGCAAAATCATCGGTTTTGGCAATTTTCTGACGGGTCACATGTCCTTGTTCCAATTCTACTTCAGAATCACGGTAATGCGGATCTTCTGTAGGGCCATCGGTATAGCTGTTAGGCTCGTAATTATACGTAGATGTATCTTGCTTGATATTCATCAATCCATCTCGTTGTTGATTACGAACAGGTGCATACGGACAGTTAATTGGAATTTGAAGATAATTGGTTCCTAGACGGTGACGTTGTGTATCTGGATAAGAGAACAGACGACCTTGAAGTAATTTATCTTCAGAAGGCTCAATCCCTGGAACCAAAGCACTTGGTGAAAAAGCAGATTGCTCGACTTCAGCGAAAAAGTTATCTGGATTGCGATTGAGTGTCATCGTTCCGACCGTATGCAAAGGAAATTGATCTTCAGGCCATACTTTCGTTGGATCTAGCGGATCAAAAGCATAATTATCGATATCTTTGGGCTCAATAAATTGGACTTTCAATGTCCATTCCGGGAACTCGCCTTTTTCAATATGTTCAAACAGATCACGGGTGGCATGATTGAAGTCTTTACCTTGTTGCTTTTCAGCATCGTCAGCCGTGAAAGTACGTACACCTTGGGCTGTTTCCCATTTGTATTTAATATAAGTCACTTTACCCTCAGCATTAATCCATTTGAACGCATGAACACTGAATCCATCCATTTCACGATAATTCGCTGGTGTACCATGATCTGAAAATAACCATGTCATCATATGCGTCGATTCAGGCGTAAGTGTCATAAAGTCCCAATAACGTGCCGGTGTTTGTAGATTGGTCTGCGGATCAGGCTTGAGTGAGTGAACCATATCCGGGAATTTCATTGCATCACGGATAAAGAATACAGGCAAATGGTTACCTACGATATCGTAGTTGCCTTCTTTGGTATAAAATTTAACAGCAAATCCGCGCGGATCGCGTGCTGTTTCGGGTGAACCTACACCATGAATAACTGTTGAAAAGCGTACAAAAACAGGTGTTTCTGTGCCTACTTCTTGTAAAAATTCAGCTTTGGTGTATTCCTTCATACTTTGATCGACACGGAACACTCCATGAGCGCCTGCTCCACGAGCATGAACAACACGTTCTGGAATACGTTCACGGTCAAAGTGAGCGATTTTTTCTAGCAAATGATAATCTTCTAGTAAAGTAGGTCCTCGACGACCTGCGGTACGGGAATTCTGATTGTCCCCTACAGGTGCACCCTGGTTGGTCGTTAGACGGTGGTCGTTGTTTGTCATTGTTAGAAATCATCCTCTCATCATAAATGGTCATCAATCTAATTTATAATTAGACTCATTCCAAAAGATTAGATTCATTCTAACATCTACCCTTACCACCATTCATGAGTTACCTATGAGCCTTCGATGAAGAAATGATGAAGAGCTCCCTTAATCTGCCAATCGATAACCTACGCCACGCACAGTTTCTACATATTGCGGTGCAGAAGCATTATCACCGATTTTTTTACGTAGACTTTTTACATGAACATCAACAACATTACTACCGCCAAAAAATTGAGTGCCCCAAATTTCGCTCATCAAATCTTCACGAGACAATACGCCGCCTTCGCTTTCGATCAGCATAAGTAATAGATCATACTCTGTTTTGGTGAGTTCAATACGCTGTTGTGCACGATGAACGGTCATTTTTTTGCGATCGATCCATAGGTCTTTGAAAACAGTGCGATGTTCGGTATCTCCTGTTGCAGGTGCCGCAGGGCGATTGCTTCCAGCACGAATCACACGTTCTACATGATACAGTCCTTCTTGCGGACGTGCAGGCCAGACTAACAATTCTTCTTCTGCCCATTCGTTCAGATCCGTCGTTAACATATCTTCACGCACAAGGAACAATGTTGGTAAATGAGAATTTTTCTCACTAAACTGTAACTTAGCAGACTCAATATCTTGAGCACCTGATGAAGAAATCAGATCAAATATAAACAAATCAGCACTGATTGCGCCTGCACCATTACTTTCCCAACGGTGAAAAACCATAACATCAAAACAACTATCTGATAGTGTACGTGTTAATTCATGTACGCGGCTTGGTGCTGGACTGATAATAACCACTCGTCTTGTAATCGGGCAAGAATGTGCGATAAGATCGGCTGCATTACGCATATTACGTTCAGCTACAGACCAGTTCATTAATGTATCTGTTGTTCCTAAATGATAATCATTATCAATTATTTTCGTGATTTGTTTCGACATTCTGTGCACACTCCTCTAAATACGACATGAGCATGGTGTACATCATATCCTGTTTCTTCGGCTACGGCTGCATACCATTCTACAGGTGCGTCTGTCATCACTTCATCTACAGCTCCACAGTTTTCACATACGATGTGTTGGTGATCATCCATTTTGCCATCATAACGACTTGCGGCTTCACCTAATTTTAATTCGCGAATCAAATCTTTATCTGATAAATATCTTAAAGAGTTATATACCGTCCCATATGCAAAATTATGACCACGCTCTACTAACCGATTCATAACATCAGCAGCAGTCGGGTGATCCGCAGCTTCGCAGACGATTTCATATACAGCTTTGCGCTGTGTCGTCAAGTTGATTGTTTTCATTTGGATCATTCCCTTAATTTGATTTTAGAATAAGTATAAATCCATTTAAAATTATGGTCAATAGTTTTGCAGACAATTCTGAGAATCATTATCATAAATTGGGCGGATTTGAGGCTTAAAGAGGTGCATTTAGACGGTATTAGGTAAGTGACGCTACGGCAATCGTTATTCTTGTCGTCGCTGGTAGAACGGAATCCCTTGATGTACCGCTTTGCGGTGGGGATTACGTTCTAAAGGCGAACGCTCCGCTCTTTCACAATAATGATTGCCTCCGCTGGCGTGGGATATCACGTTGGGTATTGAAATGAGTGTAGGGCAAAACCTGAAATCTTGGGTGGGAGGGGAGCAGGGTAAATATGATGTTGGTTAATTAATTTTGCTACCTCTTGGCTCTTACCTCTTACCTCTTACCTCTTACCTCTTACCTCTTACCTCTTACTTATATTATCGGTGACGATTTGGGAATTATTTGATATTAAGATATTTGAAATTAGGACATTGAGGGTTATGTATATAGTTAAACTAAAAAGCCTTCCATAACGCGGAAGGCTTCAAAGGGTTATAGATTGAGTTTATTTTAGACGGTTAATACTTTTTCGATGGCTTCGATGACGTCGGATGTAAGTTGGATGCCGGATGCGCTGGCGTTTTGTTTGACTTGTTCAGGACGACTGGCTCCAACGAGTGCGCTGGATACATTTTTTTGACGCAAGATCCATGCTAGTGCTAGATGAGTTAAAGGTATCCCTGCTTCATCAGCGATTTTTTGCAATTGTCCGATTTGAGATAGTTTTTCGTCGCTAAAGCGGTCATCATCCCATTTGAGTTTAGCGGCACGGCTATCGGATGGAATATCGGTTTTGGATGTATATTTACCTGTCAATAATCCTTGGGCAAGCGGTGAATAGACGACTTGTCCGATACCGTATTTCTCACCAAGTGGAATGACTTCTTCTTCTATATAACGGTTAAACATATTATAGACTGGTTGATTGACAACAATACGATCTAGCAAATAACGATCTGCTACACCCACCGCCGCTTGCATCTGAGCAGCTGTCCACTGACTGACACCTACATATAATACTTTGCCCTGACGAACAAGATCATCGAGTGCACGTAATGTTTCTTCGATCGGTGTCTCTGGGGAAAAGCGGTGGCAATAATAAAGATCAATATAATCATGCCCTAGACGTTTAAGACTGGCATGACATTGTTCGGTAATATGTTTGCGGGATAGCCCTTTGTCGTTCGGTCCATCGCCCATATCGCCAAATACTTTGGTTGCCAGTACATACGATTCACGAGGATAGTCTTTAAGTGTAGCACCTACCACTTTTTCAGCTTCTCCACGCTCATAGACATTTGCAGTATCAAAAAAGTTAATCCCTAAATCATAAGCTTCACGAATCGATTGAACCGCATTTTCTTTTTCCACATATCCTCCGTAAGTGAGCCAACTGCCCAGGCTAATTTCACTTACTTTCAAGCCACTACCACCTAATCTGCGATAATTCATTGTCATTGTAGATATGCCTCCTTGGATATGTAGTTATTAATAACGCTTACAAATGATTGCTTTTTTATTTTACCTTTCTCCAGAGATTAAGCAAGCATATTGCGGTTTATATAGTAAGATAGACCCAAATGAGAACTTTCATAAAGCTTCCATTGATGCATCCAACTCATTACTTTTTACGTATGAGTGTATAGGGAATATACAAAGATTCTACATATTGGCCATTTAAGATTCTGAAGGAGGATTTATCTATGCTACAAAGACGCTTTTTCCGTATAGGTGCCGGGGTTGCGCTTATGCTCTTGATTGTCTATTTAGGAACACTGGTTGACTTTATTTTTACCCCAATCGCTTCGTTAATTAGCCTCACCATCGTTCCACTGTTGATCACAGCTTTTCTATACTATCCACTACGTCCACTCGTTAATTATTTAGAAAAAAAGAAGTTAAAACGTTCTTTATCTATTTTATTGATGTATCTGGCGGTTATTATCGTTTTAGCCATCTTTTCTATTATCGGCTGGCCGACATTACGAGATCAGGTCTCAAGTTTTATCGAAAATGCGCCTAGATTTACACAAAGTATTATTACGCAGATCCAGCTATTACAACAGAATCCAACGATTCAGCAATATATCCCTGCTGAAAACAATCAAGAGTTGATTGCTAAATTAACAGAATATTTGAATACGATCTTTGATTGGTTATCGGTTCATATTTCAAGTATGTTCTCCTTTATTTCTAACTTTGTACTTGTTGTGGCTACCGTGCCTATTATGTTGTACTACTTGCTTAAAGATGACAAACGGTTGTCACCTCAATTGCTCAAACTTTTTCCAGCTGGTCATAAAGAAGATGGAAAAGCGATGTTGGATGAAATGGATGATTCACTAAGTAGCTTTATTGCAGGTCGAGTACTGGTTAACTTGGCACTATGTGTGCTTCTGTATATTGGTTTCTTGATTATTGATCTACCATATTCATTATTACTTGTATTTTTAGCTTTCTTCTTAAACTTTATTCCTTATATCGGTGCCATTTTGTCTGCTGTTCCGGTAGCGATTGTGGGTTTGATCGAATCCCCTGCTATGGGAATCTGGGCAATCGTGATCGTGATTATTGCGCAAATGATACAAAATAACTTGCTTGAGCCGATTATTTTCGGGAAGCAGTTGGATATTCATCCGTTTACGATTGTTGTGCTCTTATTAGTAGGTGGAGACATGGGTGGTATTCTGGGAATGTTGCTTGTTATTCCATTGTATATGGTTGTGAAGATTGGGATCGTGCATATCTATGGTATGTATTTGAAAGATAAAATGAATCATAATTTCGAAGATAATCCGAACAAACCGAATAACGATTCTATTTTTAAATTGTAATCCCATCATAAAAGACAAAAAACGAGCATCCTGTTGCATCAGGAGCTCGTTTTTTGTTTTTTCCTACTATAGTATAAGAAGCATTTTATGAATTAAACGCAGTCGTTACTGTTTCTTCGACCTGACGCAATACATTTTCCAATTGAGCTTCATCCGCATAAGGCGCACTACCGAAGATCAAATGCCCTACACTTTCAATGCCTACGAATCCAAAGATTCCTGTTGTCGATGTGATTTTGAGACCATCGGTCATACCCACTTGATCATAGATTTCATTCGTCTGACCATGCGTATTGATAATAAGCCCTTTTTTACCAGTAAGCAATTGTGCAATTCCTGTTTCTCCATAACCATAAGCAAATCCGTAAGCAAATACACGATCTACATAGCCTTTCAAAATAGCAGGAAGACCTGTCCACCAGATCGGATAAATAAAGGTAATTGCGTCAGCCGCAGTAATGTATTCTTGCTCAGTTTTGATATCTGCTGGTGTATTACCAACTTTCATCGCTTCTGTGTCTGCTTCTGTTAATACTGGTTGGAAATTGAGTGCATATAGATCACGAACAACTACTTCATGCCCTTGCGTTTCTAAGGTGTGTACCATTCTTTTCAAAATAGCTTGATTAGTACCTTCTTGATGGGGATGAGCAAATACGATTAAATGTTTCATGAATGACATTCTCCTTATTAGATAGATATCTATATATTTTTATAAAAAAAGGCTCTCACCATCTCAAAGCCCTGAGTACACGCGTTCTAATAAATACTCAAATTGTTCTTGTTCCTGTTCACTGAGACGACCATAGACTTTATGATTGATAGCTTCAGATACTTGATTGAAGATAGGCTCTAATTCCCATCCTTTATCTGTTAAATGAACCATCGTTATGCGCTGATCTTGATCATCTTTGAGACGCTTTACATAACCTAACTTCTCAAGTTTGTTGACCAGTACGGTAACGGTTGGTTGAGTACGATGCACTTTCTGTGCTAGCGTGTTAACAGATAAGCTACCTTTTTCACTGTACAAAAAGCAAAGGATATCTCCATGAGAAGGAACAACATCTGTAATATTGTTCTTTGCTAACTCTGTGATAATCAGCTTGTTAACGTCGTCGCGAATTTTAGAAATGATTGCACATGCGTTGTAATTTAACATAATTTTATATTACATAGATATCTATGTATTTGCAAGTATTATTTATTATGATCTTATTTCTATGAATTATTCTGAAGAATGAGTGTAATATTCTTCTGACTGGGTAATAATACAGTAAATACTAAATTGCTAAGATAAGGGGTCGACAATTATGGATAACGAATCTACAAAATCAATTATTACAGGTGCAATTGCTGGGGCATTAATTGGTGCAGGAACAGCACTTCTATTCTCTACTCCACAAGGTGAAAAAATTCGTACTCGTGTAGCAGAATTGACTGATCTTGTTGTTGAGAACGCTCCAATGTTGAACGAACGTGGACATGTTCTTGCTGAAAAAGGTCAAGAAGTTGTGGGTATGGTTAAAGAATCTTTAGATGGTGTTAAAGATTTGAAAGATGAAGCTCAATCTGCAACTCAAGAAGTTAAAGGCGAAATTCAAGGCTTCAAAAACTCACATACAAGCTAATTGCAATTTATACATTTCAATACCAAAAAGCCCCTCTATGTTAAATAGAAGGGCTTTTTTGATTATCAAAGAGGGTTTTATCGTATATACAGGTTACCTATTTTATGATGTAAAGTAATGTCCTTGTTCTAGATCTTCAAGTAATGAAGGATGTGTCGGTTGCCATCCTAAGATTGCTTGAGTGGATTGACTAGAGCGAGGAATATCCAAACCCGCAAGCGCTCCAAGAAAACCAAAGTGATCTTGTGCTTCTTCCTGTGCAATACTCACTACAGGCAAATCCAAATGTTTGCCAATTATAGTGGCTATCTCTCGAAAAGCTATTCCTTCGTCGCCTACCCCATCTAACCGCGAACCTGCTTCAGCCTGTTCTAAAGCAAGCCGGTATAAATGAGCTGCATCCAGTCTGTGTACAGCAGGCCAACGATTATTGCCTTCTGCGATATAGGCTGAAACCCCTTTGGTTCTAGCAATCTCAATAAGCTGTGGTATAAAGCCAGTATCTCCTTCACCATGAACAGAAGGGCAAAGTTCGATAATCGATGTGCGCACTCCACGTTTCGCTAATGATAAAGCGACATTTTCAGAAGCAATTCCGTTAAAATGAGCTGTAGTCACAAATGGCTTGCCAGAGCCTTCAAGTACCGCTCCTATCGCTTCAATCACTTGTAGATCTGTTGCAAGAGCACCTTCAAAATCTGAAAAATCATGTTTAAACGCTAAATGAATGACGCCGTCTGCACTAGCCACTCCTTGTTGTAGACGATCTGCCTGATCAATATCTCCCTGATACGCTTCAGCACCAGCTTCTTTTAATAATTGAGCACTCCGATCTGAGCGAGCTAGACCGACGACCGTATGACCAGCAGCAATAAGCTCACGAACAACAGCAGAACCGATATATCCTGTAGCTCCTGTGACAAAAACATGCATAATCTTATTCTCCTCATCTAATGAACGATTGAAATAATATTCCTAGACTATTTACCAGGCTACTACACCATTCTCATCTGAAAATGTTCCTGTGGGACCATCTGCTCCAATAAGCGCAAGACGAACAGCTTCACGAGCGCCTTCTTCTACACTACGTGTACCTGCAAAGTTATTCAGTGCTGTTGAGGTAAATCCAGGACAAGCAATATTCACTTTAATCGGAGTCGATTCCAAAGCGAAAGCAAAAGCAAGGGTGATCGCATGAAGTGCTGATTTGGAAGCAGAATACGTGCCGAACATGGCTCGATGCGGATTATCTGGATTGGAATTCCATGTTAGCGATCCGCCAGAGCTACCGATATTCACAATTCGTCCTGCTGGCGCTTGATGTAGAAGTGGCAACATCGCTTGCGTCAGAGCAATCACACCGAATACATTCGTTTCAAATACCACCCGAATATCTTCAATCGGTGCTACCGTCAACAGACCGGATTGCACGCTTGCTGGAAAAGCCCCATCTGCTTTGCCTGGGTGGGAGATACCTGCATTGTTAATCAACACATCAAGACGACCATATTCACGCTGGATATGCTCGGCAGCGGCTGTAACGGAATTAGCATCTGTTACATCCAATTGTAGCGCATGAGCATCCTTCCCTATGCTATTTGCAGCTGTTTCACCATTCTCCAACTGACGTGAACCGACCAGTACCGTAAACCCTTTAGCCACCAGATCTTTTGCAATTTGAAGACCAATTCCTTTATTCGCTCCACTCACCAAAGCAACCTGTTTATTATTCATGAGGATCTCCTTTGTACTGATAAATGTATTTTTATAGGTTGACGTGTCAACCTGAATACAATTTAACACGTTGAAGTTGACGTGTCAACCATGTTATTATACTTTTATGGATAATCACGAGATCAATCAAGAAGAAATGAAAATATGGCATATGTGGAAAGGTACTTTTCATACCATTTTCGGACGTGTCGTTAAAGAAATGTCGGATCACACCGGGCTATCAGAAAGTGACTTTGGAATACTGGATCGATTGATTCTTTTGGGAGAAGGCAAACTTCGTCAACAAGAACTCGCCGATTCTATGGATTGGGATAAAAGTCGGTTGTCTCATCATCTAAAACGTATGGAAAAACGTGAGTTAGTGGTACGAAATCCGCTTGATACCGATCGTGGTGTTCAAGTTGAGATTACATCTGAAGGCAAATTAGCACTGGATAATGCGCGTCCTTTTCTCTTCAAAGCGATACGCAAACATTTTTTTGAACAACTAACAGATCAAGATATTGAGGTTATTACCAAGTTAGCTGAAAGAACTAAAGAAGACCTTTAGGCATAAAAAAAGGCAAAAAGAAGCATTAGCACATTCGCTTCTTTTTGCCTTTTTGATACGGAAAGGAAGATGTTATGAGTATTAATCCCAATATCGCTGAAGTCGCTTCTTTGTTAGCAGAACCTTCACGAGCAACGATACTGACCAGTCTGATGGATGGACGTTTTCATACAGCAAGTGAACTGGCATTGATGACTGGTATTACGCCACAGACGGCTAGTTTTCATTTATCCAAATTAATTGAAGGACGACTGATTACTTTTGAAAAGCATGGACGGCATCGGTATTATCAGTTAGCGAATCAGGATATTGCTTCTATTTTGGAGTCCTTTCTAACCCTATCTTCTCCGCCAGAAGTCCGTTCGCTGCGTCAATCCAGTCAAGTGCAATCGTTACGTGAAGCCCGTACTTGTTATGATCATCTAGCTGGCAAATTAGGTGTAGATCTGACCGATGCAATGCTTGCGAATCAATATATCACTACAGGCGAGACTGAATTTATCGTTACCGCTAAAGGTGAAGTCTTTTTTGCACATTTCGGTCTCGATTTGTATATGCTCAAGCGCAAACGACGTGCTTTTTCTCATGCCTGTCTGGATTGGAGCGAACGCCGACATCATTTAGCAGGCGCTCTGGGACAAGGACTGATGCATCAACTGTTTGATCTTGGATGGATTGTACGTGTTCCTTCTATTCGTGCTGTTCAAGTTACAGAGCAGGGTGCTCAAGGTTTTAAAAGTGTATTTGATCTGTAAATCATAGATATACTACTGTACGTTTGCGTTAGAAATGCTTATCCTACACGACTTCTATCCAAAAAAACGTACAGTCTGATCTATAGATAACGTCTATTTTATAAGCTTTGCTGATCTCTTTTTAGATTGAAATTGCCGATTCACCAGATAAATGCCTACTATAATAAATAATCCTCCCACAATACTGGAAAGATACAACGTCTCTCCTAGCAATAACCAGCCAGATAATACGCCGAAAAAAGGAGCTAAAAACAAAAAAGAACTCGTTTTACCGGGATCGCCATGTTGAAGGACATAATACCAGACTGCAAACTGAACAATCGAAGAAAAAATACTTAACCATAGCAAGATCAAGATCGACTCTTTATTCCAGACAAAAACAGGATCTTCTAATAGTAGACTCAGTAGTAGTAAAATAATGCCTCCGCATAACATCTGATACGCAGACAATACCCATGTATCAAACAACATTCCCCACTTTTTCACCAGCAAAGTAGCCATCGCCCAGAATACGGCTGAACACAACCCGAATACAATGCCTATTTTCCATTCAATCTGCGCTCCAACAGTAATGCTCACACCGATCACGCCCAATACAACACCGATCCACTGATACCATTTGTACCGCATACCCATAAAGATCGTACCCAGTACAACGACTAATAATGGATTGGTAAATGTTAAGATCGACGACTCACCCGCAGTAATTGTGCGTAGACTTATAAATACACAACCCATTACCCCTGCTGTCTGCAAAGCACCAATCAGCCCCATTTTCAGCCAAATCGTAAGGCTTTGAGGATGAGGTCTTCGCAATACCAGCACAATCACTACCATAATGATTCCTGCTAATACAAACCGTAAACCCGCCAAAAAAAACGGTGAAGCGTAATGTAGCCCTATTTTTCCGACTGCAAATGAAGAACCCATCAAAAAAGTGGTTAACACAATCAGCGCTGAAAATTTCCAAATATTCATCTCGACTCTCCTGACTTTGCTCTATTCTCTCGACTCTGCTGATTATAATTGCAAAACATTTCAAACATGATCGAAGTATGGAATACATTATTCATTATAATTTTAATACAGAGTTTACAAAACTCGGACTTACACCTAACATTGCCACCCTACAATAAGTGAGTAGTCAAAAAAAACATAAACGTATGGTCCTTTAATTAGGGGGAGGAGATTTAAACGATGTCTAGAAAACTGCCAATTTTATTATTTACACTGACGATGATTCTTGTGCTTGCTGCTTGTGGTTCTAACACAGGTACTACAGGGTCAGGGTCAACAACTGGTACTACAGGAGAAGCTTCCACAGGTACAGAACTTAGCGGGTCCGTGCTTGCTGTAGGATCGACTGCATTGCAACCATTGGTTGATCAAGTCGCTCAGAAATTCATGGCAGATTCAAAATATGCTAACGTCTCCGTTCAAGTACAAGGTGGCGGTAGTGGTACAGGTTTAACTCAAGTATCCGAAGGTCAAGCAAACATTGGTAACTCTGATGTATTTGCAGAAGAAAAATTAGATGCTGATAAAGCAAAAGAATTGGTTGATCACCAAGTAGCAGTTGTAGCGATTGCAACAGTAGCTAACGAAGCAGCTGGTGTAACGAACTTAACAAAACAACAATTGGTTGATATCTTCACAGGTAAAGTGAAAAACTGGAAAGATGTTGGTGGTAAAGATCAAGCGATCGTTATCGTTAACCGTCCAAGTAGCTCCGGTACTCGTGCAACTTATGAGAAATTTGCTTTGGGTCAAAAAGTAGAAGATTTAGCGGGTTCGATTCAAGAAGATTCTTCAGGTACAGTTAAGAAATTAGTAACTGAAACACCTGGTGCAATTGGTTACCTAGCTCTTTCTTACCTTGATGATAGCCTTAAAGCTATTCAATATGATGGCGTAGATGCTAGTGTTGAAAATGTTGAAAGTGGTAAATATCCTGTCTGGGCTTACGAGCACATGTATACAAAAGGCGAGCCTGATGCAGCAACTAAAGCTTTGCTTGATTACATGTTGACTGACGAAGTACAAAACGGTGATGTTAAAGACCTTGGATATATCTCTATCTCTGGTATGCAAGTAAAACGTGATGTTGAAGGTAAGATCACGAAGTAATGAATGAAACATTCTGTGAAAAGAGGAAACTTACGTTTCCAAGGCAATAGCTGGAAGAGGCGGACTATCCGCCTCTCTTTTCACGTTTAATATAGCACAAAATTTTCTAATCATTACCATTTAAGTTTAAGAAAAGAGGTTTTAACGTATGGAGCAATCCAACACAACTCCAAGAGAAGCACGGAGGCGCGCCTGGCCTATGGAAAAGCATCGCGTAGAAGACTGGATCGGTAGAATCTACACGTCTATCTGTGTCGTATTTCTGATTGCTGTTATTATATCTATTGTTTATTTTGTAACATCTAAAGGTGTGGCTACCTTTGCAGTCAACGGCGTAAGTCTTAAAGAGTTCTTCTTGGGTACGAATTGGAATCCTCAAGCAGACACTCCTTCTTTTGGAGCATTACCGTTTATTACAGGTTCATTTATGGTTACTCTGTTAGCGGCATTGATCGCTAGTCCACTGAGTATCTCGGCAGCTTTATTTATGACAGAGATTGTGCCTAGCTTTGGGAAACGTATCCTTCAGCCAGCGATCGAATTGTTATCAGGTATTCCTTCAGTTGTATACGGATTTATCGGTTTAAGTGTTATTGTCCCGTTTCTACGTGAACATGTAGGCGGGCAAGGAATTGGGATTGGCGCAGGAGCACTGGTATTGTCGATTATGATTTTGCCAACCATTACGAGTGTTGCTGCGGATGCTCTCGCTTCTCTGCCACGCGGATTACGTGAAGCTTCTTATGCACTAGGTGCTACACGCTGGCAAACGATTTACCGTGTTGTTTTACCAACGGTTATGCCTGCATTGTTAACTGGTATTGTACTGGGTATGGCTCGCGCTTTTGGTGAAGCTTTGGCTGTACAGATGGTTATCGGTAACTCACCACATATCCCTACATCCTTACTGGAATCTGCTTCAACTCTAACCAGCGTAATTACACTGGGTATGGGTAACACAGCGATGGGATCGATTCAAAATAATGCGTTGTGGAGTATGGCGCTTGTCTTGATGTTGATGACATTTGTCTTCGTCTTGATTATTCGTCTACTTGAAAGGAGAAACCGGTTATGAGCACAGTAAAAGTCAATCAAAAAGCTAGAAAACGCGCGAAAGCTACAGATAAACTGGCTACTGTGCTCATCGTTACTTTTGCTATGGCGATTGTAGCGATTCTTCTTGGATTACTTGGTTTTATTTTATTCCGTGGTCTAGGGCATATCAGTTGGAACTTCTTAACCTCTGTTCCACAGACGATGCGTGCTGGCGGCGGAATAGGGCCTCAATTATTTAACTCATTATTCCTATTATTCTTAACGATGCTAATTACCGTTCCTTTAGGTCTTGGAGCAGGTATTTACATGTCTGAATATGCAAAGCCGGGTAAACTAACTAACTTTATCCGTCTAGTGGTTGAAGTGTTGTCTTCATTCCCTTCGATCGTTATCGGTTTGTTCGGATTATTATTACTTGTAAATACATTCAATCTTGGTTTCTCTTTACTATCCGGTGCACTTGCACTAACGATCTTTAATTTACCGTTGATGGTACGGATTACGGAGCAAGCTTTTGCAGGTGTACCGAAAGAGCAAAAAGAAGCAGGGCTTGCACTGGGTCTGTCCAAGTGGAAAATCATCACTTCGATTATGTTGCCTGTAGCGATTCCGTCTCTTATTACAGGTACGATTTTAGCGTCAGGTCGTGTATTTGGTGAAGCAGCAGCTTTGCTTTTCACAGCAGGGATGAGTACTCCACCACTAGACTTTACGAACTGGAACCCATTTAGCCCACGTTCGCCAATTAACCCTCTTCGTCCAGCTGAGACATTAGCGGTATATATTTGGAAAGTAAACAGTGAAGGTATTGCTCCAGATGCTACACAGATCGCAGCAGGTGCTTCAGCTGTACTTGTAATCATGGTGTTAATCTTCAATCTGTTAGCACGTTTCTTGGGACGTACTCTTTATCGTTATATGACAGCTTCAAGACGAATGAGTTAATATGTGATCTGGTTTGTAGGGTGAATTAAAGGAGGAATTTCTCAATGGCATTACCTTTTAGTACAGAAGATTTAAGTATCTATTATGGCGAGTATCAAGCCGTTAAAAATATAAGCATGTCGTTCCCGGCACAAAGTGTAACTGCACTGATCGGCCCTTCAGGTTGTGGTAAATCTACATTTCTTCGTTCATTGAATCGAATGAATGATGAGATCGCAGGTTCACGTACAACAGGACATATCTGGATGGATGGGATTGATCTTACCGCATCTTCTACCGATGTGATCAAGCTTCGTCAACGGATTGGTATGGTATGGCAACGTCCTAACCCATTTTTCAAATCGATCTATGAAAATATTGCATTCGGTCCACGTTATTATGGCACCAAAAACCGTAAACAACTGGATGAAATCGTAGAGTCTAGCCTACGCAAAGCTGCACTATGGGATGAAGTGAAAGATCGGTTAAAAGAATCTGCGCTTTCTTTGTCCGGTGGACAGCAACAACGTCTTTGTATCGCACGTGCATTATCGGTTACACCACAGATTTTGTTATTGGATGAACCGGCTTCTGCACTTGATCCTGTATCGACAGGTAAAGTAGAAGAATTGATCAGTGAACTCAAAGATGAATTGCGTATCGTTATCGTAACTCACAATATGCAACAAGCAGCACGAGTATCGAATTATACAGCTTACTTCTACTTAGGTAAATTGATGGAACACGGAGAAACGGATACGATCTTCACCAATCCAACACAACAATCCACTCAAGATTATATTATGGGACGCTTCGGATGAAGCGTCTTTTTTTATGTCTATATCTTCTATACATACGAACAGAACCTTAAACGGTATGTAAGGAAAGTTTAAGGTAAATCGATAGTTTGGATCTACGTCTGTCCTTTATGCTTGAGTCATCTATTAAAGGACGGTGACTGATATTGTCTATGCTCACACTTCGTAAAGGAATAACACTGAATCATTTTCAGCTTAAATTACTGGGAATATTATTCATGGTTTTTGATCATGTGCATCAATTTTTCTATATCGATGGAATACCAATGTGGTTTACATGGCTAGGTCGAATTGTTGCGCCTATTTTTTTATTTTTAAGTGCAGAAGGATTTCATTATACGCGTAATCGGTTCAAGTATTTACTGCATTTGTATATTGGATTTGTCGGGATGAATATCGTAAGTCAAGGATTGCAAACTACTTTCCCTTCAGACCATATGCTGATCAATAATATTTTTGGAACGTTATTTCTAGCGGTGCTTTATATGCTGATGATTGATCGATTGATCCAAAGTATCAGGCATCATCGCTGGTGGAATATGCTAGGTACAATAGGACTGATGATGATTCCTGTTCTTTTGAGTTTTGTAGCGATTAGTCTATTATCGCAAGAACATATTTCGTCATGGAGTCTTTATATTATGTATGTATTACCTATACCTATATTGGTTGAAGGTGGGTACTTCTTTATTTTACTTGGCGTCATGTTCTATGTATTACGCAAATATCGTATCGGGCAAATAATTTTTTTCGTTTTATTTTCGCTGATGATAGGCTTGCTATCCGGTGCTTCTCTACTAGATTTGGATACTAATTTTCAATGGTTAATGATCTTCGCTGTCATTCCACTTTCTCTCTACAACGGTGAAAAAGGACGTAGTATGAAATATTTCTTCTATCTATTCTACCCTGCTCATATTTATTTCCTTTATATCCTGGCTTATTATATTCAACGTTGATCCAAAAGATACAAATAACGGATATCGTTCGTCTTATAATCAAGAACGATATCCGTCTGAGTAATGAAGTTCAATAAAGTTTAGTCTATTTCTTAACCATGTGGAGGTGATCTTATGGCTGATCGCTTTATTTTTGCAGGTGTTATTATTGTCGTCGTGGTGATTGCACTTGTTGTCGTTGCTGAACTACCGATTTATCAATTTAATCAAATGCCACGTTAACTACTTGTATAGATCATGGCTCACAATATTATTCAGAGGATGCTCCGAATTGGAGTGTAGAGATGCGCACACCTTTTGAAAGTTTGAGGTAGACATCATGTTTTCCAGTCACACCTGTGATAGATGTCTGCTCTGTACTCCAATGCTGTTCTCCAGATGCACTCGCAAGCACAATAGCACCTACACTTGCTTGATCTACCTGATCCAATGCAATCTCTATCTTCGCTTGATCTTGGGTCGTCGCCATTCGAACCTCAACGTGTTCTACACCTGTACCAAAATCGACATCTTGAAAAAGTATCCATGCCTCATCTGTGATCGCTTCGATGACTGCTCCGCCTTCTTTGGATTCGCCCAGCTGTACATGATGATAGTTATCGTAATTCACAGCTTGTGTAGTAAACGTGAGATCACGCGCAGGAATCACTTCTCCATTGACTTTGATACTCATTTGCTGAGCAATATCTGCTGAAGAACGTCCGATCATCAATGTATACGTACCTGCTTCTACACAATACAGATCACGTGTTACATCCCAGAATGATAGTTCTTTCACAGGTATCGTAAAATGCATGGTCTGTGATGTTCCAGCTGCTAGATGTATACGGCGGAAGGCTTGCAACGTTTTGATTGGACGCTTCACACGCGAATGATCAGCATGTGTATACAATTGCACCACTTCTTCGCTATCCATCTCGCTGATATTTTTGACCTGTACCGATAATTCGATCACTTCGTCCACTTCTAATTCAGACGAGACCACTTGAATATCACTATACTGGAAGGTCGCATATGTTAACCCATGACCGAACGGATACAATACATCTCCTTCAAAATACTGATACGTTCTACCTGTGCGGATAATATCATAATCTCGAATATCACTCAGTTGTTCTTCTGAACGATACCATGTCATATTCAGGCGACCTGCTGGAGCATAATCTCCGTATAATACATCAGCTACCGCATTTCCTAATTCTTGCCCTACATGAGATAAATAGATAATCGCAGGAATATGTTCTTCTACCCACTCCATCGCAAATGGATAACTTCCCACCACTACGACTACGGTATTAGGATTCGCTTTGTATACTTCTTGTACCATGTGGAGTTGGGATGCCGCTAATTCTAAGCTTGGACGATCAATCTCTTCTTTACCATTAATCAATGGATTGTTGCCGACAAATACGATAGCTGTTTCTGATTCTTTGGCTGCTGCGATCGCTTGCTCTAATCCATTCTCAACGATTGTCTTTTCAAAAGAAGCATGTTCGTCTAGCGATTCCGGTGTGTCTATGATCGTTAATTGTCCGGAAGTCGGATTGACCGAAACAGTTTTACCATTCCAGGTTGTTATAGCTGTCGTTCCATTCGCTTGAGGCTGAAGCCCAAATACTTCTTTTACAAACCAACCATATGCTTCATCAGCAGAAGCTGTCACGATGCCTTGATCATCATTGCTTGTCCAATATTTATGATTAGGCGCACGTAGCGTATAACTGCCGAATCCCCAATCAGACAATTCGAATACAGTCTGCTCTGTTGTAGACTCGCTAGCAGCACTCAGTACACCTGTAATCGGTTTGTTCGATTGAATATCATTAGGATTAGCTGATGTGACTGAAGCTGTTACAGACTCTTGTACAGGATCAGGTTGGATCGACAATGGTACTCCTGTTGCTGTCGACGTTAAAGTAATTCGATCATTACCATCTTGATATGATACTTTGCTATTCACTTTCTGTTGAATACCTTCAAGTGCAGTAACGGCATAAGGTAATGTACCAGAGTACCAATCACGATAGACTGCATTTCCCAGTTCACCGATCACAGCTACATTTCCAGTGGCTGTTTTGGATAATGGTAATGTCTGATTGTCATTTTTGAGGAGTACGATCGACTTGCGTGAAGCTTCAAGGGATAATGCTTTGGCTTCTGCGGTCATCATAGCTTCTTCGCCGATATGAGCATACGGATTCAATTCCGCAGGATCGAATTCACCAAGCAGAAAACGAACACGGAATGTGTTAAATAATGCTTGATCGATATCTTCAAATGTAAGCTGGCCATTCGCCAAAGCTTCACGCAAAGCTGTTTTGGATAATTCAGGATCATCAGTAATACTATCTATTCCTGCTTTGACCGATTCGGCAACACCCGGGGTATGAGAGTCATAATAATGATGATCATTTTTGATACCCATCACATCGCCTGCATCGCTAACGATAAATCCGTCCATTCCCCATTCGCCTTTAACCACTTCATTCACCAGTGGATGTAAAATAGCTGGCGTTCCATTGATCGAATTATAAGCCGTCATCATCGACTTTGCTCCGCCTTCTACAAAAGGCTGTTCAAATGCTTTTAGATAATATTCACGCATATTCCGTGGATCGATACTGGAAGAACCACTGCCCCGTTCCACTTCATTATTATTGCCAAGAAAATGCTTTAACGTAGCTACAGCTTTGAGATATGTAGGATGATCTCCTTGAATACCTTGCACTAAATGACTGGTTAATTCTCCTGTTAACTTAGGATCTTCTCCATAAGCTTCTTCGTTACGTCCCCAGCGTGGATCACGTTCCATATCTACCGTCGGTGCCCATAACGTTAGACCATTCACTTCTGGATTGCGTTTGTAGACTACACGCGCTTCATCTGAGATTACATTACCGATTTTTTTCATCAATTCAGCATCCCAAGTACAGGCTAATCCTGTCGGTTGCGGGAAAAAGGTAGCTTCACCTAGCCATGCGATTCCATGTGCCGCTTCTGTACCGTGTTTATATCCGCCTAGACCTAGACGTTCAACAGCAGGCTGATATTGCAACATGGATTCAATCTTTTCTTCATCGTTCAAGCGAGACACCAAATCGTGTACACGTGTATCAATATCTAGCGTATGATCTTGAAATGGGTGTTTCTGAGTCTGTTCCATATTATTATATCTCCTTTAAGTTTATCGTTATTTCAGTGAACATTGGAAGGTTATTTCATTTTATTTTGTCTTTCTTTTCGTACCTCATTGTTATATTAAAACAAACTATTTCTAAAAGAAAGCCCTTACATACCAAATCACCCATGAGTAATTAGCGTAATAATTAGTGATGCCATACAAACAAAAAAAGAACAGTTTCCTCTGTAAAGGGATACTGTTCTCAGTGACTTTTTTTATTTTAACAAATCAGATAATGGATCACGTGCAGGCGATGAAGCCGTATGGGAAGACGGTAATGAATTGGATGGAGAGCCTGTGATCGAAGCGATCGGATCTTTGTTAACATCTGCGCTATCTAAGCCTAGACGCTTGGTCATCATATCGTTAATACCGGATAATTTGACCGTATAATCTTTACAGCTTGCAATAATATCACGGTTCGATTGTTCCGAGTTATCCAGTGCAGACATCAGATCATTGATCGCTTGATTGACTGAATCCAATGACATTGCAGGCTTTTTGAGTAGTTCAGCCGAACGTTCACTATTCACTTTGAGCATTTCAGCATTGCGCTTGAATTGATCTTCGATCGTCTGGTTTACACTTTCTACTGCATTCGCTACACGTTCTTGATCTTCGATCGCCAGCGCAATCATCGCTGAAATTTTGATCAAGTTCGCGGCTTTGTAGACCGAATCATTGACCGAATCAATCAATTTGTCATTCGTATCATTCACGATATCGGTTGCAGCAATTGCTTGGTTAAACAGCATAATATTTTCAGTCATGGATTGAATACGAGTGACCACTTTACGTAGACCCCGTTCTAAGTATACTTTGCGAGGAGCATTTTCAGGCTTCTGAATTTCAGCTTCAAATAAATCTTTAAGCTTGTTACCCATCTCAATCTTATATTGGAGTTGATAAATTTCTTCTAATGAATTGCGTTTGAGTGTACGCATACTGATCATATTTTCTTCCAGATTATCTTTACCATCTCGAAGTCCGATTACGATCGCATCTACATTTGTTTTGACAGACTGGTATTTGTATACATAATTTTTGATAGGAGATTTACGCAACAATTTACCAAATAATCCTACGTTTTTACTTTGCTGTAATTCTTCACACTCGTTACGAAGCGATAGGATCAAGTTAGACACTTCTTTGGACTTGCCGCTCATAAGATCATTGACCGGACGGTCTAGCATCTGTAGCGTCTGTCCTGCACGCTCTTGCGTCTGCATACCGAGCTTACCCACTTCATCCATCAGTGTATCTAACTGCATCTGATCCGCTTGCGATACCCGCTGAATAATCATAGATGCTTCTTGCATGACTTTGTGTTCGTCTTCTTTTTTTAAAGTAATAGGTTGACTTGCCATAAGTTCTTCCTCCTTATTATCAATAAACATCTTCTTCATACTGAAATAGATATTGTACCGTCAATCAGGAGTAGCGTTGGTGAAGAAGTTCTGCCCTTGTCTGTAACTCCATCAAGTCTTTATGTTCTATCGTTTTGACGATATGTGTAATTCGGCTATCTACATCTCGAATACCATCGAGTAATACACGTCTATTTTTGGACTTGGCTTCACCACTGAGTCGCAAAAAGGGATTAATGATACTGTTTAAGTCCTTCAGCACCAGTCGTTTTACCGTATGGTTGATCTCATCATTATGAAGCTCACCTAGCATCGGCAATACGCGTTGTAATCGTAAAAACAACGAACAGGACTTTTCAACAATCTCATTATCCAGATTGTCTTTCTGCCCTTCAGAGATGACCATATCTTCTAATACCGCTAAATATTCTAGCACCGGCTGAAAAATCGGAGGTACGGCTTCTTGTTCCACAACAGGTGTAGGGCTAGAGGAAGATAGACGATTGGCAGGACGTTCTTCTGTAAGGGTCGGCACAAGAGGTTGATCGGTTGTAAGCGTGTCTTGTACATGAACAGGTTCTGCGAGTGGTTTCTCTAGATTAGCGGTAGGATTACTGCTTAGCTTCGCCCAGACCACACCAGCTAACGTCCCTACAACCGGGAAGATTAATGTAATATAGTCTTCTGTAAACCAAAATCCTGCTAATATTCCTGCTAGATAACCTACGATACCACCTACGGTTGATTTACCAAACGTTTTCCAAAACGTCATTACGGTTCGCCTGCCTTTCGTCTAAAATCACAATGCACTATTGAATAACATATCTAATAACATACGTTTTATAGTCAAGATTGTTCCAATTTACGAATTAATACGGGTTGCTCTACATAACTCGCTAGAATACCAAACTCTGGATTCTGCTTTTCTACAGCATGCCCTAATGCTAATTTGACAGCTAAATAAGGGAAGTCGACACCACTCAGACAGGAGATATGCAATCCACCAGACATACGAGGATTGATCTCTAACACTTTGGGAATATCGCCTTGGTACTTCAGTTGTAAATTATAATTATACGGAATCTTATAGAACTGCGCCACTTCCTCCGCAAGTCGAATCAATTCCGGTACATTCTCAAGTAAACGTGCACGTCCGCCATCGGCTTTGCGGCGAGGGACAGCCGCTAACAATTCGCCTGTTGGAGAAGCCAGGCAATCGATACTATATTCATGCCCTTCTAGTACTTCCATAACCATAAGCTCAGGGAAAGACTCAACAGAAGATAAGATCTGAACCGTTTGCTCATAAGAAATATTAACATTGGGAACGTCTAGCAATTCCTCTAAAGCATTATAATTCGGTTGAATAACGCGGAATCCCAGTCCACCTTCTGAACGAGTAGGCTTAAAACATACGCCTAGCCCTTTGTCAGTCAAATCATCATACGCTTGCTTGAATTCTGCCACATTATGCACTAGATGATATTCAGGCACAATCATCAGACCATTCTGTTCGACTGAACGATAAAAGTTACCTTTATCTTCGATCACATCCAGTAGTTCTAGATTCGTACAAGCTACTACTTTGACACCAATCGCTTTAAAAGACTCAATCGCTCTCACAATATTGATCATCCGCCAGCGTGGAACAAAGACATCGATCTTATGACGCTTACAGAAATCCAGACAATACGCTACATACTCATCACCCGGTAGTGCCGGTTCAATCTCTGTATAATCACAAGCTTGAAACGAAACATGTTCCGCATCCCGATGTGTACCGTAAATTTCAAATTCCAGTCCATCCGGGTTATGACGAATATTATTCATATAATGATATCCGACAGCAAACCAACGATTGAACCAGACCCGTACTTTATGACTCATAGCTGACTTTCCCTTCTGTATCTAATGTAGCCACTACATATTGCAGAATCTCATCTGCGGCAAAAATGCCTGATGTAGATGTAAACGAATAATGACGAAGTGCAGGCTCAGCTACCGATTCACGATACAATTCACCATGAGCAGGAGCGATCGAATAGTCTGCAATATCAAGTAAGCCACGATCCAAAATCGAATCGCCCGAAGCAATTACTTTCGAAGCGCCTACTCTTTGCTTCACTTCAGTAATTGCCCGATTTTTGCTGACTGGAAAAGGAACCAGATACACTTTGCGTCCTTGTACTGACATCCCCCAGCCTAACGATTCTAATTGCGGTTGAAGAGCAAGCACAGTATCCAGTGGCATCAATTCGCGATCTACCACAATAGAATAAAATGTACTTTCCCAGAAATGTTCAGCTACGATCCAGCTGGGATCAGATACGCTATGGAATATAGCTAATGCTTCTGCCGCAGGAGCCGACTTGGCATACACATCTGCCAGAATCTGCTCGTGCCATGCTTGATCAACCACTCCATTGACTAGAATATTCGCTCCATTACTGGTAATCGCATATTGAGGAATCACGTTATTTTGAAAAATATGAATACGTGCATATTGATCGAGTGTACGAGTCGTGACCGGTACAAAAGTGATCTGCTGAGCCACACGTTGCAATTGTTGAAGAGTTGCTATGGAAATATAAGAAATAATCCGTTCTTTGTACGTCTCCGCAGGTTGCATCACCGATAGATCGACATCCATTCCCATCGAGCGTACCGAATAGATTAACGTCTGATCCAGATCACTAGCATAGATCATTCGCTTTCCCCCTGCCTTGGCTTAATAATGCCACAGCAAGAATACGTTAGATTCGGATAGACTTCGACAGGCACACCACGATCTTGAGCCAACAGCAAAATATGACGCAGATTCGGATTGTCTTCACGATCAACAAGAATTTTCCACGGTACACGACGTAACAAGACACGTGTCGTCTCTCCTACGCCCGGTTTCACTAGATTGATATCTTCGATCCCATACTGATCTTGAATCGACCGAATATCACTTAACCCTTGCCATGTAATCGGTTCAGGCGTATCTAGCAATTGTTGCGCTTGTTTTTTGGCTTCTTCAGCGATAGCAGGGAAATAAGAAGATACCTGATCGACAAACACATTGGATAGATCGCTATCTAACCATTCTTTATAAAATTTAGCACCATGAAAATCATGTTCCCCAATCAGATCGTCACGCAGTACCGTTCTACTCATCAATCCAGATACAGTCGAGTTCAGACAAGCACTTGGAATCAAAAAGTCTTCGCGTGTGCCATACGTATCCGAGCAGAAGCCAGGATCAGCCAGTACAGCGAGATCATCATTCAGACGAACTCCGTAATCTTTTTCAAATTGATCACAAGCCTGAATCAATACCTGACGGATCGCGCCCTTACCTGTCCAACCATCTACAAATTGTAATTCTTGCTCTGCACCATGTTGTTGGAAAATATATTTCAGTGCATTTTCGTCGATCCCTTTACCGCGAATAATAGAGATACTGTAATGCGGAACATCCAATCCATATTGTTGCATCAAATAGCGCTTCATCAAGATACCAATAGGCGTACCTGCTCTAGCAAGCGAAGCTAGAACCAGTTTTTGACCACGTTTATGCAAAATCAGTTCACTCACTACACCCGCAGCCAAAGCTACTTTTTCAGCAGATTCGGCTAACGTTTCGTGAAATAACTGAATATATTCAGGAGTTGGTTGATATTCTACAGGTAACATTTCCGAATAGTGTGTTCCCGTCTGGATCGCTTCTTCACGTTCCTCGGTACCACGCTCTAAATTTACATTACTTAAATCTTTCAATAGGAAAATCACATCGGATGGACTGTAGCTTCCAAGAGGTTCTGGATGTGGTAAGGGGAATGCTAGCAATTGCTCTTGTTTATGTTCGGTCATGATCTATCCCTTTCTCTTGCACCATTTGAGGACCACAGATCACGATACGAATCTGCTGGAACAGCTTGGAGCGTAATACATCGATTAATGGTTGGATACGTTCTTGAGGGACATCGCGTTCTAGAAAGACAAATACCTCATCATAATGCCCTTCCGGAATGTTATATACAAAGTTGGTTACACTACTATCTTCGGGAGAGGGGAAGGTATCTCCTGTCTGAATACTATAATGCGGCATGAGTGAACGATAAATCGGACTACGTGTTGTGGAATGGAACTTAATGGCATCACCCATTTCACTACTGATTCGCATCGGAATATACATAAATTCTTCGGTTCCCAGACATAATGTCCGTTGACCGGTTCTGTGCTCAACAAGTAATTGTGCAGCTTTTTCTATACTGATGGTGTTGCATAGATTATCATGTGCACCGATACCGAATCGTCCTGTACCTGTCATCAATGAAGCACGATTCTGATGACCATGTCCATCAATAGAGGCATATCCTTCTTGCTGTGCAAACAGATGATCCAGATAAATCATATCTACCGGAATATCTGCTAATTGCTCATGCAGTGTCATCGGATCATGAGTCAGACTCGGTTGTCCATCCACCGTAATCTGTCCTTTGATCAATGATAGCACTGTAATCGTAATATTCAGTTCTTGTTCTAGATCAGCAAATCGCTGAACATGAGCATCTTCTCGCCAATCCAGTAACGAAGCAACATAATACGTATCACGTGGATATTCAGCATGAATTTCCCGAATAATATTAAGGGCTGTTTTGCCTGTCGTAATCTCATCGTCTACCAAAATAATCGGATCGTTGCCTGTAATCATACCTTCTGATTGGGCATAACAGCGATGAGCTGTTGCATGGGAATGTTCTTCTTCAAATGTAATTACCGAGGATAGACCGGCTATATCATGCCGTGTCGTATGTACATACTGAGCTCCCCGATCAAACACTTGATACATACTATGACCTAACGCTGTCGCTGTCTCAGCAAAGCCAATAAACGATACAGGCGCAGGTAAAACAAGCTTTAGGTTCATCAATTCATGATAGGCTTCTGCCAAGCCTTCACCAGATGACATCGCTTGTAGAATACGAGGAAGTAACGCTGTTATCTTGGGATCAGATTGTTCCCGCATATCATTGTAAAGTAACAATGATAGTACTGCTCCACTCAGCAATGACAAATAAGGATCAACCGCCAGATGTTTGCCTAATACTTTGCTGACAAATAAAAACGAGCGCTTAGGATTAATACGTGCCGCCATCGTAAATAAGTGATCTAACTCTAATTGAAAAGGATTATGTTGCACTTCTACGTTTACCGTTAAGTCTTCTAGAATCTTATACGTATATACGTTGTTCTTGCTCTGAGAGAAGAGAGATGAAATGTTGTTGTTCATGTAGCACCCCATAAATTTGTGATCTTGCTATAATTTTTTGCGCCCAATTTAAATGAGGTTTGATTTCATTCATTTTGTTAGCATAGCCGCTTTTGAATACCCCGAGTTCGCCATTATTGTTACGAATAATACTTTCCGCATCTTCAAATTCTTCGCGGGTCACTGTATATAGTGATTGTACCAGACCAATATGCGTTGGATGAATAATCGTTTTGCCTATAATTCCATTTTCTTTATCCATAATGACTTCGCGAATCAATCCATCCACATGACGATTAATATACTCTTTCCGTAACTTACGTCCATCATCACCAAGCGCTTCTTCAAAAGGCGATTGACGCAACATCGGTTTGAGTACACGTTCACCATTGGCAAAGTATTCCCATACCGGCCCTGAGATTACATATGGCGAATCCATGCGACCGAATAAGTTAATAATATCAGACATACAGTCACGAATAGGCGCAATATCATAAATCGTCATATCTGGACTACGACGTAATCCGAATAAACTGGAGAAATCAGTCGCACCAATCCGTACATTCAGTACATACGGTTTATATGCATCTAATATTTTTTTGATCGCTAATAAATGTTCAACCCGACTTTCACGGTAGATCACAGCAGCTGTCTCCAAGATAGGCAGTCCATACAATACAGGAGCATGAATATCTTTCTCCTGATTATAACGTGCGATCGCTTGAAAATATTGCAATCCTTGTTCGGGATCGAATTTGGGTAACATAAAGCCTGTGATCAACTTCATCATTTCGCCTAACTGGTCGATCATTCGCTCTAATTGTCCAATACTGCGTACACGAATAAATAACAAAGGTAATCGATCTCTATGCACCTGTTCTTGCTGTAATTGGATATACAGTTGTGTCAGTTGTTGTACTAATAATTCTTCAGCCATTGCTACCTGATGATCTCCAACAGCATCTTCTAGATCAAGTACCCATGAAGTCAATCCTTGATGCCGCTCTGTCAAAATATCTCTAGCAATTGTGGGACGTGTTGCAGGACAATATAGTGCTGCGCCTACGGCATACGCCAATAGTTCCTGTTCGGAAGAGTTATTATAATGAATCGGTGCTGAATAGAACAATTCCTGTTCTTCTTCAAGCGATAAATAATTAAAGTAACGCATAAGTCTCCTCCTTTGTTGCACCGAAACTTGAGCTTGTTAAGCCGCCGTATAATAAATAAATCCCTCCTATTGTGCAGGCAGGAGGGATCATCCAATCTGTTGTAGCAGCAATCCTGATTAAGACTGTTCTTTTTTACGACGAATCGAACTGATGACCATCGTTCCTACAAACACCACAATAAGAATTGCAAAAAACAACACTTGAGAAATTTCAAAACCAAATGCGCCTACAATCATTTTGACTGCAATAATCGCAATTAAAATAAAAGCGGTTTTTTCAAGTTCAGGGAACTTATTAATCAGTTTCAAGAACAATTGAGCAACGCCACGCATCATCAAGATACCAATAATACCGCCCAGGAATAGTACCCAGACTTCATTACTGATACCAAAAGCAGCCACGACGCTATCAATACTGAATGCAATATCCATCATTTCAACCATTAATACGGTTTTCCAGAAAGACATTGGCTTGTTCTGTACTTCGTCTTTGTCTCCGCCTTTGAATAATCCTTTGTACGCAATATAGAACAGATACAATCCGCCAATGACTTTGACTGCTGTAAATGTAACCAGATACGTTCCAAGACCAATCGCCAGAAAGCGGAAAAGATAGGCTCCGAGAATACCATAGAACAAAGCCTTTTTCTGCTGTTTCGGTGGCAAATGTCTGACCATAACGGCTAACACAAGCGCATTGTCAGCGGACAATAATCCTTCTAATAGTACAAGACTTGCAATAACTCCCCAGCTCACTGGATCGGATAGAGTTGCAGCAATCTCACTCCATGAGAAGAAGTGACCGTAGTTATCAGCAATACTTTGAAAAAAATTACTGAACCAGTCCATACATCGTCCTCCATATACACTTCGTGTGTTAAGCGTGATGTCCACATTCTAATTATTTTAGAGGTGTATCAACACTTGTAATACCGATTTGTGTAAATTCTGTGTATGTTCATTATCATCATCTATAGCGATAGCCTAATCTTTGCTACCGGCTTTCCAGCGCATGCCCCAATTGAAAGCACGATCCATATCCGAATGACCTTTGAAATACTGAACCAACTTTTCGATACTAAAAGTTTCATTACCCACATTTTGTATCATTGCAATCGCACACATCGGACTGCGATTATCTGCTTCGTCTAGACGCACAATAATATCAGGTCCATTTTGTTGAGAAATAGTCACGACACCATCGGCATCTGTCCAACGTGTAATACCTTCATAGATAAAAGAAAAGACCAGAATACGCTTGATTTCGGATATTTTGTTACCGTTAATCCGCATATTTTCGCCACCTGCTATAGCACCTGTTCGGTCATCACCGTCTAGCGCTACAAAAGGCCAATTTGTCAAAGAACCAAAAGAATTACCGAGTGCTTGAACTACACCTTTATCACCATCTTGTAATTCATACAAGCAACCTAGATCCAGATCGACTCCTGAACTACGTTTGAATAATCCTTTTTTCTCCTGACGATTCCAGTTCAGATTGATCAGTAATTCCCCGAGGGTACCGCCCGATTTTTTCTGAAGATTAATCACATCGCCTTTTTTCTTAAGCTCAATCTTGGATAGATTTAAGTTTACTGAAGGCGTAGGAGCTGGTGTTGGCGCTGGAGGAGCAGGAGGTGGAGTCGATGGTCGATTAAGATTCATCGGCTTCGCCGGTATTGGAGCTGGTGCAGGAGGCGGCGGTGGTGGCGAAACAGGCTTAGGAGGTACTGGTGGTGTTGGTGGCGGTGTGGGAGCAGGTGTATCTTCTACCTCAACACCATAACTACCACATAATTCTTTCAGTCCACCAAAATAACCTGCTCCTACTGCTGCGAATTTCCATTCTGTCTGATAACGATAGAGTTCCCCTACCACAATCGCAGTTTCGGATGAAAATTGGGAATCGATATCATAGCGAAAAATCTCTGCACCTGTCGCTTCATGGGTACAACGTAAGTACGTACGATTCACCTGACTAAAATTTTCTGTCGGTTTATCGCTATTGTAAATGGTCAGCGTTACCGCAATTTTTTGAATATCTTGCGGAATCGCTCCTACATTTACTTTAAATTGACGAGCATCACTGCCTGTCGCATTTTCAACATAAGTAATAAAAGAATTGCCCGGGTTACCATAAAAAATAAGATCATTATCACTTTTCACTTTTCCATTTTGTTGAAGCAAAAAAGCAGAAGTATCTAATTCTAATGAAGCAGGTGCTTCCCAACCCAGCGAAATAATAAGCTGTTGAAGCCCTGGTGTTGTTTTGGTTATGTCTGTTTTTTGTCCTTTAACAATAGCTACACTCATAATTGTTTAACCCCGTAATTTATGACGTAAATGGTCCATTGTTCTTTCCTATTTTAGCATTAAATGCTAGTGACGAGTTAAAAAAAATAGGGCAGGAAACCCACCCTATTCATGTATAGTTCATGCTTTTGCCTTATTTGTTGAGACAACAGGATTATACTGGTAATCCGTAGTTCTGACACAATGCTGCCAGTCCGCCTGAGAATCCACTACCGATCGCTTGGAACTTCCAATCTGTTGCTTGACGATAGAACTCACAGAACACTACTGCTGTTTCTGTAGAGAATTCTTCACCTAGATCAAAGCGCAAAATTTCACTATTGTTATCTTCATTGACTACCCGTACAAAAGCAGCACTTACCTGTCCAAAATTCTGTCCACGTGCGTCAGCATCATGAATCGTAACGGTAATTCCGATACGCGAAATGCTAGCAGGCACTTTACTGAAATCGACAACGATCTGCTCATCATCCCCGTCACCTTCACCTGTTCGGTTATCTCCGGTATGCGTAACAGCACCATTGTAGGTCGTTAGATTATTGTAGAATACAAAATCCGTTTCTGTTTTGGCTTTGCCATCTTCATGCAATAAAAATGCCGAAGCGTCCAAGTCAAAATCGCTACCACCGCTATATTTGTTCGTGTCCCAGCCCAGACCTACCACAACACGTGTTAATCCTGGATTTGTTTTCGTAAGGTCGATCCGTTGCCCCTTGGATAAATTAATGGTCATCCTCTGCTCACTCCTTACCATCACTGTAATGTCATACTACATATGAGACTGAAACAAAACGGAGCTATGCGCTCCGCCTCATTGACAGCTTATTTAAAAGATAGAAAATGTTACAATATTTTGCTTTGCAAAAATCATTTTTTCATTGCACTGGGTCGCGTTTTTACTGCCAAACGCTAGAAGTAAGATATTTTGCTTTGCAAAAATCATTTTTTCATTGCACTTGGTCGCGTTTTTACTGCCAAACGCTAGATACCAAACGTTTATTGTAAGCCGTAGTCGCGTGTCAATCCTGCAAGACCATCTTTGTAGCCGTTACCGATTGCGTTAAATTTCCACTCTGCGCCATGACGGTACAATTCACCAACAACTACACCTGCTTCGATAGAGAAATCTTCTCCAAGGTCAAAGCGGATCAATTCTTCGTTGTTATCATCGTTTACGATACGAACGTAAGCGTTAGATACTTGACCGAAGTTTTGGTTACGAGCTGCTGCTTCATAGATTGTGATTGTAAATGCAATTTTGTCTACATCAGCAGGTACGTTCGGGATGTCTACTTTGATTTGCTCATCGTCGCCATCGCCTGCGCCTGTACGGTTGTCGCCTGTATGTACGACAGAACCATTTTCATTTTGAGGATTGTTGAAGAAAATAAAGTTTTTCTCGCTAGATACTTTACCTTCAGTATTCGCGCAAAATACAGATACGTCCAAATCGAACTCTCCGCCGCCATCATATTTATTTGTATCCCAACCAAGACCTACAGTGATCTTAGCCAATCCTGGATTACTTTTCGTTAAATCTACTTTTTGTCCTTTAGATAAGTTAATTCCCATGTTCAATTCCTTCTTTCCATGTGTATGATTTGGAGTTGCTGTTGAAGATAACGCTTACTGATTACGAATATTGGCGAGCCAAAATATCGATATGTGCGGCCTGTTTTCCTTGACCGATTGCGTTGAATTTCCATTCTGCTCCGTTACGGTAAATTTCACCCGTAATCAATGCTGTCATACCGGAATAATCATCCGTCAGATTAAAGCGAACCAATTCCTGTTGATTCTGTCCATTCATAATACGAATATAAGCAGACGAAATCATACCGAAATCTTGTTTACGTTGCTCTGCTTGATAAATATTAACCACAACGAGCACTTTATTCACATCAGCAGGTACTTTAGAAAGATCGATATGGATTTGCTCATCGTCTCCTGCACCTTCACCAGTTAGGTTATCGCCGCTGTGTTTGACAGAACCACAACCGCTCGTCAAGTTATGAAAGCAGACCAAGTTGGTAGCTTTGGTCAATTTATCATTTGCATCCAACAGAATCGCTGAAGCATCACAGTCGATATCTGCTTTTGCTTTTTTCATACCGAAGAATCCTTTAGATTGCGTTTCTGCGGGATCCCAACCCAAACCAACCACCAGTTGATTCAGACCGCTATTGCCTTTGGTTAAATCAATTTTTTGACCTTTGACTAAGCTGATACTCATAAAATGATATGACCTCCTTTGTAATACTGATATGTAATACTGTTATTACCGGAGAATCGTTTCAACTTTTTTGAAACTGCCTTCATTCTTACCCGACTTACAGTCCAAATTCAGAAGCATTCAAGCCAAGAACTGTCGCGATTTCGCGTACAACCGCTTGCTCTTGAGGATCAAAGTCACCATCTGCTGAACCGATCGCACTACATACACCAATCAACAATCGACCTTCTTCAGGTTTGCTTTTGAATTTACTGATCGCTTTAAGCGCTTCTTGCTTACCGATAATCGCATCAAATTCAAAATTTTCTACATAATGATTAAAGCGAGCAATCACCAAACTCATATCAAACACTTTCAATTGCTCATTGCGTCCGATATAACCTGCCATTTTTTGCTTTTCATCTGCGCTGATATTACCATCTGCTGCCGCTACAAGAGCACAACCTGCTACGATCGCTTCTAAAAAGTCCTTATTTTTGAACTTTTTCATCTGATCATTCAAGTTGCTTTTCGTACTGTTTAACCATGATTTGAATGCACTCATATCGATCACCTCCTATTTATCATAAACCAATTTGAAGCAGACCTCTAGTTTTGCAAATCTACAGTATTTATAGAAACCACTGTGCCTCTATATTTTCCCACAAGTTATCAAAAAAACCAAATTTCCCTTTTGAGTTTGTAGATTGATCTCAGCAAAGAAATAGTCTCTTCTCTCATAATAAGCCACAGCTCTCTTACTGAAACAAAAAGCACCTTAATCCGGTATATTTCCGAGATCAAGATGCTCTTTATCATTTAGCTATTTGTCTGTTCTAGATTGACGTTGCACAGTTCTACGTGGGGCGCATCACCGGGCAGAATAACGTATCTCCTTGTTACTCTTGCCACCGAGTATGACACATGTTTTTAAAACAGTGCTTTTTGTTTTTTGTAAACAACGATTTATTTTAACTTTTCCATAGTATAGGAAGAAAGGTAGGTTCATTTATAGTGTGAAGAAAGAATAAAAGTTAGAGTAGTCGCTTAGTGTGCACGATGATTCGTATTGAATGTGTCGCCAAAAAAATAACTAGAAATCATATCACCAATCGTTAATACGATGACTGCAATAACAGCAGATCCTATGGCTTCGTAGACACTGACATGAATACCATACATCCACACTAAAAAGATAATCATCGCCGGGATCAGATTCCAAATCATTTTCTTTTTAACACAATCGGTAAACGCTATGCTGACTCTGTTCATTCATAAGCCTCCATGTTAGATATAAAATAACAGCTTATAGAATATACCACAAAAATATCCATTTAAAACCATTTTAGAAGATATGTTTTGGAAATATTTTGAAATTCAACAAAACAGTCATTAAACGCCAGAAAAGAGCGTGATCTGTAGGCGATCATGCTCTTTTCTGGTCTTCTCTATTCATTTAGGGAATGTTTAGGTGTTCTATGATATCAACTAATTTACTACTTATGTGGTATGTTGCTACACAATTCTTCGGACTCACTACGTTTACTTGCTAGAGTATTTCTATTTATTTCCATATTTCTATAGGACAGCTATTTACATCTACAAGCTACTTTACTAATGTTATTTCTAGCGTGCTTATGAGCTTAGGGTATATAGGATTGTAGTGAGATCCTGTCAGCCAACATTTGTACTTCTACGTGTCCGTTTATAGGTCAGTAGTGAAGTAACTTGTATCCTTATTATTACAGGAGTTTTCAAAAAACGGATTCTTTTATTTTGTAATCACAACCTTTTTTTGTAATCCGTGAGTGTTTACTCCCAAATTCTATAGGTCAATAGAACCCTTATACTAAGTTACTAAAAAAGGTACTCTGACATTTTAAGTAACTTATAGAATAATAAAAAATATCATTTTCTGGAATCGTATAAGGATTATTGTATTTTTCGGAGGTGCTTACCGTTTATGAGCCCACTGGATACAGTACGCTCTCATATTGAGCAAGAACTGCAAGACAAAAAAATCAATTTAACGCAGTTTGAAAAAATATCAGGGATTAATCGTGGCGTATTGAGCGCAACACTCAATAGCAACCCACCTCGATCAATATCGATCAACCAGCTAGATCGTATGGCAGCCGCTCTCGATCGACCGGAAGGCTGGTTATATGAGCAACATGTTTATCGAAACGTTTTGATTTAGCAGAATTTATATTTGTTATAAGGAAAATAAATTAAAACTATAATTAACTAGATAAGAATGATGTTGCTCTGTCAACCGAAAGACATATAGATAAACTTTAAGAAAAATTTATTATTTTCAAAAATACATTGAATACATTTGATATGTCATTACGTAGATACAATATGAGCCGTACGATGGACTATACGTCTTTGATACAACTTTTTATTCGTTCGATGCCTTAATACAACAGTCAAGAGGTGAGCTGTATGGACAACCGAATAGCCTTATGTACGGAGTTAGAAAATGAGATTTCCCGACAAGGTTATTCTCTTAGTCGTTTCAGTCAAATTTCTGGAATCAATCGTGGCATTTTAAGTGCCACATTGAATGGAAACCCTCCCAAACCGATGTCGATTAATCAGTTAGATACAATGAATACTGCTTTGGGCAAGCCAGAAGGTTGGCTGTATGAGCTGTTTGTAGAACAATGCTTTGACGAACAAGGTAAAACGAATTGGCGACGTGTTAGCGCACTCCTATTCCGTTGTATTGAACTCAATCGAAACGTTTTGATTGATCGTATTTTGTGCTTGTTGCTTGAAGACATATCCTATCTTAATCACGTTTTTGAATTGGCTGAAGAACTCATTGTAGATAATCCGAGTGACAGTGTTATGCAGTTGTATGAATGTGTCGTGAGTAATGAGCGCAACTACCAAGCAGAACGGCTGGCGATCAGTCATTATCGTATTTTCCGCTATTCGATTAAACGCGATATTAAACAGAACTTTATAGCGGCTGTGACTTTCCAAGCTTTCTGTGATCGTCTGCCTTCTTATATGCAATTAGATGCTTGGTTGCAGTTGGCAAATGTGTACTATACCGCTAACGAATGGTTACTAATGGAAAAGTGCGGAGATGCTTTAATCGAATTATCCAATCGACTTTATAAAGAAAAGAAATACCATAATCTCAAAAGTGAGCGTTCTTTCGTTGTTTACTATGGACAAGGGTATCTTATCAAATCCATATTTTATCAAAAAGTAGGACAATATGAAGAATCAACAACATACATTAGGAAATATAGTGATCTGAGTTGGTTAGACGATCTGGATGAGTGCGGGCAACAAGAAGTAGAACGCTTCAAAATATTTGCTCAAGGCAACAGCTACTGTACCGAGTTATATAAAGGGAATTTTAGTGTACTGGATGGTTATGTTGCCTTTTTGGAAAACTATCCGAAGGAAACGATTCCGGGGTTGCTGACGATTCTAAGTACTGCAAATCAATACAATATTGTGGTTGATCATATTATCGAAAAATTTCATGAGCATATTACAACGAACTTATATATGGATCATTCAGCGAAAAAAAAATCTGTGGCAGACAATCAGTATACAAATATGTGTTACCAGTTAGCTGTCTATCAATCGAAACATGCGAGTCAGTCTACTAAACTTCAAAATACGATTAAACGATTTGATACATCATTACGTAAATGCAATATGAATCTCAATCTAGACTATACTTCTTTGCTTCAAAATGTCATTCGTTCCATGCCTTAACATATATCCTACTACATCGAGGTGATCTGCATGAAGCATCGAATAACCCTAATTACTGAACTTGAGTCCGAAATGCATAAGCAGGGTTATTCGCTTAGTCATTTTAGTAAGGTTTCTGGAATCAATCGTGGTATTTTGAGTGCTACGTTGAATGGAAACCCTCCCAAAATCATGTCGATCACTCAATTAGATGCTATGGCTAAAGCTCTGGGCAAACCGGAAAGCTGGCTATACGAATTATTTGTAGAACAATGCTTTTCAGAAGAAAATAAAGCGAATTGGCGACGTGTTCGTACACTTCTACTCCGTTGCATCGAACTCAATCGTGATGATCTAATCGGTGATATTTTAAACTCATTGATGGAAGATCCTACTCATGTCGCTCATGTATTCCATCTCGCAGAAGAATTAGTGGAGCAAAACCAAACGGTTGTTGCTGTACCTTTTTATGAATGTGTGATTGAGAATGAGCGCAATTATCATTCTGAGCGGTTAGCCATCAGTCACTATCGGTTATTTAGAGCATCATTAGGTCATAACATTGAAAATAATCTAAGAAAAGCCATGATCTTCTATCCATTTCGACATAAACTGCCAGAAGCTCTCGCACTAGATGCATTATTACAATTATCTAATATTTATTACACTGTTCGAGATTGGGAGCTTTTAGAGCAATGTGGTCATGAGTTGAATATATTAGCTTCCACAATTTATAAACAAGAATTTCAAAACAAGAAATTTACTAGAAAAACCTCTCCTATTAAAACATTACGACCTTTAGTTGTGTATTATGGACAAAGTCATATTATCAAATTTACAGCTTTAGAGCATAAGGGCGATTATACTAATGCACGTCTTGAATTAGAAGGTTTTACTGATTTGAGTTGGTTTGAAGGATTAGATGAAGAAGGAAAATACGAAGTAGAAAAGTTTAAAGTCTTTGCCAAATTCAATTATGCTAATTTGGAATTGCTATCAGGTAACTCTAGTGTATTAAAAGATTATTGTGAACTGCTAAAAGTCCATCCTAGTGAAATTCTTGCTAGTTTAACGATTATTTTAGAATCTGCCAATACTCATCAGTATGATATAGATTTTATTTTAGATACTTTTAATGATCACATTTATCCTCCAAATATTTTAGAGTATATTTATCAAGAAAAATTTCTAAATCAATATTATTTAGATGTAACTGTTGGAATTAGTCGCTATATTAATATCTATTATCAATTAGCTCTCTATCAATGCAACCGTGAAGTATATGATGAGAAATTAGAAAAAATACTTCTTGCTTTAGAAAATTCAGTTGAGAAGTACAGTCATGGACGTATTGTTGATTGTTTAGAATTGTTCCGAAAGTTACGAGATATGCCTAAAAATAATTAAGTTTTGTTTAGTTAATGTTAGCTATGTATGCTAAACTCCAATAAATTAATGACTACTTATATAAAGTATAATAAAATCGTAATTAGAATATATTAAAGGAAAGAAGGAACATGATGTCAAATTACCAAAATTATTTAGACGAATCTCTTTTTAAGATACGTACATTACTTAATGATAGTAATAGTAGACCTATTTTATTCGCTGGAGCTGGAATCTCAAGAAGATATTAATTCTCCTAACTGGGTCGGTCTATTAGAATATTTAATTAACTTAAATCCTGAAAAACAATATCCTATAGGCTATTATACTCAACAGTATACTGAAAATTTACCTAAAGTCGGGTCAAAAATAGTAGAGGAATATCATAATTATGCTTGGAAAAATCATAAAAATGATATATTTCCAAAAAAACTATTTGAAGGAAACTATCCCAGAAGCATATTTCTTAAATATCAAATTTCTTCTTATCTCGAACAATTAAGTGAGGCATTTGTTGTAAAAGATCATTATAAACAAGAAGAATTAGAAGCATTAATGAAAATAACTCCACATGCTATAATAACAACTAACTACGATTTGCTATTAGAAAAGCTATTTCCAAATCATAATCCTATTATTGGCCAACAAGTAATTCGTTCTAGAGAGTCAGCTAATTATGGACATTTACTAAAAATTCACGGATGCATTACTACTCCTAAAGAAATTATAATTTCAAGCGAAGATTATGATCTCTTTATGGAAAAACAAAAATATCTTATTGCCAAATTGTTAACATATTTTATGGAATATCCTATCATTTTTATTGGATATGCTTTAAATGACGAAAATATAAAATCTATTTTAGCAGACGTTTCAGAAATAATTGTTTCAGATGACGATGAGCCTGTCAGCAATATTTGGTTTATTGACTGGCAACAAGATCCAATTTCTGAAACGATGAAACCAGCCTCAGATAAGTTAATTGATCTTAATAATGGAAAATCTATTCGAATAAATTATTTACTTGTAAACGATTTCACTAATGTTTACGAAAGTCTTCATCAAAATATTAATGAACCTGTGGATATTATTCGAAATTTAGAAAATAATATTTATAATATAATAAAGAGTAAAACAGTAACTAATTTAGAAGCCAATTTATTAGATTTTAAATCAATTGGTGATATGGGTCAGCTTGCATCAAAATTAGGTTTTGAGTCAATAGACGGATCAGATAATACTACAAAAATAAATGTTGTAGGAGCTGGAGGAGTAACTGATCCTGAACAATTGGTATTATTATATCCTTATTCTTTAAGTGACATTGGAAAATTAATGGGCTACAAAGGATGGCATAGTGTCAAAAAATTTATGGGAGAAATTAAAAATGATACTGGATATGATATACAACAAGATAATAATTTATATCATTTAGATAGAGAACAAGGAAGTGGACGTGAAGCAAATCATCGCTATTCTAAGCTTGCTTTAGAATTATTTGAGCTAGTGAGAGATAAAAGTAAGTATGAAATTAGAGATTATTCAGGAAATGTTCTATATACAGGAAATGAACTATAAATAAAAATTTAAAAAGTTTCGACTGATTTCTAAAAATGGAAACTGAGCACCCAATAAGACATAGAAACCATAACTTCGCTTGTATGGTAACTATGTCTTTTGTGATTCCTAAATTTTGAAGATTTGATTAAAAGTAATTGACCCCCGTTCAAAGCGTAATGTATAATGTAATAAATTTGAATTTCATGGGCTTACTGGGGCGCAGCAACGGGAAACTTTCAACATAAAGGGGTGTGTTCGGTTATGATTACCAACACCACAACCATACGGCTTGAGATTGAAAAAGGAATTCGACAAAAAGGTCATTCATTAAGCAGCTTCGGTAAACAGGCTGGAATCAACCGTGGTATCATCAGCGGGATCTTGAATGGTAATCCTCCAAAATCGATTTCTATTCGGCAGTTAGACTTGATGGCAGAAGCTTTGGGTCATGCAGAAGGCTGGATGTATGAGTATTATGTGGACGAATGTTTTATTAATGAAAAAGCAGACTGGCGTCGGATCAAGGCATTTTTATTGCGTTGTACAGAGATTGGCAGATATGATTGTATCAAAGAAGTTCTTGATCGTTTGATGGAGGATTTGAACAATACGATATCAATCTTTGGATTGGCTGAAGAATTGTATGCTGAAGGTAAGGTACAAGAGTCGTTGCCATTCTATGAATGTGTGATTGAGAACGAAAAGCATCAGCATTCTGAAAGATTAGCGATTTCGCATTATCGAGTTTTTAGAGCTTCGATTGGTGAGAATACAGAAAAAAGCTTTAGATCAGCAATACGCTTTGAACCTTATCGTAATAGATTACCCGAAAATTTAATGTTAGATGCATTACTTCAATTAGCAAATGTTTATTATACTCTTCAAGACTGGAAAACAATGGAGTACTGTGCTGATGAATTAAAATTATTATTAGAACAAGTTTATAAGATTGATCCTCATTATCCTGAAAAAATAATTGCACCAAAAGAGACAGAGCGTCATATAGTTGTGTATTATGGACAAAGCTTTCTTTTGAAGTCTGTTGCTCTAGAATCCTTGGGAAAATATCTTGATGCAAAATCTTATATATCTGGATATGCTGATTTAAGTTGGTTTCCTGATTTAGATAGCGTGGGTCAAAAAGAAGTTGATAAATTTAAATTAGCTGCTATAGCAAACAAACATAATTTAGACTTGTTAATGGGTGACGACTCTAATTTAGATGAGTATGTTAATTTTCTTCAAAGACATCCAAATGAAATATTGCCTAGTATAATAGTAATTTTAGAAGCTGCTAATAAATACAACTTTGATATTAAAAACACTTTGAAAACTTTTTCAATATCATTTGATTCTGAAATCAATTTTCAAAATGATTATTATCAAAAATCTACCTATAAAGCACGGTTGGTAACATTCTATTATGAATTAGCTCTCTATTTTTTAATAAGAGAATTACACAACGATGGAATAAAATACGTTTTAAAAAGTTTAGAAATGGCTCTAGAAATAGTTAATAAAAATAAAGTTCTAGATTGTGTATCTTTATTTGAACAATTCAAAGCTTTTTCTACAGATAATCAGAAAGAATTTTACGAAAATCTAATTAGAGGGGTGAATAATGATGCGAAAATTCACATTGTTGCTAAGTCTAGCTTTGATATTAATTAGCAGTCCAGTGATAAATTCTTCTAACTTTGATAGCAAAATAACTACTAATAGCAATGGAGTAGGATTCTAAATAAAATTAAAAATAAAAAGAGATTCTAAAAAGAATCTCTTTTTATTTTTATTTATTACTTAATTTCTCCTTCCACTCTCGCCAATCCTCATAATTCCCCAAATTCACACTCAACACTCCACCATCCAGACTCCAAATCTGACCGGCAATCCGATTGATAAAATAGCGATCATGGGATACCGTCAAGATCGTTCCTGGAAATTCTTCTAATGCTTCTTCCAGTGCTTCTCTGGCGGAAATATCCAGATGGTTGGTCGGTTCATCCAGAATCAGCAGATTCGGGCGTTCGTGCATCAGGATGGCTAGACGGAGACGGCTCCATTCGCCACCCGATAGACCAGAGACTTTTTTGAACACGTCTGATCCGTAAAATAAGAACTTCGCTAACTGTCCTCTGGCTTCGCCTTCTTCCATCTTCGCCGCTAGCTTGAACCATTGCAGTACCGTTTCTCCCAGATCAGGTGGAGCGGCTTCTTGCGCCAGATAGCCGACTTCGGCACGTGAGCCGAGTGACAATGTGCCGGCATCGATTGATTCTTGTTGCAGTATCATACGTAATAAGGTCGTTTTCCCTGCACCATTGCCACCGATAATCGCAGCATTTTCCCCATATCGTAATAGAGCCGAGGCTTGGTTTAACAAGACTTTATCTCCATAGCGCTTAGTCACTCGATCCAGTACCAATACACGATCACCAGAACGATCTTTCTGTCTCAAATCCAGTTCAATCTGTGCACGATCCATAATTGGACGTTTAACCTTTTCCATACGATCTAATGCTTTCTGCATCGAAGCCGCTTTGCGGTGGAACGATGGGTTAGGCGGATTAGAACGATTCCCCCATTCGATCAGACGTTTGATCGACTCTTTGATGCGTTTAATTTCTTTTTGCTGATCTTTGTAATCTTCGAATTGTCTGACCAGACGGCGCTGTTTCTCATCTCGATATGCCGAATAGCTCATCGGATACGTGGTAGCTTCTCCATCCTCTAGTTCTACAATTTGATGGACTACTTTATCTAAAAAATAACGATCATGCGAAATCACGACTACCGTTGCTGTCGATTGACTGATAAATTGTTCTAACCAGACCACTGCATCCATATCTAGATGGTTGGTCGGCTCATCTAAAAGCAGAATATCTGGATCGGTGAGTAATAGTGTGGCCAGACCGACTTTAGTCTTTTCTCCACCGGATAGCCCTTCGAACGACCGATCGTAATGCTCAGCAGGAATCCCTAGACCATTTGCGATTCGATCGATTCGAGCAGACATTTCATACCCGCCTCCACGCTCAAAGGTATCCAGTGCTTCTCCATACTGCTGAAGTACCCGTTGCATCTGTTCTTCTCCCAGATGTTCGTCTGACATCTGTATACTTAGTTGCTCCATTCGTTCTTGCAATTGGGTCAGATGAATAAAGCTTTCTTGCAGAACTTCTAAGATCGTTATATCTGGAGCATAGACAGGCATCTGTTGCAGATAACCCACTCTAGCGCCTTTTTGGATATGGACTTCTCCTTGAAACGGTTTGTCTTGACCGGACAAAATGCGAAACAGCGTTGTTTTGCCTGCCCCATTCATTCCGATCAGACCGACTTTGTGACCACTGTGAATTTCAAAAGTAACATTCGTTAACACATGCTCGGCACCATAATATTGTTGAACCTGCTGACAGGCGATCATAATAGACATATTGTTCATTCTCCTCTGAGTATATAAAGTAGAGGGAAATGCGCTTCTGCCTTGCGATCTGATCTGTGCGCATAGGGTAAAGAACACAAAAAAGCCGCAGGGAAATGTCCCTGCGACTTCTCTGTTTTTGCTTGCATCAGAGCAGACGCTTTATATGCCAGTAGGTATAGAGTGTTACGTGTGGCTTGCTAGAACGTACGAAGTGATTATATCGGAATTGATTTCCGTTGCACCGATCAATCGTAGCTTCGTATCTAGACAAACTTACGCTCTGTATCCGTCTGGAGATAAAGGCAGGAGCGGCATTTCGCCATAATAAAGATATTCATTTTTGGACAGACTTCTCCCGTCTTCGCCAAATGAATGAATAATACTATAGCTACCAAGCGGTCTGCGCTCAAGCGTAATAGATAATAGGAAATACAACATCCTGCCTCACCTCCTTCTCCAATTCAAGTCGTTGAATGTTCCTGCTTCTATCCCAGAGATTACAGGTTCAACAGACTCGGGTATAATTAATATATTTTTAACATAGATGGTTAGGGTATAGCAAGACTTTTTTTTTTAGAAAAGGATGTGTCTACTGATGAATACTGTCTCACTTTCCCCTGTATTATTAGAGTTATTCGATGGACAGCAATTACATGAAAAAAAGCAATTAGCGATGCCTCTTCTTACGGTTAATGAAGATGGTTATCCGCATCAAGCCATGGTTAGTGTCGGTGAAGTGATCGCCATAGATAGCGAGCATCTACGACTCGCTCTATGGGAAGGTACAACAACGACCACTAATATTTTACGTACTGGGCAAGCGTTACTAACGTTTGTCTGGCAAGGGGTGTCTTATGCTTTGCGTGTATCGCTTACGCCTTTGCCAGCGTTACCAAATGCCCTCTATGCTAGAGCACGATTTGTCGCTACCATCGAGCATATTCGCGAAGATACTGCCAAATATGCTACCCTTACTTCCGGTATCACGATTGAGCTTCATCAAGCAGACGAAGTATTGGAACGCTGGCAACAGACTTTACAAGAATTACTTCGATAATTGCGATAATTACCATGATCATATTTCTATACAAATGTAGTTTACACTTTACGATTTGGCATTGATGATGTTAAATAAGTCGTTATGATTAAACACATCATAGCTAACTTTCCATGTATCTGCGGTAGGCTGTAATTGTAATTCGCCCTCGACAGGAATACTTGGCTCTCCGTTCGCAAAAGCGATCTTCATTGTATAAGAAAGTTGCAGAACCCCTTGTTTGGTTTGGGGTTCTTTTTTGTGTATTTCTAGATCTTCAGGGCTTAAGGTACTTTGCTTTTTAACAGCTAACTGCATAGGTAAAGTGAGCAGTCTGGATACAGTCTGATATTGTAATTGTTTTTCTGTAAGATAGGATTCATTTTTCTTCATTTCTTGTTCGATCATTTCTTCTAGTGAAGTTTTTTTCTTGTATTCCTCGCCTACTGTATATTGATCTTTTTTGTAATTAGCAGCGAATTGGATAGCTTGCTCTACTTGCTCTTCTGTGAATGTAGTTGAATCTGCTTTGGAACTTGTTGATATGCTATTTGCTTGATTACTTGCTGCATTTTCAGTAGTCTGGGTTGGCGTTGTAGACGGTTGTTCCGTAGTTGCTGGCGTCGCTGATTGACTTTGTTGGCATCCTGTCATTACAGCCAAAAGTAAAACGACACTTCCCATGATAAACAGACGTGATTTGCGTTTTTTCGTTGCTTGGGTCATATGTATCTCTCCTTTGTAGTTGGTGAAGTATTCTATTTTACCATGAAATTCCTGCATATACATCTTTTCACGTATAGCCAAGCGCTTAGTCTTATCCATACGGTGGTAATAATAAAAATGAAAACCTATGAATTTCAAATTATAGCGTTCTTATTACAGAACCGGACGGAGGACAACGATGCAAGAACCATCTCATGAAGAAACGTCTGAAAATACATCGCCTCAAAATTTACCTGAATATCCATCTTCGCTATGGAGAGCTACGGTAGATCTGCCTACTTTTCCTAGTGTGCAAGGAGAATTGGATACAGAGATTGTTGTTGTAGGAGCAGGGATCACAGGCATTACAGCGGCTTATCTACTGGCTCAAGAAGGTAAAAAAGTAGTCTTAGTAGAAAGTGGCAAAGTATTAGATGGAACCACAGGATATACAACTGCCAAAGTCAGCTCGCAACATGGCATGATCTATGATGAGTTGATCAGCAATTTTAGTGAAGAAGAAGCTATTCTTTATTATGAAGGTGCCCAAGAAGCACTCCATTATATGCGCCGTCTGGTTGAAGAACATCAGATTGATTGTGATTGGCAACAAGAGACATCTTACATCTATGTAGAGTCAGACGATGCTACACTCAAAAAGTTGGAAAAAGAAATGGATGCTTACCGTAAGCTGGGTATTCCTGGCGAATGGGTTGATTCGTTGCCTATTCCGTTAAGTGTCAAAGGAGCTATCGCTTTACCGGATCAAGCACGATTCCATCCGTTACAGTACCTTGTGTTCTTGTTGCAACAATTCCTTTTACTTGGTGGAACAGTCTATGAAGATACGATGATTGAAGAAGTGGAATCAGGAGATCGTCCACGTTTGTTGATACAAGATCAGGAATTTGGTATCACTTGCGACAAAGTAGTATCCGCATCGCATTATCCAGTCACTGACCAGAATGGATTTTACTTTGCTCGTCTACGTGCTCAACGTTCTTATACATTAGCGGTTCGTGCAGAGACGACTTTTGCCGGTGGGATGTATCTGAGTGTAGATGAACCAAAACACTCTCTTCGTTCGGCTACGATTGATGGACAAGAAATGTTGATCGTTGGTGGTAATGGACACAAAACAGGTCAAGAAGATGAGACGATTACGCATTATGAAGGTTTGGAACACTTTGTAGGCATGTTACTGGGGATCAAAGAAATTCCTTACCGCTGGTCAGCTCAAGATTTATTTTCGCTTGATGATATCCCATGTATTGGTTATATCACAGAAGATGAGCCGAATATTCTAGTCGGTACCGCTTTTGCCAAATGGGGGATGACTTCAGGTACACTTGCCGCTCATATGATGACAGATATGATTATGGGCCGTGATAATCGGTATGCTGAACTGTTTAACCCTTCTCGCAAGCAACCGTTATTGACTAAGATCAAAACAGCTGTTGTCCAAAATGCGAACGTGGCTAAAGAAATGATTACAGGTAAATTAGACTTTAACCGCCGTAAAGCCGATGATCTAGACAATGATGAAGGCGGAGTCATCTGGCATCATGGGAAACGCACCGGTGCTTATCGTGATCCAGAGGGTGCTCTACATATGGTGGATACGACATGTACCCATATGGGTTGTGAAGTCGGTTGGAATGAAGCTGAACGCTCGTGGGATTGTCCTTGTCACGGAGCACGATTTGCCTATAATGGTGAGGTAATTGAAGGACCAGCGACTAAAGCATTGAAAAAAGTAAATCGGTAATCAGCATTTCTATGGAGCCTATCTTAGAATTAAATAGAGCGCATGTTAGAGTTAAATATAAAAAAACCTCAACTCTTATCGTTGAGGTTTTTTGTTGCCGTTTTTTGTTTTCATAATCATCTATAATCTGAATGCAAATGGTGTGCTTTATATTATCTTTATATCCTGCTGTTTATTTAGAAGGATAAAAAGTCTCTTTTCCTTTTTCATCGTCAATCCATTCCATATGAACACGCTGAATAATAGAAATAATCGCTCGTAGCAATGTATTCGCATTACCGATAATAAACATAATCGTACCTGTTTTCGTTTCACTGGTAAAAAAGAAATAACTACCTGTCAAAAAACAAAGTGTTGTAAAAATATCATTCAAGAGCCGGAATAGTTCATACCGATTGTTGGTAAAGATACGCCGATGTGTTAGATCCACAACAAGACTGGTTTCATCTGGTTTACGTATACGCATCCGACGTGATTTTCGTGGTAGATTCTTTCTTCTCGTTGCATCACGTTTTCGCATAAGATCACCCTCCTCGTCTGATATTACCCTTATTTTTAAAGAGTGAAAGTCATTCAAGAGAAGCTTTTATGTCGTAAATATCAACACTTTATTCACAAAACTATATGTACTCCAGCTATAAAGCATACTATTTTTATAGGAATTATAAAATTAAGATTGAATATTACATCAGATCATGCGAAAATAGGTAAAATTGAGAATGAACAACACCTCTGATTCGACAGCCTCTATTCACCTATTCTATTTGGTTAAAGGAGATTTGAGCTTATGTCTGAACATCAACCTTTTTCATTCGAAACGTTAGCTATTCATGCAGGACAAGAAATCGATCCGACTACTTTTTCAAGAGCTGTACCGTTATATCAGACTTCTTCATATGGATTCCGTGATAGTGAACATGCGGCTAATTTATTTGCACTCAACGAATTTGGTAATATCTATACCCGTCTGATGAACCCGACAACGGATGTATTTGAACAACGGATTGCTGCTTTGGAAGGTGGCGCAGGTGCACTGGCTACCGCATCAGGGCAAGCCGCGATCACATTTTCGATTCTCAATATTGCCAGTAGCGGTGATCATATTGTATCCGCGGCGAGTATATATGGAGGTACATACAACTTATTTGCTAATACATTGCCTAAGCTTGGTATAGAAGTTACATTTGTTAATTCAGACGATCCGGAGACGTTCCGAGCAGCGATTACAGATCAGACGAAAGCGCTTTATGCAGAAACGGTAGGTAATCCGCTAGGAAATGTGCTGGATATCGAAGCTGTTGCTGCGATTGCCCATGAGCATGGGATTCCGCTAATTGTCGATAATACTTTTCCAAGTCCTTACTTGCTTCGTCCGATCGAACATGGAGCGGATATTGTAGTGCATTCGGCGACCAAGTTTATCGGAGGTCATGGTACATCTATTGGTGGTGTGATTGTAGACAGTGGGAAGTTCGATTGGACAGCCCATGGTAAATTTCCAGGCTTAACTGAGCCTGATCCGAGTTATCACGGCTTGGTGTATACCGAAGCGGTAGGTGCTATTGCTTATATTATCAAAGCCCGTGTACAACTGATGCGTGATCTAGGCGCGCCGATTGCTCCATTTAACTCGTGGTTATTGTTACAAGGATTAGAGACGCTCCATCTGCGAATGGAACGTCATAGTGAAAATGCTAGTCAAGTGGCTGCTTTTCTAGAGCAACATCCGCAAGTCGAATGGGTAAGCTATCCCGGTCTAGCCAGTCACCCTTCTTACGATTTGGCACAGAAATATTTACCTAAAGGTCAAGGAGCGATTCTGACATTTGGGATTCGTGGTGGCGCTGATGCCGGGAAGAAATTGATTGAGCAAGTTCAATTATTTTCACATCTTGCTAATGTAGGTGATTCCAAGTCGCTTATTATTCATCCTGCCAGTACAACCCATCAGCAGTTAACGGAAGAACAACAACTGGCTGCGGGCGTACGTCCAGAGTTGATTCGTTTATCGGTAGGAACAGAACATATTTCGGATATTATTGCTGATCTGGAGCAGGCGATTGCAGCAAGTCAGGCTTAACATAATGTAGTGTGACGAGTTGTCCATACGAACGAGTCTCTTGAGCAATCCATGATGAGGTCGGGAATCCTTCTCGGAAAAGGGGGATTCCTGAACCTAACATCACAGGCGCTATCGTAATGATCATTTCATCGATCCAATGATGTTGCAAAAATTCATGAACAAGCTGACCGCCGCCCATTAACCAGATATGCTTACCTGATTGTTCTAATTGCTGTGGTACCCACGATATTAATTCTTCTTGAATAGGAGTAACATGTTCGTCTGCCTGCTGAGATGAACGAGAAAATACATAACACTGCTTATCCTGATATGGAAAAGGCATATCAAACCCCTGAATAACTTCATATGTATGTCTACCCATAAAAATCGTATCAACCTGCTCTATAAAATCGTTATACCCGTTATCACCTTCCCCTTCAATCTGTTCTAACCACTCTACACTTCCTTGTTCATCCGCTATATACCCGTCTAAAGACATAGCTATAAACAAAATAACACGACGCTTGGATGAATCTTTGAATTTCATAAATACACCTCCTAGTTTGTATTTATTGTAACAAAAAAAGATAAATCAGTACACATGTTCGTGTGACTAATCTATCTTTTTATCATTGTATATTGGTAGTTCGTTAGATGTAAGATCATGCAATATTCCCTGTCTGATAGGCATTTAACGCATCATAATACGCTTCTAAAGAACGATCCAGAATCGTTTCAAAAATAAAAAGTTCTACGTCAGGCAATAAATCGCGTGCATATTCCCACGCATTTTCTTCAATTCGCAAAGCAATCCGTGCACATTGCAAAGAATCCGAACACTGCTCTAATTCATCAGCTAACATTTCTAACATCGGATCATGAGCATGACCTAATTCATGAGCAAAAATGATCTGAATATAAGATTCGATAGGTTGTAACGATCCAAATAGCTCGATACATTGTTCTTCAATTTCTTGAATATATAAAGTAATCGTACGGCTGTTCATACCGAACTTGCCACCTATCGAACGATCACCTGGAAAATACGGTTTGGTTAACACGTGCACATGACTATTGGCGCGGTGCAATAATTTTTCAATAATAGGTTGAACATAATCTTGATCCAAAAGGCATCCCTTCACTTTCTAGGAATTAAATTCCACAATATATCAGTATATAGGAATTGTCGGAATTTGTAACTGATTTTATTACATTTTCTCAAAAGTAATTGCTTTAATTTTGCCCCGATGAGTTCGGAAGAGTATAATAGGTACGCAATCTATCACACGATTACTAGGAGGATTTCATCTATGGATATTCATCATAAAACAGCTATTATCACAGGAGCAGGTAAAGGAATCGGTAAAGCGATTGCTGAAGCTCTTGCGAAAGAAGGCGTGCAATTAGGATTACTAGCACGTACTGCTTCAGATCTAGAACAGTTGAAGGCTGAATTGACTTCTACTTATGATATTCAAGTATTTACAGCGACAGCAGATATCGGGAACTCAGAAGAAGCACGTCAGGCAGTTGCTTCACTTGCGGCTTCTTTGGGACGTGTAGATATTCTGATCAATAATGCTGGAATCGGTAGCTTCGGTAAAATGGTTGATATGGACCCGGCAGAATGGGAACAAATTCTACGTGTTAACCTGATGGGTACATACTATGTGACTCATGAATTGTTACCAGGTATGATCGCACAAGAAAGCGGAGATATTATCAATATCGCTTCTACTGCGGGTGAACGTGGATTCGCTACAGGATCAGCTTATTGCGCTTCCAAATTTGCTGTGATGGGTATGACTGAATCATTAATGCAAGAAGTACGCAAATTCAATATCCGCGTAACTGCGCTAACACCAAGTACAGTGAATACGCCACTTGCAGTCAATGCAGGGCTACCGATTGGTGAAGAAGATCGTATGATGCAACCGGAAGATTTGGCTGAATTGGTTGTAGCTGCACTTAAATTACCTTCTCGTGTGTTGCTGAAAAGCGCAGGTCTATGGACAAATAATCCGCAATAATTCAATTTTGCTTATCTATTTCTTTATTAAAGTTCTATTAGGGGATCAAGCCTTGAATATATTCAAGGCTTTTTCTTATATTGCGCTGATAAAGGGTATATATACTATACAGATATATACCTTGCATAAGGAGTGAATAGTATGAGATCAATATGTGTATTTGCAGGCTCGGGTACAGGATATAATAGTGATTATTTGCAATACGCATCATTGTTAGGTCAACGTATTGCTGAACATGAGATTCATTTGATTTATGGAGGTTCACGACTGGGATTGATGGGTGCTATCGCAGATGCCGCTTTACAAGCAGGAGGTACAGTCACAGGAATTATGCCTGCTGGATTGCTACATAGCGAACGAGGCCATCAAGGATTAAGTGAGTTGATTCGAGTCGATAGTATGCATGAACGTAAAGCAATGATGCAAGAAATGGCAGATGCTTTTATCGCTTTACCCGGTGGATTAGGTACACTGGAAGAATTATTTGAAGTATTATGCTGGTCACAGATTGGAATTCATCATAAGCCGTTAGGATTATATAATGTGAATCAGTATTATGAACCTCTTTTACAGTTGATTCAACATACTGTCCGCGAAGGATTTTCAGGTTCGTCTTCGTTAAGCCGATTGGTCTATTCTGATGATGCAGATACATTGTTAGAACAAGTGAGTCATGATATGCCGATCACTTCTGATCTGCGTTGGGACCCTTCTGCTTGGACTTGAACAGATTGGCTATGTGTAAATGTGTACAACAAATACCCGCTGAATCGATCATCTATGGTCGGTTCAGCGGGTATTTGGCTTTGTGATATTTTCTAATCAAACGATTAGATTACGAAAGAACTTTAGATACTGCTGCTTGCAATTGAGATGACATCGCATCTAACTGCTGTGAGCTTGCCGCCAGTTGTTCAATCTCAGTTCCTACGGTTTCTGATACAACCAATACTTTATTAGAAGATTGAAGGGCATGTTCAATCGTTTCTTCTAACTGAATTAATTTTGCTTTCACCTTTTGAGAACACTCGATTTTTTCTTGAGCAATCACAGATACTTCACCAATACTGATCGCTGTTGTTCCTACCGCTTGCCAGATCGCTTCCAAAGCTTCTTCAGATGATTGCGCCGCAGCACGACCGGATGCGAGATAAAGACTGCCTTGATTCAACGTCTCTACAGCACGAGTAATCGATACACTCATTTTGGAAGTGAATTGTTCTACTGATTGTGCTCCTTCACTTGCTTGTTCAGCCAGTCGTCTGACTTCTGAAGCGACTACTGCGAATCCTCGCCCTGCTTCTCCTGCACGTGCAGCTTCTATCGAAGCATTGAGAGCTAGTAGATTTGTCGATCCTGCAATCTCTGAGATCGTATGTGCAATCAATTGAATTTCTTTGGAATAGCTATCTAACTCCTGTACGATTTTCCCATTTTCAACAGCGGCTTGGGCAAATGCTTCTAACGATTGAATCGTTTGTGTCATCGTTTCTTTGCCTCGTTGCGCTGTTTCTTGTGTATATTCTGAATCCTGCACAGCTCCGTTGATACGAATCGCAGCACGAGTAATAAGATGTGAGAGTGTCTGCATAATATCGTTGGATTCGTGAATCACTTGGTTGCCTGAAGACGCATTGCTATTCATTTCTTTATTACTAAGTACAACCTCACTATACGAATGACTCATCTGTTCGAGTGATCTGGAAAAGTGCTCTGACGAATCACTGATCTGACTTGCCGAAGAATACATATTCTGGCGAATGTCTGCCATTAGATGCGATAAATTATCCATCATGGCACGAATCGACAGACTTAAACGTCCAATCTCATCTTGACTACGTACTACAGGAAGCTCTACTTGTAGACTGCCCCCTGCGACTTGCTCAGCAGCCCGAGTGATCATAATTAAAGGACGTAACAGACGCTTCGTTACTAACCACACTACAATCATTGCAGCAACAATTTCTAATACAACGAATAAAATAATCCCTTTTTCAAAACTAGCATTGGCTTCTTCATAAGGAGCATTAGGCACACCCACATACCAGATACCAATCACTTCACCCGAAGCATTTTGAAGAGGCATATATGCGGCTTGATTGACTTGCCCGACCACATTGGCTTCGCCTGTATAGGATTGACCTTGTTTTAATACGATATTACCGACTGTATCTGAGATTTGGGTACCTGTTGCACGTTGCCCATCTTCTTTGATCACATTTGTAGCAATTCGAGTATCATTTAAAAATAAAGTAGCGGTATCCCCTGTTTTTTGACCAAATTGATCTATCCATGCAAATTGATCATTCATGACCTGCGAGCCTTTATACAATTTCCCATCACGTGCTTCCCATTCCCCGGGATACATCGCATCCATTAACAAATAACCACTTTCCAGATCGCCAAGTAGTTTTTGGTGAGAAGCTTGAATCATTTGGCTACTGGCACGTTGAACTGCATAATAACCCAATAATCCACTTCCAATAATAATAACGATACTAATATAAATAACCATCTTTTCTCGAAATCCTAATCTTGCCATACCTTTTCGTACTCCCCCTAATTATGCTTTTTACCTGTAAAAATGTAACTCTATTCGTAATTATTCATGTGCAATCTCTGTTGTTATCCCCAGTACAACATCATTTGCTAACTATCTTGCTTATTATTTATCGGTCAAAATCATTAATTGATTAAGCTTCTATGTAACTAAAATTTAAAATAAAAAGCCGTTCTCTCTGATGAGAAAACGACTTGGATCCTTCATTATTCGGGATGTTCTAACAGGTAATAGTAGATCAAGCACATCTGGTAGACCAATTGCTCATGAGGATCGTTAAGATCAAATCCTGTAATATCGCGAATACGTTCTAACCGATACTTTACTGAATTGCGGTGGATCGATAGCAAATGAGCAGTATCAATCAAGCTACTTCGACTTTCCAGATAGAAGAAAAGTGTCCGTAATAAATCGGTCGTATGTTCTTCGTCATATTGCTTGAGCTTACCGAGCTTACGGTCAAATAGTATACCGAACCCTTTCTCATCCATCGTGCCACGTAGTAAATGATAGACTTCGATATCTTTGTAAGCGGTCAAAGCGGTTTCCCCGCTCAATCGGCGAGAAATCGTTAGTGCATTACGGGCTTCGCTAAATCCTTCATGGATATCCCACAACGCTTTGGGGCGACCAATACCCGAGCGATATCCTGCTAATTTGCCTTCTTTATCATTTAACCATGACAAGACAATATCTGCCCATGGAATAGTCTGTTGGCGCTGATCTCCCGCATAATCTGCATTCACTTGAGGTGTAGGTAGAAATAGAATCGCACGATTACTACGAAACTCGATATGTGGACGAATATTATACTTGGCAGCTTCTTGGTACAATAAGCGTGTCAACCATTCTTCATCCGGTGCTACACGTCCTTCAATCACAGCCACTTCCCACAAATGAGAAGGATTCATTCCTAATTGTTGACCACGATCTTCGACTTCATGACGAGGAGGAGCCGGTGGTGTCATCAATTCATCTATAAAATTACCTCGTAAACGGTTTTCAGTGTCTTCGATAATTTTGTTACGCATCAGTTCTAGCGCCAGTACTAATCGTGCTTGTTCAATCCCCACTTCTTCCATTGCATCTAAATGTTCTTTATCGACTAACAGATAAGCGACACTACGCTGATCGACATTAATATTTCGCCGGACAGGATACTGCGCATGATGGAAATCCCAACCGATGGGTGAGGAGACGATCAATTCTTCACTGTGGTTGATCACAGCGACAGGTGCTTTGAGTAGTCCTGCCACATGATCGCTTACTGCTTGGATACCTATATTTTCAAGAACCATGGTGGTTAATGTACGATACGATTCATCTGATCGTTGCAGTAACACTTCTTGTCGATGGAGTGCTTGTTCGATAACAGCATGAGTGATATCACTATATGAAATGTCTTCTGGTAATTCGATCAAGGGAAGTCCGTACTGATCACTTAGCTCTTTCGCTTCTGCTGAAATATGATCAAGCACCTGTACCGATTTGATCACCAGACCTGCTGCTCCACTTTGATGTAGCTGTTGAATCATTGTTAGTAATAACGCTGGACGATCTCGAAGCGCATATGCGGTCACCAGAATAAGTACTCCTTGCTTATCTCCTGCAATCTCATAAGGTTCCTCAATAATATCAATCGTTTTGACTACACGATCCAGCCCTTGTGCACCGCTTATCACCTTTGTTTGATGTAACAAAGGAATCTTTAATAACTCTTGTATCGTCAATTCTAGCACTCTCATTTTGTTCACCACCATATTCACATTGTTGCTAGATCTATCTTCTGCTCTATCATACTATCCTAACACACCAAAAAAGCGTATCCCTTTCTTCGGTAGAATAGGGTAACGCTTAATGGAGTTGCAATACTATAGTGACTTATCCTTTGGTACCTGCGGTCAAATTCATTCCTTCGATAAAATAACGTTGAAAAATAAAGAACAACACAATCACAGGCAATAATACCAGTACAGAACCTGCCATCAGATAATTCCATTGTGTCTGTACACTTCCTCGAAAAGATTGCAGACCGATTTGTAAGGTATACAGCGACTCATCATTTACATACAACAGTGGACCCAAAAAGTCATTCCATGCGCCGTTAAATGAAAGAATCGCAATCGTTGCTAGTGCAGGCTTGGATAGTGGAATAATCACTCTTAACCATGTATAAAAGTGATTGGCTCCATCAATCTTCGCGGCTTCGCTCAGTTCACGAGGAATACTTAAATAAAACTGTCGCAACATAAAAATATAAAAAGCACTTCCCAAAAACTGCGGAATAATTAACGGATAATAAGTGCCTACTAAATGTAATTTGGAAAACATCACATATTGCGGAATAAGGGTAACAAATCCCGGAATCATCATAGTCGCTAGCAAAATCGAAAACCATATTTTTTTACCACGAAATCGAATACGTGCAAATCCATACGCAACAAATGCATTCACAATCACATTACCAGTGACTGCAAAAAAGGAAAGCAATAAGGTATTCAACGTATATTGAGTAAATGGCGCAGCTGCCCATGTACGAATATAATTATCCAGATGAAATTCTTGCGGGATAAACGTAGGCGGATATTGAGCAATTTCTTGCATCGACTTTAACGATGTTGCGATCATCCACCAGAGTGGCAATAAGAATAAGATACTTCCTAATGCCAGAATGATAAAAATAATGATTTGACGTGTAGATAGACGCTTTTTGTGATGTATCTGCGGTGAGATATATGACTGTACACGTCCCATTATTGATCATCTCCTTCATAATACACCCAGCGTCTGGATAATTTCATATTGATTAAAGTGAGTACAAGCACGATCACAAATAGCACCCATGCCATACCCATGGCATAGCCCATATCAAAAACGGTAAACGCTTTGTGCCACATATGCAGATTATAAAAAAGTAGTGAATTCATAGGTCCACCGTTACCACTTTCAGTCATAACATATCCTTCTTGAAACACTTGAAATCCACCGATAAAACTGGTTACAACATCAAAGAAAATGACAGGCGAAATCATCGGCAACGTGATATGCCAGAATCGACGAAACACAGAAGCTCCATCTAGCTTAGCCGCTTCATAGAGTTGTGAAGGTACACCTTGTAAGCTCGCTAGATATAATAACATCCCTCCGCCTACTGCCCACATTTTCATCAAAATAATCGCTGGCTTAGTCCATACTGGATCACTTAACCAAGCAGGGCCTGATATACCTACCCAAGATAATAAGGTATTGATTAACCCACTGGTTGGACTTAATAATTGCATCCATAGAAAATAGACACCGACTCCAGATAGTACAGCAGGCAAATAATAGATCGTGCGGAAAAAGCGCATCCCTAAGATCTTCTCATTTAATAACAAAGCCAGTAGCACAGAACCAATCGTCGTTAGAGGAACCATCCATACGACATAATATAATGTGTTTCCTAAAGACGTCCAGAACAAAGGATCATCGGAAAACATCCGTCTATAATTGTCTATCCCGATAAAGTCCATTCGTGAGGTCACATCATAATTGGTAAAACTGGCATACAGTGAAAATAACATAGGAAACAATGTAATCCCAAATAATCCAATCAACCACGGCAGTATAAACATATACCCTTGTCTTTCTTCCTGACGGGCTAATTTAGACAGTTTCGGACGTTTGTGCCCGATCGTTGCTTTCATGATTGACCCCCTTTATGAACATAGGAAGCGAGAGTTTAACAAGGATTAGCTCCGAGTCCACTCTCGCCTCTACACTTGAATTACATAATGATTGATTTATTTTGTATTTTGCGCCATCAAGTTCTGTATATCTTGTTGCGCCGCTGCTAAAGCTTGCTCGGGCGTTTCTTTTCCCAGTAATACAGCATCCATATGTGGATTAATTAGATTTTTATAATCAGGAGCACTTAATGGAATAGGGAATAATTTGGTACTTTCTAGATTTTCCACTGAAGCTTTGTAGACTGGATTCTGATTCGCTTCTGGATCTTGTGCAGCTTCCATATTAGCGACATTATCAAAATTCTTGATGGCCCAGTATTTCTGAGCTTCTACACCTGTTAGATACTTCATAAATTCCCAAGCTTCCGCTGGATGCTTAGCTCCGCGAGGAATTTCTACGACAAATCCACCACCACTACTCCAATGACCGGAGCCACTTTCACGTTCTGGAATCGGGGCTACACCAAAATCAAGGTCTTTGCCAAACTCTTCAAGTTGAGTGTTATACGTTCCTGTCTGAATATACATAGCGACTTTACCTGAAATAAAGGCATCGCTTTGTCCATTACCGAATTCGGCTTTCATCGCATCTACCGTCTGACGACCTAGACGATCTTGCCAGGACAGCAACCATTTCAGCGTGTCTACTTTGCCCGGAGTATTGATCGTGGTCTGATTATTATCATCAAAGTACCCTTGACCATTGTCTCCGTTGATCAACCAACTATCTATCCCAAAATCACCCCAAAGTGGATAGAACCCAACTTGTTGATAGGTATCACCACTTTTTTTATCTAATTTTTGAGCATACTCTTCCAATTCTGCCCATGTTTGCGGAGGATGATTGGGATCAAGCCCTGCTTCTTTAAAAGCGGTTTTGTTATAATACAGCATTCGTGTATCGGTATTGAACGGTAAAGCATATGCTTCATTGTTATAAAGTACATTTTTCCATAATTCTGGATAGAAATTGGCTTCAATATTATCTTTTTGCAAATAAGGGGTTAGATTGGTATTTTGATTTTTGCTCGCCCGGAGGTTTACGTTGGCGTAATCATTAATAATGACATCCGCCGGATTACCAGCCGCCACTGCCGCAAGATTCTTTGTCCAAATATCACCAAAAGGGAGGTATGTATGCTTAACAATAATGCGATCCTGCGAAGCATTGAAGTCACTGATAATCTTTTCGATAATCGGACGACGAGTCTCCGAACCCCAAAATGTCCAAAAATCGATTTCTACCTTGCCATCTGCTCGTTGCTCCGATGAATCAGATCTTGGCGTACAGGCAGTCATCAACAATAAAATAACCATTGGGACAATCCATAATATATTTCGTGTATACTTACGATGCATGAACAAATTCCTCCCTGTGTAATTAACAATAGAATAAAAAAGCTCTATATTTACAATAAACGACAAAGTATTACTTTGAATCCACTTATTACAATAAAAAAAAGCAACTTCTTGTAATAGCAAGAAATCGCTCTTTTTACTTTTTTTATGCTAACAATTCGCCTGCACGCATAATCAGAACATCATCCAGATACACGTCTGGCTTCTAGACAACAGCGTCAATATGTACACCTGCTGCAACTGTTCCACCAAATGTATTATTACTGCCAAAAGCAACATGGATCGTACCGTAGACTTTCTCATCTTCCAACACAATTCCTGTAATACGTGCTTTATCATTTGTTCCAATTCCAAATTCACCTAACATCCGTCCATCGCCGTCACCTAACATCAGCAATAATTCGGCTCCTGTATCTCCTTCGGCAGCGACCAGACGACCTTCGCTAATATTCAGTAATAATGGAGAATCCAGTGCTCCGATCCCTGCAATAGAACCATCAATCACGATCTGACCTTGAGCGGTTCCTTCCATCGGAGCAATATAAGCTTCACCTGAAGGTAAATTACCGGATTCTCCGGGGTTCAAATACAATCCTGTACTCGGAACACCTTCACGTTCTTCTATTGAAAAGGATAAGCTATATCCTTCTTTTTCAATACGGACTGTCGATGCTTTGGTCAGTAAAGAAGTTACATGTTCTGTTAATTCTTTTACTTTGGCATATTCAGCAGTGATCGCACCATGGGTGAACATATCTTCTGTGATCCCTGGCATCGTCGCTACTCGTGTACCTGCGGCTGCGGCTTGCTTACGTGCAGCGGTATGAGTTAACGAATAACGTGTTACACAGATTGCTACCGAAGCGTTCATCATCGCTGTAGCAATCGAAGCAGGTGGTTCTTCTCCTGATTTGCTACGCTCTTGCATAACCATCAACATCGATTCTGCTCCTAATCGCTTTCCTGCTTCATACAGAGATTCAGCTAGATGTTGGCGACTATCATCAGCCACTACAACCAAAGACTCTCCTGCTTGGAGTCCAAGACAATCAATCAATACATTTTTACTAATTTCGATACGTTCTTCGCTCATGGCATATCCATCCTTTGATTCTAGAGTATAAGTAAGATTGATCGCGTACTTTATGTCTTATATTGTTCCATAACTCTGTATAAAACACCAATCGCATTTATATAATCCAGATGCTTTTTAAGATATAATATGTTTTTACATCATACATAGGTGATCGGAGGAATAAAGATGAAGCAGGCATTACTTGTTGTTGATATGCAAGAAATCTTTTTTGATTTGCCTGAAAATGCGTTGTATCAACGCGATCGACTCACTACAAAAGTCAATCAACTGATTGCCCAAGCTCGTACTGTAGATTGTCCGGTGATCTTTATTCAACACACCAGTTATACCGCAGGCGAAGATCTATATGTCGATACGCCTGAATGGGAAATCTATCATAAGCTAGATCGTCAGGATAAAGATCCTGTGTTCCGCAAAACCAAATGGGATGCTTTTTATCAGACGGAACTACTACCATGGCTTCAAAAAAATCAGATTCAGCAACTCATTTTTGCAGGTGCACAGACTGAATTCTGTATCGATACTTCTATGCGAGCTGCCTATAGTCTAGGTTATCAGCAAAATATTGTGATTAAAGATGGCACCAGCACACTGGATAGCTCTGTATTGCATGCCGATCAGATTATTGCTCATCATGAAAATGTATGGAATGGCCGTTTCGCTCAAGTCCTATCGGTTGAGGATGTACAGTTTGATTATGGTTATTATTCCGCAATTTGACTTCTCTCAGAAAGTAAGATATTTTGTAATGAATAATTAAGTTTAGGAGGTGAACAGAAATTTAGGATCAAAACAATAGAAATTTAGGAGGAATTCAATAATGAAAAATTTTAAAAGATTAACATTAACATTACTAATTTTTACATTAATGTTTAGTTCGTCAAATTTAACCTTTGCAAGTGAAAGTACAGAAGAATTGTACATACCAGAAGGATTTGAATCTGTAAAAATTTTAGATAGTACTAAAGTACAGGCACCACTAAAAATTTCAACTGATTTACCTACTGCTAAATCTTTTACAAATAGTACAAATGTAAACGAAGATGTTTATAATTTCAAAATTATTGAGAACGAAACTCATCCTATCCAAGAATTAAGAAATATTGCTACAGGCCAAATAGTGACTCAGTATAAAGCAAATTTTGCTGCTACTGCCCTTAATCAATATATTCCTAAACAAACTACTGATAGTGCTGGTACAATTCACGTTTATGGTACAGTTTATTATCTTGAGTATCCAAATTCAGATTCTCGTCTTCCTTCATATTACGGAATAGATAAACTTAGTTATCGATATGAAGTTTCAGATTATAAATTAAGAAAAATAGCTTCTAAACTAGATTACTTTCAACAAGGCGCTGTTATGGATAATACAAAAAATGGAGCCTTTCAAGAATATCAGGAACCTAAGTATACTGAAATTAAAAATGGAGCAATAGTTACAATTTTAGTAAGAAATAAAAATTGGTCACCTGTAGCTGCGAATAGTTCTACTTCAAGAATTGGTATGGTATTAGAAACGACTACATCTACTATTATAGCACCCCATTTTTTAGAAAGATTTGCTCTTGCTATCTCTTTAGTATAATAAAATATAAAAAAAAAAAACATTCTACTTTTTTGAGTAGAATGTTTTTTTTTAGCCAATCAGTACCTTTTCTTCCGGGTAACTGAACTTGGCTTCTTTGTTTTTCTGTGCTAGTGCATACGCTAGAGCAAGTGGACCAAGACGACCGATAAACATCGTAATAATAATGATCACTTTTCCTGCGGGTGTTAAATGAGGCGTTAAGCCCATAGATGAACCGACTGTACCGAAAGCTGATACCGTTTCATAGAAAATACTTAAAAATTGCGCATCTGTTCCACTTTCCGTGATGGTCAGTAAAATCGTCATTGTAAACACAATACCCAGCGAGATCATAATAACTGCTAATGCACGAAATGCTGTATCAAAGCTAATTCTGCGGTGAAATGCGCGAATCTCACTACGACCCCGTACGACACTATAGAGTGCTAGCATTAGAATCGCAAACGTATTGGTTTTGATCCCCCCACCGGTGGAACCACTGGCAGCTCCAATAAACATTAGAATAATAAAGACAAATTGCGTTGCCGCCATCAGACCACCGATATTGACGGTATTATAACCGGATGAACGTGGCATAACGCCTTGGAATAACGATGCCCAGATTTTCTCGGTGATACTCAAATGCCCAAGTGTTGATGGATTGCCCCATTCTACTATCAGTACAAACAATACGCCAAATATGGTCGCAATCGCTGAAGTCATCAGTACCAACTTGGTATTTAAAGAAAATCGACGCCATCTGCGCTTTTGCAATATATCGGTTACGACAATGAATCCAAGTCCACCGATCACAAATAGTGAAATAACGACCGTATTGACGACCGGATCGCCCACATGACTGGACAAGCTATCTGGAGACAAGGAGAAGCCTGCATTATTAAAAGAAGAGATCGCGTAAAAAGCGCCCTGATATAGCGCAGGTACCCATCCCATTGTCGGTCCCCAATGTAGTGTCAAAGTGATCATCGCTACAAATTCAAGTACAAAAGCGATCAGGAAAATGTTAAGCGATAATTTCACTAATCCCTGCGTTGAAAAAGCATTAGTCGCTTGCTGGATCATTAAACGATGCTTGAGTCCAATCTGCTTTCCTAATAACACAGCAAACAGCACCCCGAACGTCATAAATCCTAGTCCACCGATCTGAATCAATACCATGATGACCAGTTCACCAAATAATGAAAAGCTGGCTCCCGTATCAATCACAGCAAGCCCTGTCACACAAACAGCTGAAGTGGCGGTGAAAAATGCGTTCAATAACCCTACACTATGACCATTAGTACCCGCTAGCGGAAGACTCAGAAGTATCGTTCCAATAAAAATCATCCCTGCAAAACCCAGTGGGATCAAGCGTGCCGGATGAACAAACCCTTTCATATGCCTTGCCATTTTATTCAAAATAATATTCCTCTCATGTTAATGAAACGGACAGCCTCCTTGAGAAGCAGAAGCTTTCTGTTCATATGGTTTATCCTGATAAAAGAAATTGGGAGTGACTACCCGATTATCATACGATTGGTGGAAAATATGTGTAGTTGCAGGTGACATTGGCGGAATAAGCCATGTCCAGTTACCGGTTACAGCACGTCCTGCTTCAGCTTCTCGTTCTTCAAATCGCTGAAATTGTGAAGCCGCTGTGTGATGATCCACAATACTCACACCTGCTTCTTTAAACGAATATAACACAGCCAAATTCAATTCAACTAATGCACGATCTTTCCATAGTGTTGCTTTACTACTGGTGTCCAATCCCATAATCTTCGCCATTTGCGGTAACAAATTATACCGATGTTCATCTGCAAAGTTACGTGCACCGATCTCTGTACCCATATACCAACCGTTAAAAGGAGCCGCTGTATAATGAATACCGCCAATATTTAGACGCATTTCAGAAACGATGGGAACAGCGTACCACTTTAATTCCATTTCTGTAAATCCCGGAAAATCAGGATGGATCATCGGCACTTCCATTACATCTGCTTGAGGAATCTCAAACGAGCGTGGTGAACCATTATGTTCACTAATGACTAATGGGAGCACATCAAATGAAGTTCCTGCCCCTGTCCAACCCAAACGTTCACAAAATTGCGTAAACTCAAGTGAAGCAGGATCACCGATTATGCCTTCTTTCGTCTGATAACCTGCATACCGAATCAATTGATGGTTCCAAATTCGCATTTCTGAGCCATCTATAGCACGAGGTCTGAAAATAGTGATTGTTGGACGCACTTTCCCTCCATTTGTAGCATACCGGATATGCTCAAGTAAAGAGTCAGCAATCTGCTCCGTTCCCTGAATATGGCGTTGATCCCGCACTTTGAGATTATCCCAAAATAAACGTCCAATACAGCGATTGCTGTTACGCCATGCCATCTTAGACCCATGCTCTAATTCTTCAAATGTATGTTCATAACTTCCATTGTTTTGAATATCATATTCAACTTGTTGCAGACGTGCCTCTAGTTCAGCATCACTTTTGCCAAGTTCTTGATAACATTGATGCAAAAACAATGTAGCTTCTTGCATCAGCGGATGTGTAACGGCCATGTATTCCACCTCATTTTATCTTATAAATTAGAATCGCTTCTACAACATATAAAAACAGGCGACGCTCTGGTGGGAGGCCGCCTGATTGGTCTGTGTATCATTATTCGGATTGTCCATATTATACGTTACAAAACAACGCTTCGGCAGTGTTATGACACAATTGTCACAGAACGTGCACATCCTTGCTGTATAAGGGCTGAGAGACTTTCCATATCGTTCCATAAATAGCACACTCACTCTAAAATACGCATCTATACTGCATTTGGATGACTAGAATATATAGCTCATTTTATCGTTTCAAAGGAACAGTATGAGCGGCTTTAAGCCATGCGATCGCTTTCTATCTTATCGACAACAAAAGCCCTCCAGATCATACTCTGAAGGGCTTCTATAATAAAAGCTATACTATACATTCATTATTGTGACCGATAACAGATGATCTTAACGACCAAGATAAGCGTTCAACATCCATGCTGCTTTTTCAATCTCGCCACGAATACCGATCAATAGATCAGCAGTCGGTTGGTCACTGACTTGCTCTGCAAGCACGATTGTTTCTGTTAATTCTGTCGATACAGTTGCGATATCTTCAACAAGTGAACTGACCATTTGGTTCGCTTGCTCTGTACCTGTTGCTTCAAGCAATGTAGACAATTCCAACTGCTCACGAAGTGTAGCTACAGGTTGACCACCGATGGCTAACAAACGCTCAGCAATATCGTCCATGTATACCGTTGCTTGATCGTACAATTCTTCGAATTTAGCATGTAGTGTAAAGAAGTTTTCACCTTTGACGTACCAGTGGAAATTGTGAAGTTTAGTATAAAGCAAAGACCAGTTTGCAATTTGTACATTCAAAGCGTTATATAATGCAGTTGTTTGTGTAGTCTCAGTTGTAGTAGAAGTGTTTTGTAGAGATGTCATAGATAATTCCTCTTTTCGTTTTATATTTTTAAATTTAGACTTATTCTAATTCCTGAATTAATCATAACAGATACTATAGAATTTGGCTAGTGTTATCTGCAAAAAATTAAATAATTTAAACATAATAATAAAAGTAGAGCAAATTTGTTATTTTTCTATCCTACCTTATGATCAAGATGGCAACATTTAAATAAAAAAGGTATTATAGTTAAATTATAGAAAATACATAAAGTTGAAGATAAGGAGTTTATACTATGAAAAGATCCAAAATTTATCTTTTAGCTATTCTAGCGTTAGGGATTGCATTACAACCTTTAGAGGTTAAAGCTTCCAAAGTACATAATACAGCTGTTAGCCATCACACTAAAATAGCGATCCAAAAAACTCCTCTTGTTTCTTCGGGAGGAAACTTTGATGTTCCAGCTGGATACGGTTGGCTTAAAGTCTGGATACGTAATTCAGGGCATACTATACTAACTGTAAATGTTAGAATGGCAAGTACAAACAAACCTTATTTATCTTATCAAGTACCTGCGGGCAAACAATTAATTATTCCTAATTACGGAAAAGCTACAGGTATAGGGTTACATGTGATTAATTTTTCAAGCAAAGATGGTGTACTTTCTGGTTCTTATAGTATACGTATGACTGATTCTCCTTCAGCAAGCAAATGAGAATAATCAATAAAATAAACCCTTAAATAACCCCCACTTAAAAGTATGATTTTAAGTGGGATTTATTTCTTTTTATAATAAATATCAGTAAAATGATCGACAAATTACGAGTTTATATGTTGCTAATCGTAACTATTTCTAAATAAGCAAACGCTTACTTTATCAATAAACTTTATATATCTAGTTCTTTTCGTTCAGTTTTCTGAAGATAGCACGAATGTACCTTTATAACATAGGCTATCTAGCAAATTGACGGAGTACGGTCTTATCTCATACTATGGAGTAAGCGTAAATTACATTTATACCTATGCTCACATTAAAAGGAGGTCCGTTCGTGGATATTATTTCAGCGATTATTATGGGTATTATTGAAGGCTTGACAGAGTTCTTGCCAGTATCCAGTACCGGGCATATGATTTTGACAAGTTATTTACTTGGTCTAGATCAGAATGCAGAACAGGTCAAAACATTTGAGATTGTAGTACAACTCGGAGCCGTACTTGCGGTTGTCGTATTGTACTGGCGTAAGTTTATTGATATTTTGATGACGATTCCTGATCTATTTAATGGTCGTCTCAAAAGTAAAAATGGTATTGCTCCTCAACGCCGTCTAAACATTTTGCATATTATTTTGGCGATGTTGCCAGCTGTTGTGGTTGGATTGATTTTGCATGACTTCATTAAAGAACACCTTTTCGGACCTATGACTGTCGTCTACAGCCTTGTTGTCGGTGGTTTGCTAATGATCTATGCCGAATGGCGTAAAGGCCGCTCAGCGGGTAATATGACGGTTGATGATATTACATACAAGCAGGCTTTTGGTGTAGGCTTATTCCAGTGTCTTGCTCTATGGCCAGGATTTTCTCGTTCTGGTTCTACCATCTCAGGTGGACTATTGCTCGGGATATCTCACACTGCTGCTGCTGAATTTACATTTCTAGTGTCTGTGCCGGTAATGTTCGGAGCAACAGGACTTGATCTTGTCAAAAGTGCACAGTATTTAAGTATGGATGACTTCGGATTTTTTGCAGCTGGATTTATTGCGGCTTTCCTTGTCGCTCTAGTCGCAATCAAAACATTCTTGAATCTGCTTAAACGTCTTCCATTGTATGTATTTGCTTACTATCGCTTTGCATTAGCTATTATTTTCTTTATCTTACTTACTCGTTAAGCAAAAGTTAGTATAGAGCTAATCCGTAATCTGATTCAATATTCGATATTCAGAGTTAATATATTTGTAATAATATGAATATATATAACTATACATGAGGACGACTTTACCGTCCTATTCAAATGGGAGATGCTACTTGGATACTTTACCCGCACGAAGGCGAATGATGAGTGCTGTACTGATGAGTCTAATCATGCTGTTGTTCTGTATGCCATTTCAATCAACAGATGAAGAAGACTATGACTTTGCTGTCACAACTGGAATTTATCCAGGCAAAATGACATACGGATCAGCACGGTATGCAGGTAATGTAGATGGCGGATAAAATGTGCCTACTTTACCACCAGTGATGACACTGGCTGCTTACTTTGCGATTCTGGTTCGGTATGTGCGTATATCGATCAGTCCCACTCATCTTCTTTCTTTCATCCCTCTCTTGCTCAAGCGCTTATTACTTGCAGAGCTTAAGTACCGGTCCAATTATATGGATACAGTTTCCGTACGACCTTAATCATGTCTAACACATTTGCTGATAGTAAGTGTGACTCATTCACATTAATGGATCGCGGATGCTGACCCGATAGGATCGGCACGCACGAAGGGAGAGAGTTTGTTGTCTGACAGTATTAGTATAGGACTTAATTTAACGTTATTTGTAATTTTAATTATCTTTACTGCGTTTTTCGTCGTTGTGGAATTTGCGATTGTAAAAGTAAGAGGTAGTCGTATCGATCAGTTGATCACCGAGGGAAACAAAAATGCTCGTTATGCGAAAGAAGTCATCTCGAATCTGGATGGTTACCTGTCTACCTGTCAATTAGGCATAACCATTACAGCGTTAGGGCTGGGTATGTTAGGAGAACCGACTGTAGAGTATATGTTATCTCCTATCTTTGCTAATTTGGGTGTTACTGAATCACTCAGTCATATTTTATCGTATGCGATTGCTTTATTATTAGTAACTTATTTCCATGTGGTTGTTGGTGAATTAACGCCGAAAACAGTGGCTTTACGCAAAGCAGAACAAGTGACGTTGTATACCGCTCGTCCGATTATCTGGTTTAACCGTTTGATGTATCCTTTTATTTTTATTTTAAATGGATCGGCTATCTTCTTAACACGCTTGATTGGTCTACAACCTGCAAGCGAACATGAAGAAGCTCACTCGGAAGAAGAATTGCATATTATTTTGAATGAAAGCTATGAAAGTGGCAAAATCAATCAAAGTGAATATGGTTATGTGAGTCGTATTTTTGCTTTTGATGAAATGCTAGCCAAAGAATTAATGGTTCCCCGTACAGACATGGTGTGTTTATTTACCGAGAAATCACCGGAAGAAAATCGGATGATTATTCGTAAAGAACAATACACTCGTTTCCCTGTAGCGGAAGGAAGTAAAGATAATATTATCGGTATGATCAATACCAAGCAGTTCTTTTTAGCAGCGGAAGAAACGCCGAATCTGAATGTTGCTCCATTGATTCATCCGGTGATGTCTTTATCAGAGACCACACCTGTAAAGCATTTGCTCAAACGAATGCAACGTGAAGGAACACATATTGCGATATTAGTCGATGAATATGGCGGGACTTCAGGGATGATTACGATTGAAGATATTTTGGAAGAAATCGTGGGCGAGATTCGCGATGAATTCGATGCCGATGAAGAAGATGAAATTCAACAAATTGCTCCACATCATCTGATTGTCGATGGTAAAGTATTTATCAACCGTGTCAACGATCTGCTAGGTACGGATCTGGATGATGAGGAATTGGATACGATCAGTGGTTGGTTATACGGTCAACGTCCTGATCTTGCCATTGGAGCAATCTATGAATTTGAAGATCTGACGTTCAAAGTATTGCGTCGTAGCGCACGTCGTTATCGCAAGCTAGAGATTGTCAAAAAAGTAGTCGAAATCGATGAAAATGAAGATACCGAATCATAATGGTATCTGATCTCGATGATCCTCATTCAATCATTGGCTAAAAACATTAAAACCGCTTTTTCCTCAACAGGAGAAGCGGTTTTTGTATGTTTATATCTTCCCAAGCGATAACATATTAGGCTGTTCGCCACGCATCAGCTGACCCCAGTGACAGTAGACTTGATAAGCTTTGCCACTTTCCAATATAGACTTAGCGGTATATACGCCTTCTTCAATCGAGCCTGTCTGGCCTGTTAGTGCTAAGCGGTAAGCACTATTGAGTAGTACTTGATTAGTAAATGCAAGATCAGCTTGTCCGCGTAACACCTGTTCGGTCACTTCGATCTGTGTAGCGGCTGTCCAGCTCATTTCAGGCAACGAAATATCAAGTCCATACACTTCAGGATCTATAATCTCCATACGAGCTTCACCATGTTCTACTACATACGTACGTGTAGGGCGATCAATAAATAAATCTTCCGACCCCTCTGCTCCCTGAATAATAGCGGCACGCTGATAATCCAGCCGTTGCAATACTTTAGCAATTCGTTCAAAAAACGTATTATGGAACACGCCATATACTAGATAAGGAGAATGACTATAATTCATTAATTTCTCAGCGCTATTCAGGATCGTACGTACCCCTATTTCTTCACGTAATGTACGCAAAGCGCCGAGAGGAGGACACCACTGCTCTGCTGATACAAATAATAACCCTGTTTCTTGGGCGGCGTATAGAGATTGATCTCGTGTCAGACGATCGGTATTGACTCCCATTTCACGCAACAATAAAGGCAATGTGACTCCCCATTTAGGAGGTAATGGCTCACTGCCATGTAACGTCACTTTTTGACCTGTGGACGCTAGCACAAATGAAGTCGCAAAGCTGGCGATAAACGAAGCCGTACGTCCATCATAAGGCGCTGCACAATCTAGACTATTGATCGAAGAAGTACGTAATGCATATTTACGACAAATATCTACGAACGCATGCATTTCTTCTATATTTTCCATCTTCATCCGTTCTGCCATCAAAAAAGCACCGATCTGTACATCAGACGCTTCTCGATTCAAAATCATTTCGCCTACCGCTATCGCTTCATCATAAGTAAGATCTCTGGAACCTCTTTTGCCTCGACCTACTTCTTTCAGTATGTCCGTCATGTTCACGTCAGGTTCCTCCTTTGACTATTAAGATTGTAACAATTGATGGGCTTTAACGATCGCTGTGGCAACATCTACAAGGCGTTTACGATCGTTCATCGCTTTTTTACGTAAAATGTCATAGGCTTCTGCTTCAGAGATCTTTTTCATATCTGCTAAAATGCCTTTTGCCATATCGATCCACTTTCGATCTTCTAAGCGGGAGACCAATTGTTGACGTTCGCTATGCCATTGTTGCCTTTCGACACAGATCTTAGCTGCAAAATGAAGTGCCCAGTGAAGGTCTTGTTCTTTCATGGTAGGTGTAAGAATCCCATCAATAGCACTTTCCATTTCACAGGCTTGGACAGAAGAAGAGGTGGTATATGGACTGCACCACCATAACATCGGGATATTGCGTGAATGCGTCAGAATATGTTCGAGGATAGCAATCTCTTCAATAGGTAGATCAAGCACTACAGCATCGGCTTTGGTTAACAAAGATTTGACATCATCAGCCCCAACTGAAATCGACGCCTGATACCCGTTATCTTCCAGCAAAGTCTCAGGTAATACCACAGACTCTAGCTGATCCGGACCACAGATCATATTATTCATACGGATAATCAGTAAAGAACGCATTGAGAGGTACTCCCTCCTCATATCACTTAATACTTTATATGAAATATATAATAGAAAATATTACATGAAAAGCTAAATTTTAAAGTAAATATATATATTTCAGCTCTTTTCTGAGAAAAAGAAGGTAAATGAGGTTATTTCGATATTTATCATGTAAACATAATTAACTTCTAATTTCAAATAAAATTTTTATGTTATTTATATTGACATGTAATTATACATCTTTTATAGTTGGTTTATCGAAAAACAACATGTTTAGCTTGTCGCATCATTATGTTGAACTACATTTCTTTTGAATATCATAGATACAATGGAGTATCTAAATCATAGACGGCAATGAAGCCTGTCTCTACCCTATATCAGAGTACCAAGCGTTTCGCACGCTTATCTCTGGTTGGAATGAGACAGGCTTTTTATATTTTACAGAGATTATAGGAGGAGAGATCATCATGACAACACCCAAAAAATTAGTACTGATCGGAAACGGAATGGCAGGCGTATGGACGATAGAGCATTTACTGAAGCTAGCACCACATGCATATGAGATCACTATTTTTGGAGCAGAACCTCATCCGAACTATAATCGTATCTTATTATCTACCGTGCTTGCAGGTGGCGCTTCAATCAACGATATCATTATCAATGACCATGATTGGTACAGTGACAATCAGATCACTCTACATACAGGTGATCCAGTCGTGCGTATAGATGCGCAGAACCGTCAGGTCATTGCTGCTTCTGGCTTGCATGTTGACTATGATGAAGTGATTATTGCAACAGGTTCAAGAGCCTTTATCCCACCTATTCCGGGTTCAGACAAAGACGGAGTGATTGGTTTTCGAGATATCAAAGATTGCGAGACCATGATCTCAACCGCTCAGACTCATCATAAAGCAGCTGTTATCGGGGGCGGACTGCTTGGACTTGAAGCGGCACGTGGATTACTGAATCTGGGTATGGATGTCACCGTTATTCATATTAATGAACATTTGATGGATCGCCAGCTTGATCTTCCCGCAGGATTGATGCTTCAAGAACAGTTAGAAGCTCAGGGCATGAAGTTCTTACTAGGTAAGCGTACCGTTGAATTAACCGGCAAGCGCAGAGTCACAGGGCTTCGATTCACAGATGGTGAATCATTGGACGCTGATCTTGTGGTGATGGCAGTAGGGATTCGTCCTAATATTGATGTAGCTTTATCTTCAGCACTTCAAATAAATCGCGGAATTATAGTCGATGATCATCTGCATACGAATATTCCTCATATTTCAGCCGTTGGCGAATGTGCAGAACATCGTGGCATTGGATACGGGTTAGTTGCTCCCTTATATGAGCAAGGTGCTGTGCTTGCTAAACGTCTCGCAGGACTAGACACTGCCGGGTACGAGGGTTCTGTTACTTCGACTAAACTCAAAGTTGCTGGTGTAGATGTATTCTCAGCAGGACAATTTGCAGATACAAAACAGACCAAGTCGCTACGTATGCAAGATGATATCGATCATATTTACAAAAAATTAGTTATTCAAGATGGTAAATTAATCGGAGCTGTATTGTTCGGAGATACGTCTGAAGGCAGTTCATTGTTCTCTTTGATCAAAAGTGGTGAGTCGATTGTCGGACGTGAAAAAGAATTGCTCACTGGTTATGTAGCTGGTGCGGCGACAGTATCTCCTTTGCAACGATTAGAAAGTATGGCTGATGACGAAATCGTATGTGGTTGTAACGGTGTTAGCAAAGCAGCGATCGGTGATGCAGTACTGAATCAAGGTTGTCATACGATGGGATCACTCAAAGCTTGTACCAAAGCTTCTGCTTCTTGCGGAGGTTGTGCTCCACTTGTAGAAGGATTGCTTCAATATTATGCGGGAGATTCGGCTCAAGTAGCGGTCAAAGAAGGCATGTGCAGCTGTACTTCACTACAACGTGACGAGATTGTAGAGCAGATCAAAACGATGGGTCTCAAAACAGTCAAAGAAGTAATGAATGTACTGGAATGGCGCGAACCTGAAGGCTGTTCCAAATGCCGTCCAGCACTCAACTATTATCTAGGCATGTTATTTCCAGCAGAATATGAAGATGAAAAAGAATCTCGCTTCACCAATGAACGGTATCATGCCAATATTCAAAAAGACGGTACGTATTCAGTGGTTCCTCGTATCTATGGCGGAGTCACCTCACCTGCTGATCTCAAAAAGATAGCTAATGTAGCTGAAAAATATAATGTACCACTCGTTAAATTTACAGGTGGTCAACGATTAGATTTACTCGGTATCCAAAAAGAAGACCTGCCTAAAATCTGGGAAGAATTAGATATGCCTTCCGGTCATGCTTATGGCAAAACATTACGTACAGTCAAAACATGTGTGGGTAATACATTCTGCCGCTTTGGGACACAAGATGCGATGGCAATGGGAATCAAAATGGAAAAAGCATATGAACGCTTAACTGGCCCTGCCAAAATAAAATTAGCAGTCTCTGGATGTCCACGTAACTGTGCAGAAGCGACAATCAAAGATTTGGGCTTAGTAGCTATCGATGGCGGTTGGGAACTGCATGTGGGAGGCAATGGTGGTGTTAAAGTACGGGCTGCCGAACTGCTATGCACAGTCAAAACGGAAGAAGAAGTGATGGAATGGTCCAGCGCGTATTTACAATATTATCGTGAACATGCTCGCTTTAATGAACGCACCGCCGCATGGATTGAACGTGTAGGTCTAGATCATGTCAAAGAAGCACTTGCCGATCAACAGACTCGCTTGGAGCTGGTTAGTCGTATAGAAGAAACGCTGAGTTATACTTCTGATCCGTGGAAAGAAATTATTGCCAAAGACGAATTACGCAAAAACTTTGAACCTTTGAACCAAGCACCATTAACCGGATCGACCACATCTATCCATTAAGGGGGAACTGCGATGACGATGACCAAATTACATGTAGGGCATATTCAAGACATCGATAAAAAAGGATCACGTACTTTCCAACTAGGTGAGACCGAGATTGCTTTGTTTCACCTTAGTGATGGTAGTATTCATGCCGTTGAAAATAGCTGCCCTCACAAAAAAGGACGTTTATCTGAAGGGATGGTCTGCGGGACAGCGATTCATTGTCCTTTACATGATTGGAAAATCGATCTACGAAGTGGCAAAGTACAAGAACCTGATGAAGGTTGTGTGCACACGTACAATACAGAAGTCGATCCTGATAGTGGAGCGATCTATATCACATTTTGAGCAAAGGAGTGGTGAAGATGAATAGAGCATATGGCACAGTAAGCATTATCGGGGCAGGTCCAGGTGATCCTGAATTGATTACAGTTAAAGCATTACGGCGGATTCAGCAAGCCGATGTGATTATGTATGATCGTCTGGTGAATGACGAGTTGTTAACCTATGCCCGTCCAGATGCACAGAGGCTATTTTGTGGTAAAGCGCCTGGATTGCATCATATGAATCAAGCCACTATTCATCGTACACTACTCTCTTATGCATCAGCAGGTCATGCTGTGGTTCGACTCAAAGGAGGCGACCCCTTTGTTTTTGGACGGGGTGCAGAAGAAGCTTTATTTCTAGCTGAACATCATATTCCTTATGAGATTGTACCGGGTATCACATCAGCGATTGGAACAGCCGCCAGTGCTTCGATTCCGCTCACTCATCGTGGTGTAGCCACATCATTTGCTTGTATTACAGTCTGCCGGGCGAATCCAGCGATTGAGCCAACTACGACAGAATCGATATTTTCTTCCGCTCCACTGGTATCTCCGTCCCCTGTGCGGTGGGATCTACTTGCTCACAGCGTGGATACACTGGCAATCTATATGGGTGTCAGTCAGTTGGAAGAAATCTGTAGCGAACTGATCTTTTGCGGTAAACCTTCTACAACCCCTGTCGCTATTATCGAAAATGGAACAACCGAAGCCGAGCGCATATTTACAGGTACACTGGCGGATATCACTCAAATAGCCACTGCCGCTCATGTGAGTAATCCAGCGATGATTATTATCGGTGCAGTGGTTCATATCCGGGAACAATTAATACAGATGAAGCATCAAGCCCATCAAATGATCGGGTAACCTTTATGATGCTAGATTGATTCTATATCTGCTCGTTTACCTTTCTCATGCCACCATTGTGCATATATGCCGCCAATCGCATCAAATATTTGCGTCTGATCATGTTGCCATTCTGCTACTAGCTGTTCATCATATGTAAGAAAAGAGGTTTTGTTATCGACTTTGTATTTGCGTAATAAGCGAATATGCGTCACCAGTTCAATCGTATACGCTAATATCCAGTACAACATCGCATCCTCATCATATATCATTTTGGTAAACACATTTTGTCCACGTTCATACATCTGTAGTCGGTATCCTGTAGCAGTCAGTTCGACAAAAGGAGCAAAGTCTTCTCGAAAAGATGACATAAACGGATTCGTAATATAATCGATATACTCTTCTTTCAGTAAAGAAGTACGTTGCAACAACGAATGTAATTGTTCTATATACTGTGCTTGTGTTTTCATACAGATACCTCCTGAATAGTTATCATCTTATGCTCTATTTTCGCTATATGTAATCTATCCTACACGTTTTTGGGATATCGTCAAAAAAAGTAGGTGAATCTAAAAAAGCCGTTTTCCTTTATGTAGAGGAGCAACGGCTTTTTTAGTATGACTATTTTGAATAATTATGCTTTTCATCATTTTAGGTAGAGATAGCATAAAAGATGATGCAGTCTTAATAGGAAGAATTCATACTATTTCGAGTAGCTCCTGTTAATAAAGGAACCACTTTCCCATGATTAACATCAATAAGACCATAATCAGTAATTTTGAGTGCAGGGCTAACGGGCAACGAATGCGTACTAATCGACATAATCGGATTATAATGCTTATACCCTAATTCACGCATAGCCGTAACCAGTTGATCCACAGCAACAGCTGTTTCTTCCAGTGGGGCTTCTGTTAAAATACCACCTACAGGTAAATGTAGGGAAGCGATGATTTCTCCATCTAATACAACACAGAATCCACCCTGCTTACTAATCACTTCATTGGCTGCTATCGCCATATCTTGTGGATTACGACCGACGACAAGCAGATTATGATTGTCATGTGAATAGGTTGTTGCTATCGCACCACGTGTAATCGTATCTCCACCGATCAGACCATACGCATGATTACCATTTTTTCCATACCGTTCAAACGTAGCGATCAATCCATACCCGCTCTGTTCCCACATCAACTGCTGATTACGCACACTCACATCAGTTAGACGTTCTTCGGTAAAGGTTGATCCGTCTTTGACCATCATTACCCGACATTCATACAGACCGTCCTCGTTATGAACTGGAACTTGAAAATGTTGCTCGTTCAGTAGCTCTAACTTCACACTCTGATAAAAGTGGGCTGGGAATTGTGGTTGAGAAGAAGGCTGTATATACGGCTGATCCTGCTGATACACACACAATCCTTTTTTGTAAACTTCATCAATCTGGAACTGCTCGATATCGGATAGTAAAATAAAATCGGCTAATTTACCGGGTGCTATGGCTCCACGATCACTCATATTCATTCGTCTTGCAGGTGTAAAAGTGGCCGCATAGACCGCTGCTTCAGGTGTCATTCCCATCTGAATCGCTTTACGGACGATATAATCGAGATGTCCACGCCACGCTAGACTATCGGTCATCACATCATCTGTCACAAAGCAGAAATGTTCTGCAACATCATGATGGATCATATAATCCATAATTTCCGGTGTCATTGATTTCTCTTGCAGTTCAATAAACATCCCTGCTGCTATACGCTCTGTCATTCCTTCAATACTCTGGTGGGTATGATCAGAATCGATTCCTGCTGTGATCAATTGATGGAGATCTAGATCAAGTAACTTGGGCGTATGCCCTTCGATAACAAGATGCGGATAATGCGTCTTCATATGACGTAAAATTTGATTCGTTTTACATTCTGGATCACGTATCACATCGACATAGTTCATAATTTCGCCCAGACAGATAATCGACTCCGTACGCATCAACTCGTCGATATCCGCAATCTCGATAGAACCGCCTGTTGTTTCCAGCGGTGTGGCGGGTACAGAGCTAGGAATACTATACATCATATCGCACGTCACATCTTGACTGGCGGCAATCATTTCTTTGACCCCTTCAAGCCCGAATACATTAGCCATCTCATGCGGTTCAGGTACGATCGTTGTAACTCCGCGGCGTAAAATGCCGTGAGAAAAGGTCGCTGGTGTGATCATCGAGCTTTCAATATGCAAATGGATATCGATTAGACCGGGGATCATATATCGTCTATGACCTTCGATGATCTGCTCGGCGGCAAAACGATCACTGCTTTGTTGACCAATATATAGAAATTTGTCTCCCTTAACGGCTACATCGCCTGTACGAAATTCTTTATAGTAACTATTGTAAACCTGAACATTGGTGATAAGCAGATCTACAGCGATTGGAGAGGATGCAGATGTATTTACACTACTCATTGTCCCACCATCACAATCTTATCCGCTGGAAAAGTAATCATCACCTGTTGACCCGGTGCAATCGGGATATCCATTTCTTGATTAACTGTAAATGCGCCTAACGCTGTCTGTACTTCAAATTGATAACTTCGTCCTAGATACGTGCTGACTTTGACCGCTCCTGGTACTTGATTGGACAGAGACTTTTGTAGATCCGTCAGTTGACCTAAAGGTATAATACGTAAATCTTCCGGACGGATCGCGCCTTTGTACGTGTTCGCTGTCGATTGACCGGCTTGTAATTGCACATCAAATCCGTAATCTCCAATCGTCCACTCTAGCCCTGTATTTCCTTGACGAGTCCCATCAAACACCAAAAAGTTATTAAACCCGATAAAACGAGCGACATATTCGGTTTTGGGATACTGGTAGATATCGGTAGGAGCACCTAATTGCTCGATTTTGCCAGCGTTCATAATTGCTACTTGGTCGGAGATCGAAAAACATTCTTCCTGATCATGAGATACGTAGACCGCAGTCATTCCTAATTCTTGCTGTAAACGACGAATCTCAACACGCATCGTCACTCGGAGATTAGCATCCAGATTACTTAACGGTTCATCAAATAGTAGCAGATCCGGTTCAATCACCAGTGCGCGGGCAATAGCTACACGTTGCCGTTGTCCACCAGACAATTCTTGCGGGAACCGCTTTTCAAAGCCATTCAGACTAACGATATCAAGCATACGTAATACTTTTTCTTTCACTTGCGCTTCTTTCATTTTGCGCAGACGTAAGCCGAACGCTACATTATCATAGACCGACAAATGTGGAAATAACGCATAACTTTGAAAAACAAATCCAAAATTGCGTTTGTTCACAGGTAGGTGGGTATAATCACGCCCGTCGAACATAAATTTGCCACCTTTTGCCTCCAAAAAGCCTGCAATCAGACGCAATGTGGTTGTTTTGCCACAGCCGCTTGGTCCGAGTAATGAAAGTAATTTACCTTCTTCTAATTTGAGATCGAAATTCTCCAAAATCAGGTGGTTATCATACGCCACCGATACCTGTTCTAAGCTGAGTAATGTCATCGTCGTATGCCTCCCCTTATCGTTTGGTAAAGTAAGCCAGTCCACCCATCAGGCGCTCAATCACGAACATCAATAGACCGGTCAATATCATCAATACGACCGAAATCGCAGCTATTGTTGGATCAAAATAATTCTGTACATACGTCAACATTTGGATCGGCAATGTACTAATTCCCGGTCCTGTCATAAATACAGAGATATCGACATTATTGAATGACTCCAGAAAAGCGATCAATACCGCCGCCATAATGCCTGAGCGAATATTCGGTAATACCACTCTGAAAAAAGCTTGTAAACGCCCTGCACCAAGACTGACTGCAGCTTCTTCGATTGAAAAATCAAAGTTCGATAGACTGGAACCAATCACTCGAATAATAAACGGCAACATAATGACTGTATGCCCGACTAAGAGACCTGCATAAATTGGCAATTGGTACATGACCAGTACATATTTGAGCATCGTAAAACCAAGTACAATACCGGGAATCAACACCGGTGATAAAAAGATCGCATTGAGCAAATCACGTCCGCGAAAGTGATATCGACTTAGCGCGTATGCCGCAGGTACACCCAGAATCAGAGCAAGTAAATTCCCCAATAACGAAATAATAATAGAGGTGACAAACGTCTTCGGAAACATATCGACTGCCCATATATTTTGATACCATTTGAGTGAAAATCCATCCGGTGGAAATTTCAATACTGTGCCCGGTCCGAATGAGGTGACCGAGATGATCACCAGTGGTCCTAGCAGAAAAATAAAAACTAACGTGCTAAATATCGCCAGTCCGTAATGTTTTTCTTTCATCTTCGTCTCACCCCTTCGGATTCAATTTCGTAGCTACTTTGTTCATCAATCCTACAACAACCAGTGTAATCACAATCATAATCGTAGCGATCACTGAAGCTAGATACCAATCATTTAATGTCATTGCATTCTGATATAGGAATGTAGAAATTACCCGTTCTTTGCCTCCAAGCAAGGCTGGAGTGGTATACGCGGTTAGACTACCGACAAATACAAGTACACTTCCGATGATCAGACCCGGAATCGTGAGCGGAAATAATACTTTACGCAATGCTGTAAACCGAGAAGCGCCCAGACTTTCTGCGGCACGAATCAGTTCACTATCTACATTTTCCATCACACCTACAAGTGTAATAATGATCAATGGTAAAAATAGATGCACCAGTCCGATAATCATCGCTGTTGGTGTATACAAAATTTCGATCGGTTTATCGACAATCCCAGTAGCAACCAGAGCATTATTCACCAGACCTTTACGTCCTAGAATAATCATCCAGCTAAACGAGCGCACAACAGGGCTGGTCAACAACGGAAAAATAGATAAAGCTAGTAAAATCCCTTTTTTTCGTGTACCCAAGCGAGAAATGTAGTAAGCGACCGGATAACCAAGAGCAATACAGATCACAGTTGTAAATACACTCACTCGTAGAGTTGTCAGTAGAATCCGGTTGAAATACGCATCTTTGAAAAAGTACAGATACCCTTCCAAGGTAGGCTTGCCTTCTTGCACAAACGTTGAGCCAATCGTCAATATAATCGGAATCAGCATAAATACGGTAAGGAACAGCAGCCCGGGTAGGAGCAGCCAGTACATCTTATTGATTTTCATAGGTGGATACGCTCCTATCTGAGCAGAATTAAGGTGGTTCTTAGGGATAGAGCAATTGGTTTTACTTTTAGAAAATCCACCCTATCTTCAATGGTACGGAGTATAAGAACAAAGTCTTTTCTGAAGCGGATACCCTAACCACATCAAAAGTTAAATGATTAGTCCACTCTAAGCACACTGCTATTTTAAAGAAATCTGCTCTGCATTTTCGATCAGTTCTAGTTCTACACTTGCTACAGGCTCGGTTGCTTTGAGATTACTAAGGGATTCCAAAAAGATTTTGAAAAAGGCGATATGGTTGACCGTTAGAGCGACTTGGACGTTGGGTTGTTTGCCCAAACGATTTTGAAAATCGCATACCGTTTGTCCATCGCATAAGTCGCTGTTGGTTTCGATATCGACGTGATATAACGTGGTGCTAATCACATCGGGATACAGAGCGGCGGCTACTGCAAGCGGGTCATGCATGGCGCATGCTTTGACTCCATTGCGTTGTTCGTAGCGCTCCATATAAGCGGATGTGCTCTGACCTACATACACTGCGATTTCAGGTTGAGCGGTACGATTGAGCGCACCGAGATGGTTGTTGTTTAGCAATACTTTGCGTGTCACATCTAACGGTACAAGGACTAGATTGGCAAAGCCTGCGTTTAGTACTTGCTTGGCGGCTTCAGGATCGACGTACATATTGTATTCGGCTGTTGGTGTGATATTACCGTATTCATTAACGGCTCCACCCATAATGACGATTTCTTTGACGTTAGCGACAATCTCCGGCTGTTGTTGAATCGCTAATGCTACATTAGTTAGTGGTGCTGTAAGAATCAACGTGATCTCACCGGGATGGCTCATAATTTGCTCAATCATAAATTCATGAGCCGCTTGAGGTTGAACCTGCTGCTCCACTTGCATCTCCGTTAAGGCGCCACCAATCCCATCATTGCCATGAACTGAATGTTCGAATCTAGGCTCTCGAACTAAAGGAGCATCTGCTCCTGCAAAAACAGGAATATCCGTACGATCGATCAACTGTAGAATTTTGAATGTATTCGTCGTCGCTTGCTGCATGGATACATTCCCATTAACCGTCGTAATCCCTAAAATGTCACAACTTCCACTACCAACAGCTAGCATGATTCCAAGCGCATCATCGATTCCTGTGTCGACATCCATAATGACTTTCCGTTGCCCTGCACTCAAAATACATCCTCCTTTGATCTTTAAGATGTGGTTGTAAAGATCGTACTTTATTGGAGCTTAACCTCCGATTTCGCGGTTCCAACGATCTGTCCATACCGGCATACTTTTATTTACAAATTCCATATCTAACTTACGTAGATTCTCTATAATATCTGCACCATACGTAATTCCTTGTGCTTCTTCATCTGTCAGTACCACATCTTTATTGACAGGAGAATCAACTTTGGCTTTGGCAGATTTCTCTTGTACGTCTTTGCTCAACTGCCAGTCGATAAATTCTTCAGCCAGTTCTTTGTTATCGCTACCTTTGACGATGTTCACTGTATTGATAACGGCATAAGCCCCTTCGGATGGAGTGACGAACTTCGCACCCGGTACAGCGGCTTGAATATCTTTGAAATACATTTCCATAATCGGGCCACCGGCAATCTCTTCTTGTCCGATCATATTGACGTATTCCGAGGTTTGGCTATAGTATTTGACCACACTCGGGTCTAATTGTTTTAGTTGAGTAAATGCTGCATCTTCGTTAAATTCTTTATTGCCTGCTACACGTGAAGCGGCATCGATCATCATCGGGCCTGCGGTTGCTGTAATCGCTGGCATCGTTAAGTTATTAGCAAATTCTGACTTCCATAGATCGCTCCAAGAAGTTACCTCACCACTCACTAATGCTGGATTGTAGGCGATACCGAGCTGAGCTACCGTATAAGCAGGGCCATATTTTTCGCCATTGGGTGCTTTGGCAATATCATAAATCTGATCTAAATTCGTTAATTGGGTACGATCAATCGGTTCTAGTAAATTATCGTCAATCGCTTGTTGGGCATAATAATCAGAGAGGTAGATGAGATCCACATTCGTACTGCCTTGACGAATTTTGTTTAATCGTTCTGCATTATTACCTGTTTCGAGTACGATTTTGACATTGTGTTCTTTTTCAAATGGTTGGAATACCGATTCTTGTAGAAAATCTTCGGAAAAGCCCCATGTCGAGATAACCAGTTCCTTTTGTCCGTCTGCATTGCCACCTGTGCTTGCATTACCGTTCTGATCAATCGTTGTTCCACAACCTGCAAGCCCCACACCTGCTAATGTTAATGCCAGCAATCCACTCATCCACTTTTTACTCATTGTTTGGTTTCCCCTCTCAAATGGTTGATTCTGAATAACAATGTTGCAACAATTACCTATAAACAAACAAAAAAGAAAAGTATCCTTGTAAGAACAAGAACACTTTTCTTCGATAAACAAAGCAAAGCGGTACCCGTTACAAACTGATCTGTATCCGGTCACCTTTTAAGATAGATCAAAAAAGGAAATCCGCCAGTCAGGTTGGCGTGTCAGTTGAAACCAGCTTGCGTTATTGATTCTCTGCCAGTACCACATTGGTAAAAGCCCATTGGGTAGACGCATCATAATCGCGCAATATAGCTTCAATATTCAATTGTAATTCTTGTTCTAACTTCTCACGAAATTTGCGCTTATAGACAGTCGATAAACGAAAATCGACTTCCTGCTTGAGTGCAGGATCTTCGCCTTCAAGAGCAGCCGACCGCGGAGAACGTCGGTGTCTGGCTTGAAAAGTAATAATATGATCTTCAACCGTAACTCGTAACAACGTAGTTCCGTAACCAAATAGTTCTTTGGATACTTCGTTATACAACTGTGCCATTTTCTTTTTGGACTCATTATGATCCAGAAGATTCATCTTATCACCTTCACTGGTAAATGTCGTACGTTTGGTTCGTCCGACCTCGTTATTATACATAAATTAATAGTATGGAGCAACATAATTAGGCTATTTAAAATAAATTTTGTTCTATAAGCGAACATTACGTGTAAGCATATTCCAATTCATCCGTTTTATTGAGCTTCAATTTCTACTATTTTGTCTAGAAAATGAATGTAATTATTCTATATCTTATCTATCCTACACCTTTTTGGGATATCGTCAAAAATCCGCCTGTAGTTGACCTAGTATATAGGTTTGGACAGACGGATCATATACAGCTTGGAATGTATGCTATCTGATGTATTAATAACGAGCAGGTGCTGATTTCTTCGCAAGTTCTATCATATAGTCAAAAAACGCAGTCGGGTTCGTATCATAGACAAAATTCACCGGGCGACCATCTGCTTGTTCTACCGTTCTACCTTGTGATGGGCCATCTGGAATGACTACGCAATTCACTACTTTTTTCTGCACAATATCTGGACGACCAATGGATAACGTAGTCAGTACATCCCAGAAGTAGTAGGTTGAATTGTTCTCCATATGTACAAGTGGTGGACAACAAGCATAGCAGTTGCCTAAGAAATCAACACCTTCATAACGACGATCGGTTGACCAACGCTTGCGAATATTGAGGTCTAAAGGTACTTTGATCGTGCTTTCCAAAGCGACAAGATCAATCACAATATTACTTTGCCATACACGGTGTGCCGCTTCCGGGTCCCAGAACACATTCCATTCTGCACTTCCATCATGTTCAGGTTCATCGACATTGCCATGTGCGAATCCGCCACCCATCCAGACTAATTTTTCAATTTTGTCTTCGATCTCTGGTGCTTCATCTAGAGCACGCGCTAGATCGGTAAGAGGGCCGGTAAATAGTAATGTTGTTTTACCTTCCGTCTGTAGCAATTGTTGAATCATATGACGGTGAGCCGGCAATTCAGCCAGTGGTGCTTCCATCGTACCCGATTCATTTAAGATCGGTAATGCATCTACATAAAAGGTATGCATCCGCCAAGCCGCAGGAAATGGATTTTTACCCCGTGAATTAGAACGAGCCACTTCAGGTGCATATTTGCCAAAACGGTCGATAATTTTACGACTCGCTGCTGCTCCTGGCTCCAAATAGCCATCGGCTGGAATGACGGATACACCTGTTAATTTTACATTGTCCATTTGCAATAACATAAATAGAGATACTAGATCATCGACTCCAGCATCATGGTTAAAATAAACCGATTGAACTTGTGACATGATTACTTGTTCCCCCTGTAGTGCATCTTTTACTGACGATGCTTGAATTTCACGTTCTCTCTATTCATATCATAATGCCCCACAGAATACCAGCCAGTGTTGATCCCGTCTATCGTCAATATTTTATAGAAAATTGTACGCTTTGGAGGCTATCGTATAACGATTTATTCTATATTGGATACAGGTTCTCCGATCAGAAATGTTAATTTACCGGATAATACGCCTAGCTCTGCGGGTGTCTCCAGATAGATTTCACCATCCATATCAGCAGGCATCGGTTGAGCAGTAGTTAACGTCGCTCGGGTGGTTCGAATATAATCTATATTGCTATATTGCGGATTCCATATTTCTTCTGTTTTGCGACTGACAATTTCACGAAGTAATGGCAATCCCGCCTCACGGATAATCAGCACGTCTAATAGACCATCTTCCAATGAACTTGCTGGAAAAGGTAATGGATTGGTTCCCAAAAAGCGCCCATTTGCCACATAGATCATAATCGCTTCCCCATCGATCTCTCCTTCATCATGAGTCAAATGAAAGGTAAACGGTTCGGCTGTTCGTACCGTCTGTAATGTACTGAGAAAGTAACTAATTTTGCCCAAAGCACCTTTGAGATCAGGATTAATATTTTGCGAAGTCTCTGCAATTAATCCAATCCCGTAAAAGTTAGTAAAATATTGCCCGTTCACCGTTCCGATATCTAACGTACGGGTATGACGTTCATTGAGTACTTGTGCGGCTCTTTCCATCTGCTGAGGCATTAACAATGCTCGTGAAAAATCATTGCAAGTTCCGCCTGGCAATACCCCGATCACTGGAGGATGCTCTAATAGTGCTAATCCATTAATACATTCATGGACTGTTCCATCTCCACCTAAAATATAGACAACATCGTATTGTTCACCCAGTTCATGACATAACTGCTTCGCTTCACCGGGTCGATCTGTACGCCGTACATTTAATTCAGGTAATTGTGATGACAAAATGCCCAAAGCTGTTCCTAGTAATTCGGTCGTCAATGAACCTGCGTTTCCATTGTAAATAAGTAGCCCTTTATTATACATAAAAGTACCCCCATGATTGGAGCATAAGATACTTATTCATACCCTTCTTTGCCCTATTTTTAAACGATTAGTAGACAAATACGTACATTTCTCTTGCTTGGCTACGAGAACATGCGAAAAGCTTAATAATTCTGCCTTTTTTGAGGTTTATTGATTAAATTTTACGTTTTATTAGGATTGATAAGAAATTTATGATATTATTTATATAGGTAGCTTATCTTTTTCAGTACGATTGTGCTCTTTAGATATTGTTGAATAGTTCGATAGGTTCGCTTGTTTATGCAAGAATATCCATAACGTGTAGCGCTTATGGAATTAATCAATAATCCTACCTAATAATTTGAGAAAGAGGATTGTGTATGCCGAGAAAACACCGCAAATTAACTCCCGTCCAATTGCTCGCCAAATTCATTTTCATTACAACTGGTGCTGTAATGATGGCAGTAGCCCTCGAAATTTTCCTTATTCCTAACAGCGTAATCGATGGAGGAATTACAGGTATTTCAATCATTTTATCGGAAGTGACTCCGATTCCGCTAGGTCTCTTTATCTTTATTATCAACGTTCCCTTTCTGATTATCGGTTATAAACAGATCGGTAAAACGTTTGCTTTTTCTACATTATACGGGATTACAGTCATGTCGTTGATGACAGCTTACTTGCATCATGTACCTGCACTGACAGATGATAAGATCCTAGCCAGTATGTTTGGTGGTGTGATTCTTGGATTCGGAATTGGTCTGGTTATTCGCTTCGGTGGATCACTGGATGGTACAGAGATTGTAGCGATTTTACTTTCCAAACGATTCCATATGCCTGTAGGACAAATCGTTATGATTATCAACGTATTTATCTTTGCTGTTGCCGGGTTTGTATTTGGCTGGGATTCAGCGATGTTCTCAATCTTTACGTATTATATAGCAGCCAAAGTGATGGATATTGTTGTAGAAGGTCTAGAAGAATCCAAATCGGTTACGATCATTTCTTCAGAATACGAAGAAATCTCGCAAGCGATTGTGGATCGCCTTGGACGTAGTACTACTTTTATGTATGCTAAAGGTGGTTATTCCAAAGAAGACACCCAGATGATCTATTGCGTCGTGACTCGTCTCGAACTTGCGAAGCTACGGACGATTGTACAAGATATCGACCCTTCTGCTTTCCTTGCGATTGAGCATGTGTCTGAAGTCATCGGTGGTAACTTTGAGAAGAAAAATATTCATTAATATTTCTAGTGAATTATGCTAGAGTAGTATTAAAAAAATGACCATAGCTATTTATTCAGCTAGCAAAGCCTCTTCGCTATATGGCGAAGAGGCTTTTTATGTTTTACAGATAAAACTGAGATGATAACCTATCATTTCTTTGTTAAAATCCGAATAAGACTGGTGTTGTAGTTCGGTCTAGGAGCTGCCTCGTGTTGGTCTTATTTATTTTCAAAATTCTTATATTATATAGAATACTTTCAATAAAAAAAGCACGATCTTTTTCCTCTTCTAAGGATAAAGATCGTGCTTTTTATTATATTTTCTTTTTGATATGACGTTAATTCGCTATCTTCACCTGTCCAGTAAACTGACTATTATACAGATCCGCATAAAATCCTTCTTGCTCTAACAATTCCAAATGCGTACCTGTCTCAATCACTTTACCGTGATTCATCACTAGAATCAGATCGGCTTCACGAATCGTCGATAAACGGTGAGCAATCACAAAGTTAGTGCGCCCTTCCATCAACGTATTCATCGCTTGTTGGATCAATACTTCGGTACGGGTATCGACACTACTGGTCGCTTCATCCAGAATCAGAATCGCAGGATCCGCTAAGATCGCACGCGCAATCGTTAATAACTGCTTTTGACCTTGTGAAATATTAGAAGCTTCTTCGTTCAGAACAGTATCATAGCCATCTGGTAATGTACGGATAAAATGATCCGCACGCGCCGCTTCAGAAGCTCGTATAATTTCTTCTTCTGTCGCATCTTCACGTCCGTACGCAATATTATCGCGAATACTTCCACCGAACAACCAGGTGTCTTGCAATACCATTCCGAATAAGCTGTGTAGTTCAGCACGTGACAATTTACGGATATTTTGACCGTCTATCGTAATCTGTCCGTTATTGAGTTCGTAGAAACGCATTAATAGATTGATCAATGTCGTTTTCCCTGCGCCAGTCGGACCTACAATCGCAACTGTCTGTCCGGCACGTACCTCAATATTCATATCTTCAATTAATAATTCATCTTTTTTATAGCCAAAAGCTACATGTTCGAACGTGACATGACCACGTACAGGACGAGCAATCGTAGCTGTCGCTTGATCTTCTTCTTCCTGTTCATCCATAATTTCAAAAACACGCTCTGCTGAAGCAATCGTGGATTGAATAATATTAGAGATATTGGCAAGCTGTGTGATCGGTTGCGAGAATTGACGAGCATACTGGATAAAGGCTTGTACGCCACCAATCCCTACTGTTCCACGAGTGACCATAATACCGCCAATTACACAGATTAACACATAACCAATATTACTGATAAATGACATCAATGGCATGATCGTACCGGAAATGTACTGCGCTTTCCAACCCGACTCATACAGCTTTTCATTTAACTCATCAAATTGGGCTAAAGACTGCTTTTCCCGTCCAAATGCTTTGACAACACGGTGTCCGGTATACATTTCTTCCACATGTCCATTCAGATCACCTAGTGATGCTTGTTGTCCGGCAAAATGCTTTTGCGAACGCTTAGCAACCACAATAGTGACAAGTAGACTCAGTGGAATCGTTAAGATCGTAATTAGTGTCAACAGTGGGCTGATCGTCAACATCATAATGATTACACCCACCAGTGTCACGATCGATGTAATCAACTGGGTCAGACTTTGCTGTAATGTATTGCTAATATTGTCCACATCATTGGTTACCCGACTCAGCACTTCACCATGAGACTGCCTGTCATAGTAACGTAACGGTAGACGGGACAATTTGCTTTTCACATCTTTCCGCATTTCATAAACGGTATTCTGAGCCACACCAGACATAAAGTATTGCTGAAAATAAGCAAACAACGAACTAAATAGATACAATCCTGCCAGAATCATTAGCAGATCAATAATATATCTAAAGTTAATAGCAGTTCCTCCGGTGACACTGTTAAACAATTCATCTGTCGCCATTCCCATAATACGGGGAGCCACAATACTGAATAATGTACTGAGCACCGCAGCAATTAGCACAACAAGTAATTGCATACGATAAGGCTTCAAGTAAGCTAGCAATCTTCGTAATGTGCCTTTAAAGTCTTTAGGCTTTTCGCCCGGTAAAGACATCCGTGGTGGTCCGCCCATTTGTCCCGCTTGAGGTCGTTGTGGAGGTTTCGGTTTTTCTTCTTCACTCATGCGATTTCCTCCTCCGACAGTTGCGAAGATACAATCTCACGATAGACTTCGCTACTTTCTAGCAATTCACGATGGGTGCCTCGACCCACAATTTTGCCATCTTCTAACACAATAATCTGATCAGCATCCATTACTGTACTGACACGCTGAGCAATCATCAAAACAGCAGCGTCTGTTGTTTCTTCTTTGAGTGCTGCACGCAATCTAGAATCAGTTTTGAAATCAAGTGCTGAGAAGCTATCATCAAAAATATACAATTCTGGCTTACGTACCAATGCACGAGCTATCGACAACCGCTGCTTTTGTCCACCCGATACATTCGAACCGCCTTGAGCAATCACTGAATTGTATCCTTCTTTCATTTCACTAATAAATTCAGAGGCTTGCGCAATCGTAGCCGCATGCTTCATTTCTTCATCGGTAGCTTGTTCATATCCGTACCGAATATTTTCTGCTATGGTGCCTGTAAACAATAATGCTTTTTGCGGTACATAGCCGATTTTCGCACGCAGTGACGCTTGATCACGTTCACGAATATCAATACCATCGACCAGAATTTGCCCACTTTCCACATCGTAAAAACGTGGGATCAGATTCACCAGTGTCGATTTTCCTGATCCTGTTCCACCGATAATGGCAGTCACTTCACCACTTTTGGCTTGAAACGAAATCTGTTCCAAAGCAGGTTGCTCTGCTCCTGGATAACGGAAGGTTACATTATCAAAAATCACACTGCCACGGCGCTCTTGAAGTGTTGTAGTCACAGGTTGTTCAGGATCTTCAATCTCTGGTTTCATTTGCAAGACTTCATTAATACGGGTTGCAGAAGCCGAAGCTCTTGGCACCATCACGAAGATTACAGATAACATTAAGAAGGAGAATAGAATCTGAGTCGCATACTGAATAAATGCCATCAGATCACCAACTTGCATATCACCATAACTAATCCGTACGCTACCGAATCCAATAATCGCAATAATCGAGAAGTTCAAGACCAGCATCATAACAGGCATCATCAGCGCCATCAATTTATTAACCGAAATTGCTGTATCCGCTAGATCACGACTGGCTCCATCAAACCGTTTACTTTCATACGTATCCCGATTAAATGCACGAATTACGCGTAGCCCGGTCAGATTTTCACGCATGACCATATTCAAGCGATCCAATTTGCTCTGCAATGCTTTGAATAGTGGCATTCCTTTACGAGCAATACTAAAAATCGCAAATCCTAACAATGGAATAACAACAACGAAAATAAGTGATAACTCTGCATCTTTGGAGATCGCCATAATAAGACCGCCAAGCATCATAAGCGGAGCCATTACCATCATCCGTAACATCATCGTTAGCACTTGTTGAAGTTGTGTAATATCATTGGTTGTACGCGTAATTAAAGAAGCTGTTCCGATACGATCAAATTCTTGCAACGAAAAATTTTCGACATGTGAAAATACACGACTGCGTAGATCACGACCAAAACCGATCGCAATCTTGGCTGAAAAATAACTAGCCGCGATGGAACATAACATTCCACCTGCGGCAAAGAGTAACATATATAAGCCAATACGCACAATATAAGCTGTATTCCCTGCCGCTATACCTGTATCTACAATATCAGCCATTAATGTAGGCAGGAACAATTCTGACATCGTTTGCAAAAATACCAACAGCAGAACCAGACCGATTCCACCGTAATACGGTCGAAGCTGTCCTAGCAGTTTGGTCATTACTCTGCATCCCCTTTATGTTCTGGCTCCGCAGGTTCAAACACTCGTTCTTGAAAATATGAAAAAACGCGACCCAATAATTCGGTTAATTTGCGACTATCTTCTTCTCCTAGATAATCGACCAAACCTTCAAATGACGTTTTGAATACAGCTAATGACTGTTCCATGATAGCCGCACCTTTATCAGTCAATGTGACACGAACAGCACGACGATCGCTTTGATCCATATTGCGCTCAACCAATCCATCGTTTTCCATCCCTTTGATCAATTGTGTAACGGTTGGAGATGTAACCCGAAGCAGGCGACTAAGTTCAGAGACTTGCATCCCGCAACTGACCGAATCTGCTTTGTTACCGATACAGATCAAAGCCATAATTTCACTTGGTTTATATCCCGCTACTGGCTTTTGACGCCAATCTGCTTTACGAAAAAGACGAAACGCACGTAATAACTCTTCACCCATCGGTGATATTCCCTCAAACTTCAAATCTTCTTCCACCATTTATTCACCTCAACGTAAAATCCTATTATTTAGCCATACTAATTATTAGGTTAACTAATTTTAAATCTGTATGCAAACCTTGTCAATGTTTATAACCATATACTTTTAATTATATACACTTTTCGTAATAATCCTACATTTAATTCTTTATTTTAAGAGAATCCGTTTTATTTATATTTATATGGTAAATAATGTTATATCTCAAGCTGACTGCTTACTTCAAAACCTTCTCGAAGTTTGGATATCAGTTCCTGCATCTTCACAAAATCATCCTCATCGAACTTGGACGTAAGAGCAATCATTAAGCCAACATAGCCTTCTACATTTTGCTCTACAAATCGCATTCCTTTGTCGGTTAATTGCACCGATGTACGGCGACGGTCTTTGGCATCATGAATTCGTTTGACCCAACCTTCAGCTTCTAATCCATCCACCAGACCGGTAATCGTTCCTCTCGTCACTTGTGCTCGATCTGCCAATTCAGAAGGTAACAGACTACGATTCGTATCGGCATACAAAATGCACAACATCATAATTTTGCCCCGGGATAATCCCATCCCTGCAAAACGGGCATCCATACTTTTAAAAATCTCTTCAGCTGTACGGATAAATTGAATCGTTGTTTTCACCGATTGTGCAGCTGGTGTATGTTCAGGTATCCCTGTTAATTTCATAAAAGTCTGACTTAATACCTCCGAAATCTCCAACTTCACACCGATCACTCCTGATTCTTAACAAATTTTTAATCTTTTTTGCATAAAAATGTAAAGTTAAATCATTTGATTACGATAAACAGTTATATAGGTTTGCAAATTCTTGCGAACTATTCATATATAAAGGAGGACTATAACTGATGAGCAGTAATCCGTTTTACCCACGCCGTCTGCTACAAACAGGTATCTGTAGTGTGATGGCTGTCTTATTACTACTACCACCGATTCCAACACACGCATCAGAATTAGCAAGACATGTGCAGAACGGTCAGGATACATTCCTGGGTGGAACCTATATTGAACTCGGGATTTCCAGCAGTGGAACACTCGGCACAGACAGTGACAGCCCATCCGGTTTTCATCCCGGAGATTTGAGACGCAATATTGGTATGAATGTGGACAAAGACGGTTATGATTTTGGTAAGGATATGACCAGTGGTGATTATGTATTGCCGGGAAGCCCTTCAGAAGGTTTTGTGGTCGGTTACAAACCGTCTGTATCTTCTAAGTCTCCACTCACATTTGTGAACGAAGAACAAAGTGGAAGTATTGATATTCCAAGCACCACTCAGGATTTATCCACGGATGAGCAATTAATCGCTCAAACATCTGGCAACACATCTGATCAAGCACTCGCTGTCCAACAGAACATTTCCTTCAAGCCGGGAGATGCTTTTTTCAAAACAACTATCACACTCAAAAATAACAGCGTTACAGATTCCGTGTACGATGTTCATTATATGCGCTTCCTTGATCCTGATATTGATGCTGATTTCCATGAAGATAACAGTACGATCAACTGGGTTCCTTCCAATCCACCTCAAGATGCCGAAGCGATTGCAGCAGCGATTGGGAATACCAGTGATAATATTTTCATGTATGTGGCACAAGATCCACGTGCTCAAGCATCTGTAGGATTCAGTCGTAACCCTTATATCGAACCTGCTTTTAAAAAAGATGGCGGTCAGCATATTCCAGCTGATCTTACCGATGATTGGTTAACACTGACATTTAATGCTGGCGATCTAGAACCCGGTGGCACAACCGAATTGGTATTCTATAGTAGTCTAGATTCCAATATGAATGGTGCGCTATCTAAAATTAGAGAAGATTATGCGGCGAGCACACTGGCTGTCCCTTCCGAGATCACGTTAACCGGCGATACGATTGCATGGAACGTAGATGCTGGCACAACAGCAGGCTTACTGAACACCTCTACTCAAAATCCAAAAGTACAAGATTCCTTTACCTACACATTGATTGGTGGCGAGGGAAGCAGTGCTAACGATTATTTCACGATTCAAGATAATCAGGTGAAGACCACCAAAGCACTGACACGAGGCGTTACCAGCTATCCAATTCGTGTATTAGCAACAGGAAGTAATGGCAGTAATTTGGAACAAAGCTTTGTGATTCATGCCACTGCACCTGATTTGGGAACAGATCTTGCTTCTTTATCTATTGAAAATGGAGCTTTAACTCCTTCATTCTCACCTGAAAATACAGCCTATGCGGTAACATTACCTGATGGAACCACACAGACAACAGTAAAAGCGAGTGTCTATAATCCAGACGCATCACTTCTTATTAATAATGTAACAGTAGCAGATAGTGTATATGCGGAAGAACCGATAACACTTCAATCTGGATTAACAACGATTACGCTCGAAGTGCGTGGTACTAATGGAATTTCCAAATTTTATAAGGTTCAGGTATCTTCTAATTCGACACTTCCACCTGTAGTACCTGTTGAGACTACAGAACCTGTTCCAAATGATTCCGTACCAGCAATGCCAACACAAACGACTCCAACAACAGACACGTATACAGGCTTGCCAGTCTCTCCACCACTGGTCATAACAGCACCATTTGTACCTGTTGTACCGACTGAACCATTACCATCAACTGAAGTGGTCACTGGCGGTGGAGGCGGAAGCGCTATTGGAGCATCTGCGCTGGATGATAATCCAACGTATAATGAATTAGCGAACGGCACTACCACTACACCAGCTAAAAATACCGATGCAACGACCAAAGCACCTCCGAAATCGACAACCAATGTCAAAGCAAGCAGTTATATTCAAGGTTATCCAGATGGCACATTCCGTCCTGATCAGAAAGTTACCCGTGCGGAATTATCGGTTATGTTAGAGCGTGCTCTGACATTACAACAAGCAGGAACAACAGCCACTGCCACAAGCAGTACCGATTTTAAAGATGTACCGACTTCTTACTGGGCAGCTTCCAGTATTCAAAGTATCGAAGGAAGCGGTTGGTTACAAGGGTATCCGGGCGGCAACTTCAAGCCTGCTCAACCGATGACTCGCGCTGAACTCGCTACATTGATTACTCGCTGGCAAGGACTGAACAGCACATCTACAGCTTTGTTGCCAGCAGATGTTCAAGGGCACTGGGCAGCTGATACGATCAGTGAAGTCATTCAATCCGGATGGATGAAAGGATATCCAGACGGTCAATTTTATCCGAATCAAGCAGTCAGTCGGGCTGAGATTGTTACTGTATTGAATCGTGTACTGGGTGAGGACACTTCTTCTACGTCTACTACAGCAAGTAGCTGGAAAGATGTAACTCCTGGACACTGGGCATATAGCGAAATTACCAAAGCTTCACAGAAATAAGTATTTAAGGGTTACACTATAGAATTGTACGCGAATACCCCTGCACAGTTGCGATATGAACTGTACAGGGGTATTTTTTGAGTCTTTGACTTATAGATGGATAACTTTATAAAATCTTATGGCTGAGAATCACTGCGCCACTCTGTTGGTAACAACTGATAATAAGGACGTTGCAAAAAGCGATCATCCACCAGCATCAACAGTCCCCGATCTTCTTCGGTACGAATTAGGCGACCTCCCGCTTGAAGGACTTTGTTCATTCCGGGATAGACATACGCATAATCGAATCCATTGAATCCAGCCTGACTGAAATGCTCACGAATCAATTCTCGCTCAGGTCCAATCTGTGGTAGCCCTACACCGACAATAATGACACCTGTCAGGCGATCACCCGCTAGATCAATCCCTTCACTGAATATTCCACCCATCACCGCAAACCCTGTTAAGGTACGCGGATTATCACTTTGAAAAGCATTTAGAAAACGGTCTCGTTCTTCTTCTGCCATTCCAGACTGCTGAATCAATACATCTGTTTCTACATCTAATGTCTCAAAAATATCAATCACATCTTGCATATATTGATAAGAAGGGAAAAAAGCTAAATAATTGCCTGGTCGCTTATTGATCAGTTGAGCCAGTACATTTGCAAGTTCTGTTCGTGTACGCTCCCGATCTCGATAACGTGTAGACAACGGTACAATCTGTACCTCCAATTGTTCTCGTGAAAAAGGAGATGGAATCGAAATATTATAATCGTCTTCCTCTGCCCCTAACATATCGCGGTAATACCGAATTGGAGATAATGTCGCTGAGAAGTGAATCACTGAGCGATATCCTTTAGCCGTCTGTCGAAGTTGTAGCGAAGGATCAATACAGAACATCCGTAAATGCACATCACTACCCTGCACTTCCGCATACGTCATATGACTCTCCATATCATACAATCGCCCAATTCGTAGAAAAGCCTGCACCGCGAAATACGTTTCCAGCAACAACTGGATATCCCCCTGATCTCCTTGCTCTAGCAAGGTAACTTCAGCTCGAATCACAAACTCTTCTAACAGTGGGAAAATTTCTTCTGGTGCTTGTTGTCGCTGGATCAACTTGCCATCTTCGCCTTGCTTCCGTAACCGAATAAAGTACGCATTGATCGCACTGGAGATTTTGGCTAACGATTCCGCCGAGTCTTTATAATCTCTTTTCAAATCCAGAAAACCAGACTTGTTCAATGCTGCCGAAAACATATTGCGTCCACGATCGACCAGATTATGGGCTTCATCGACTAACAAAATCGTTTTTTTACGCATATCATCGGATAAACGTTTGAATGAAACTTTCGGATCAAACACATAGTTATAATCGCAAATGACAGCGTCTGACGCATACGAAGCATCAATCGATAATTCAAATGGACATAGATGATGCTTTTGCGCATATTGTTCGATCACTGCGCGGGTCATCAGAGTCTCATTACTCATCATATCGAGAATAGCGCCATTAATACGGTCATAGTAACCTTCTGTATATTCGCAATTATCGCGTCCGCCTGTACTATTTGCCGAACAGAAGCAGACTTTGTCTTTGGCAGTAATCGTCACTCCATGTAGATTCAAGCCACTGCTTTCCATCCGTTGTAGTGCTTCTTCGGCATTGGCTCTGGTGACCGTTTTGGCAGTCACATACATCAATCGTTCTGCTTGTTCGCTTCCGATCGATTTGATCGCTGGAAATAACGTCGAAATCGTTTTCCCTGTACCTGTCGGTGCTTCGGCAAATAAATTCAGTTTCTCACCGATCGTTTTGTAGACTGCTCCTGCAAATTTACGTTGACCGGATCGGTAACCGGCAAAAGGAAACGCTAACTGCTCAATACTATCGTTACGCTTCTGACGGTGCTTGGCGATCATTTCCGCATAAGGTGCATATTCAGCTACCGTATCGTTAGCAAACTGTTGTAGTTGTTCGCAGGTCTGTATACGTTCAAGCTTGGTCTCTTTGCCACTGCTTTTGTGTACATACGTTAATTGGACTCTCACCTGTTCCAGATGACGATCTCGTGCGAGGATATAACCGTACATCTGTGCTTGCGCCCAGTGCACCTCTCGCCCGTCTCCAATATCCTCTGCTGAAATCGAAGTGGACTTGATCTCATCCACAGTGAGTAGCCCTTGTTCATCCACCCATAATCCATCGCAACGCCCTTCGATCCGAAAGAGCAGATCATGATAAGCAATTTCGGTTTTGAGATGGACTTCTTTTTCCCCGTGTTCTCCGTATCCTTCTTGAATCTGTTTGTGAATACGTGTTCCTTCTTGCATCGACTGGGCGACACGGAAGCCTGATTCGATACTACCTGTCCGATACACATATTCCACTAAAGTCCGTACTGAAATATCGATAACGGTCGTCACCTTCCGCACCTTCTCTCTATTGGTTGTTTCTTTTGTTTTTGAAGTAAGCATCATTTCTATTGTACTGCAATCTCTTTATTTTACCAAAAGCATTCATATCTAATAAAACAGAAGGGTAGATTATACAAGTGAGCATTTTATATGTAATAAAAAGTTAATTAGTAAGTTTAACTTCAGTTAAATGATAAAGAAAGCTATCCATTATTCTATAAAATAACAGATACCTAGTTATGTAATAATTTTTTCATTAAAAGTTTTTTGATATATAGCATAATCAGTGTTGATTTAAAACTATATCATTTCGAAATTAAAATCTTTGCAATAAAATGAGAAGGTAAGATTTTCTTCTTCAACAATTCTGTAATTGATATCTTCCATTTGATCTTTGGATACGTCGTTTATTTTAATCATTAATGTTAGTATTCCTTCCAAGCTACCTATGTTAATATCTCTTGCATGTAGAAAGATGATTCGCATTTTACTATTTCCTTCAACAAAAGTATTACATAAAATAACCTCTATATTGTATTCTGAACGATTTCCTTTGCTCAGATCACGATAAGCATGTAGAGATTCTAGATTAGGAAATGCTCTATGTTGTTGACCAAATTCAGCTATACGTTCTTTTGATGTTCTCATACTCTATACTCTCCCATGTTATACAAGATCATAATATCGTCTCTTTTCTTGATATAAATCTATAGCGACTGCTAAATCTAAGATGATATAGTCATTTACAAGTACTTTGTAGAAATCTTCTGCTTGATCAGGTATCCAATATAAAATATATGCGATGATCATGTCAGGACATGGATTTGTAATATGATCACCAACTTTATCAGGTTCTGTGAACCCTTCTAACGTACCTATCCTATCAATAGTCAGTTCGCTTATGTTAGTACATCATATATTCTCCTTAGCTGTTAACAAACGATATGAAATCTGTTTTGCTACAATCAAAAATTCGACCTCTTCAGAATATTCTTCAGCTAAAAATTTAAAAATGAAATGCGAATGTTCTACTTTTAATTTCAAATTCATTTGTCTTTCTTCTTCTGCATTTAGTAGAAATAGAGACCTGTGACTTGTATTTGTATGCCAGTCCATTAATAAAGAAGTAAAGAAAATCCCTTTGAATTTGATCTCGATGTCTGGATAACTAAGACTAAGTCCACCATGGATAATCATTTCATCTTGAAGCAAACTTATAACTGTAAAATCAAACCATAGCTCTTTTTCAATATATTTATTTAGCTCTTTGACTACTTGTTCTACTTCATATCTTTCCACACCTAAAGCTCCTCTAATATTATTTTGATACTACCTTTAAGCAATTTTAAATATATACATTTATATATTAATTCTCTTTATCTTAGATGCTGATGCTTTAATTTCATACTATATAATTTAAAAATTACTGATATAAGTTTTATTAGATTACATATCTACTCAGACTACTAAAAAAAGGATACACCCTCAAATAGGCATACCCTTATTCACCAATCTCTAATGACTTCCACAACCAACCTTTATTTCCCCAAAAACTCTCTTGTAAATCGAAGCCATTCGCGAGCGGCGAAAGATAGATAGCGATCTTGATGCCAGATCATGCCCAGTTGCCAAGGGATAGATGGGTTCACCAATGGCAGGATATGCACATGATCCCGGCTAATCTGCTGACAGATGGTCTCAGGTAAAAGAGCTACTCCCAAGCCTGCTCCAACCATTTCACTAATTAAGTCCCACTGCGAACTTTCATAGATCACTTTCGGTTGAAATCCTGCTCGGATACACGCATCGATAATACGACCATGCAAGGTAAAGTCTTCACTAAAAATAATAAATGAATCTTCTGCGAGTGTACTTAACTCAGCACAATCTTGGTGCGCGAATCGGTGATGGTTCGGTACGAGTAGATTCAATTTTTCCTCGGTAAAGGAGAAATGGTTCAATACATTCTCGGTCACAGGTAATACAGTGACTCCAATATCTAGCGCACCGTTTGCAACATCTTGTTCTACCTTTTTCCCACCATTTTCAAAAAGCTGAATCGTTACATCTGGATACAACTGATGGAACTTTCCAATAATCTGTGGGAAAAATCGTGAACCGATCATTGGGGGTAATCCGATACGTAAATGCCCTGTTTTGAGGTTTCGTAGATCGTCTAACTCGGAGGATAAATTTTGAAAAGACTTTACAATAATGCGAGCTTGATGCTGGATCACTTTGCCTGCATCGGTTAATTCGACGGTACGCCCGATTCGATTAAACAGCTTGGCACCTAATTCATCTTCTAATGAACGGATCGTTTTGCTGATCGTAGGTTGTGTAATAAACAGCGCTTCTGCCGCTTTGGTAAAGCTTCCCAACCTCGCAACTTCCATAAAGTACTGCAAATGCCGAATATCCATGTCACTTTCCTCCTATAGACAGATGGAATACATTTCATGCCATATATGAATTTTACCTATGAAAGAAACAGATGTAAAATTTTCATATAGACAATCATTCGGAGTTAATAAGAGAGAAGGTTTAACATAGATGCGAAATATCATGAAAGGAATACTTCAGGTTGCTGTACTGATGGGCTTTTCTGAACTGTTAAATGTATTGGTGCGCTGGTTACACCTACCTGTACCGGGTAGTATTATCGGCATTGCTCTTGTATTTATATTGTTACAGACCAAAGTGATCAAGCTTGAATGGGTAGAGCTTGGAGCGAACTGGTTACTGGCTGAACTGTTATTGTTCTTTATTCCTTCAGCGGTCGGTATTATGAATTATATCCCGATGTTAGAACATGATGGGGTACGAATTATCGTTATTGTTATACTCAGCACGATATTAGTGATGGTCAGTTCAGGATTACTTGCTGGAACGATGGCCAAGCGGAAGGAGCGTCACGCAGGATGAACACTGTATTATTCTTACTACTAACATTGTTAATCTATATGGTCACCAAAAGAATATATCGCCGCTTTCCGCGTGTCTATCTATCTCCACTGCTGATTACGCCACTGATTCTAGTGATTCTTTTGCTGACTATTCATGTGCCTTATACCGCTTATAATCAAGGTGGACAATGGTTATCTCGATTACTACAGCCGGCGACGATTGCTTTTGCTATTCCATTGTACAAAAATATCCAAACCCTCAAAAAGCATGCAGTTGAGATTGTATCCAGTGTTCTATTCGGTTCGATTGTAGCGGTAACTTCGTCTGCATTATTAGCGAAACTTTTACATTTGGATAGTGGTCTGATGAGCAGTATTATTCCGCGCTCGATTACTACACCGATCGCTATGAACGTTTCTCAAGCGATTGGCGGTGTACCTACAGTAACAGCGGTATTTGTGATTATGACCGGATTGATCGGTACGATTGTAGGTCCTTTTATTGTGAAATGGTTACGGATCGACGGCGAGATTGCACGAGGCATTTTATTTGGTACAGCGGCACACGGAACAGGTACATCCAAAGCATTTGAGCTTAGTTCTTTAACCGGTACGATTTCCAGTATTTCGATGATTTTGGCGGCGTTATTCACACTCGCTGCTACTCCTGTATTGATGATGGTTATGCTACCTTAACAGGTAGCTTTTTTTATTTCAGATATGTTTATAGTATCGTATGTATATCTGAAATTTGAATCTATTCGCAGATGGGTGTATGATAACAAAGTAGATGTTACATATTGCTTTAAAACGCTTAATGTCAATCGATAAGCAGGTGATTTTACGGCCAAATGATTCCTAATATCGAAATAAACAATTATATATTTAAATGAATTTTTATACAAATTATTCAAATTTGATATTTTTTTTATTTATCCATTTTCATGCTTAAATCATACTAATTAGATCTAAATCATAATGAAAATTTATATTTTCAAGATAGAAAATAAGCATCTTCAGTTGCTTTAATGCATAATTATGTAGTTAACTAAATATAGAAGTTATATTTTTTGCATTAATTTTGTTCCTTATCTGTATATTCGATGTTACTATGAATTTATACAAATAAGGGATTAGAAAGTAAATAACCTTACTTTTCTAGTTACTTTTATTTTTCTCTTTTATAAATTTGACCAAGCGGAGGAACTCTTATGAAAAAAACCGGTATGGTCCGTCAATTGGACAGTCTAGGACGTATCGTTATTCCGAAAGAAATACGCGATACGATGGAAATTGGTGTCAGCGATCCTATGGAATTCTTTATCACAGAAAAAGAAATTATTTTTCGGAAACATAAAGGAATTCAATGTATCTTTTGCGGAACATTTGACAATCTAATCTATTATAAAGATCAATTTATTTGTGGAGATTGTACCGAACAGATGGGCGATGAGACTCAACATATCGCTTTAGAAGATATGCCTAGTGCACCCGCACCTAATCGCAATCTACAATCATCTTTACGTAAATCACGGAGTAAACGGGGGGAAATGCTGACGAAAGTAGAAGATACGATGAAAGCTAATCCAGAAGCGACGCAAAATGAATTAGCTCGTATTCTAGGTATTTCTCAAAGTCGTATCTGTCAGATTCAAAAAGAACTGCGTGCTAAATAAATAGATCAAAAACCTCTCTGTGCTTTGAGTGTCAGAGAGGTTTTTTAATCTATTCTGATAACTAACTTACATATCACACTTTTTAATATTAAATTCTGTGTACTTATGCTTGCTAGCACTTATTGTTTTACCCAGTACTGACTTCCATCATCTAATCGATCCATAAATCCATACTCGATCATATAGCGGCGTAGGGTAACATAGTCTGCAAAAGAACGCTTCAGAATCTCATTAACTTCTTTTTCGGTATACTTTTTACCAAGTTCGAAGCCATTCATCAGATGGCGTAAAATAACAATTTTGCGCTTTTCTTTACGCGGAAAATTGGTTAGTGAACCTTCTAATCCATCCGGGAAATATTGATTTAAAATATCTTTACTTTCTTTCTCAGTCACAGCATAACGCTCATCCACCATCGTTGCTGTACGATGCACAGACACTAATGGAGCTGGATCATTTTGCTGTTCTTCTAATAATTCCATAATCGCTAGAAATACTTTGGCTTGCTTGGTCTTCTCTCGTAACGCAAAGCGGTGATTACGAATTGTTGATTTGCTACCGCCCACTTCAGCCACAATCTCCGTATCTGAACGCCCTTGATAAAAAGATTGCACCATTCCACTTTGGATATCCGTGAGCCCTGTCCACTTTTTATCTAGCTCCAACAAATAAGAAAACATAGATGTGTGCTGTTGCTGAATATAATGTTGCATATAACGTTCTGCTTCGTAAAAGACCCCTTCTTCTTGATAAATTACTCCCTTTTCACACGTCTTCCCATCAATCAAGCATATAAAACGACCTAATGAATGAGTATCTTCTTCGAATACATAACCACGCTTCAGATCGGATAACGCTGCTTTCCAGAATCGATCTGATATTTCTTGATTTTTTTCCATATCTTTATCTCCTTCTAGACAAATTTGATTTTATCTATTCATTTCATAGATATTATATAATTATGTTTATTTAAAAGCAAACGTTTTTTGATTTTGTCTATGATTTTATAATTGAATATACAAAACGATCTAGAGATAAATGATGATTCACTCCAATTAGAACAACAAAAAAAGCTACCTTATAACAATCAGGTAGCTTGTACAATCAATCAAAAAACTCATCCAAAACATACACACTTCAATAGAACAGAATCGACTGCTTATTTGCCCACTCTAATATTTTTGACTGTTCTTTGTTCTAACGAAAAATGCGAGTATGTTCGTTCTCCACCTTGACCTGTAGGGGCTTGGGGTAGTAATCCTACTTTCACTTGTTGATCGACAGGTAAATAAAAGAATCGAACCATATCAAAGCGAACACCATCTAACGAATAATGAAAAGCAAACGACTGCCCAACACGTGCCACTTGAAGCCATGCTGTGTTGCCTTCTACATTGTTGCCATTAGCATCATCTGAGAATGTATTGGTGATCACGCTTACAATCGAATGTGTATAAAAATCAGTATATTCAAAACATAATTTCGCCCATAGCTTTTCATCTTGCATCACCATAATCGAAGCAGAATCATAGACATCTTTGAAATCATGATTCACTTGTACACGCATCACAAAGTCACCGGCTACCTCTGTAAAAAAGAAGGGAGCATTGGTCAACGATTCAGGTGTGATGCCTTCTTCTGATACGCCCCCATGATTGCAAAAGAAATCACTTTGAGCAGGTGCATGTAAAATAACGTTGTCCTCTTCAAAACGTATAGCATTTTCATTAAGCCAATTAAAGTTTGCGAAATCTGTTTTTGGCATCATTGTCTCCTCTGATATGTATTGGTTTTTCATTGCTAAGATAGCATGATCTATAGTCCATGTCACTGTATTTTTGCATCAAGATAGCAGTTGTTTATTATCTGTACTAATCAAAAAAACACCGATAAGATCTTAGACGCAGATCATATCGGTGTTTTTTAATTCACCCTATATTAAAACCATACGTAGTGATATTTATTTTAGCGAGTAATCGTATTCGCTACATTACGAGATCTTACAGGTTTGGACAATAAGTAGAACAAGGCGATTCCAAAAGCAACCACGATAATTCCGCCACCTACCCAAGCATTAATAGCGATATTGCCTGTATTTTTGATCAATACACCACCCATAGCAGAACCTACAGCAATACCAATTTGCAATGCTGAGAAGTTAAAGCTTTGTTGGATATCCGAAGATTCCGGTGCATATTGGATCAAATAACTTTGTTGAGCCGGAGCCAGCGCCCAGCTTAGTGCACCCCAGATAAATAGTGCAATTGGGAATATATAAACGTACTGACTAGCCATCGGCAAAGTGAACATAATAACAGCGAACACACTTACCACTAGCAAAATACTCTTTTTACTACCTAGACGATCTGATAATGCTCCACCGATCATACCGCCACTTACTGCTGCAAGACCGAATACGAAGTATACGATACTGATCCAGTTGGAATTTAGACCCATCATGGTTTCAAGGAAAGGCGTAAGGTACGCATATAATGTATAATGCCCTGCTAAAGTAAGCATCGTTACTAGATGAGCACTAATAATTTTGATATCTTTAAGTGACGCCAGTTGTTGCTTCAATGTCTGCATCTTTTCTAAAGGAACATGATCCATAAATAGATGTACAACCACCATAGCAACCAGTGTCAATACAGCAATCGCAAGGAACAATACACGCCAGCCGAATGCTTCTTCCGCTAATACGCCGAAAGGCAATCCAAGTACGATGGAAGAACTGATACCCATCGAAATAATACCGATTACGCGTGCCCGATATTCTGGAGCCACGATTTTGACAGCAATCGTCAGTGATAACGTTACAATCAGCGAACCACTTGCCGCTGTGATAATACGAGATAAGAATAAGATACCATACGTTGGGCTCCAGAACGCAACCAGACTACCCAGTGTAAAGATAAGCATCGACCATAGGTATAACTTTTTCCGTTCCACCTTAGCCGTTACTGCAAGTAATGTTGGGCCAGAGATGGCGTAGACCAAGGCATAGATCATAATTAATTGCCCTGCTGTACTTACAGATACATTCAAGTCGGATGCGATCTGTGGCAATACACCACCGATAATCAATTCAATCAGACCGACCGTAAATGTAGCAATCGTCAATATTAATACTTTGAAATTCATATCTATCTTCTCCTTTGTTCTTGATGTCAGCAAGTGACTTGCGTCTATTCCATCATAGTCCGTAGAAGTTTATGCTCGTAAAGACGCAAAAAAATCCTGACTACAAAAGATGGGTGCGACGAGCACACTTAATTTTGTAATCAGGATTGTTCGGTTCCTGGTAGAGACCCTCAAACCATATTATTGAGGTTATACATTATACATCAATGAATTTTATTTAGTTAGGGTAAAGCTAACGAACATATAACAACGTCTACTACTGTAATTGATTATAGAAGAAATTTCAACCCCTATTCTTCAAAATTTGGGCATTTTTCAAGGTTTTTATGCAAAATAGGATGAATAAACTTTATTTTATTAACTTATTATTTTTTAACCACTTTTTCAAATCATCAATAGGTAATCCTTTTTCATTACTCCACTCAATTACATTTTTATTTTTACCATCTTCAAAGTAAATTATAGCAGGTGTTTGTTGAAAACCATATTTTCTTTTAAATTCATTCCATCTTTTCTCATTTTCTGCTCTATAGTCTCTTATATTCAGATAAACTATTTTGTTATTGAGGTCATTCGCATAAACAAATTTTTCGAACATTGGTTCAAAAAATAAACAGTCATTACAATCAGGTCTGCCAATGTATACAATAAATTTCTCTTTATTTACAACTTTTTTCTCAAAGTTTGTTACTGTAATAGAATCTAAATAATTGTATGTGTTAGATATACTTTCTTTTAAATCAATCATATTTTTTTTCAGCTTAATATTCTCATTATAAAAATAAACACTAAAAAATAAACTTATTATTAAAATAATTCCTAAGAAAATTAAAAGAGAATTTTTCATATTTAAAATAAACCCTTTCTATTTCTCTATTTTATTTGCCTTTTCATAAAACTCTTGCTTAGTAAAAGTAGAAATCATTCGAGAATTTTCTTTACCTTTTTTATAAAATATTACAGTTGGTGTTCCTTGTATTTCCAAGTCTTGTATTATAAAATTTTTGTTGTTATCAGCATTTATGTCAATTGCATAAATATCTTTATTTTCGCTTTTTATATAATCATTAATAATAGGTTTAACTTGTTTACAAGCTATACAAGTTTTTTGATATAAATATAAAATAAAATCTTGTTTGTTTGACTCCATTTGTTGAACATCTGTTGTTTTTATATCTTTATATAATGCAACCTCACTATTCATTAACTTACCAATTGAAAAAAATAAAATCGCTGTTATTAAAAATACTCCTGTTAAAACAATAACTAATTTTTTCATATTATAGGACCTCTCTTAACTTAAAAATTCTATTATTTTCTTCTCAATATCTAATTCATTTTTTATATTTTCACTAATGATTCCGTCTTTAATAGCAAAGATTTTATCGCAACTTTTAGCAAAATCAATATCATGTGTAATAAAAATTTTTATATTGCCATAATTTAAAAGATAATTTTTAACTTTTTCTTTAAGAAGAATATCTAACCCGTTAGTAATTTCGTCAAAAATAACTACGTCATACTTTTCGATAGTTGATCTTAAAATATTTAATAATTGCATTTGTCCCATTGATAAAGAAACTCCGTTTTTCCCAAGCATAGTTAAATAACCATTAGGAAAAGAATTAATAACTTTATCAAATCCAATCATCTTTGCAATTTTTTCAATATCTTTAAAAGCAATTTCACGATCTAAGGTTATATTATTTAATATTGAATCAGTAAACAATTCTACATATTGAGGACTATATATTATTTTTTTCTTTAAATAATACTCACTAAATTGAGTCATGTTTACATTATTAATCTTAATATTACCTTCATTTACTACATAATATTGACTCAAAACTTTTGCTAAAGTAGATTTTCCACTGCCACTATTTCCAATTAAGGCGATGTTTTCTCCATTATTGATTTCTAAATTAATATTTTTAAGTGTTTTATCATTTAAACCGTAAGAAAAATATACATTCTCCATCTTTATATTTTCAATTAATTTTAATTCTTTTTTTCCAAAATGCTCATCGTCTATTGTTGTAACCATATCTTCATATCTTAATTTTGCTACTTTTCCTTGTTCTAATGTAGCTTGCAAAGTAGTCAAATTTAGAAATGGATTAAATATATTCATTGATAAAGAATTAAACATAAGTAAAATACCAGAAGCAATATTATCATTAATTATTAAATATGCACCTAAAGAAAATATGAGTACATTAAAAATAGAAATAACTGAATTTTTCAGCTGTGTTTGTAAAGTATCATACGAGTAGAACTTTTCCGAAACCTTTATAACATCATCAAGGATAACGATTAATCTATTTTTAGCAAAATTAATAATATTATAATTTTTAATTGTTTCTATATTATCAGCTGATTCAATCAAATTTATATTCAATTCTTCACTTTTTTCAAACAATTTATAACTTAAATTTTCTAGTTTATCTTTAGATAGATATAACATTAAAGAAAATATAATAACTGGAATAATAATCAACATACTTAAATATATATTTATTGTTATAAGTATATAAAAAGTCGCTAACATAGTGATTAAATCTAAAGGCAACGTTTGTACAAAGAAAATCATTCTACTTCTTATACTACTGATATTGCTAAATCTAGTAATTAACTCTCCACTTTTATAACTCTCAATATGTGAGAAACTTTTATTAAAATAATTCTCTACCAGTCTGTTTACTAATTTTCGATCTATTCTATTATTTGATTTTATATTTATTACTGAATTAAAATAATTTAAAACTAATTGGCACAGGACTACTAATAAATATAAAATTGTAATATCACTAATAATAGCTATGTATTTATTAGGGATTATTAAATCAAAGTAAATTGTATACATTCTAGCAAGATATAATCCTAAAAGATAAACTACAATAGATATTATCCAAGAACCAATAAGTAAATTTTTTGATACAGTCAAATCTTTAAAAAGATTTATTTTCTCATTTTGATTTCTTAGACTTTCTAACCTATCAGGATCTATAATATCATTTAGTTCTAAAATAAAAGGAATCCATTCTTTCAAAAATTTATCGGCTCTTAAAGTGATAATTCTATTTTTGCTTGGGTCGCCTATTGTTAGTTTATTTCCTTTTCGTTTATAAACTACAATAAAATGATTCATATCATCATTTCCAACAATTTGAGTTATAAAAGGTAGTTTTATTTCATCAAAAACATTTATATCTTTTTGACATTCATATACGGTACTTTCAATGCCTAAATTAAATAGCCCCTTTTTCAATCCCAAAAAACTAGAACCATTAGAATTTGTAAATACTATTTTTTTTAACCTTCCTAAAGAAAGTTTAATTTCATAATTATAATTCATTATCATAGATATACATGCAGGTCCACAATCGATTGGTTCTAATTGTTTAACAAATGAATATTTTTTCATTTCGTAACTCCTAACTAAGTCTTATTTATAACTTTCTTATAACTACTATTTTCCAAAGCATTATATAAATTCTTATATTTCTGCGTATTAAAACTGAAATGATTTTCTTCTAATTTATTAAATATGTTAAAAGCTTTATCGTATTCTTCAATCTCAAAAAATAATTCTGCAATAAGATAATCCATATGAAATAAATTAGAATGCATACTCCCATATTCAATTTCTTGCTTGTTATTTTTAAAAGTAACCACATCATTTAAGATTTCAAAAAAGCTTGATTTTATGTTTATTATTTTTATTATATTTTGAAAATAAAACACATCACTTAATTCTGGTGCAATAGTTTTTAGCTCAAATAATTTTTCTTCTGCTTCTTTAAGCTTTCCTTGATGTATATAATATGCAACTAAGTCACTTAAAGCCCGTATTTTATACTCCTTATAATCAATATTATCTGCACAAAGTTTGATCGTTTTTTGAAGTAAAAATTCATACTCTTCTTTCTTTAAAACTTCTTTTCCATCTCTACTTAAAAAGTATATCCACCTAGGATAATAAGGTTCAATATCAATCATAATTCTAAGGAGGCTAATATTTCTTTCAATCTTATTTTTAGCTTCCAATATTTCTTGTTCATATCCATCATGTTTTAACTGGATATTATCAAATGATATTTCAAAAATATCTTTTCCAAATTTATCTTCAGATATTCTAGGTTCTTCATGTATTAAACCATAATAATAAATGTTATCTTTTTTATTTACTATTCTCCTTACACCCTGCACAATATGTCCATTGCTGTTTATAATAGTTGGATTAATCACAACATTTTTGAGTTTTACTTCTTTTAATATCCAAATATATTTTTTTAAACTATATATTGATCCTTCTACCAATTCTTCGTCTGCATCTATAAAGAAAGTCCAATCATGAATTGATTTACTAATTCCATAATTTCTGATTTCAGAGAAATTTTCTTTCCACTCTTGCTCAAATAAGTTTACTTGAGCACGATATTTCAAAATTTTCTCAATAGTTTTATCGTTTGAACCTGTATCAATTATAATAATCTCATCTTTAATATCTTTATCTTTCATTATTGCTTGTATGCATCTTTCAATAACTCTTTCTTCATTTTTGCATATTACAATAATTGAAATATTAATTTGATCATCTACATACTCGTTAATTTTCTTATTATGAATCTCTACTATAGTATTATGTAAATCTTTAGAATAACTAGAAATATGATTTTGAAATAACTCCAAAATATTTTCCAAATTAACTCCTCCTTGTAATAAACTTATTTAGTATTAAAGTATTTTTTGAAAATATTCCGATTTTTTCTATATTGATTTGGATACTTTTCTCTTTTATCAGTTCTTTCAACTAAATAATCAATACTGGTATTATAAAAATCTGATAATTTAATCAAAATCCATATAGGAACATCCCTTTCTTCTCTTTCATATTTTGAATATAAAGATTGATCACAATGAAGGTATTCGGCTATTAATTGTTGAGTAGCATGTGATTCTTCTCTTAAATCTTTTAAACGCATATAATTCTCCTTTCTATATTACTTTTCGCAAAATATGTAATGCGAAACTTTAAATTACCAATATTAATATTAGTAATTTAAGAATAAATTTTATTGAAATTGAAGGTCAAATAGTCCTAAAATACAAAATCAGTAACGATTTTCACATATAATATATTTATAAGATTACTTATCAAAAATATATTTACTAATTCTTTCTACCCAATTAATGGAGGAGGTAAACTATGAGTAACTTAAAAAGATCTTTAACTGATAATGAGATTTCAGATTTTACGAATAATGGAGGCTTTACTAAACTCGAGTGTTTGTATTATATTGGAATTTGTGGTGGCGCTAATAAAGATTCAGGATCATGTACTTATATTCTTAAGCAATGCGGTATTAGTTATGGCCCCGGCTACGGTGGTACTTGTGGAGCTTGTACTTGTAAATAATTAATTAAACCCCATATTTAATAAATTTATTAGAAAAAGAAGACAATCTGTATATGCAGATTGCCTTCTTTTTTATTTTGTATTTATATTATTCGTTGGAATTCAGCTTTTTCCCTTGAATCGCTGTTACTTCACCTTTTACTTTTTGGATCGAAATGGTTCCAAACATACGACTATCCATACTATTAGAACGATTATCTCCTAATACAAAAAACTGATGTTGGGGAATCTTCTTATTTCCACCATTATAATCAGTGATATTATATGCATATCCTTCTGCTTTTGCTTTTTTCACAGCTGCTTGTATGTAAGGCTCTTTAATGACTTTGTTGTTAATATACACTTGATCCCCTTTGATTTTGATCTTTTCGCCAGGTAATCCAACAACACGTTTAACAAATGTCTTTTCATTTTCAGGCGTTTGAAAAACAATAATATCTCCGCGCTCAATATCTTTTTCGGTCGCTTTGACTACAGTTAAGCGATCTTCTGCATAAATATTCGGTTGCATCGCTGGACCTTCTGCGATATAAGATTGGCTTCCTCCTTGTAACAACATAGCAGATACTACAATATTCCATACCAATGAACTCATTATCCAACATCCCCCTTTTATCTTATTCTGTCTTAAGATATCCTTTTCGTAAATACATATTAACTGCAAACTGACATAAAAAACGACAAATCGGGTAATAGAGAGTTACTTATCTATACAAAGGAGTTCTTAGTATGCCTGAAAAATTTGATTATACCTTAGACTATACGAAGCTAGATCTACGCCAACAACCCGAATTATATCGAGTCGGTAAAGGGGAACAAGGTGTGTTAATGGTTGAACCTTATAAAGGCGAAATCTTACCTCACTGGCGCTTCAAAACACCGGAGATTGCTACCGAATCTTCTGAGAAAATCTATGCGATGTTTCTAGACTATAAGGAAAAAGAAGATTTTATCGGGATGGATATGGCTCGTAAATTTCTACAAATGGGTTATACGCGTGCACGCCGTTATACCAACCACAAAGGCGGTCGTAAATATGATGAAAATGGCGAAGTCCTTCCTTATACAGACGATCCTATCAAAGCGGAAGCCGCTCGTATTTTCAAAGTAAAATGGGATGAAGCCAAAGTCGATCCTGATTATATTCGCATGAAAAAAGAACATCAGCAAAAATACGGTTGATGTTCTTCTGATCGTTCATGATATGATTGAGTATAATTTCACACAAAAGGACGATGATTTTTTGAAAATCAATGAACTTTCCAAACGTCTGGGTATCTCGACACGTACGATCCGCTTTTACGAACAAAACGGTCTGTTGCCTTCTGTACAGCGTGAACACAATCAGTATCGTATCTTTGTCGAAGAAGATATCTGGCGCTTGCAGACGATTATAGCGCTTCGTGAAGCAGGTATGGCGATCAAAGAGATTAAGCAAGCGTTAGAACCACAAGGATTACCGGATAGTCAGCGATTACGTTATTATCTGGAACTACAACGTTCTCTGCTGACAACACAGTGGTTAGAAATGAAGCGTATGGCTGAAACGACCGAGCAGATGATTGATTTATTACAGACTCAGCAGACTTTGCCGATTCAAGAGATTTATCATCTGGCGGATCAAGCCAAACATTTGCGTGAATTGCGTCAGAACTGGCAAGACCAATGGAACTTTGATCAGCGTGCTCAGACGCATGATGAAGACGTACAGACCCGTAGCGAAGATTATCCGCATTATGAGCAAGCACTAACGTATACAGCAGAATTGATTCATGCGACTTCAGGTGAACATGGACTGGATCTAGGGATCGGTACAGGCAATCTTGCCGGTCGATTATTAACCTCAGGCGCTCATCTATCGGGTGTCGATCAATCGCAGGAAATGTTGAAGCAGTGCCAGAACAAGTTCCCTATGATCGATACACGAATAGGTAATGTGCTTGCCATCCCTTATCCAGATAACCATTTCCATTTTGTCGTATCCAGTTTTACCTTTAGCCATTTGAATCCACAACAGCAATTGCTTGCATTGACTGAGATTCATCGGGTACTCAAGCCACATGGACGGCTTTGTCTGACAGACCGTATTGTTGTGCATTCCGCGATTACAGATGATTCATTAAGTACATCGTCTGCAAGCGATCTTGGACTGCAATCTACATATCATGAATTACAACATCCTGCTGTACTAGAGTGGTTTGAAGAACACTTTTATATGACCAACTATTATACGATAGAACAAGAAGTAGGTTGTCTGCTTGCGGTTTCTTTACATTAAGAAAGCATATCTGCCATATCGGTTGCCGCATCACCAATTAATTTTAATCCAAATGTCGATTGTAAAACGTCCATTACACCGTCTGAAATAAACTCGGGTGGCTTCGGCCCGATTCGAATATCTTGAATCCCTAGACTGAATAATCCTAGCAAAATAGCGACTGCTTTCTGCTCAAACCACGACAACACAATACTGACAGGCAATTCCGCCATCGTACAACCGAACGCTTCGGCTAGTGCCATAGCTATTTTGACAGTAGAGCCCGAGTTGTTACATTGTCCCAAGTCCATATAGCGTGGAATATCTGTGCCCGGCACAGTGCCATAATCGACATCATTAAAGCGGAATTTACCACAAGAAGTAGTTAAGATAACGGTGTCTTGTGGAAGAGAAGTCGCCAGCTCCCGATAATAATCCCCACCTTTGCCCGGTGCATCACAGCCTGCGATCACGAAGAAATGACGGATCTTTTTACTTTGAACAGCTTCGATAATCTCAGGGGCTAACCCAAGTACATTCGCATGATGATAACCTGTCGTCATAACAGCATCAGACTGCATATGTGCTTCAGGCAAAGAAAGCGCTTTGGCGATTACTTCACTAAAGTCTTCGGTCTCTATCTTGGTCACCCCTTCTAAGCCTGTTACCCCATAAGTGAAAAAGCGGTGCGCATAACTGCCTTTGATCGGCATCACACAGTTGGTTGTGGCTAAGATCGCTCCGGGAAAATTCTCAAATAAACGGCGCTGATCATACCATGCTTTGCCGATATTGCCTTTAAGATGGGTGTACTTTTTGAGATGAGGATAACCGTGAGCAGGCAACATTTCAGAGTGAGTGTAGATATTGATACCTAATCCTTCAGTCTGTTGTAATAGAGCTTCTAAAGCAAATAAATTATGACCGGTAACCACGATACATTTCCCTTCCACCTGATTCGAACTTACTGTCACTGGCTGAGGAATCCCAAAGCGGTCGGTATGGGCTTGATCGAGTGTATCCATAATATGAAGAGTGGCTTGTCCTACTTGTAAAGCCATATCGATATGTTCTTGTACATTAAAGTTCGAATTGGTTAACGTCAAATAGAGTGCTTCATGCGTAATACGATCGACTTCTGGATGGGTATATCCCAATTGACGAGCATGAGTCGCATAAGCGGCAACCCCTTTGAGCCCGAAAATGATCGTATCTTGTAGACTGGCGACTGTCTCATTTTTCCCGCATACCCCGATCACTTTGCATCCACCTGATGGTGTCTGTTCACATTGATAACAAAACATGATGTATATCCCCCTTAGTTGTATTGTTCACTTGGCTCAAGCATAGCTCGCTACCACAAACCGCAGGGTGATTGTAATCACTATTTGCAAAATAGAATAAAAAAACCGCTTGAACCCTCCTCTACGATTGTAGAAAAAGATTCAAACGGTTGGTAAACTGCATTTATTTTTTATCCATAAAATTAGATTCTGTTATACAGGTGCTACAGCTGGAACATTTTCTCTGGATTCCGGTTCATCATGCTGGATAAGAGAATGTTTTTCCCATGCTCTGCTCTTCCAGCGGAAGTACATAATAACAGCACGTACCCATTCATCTGCCGCAATCGCTAACCAGATTCCTGCAAGTCCCAAGTTCATTTTGAAAACAAATAAATAGCCGAGCGGTAAGCTCATACATACCATCGAGATCAGTCCCATATAGACAGGGAACTTGGCATCTCCTGAAGCACGTAACGAGTTAATAATCACAATATTACAGGTTCGTCCAGTCTCCAGTAAGAAACTGAGCAGTATGACCTGTGAAGCCATTCGAATAATTTCAGGGTTGTCGGTGAACATCCCGATCAGTGGCACACGGAAAATGATAATCAAAATATCCATCACCAGTGTAGCCGCCATCGCCCATTTTACACTTGACCATACCCGTTTGTACGCTTGATCTTTCAGATTCGCTCCGACTAAGCGGCCAACAATAATCGCTGTACCCATACCAATCGCAATACTGAACAGATAGATAAAGGTTGAAATATTATTAGCATATTGACGCGAAGCCATGGCTTCACTACCGAGATACGTTACATAGAATACGAAGACAAGCTGGCATAATTGATAAGTGACTTGTTCAACCGCAGAAGGCACACCAATTTTCAAAATTTGCATAATATATTTCTTGGTCATACGGAAGTAATCTTTAATCTGAATACGTACTTCCATCACACGATACAATAACCAGAAGAAGATCACGGCACAGATCAGACGACTGACAATCGTCGAGATCGCTGCACCTTGTACACCCATTTGTGGCAGACCCCAGTGACCGAAGATCAACAAGTAGTTACCCACAACGTGAATCACGTTCATAAATACCGATACAAACATCGTTTCTTTGGTAAATCCATACGTACGAATGACAGCTGCTAATGTGTTGATGAGTGCTTGTAAGAAAATCGCTCCACCGACAATAGCAATATAACTTTTAGCAAGAGCAAGAATTTCACCTTGCAAGTGCATTTTCTCCATTAAATATCCGCCAAGTAATAGGAAGGTACCACTGAGCAACAATCCTACTACCAAATTAAGCGTAATCGCTACAGCGGTGATACGACTTGCTTCTAATACTTTACGAGAACCTATATACTGTGCGACAACGATTGCTGCTCCGTTACCGATCACTTCTAATACTAATATAGCGATAGAAATAACCTGATTAGATGTGCCGACAGCTGCGACTGCATTATCCGATACATCACTTAACATTAAAGTATCAACAATCCCCATTAACATGAACAGAAATACTTCTAAAAAGATTGGCCATGTTAACCGGAAAAGGTTAAATTGTTTGTTAATCACTGCATTGCTTTCATTGGTGGATGTCATAGCGCTCATGAGATCACCTTCCTTTTGTTCGTATTCGGGTGTTACTTATACAGGCAATCCAGCCTGCTTCACTTCACGCTTTTGCATGAATGTTTCAAAACAATTCCGACGGTTTCCTCTCAAACTCTTGGTATCTTAGCACACTATTTTTGCGATTGCACTACCTATTTTGAAATTTTCTGAAAATTTTACATGTTTTTTGATTCTAAACCTCAAAAGTGGGTATTGTGAAGCTTTTCTCATGAAAAGAGCTCATTTTCAATCATTTTACAGTATCGTTTTCACGCTATGATCAACAAAAAAGCATACGATCCTTGAATACTCATAGGATCGTATGCTTTCATAATCAAATGATAATTATTGTTGTACTAAAGTGACTCGAATCTGGTTGTATCCCGGAGCGATCGAACGTGGATTTCCTTGAATAGAAAATCCAAATGCATTATTTTTGGTGCCTACAAGACTCAGTGTATCCGGCTGAATACGAGTATTCGATTCTACTACACCTTGAGCTCCATAATAAGCTTGATACGCATTACCGAGCGTAACTAGATCCATCTGTGTTGCATAGATCATTAACAATTGCTTTTTATCGCCTGCTACCGATTCTCTTAGACTGATCGATGTCGTATCCGATGGAAACGGGAAATCAAGCGGTAAGTACTTGGTTGTAATCAATGGTGTATTTACCACACTAAGCGCTGGATTAACAGGGACAACACTGGTCACTACTTCGGGTGCTGTTCCTGCTACATCGATTCTGCCGCTATCATTAGGATTTAATGTCTCTATAACTGGTGGCGGTGTGGTTGCAGAAGGTGTAGATGTATTGATGCTATTTTTTTCATTTACAGTTGGAGTTGTAGGGGCAACATTAGGAGTGGTCGAAGTACTAGCTGGTTTGCTGGTAGCACTGGACGACTTAGGCATGATTGAAATTTTATTATTACTTGAATCATAATTAACATCTGTATTTAAAGCTTCACTGATCGAACGCACTGGTAAATAAGTCGTTCCTTGATACACAATAGGAGATAATGATTCTCCATTGGGTCCGGTCGGCTTGTATGCTTTACCACTGACTTCAATATTAAGATTGTGATTGAGCGACGCTGTGATACTTTCTAATGTAGAACTTGCATAGACTCCGGCTGATCCAGTTAACGCCATAGCCGCTATATAAATAGGAATAATCCACTTCTTTTTAGACATATTTGTTCCCCTCCTGCTGATTACTAATGAAGTTAGTATTAGTAATATCGGTCAGCAGAAGTGAAACAATTATATGTTAGAACTGGATTAAAATAGTTTTTATTAATATTAGGGTTTCCAGATACTTTGTAGACGATATACATTTAAGTTGATAATTTTAATTTCTCCATTTTTGCTATACAAACGCATCCCTGTATCTTGTGGATCTGGCAAAATCAAATCAGAAAAAACGACCTGCCCCTGATTAGCAAACACCTCAACTGAAGAAGCATCTACAAAGATACGTAAGTGAATTCGATTGTTGATCGGTTGCACTGTCGCGGCATGCCTTTTCGAAAATAACTCGGCAAAGCTTGTGTTGCCTGACAATGATCGATCAATAAATAAAGACTGATCTGCATGGATATAACCGATGTCTGTTTGATGCTGGTTGCCTGTACGAACTTCAAATCCCCATGCTTGTGCTGGCTGACTCACCGGCAATTCAATCTCAGCTTCAATCTCATAACTACCTTCTTGAAGACCGGCTAACGGATTAGCAGATTGTTCTGAGATGACCTGATTAGAGAGGGTACGTATTGGCGTTCGCAAAGAAGACAATTCGGTCAGCGGTTTTTGAAATAATCGCAATCCTTCGCTCGTCTGCTGAAGCGATAATTCTCGTGGAATGGTCATTTCACCTTTCCAAGCTGTGGTAGGAAAAGCAAACGGGTAATCCCAGTTCGTCATCCATGCCAGTGTAATTCGTCGTCCATCGGGAACATTCGCAAATGAAGTGGCGGCATAGAACTCTTTACCCCAGTCTATTTTCAAAACGTTGCCGACCGGATTATTATTGATAAATGTACCTTCAGCCGTTAGATCACCTATAAAGTATTCTGCATCAGAGCCTGCTGTTTTGGGATTCGCTCCTGTACTGATCATCAATACCCATTTGATATTTCCTTGATGATCCCGCAGAGGAAATAAGTCAGGGCATTCCCATACTCCGCCATGAATATAATCTCCATACCCGAAATTATCAGTCCATGTCCAATCGATTAGGTTCTTCGATGTAAAGAAACGAATATGATCTCCACCAGAGACTACCATCACCCAACGTTGATTGACTTCATCCCGAACCACTTTAGGATCACGGAAATCCCATCCACCTGCTTCAGTAGACGTATAGCCTGGATTTTGGATCACAATAGGATGTTCTTTGGAATATTGCCATGTTCGTCCTCGATCAGTACTGTAGGCTAATCCTATTTTCTGATTACCGTTAGGCGCATCAGGATCGTAAGAAGTATAGTAAGCAACCAATCCTTTACCTCCGGAAGAGCCGAATAGACCGGAAGCATTGGTAGTATCGGCTATCGCTGCTCCTGACCAGATATGCCCTAGATCGTTCCATTTCAGAGCAAACGGTAGCCTTTTCCAGTGGACAAGGTCAGTACTGACTGAATGCCCCCATTGTCCTCCATCTTGATAAAATAAATGATATTCCCCTTCAAAATAGACCAATCCATTCGGATCACTGATCCAATTTCGTGAAGCAGAATAATGATATTGTGGACGGTACTTTTCTGTATACTCATCTGCCGGTGACGTCACAAATAAGTCTTGAAAAATAACCTGACCGCCTTGGGCAATCATACCTGTATAACCTTTGGTGTAACTGCTATCTGTGGCTTGAATAGCAGCCGGTGTATATCCATCGACAAAGACTTGGATACGATTTTGGATCATCCGAATCTCTAGATGATGGTTACTATTAGGTTGATGAATATACTGCTGAGTTGATTTGGCAATCAGAGTACCATTTCTTTTTTTCAATTCAACCCCAATCGTATTGCCTTGATGACGTAGCTGGACTACATAACCAGTGGTTCCTTTATCATTGGCATGAAAGATTAGACCTGCGGTTGTTCCCTGTACATTATTAGCAAAAGAAATATCTGCTTCGGCTATCAAATCGGTTGAACGCAGATTGTACAGTTGCAATGCTTCTTGCGTTGCAGTCACTATTTTGCCTTTGATATGAGGCGTCCATACTCCTGTTGTTAGTAGGGACGTAGTCAGATTGGTATTGAGATCACTTACAATAACATTTTGAAACGTAGCGCTCCCATCCCATACATGCAAGCCCAGATGACCTGAACGATAAGCAGTATCAGTCACTTGCATCACAGGTCGATATTGTTTGTCCCAATAGACACTAAGCTGATCGCCTTCTGCTTTGACTTTCACATGATAAGTCTGCCCTGCTTGCAGGTCTACAGGATACGATTGCTGTAATGTACCACTTGTCCCTGAAGAATTAAGCAACTGAATCTGACCGGATGTCGGCATTACCTTCAACCAGTAGCCAGCTGACCCTTCAGCATCCGAGCGGAAAATAAGTGAAGCATCGGTCTGTGGATTTTGAATCGTCACATCTGCTTCGTACACAAAGTCAGTTGATACTGTCGCTGAGAGGGCTTTCACATTTTCTTTCGGATCGGAAGTAAGCACGATCCCCGCTGTTGTATCTTTCATTGTTCCTTTGTCCTTTATCGTCCATGAATGTAGATTGGTTTTGGCTTGTGCTGGCATAGCCCAGACAACGCTTAGACCGCATAACAACATCAACATGGTAATCATTTTCCATCTATACTTGTTCAGAAATAAGATACCCATAGGTTTCATTATTTTATTCCTCTCTGTTAACGTATCATAAGACTCATCCTATTGATTAAGAGGACATGAACTGATAGATATGAAATGAAGATAATGGTAAATGCTGATCTGGTGATTGGATGCCAAGCCCTTGAGCATCATGATCTGGAAAAATAAGATCAGTCATCGCTACTTGCCCATCATTAGCAAAGACTTCGATTGAAGAACGATCCACATAGATCCGAAGCTCGATCGTCGATAGATCATGATCAACTTTGGCGGTATGTTTACCTGCAAAATCTTGATGGAAAGTATGATCTCCTGAATGACTACGATCAATATAGACTTCGCTTGCATCTCCTTCATAACCTACAACGGTCACTTGATCCTGTGATGATGCACGTAATTGTAGAGCAAAAGTAGATGTTATATCTGCTGTAATTTGGATTTCGTAACTATCCATTTGTAGTGATGCTAGCTTGGCTTGAACTTCGGCTAGCGTTGTATTTTCCAGTGCGACGATAGGGCTACGCATCGTATTGATTTCTTGTACAGGTCGCTGAATCAGTGTTATCCCTTGGGCACGTTGTTCTAATGTGATTTCCCGTGGAATAGACATCGCTCCACGCCATTGTTCGGTTGGTGTAAGATTGGCATATTTCCAATTGCTCATCCAGCCGATACAGATTCGTCGTCCATCTTCTACTGGAATATCTGACCAACATACACCTGCATAATGATCTCGTCCGTAATCTAGCCAGCGAATCTCTTGCGAAGAATCATCCGGTGTAAATGTAACCCCATCAAACTCTCCCATAAAATATTGCGTGCGTGATCCTTCGATAAAGTCATCACTGCTCCCAATACTCACTAGCATCACCCATTTGGTTGTTGCCGCATCACCATCTACCATTAATGGGAACAAGTCAGGGCACTCCCAGACTCCTGCATGTGATCCAATACCGTCTCCAAATTCACTCAGGAATGTCCATTCTTTCAAATTCGGTGAACCGTACAAATGCACCGTCTGTCCACAAGCCAAAATCATAATCCAGCGTGCAGTCTCTTGATGCCAGAATACTTTAGGATCACGAAAATCAATCAATTCATCGTGTTCCAGTACAGGGTTACCTTCATACTTGATCCATGTTCGTCCTGCATCATGACTGTAAGCTAGACTTTGTCGTTGCTGAATATGATCCAGCTCGTAATTATGATCATGATGAGTAAATATAGCGACTAATCCGGATTGACCGTTAAAAAAGCCTGTTGTATCATGCCAATCCACAACTGCACTTCCTGAAAAAATAGTTCCGTGCTCATCAGGTGCAAGCGCAATCGGCTGTTCCTGCCAGTTCACTAAGTCTGAACTGATCGCGTGTCCCCAATGCATAGGTCCCCATACCGTTCCATCAGGATGATATTGAAAAAACAGATGATATTCATCATTAAAATAAACTAATCCATTAGGATCATTGATCCATCCTTGTTGCGGAGTAAAGTGATACAGTGGACGATATTTTTCTTGAGATTGAGTGATCATAGTATAAGCTCCTTTTTTGACTTTATTGGTAGTATTTATTGTTGATTATTGTTGGTTACGATCATATCCAGATTGTTTAATTTGGAGCCATTCTTGTAGCCCTAGACGATCCAATTCTTGTAGGTAAGTAGGCCACTCTTCATTCACTTTGCCATTTTGGTACCACTCTGTACGTTTGCGTTGTACATAAGCGAACAGATCTGTTTCTATGGTTGATAAACGATCCAACTCTTCGATTGAGAAGAATACTTTAGGATAAATATGATCGGCTTGCATATGAGGCACCATGACTTTTTTCATTAATTTCAAGCGACTTGCGGCATCGTCTGGCTTAGTCGTATATTTACCATAATATTCATCCAGAATCGCTAGAGGGCCAGCAATATTTGTTTTTTGACGTACTTCAACAGGTGCTGATCCTTCTAATGAAAGGTGCTTTAACATGCCTTTCTTTTCATCGAATTTGAAAATGTTTTGCTCTTTGGTATCTCCGTACGTTCCCCAGTTATCTTGGATCGATTGTAATGGCTCATATAACTGGTCTATCCATTTGGCAGTCGCTTCTACTTGTTGATTGGTGCTAGTAATGACCATTTTGCCACGATCAAATCCAAGTCCATTGGTACGTGTAACATTGGTTTTCCCACTAGGGCCAGCTAAAGGATTCATCAGTTGGTAGTCATCATTGGGACCTGTAATATTGGCTTTGTCCCATGTGAAATACAATCCGTAACGTTTGTCTTTTCCTTTGGCTAGATACGTATTCCAATCTTGCTGTGAAGATTCTACATCGATTAACCCTTCCTGATATAAGCTATGAATATAGTTAATCGCATCTTTGTATCCATTATCAGAAGCTGTAAAGACTACTTTGCCATCGTTGGTAACGACCGTATGATCCCAGTTATCGCCAAGTCCGAAAGAGCCATATAAGAAGGTCAAATCTTCGCCACCCGGTTTATCAATAAAGGAAAGTGGAATTTCATCGGCTTCTCCATTACCGTTAGGATCTTGCGTTTTGAAAGCAATCAACACTTGTTTTAACTCTTCGGTTGTTGTTGGCATTTTCAAACCTAACTTTTTAAGCCATGCTTGATTGATCCATGGAAAATCATCTACCGATTGAATCGCTTCTTTCCCTGTACCTAGTTCTTCTATCCATGGGAAAGAATACATATGTCCATCTGGTGCTGTAAGCATTTTTTTGTATTCAGGTGCTGCTTTTAACACTTTTTGAAAATTAGGCATATAGTTGTTGATTAGATCATCTACAGGAATAATCACGCCATCTTTAGCTAATTTGAGCAGATCATAATCGGTATACCCTGCATCAAAAATACCGTCTGGAAGATCTCCACTAGCTACGGCTAGATTACGCTTTTCTATAAATTGATCTGTCGTATAGTTTTTCCAATTGATATGAATTCCTGTCTTTTCTTCCAGACGCTTGTTAATCAATTTATCGTTGGGATCAGCAGGTGCTAGCGCTGAACTTTGCGTCAAAAAATTCAATGTCACTTTACCATTAGCATCTGTTGTTGGATTGGATGAACCTGAATTACAACCTGTTAATAGTAGCGCTATCGTTAACCCGGAGATCGTTACTTTTTGCATAACTTTCATTATATTTGCCCCCATACTTGTATTTAGATGCTGTCCTTATTTCAGTGAACCGACCAGAACGCCTTTTTCAAAGTACTTCTGGAAAAATGGATACATGATCAACAACGGTAGACTTGAGATCACAATCGAAGAGTATTTAATCATCTCGGACAAGCGTTTCAGCTCTGCCATCGCCAATTGATCCCCGATCATTCCTGGCATCGTCTGGTTCTGAATTAGAATCGAACGCAGTACCAATTGCAGTGGATACAACTTGGCATTATCCAGATAGATCATCGCATCAAAGTAAGAATTCCATTGCCCTACAAAAGCATAGAGCGCAATAACGAAAATAATCGGCTTCGATAACGGCAATACAATTCGGAAAAAGATCGTCGCATCGCTCGCTCCATCTACATTGGCTGCTTCTTTCAATTCATTAGGAATGCCTTTGAAAAAAGTACGTGCCAGAATAATATCCCAAACATTCACAATCCCCGGTAACAGGATCGCCCAGACCGTATCTAACATGCCTAGATTTTTCACCAATAAATAAGTAGGAATCAATCCGCCACCAAAAAACATCGTTACAATAAACATCGTCATAAAAAGATTACGACCTTTTAATTCATTGACAGATAACGCATAACCAGCAAATACCGACACGATAATCGTCAGAATTGAAAAGCTAACCGAGTAAAACACAGAATTGATAAATCCTCGGGTCATGGCTTCATTGCCTAAAATCTTGCGATACCCTTCCAGACTCCAACTGGATACATTAAACGAAATCCCTTTGTTCAATAGAGCGATCGGGTCCATAAAGGAAGCGATTACAATATAGATAAGCGGTACAATGATAATCAGTACACAGAACGTTAGCAAAATATAATTGATTCCAATAATAAATCGATCCATACGTGAAGACGCTAGATTCATCGCTTACACCTTCCTTAATAGAGCCCTTCGCCCTCATTGAGTTTTTTGACTACAAAGTTCACTGCTACTAATAAAAAGACGTTAATCACGGAGTTAAACAATCCAACAGCCGCAGAATAAGAATAGTCGCCTGCTTGTAGCCCTACTTTGTAAACATAAGTTGAAATGATTTCTGAAGAAGGTAAATTCATCGAGGTCTGCATAAGATATGCTTTCTCGAAACCAATCGACATAATACCACCTGCTGCTAGAATAAATACAATCGCCATAATAGGTCTGATCGTAGGAAGATCAATATGAAGAATACGTTGGAAAATATTCGCCCCATCCAGACTAGCGGCATTATGTAGCTCAGGATCAACGCCCGCCAGAGCAGCTACGTAAATAATCGAAGACCATCCTGCGCCTTGCCAGATACCGGATAAAATATAAATGGATCTAAAATAACCAGGTTCCGACATAAACATTAACGGTTGACCAAATATGGCACTAACCAGTTGATTGATTGGACCAACAGGAGATAAGAAAATAAACAACATCCCTACAATAACAACAACCGATATAAAGTTAGGTGCGTACAAGATTAACTGTACATTTTTCTTTATTTTGGCTTGCCTTACTTGGTTTAACATCAGCGCTAATACAATAGGAATAGGAAAGCTACAAATGAGACCGAATAGACTCAACGAGATCGTGTTGGTAAAAATATCTGTAAAGTTCGGAGAGTTCAAAAATTTCTCGAAATATTTAAATCCGACCCAATCACTTCGCATAATGCCTTTGAGTGGACTGAAATCTTTAAATGCGATAACGGCTCCGTACATGGGTACATATTTGAATATAATAGTCAGGATCAGTGCCGGGGCTAACAAAGCATACAGAAAATAATGATTGTGCCTTTTCTTTAATGTTTTCCTGTGTGCGGTTTCACCTTTTCTTGCTTTTATTTTCTGTCCTACTCCATCCACATGCGTTCACTCCTTCAAGTCCTGTCCTGTATTTAGAAAGGGCTTACATTTTGTTTTGCTTGACTCTGATTTACAATTTAACAAACAATTTGTTCATTCGTCAATACATTTTGTAAAAATAATATTTTACATTTGCATTTATTTAATTTACATTATGGATATAAATGAAGATATTACATGCGTAAAATGCACAAATTAAAGTTTACATTTGTAAACAAAAGTTGCTATTCAATACGAATTATTATACATTTAATACAAATAACGAATAAAAGAGATTATCCTAAATCTGTAATGATTTCTTTTGCAAATATAGGATGGTTAAAGGTGGACAAACGATCATGAAGAAAGAAAAAGTGACTATTCAGGATATTGCAGACGCTTTAAATATATCCCGTAATACCGCTTCCAAAGCTATTAATGGTAACGAGAACATTCCGATCGAAACACGAAATAAAGTCATTCAAAAAGCAGCCGAATTAAAATATAAACAATTTGCTTATGTAGAATCTGACTATTTAATGCCTAAATCTACCGGTAACGTAGCTTTGTTAACGTCTAGCCTACCGAATAATTCACATTTTGGTACTTTGCTTATTAGTGGACTTGAAAAAAGAATCAGTATGGAAGGATATACAATTTCGATTCATATTGTGCGTGAAGCCGATATGCAGTCGCTGACTTTGCCGAATAACTTTGAAGCGTCCAAAGTGGATGGAATTATTTGTATCGAATTATTTGATAAAGAATATAGCCAAAAAATCACCAGTCTAGGTTTACCGACTATTTTTATAGACTGTGCAGTCGATTTAGCGTCTCCTTCATTACAAGCCGATCTTTTACTGATGGAAAATGAATACAGCGTCTATGAAATGACCAAACATTTAATTCAACAAGGGCATCAGCAGATTGGTTTTGTAGGCGATTACAATCACTGTAAAAGCTTCAATGAACGCTGGATCGGATTTAACCGTGCTCTGTTAGAAGCAGGTATCACTTTAGATCGTTCTTTTTGCATTTTAGGCAAAGACGAAGAAATTTTTAAAGCCAAAGACTGGATTGATCGTCAATTCAAAGCGATGACTCACAAACCTTCTGCTTTTATATGTACGAATGATTTTAGCGCTGTTCATCTTATGCAAGTGCTCAAAGCGAATCAAATTAAAATCCCTGAAGATATTGCAGTCTGTGGATTTGACGATGCTTCGGAGTCTCGTATTGTAGAGCCCCCTTTAACGACAGTGCATATTTTCAGTAACGATATGGGAATACAAGCCGCAGAAACCTTATTAGCACGAATCAAAAATCCTACTCGTCCTTATCAGATCGCTCATATCCAGACTCATCCTATTTTTCGTGAATCTTCAGCCGTGGTACCGAAGTCTTCTCTTTCTTCCCGAGCATAACAAAAAGCTTGCAATCCTCCTGAGAACAAGGAGAACTGCAAGCTTTTTTGGTGATTCAGCTACTATTATTGCTCTTTCCAGACTACACTAATTTCGTAAGCACCTGTCTGATTAGTGACAGGTGAACTGTTAATCGATACCACAAAATCATTATCTTTAGAGCTTACAATGCTCAAGTTATCCGCTTCAATGATCTCACTGTTTTTGGTTACATCTTTGCTCAAATAATAGTCTTTATATGTATTGCCCAGTTCAAGTAGATTGGATTTGGTAGAATACAACAGGGAAACCTGTTTTTTGTTATCTGCTACATTTTCAACTAGACTGACTTGCTTCGCATCTTTAGGAAAAGGAAAATCGGTTGGTAAATATTTCGTTTTGATCACAGCTGTGGAGACTGCTGGTGTAGCTGGTGTTCCTGTAGAAGAACCACTTCCGATAATGACTTTGTTGCTTGCGGCATCAAAGCTAACCGATGTATTTAGCGCTTCACCAATAGAACGTACAGGAAGATAGGTTGTTCCTTGATAAGAGATCGGAGCTAGTTTTTTACCATTAGCTGTAGGCGTATATGCTGAACCATTCACCTGAATCCCCAGACCATGATTAAGCGATGCTTTAATACTTTCCAAGTTCGTACCCGCATACACCCCTGCTGATCCTGTCAAAGCCATACCTACAACTGCTGCTGTCACTAACCAATGCTTCTTCTTCATATAACAACCTCCTGAATATAGTAGTAACTCTATGTTATCAGGTCGTGTTAGATTTGGAACCTTCTATAGCCCTATAAATGAATGCAATTTGAACTAAATTAACCACCTTTACAACTTATTCTTCCCGATTCCGTTGCTCTCGCTCGATCCGTTCTCTCATATGACGATCATATCCATTTTGGTGTAACCACACACTATTATTGACCTGTGCAATCTGCCCGATACCGAATAAAATACTGATTACAAGAAAGATAAGACCGTAAGCATACATAAAATATCCTAGATAAAAACACGTAATAATTCCGATAAAAACAACGATCGATAATCCCCAAAGGATGCGACGCATGACTTTTTTCATATGGTTCTCCCTGCTATTTTTGTATGATCTCTTAATGTCTTATATACGAAGATAATAGTATAAGCGATTCAAAATAATACACTGTCTATTTTTACTTATACATTTTGTTTAAAATAGGGGATGACTTTTTACAAACCTAGAGTATAATGATATACGCTTGCCTTAAAAGCTAGCTTAAACAAGCATTGTTTTTCATGCTTGGCTTGTACGAAATGAGTATCTATAACACGTAAACTAATTAGTCTTTCCAAATTTCAAGAAATGAAGGTGTGCACAAGATGTTGGGTAAGTTCAAGCGTATATTAATCGGAAGGCCGATGAAGTCAGCAGAACTCGAAGCTGAAAAATTAGGTCGGCTCAAAGCATTAGCAATTCTTTCTTCCGATGCGCTATCCTCGGTGGCATACGGAACAGAGCAAATTTTGCTTGTCCTCATGGTTGCTGGATTTGCGGCTTTATGGTATTCCGTTCCAATCTCTATCGCCGTACTCGGTTTGTTGGTTATTCTAATTATTTCGTATCGTCAGACGATTTTTGCGTATCCGACAGGTGGTGGCGCTTATATTGTCGCCAAGGATAATATCGGTAAAGCACCTAGCTTAATAGCAGGGGGATCTTTACTTGTTGATTATATCCTAACCGTAGCCGTAAGTTCATCTGCTGGAACAGATGCAATCACATCGGCTTTTCCAGTATTACATGATCACCGGGTTCTGATCGCCCTTGTCATGATTGTCTTTTTAACGATTATGAATCTGCGCGGTGTGACCGAATCTGCATCTGTACTCGCTGTTCCTATTTATTTGTTTGTTATCGCTATTTTTGTATTGATTATCACAGGTGTGATTCGTTATTTCACAGGCGGGATCGAAGCCGCAGCTCCGCAATTTGATAGCACCGTTTCGAATGTCAGTCTGTTCTTATTACTCAAAGCATTTAGCTCGGGTTGTTCGGCATTAACCGGGGTAGAGGCCGTCTCCAATGCTATTCCTAACTTCCGTAAGCCTGCTGAAAAAAATGCGGCGGCTACACTATTGATGATGGGTATTATTTTGGGCGCAATGTTTATCGGTATTACATTACTAGCTTACTGGTACGGTATTCATCCAAGTGCAACCGAAACGGTTATTTCACAAATCGCACGAATGACGTTTGGCCATGGTACGCTTTATTACATTATACAGGGTGTTACGGCATTGATTCTGTTTCTAGCAGCCAATACAGCGTACTCTGCGTTCCCGCTACTTGCTTTTATGTTAGCAAAAGATAAATATATGCCTCATATGTTTATGGTGCGTGGTGACCGTCTAGGTTTCTCTAACGGTATTATTATTTTGAGCGTATTGTCTGCATTGTTAGTGATTGTGTTTAAAGGGGATACTGAAAATCTGATTCCTTTGTATGCGGTTGGTGTATTTATTCCATTTACCTTATCGCAATTAGGTATGATGATTCGCTGGATTCGTCTGAAGCCATCCAATTGGGGATTAAAGTTAACGATTAACACAGTAGGTATGTTAACGACATTGTCGATTACGTTAATCTTTATTTTCACCAAATTCTCGCAAGTCTGGGTTATCTTTATCTTCTTACCGTTGGTCGTGTATATTTTCTACAAAATCTATACGCATTATGAAAATACAGCAGAACAGTTACGAATCGATATCAAAGTTGATAAGCCAGAAGTGAAAGGCAATACGATTATTATTCCAGTGGCAGGGATTACACGCGTAGTGATGAATACGATCAGTTACGCCAAAACATTGTCTCCTAATGTACTTGCTGTCTATGTTGGCTTCGATGATGAAGCGATTCATAAGATGGAACAGAAATGGGAAGAATGGAATCCAGGTGTTCGTCTGATTGTACTGAAATCAAGGTATCGCAGTATTCTAGGTCCTTTACGCCGCTTTATAGATACGGTGGAATGGAAAACATCAGCAACCGATCATATTACAGTATTGATTCCGCAATTCGTCACTCATCACTGGTGGGAAACGATTCTGCATAATCAGACCAGTCTATTGATGCGTGCTTATCTGATTAACTACAAAGATGTCGTTGTTGCTACAGTTCCTTATCATTTAAATAAATAGATCATGGCATAGTTAAGAGCATATCTGCATGTAAAATATAAAAAAAGAGGTAGACCTTATACGAGGTCTACCTTTTTTTGTGGGCAAATTTACAGTTGAAGGATGAGCGTATACCTATATACGTCGCTATTCTGTTACTTTATTTTCATTTTTTTCTACATTGTCTATCTTTTCAACCCAGACCATATACCAATTGGGCTTTGCTTCGTGGTCAACATCGGTATATATGCGGTACGTTGGTGCTTGGAACGTTTGTCGTTGAAGTAATTGAAAGGCTAGTGTTTCTGCCATTTTAGGATCATGACTACGGTATCCATCATATAACTTGCCGATCTCATTGTAGGCTCCACTGCTGATCCATTCGTATGCTTCTCGCTGAGTCTGAACTTCCATCGTCTCATCTGCCCAGCGTATCCAATCTTCTTTGTATTTGGGTGGATGATAGAAATTAGACTCTACATTCATTCGAATTTCTTCACGGTAATGATATGTATGATCTGCTGATTTTGGAGGTTGATCGGATGGTTTCATAGATATCTCCCTTTCATCATAGGTGTAATTTTTTTAACATTTTGGCGTTCTGCTATGACTATCCTGTTACTTAGCGATTACTATATTGTGGTTTTACAAACTATAGCAATCTATTGAATAATAACTTTAGATTATTACTAATCATTTTTTAACTATATAAATTTTTTGGAGGAATTAAATATGAATGTTCAAAAAGGATTAACGATTGTGATGACTTCTGTATTGGCTTTATCTATTGCTGCACCTGCATTATCAGTATCAGCGCAAAGCAATACCACTACAAAAGAGGTTACTGCTAAAGCGACCACTAAAGCTAAAGTAGATCATTTAACCGCTGAACAACAGAAAAGTCTAATCGAGGTAGCTGGATTCGATAATGTAAAACAATTTACCGGATTCTATACTAACCTTCGTCGTGCAGTAGCCCAAAATAATAAAGAAGCTGTGGCTAAGCGCATCAATTATCCGTTGTCTGTCTACAGCAATAGTAAAAAAAGAAGCATTTTGGATCAAAAACAATTTATTGCTGAATACGATAAAATCATGACGACTGAAGTTAAAAAAGCACTGGCAAATCAACGCTTAGACAAATTATTTATACGTGATCAAGGGGTTATGGTTGGTAATGGTGAAATATGGATGGCTATTCTAGATAACAAACTAGGTGTCTATACGATTAATCAGCAAATACATCAGTAATTACATCACAGCAATGACTTGAATATAAAAAGCTGTGTATATACTTAATCTAGCTTGTATAGCATGATGCCCATTCTTTTAATTTGCTATTATTTTACGATATTGTTATTTTATAAGAGATCGCATGATATTGAATAACAGCTTTAGACACATGTTTATTGTTTATTAAATATAATGACTCTCAAGGAGGTAATCATAATGAATCGTAAAAAAGGAATCACGATAGTCATGACTTCAATGTTGGCAGTAACCCTCTCTATGCCTGCATTCTCAGCATCTGCACAAACGAATACCACTACGACTGAACCTACGGTCTCTACAGTAGCTTCTAAAGAAACGACTACTCCTATCAAAGCGGATCAATTAACCGCTGAACAACAAAAAAGACTGGTCAGTGTCGCTGGATTCGATAATGTAAAACAGTTTACAGGGTTCTATGCGAATCTACGTCGTGCAGTAGCCAAAGGGAATAAAGAAGCCGTTGCTAAACGGATTTCTTATCCTTTAGTGATTAACAGTAGTAACAAAAAAAGAAGTATTCTAAACCAGTCGCAATTTATCACCGAATACAATACCATTATGACGGCTAAAGTTAAAAAAGCATTAGCTAATCAACGATTAGATGAATTATTTATACGTGATATGGGTGTCATGATTGGTGATGGCGAATTATGGATCGCTCCTGTAAACAACAAGCCCGGTATTTATGCGATTAATCAATAATGTTAATGTTATACGCTGATCATTAGACAAAAAGACCTCCTAACCGATAGGAGGTCTTTTTTGATTTAGTCTTTTTTGATTTAGTCTATTTTAATTTAGTTTTTGTACACTTTCACAATAGGCACCTTTTTATCTCGTGATGCTTTGTTCCGTTGGCTGGCAAATAAAGAACGTAACGTCTCAATATTGGTCAAAATCACCCCGATCAGAATAATCAAGGCTCCTACCCCCATCACCCAATTGAGTGGTTCTTTATAGATCAACCATCCTAGTAGCAGTGCGATCACCGGTGAAATGTATAACCATGTCGAAGGGAATACTGGATTCGTTCGTGAAATTAACCAGTAAAATAGCGTATGCCCACCCATAGATCCCAGTACAATTAAATACAGCAACGAACCGATCGCTGCGGAATTGAACATCGTTTCCATATGTATTTGACCCCGTTCGGTAATCAAAGACAGTACCAATAACATCCATCCTCCGTGCATCATCTGAGCGGCATTTTGTGCAATCGGTGAACTTCCCTGTAATTTAGAAACCACTTGTTTGGAATAAACAGCTCCTGCTGCGTAGCCGAACTCCCCCAATACGACAACCAGACAAGCAATTACCCATAGGGCATGATACTGACCGGATAACCCCGGTAACATCAGTAGAGCAACTCCAACTAACCCGATCATCGCTCCGATAAATGAAATACTCGGTACTTTATCTTTCAATACCACTGATCTTATCAATAAAATAATAGCGGGACCGGTTGCAGACAGAACAGCACCTACACCAGACGTAATATATTGTTCAGCCCAATATAAAGCTGCAAATGTAAAAAAGGTTAATCCTGCGCCAATAAACAGCGTTTCTTTGCGTAGTAATAAAGAGAAACTGATCTTTTTACGTGCATACATCCAGATCATTAAGATCAATCCTGCTGCTAAAAAACGAACTCCTGCGGAAAAGAAAGGCGGTAATCCTGCATCGACCCCGATCTTAATCGCTAGAAATGTGGTTCCAAAAATTAAGCACATTATTGCATACCCCAGTAATACCATCTTCCATTCCTCCTCTGTGTTCTGTTATTGTAAAGGAAGATCAACAGAACAGATGCCATACCATAGAACAGATGAAGATATCTTGGTCTGTGCACAGGTTACACTACATGTACTTTTAGTTTGATTTTGCTTATTCGGGATATCTGTTTGTACCCTGTTATCAATTAGGAAGGAATGTGGATATGACAAATAAACCACTCACTGAACCGCAAAAAAAACAATCCGATTCCATCGTGGATACTGTATTATCTGGACAACATGGGAAACATTCTTTTCAAACGGTCTATACGTATATCCATACACGTATTCAGCGTGGAGACTGGCAAGCACACGCTAAGTTGCCTTCTGTTCGTCAACTAGCAGAAGATACAGGGATGCACCGCTTAACGATTTTCAAAGCGTATCAGCATCTTAAAGATGATGGTCATGTCTATGCCCGTGACAAATCCGGTTATTATGTGCAACCACCTACGTTACAAGTGTTAACCAATGAAGCTGAATTAGGTCTGCCTTTATTTCAAGGAAATCTGGGCGATCTGCATCGGATTCAAGTCAAATATCAATTTTCTCAAGCTCTGATTACACCGAATTTACTACCAAATCACTATTTTGCTGAATATGTGAAACAGGTATTCGATCTGTATCCCAAGTTGCTCGGTACGTATGCACCTGCACAGGGTGATCTAGAGCTCAGAGAAATGCTTCAACACTATTTTACAGATACTTCTCAATTTCATGTTCATGCCGATGAAATTCTTATTACAACAGGTGCTCAACAAGCGATCTCACTCATTGCTGAAGTATGGATACGCCCGGGTGATCATGTGCTGATCGAATCGCCTGCGTATGCCAGTGCTTTAGATGTTTTTCAGCAAAAAGGGGCTAGATTGGTTCCGATGACAATCAATGCTAATGGTTATGATCTAGCTCAGATCGAACAAGCGATGAAGCAATATAAACCGCGCTTCTTTTACCTTAATCCTACATTTCATAACCCTACAGGCATCTGCATCTCAGCAGAGCAACGTAAACAACTGGTCGATCTAGCCGCTCAGTATCAGTGTCTATTGATCGAAGATGATACCTGTCAGGATATTTATTTTGGGCAAAAGCCACCGTTACCTTTATTTGCTTATGATACAGAAGGATATACGATCTATATTCGTAGCTTTAGCAAATACGTTTCTCCGGGATTACGAATCGCTTGTATTGTCGCTAGACCGGAATGGTTTACTTCTCTACTGGCTGCCAAGTCACTAGCTGACGGAGGTACCCCTTTGCTCAACCAGAAAGTATTTTTGCATTATTTTACTTCAACACGATTACAACAACATATCGAGAAATTACGGATCGCATTGCGGATTCGCTTCGAAATGATGGACGAAGAACTCTCCTCAACCGGTTGGTATTATGAACCACCTCAAGGTGGATTTAATCTGTGGGTTCGATTACCCGATCATTTATCGGTTCCTGAACTACTGGCTCGTTGTCTCAAGCAATCGATCTCTTTTGTTCCGGGATCATTATTCGATCATCACGAATCATCCAAGCAATATATTCGCCTTTGCTTTTCTTTTGCCAGTGAACAAGAAATTCGTACTGGTATTCAGCAGTTAGTCGCGATTGCGAAAGATATGGAATCTAATTCTTCTGAATAGCTGAGCGATACGGTTCATCCCATACTATATTGGAAGACTTGGCTTGTAATATGCCTTGTTGGTACTCATAAGTTGTCGTCAGCTCACCCAAAACGTTCATCATACCCACTTGAACAGACGCAGCTACAACGAGGTGCCCGTTTTCGATCTTGTATTGGCGTACAGCGCCTACTTCTACTCCGCTCTCTACAGAGGCGTCAGGGTCTTGCAGTATTGAAGTCGGTAAAGTCATTTGGTTCTGATTCCATTGAAGTTCGATCTGTCCTGCATTGATCTCAGCTTGAAAATACTTATTCCAGGCATGTTGTCCATCTTCTACAGCAATCGATGTACCGTCTTGTCGATAGACTTTAACTTCTGTTTTGTAAATGCCTGTACCATAACCGTTCGTTAAGATCACTACCACTTCAGGCTGACCATCTCCATCAAGATCGGTTGAATAGACCTGTGGCGGATATTCTGGATTAACCACCTGAACGCCGTCTAACATGCAGTTGAATGTAGGTGTATGGATAGACATATTTTCATACGTACCATCTGATTTTTCTTTGCCACGGATCGTAATATGAAGAGCAGGCTCACTTGCGATTACTTTGGCATCTTCCATAATGTTAAATAAGTTGGATTGAGCTATTGGAAAATCTAATTGTTCTATATTAACAGTGTTCACCATCAAAGGTTCACCATTTTCAGTCACTTGTTGATTAGAATGGAACTTGGCTGCTGATACTGTTTCTAACGAAAGAGCACATAAAATAATCGTGATCATCAACCATTTTGTAGCGTTTTTCTTTATATTCAAAAGGAGTGCCTCCTTGATCGTTCGATATTCATATTTAATTTGAAGGTGAAAAGAATTCCAACGTGTGTCATGCTAGCTTCTATTACATGCTAAGCCTTAATCGATGTAATTACCAGAAAAAATTGCTGTTCACAGCAAGTTCCTTACAAATAAGTCGTAAATCATCACTTTTACTTTAGATTACCTACTATAACGGCTGAATAAACACGATTATTCTTAAAGAAATAAAAGTTGAAGAGTATAATGAAATTATTGTATTTTGAAAGCATACTGAAGATATGTAGTTAAAGGAAGTTCAGGTGTTCCACAATAGTGAATTGTTCCACATGAAACATTTTGCAAAACAGCGCTATTTTTGACTGATTTGCAGGAAATATAATTAGCCGATTGGGCTTAAAGGATGGACGACGATTGGATCAACAACATGCAAGTCCGCAATATATTTACACGTACTCTCATCGTCAAGATGAACATTCTCTTTGTTATTTGGAAATGAGATCTTTTTTCGGCAAAGAAACCGATCAATTTATTCTTAAAAGTGATGTAGCAGTTATGCCTAGTCGTAGCCCGTTTATCAAAGAACGGATTGAGATCCTATACGAAGGCGATACATTAGAAGAGATATATGCTCAAGCAGAACAGATCGATATGTTAGAAGAGACGTTCAAAGTCATTTTTGTCAAAATTAACGACCTGGATTCAGATCACAAAATCGAATATCAAGAACGACTGGGGATTGAACGTGAAATTGGCATGCGTATTCATGGTGAAGCCGATGTGAAAAATCCTCAACATACGTTTGGTATAGTGCCTTTTGGTGGACGCTGGTATTTAGGTCATTATTTCAAAAACAAAGCTGTCTGGTTCCACAATATGCGCAAACCACAAAATTATTCGATTGCTCTGAATACCCGGCTAGCTAGAGCGGCTGCCAATATTCTAGTTCCTAATCCAGTCGGTATTCAAGCGATTGATCCTTGCTGCGGCATCGGTACTGTACTTGTTGAAGCCTTGTCGATGGGTATCAACATCGTCGGACGTGATATTAACCCGCATATTGCTCAAGGTGCACGAGCAAATATCAAACATTTCGGCTTAAAAGGCGAAGTGACTTTAGGCGATATTGCTGATATTAGCGAGCATTATGATGCGGCTATCGTGGATATGCCCTATAACTTATTTTCGACGACGACACCGGAAGAGCAATTAAGTATTCTCAAACATGCACGCCGAATCGCAGATAAAGTAGTTGTGATTACGATTGAAAATATAGATGAGATGATAGCAGAGGCTGGATTCTCGATTACAGATCGTGGTGAAGCCAAAAAAGGAGCCAAAGGCGTCTTTTCCCGTCAGGTTCTCGTCTGCCATTAATTCAATCCAAATAACAACATGTCAAAAGCATCTATAGCGTAAATCCCTATAGATGCTTTTTGTTTATTCATTTTATGAGCGGGCTTGTAATGCATATTTGCGGAATATCCAGCTTAATATTACTTCTAATACCGTGTATATCAATAATCCTATAATCACAGAATATACATTAGCCCATTCTAAATGATATTTTATAGCAATAAAGATATATATTACTGCTATCACAATCCATAATATATTCATTATTCTTTGCCATATTTTTGTAAACAATTGCTTCCTAGCAGGTTCGATGACAAGAGGACCTGATAATAGCAAAGCAAATGTTAATGGAATCGTCTCTCCTAAAGATGCTGTATCTATCCACATCACTACTAAAAAAGTAATTAAATAGAGACTATAATAACGCATACATCTGCTAACATTAAATAATATACTTTCTGTATCTTGATTATAATGTCTCGTCACAATACAACGCATAACAAGTGTACTCAACACAACGCATATACATACGCCAGAAAAAACACTAGCTCTATATCCACTTTCTGAATAAATACGTGTGTATCCTAACGCCATAACTAAACCTACAATGATTAAAATTAAACTTGTTTTCAAATAAGGTTTGATACGCATTGTTCCGCCTTTCTATTCATTCACATTATGTGGATTAGCGACTTCATTGGTTTTGCGTTCGATATGTTCGTCTTCCCCTAGATAAAAGCGGCGAATCGGATTAATATCATCATCTAACTCATATACTAATGGAATACCTGTTGGGATATTGAGATCGGTTAACGTCTTCTCATCTATATCTTCCAAATATTTAATTAAAGCACGCAGAGTGTTGCCATGAGCGGCTATTAAAATATGTTCTTTTTTCTGAATCAAAGGAACAATACAATCATGCCAGAACTCGCCCACTCGATCTACCGTGTCTTTGAGACTTTCACCATAAGGAATCTGATCGTCTGGAATCTGGTTATATCGCATCTCAAGACGAGGACTGCGTGGATCATCTTTTTTTAACAATGGAGGACGTACGGTTAGACTGCGTCGCCAAAGATGAAGTTGTTCTTCTCCATATTTCTCAGCAGTATCTATTTTGCTTAATCCTTGCAAAGCTCCATAATGACGTTCATTTAATTTCCAAGACTTTTGTTCAGGAATCCAAAGCAAATCCAATTCGTCTAATATGTAATGCATCGTCTGAATAGAACGTTTGAGTACAGAAGCAAAAGCGATATCAAATGTATACCCTGCTTCTTTAATTAATCGACCGGCTATTCTAGCTTCTTCTATTCCATGGTCACTAAGCGCAACATCGGTCCAGCCTGTAAATAAATTCTGCTGATTATATACACTTTCTCCATGACGAACGAGAATGATTTTGTACATGAGTCGTTGCTCCTTTTCTTCTACTGCTTCTAATGGAGAAGTATCTATACTTCTTTAACCCACATTATGCTTTTAAAGAACCATTTGCAACAAACGCGCTTTGCGACCATTTTAATGTACGCGATAAGGGTGAGAAAGTGATAGAATAAAATAGATTTATACGGTTACATGATTAGGGGGAAATTGAAGATGATACCAACCAATATGACAGAACAAGTTATACATACGCGTACTAAATTACGCAAAGAAACGCTTATTTCAGTATTAGATGAATTTGATAGCAAGATTATGATATTAAGCCCAACCAAAAGAGCTGAGAAATATCGCAAAATGAGTGCTACTGCTTTTTCCTTTTTTCGTGGAAGCTCCTATCTGTTTTACTTTGATGCGACAAGACATTATTTCCCTTACCATACGTCAACCGAACGTCCTACATGGATTCAAGGTGATTTACATTTTGAGAACTTTGGAGCGTTTCGCAATGAGTCGAAGCAAATTGTCTATGATGTAAATGATTTTGATGAAGGATATATCGGGTCTTATCTATATGACGTATTACGAATGTCGGTTAGTATAGCGTTGGTAGGCAGACAGCTACAATATACGGATGACCAACAATTGCATCTTTTAGAGCATTATATCAAAGGCTACCATAAGCAAATTACCTGTTTTGTTGAAGATAAAGATGATCCCGCTAAATTTGTGATGGACGAAAATAAAGCTAAAGGCCCTGTACGTAAGTTATTACGCAAGTTAGAAAAGCGCCGTAACGGTCATTTTCTTGAAAAAGTAACAGCGGTTATGCAAAGCGATCGAGTATTTCAAGAAACAGCTGAACTGGTTGTGCCTTCAGAGCAAGAACAATCTTTACTTGAGCAAGCATGGGCATTTTATCAACAGACATTGGTCTGTCATCAAGGTGAAGCCGATCATTATCGGATTAAAGATATTGCGATTAAACACGGGTCAGGTACAGCTTCGATTGGACTTGATCGATATTATGTATTGATCGAAGGTGGACTGAGTGTAGAAGGCGAAGACGATGCTGTTCTGGAAGTGAAAGAAGTTCGCACACCGGTTCCTGCTTATTTCTTACCCTATGCTGAATCGTTCTGGCAGACATTCAGTCATCAAGGCAAACGGGTAACGACGACTCAACAAGCGATGCATCACAAGGCTGATCCTTATCTTGGATTTCTGACATTAGATGGACGAGACTTCTATGTACGGGAACGTTCTCCTTACAAAAAGCGTCTCAAACTAGAGGATATCGAAACAATAGAAGATATGGAAAGTGTACTGAGTACGATGGCTAAATTAACTGCCAAAATGCACGCCCGCGCAGATGCCGATGTAAACAAAGGCATCTTACCATATCATAGTGAAAAAGAAATTCTAAAAGCGATGGGACGCAAACCAGACGCCTTTGTACAACATATTTCGCGTTGGGCTTTTGCTTATGCCGATCAGGTAGAGAAAGATTATGCTATTTTCTGCGAATGGGCTCAGACATTTCAACCGGAATAAATGATAACATCATCTATAACAGGGACAGTTCATCCTCAAGAGGAGTCTGTCCCTTTTTGGGTTGGTTCATATGACTTCCATTTAAATAATCCGATTGATTATGAATAGATCACTCGATCGGCATCACTCAGTACATGTTGTGTCTCCAGATACTCTCTACTTTCCAACACAAGACGACGAATACGTTCTAGATCCACACCTACCAATTGACCATGTTGCTTCATCAGTCGTCCACCAACAAATACAGTATCGACATTCGATGGATTGGTACATTGAACGACTGCACCTATGGGATCAATCACTGGAAATAGATTGAGATCGGTATTTAGATTCGAAGTACTAATCATAATGATATCCGCTTGTTTTCCCGGTGTTAGTTGACCAATCCGATCTTCTAACTTCAATGCTCTGGCTCCGCCTAAGGTAGCAAATTGAAGCACTTGAGCAGATAACAGATTTAACTCACCTGGCATATTGCCGCTATTCAGAATCTCTTCATTTACACGCGCACGTTCAGCCTGTAACATAAATTTCATTTGCGCAAATAAATCGCCACCTGTTGAAGTGACCACATCTACTCCTAATGATGGCATCCCGCCTTGTTCCAAGAAAAATCCGGTCGCTGGATATCCATGTCCCATCATCATCTCTACTTCTGGAGTGACCGACAACGATGCTCCTGCATCAGCAAGCATTTTGTATTCTTCAGTCTGCATTTTGTTACCATGTACCATATTCAAATCTGATCCAAGTAAGCCTGCTTCATACAGCTTGGTGACGGAACGATCGGCAGCTCCCCAGTTGCCAAATCCGATATGCATCGAACAGATGGCATCTAATTGACGAGCAATTCCAATCTCTGCAACCGTAGTCTCCCAGTGGCTAAATTCAGGGCCACGAATTGCAAGCCCCATCGTCAGTAATTGATCACGTGAAGAGAAATATTGCTTTTTCACTCGCTCGGCATCCTCGATCATTAAGCGACTTTCACGATTCCAATACGCTGTCTCTCCAGATACACCCAGTGCAAATACAGATCGAATCCCTGACTCTTGCAACCCACGTATCAATTCATCGGTGTGCTCTGGAGAATAAGGCATACTCCAATCCAGTACAGTCGTCACACCCGAATAGAGCGCTTCCAATGAACCTAGTAAGTTCGCAATATAACTATCTTGTGGACGCAATCGACTTCCGAGTCCACCATAGTATAGATTTTGCAAATAAACAGGTAGCGACCAATTGGTTCCGGCTGTACGCACAAGCGATTCCCACATATGACGATGCGTATCGACTAAGCCAGGCATGATAATTTGACCTGTAGCATCAATAACATGATAAGCGGATTCATCCACTTGTAGATTAGTTCCTATCGCTTCAATCGTTGAACCAGTAATCACTACATCTGCTTGTTTTAAGTTACCGATCTGATCATCCAGCGACAACACCGTACCCTTTTTTAAAATGTACCCTTTCTTCTCCATCTTTAATTCCTCCTTTTACCTTTTTTAAGAATAAATAGATGTTCTTTCTTTATCATACCTCTTTCTTGCATTTAACTCAATAAAAGGAAGTTACTTAACTTTATAAAGTATTATTGATGATGTGAATAGAGGTGAGTAATACAACAAAAAAAGCCTTCACCGTTTATAGGCGAAGACTTTTGAAGTTGGCTAGTCAACAGTCATTTTATTTCACAGAACCGCGGGTAACTCCACTGATAATCCATTTTTGAGCAAATAGATAAATAATAATCATCGGCAACATCGCTAACAGATACGATGCAAAAGCTAGATTATAATCGGTATTGAATTGCCCTTGGAAAATATACTGTACCAGCGGTAGTGTGTACATATTCTGATCACTAACAATAATCAATGGCAATAGGAAATCATTATACGTCGACAGACAGACGAGAATCCCTACAGTTGCATTAATCGGTGCCATCAATGGGAAAATAATGCGCCAGAATGTGCCCCAAGTGGTCGCTCCATCGACCGTTGCTGCTTCTTCAAGTACAGCCGGTATCGAACGAATATACCCTACATATACAAATACGTTAAATGCCAGCGCGTATACCGTATGCAAGATCGTCAGTCCCACCAGATTGGTCATATGTAGCGAAGATGTTAATTTAACAATCGGCAACATAATAATCGGAAATGGAATAAACATCGCACTCACAAAGTAGAAATATAACCCTTTAAAAAACTTGCGATCCATATTACGCCCGATCGCATAAGCCACCAGCGAGTTGGTTAATAGGGTCAAAATAACAGTCGCTGTCGTGACTAATGCACTGTTACGAAATGCTTGGAAAAAGTTCGTCAATTCTATCGCACTTGCAAAATTATCAAATCGCCATGTGGTGGGTAATCCGAATAATGATTGAGACATTTGCTGTGGATCTTTGAGCGCAATCGTGATCGCCATATATAAAGGGAAAAGAACCACGATCGTACCGAGAGCGATAAGAATATTAACAGTCCAGTTGGTACGTTTATGTGTTTCCATTACATATCCATCTCCCTTCTTTGCAGGAATCGGATCTGAAGAATAGAGATGACTGCGATAACGATAAAGTAAATGACCGAGTTCGCTGATTGATACGCAAATTCGCCGCCTTCAAACCCACCGGTATAGATTAAGAATGAAATCGATTGTGTCGCACGACCCGGTCCACCATTGGTCAAAGCTACGATCTGATCAAACACCATCAATGCATTCTTCATCGCTAATACCATATTGATCGTAAAAAATGGAGCGATTAGTGGAAACGTGATACTCCAGAATTCACGCCATTTGCCTGCGCCGTCCAGACTGGAAGCCTCATACAGATCACCAGGAATCGTCTGTAATCCTGCTAGATAAAGAATCGTATTCAGAGCAATCCCTTGCCATACTGCAACAATAACGATCCCGATCCAAGCCAGACTTTCGTTACCAAGTATATTTGTCGATAACGCATTGATTCCGAGTGATTGTCCCCATACTGTAAATACATTAGAGAACAGGTAATTAAATATGTAACCCACGATCAATACACTCAAAATATTAGGTAAAAAATATACCCCTCTAAAAAAATTACGGAATTTGATACGTGAGTTCAATCCAACAGCGATCAATAAGCTGAAGATGTTAATAAAAATCGTTACAACTACCGCATATTTAATCGTAAACCAGTAAGCTTCACCCACAACATTATCTGTAAATAAACTGACGTAATTGCGAAAACCTACAAAATCATATTCTTTACCAAAACCGTTCCAGTTGGTAAACGAATAAAAGATCCCTTGAATCGCAGGTAAAGTTAGAAATAAGAAAAACAACAATACCGCAGGAATCGTCATCCAATAATAAGTCGCCATGCGTTTGGTAGACATCAGATCACTCCTTCCATTTCTCGATTAGCTTGCTCTTCGTGCCGCTACTTTATCCCACTCTTTATCCAGTGTGCCGAGGAAGCCATTAATATCTTTATTTTGCAAAAAGGCTTGTACAGTTGGATTCAATTGAACAGCGCTTGGAATATAGTGATCGACAAAATCGACAATCTTACCCTGTTCAAAATAAGGCAGTAATTCCGCGACACTCTCATCTTTTTGCTGTACACCGTTCACAGCCGAGAACAAGTTTTGCTGGTCAATATATTGTTGGCTATTTTCTTTTTGCAATAAGAACGAAATAAATTCTTTGGCTTGTTCAGGATGTTCGGTCTGATTTGAAATCGCCAGTAATGTATCAATCCCTGCGGTCAATTTATTTTTGGATTCATCGTTACTACCGGGTAGTGGGAAAAATCCTAATTTAATATCTGGATTGACTTTGCGAATCTCAGAGATCGCCCAGCTTCCTTGAATATACATCGCCGCTTCGCCATTACCAAAAGCACGATTACCATCCGAATATGCTTTACCAAAATTATCATTATGACCGTAATTAAGTAATTCCAACTGCTTTTTAGCGACTTCTTGATACGCTTGGACAAATGTCGTTTTGTTTTCACGACGCTCTTTATAGAAGTCTGTCCCGACTAATGTACCGCCCATCGCATTGAAAGGTAGATTGGTCTGCCAATCGTCTTTGTAAGTGAAATAGAAAGGAATGGTTCCTCCTGCTTTCGCTTTTTTAGCTGTAGCAATCAGTTGATCCCATGTTTTGGGTACAGATAACCCTAGCTTTTTGAAAATATCTTTATTGTAGATGATACCGTTTGCATTTAACGCAAAAGGAACCCCTGTCACTTGATCCATACCTGTAACGTCTTTGAGCATTTGTGCATATTTCGGATCAATATTTTGCAATAACGAATCGCCCGTTAGATCCATAAAAATATCACTTTTAGCGAGTAACGAATATGTATCAGTAGCACCCAAACCGACAATATCAGGAATATCATTTTTGACGACTCGTGTTTTGAGTACCGTCTCTGCATCAGGTGGATTCACTTGAGACACATGAATATCCGGATGTTCTTGATTGAACTTGGTAATCAGTTCATCGAAGCTAGCTTTAGCCTCCGGCTTATTTTGGAAAAATTCGAGTTGTACAACTCCATCCTTGGTTCCACTGTTATTCAGACCACAAGCGGATAATATACCACTTAGCAATAGCCCGATCAGCAACATACTCCCCCATCTTTTCATTTACTCATTCCCTCCTCAAACTCTTTTACTTGCATAAACAATATAAACAAAAAATACCCTATTCCGACAAAAAGGAAACGATTTCAACAAATTTATACTCTATTTTAATCCTTTTAAAAGCCTAAAAAACATAGTCTTAAAAAAATAATTCCCATTTTTGACACCTTTTCTTATCAAATACAGTATGTAGATATATAAAAATAGTTATAAAGGTGGAGAGTATATAAAAAATAATTACGCCTAAAGTTGTATTTACCTCCATTCTTTCAACTTTATAGATAAAAGATAGAGACTACACCGTTTATGTGGTATTTATCTTTTGATCCCAATTCATATGCACTTAGGATATAAAGTGCTGGAGGTAATACGTATGAACCTAACAACAACAGATCAAAATCCGATCATTCATTCTTTTTTGAGTATTCCAAGTCATAAGCAGCTGTTGGAACAAGCCATATACTATCCAACTGAACCTAATAAACAAAAGCTTAATCAAGCATTTCAACTGTTCTTTTTAGAAGCTCGCTTTACTTCTTATATCGCTTCTCTGATTCATTTCAGTGCGATCAATTATGATAAAAAAAATCGTCTGTATAAAGATCGACATCAACTGATTATTGACCACAGCGAAAATAAAGATCATACCTATACTTCACGAATACCTGCTGATACAGATACATATCATTTTGCAGAACGTAATTTACAACAAGTGATTACCGAAAAAAAGATGTATGAAGCGATTCAGCAACTCACAGATCGAGAGCAACGTATTCTTTGTTATCTTTATATTTATGAAATGACCGAGAAAGAAATATCGTCTCAACTTCAGGTGACTCAACAAGCGATTTCCAAAACTAAACGATTAGCCATCAAAAAATTACAAACGTATCTTCATTGTCCAAGTTAGAAAAAGTTATAAAGAAGGTAGGTTAGAAGGAGGAATAACTATGGCACATGCTCTACTATCATTAATTCAAAAAGCTAAAAACGAAGATGAAGAAGCAATTCTATTTCTGATCCAAAAATTTTCGCCTAAGATTATGCGCTCATTACAGCAAACCACATATCAAGAACAAGAAGATCTACAACAAGAAATTCATCTCAAAATTATCGAAGCTGTTCGCAAATACGATCTTGAGCATATCCCGGATATTTGGAATTTTATTAATCCTGACGATTTCTCAGCACGTCCAATGTCTTCTTAATATGTGAATACACCAAAAAGCCAGAGTCGTATACGCTCTAGCTTTCTGTGTATGCTTATAGAATCTTTTATCCGATCGATTGTGGAGCAAGTGGTTCTTTGTAAAAGGTAAGTCGGTTTTTACCGGAACGTTTGGATTGATATAAGGCTTGATCTGCCATACGAATAATCTCGATTGGATTATCGCTGTCATGCGGATAGACGGCTCCACCGATACTACATCCGATATTCACCTTTTCATATTCCACGATAAATGGTTTGTTCAGGCTACGAATAATCTCATTTGCATAGATTTCAGCTTCTTTTTCGATATTTAATCCAGAAGGATCGGTATGCAGAACCACTAGAAATTCATCGCCACCCAGACGAACAGTAATATCATGTTCACGTGTTAAATGACTGAGACGTTGAGCTACTTTTTGCAGTAAAATATCGCCACTCTGGTGACCTAACGTATCGTTTACTTTTTTAAATCCATCTAAATCAATATAAAGAAAAGACAGACACGGTTGTTGCTCAGGATCATCAAACGCATCTTCTAAATACGTTTCTAATGCATTCCGATTCGGTAGCCCAGTTAGATGATCATAATGAGCTAGACTTTGCATATTGCCAAGCTCGACTTCTTTTTGACTTAACGAAGTGACCATCGTCTGCAAAGAAGAAGATAACATTTCAATATCACTAAAACTTTTACGAGAAGGTATATCGACTTCTTCTCCACATGCTAGTCGATCCGCAGTATGTGTTAATTCACGAATAGGTAGCGAAATACGCTGTGCTAACCACCAACCGATTAGTGCAAATACTACGGCGGCAATGACTGTAATCCAGATATTAAAATGCATTAATTCAGATACAGACGCCAAAGCTGTAGATTCAGGCTGTCTCACAATAACGGTCCAACCCAATCCAGGATAGTCTAAATATCCATCTCCATAGGCATATCCTGTTAAATAGGTGTTACCATCAGGCCACTTTTCCAACTCCCAACCATCTTTTTGTAATTGGGCTTTAGCTATACTTTTTAACGGTAGTGGCTTACCTACCATCTCACGTGGACCTAATAGAACGGTCTGATCTTGTTTACTGACAATCAGCATATCTACATTCTGGCCTGCCCATTTACTTGGTAATAATACACTTTGTTGTACTTCTTTGGCCCATGCCCAGCTCATATGTGCAGCTAGTACACCAATGGTCTGTTGTTGGCTATTTTTGATCGGTAAGCTTACATCGACAAATTGTAGCGGTTCTCCACTTGGATTAGGCAGTAATTTGGCAAGTAATACAGCATCATGCACATCACCGATAAATTTGCCTTGAATACCTTCTTTAAATACAGGACGCTCTGACAGATCTTTGCCTAACAAAATCCCATCGGTCGCTGCTAATACTTTTCCTTTAGTATCGGTATATCCAATCCATGAGAATGATGGAAAGTGTGATTTCAATTGATCTAACATTTGTTGAATATTTTCGACATTTTGATTATTTTCAAAAACAGGCAAGCTCCCCAATAATTCCACTTCACCTGATCTAGACCACATAAAGTTATCTAACTTATCTGCTGTCTGATACGCTGTTCCTGCTAGAGATTCCCCAATCTCATTTTTAATACTTTGTGAAGAATAATAATTAATTGTCGTGCTAAGTGTAAAAGATAACAATAACGACAGTGCAATAAATGTAACAATAAGCGCAGTTCTTAATTTGACAGACACCGACATTTCCCCCGAAAATTCGACTTTACTATTACTATCGGTTTCTGTTAACAGAGAGTTTAATTATTTTTATTTGTAAATAAATGTCGAATTAGTTATATATTTAAATATACATATAGCAAAAGACTAACCTTTTGAGTTAGCCTTTTACATGTGCTTATTCCCGTTTTTGACGCCTAGCCTCGGCGGTTCTAAATACTTTTCCTTCATCCCTTGCTCCAATAACAATAATCTCTACAATTTCAATTTCATCATTTTGCGAAACTTTAAATATTAAACGAACTCCCAATTTATCATATTTTAGCTCTTTCATACCTGCTAGATTGGAATAACTATTATTATGTAGAGGCTTTCCAATTTCAGAGCCTCTTTCTTCTAAACGTTTTTGAGCAACATCTACCCACTGCTTTAAATTCCCATCTAAACGACGATAATCTTTGGCAGCTTCTTCCCAAAATTCAACTTTAGCCATTAATCAAATAACTCCTCATCGCTTCGATTTGCATAAGGGTTATCTGTTAGATCTGTATTCACAACTTCTTTAGCAGGTATTAATATCGAATTCCCATTTTTCACACGTTGAGAAGTATGAGCATATAATAATTCACTTTCAAGTTGCTGATTTCGTTCAATAATTTCTTTGTAACTTTGAACATCTAAGATAACTGCACTTGGTTCATTATTAGATAATATATATATAGGTTCGTGAGTTTCTCTTACTTCTTTGATCACTTTATTAAAATTAGCACGAACTTTAGTAATAGATTCTGTACGTACATTCAAAACTTTATACATAATTACAACCTCCTTTGACTACTTTTATCATACGTTTAAAAAGGCTTTTATTCAAGCTTTAATAAGAGCCTTTATTTAATTAAAAAAAGACTAACCTTTTGAGTTAGCCTTTTCCTTTTCCTTTTACCACCAATTTATATGCTCTTACATTTTTTTACTTAATCGCACTTAATACATCAAGCAACATCTGCTTAAACAACGGACGATCAATCTTTTCACAGACGCGTACATTTGGTGTCTGTCCTAGTCGTCCATTGATATCCACTACGCTGTATCCGCGTGTCCATTCGCCTTTGGTTTCTACATCAACAAAATACGTATGGCTTTCTGTCATGACTGCTTCATTAGCGGCTACAGCCATCAGTAATGTATCAGGATGAGTTGTACCATTTAGACGATGTACTTCTTTATTAAATGTCATCACAACTTGATTGACTGCTTTGAAAAAGTCCGCTCCGGCAGTACCCAACGCAGCAATCTCTGCATGATCGTCATCATCCATCAGAGAATAACCGGTACACATTTCCCAACCAACCATGGTTGTTGGAATCCCTGAACGTAGAACAATATGAGCTGCTTCGGGATCGACATAGAAGTTATATTCAGCCGCCGGTGTAATATTGCCGAGTGCATTATTCGTTCCACCCATTACATATAAATGAGGGATTTTCGGAACAATTGTTGGATCTTTCTGAATCGCCATCGCAATATTGGTTAGTGGCGCAATCGCTAGTAAATGGATTTCACCAGGGTACTTATGTACACTTTTGATAAGAAAATCAACTGCATGTCCATCCGCTGGACGTTGGATTGCTGGAGGGAAGTTCGCTCCTCCCATGCCATCGCTACCATGTACATCTTCTACAGTCCGATGCTGTTCTTGATTCCATGTCGTCATCAGTGGACGCTCGCAACCTTTGTAGACAGGAATCTGCCCGTCTACTCCACCTTTACCTGCGACTTGAATCGTATAGAGTGCATTTTCGACTTCCTGATCAAATTGTACATTCCCACCTGTCATCATAATGCCTTGTACATCAAAATGATGAAGTGCTGTCAAAATAGCGATCGTGTCATCACCAGCAGTATCGGTATCTATAATCGCTTTGCGTAATGTTGTCATAACGGTTCCACGTCCTTATGTTTTCTTTAGATTCTAAGCTACTATTATTATTTCAACCATTCCGAGAAAAATTGACGATACCCTTCTTTCATAATCGAACTGGAAAACGTATCAAACGCATAATCCCGATTATCTTGTGAAAATTGGCGTGGAGAGGCTGCTGCCATATTCACCAGTTCAAACCAATTGCGCTCATTCCCTGCAAAAGCATGGGTCGAACTAATATGGTCATAACAAGGATGTTCTGGTTTGACTACAATTTTGCCCATCGCTAATGCTTCAGTAAGCGGCATCGCAAATGTATCAAATTTGGAACAGCTCCAATACACTTTACTCGAATTCATCAATTGGAAAATCTCATCCTGCGATAAAGCAAACCGTAAGTGAATATTGGATGGAATATCATATTTCTGCATACTTTCACGATAACGTTCGCCACCAAATACCATAAATACTTCTTTGTCTGGATTCTGACGAGCATATTTGAGTACCAGATCAGGACGGCGATTTTCTTCATCTCGTCCAATCCACAAGATTCGATTTTCTACCACTTGTGAAGGATCGAAATGTTTGTTTGCCAGCGTTTCGCTAAATCCTATTGGAATCACATCGACATCATGAATATTGAATTGTGAAGCTAACTGTCGTTTGAGAAAAGGAGTCTGCACCACAGCTTTATCGACCATATTATAAAAAGGTTTCATCATCTCATAACCTGTTAGCGCAGGATCAGGGAAACTATGTGGAAACAGTACACTTTTCGGCAAAAACATTTTTAAATACGTAAAGCCAGACACCGTATAAATAACATGCTCAATCTGTTCTTTATGGATCTGATCTAATACAATATCGTAGTTCACCAGATCACTCTTCTCGTGTTCATACCCGGGAAGCCAATCATATCCGCTCACATGACGCTCTGGTGAAATAAAGACGATCTCTACGCCTAATTCTCGTCCTAATGCTTGTAATCGTTCTGCAAACACACGTGGCCCTTGATTCTCACTAAATTGAATTTTGCGCATAAGCAGTCCAACTTTTTGCATACTATTCCTCCAAAGAAATCTCTATTATTTTTCGTTATTTGCGTCTATTGTGTTGTAGTGTGTATATTCTAAATATACCTTTAAATGATGAAAAGAGGAACCTTGACCGCTTTGAATACGTATGTAATCTCATAAGCAACACACTTTGGAGGGAACGCTATGTATAGTCGTAAAAGCAATCTAGTCAGTTTATTGTTATGTATTTTCTTCGGATATTTAGGGATACATCGTTTTTATGTAGGTAAAGTCGGAACAGGGCTTTTGATGTTATTTACAGCGGGTCTTGGCGGAGTCTGGGTCATTATTGATATCATTATTATTATCTTAGGCAAATTCCGTGATAAAGAAGGATACCGATTAAAATTCTAAAAAAAGAATTACTACTATTTATATAAGCACCAAAAAAACCTCGTGGCTGTTAGTTAGCTATCGAGGTTTTTTGATTATTTTTCTTTTGTAGAATAATCTATAACCGTAGAATGCCACATCTGTATACACTGTTCCAGATGATCCCCTACTTCTGTCTGCTGAAGACGTAATTGTTCATGTGACCAGATCGGTTGATCTTGCTGTAAGTCTTGCTGGATTAATAACAGCATCCAACTGGAAAAAACTATAGCAAATATAACGTACTCCTGTATCATCTGTGACTTAGATATCGTAGGATTCACTTGCTGTTCCCAATAATAAGACAACAATTGTAAGCGCAAATCGATATTCATAGCACGCGGGAACAACGGATGCGACAGATCAATTAAATGATACAAATCCCACAAAGGCGTATTGCGATGACAATGTTCCCAATCCAAAATGATACATCGTCCTGCTAAGTTATATCCATAATTACCCGCATGAAGGTCACCATGACATAATACTTCTGACATCGTCCACGAATGCTGTTGTATAGTCTGCTTTAACACTGGCATCCTATGAAGCCAACGTGTTTGACTGTTATTTGGCTTGATATGCTGGTGTACGAATATTTCAAATGTATCCCATTGAGATAATAGTTGTTCTGTCATTACTAGAATAGACGGCTTTTGCCCATTCCCAGGCAATTCTGGAATCGATAATATAGGAATACGATGCCATTTTACCATTTGATCTATCATATAGAACAAAGTCTGCTCGCTATGAACATGATTGAGCGTACCTGCATCCTCTAAGATGATCCATGCCGGTCGATCATCCTTTGAATAAAAAGATAATTTATCTGTAGCCGAATAAGCTAGTAGTTGCGGGTATAGATCAGGCAATAAGGGCATAACATGTGTATACGTCCAAAGTTCTTGATAACATTGTTGTTGTAAAGATAGCGGCTTAAAAATATAGGTCTGATGATTCGCATTCAAGCGAAATCGCTCAATATGATGGTGATGAAGGGTCGTATAAATAATTTGACGGTCGCTGACGTATCGATCATCTAACTCAGCTTCAGCAGTAATGGCTTGCCTTAATAACTCGGCTATCGGTTGTAGCTGCATCTATATGTTCACCTGCTTATCAATAATCATGTATTTTATATTAGCCTATTCCCAATGATCGTGCATTCAAATGGTATATAGATATACGATGAAAGTTATCGATTAAGTATATACATAATAGTATTGTTGATATAATAATAGTCAAAATCAATATGAAAGGGCGTACCTATGAATCATAAAGTAACGATGAGGGATATCGCAGATCGCTTGAATATCAGTAGTGTGACCGTATCCAAAGCGCTTGGAGATAAAGACGGAGTCAGTGATAGTCTCAAAGAAAAGATCAAACAAGTAGCTGAAGAAATGGGCTACCGCTATAATACAGCTGCCAAATCAATGAAAGATGGATTATCTTACAATATCGGGGTCATGATTCCTGAGCGATTTACAGGTACCAATCATTCCTTTTATTTTCGTATCTACAAATACATTGCAAAGATCCTTGAACAAGGTGGCTATTACGGCATTATGACCACTTTAGGCGAACATGAAGAATCGATGCTTACATTGCCAAGATTGTATTATGAACAAAAGATAGATGGTTTGATTATTTTGGGGCAGATTGGCAAGCCCTATATTGAAGCTATGCAAGAAATGCAATTACCCAAAATTTTTCTCGACTTCTATGATGAGCATGTAGAAATGGATGCTGTGGTTACCGATAACTTTTACGGTGCGTATGAATTAACGAACTTGTTGATTCGAGGGGGTCATCGGGATATTGCGTATGTCGGTACTTTACACTCGACCAGTAGTATTCAAGACCGTTTTCTAGGATATTACAAATCGTTGTTGGAACATCGAATCCCTTTGCAACAACAATGGATATTGGATGACCGTGATGAAGATGGCGTTTATATTGATATTCAGTTACCTGATCCTATGCCAAGTGCGTTTGTCTGTAACTGCGATCAGGTCGCGCATAATCTAATTAACAAATTGCAGGACTTGGGTTACCATGTGCCTCAAGATTATTCTGTGACCGGCTTTGATAATGATATCTATGCCACATTAACCCGGCCGCCACTCACGACTGTTGAAGTCGATATCGAACGCATGGCAAAGTTAGCCGTACAGTCCATTTTGAAAAAAGTAAGTAATCCGTATTACACTTTCGGACGTGCACTTGTACCTGGTCGTGTAATTGAACGAGAATCAGCTATCGCTTTAACTAATGATGCAGACCACCAAGCCTAATAGAATAGTAGACAAATAAAAAAAGGAGCGTCTCAAAGACGTTCCTTTTTGGTCATTCGGATGAATGCTATATGATGTTGTTATGATGTATATGAAATCATTATTTATTTTATTTTACCTGCACGAATATCATCGGTCATGCCTGGATAAGGCGCTTGTGCAACTACGTTTTGATTGTCTACGCCTGCATTTTCGATAAATGTAATATCGGCAAATTCAGGGACAACATATTTAGGATATGTTTCGTATTTTTCACGAGATTCTTCCATCAAAGCGATATGATCATTCTGGTAACATACTGTGATTTCTGGATGTTCGTGTACCCATTTCGGGAAGAAAATAATACCATGCATTCGTTTTTCAAGAGGCATAAAGTTCAGCGCTACGTCTGTACCTGTTGGTTCTGTCCAAGCTACTTTGTATACACCTTCTGTTAATTTCACCAAATCGACTTCTTGATCGCGAACCCAACGTCCAGCCACCATACCACTATGAATACGATAATCGATAGTATGATCATTTTTGATATAAATCTCATACTCCCAGCCGTTCTCATACGTATAAATCATATGACTTCCTACAAAGTTTTCCATTATACAGCACCTGCTTTCTAGAATTTGAATTCAAATATCATTCACTCTGTCTTGCAAACTGTTTTATAAAACATGTAAATATCAACATGTTTATTTTAACATTTTGATATGCTATGGTCAAATATACACAAATCTATATTTAAAGGGGATTATGATCGTGCGAGTATTGAAATATGCGATTCTAGGTTTATTATATCGTCAAGAATACAGTGGCTATGATATCACCAGTCAATTTAAAAAAGAAATCGGTCAATTCTGGAGTGCCAAACATAGTCAGATTTATCCAGAGCTTCGCAAGTTGGTGGACGAAGGTTTGCTTCATTTTCGTACTCAGATTCAAGGGGAAAAGTTAGAAAAAAAAATGTATACGATCACTGAAGCTGGACGAAAAGAACTGCTAGAATGGGCGTTATCGCCAGAACCGTTGCCTGAAACAGAGAAAGATGCGTTTATGTTGAAAATGTATTTTATCCATACGTTATCACAAGAAGAAGCACGCATATTATTTGAAAATCAACTACAACAGCGCCAAGAGAAGCTGGTTCATTTAAAACAGGAATATGAGCAACTCATTCCTTTATTCGGCGAGGAAAATACATCTGGTGCTATGCATTTCGATCATCCTCATCTCGGACATTATCTCGTACTGACCAAAGCGATAGCACGTGAGCAAAGCTATGTAGAGTGGTTGAAACGCCATGTTCACTTGTTCTTATAAGAGATACTTTGAATACTTATAGACAGCTTAAACCAAAAAAAGACATCCATTAAGGATGCCTTTTTTTTATCTTTTACGTTGGTTGTATAGTAGTGAACTGTACTTCAAGATGTGCTTTGTTTAAAATTCTTCGTACTCTGCTGGATCTTGATCCCACAGACGTTTGTTGTCTTTACTGAATGCTGAAATGGTACGCATTTGCTCTTCATTTAACTCAAAATCAAAAATGTTCAAGTTTTCCTGTTGATGCTCTAGTGATCCAGCTTTCGGAATAGGTACAGCACCTAGCTGGGTATGCCAGCGTAGAATCACTTGAGTCGGTGTTTTGCCATAAGCGGTTGCGATTTCTTTGATACCTGTATCTTCAAGCACACTTTCTCCGCGCCCACGACCAAGCGGACTCCATGATTCAGTGATGATTTGATGCTTATCATTTGCGGCACGCTGTTCTGTCTGTTCGAAATACGGATGCAATTCTACTTGATTCAGCACGGGTGCTACGCCCGTTTCAGCGATAATCCGTTCCAGATGTTCTGGCAAGAAATTACTAACGCCGATCGAACGGACATAACCGCGTTTTTGTGCTTCAATCATCGCTTGCCATGCTTCTACATATTTATCTACTTTCGGATTCGGCCAGTGAATAATATAGAGATCAAAATAATCCAGTCCGGTACGAAGTAGTGATTCTTCAATGGTGACTAATGCTTCGTCATACGCATGATGCCGCCCTGGTAATTTCGAGCAGACACGTAACTGATCACGAGGGACCGAGCTTTCACGTACCGCTTTACCCACAGCACCTTCATTTTCATAATTAAAAGCAGAATCAATCAGCCGATAACCCACTTCAATCCCCTGCTTGATCGATTCTACACCTTTGTGACCATTAAGCGAGTAAGTACCCAGCCCGATCGCTGGAATATCCAGTCCATCATTTAGCTTTTTTGTTGGAATATTCGTTTGCATATCAAAAGCCCTCCTCTTATTTGCTTCAATCATTATTTAAACCACTGAATAGGTTATAAACAATTCGTCATTGAAGGGTATAGATAAAGGGCGTCTGATTGCGAACGATTTTCTACACGATCGACAGGTTTCAATTAGCGTTTAATTGCCTTCGTCCAGAAGCCACCATGGAATTCGCGCGGCTCCACCATAATCACAAAAGCTTTGGGATCGACAGACAGGATGGTCTTATACAGACTGTCCTGATTTTTGCGTTTGGCTAGAATCTCCATCACGATTCGGTCACCATCTCGTCCTTGTCCAAGCCATGAAGTGACACCATATCCTTTGTCTCGCAACACTTCGGCTAGACGTTGATTCGGTACATCGCTGATTACTTTGACGGTGATATAACCAAGAGCAATCTTTTCCTCAATCCAAGAACCGAGCAGGATACCGAGTCCATATCCAATCGCATATACCGTTAGACTTAGCGGTTGATCGAGATATTTGAGAACCAGATTAAGCCCCATAACATAGATAACGACTTCAACAATACTGATCGCCGATGCTATATATTTTTGTCCTTTAAGTGTAAGGATCGTTCTTAACGTATATGCCGTTACATATACAATCTGAATCAGAAAAATAAACATTAGAATTTTAAGCATAACATGCAAAAACACCTTTCTTCTCCAAAATAATCGTGTATGTCACTAACGATCTATAGATATTCAACCTCTACACTATCTCTTTCTATACATGGGATCAAGTGTCAATTAAAGGTCTTCCAAAAAGTCCATCTTTTTCCTCGCTATAAATCAGCTGATAAATCGCTATAAATTAACCGTATCTCCAACCTCATCATTTCTTTTTTATTATAAAATAAGAACATAAGTTCCCTTAAGTAACAAAATAAGGAAAACGTTATAAAGGAGAAATCATGATGCCACAGACTCTTTCATTATCCGAGCATTATCGTAGACAGCTCAAACAGATCGCCTGGCGTATCCAGTATCGCAATAAAGTACGTGCTCGTTCGGAGCAGCTGTCGATCCATACATGGTTAGAAACCAATGAGTATCACTCTTTTCCAGCAGAAGAATTTGATAGTCTGGTAGCGATTCAAGAACTGATTGATTCGTTACCTTTTGCTCAGGGAAAACAAATTATTCGAGGATTATACCTAGATCAGCAGACCGAAGCGCAATTAGCAGAGCAACTACAAATCAGTCAACAGGCGGTGAACCGATGGAAGCGCAAAAGCTTGCAGTATCTCTCTCAGAAGATCAGTTCGTAAATCTATTACACATGGTTCAACAACATGGTGATCAAGCGGCTATGTTAGAGCTACTTCATTATTACGAAGAAGACATGAAGCATCTGAGTAAATATCTACGCATGCCTTATGAAGATGCGATGCAGACGTTACGAACTGAATTGTTAGAACTGGTGACAACAGGATTAGCAGAATGATCTTCAGATTCAATCATGATCATGGTGATGATCTTTCACGCTATCGTATTATATTCAGTATTCAAAAATAGCCTTCTGTCCAATGATATGGAAAAAAGGCTATTTGATCTATTCATCATTTACAAAGACATAACGACGTTTTACTGGGGGTTCAATACTTCTTGTTCTACATCCTCAGGCCAGTGCAGAACCACACCTGCGTCTATCAACATCTCTTGATAACGACTGACATGTTCTGTTGATTCGTAGACTTCACGTGGTGTAATGCCCTGTTGGATCGCATACGCAGCTAGATAACCTGCGGATTCTCCAATATTCCATTCGACAGGATGCAGACGATAGCAACCGCCAGCAATCTGAGTCATGCCAATATTTTTGCAAGCAGGTAAAAGATTAGTCATACGCACAGGAATTAATGATCCCAACGGAATCTCAAAAGGATAGTTAGGAATATAGAACGTACGATGTGTTTTGACTGTTGGATGTAGATCAAGTGAATAACTTCCTATACCCACACTATCTTCATATCGCTTGATTCCTTCAGCTCCGCGTAACTCTTTACTCACATCGTGTTCGGTAATCGTGTATAGCGCTTTGATACGGCGAGACTCACGAATATACGGTGCTTTGGCAAGCCCATCTGCTGTCCCTAAAATATCTCCACGCAAACGAATCCCCGGGAACCCTTTACCACCATCCAGACGTGGCGCTTCTGTCTGCAACCAGTATACTAATGAAAAAGTAAGCTGGCGGGCACTTTCTAGATTTTGCGTACGTTCATAGATCGGTACACCTGTCACTGCTCCTGCATAATAATCATTTTGCGCCCAATTGAGTAGACTGACTTCTTGAATCTGTGAACGAAGGGGTTCTTCCCAAATAGCCGGATCGATAATACGGCGATAATCCCATAATGAAGTCACACCTTCATCGTTAGGGAACAACGTGAACTCTTTTAACTTGGTTGTATCGTTCGCATCAGAAGCATACCAGCTTAAGATAGGGAAACGGGAAAAAGAAGGCATATATTCACGCCAGTAATCATATTCTGCTGGCTTCTCAATCGTGAAATCTGCTCCTTCCACATAATCCACAGCGGCTACATGAGTGATCGACTGCATATCTAGCGGATCAGCATGTTCTAGCGCATGCGGTTCATCGGTATCTGACTTCGCTTCTGCTCCGCTGACATACTCTGTTCCAGACTGCTCTAGAAGGTCGCCTTCTTCTGTAGCATCCAGATAATATTGACCGATTAACTGTGTATATTGACCGACTGATCCGGTTACTTGGGTATGGCTAACCGTGACCGATACAATACGATCATACTCTGTTGCTACTTCAACAGGCACCGTATGATATAGCACTTGGATACGCTGAGTATGGATATACGGCGACATCATTTCTTGTAATACATCTAGTGCAATCTTAGGCTCATGCGCTAATCGACTCACCCATCCATTGCCCGGATTCAAAATTGGGTTATTACGTGCTTCCTCTGTTAACGGATAATTCCGACGATAATAGTCGCGTACCCGTTCACGAAATTCACGAAATGTAGCGGTTGCTCCTGTACGTTCTATCCAGCGATGTTCATCGGGCGGAACAGCTTGTGATGTAAGCTGTCCACCTAACCAGTCTGTCGGTTCTGTTAAGGTTACAGTCAATCCTTGCTTCGCAGCGGCAAGAGCTGCCATACAGCCTCCTAGACCGCCACCGATTACTACCACATCTGTTTGTTTTATTTGTTCTGTCATTGTTGTTCTCCTTTGTGATCTTTTAACGATAGATGGGCTCGAATGGATAACCCCACTTCAAACATCCGATTCCACGGCATATAGCAATCTTGAATATCGATCTGCACACCATTTTCTTGTAAATGTTGCTCTATAAATTGCTCCAAATGACTACGTACCATCTCAGCCACATATCCACGTTCTCCATCTAACTGAAATTTATCCAGACCCAATTCTTGAATCGGCCCATTGCTTAAATATTTACGTACAACAGAATCATAGCCTAGGTCTTCCACATAACGTAGCGCTAGAAAATTCATATGCTCTGGAGTGGCTCCATATTGTTGATAGATCATCGATTGTGCAATAACCGTTCCTAATGTATTCGAACTGGTATTCCAGCCTGCATAGCCTGCCAGTTGATACAAAATGCCTCGCTGACGAAGTAAATCCAGCAATTCAAGATCACCACCGTTAGCATAGGCAATATCTCCAATAGCCACTACCGCATCCGGCTGACGATCCAATATGTAGCCTGCATACTCTACTAACTCTACGGTTGTCCGTTCAGTATCATAATTAGCAGACGGTGATCCTTGATAGACGGCTTCACCCATTTTTTCACCTGCGGTATTGAGCAGTAATAAGATATCCGCACTTTGTTCATCAGAAGCAACCATACCGCCTGCCGCAATAATCTGATATTTTAACGTTTCATACAGTCGCCGATCTTCATACGCAGGAATAATCAAAGCTCCATTTACCGAGCTAAAACGCACATAGACCCGAGGAATAGTATGATTCAACTGATTGATCATGCGAGCCACCAATGTACAACCAACTTCATCTGCACCCGGATACATATAGACACGCAAGCCTAGACGCAATGCTCGAATACGTGCCCTTACTTCCTGCTGATCTCTAGCGGTATATCCATAAGGAGCCGAATCATCTTGCGGGAAAATCAGAAAGTCGATCACACCTTGTTCTACATAATCCAGTGCTAATTGATTGATCTCCCGATTTACCGCACGACGACCTAGATAATCATCCAGCACTTCTTGAGGTAAGCGACTGTTGATATCGTCCAGTTCTTGTTGTTCTTCGGTCGTTAATGGATGTTCTTCTGCATAATGTTCTAGATACCCTTTGCGAAAAATCTCTCGTCCCCAATCAGCATAATAATCCGGTTCTTCGTCTGAGGAAGAGTACTGCGGGCAACGCATAATCAGTTGAAAAGCGAACAATTTAAGTGCAGGATTCTGCTCTTTGAGTATTCGTAATCGATCCAAACGACGAGTCAGTTCGGTCACATCCAGTTCATGTAGACGGGAAGGCACAATCCCGCCGTACAATAGTGTATCTAGGGATATCACTGCTCCGTCAGCCGATTGACATTCCAATTGTGTCCATGTCCATAGCCGTTCGGTATCTGCGGCTATTTTCTTGCGTCCCATCCATTCTTGCGGAGGACGCACAGCTTGATATGATGTTCCTCGTGTCAGTTCATAAGGGAAATTATAATTACAAGGTCTTTCGTCTAAAGGTACAATCACCAATGTCATTTGGAATAGACTCCTTTGAAGTTACACCGCTTTGGGAAGGATATCTTGCTTGTCGTCGCTGGTAAAGATATCGTTCCCTTCGCTCAGAGTAAACTCGCATTTTTCTATTTGGCGGAGCAGTAAAATATAAAACGATTTATAATGCGTATTACTTTTATTATCCTTTGACGGCTCCTGCCAAGCCTTCCATGTAGTAGCGTTGGGTGAACAGGAAGACGACGATGATAGGGATTACGGAAATGATGGTTCCGGCGGCGATCCAGCCGAAGTTGTAGGAAAATTGTCCGTTGAGATATGTTAGTGCTGATGCTAATGGATATTTTTCGGGATCATCTAGCACAACGATTGGCCACAGGAAATTGTTCCAGAATGCCATTACTTCAAGTAGCATAATGACTGCAATACCGGGCTTTACGAGTGGGAGTACTAATTGCCACCAGATACGTAATTCGGATGCGCCGTCCATTTTACCGGAATCTCGAATTTCAGTAGGAATCGTCAAGAAGGTCTGACGCATCAGGAAGATATTAAATACCGATACAGCAGCAGGTAGCACCACACCCAGATACGTATTGCCTAAATTTAGCCATTGAATCGTTAAATAATGCACGATCATCGCTGTTGATGAAGGGATAATCATCGTTGCGATCAGCAGGGTAAAGACCATATCTCTACCTTTAAACCGGAATACGGCTAACGGATAAGCCGTCATACAGGACAAAATAATATTAAATACAACACCCATCACCGTAATGATGACCGTGTTCATAATGTATTTGGGAAAGTTCATAAAGTTCCACACTTGCGCATAGTTGCCGAAATTAATAAATGTCGGAAAAACGGCAGGTGGATTAGAAAACACATTGCGTCCGGGCATAAGCGATACACTGAGTAACCAGAGAAAAGGCCCTGTCATAAATAAAGCTAAGGCAATCAACAACACGTAAGTAATCGTATACCGAATCCCTTTTTTCCATTTACGTGCTTGCGGACCGGGTGTTTTGTAATCGGTTTTGGTTGTTATCGTTGGATTATTCATCAGTACGTTTGCACACCGCCTTTCTTGTTCAGACGGAACACCAGTATACTCAAAATGCCTACAATCACACTAACGATTAGACCTAGTGCTGACGCATAACCAAAGTTAAATTGCACCAACCCTTTTTGATAAATATACAGACTGGATGTAAGTGTCGCTGTACCCGGTCCACCTTTACCATTGGTTAGAACAAACACTTCATCAAATACACGAATCGCACCCATTAATGAGATCAACGTACAGAATAAGATATGAGGGCGCAGTAAAGGAATCGTGATCCGGTAAATGGTCTGCCAGCGACTTGCTCCATCAATCATGGATGCTTCGTAGAGATCAGTTGGAATCGATTGAAGCCCGGCTAGATACAACATCATATAATAGCCAAGCCCTTTCCACATCGTAATAAACATAATTACATACAATGCGGTGCTACTGCTGGACAACCAGCCGACTTGTTCTTGAATAATACCTAGCTGGATTAACGCATAATTGATCACACCGTTACTACTGAACAACCAGCTCCACATCAACGCTACCGCCACCATAGAGGTGACGACAGGGATATAATAAGCGGCACGAAATGCTTTGATCAATGGAATACGGCTATTGACCAGAATCGCCATTAAGATCGAAATAATCTGAATAATCGGTACAATCAACACATAGACCATCGAGTTCCATAGGGAAGCCAAGAAACTTTTATCTTGAAAAGCTGTTACATAATTGTCTACACCTACATAGTGCGTTTCTCCAATAACCGAATAATCGGTCAAGGACAACGGAAGTCCGTACACAATTGGCCATAACACGAATACAGCCACAATCAGCAGTCCGGGCGCCATAAATGCCCATGCAGCAAATGTTTCTGTTCTCATCCATTTCTTCATGTTCGTCCACCGCCTTCAAAGGGTCGTCTTGGGTTCGATTGTTGATCTGCTTGGAGTGCCCCTTAGTTTTGCGACAGAATTTGGTTCACTTCTTGTTCGGCTTCTGTCAATCCTTGTTGAGGGTCTTTACCATTCATAAAAATTTCTTGCAATTGACGTGCAATCGCCGAGTTCACATCACCTGCATTTGGTACACCTACCATATAATCTACTGCTTTATCTAAGCTTTCTGCGGATACTACTTTGGCTTCGGATTCCAATGTGCCATCATTTTCAGTGAAAAAGGAATCTTTGATCGATTCTTTAGTACTTGGCAATGTATTAGCTGCTTTAGCAAATGCTGTCTGGTTCGTCGCATTGGTCAAAAATTTCGCAAATTCAGCCGCTTGTTCAGCATTAGCCGATTTGAGTGGTACCACGACATTCATCGTGTTCGACAAACGCACATCGGCTTTACCTGTAGGCAGTGGAACCGCAATTGTATTTTTATATACATCTGGTGCAGATGTTTTGATAAAATTAATAAAAGTAGGTCCTGCAATTTCAAAAGCAGTCTGTTCGCTAGAATAATATTGAATCTGTTTATCAAAGTTAGCGTCTTCTTTCACCAGTACGCCTTCTTGAATCAATCCCTGCATTTTCTGGATTAATGCAATCGTAGCTGGTGTATTAAAAGCTGCTGCTGTTTTGTCGTCATTCAAAATAGAAATTCCTTCAACCGGGAACATTCTAGCTGCAAATGTAGTTGCATACCCTGTTGCTCCTGTTTTGGCTTTGATCTCACGAGACCATTCATTCAGCTCATCACGCGTTTTCGGTGGATTGGTAGGATCAAGCCCTGCTTGCTTCACCAGACGAGTGTTCATAAATAACACTTCTGTTCCTGTATACCATGGCAAAGCATATGCTTTGTTATCAAATACAGTGGAATTGAAAATGCCATCAAAATAAGATTTTTTCTCATCATCGCTCATCCATTGACCCAGATCAGCAAGTGCACCTTTAGAAGCCATTTGATTCGCAAATTCAGTATTCAAATTGACCACATCCGGTACGTTACCACTCGCAATTCCGGTTAATAACTTATTAGAGATAGCATCATATGGATAATCGCTCCATTCTACAGTTACGCCAGGATGACTTTTTTGGTATTCTGATATTAGTCCATTAAAATAATCATTGAACGTGGGTTGAAGAGCAATCGTCCAGAATTTCAAAGTGACTTTCCCATCTTTCGCCTCATTATCTTTGGCATCTGAACCACATGCACTCAGTAGCGATACACATAATGTAGCTAGTAGACATAATGACATCCAACTTCTAAATTTCTTTTTCACAATCTTCATCCCTCTCGTGTGGCAGTTATACTTTCTACGACCATCATGTAATATGTAAGATATCACGGTGGAGATGCCAGAATCTGGAACCGTTCTACCTATGAGACGAATTATAGCAAAACTAAATGTAACAAAAAAGGGATAGACAGGAATTAAAAGGTAATCCTTGTGCAAATTGTTGTTTTTTATTACCAAATATGTGTAAAAGAAGGTGAATTCCTATGCAACCAGAATGGATGATATTAGCCGGCATTATTGTTGTTGCCGTGGTTGCTATTGCTGTTGTGCTCTGGATTGTTTTTCCTTTAAAAAAGGTCACTATACATCAGGCAGATCCTATACTACCGCCCGAGCCAACAACACAGCCTGAACCCACTGAACAAGATCCATCGCATCCTAATATTGTAGATTTATCTGCTTTTCGTGAACGCAAGCATCTGAACCAAGAAGGGCAACGTACCTCTGCTTCTGCTGATATCCAAGCTAAAGATACCTCTTCATCTGTATCTACTCCTCCCAAATTAGCAACTGTACGAAACTTACATCAACCCAAACAAGTACAATCCTTTTCCAACACTCGACTTCAGAAGTGCTCTTATTGCAAAAAAGATGTCAAACATCTGACTTTTTATGCGAATGATAATGGAGGTCTTGTAGGTGTATGCAAAGATTGTGAACATATCGCCAAAAGACAAGACTTGTTACCTTTGTAAAACTAAAATGAAAGTCGCAAGAAATAGTCTTGCGACTCTTTTATGAATACGCTATTATTTAGAAATAGTTGTCATGTTCGGATAGATATGGGTATGATCATACGTTGATTCTAATACCGTTACTAATGTGGAGGTCATGATGAGCAAGTATCAATTTATATGGAGCGAAGGTGTATTAGGCTACGGTGGGACAACATCTCTCGGCATGATCGCCATGCATTATATAGATCATCGTTTTGTACTGACTTTTCACAGTATTGTTGAAGAAATTACAGATACGGTTCCTTTATTTCTGCTATGTGGATATGTATTTGGAGAAATGATGTGGCGTTGGAAAGCTCGTAAAACGGAGCAAAAAGAGTAGTATTCTAGCAAGCCTTAAGCAGAATTTAGAAGTATTATTATTGTTATCAATAATCATAAAGAAAAAGCGAGCATCCTCTATTTGATCTAGAGTGTACTCGCTTTTTGTTATTCCCACGGATATTCAGTGGTGAGGTAATCAGCAAATTCTTTACTTTCTTCTCTCCGTTGACGGCGCATGGCTGCTCGTGAAGGAGCGGTTTCGTGCAATTTCTTCTCTTCTTCCGTTTCAGGAATGACTGTCGGCACTTGCACTTTATGATTATCTTCACCGATCGCTACAAAGGTAAGAAAGGCAGTCGCTGCAATTCGTTTCTCACCTGTTTTGAGGTCTTCGCGTATCACTTTCACAAAAATCTCCATCGAACTACGTCCTGTCCATGTCACAAACGATTCTAATGTCACTGAATCGGTTGGGTTGATCGGATACAGAAAATCGACTGAATCGGTAGAAGCGGTAACGGTATCGACACGACATAATTTGGAAGCGGTAATTGAAGCAATATCATCTATATACGACATCAATTTTCCACCGAATAATGTATTGTGATTGTTGACATCGGTCGGGAATACACGGGATGTTTTGAAGCAACGTGTTTCTCTAACATATTTACTTTCGACTTGTAGCGGTTTGGATGATGCTGATTGTCCCGCTTGATCTGAAGACTGCTGATCCATTGTTCTACCTCCTTATATTTATACGTTTGCCTACATGTTCAATATCTACATGTATCATAGTCTTCCTTATGACATGTTTGCAAATATGGCTTTCAGAAAATATACAATGAATCAACAGAATTTTCACCATTTGGAAGAACCGGATGAACGGCTACTTCCCCCACTCCAACTAGAACTACTCGAAGAGCGACTGCCTCCACCTGATGATGAACCTCCTGAACCGCCACCCGATGAACGCTGACGACGCTTGCGTTCTTGTTCCTGATCGTAGAGCGCTTTATATTCCAGTGCTATAAATTGCAGTATTCCTGCACCTTCTTGCGCTTTTTGCTGTGCTTGTACAAAGTATCCCTGATTCACCAATTGTTGCAATTCTTCGACCAGTCGATGCAAAACAGGCACATGAGTCGTGATCGCTGTCGTAAAGTAACGAGCAGACAAATTGCGATGTTCTTGCAATAATCCTTCGATCGCTTCGATCGCTTCCTGACGTTGTTGGGTCAACTCTTCTACACGCTGAACAAAAGCAACTGTCTCTCTTTCCGCTGTATCCATAACTTCTTTGACGTTAACCATATTGAGTAGTGTACCGCTTAGAATCTGCTCTGCTTGTTCAAGTGCTTGATAGCTATGTGCTTGCACTTGCTGTGTATCGTCAGGATTAACGCTAATCGCTGCCTGCTGTTCATTGGCACGGCGATAATCTTCGCGTAGCTTGTCTAAGCGCTGCTTCTCGCTCTGCTTCTGGTTATCTAATTGGTCTTTGTAACTCATGATCTCTGTTCGCAATTGTTGCATACGAGACAACGCATTTCTGACTTGCTCACTCCATGTATATGCTTGACGATACTGTTGTACTTCATCATGCAGAGCATCTACGATTTGTGGAGTAAATAGATTAACCTCACCTTGCATCTTCTGAATTTCCTGATAACGTGCGCCTTGTTCTCTGAGATGTACTCCTGCATATTCTGCTTGTAGACGGCTCACTTCTTGATTATACATTTCAGGCATATTGCGGAAATCAGCCATTTGTTGTTGCGCCATCGTTAATGTTTTCTTCGATTCATCACGGAAGTTAATGAGATCACTGACAACCTGACGAGCCGCCGCAATATCTTGTTCGATCATTTCCATACTTTGACGAATCAAGTCTATATTCCCACCTGCCAACAATTGAACTAATCGAATCTCTTCTGTGCGTGCATGTTCTAATATACGGAAAGGATCGTCTATTGTTAACTTGAGATGTTCTCGCTCAACGACTGGACGCAACTCCTGTTCTGTATTATTGATCTCTGCTGTATACCGTTGACTGCGTTGTACCCATTCCCCATACAGACGGATATCTTCTACAAGCACATCAAGCAATTGATTGGCACGTTCGGCTGGTTCTTTGGCTTTCATAAAATCAAATTCATCCAATTGATCGGCTTCTTGCAAAATATGCTCAATCGTAGTGATTCGATCTTTCATCGCTGTCAGTGGATAGTTGTATTGCTTTTCAAGCGTAGCCACTGTATTTTTCACTTGCTCCAGATTAGCTTTGGACGCTTCCACCATCCCACGTACCGTGCGTGATAACTCATCCATTTCTTGATGATGTTTTTGCACATTTGCCATATCGGTTGCCCACTGCGTCTGTTCTTGTTCAATGATGGTCAGATCGCTAGCAGATTTTTTGACAGCACCGATCGACAGGCGAATAGCATCTATTTTCTGCTGAGAATCGGCAATACGAGCATGTTCTTTCATTAATTGAGACTGTAACTGTTCAATCATTTCTTTGGTCTGTCCAGTCACAAAGCCCATTTCTAATTCTTTAAACAAATCAGACACAATCAAGCTGTTAAGTGATGTAGCGATCTGATCGTGATGTAGCTGCACTTGTTGACGGCGAACTTTGAGCTTGCTGACTTTGTTCAATCGAATCATCAACCAGATCACAAACCAGATGAGCGCAATCCCACCGATCAATAAGGCAATCGCTGAACCCCAGTTCAGACCGACCTGCGCTAACTTTTGCGAAATGACGGTCGTTAGTGGAACATGATTGATATATCGATTAACAGCTAGTACACCGCCTACAATATCGCCATCTTGTGCAGATGGAACAAATTTGTTATCGGTTACTCCTTGTACCGTGCGCTCGTTGCTATTGGCGATTTTGTTAGCGAGTACTGCATTTTGAAAGACCAGATGGACGTAATTCGGATTGGTTGTAATCACAAGCACAATATCATTTTTGCCCAAATTCGATCCATCATAAATCTGGTTCGCATACGCGAGTCCCTGCGCTTCATCCATCCCTGTTGCTGTATTCACATACATCTGGTATTCCTGTCCGCTCAGTTCAGTGTTGAGCTTGTCGATCTCACTACTGCTGAATAGACCTGCATCGTCCAGTACAAATCCTTTTTGCTGTGCACCATAAGCAATACCTGTCATACTCTGAGTGATCAGCCAGCAGATGAGCAACAGAGGGAGCCATTTTTGAAATGTTTTTGGATTGATTTTCATCTGCGATTTCCTTTCTTCCCTATACGGAGGGATACCTTAACGAAAAGGATGTTTTGTTGAAAGAGATGTTTTAATTGATTCGCTTATATTATGATAGAACCCATAACACGATCTGTAATCAAACCCATATCTGGAGGAACTCATCTTATGGTAAATTCTACTACGTCTATGTTACCAAAATTATGTTCGTTAAACACAGCATTACCTGTAAATGTGGAATGGAATAACAAATCGGTCTATACCGGATTTATCAAACGCCCTTCTACCGAATCATTACCCATTAGTTCGCAAGGCATCGAGGGAGATGGTCAAGGCGATCTCAAAAATCATGGTGGACCAGACAAAGCCGCTTGCGTCTACTCACAAGATCATTATAATTGGTGGACAGACGAAATGAAGCGCCCTTTCGAAGCAGGTGCTTTTGGCGAAAACTTTACCGTCACTGGATTGACTGAAGATATCGTATGTATCGGAGATGTGTACCGGATCGGAACTGCTATCGTACAGGTTAGTCAGCCCCGTCAGCCTTGCTTCAAATTAGCGGCTCATCTGGAACGTAAAGAAATGGTTATGCGTGTACGGGAGACTGGATATTCTGGATTTTATTTTCGCGTATTGGAAAATGGAGTCGTTCAAGCAGGCGATACATTTGAAATGCTTCGCCGTGAAGGAAGTGGAAGTACGATCGCGGAATGTAATCGGATTCTGTATGATGAACGTGGTGATACCCCGGCTCTGCGCCAATTATTAGCAGAACCTGCGATTGCCGAATCACTTCGCAAGCATTTGAGCAAGCGGTTAGTGGACTAACTCCCTTTTCACTTGATGATCCAAAAGATAAAGAACCGCAAACGAGTCATCACTCGCTTACGGTTCTTCGCTTTGTTTTATTTCACAATTCCTTGCATTACATAACTATACGTATACGAACGATTTGCATAGAGACGATATTGTGGATGCGGTTCAGAACCCCAGCTATCATCGCCGCCGACACCTGTTTGCTTATCATTGATACGCACAACTGTATGTCCGCTAACAGGTAACTGGTAATGATGTGGTGCAGCTTCCAGTTCTGCCGGTGTGTATGGAAGAACATTCAATTCGATCAAAGGTAGACCTGTAATCTGTAAGCCCACTCCATCGCTATTAGTAATCGTAGCAGAGCGTACATCTACTTTATTTCCACATTCCTGTGGTTTGAGATATGGAGCCATTTGCTCGGCTACGGTTCCTGTGTAGATACCGACTTTACCACTAGACTTTCGATCCCAATACGTCTCATGCGGACCTAATCCGTACCAAGACAATTGGTCAAAGGAAGCATCCATCATCAATAGCATACCGATCTCTGGAATCTCAGGTAAATCTTTGCCCGGATTCAATCGTTGTGTCACTTCGACCCGTCCATCTGCAAAAATATGATACTCGACAAAACATTGCGAATATCCTGCTGTCGGCAGTAGATACTCCACTTTGATAATAATGATATCTTGTGCTCGTGCAAGATCGACTTCAAAATGAACCAATTCTCGCTCATCTGAAGCACTACGCCATACTTCACTACGCTGATCCAGATGATTCCCGCGATCATTATCTGTTACAGCACGCCAGAAATGAGGAGCAGGTGCTTGAGCTAACAATTGTACTTTGTTGATCTGATAAGACAACATTTCGCCATTGGTCGAATCAAAAATAATCGAGAACCCTTCACCATTGATCATAATCATGCCTGCATGTTGTACAGCGACAAGGCTCGATTCGCTAATCGGCTCAGGTTCATGCAATTCGGCATCATGATGAGAACCGAACGACAATACGACAGGCAATGTAAATTGAGAAAAGGCAACTTCATGACCGGCTTGCGCCCACAATTGATCTGTGCGAAGCACGATAGAAAGTGTCAAAATATACTCGACTCCAGGTGCACGTGGAATCTGCTTCAACTCTGGTAATGTGACTGTAACGGTCTGCCCTGGGGCACAGATCACATTGCTCAGTACACCATGATCAGCAGGTTGACCATTTGCTGTTAATACCCATTTAAAATCAAACTCTTCTAATGAAGTAAACAAATACTGATTCGTTAGCTCGACTTCAATCACCGATTCACCCGCAGATAAATGCTTGGTCGTAATCACTGCATTCGATTCAAGCCCCTCATCGACAGGGTGATCACTACCTAATCTCCAGTTGAATTTCACCTGTTCATAACATTTTTTCACTTCATCCAGCTTCGCAGACACGGTACGATCGGCAAAGATCAGACCATCCCCACAGAAATTGCCATCATGCGGACTTTCACCAAAGTCGCCCCCGTACGCTAAATACGTGGTTCCATCTTCAGTCTGCGTCTGAATCGCTTGATCGATCCAATCCCAGATAAATCCACCTTGCAACACTTCATAGCGGTCGAACAATTGCCAGTATTCGGCTAAACCACCACAAGAGTTCCCCATCGCATGACTGTATTCACACAGGATAAATGGCTTCGTTGGATGATTTTGAGCATATTTCTCGATCTCGCGAATATGGGTATACATCTGACTTTCGATATCAGATGCCGCTTCAGACGGGCGATAATGGAATACGCCTTCATAATGCACGACCCGTGATGGATCCGCTTTACGTAGAAAATCCGCCATATGCAAGAAATTATCGCCACCGAACGATTCATTACCCAGCGACCAGATCACAATCGAAGGATGGTTTTTGTCCCGTTGGAACATCGAATTGGTACGGTCTAGCACATTATATGTCCAATCTGGATTGCTACCCGGAACGGTATTAAGCAATTCTTTTTGACCATAAGTCCATGCACCATGACTTTCTAGATTCACTTCATCAATCACATACAATCCATACTGATTACATAGTTCATACCAGAGTGGATGATTAGGATAATGAGACGTTCGTACTGCATTGATATTGTAAGATTTCATCAGTTGAATATCTGCGATCATATCTTCGCGTGTAATTGCGCGTCCAGTCACTGCATTGAATTCATGGCGATTGACCCCTTTGAATACCACTGTTTTCCCATTGATCTTCATCAGATTGCCTTCAATCGCAAAGGTACGGAAGCCCACCTGACAGCCGGTATGCTGAATAATATGACCTTGTGCATCTTTCAGCGTAAGTACCAGATGATACAGATGAGGTGCTTCTGCACTCCATTTCAAAGGATTGATCACCTCGGTAGACAACTGAATCTGTGTCCGATGAATATCCCCACCTTCTAATCCTTCAGTTGCATTAAAAGGAAACGAAACCGGGCTACTTAAAGGAAGATCCCAAAGAGGATTGCGGTCTGCATCGTATAATTGGGCATGTACGCTATAGGATTCTTTGGCTACATCGGTAAATCGTAGACTGTCTGTCGGATCAGGACGAGCTAGTGCCGAGCCGGAATGATGTAATGTAAGATCGACCGTTAATTGTGCGTCCTGAATCTGTGCATCCAGATCAGTATGTACAAAAAAGTCTTGAATATGGGTATCCGGTAATGCGTACAGATAGACATCTCTAAAAATACCGCTCAAGCGCCAGAAATCTTGATCTTCTAACCAGCTCGCATCACTCCAGCGATAGACTTCGACAGCTAATTTATTTTCGCCGGCTTGTAGATAAGGAGTCAGATCGAATTCTGCGGGTGTAAACGAATCTTCGCTATAACCAACTAGATCGCCATTCACCCAGATATAAAAAGCAGATTCTACACCTGCAAAATGAATATAGACTGAACCTTTATCCTGCCACTCTTGAGGCACAGAAAACGTGCGTACATACGAGCCTACAGGGTTGAATTTGGTTGGTGCTTCCGGTGGTTGGATATCTTCATGTCCATCCCATGGATAGCGCACATTGGTATAGTGAGGAGCATCATAACCATGCATTTGCCAGTGCGCAGGTACAGGGATCGTTTTCCATGTACTAGTGTCATACTCTTTTGTATAAAAATCAACAATACGCTGATCTGGATTTTCAGCCCATGCGAATTGCCATGTTCCATTTAAGGATTGGTAATATGGTGAATCTGCGATCTCTCCATTTAATGTCTGCTCTACCGAATCATACGGAATCACAGAAGCATGAGCATCTAGACGGTTCAGACGGAAAATGCCAGGATTGCGGTTCCATTCAGGAAACCCATTCGGTGGAGCGGTATACGTATACTTTTGATTACGCAAATCAATCACCTCTTTATTCGACATAGTTGTAGATGCAGATCGCTAAAATCATACATCCGTACCGGATAAGAGACGAATCCCTATTCTGTGTTCAAAAGGAGTCATTACATTCACAAGTAGCGTCTGACAATCTTGCGGATAATGCGCTTCTCGCACACTTAGAGCCGTATGTTCCAGACAACCACCTGTTAATTCTATTCGGTCATTTCCTTGCTGTACAACGACTGTTCCTACTGACCATAATTGGGAAAAAGGGTGTATCTGCTCTAAGTGTCCATCGACTGCTGTAATGATCGCTTGCTGGTCAAAAACAAATGATAGCTGTGTCATTACATCGGCAGGCTCATTAGAGATGATATGTAGATCATATCCATTTTCCAATTCGGTCATACGCACTTCCAGTTGATAAGTCTGCGTATGGGTAGCAATACGGTGTTGATGAGGAAGCAAATACCATGGACTCACTGTTGCTTGTGCAGAAGCAGGTAATTCATGCTCGGGTACACAACTATTGTAACCCTTTTCATACGTCGCTGTCATGGTGAACCCATCAGTCGTTTCGGTTAACGTCTGCATCGGTACAAAGCCCGGCCCAAAATAAGAAGCAATCTGTACACCTAATAGTCGTACGTGTCCATGTCTAATCGCTAGGAATGAAGACGTTTCTGCCATCAGCGTTACGCTTGTCTTTTCTTCACGAATACGCATGACAGGCGCGCCAAAATCCAAATGAGGTCGACTGTATTGAATCTGCGAATAGCCTACTTCTGCAATCTGCTGGATATACGAGTGACGATCAAATGACCCATTAATCATTTGGCGATAATGGGTGGGCAAAGCGGTAGCGATGACTGTCTCCCCTTCATGTGGATACAACAACATGCCGACTAGCGGATTGTTAGCACTACTCGGTGGACGCACAGTGGTCGTACATAATGCTTGTTCAGCTAATTCTGTCATCGTTGCAAATTGAGCATTGTGGTCGATGGGAGTCATCAGATAATAAGCAAGCAGATAATTGTCTAATGTAAAGGTCTGCCCGAAATCTTGCCGACCTGAATAATCGGTGACAATCTCGCCAGAAGGATGAATCAAATAGATCATCATATTCAGATTAGCACGCACAGGTTGTAGATATTCAGGCTTGGATAATATACGTGCGGTATGGATTAACATCACATCACTAACTGCATTGTAGATACCGTTACTACGCTCAGTCCATTCTCCATCTGGAGTCGCATCGATCCCTTCTGCCAACCATTGTTCTGCCCGTGTGAGTAATCGAGAATCACCGAATAATTGATATAGATAACTAAGTGCCGCCGACAAGACCCAGCGATGATTAGGTGTATGGCAACCTCCTGTTAACATCACCGGAATCGTTTGCTTGAGAAATAACAATATCCGACTAGCGACAGGAGCATTTTTACTCCAATCATCTTGTTCTAATAGTAGATACAACTGCGAATAACCGACCACGACAAACGCTGTATCTGGAGGTGAATGAAAATTAGTCCACCCCGGAGAGATGGACCCATCTTCATGTTGAAAAGAAAGCATATACTGGGCTGCATATTCTAGCCGTTCGAGCACCTCTTCATGATGGTAATAAGCCGAATCAGGATTTACTAATGCGGCTCCCCATACCGACATCCAGACAGGTGTTCCTGCATGATGGTTAGGCCAAGCGATCCCATTTTCACGATCAACCACGCCTCCAAAAGATCGATGATTCCGATCGAGAATCTGTCCTGCCAGACCTTCTTCTACCCATTGATCATTGATGCTTACCAGTTGCCTGCTGACAGCCATAGCAATGCCCTCCTTGCTTTTCTACTTGATATCGATTTGTCTGTGTATGATCTATTTCGTATTGCGGTATCCTGTTTTATTTATGATGACGCTCTTGAATTTTGGAGATTAAGAGCTGATGACTGGCTTCAATCTCTTCAGGCTGACAAGCGGCTTTTAGTTCATATACTTTGACAGGCGCTGCATCGATAATATCGAGAAAGCGATCGAAAAAAGTCATGTCTTTACCATGGATATAAGGACACCAATGATCGGATAAGCCTAACGTTTCATGAATATGCACACCGATAATATCGTCTTTCATAGCGTTAGCTTCTTCGGCATTCTGATACAAGCCCATTCGATCCATCATCATTCCGTGACCGATATCGTACCAGAGATAGACAGGTGCACCTTTCATCCGTTCACGTACTTTTTTCGCTTCAGCTAAGGTAGGCATCTGGTAACAACGTGAACGTGTTTCAATACCAAAAGCCACATTGTATCCTTTGGATAATACACGGTCACATACCTCTTCCAGACTGTGCTGAATACGCTCTAAATAATGCTCGGATAGACTTTCCCGACGCTCGATCATTTCAGACCATAGCTGTTGATAAGCAGGTGAGTCTTTGCCTTGTTCGTGATAAATGCCTTTTAACGTCTCATCTATATTGTTTGCAAAAGGAATCTCTCCGGGATGAACGACCACAGCTTTGGCTCCATAACGATGAGCATACTCAGCTGAACCCACCAGTAGATCTATCGCCTTTTGCCGTTTTACTTCATCATCAAAGCCTAGCAATACCGAATCAGTGCCATAATCAGGATCAGGTGTATGAGGAAATGTATTATGCACACTAGATATACCGATCATGCCACGTTCAATCATCGGTTCAATCGTTTTTAGCATCTCAGTAGTCACATTATAGTTGAGTTCCACTTGCTGAAATCCAAGCTCTTGAATCTCTGCGATCATCTCTGCTCCACTAGAATGACGCTTAATATTCCAGCATGTTGAAAATGAATATTCTCCTTTGGATGTAAGCATATAGACTCCTTTCATGATCCTTCTAGATGTGCAATAGCTTTAACCTTTGACTGCCCCTAACATCACTCCACTGACAAAGTAACGTTGCAACCACGGATACACGATCAGAATCGGAAGTGTGGCAAAAATAACACTGGCGGCTTTGAGACTTTCAGGCATCATTTGTGCTGAACCAACCACTTCATTACGCATCAATTCGCTTGCCATATTATTTTGGATCAATTGATATAATTTGAGCTGTAACGGATATAATTCCGGGCTGTTAATATACATGAGCGTATCCATAAATCCATTCCAGCGTCCGACTGCATAGAAAAGGCTTAACGTTGCGATCACTGGCAAAGACAACGGTAAAATGATCCGCCATAATGTATAAAAGTGACTGCTTCCATCTATTTCAGCCGCTTCTTCTAGACTTTCGGGAATATTGCGGAAAAAGGAAATCATAATAATCAGATAAAAGGGGCTAATCAATCCGGGTAAAATCAATGCCCACATCGTATCTAGTAAATGTAGATTACGCACCAGAATATACTCTGGAATAATACCACCACTAAAAAACATCGTAATAATAATCAATACCATAAAGAATCCGCGTCCTTTAAGATTAGACTTGGATAATGGATACCCTGCGGCAATCGTCATTGCCATACATAAAATAGTAAAAATGACTGTCAGCATAACGGTGAATCCAAGTGACCGAATCATCGACATATCGCTAAATACTTTGACATAGGCTTCTACCGTCCATTCGACTGGAAAAAGAGAAACTTCACCCGACATGATCGGACGTGCTGAACTTAGTGAGATCGCCAGAATATGAATAAAAGGAATCAGACAGACGAGCACAACGATACTTAGTAACGTGACATTGACGATATCAAAAATCCGATCGCCTTTACTGCTAGCTGGCTTGGCTTTGACGGCTGTTGTTTTGCTAATATCCGCTAATTTATCCATTAAAGTATCCCCTCTCCTGTCGATTTCTTAGACGCATAGTTCGCACCAAGTACAAATATCAAGCCCACGACTGCCTGAAAAAGACCAACGACTGTTGCTAATGTGTATTGCCCTGATTCTAGACCGATCCGATATACAAAGGTACTCAGTACATCCGAGTAATCTTGTACCGCTACATTACCAATCACAAATGGACGTTCAAATCCGATCGTGACCATATTACCGAGATTGATAATCAGCAGTGTAATAATCGTTGTTTTCAGACCAGGCAATGTAATATGCCAGATACGCTTCAGTCGTCCTGCTCCATCCATATCTGCGGCTTCATATAGTTCTTTGTTGATACCTGTTAATGCAGCTAGATAGAGAATCGTTCCCCAACCTGCACTTTGCCATACACCGGTCAGCAGATATGTCACCAACCAATAATTTGGATCAGTTAGAAAAGGAATCGGCTGAAATCCAAGAGCCATCCACATATTATTAACGAATCCTGATTGCGTACCGAATACTTGATACACAATGCCTCCAATAATGACCCATGAGATAAAATGCGGAATATACAGAATAGTCTGTGATAACTTTTTGAACCAGACGGCTTTGACTTCATACAGCATGATCGCTAGTAGTAAAGGCGCTGGAAAAGAAACCAACAGATCTAGAAAATTCAGCATTAATGTGTTGCGTAATGTTTTGTAGAAATCCTGATTTTGAAAAACTTCACGAAATGCATCCCAACCGATCCATTCACTATCATTGATCCCTTGAAAAAAGTTAAAGTCTTTAAAAGCAATCTGAATACCGTACATCGGCCCGTATTTGAAAGTCAGAAAGTAAGCAATCGGTAAAATGAGCAGGAAATACAACTGCCAGTATCTGCGAAGATAAGTAGACATTCTCACGTTGGTACTCCCCTTTCATTAAAATGGTGTGGAAAAAACCTCACTCTGGTTTGAGTGGTAATGTGCTCTTGGTGGGAAAGCGCTTCGTGAACGGATTCTTTCTTGGCGTCGCTGGTAAGATCGGATATCTTGATTTGACCGCTGGGCGGTCGATATCCGAGTCTCAAAGGCGACTTTTAGAAAGAATCTGTTCACTACGCTTAGTGGTAGGAGCACATTTTTCTTTAAAGATGGCGTTGCGGTTTTTGCACATTGGGTGCGGTATAGCAGGTTTCGGCTTTTGATTAGGGAGTTGCTTTAAATGGTTGTATGGCTGATTTGATGTATAGATTCGATTGGTTAAATGATTAGTTTTGAGGTAGTGAATTGGGTTGATTTAATGTAGAGAAATTTTAAAAACCTTGGTTATCTAATCTTTTTACTTCGCGCCTTGTTCTTGGAATACTTTGGTGCGTTCGTCTAGGATGGCTTGACCGCCGCTACTCATATAGTCTTTGAGTAGTGAATCGTAGACGGTATCGAATTGGGCGGTTGGAGCCATTGTTGCTTTAACGATTAGTTGATTGTATTTGTCTTGTAGCCCGCTACCATATTTAGCTTCGGCTTTGATAGGAACGCTGAAGTTAACGGGTGGGATGGTATCTGTATTGGAAATTTCCACAGATTTGCGCATCGCGGCTTGATATTCTTCCGGTGTCTGCATGATATAAGCATCGTTGTTTTGCTCTTCTGTACCTACGATTTTACCGTTAGCGATAATTGCCATATCTCCGTAGTTGTACAAGCGATTGGTTGCTTCTTCTGTCGCATCTTCTTTGGCAACAGGCACGCCGTCTTTGAGTGTATAATTCTCGCCTTCTACACCATTTTGCATATCAAATAAATTTTTGTCTGAAGCCATCCAGTCTAGATATTTGATCGCTTCCACCGCTCTAGGGCTAGATTTGGGAATCATAATATACAGACCGTTCGAAGCATATTCGGGTTTGGCATGTTTGCCTTCATTATTAGTAAAGACATCAGTAGGTGTTAATTCTGCACCTTTTACATTGGTTTTTAGATTTTTGTAGGTTCCGTTATAGGTGAAATACAATTCACCAGCATCTTCGGTATAAAAGCCGACTTTACCGTTTTGGACATCTTGCCATAATTGTTTTTTGTCTTCATCTAAGCCAAAGTCTGTACTGATCAGTTTTTCGTTATATAGTTTGTTCATAAATTGCAGACCTTCTTTGAAGCCCGGCAATAATGTAGGATAATCGCTGGAACCTAGCTTTTGTGTTAATGTATATTTTTGTTCATCTGTTAATGGTTGTTGGACAAAAGACCATAACAATGGATCATATTGAGCAGGTGCAATCGTCATACCGAATGGAATTAGACCGCTACCGACTTTGCCCGGATCTTTTTCTTTAAAAGCTTTGAGTGTCGTATACAGCTCATCGGTTGTTTGTGGCATCGGTAATTTCAGTTCATCTAACCAATCTTGACGGATATAAGAAGCATATTTCCCAAGAACAGACCGCTTGCCTGGAATCGCAAATTGTTTACCTTCTATTTGCCCGTAAGCCAGTGTGTCATCACCTAAGAATTTTTTGAGATTAGGGCCGTATTGATTGAGCAAATCTGTTAAATCCGTCAATCCACCTTGTTCTGCATAACGATTGAATGTTCCTTGATCATAAGTAAATACGATATCAGGTACATCGCCTCCACTTGCCATCAAGACGTTCAACTTCTGCAATTCATCGGAACGAGGAACCGGTACATACTGCACATCAATTTTATTCGGTTTGCCAAAACGTTCATCAACTAACTTGGTCATATAGTTATCACTAATGGTATAACCGGATGGAGAATTACCACGATCGAAGACTTCTACTTTTAAAATAGAACTTCCATCTGCACTTGTGGCACCGCTGCTACTTTCATTGGAAGAACATCCCGCCAAAATGGTAATGCCTGCTAATACAATTGCCAACATTGAGCTTGTGACACCTTTAACCATTTTTTGATTTGGACCTTTTTTCATCTTCTCAACCCCTTTGTCAGCTTATCTCCCTTAGAACGTTTATCTTTGTACGAAAAAGTTAGCATAATTGTCATATGCTCCTTTTGGGATGTTCTCAGTATGGCATTTACAGCGATATTCAGACAATCAACTATTTTCCGAGCATAAACTTTATCAATGAAAACGGTATCATTTTAATAATCAACTATATTCCGATGATGAACTATTTTCCGCATTGAGGTATATGTGAGTTAACGTAACGTTATTCTTCCTATCTAATTTAAAAAAAGGCATAAAAAAGAACCTTTCGCACTCGATTTTGATCGAATAATCGAAAGGTTCTTTGTTGAATGATTAGCTTATATCATTGAACTTAGTTCGTGCTTATAACATCAAGCGCTTAAGGTAATACAATATCAACTTCTTTGCCCAGTTCAGAAGAACGGAAAATCCCATCAATAATCGCTTGATTCAAAATAATCTGTTCTCCCGAAATAGGAGCAGGTAATCCATTCGCTACAGCATGGACGAAATCTTTTACTTTTTCATCAAATAAATTCAGATCAGAACGTACACATGGAATTGGAGTATGGGTTAAGCGACCACCGATATCATGATACTTGGTAATCGTACCGACACCACCATCCCATACGCCTGACCATGGGCCTTCGCCATAAGGAGTGATTTTCATACCGGCATCTGTTCCGAGGAAACGTGTCGCTCCCAGCGTATCCATATGCATCGCCCAAGCTGTTTTGAATTGAAGGGTAATACCGCCTTCTAAACGGATCAATGCAGCACCAAAATCTTCTACATTAAAGTTGTCTGCTTCAGGATGGTACTTGGGATTGGTTCCGAAGTGGTTGGATACTGTGGCAGATACCGTTAACGGCTTCGGATGACCCAGTGTATGAAGAGCTAGATCCAGTGAATAACAACCGATATCAGCGAGTGCACCTGCACCTGCTAATTCTTTGCGGATAAATGTACCCTGCGGCATTCCTCTACGCCGACCACCACCGACTTCAACATAATAGATTTTACCTAGATTGCCATCTTGAATATAATTGCGAATAAATTGCATATTCGGATCATAACGTGGTTGGAAGCCGATCGATAACATTTTTCCAGATTTTTTGGACATCTCTACCATTTCAACAGATTCTTGCAACGTCACAGACATCGGCTTTTCCAGCAATACATTTTTACCTGCGGCAAGAGCATCCATTGTTGTCTGATAATGCGATACATTAGGCGTACAAATACTGACTCCATCTAATTCTTGCTCTAGCAATACCAGATGATCCTCGTAAGCGTGTGCTTGGTTCAAATGATGAGTCGCTATAAATTGACTGGCTCGATCAGGCACAATATCTGCCACACCTACAATCTCTACATTTTCCATCTGACGATACGCATTGACATGCATACGTGCAATACCGCCACTGCCGATAATACCTATACGAATTTTAGAGGTCATTTGCTATTCAGCTCCTGATCAAGTATTTATCACGCCATTATTCGTTGATGATCTGTTGAGATTGTTCTTTGAAAGAACGAGGAGTCATACCATACCTTTTTTTGAAGACCAGATATAGATAATTTACATTTTCAAAACCATTATCTAAAGCGATATGCTCTACCGTTTTGTTCCCTATACGAAGTTCTGTACAAATATGCGTCAAACGAACTTCTTCCAGATAAGCGGTAAATGTAGCCGATGTATATTTTTGAAAAACACGCTGTAACTGACGTTTGCTAATGCCTACTGTGGTCGCCACTTCTTCTAGCGCAATTGGAAACATATAGTTATCCCGTATAAACTGACATGCCATTTGAAAATGCACTTCAGACGCTTCCCGATGCGGTAACGTTAACCATGGCTGCTTTTCCTGATTGGATGCATGAGTCGTCAATAACATAATCTGAATAATACACTGCCGAATCGTCTCATACACCCCGGATTCATGATTCACAATCGCATCATAAGCACGATAAAAATAGGACATCGTCTGTCTGCGATCCATCATCGGACGTGCAGGCAAATCATACAATTGACGTACACATTGTTCTGCTTCAGAGACTTCTTGTTCTTTGCCCCAATCCGCAGGTTCTACAGAAGCTATACTCTTATCATTGTCCATCCGCTCTATGAACGAATCAGTTGTTAACGGAACGATCTCTAGATGCAGACATAATTCTTCCAAAGGGTCATATTGATCCATTTCCTGCGCATGTAACACATCAGGTCCTGTCAGATAAAACATTCCTTCTTGTAAAAAATAAGTCTGATCGTCCAATACCACACTGCCTTTACCAGAAGCGACAAAATGAAATTCAAATTCCGAATGCTTATGAAATCCTATTTTGGCTCCAGGTGCAAACGAATTTAGATGAAAACGTAATACCCGAAAACCATAATTGCCCCAGCGGAACTTCAAGTCTAGCTTTTCTAGCAAAAATGGCTTTTCACGCATCGGTTGTAACGGGACGAATCGTTCATTTTTGATCATGATCTTCGTCCTTTCTTCTATGAGAGATAAGAGATTGATCTATATCTTACAATTATAATCGAACCGGACGATCTTCTGCCGCAGATTGGTTAGAAGCTTGTACTAGACGAGTTAAGTCTACTGCGAGTCCGATATTTTCTGTAGCTTCCGTATCCTGCTGAATATGAGCAACCCACTGCTGATACGCAGTCTCACGATCTGCGGGTATAGTCACTTCTTGCCATGCCTTATCGTCCCCTGCACGTAACCACAATTTCTCATCATGAGTACTGTACAATACACTGCCAAGTGTACCGTGAACTTCAATAACAAATGGTGAAAAGCGATTAACAAATCCAGCTTCTACAATCCCTACACCGCCATGGCTATAACGGAATGTGGTGACTGCATTATCTTCAACTTCTTTCCCTGTCACATAACCATAATTAGCAGACACACTTTCAGGCATTCCCATAAATAAGCGAGCAAGATAAACGGGATGACAGCCTAGATCGATCAATGCTCCACCACCACATTCTTGTTTGCCAAAAAAGTGATCCGGTAACCAGCCTTGTGTCGCTCCATCATGAGAAAGACGGGTACGTACCAGTGTTAAGTCGCCCAGTACGTTATCTGCTAGTAATTGCTGAATCGCTAGCGTATAACCTGCATTCAAGCGTGGTAAAGATACTGTTAATTTCACATTATTTTTTTTGACTGCTTCTACAATTTGATCTACTTCATCATTGGTGGAAGCGATTACTTTTTCGGTGAAAATATGTTTGCCCGCTTCTGCTGCATGGATCATCACATCACGATGCATAACAGTAGGAGTGGTGATCACGACACCATCAATATCAGGATTCGCAAATAGTTCATGCAGATCTTCGTAGAAAGAAACACCGAGTTCTGCGGCTTTTTTCTGACCTCGCTCTGGAACCTCATCCCATACTGCTACTACTTCTGTATCTGGATGATTTAACGTATCGTTAGTGTAGTCCTGTGCGTGTACATGCCAATAACTTAATATTGCTACTTTGATCATGATCTTCACTCCCACTGTATAATGATTGTACTTTAAAATAGTGACACTCTACCGACAAAATATCATATTTTAGATAACATTTGAAATGAATTAAGATGACAACCACACTATAAAAAAGCGACATGTAGAGAATACTCTAAAAAAAGGCAAAATAAAAAGTGATTCTTAGAATCGAATCACTTTTTGTTCATATAGACTCATCACCAGAGGATATCCAATTAGAAATAAACCGTTTGCCCTGTCTCAGCAGACGTATAAATCGCTTCTAGAATCTCGGATACGACTAACGCTTGCTCTGGTGTGACTACAGGTTCCGTATCATTGATAATGGCTTCCATCCAGAGACGCATCTCCATAAATTCAGGCTTCTCATCATGATCTGAACTGTAAAAAGCAACGCCACTGCCACCCAATTGAACTTCTTTCACATACAAATTGCCCAAATCTTCACCATTGATATGCAGCCCATCATTCATGTCTGCACCTGCTTTGGTTCCGCAAAGTGTACATTTCGCTTCATCAGGTTGACGCACATTCAGCGCCCAACTCGCATCGATCGAGATGGTAGCACCATTTTTCATCGTAATAAATCCAAATGCGGAATCTTCTACTTTGAATTTCTCAGGGTCCCACGGTCCCCATGCATTTGCAGCGTTCGGGGTCTGAGATAACTTATGATAGACCGATCCAGTAACCGAATGGACTTCATAGTTGTTCAGCATCCAGAGGGTTAGATCAAGCGCATGAGTTCCAATATCAATCAATGGGCCTCCGCCTTGCTTATCTCCATCTAAGAACACACCCCATGTCGGTACAGCACGGCGACGCACAGCATGTGCTTTGGCATGATAGACTTCACCTAGATCACCACGCTCGCATAATTGCTTGAGCATTAAGCTATCCGGACGGTAACGGTTATTGTAACCTACTGTCAATTTTTTGCCTGTAGCTTTAGCTGTTTCTAACATTGTGCGTGCATCTGCTGCTTTTTTCGCCATCGGCTTTTCACTCATGACATGCTTGCCTGCTTCCATCGCAGCGATCGCAATTTCAGCGTGAGCATCATTCGGTGTACAGACATGAATGACTTGAATATCTTCACGTTTCAACACTTCATGATAATCTTCATAGACTTGTGCATTCGCTGTACCGTATTGCTCAGCAAGTGCTTGTGCTTTTTCAGGAATAATATCGCAAAATGCAACCACATTGACATAATCCAGATTCGCTAGTGATGGCAAGTGCTTCCCTTGTGCGATTCCACCACATCCGATAATACCTACATTAATGATCTGCTCCATGTGCTTAGCCCTCCGTATACGCGAGTCGTTTAGTATAACTTGAAGTCATTTTAACATGTCAGTATTCAAAGCATACAACAAGATTGCGACAGGCTACCTTCAAAAAAGCGACATCTTTTATCGTATTATTCAATGATACTTGAGCATACACTTCTAGTTAAAAGCGACATCATTTCGATTCATATGAAGCAGGCTTCATTTTGAGCTTACGATAGTCACCAGGGGTCACGCCGATAATCCGCTTGAATACCCGTCCAAATGTAATCGAGTTCGCATAGCCTAATTGAATTGCGATATTCTGAATCGTATCTTCGGTTGAATACAGTAATTCTTCTGCTCGTTGAAGTCGAAGCTGTACTAGAAAATCAATAAATTTGATATCGAGTTCTGCTTTGAACAAATGACTGACATGCTTGGGAGTGACATTAAAGCGTTCACTCAGATGATTCAACGATAAGTCTGGATTGGCAAAATGATCTTCGATATACAATTTCATCTCACCGATGAGCGCATGATAATTGGTCGATTCACCTGCTTCAACATAATGAGTATAGACCTGATCCAGATAGGGGAGTAAAGCTTGATGCACATCTTCCACCGTTTCTGCTTCTGCTATAGCTTCCATCGCTCTATTCGCCGCATCTCCGGTTAACAACGTATCCAGTGGTTCAGACATCCCTTCCAGTTCACGACTTAACATTTGTAAAAGCGATAATACTAGTGAGCGAATACTTTCATCACGTAAAGGTTCATTTTCAGCACGATCTAACATCTGCTTCAAATGATCCCGCCATACTTCTTGAGTCAGACGAAATTCTTTGACCAGATCAGCGATATTCTGCAAGTAGCGATAACTTTCCTGTTCACGACCTTGAGGCAGATCACTATACATCACAATCCCATCGCGACCCAGCGTCATACTGTATCCTAACGACTGTAGCGCAGATTCATACGATTGTTGTACTTGAGGTAGATCATGAACCGTGATTCCTGTCCCCATCGTAATCGTCAGATGCAGATTATGTTCTACCCACTCCCGGCTGTTCGCAGCTAAGTCAAACAAGCGACGATTCCATTGCCGTTCTTCTTGCTGTATCCCGTAAATAATAATTCCGGCACGACGTACACTGATCCATTCTGACCAACCTTGCAATCCTTCTTGCTGTACCAGTTCTTGAAAAACATTCGTTAACGCCAATTTAAGCGTATTATGTTCTTGCACATTTCCTTTTTCCCGAAAAGCATCATAGTCTTTGATCTCGACAACGATCACAGCATAATACGGCAATTCTGTAGAAACTTCAGTAGGAGAAGAACGAACGTAATCGTTGAAAATATGTACATTTTGCAGTTCTTGGTGCATATTTTCAGGATGTTCCCCTTCGATCCAATTCATAAATAAACGACGACGACGAATCAGTAGATTCTCATGATATTGTTGTTCATAATCGATCGTCTGCTCAATCAGGCTTTCGAGGGCATGATCAATTAACGATAATTCATCTTTACGTGCCGATTCGCCACCTAATTGCAGGGACTCAATACGTTCCATCATGACCTGAATTGGTTTATAATTTTTGCGTGTAATATAGATAATATAGACAATCGACACCCCAACTACAAATATACCGATCAATATCCAGATATAGGAGATAACCGATACCCACGCAAAAAGTTGCCCTGCACGAATCCCACTTTCAAATGTCCATCCCAATCGATCGGAATGAAGAGTAGTTAGCGTTTTACCATGTTCTGCATCGTCTGTAGTGGTAGCAGGATAGATCGGTAATCCTGAAGCATCTTGAACTTCCAGAAAAGATACCTGCGGATTGAACATAGAAGCGATCATTTGCTTCATCGCATAGACACTAATATTAATAACAACCAATCCCTGATCTCCGAAAGGTAATGGCAAGCGTTTGTACATCGTAATCACTTCACGCTTGGGGTCATTACTCATTTCAGCAAATGAGCGTACACTCGACCAACCCCGTTGTTCTGGCGCTTGCAAAGCCGCTTGAACAAAATCACGATCGGCAAAAGCGTTCAAATCTTTTATCCCATGTAGCGTCAATACTTGCTGATCGGTATCCCGATACATATAGATCGAAGCAATCAGTTCATTATTATTTTCTAACAGCCGTAGCCGATCAATCGTCTGATAAGTTACCGCTGTATTGTCAACGTTATTCCCATTTAGAAATAAAGGATAGACACTTGCAGTCTCCAGATCGCTTAATATATCCAGCTCTACTTCACTGACCGATCGCTCTAACGTATCCATCATATATCCTGTAGAAATACGATCAGCTTTGGCGGTTTCTTGACGTGAAATCTCATTAATCACTAGAAAAGATAAAAAGATCAATATCGATACAGTTAATAAAAAAATAGGAAAATACGATAGCAACAGACGGCGATACCAGTTTTGAGATAGCAAATGGTCCTCCCCCTTGAATGCTCCCGACACAGACTATCTTGTTTTACGTATAAATCTACACATAAGAATAGATGTTAGCCAAATGTCCGATACATTAACTTCATTATAGAAAGTATATTTACTATTAGTTTACGCTTTTCGCTGTTATTTGTTGAGGATTATTTTAAAAATAAAATAATTGTCGAATATTATTGAGGAACAGCCGAAGAAGAATGACGACTCTGAAGCGCCACATATAATAATAAAAGAGAACCTAGCATCGCACTGATCACACAGGAAAGATTCATCGCTTGCGAACCACCCAGTTCTAGTAAATAGCCATTCAGTAGATTACCAATAATACCTGCAATACCGACAAACACCATATTAAAAATACTCTGTCCGGTCGCTTGCATATGTTTGGATGTGATACGTGATACATATTCTACCGCCGCAATATAGAAGAACCCGAAGGATAAACCATGTAACAATTGTACCGCTAACATGACAGAAGGCACCGGAAATAACCACTGAATGCCCCAGCGCAAAATATAAGCAAACGCCGCTAACAGCAACATTTTCTCATGCCCGATACGGCGAATCACTTTGGCGGCGATTAACATCGAAGGAATATTAGCGGCTGAAGCAATCAACAGACCGACTCCTGCCAGTTGTAATGTACCGCCTGCATCTTGAAAAGACAGCACAAAGTACGAGTTGAACGCAGTGAGTGTCTGATTAACTAGTAAGCTTCCCCCGAGGAAAAATAAAAATAAGCGATTGGTTAATAACGTCTTAATACCTGCACTAAGCGATTGATTCAGAATCCGACTTTCATCAGAACGGCGAGGTAACGTAAACGCCAATATAGCGGCTAATACATTGAACAACATAAAAGGAATCCAAATTAGAGATACATCGTATCGACTAACATACAATCCACCGAGGTAACCTCCAATTGCTGTACCTATACTACCCAGAAACCGGATTGCTCCGTATGTAGTATTGGCTTTTTGCGCCGCCACCAGTGCATATGAATCCGCCATTGGTGCTTGAGTCGCTGTAAAGACGGTAGAGATCGTATACACCATTATCAGAATCAAGAAGTACGGACTTTGATAAAGAATCGATAACAAACCTGGAATCGCTACACTCAATAACAGCACCAATCTCATTTGCTGAAAACGGTCCACAACGAATCCCCAGACAGGTTGTACCAGAATCGAAATAAACGTACCGATGGATAACAACAAACCTACTTGTCCACTACCAAGCCCTCCACCTACAAGCATCGAAGATAGATAGGGATTAAAGATTCCACCTGCTAATCCGGCGAGCAAATAAAAGCTACGAATACGTAGCAACACGTCTTTGGGTGACTGTTCCTCTTTCCATTGATCCGCTAGCCGCTTTGAGGAGTCCCGTATTCCTTTTAACTTAGCACTCCATATGGAGATCATGATCATCACTCCTTTTTGATCTAACGGCTATGTGGGTTCATCATTAATGGATCATTCAATACACCATAGACTGCTCCAAGCGCTCCAGCCACATTGCCTAATACCGCAGGAACGAGTTGTGCATGAATCGGAGTAAACTGCTGAATACGTTGGCTTAATTGTTCAATATAATAGCTAGAATCTGCTACACCGCCACCAATCACTACACATTCTGGATTGAGTAGCGAAATCATATTGGCAATACCTGCCGCCATATAATCGACTGGTACATTCATAATCTCTTGTGCATCACTATTTCCTGCTTGTGCTAGCATCAATACATCTACAGCCTGTACCTGCTCAATGTCTCCTCCTGCGTGCACAACAATCGGATGAGTAGCATCTGCTTGTTGACTGGTTAACCATTGTCTGGCGTATATGCCTATGCCTGTACCGGATGCATGGGATTCGAATCGTCCAAATTCATGACTGTTAACCACTTCAAGCGATCTCTGCTCTGGCTGATGATCGACAACAAAATAAGAGACTTCTCCTGCGGTATAGTCGGCACCACGGAACAAGGTATCATTTAAAATAACTGCGCCACCGATGCCTGTGCCTACAGTGAGCATAATCATATGCTTTTTCCCGATGCCTGCTCCTTGCCAGTGTTCTCCAAGGGCGGCTACATTCACATCATTATCCAAATACAAAGCTCCTTGATAAAAGGGTTCAATCTGCTTTATCAACGATACTCCGTCTAAAGGAAGCGCTGGAATATGGGTAATCACTCCGGTGGCGACATTGACTGCTCCAGGCAAGCCTATACCGATCCCTTCAATGTCTGCGATCGTGCGATCGATAGTAGACAGGAGATGATGTACTTGCTCAAATAAAGCCGAAAAAAAAGCCGAAGGTTGCCTTGCTTGAATCGTAGGTTGCTTGTGCTGCGCTAATATAGAACCTTCACGATCGGTAACGATCATTAACGTTTTGGTTCCTCCAATATCGATTCCGATCATCAAGCCTGTACTCATTCTTTGTCCTCCTGCTCTGCAAATAATATTTTACCGCCTACCACTAACATATCTTCTCTTATATATTGAAAAGCTCGGTGAATACCTGACCATGCCGCTCCTTGAATCACACCTTTGCCGGTTAGCATAGTTGTCGTTAATTGAGGGCACACTGGAGCATATTGTTCCATCTGCTGCTGAAGAGTCGGAATAAATAAATCTGCATGCTCTCCTATGTCTCCGCCAAAAACGATCATTTCCGGTGCTAACATGGATGCTAAATTAATTAGTGATAATGAAAGTTGTTGTCCGTATTGTTCCACGATAGCTTGTGCATCTGGATTGTGCTGACGCGCTTGGTTCATCAAGGTTGGAATATCCCATTGACTGATCGAATCAGAGACAGTCGCATCCGTATGAGAAGCACTGTAGTGTTGAATAAGACGACGAAGCCCTGCTCCACCGATCTGCTCTTCTAAGCGCTCTCCATGAACAGAGCGAGAAAGACATTGACCCATTTCACCTGCGGACCCGGATAAGCCACGATACAATTTGCTATCAATCATAATACCTGCGCCTACTCCTTCACCCAGAGACACATAGACCATATGTTGCACCGATTGTGCAGCTCCATATTCTTTTTCAGCGATAGTTGCTAGATTAACATCATTGTCGAGAAGGATTTCACAAGGAAATAAAGAAGCTAATGAAGAAGAGGATAATGCAGAATAGTAAGGTTCAAATTGAGGAAGTAGCGTATGAATGGTTCCATTGTCAGGATGGACAACCGCTGGAATTCCTGCTGATAAAAAGCGTACTTGATTCCATGTAACATTTGCCTGTGCGATGAGCTGATCCATATGTGTTTTTAGCTGTGTTAACATGCTCTGCTCGATATGTGAAGCTTCAAGAACAAAATGCCCTGTCTCAATAATCTTGCCTGACAAATCTGTTAAAGCGGTACGAATATAATCTGCTCCGATATCCAGTGTTACAATATAGAAGACTGCTGGATTAAATGAAAGCAATTGCCCTTTGCGTCCCTGCTGATTGCTATCATCTTGTCCTATTTCCGCAATTAATTGATGTTGGATTAAATTCTGAACTGCTGAAGAAACGGTAGGTTTACTCAATCCAGTGCGCCGGCTAATCTCTGCTCGCGATAAGCTATCGTGTTGCACAATCACTTCCAAAATCAAATATTCATTCAGATTGCGGATCATTTGCGGATTGCCGATAGACATTAACATGACATGCTCCTTTGAACTTTTTTTGTAATTAGTAAATGATCTTTACTAATTAGTTGAGAATAGTATACGTCGGCTTGATGATACTGTCTAGTGTATAATAACCATTCAATAATATGAGGGAGGTGATGTAATGAAAGGTGATTTAAGAGTGTTAGCGGTAATTTGTATTATTGCACCGATCCTTTTCGGTTTATGGCTAAGTTTTAACAGTGAATTCTTAATTCCATCAGGGTACGACTTGGCGATAGACGGATACGTTATCTCTCGAACTCTTATGATTATTTTTTGTTTGTATTTATTGACGAAGTTAGGATACTTTATCTTAGAATCGAGAAAAAAGAATGAAGATTAAAATAAAATTTGGAAATAAAAAAGCTATCTCACTGCATACACAGTAAAATAGCTTGAGCAAATTAGCGAAAAGAGGTTAGATGATGATTTTACATAAAGGTGAATTTTTGTTCCGACAAGGAGAACATGGTGGGCTATATCATATCACTAGCGGTCTTTTTAAAATTGTACGTCTGCATGAAGATGGTAATCCTATTTTATTTAATATTATTGTGCCTGGAGAAACGATTCCACATCATTCGCTTATCAGCCCGATGGCGTATCATGGAACAGCGATTGCTTTAATAACCAGTGAAGTTGAACCGATCTCTGCCACCGAATGGTATGCACAATTGGAACGTGAACCGCTTCGCTACCGTGACATCGCTGTCCAATTACAAGATAAATTGCGGATGATGCAACAGCGGATCGATCAACTGACCCAGATTGCTCCTGCTGACAAATTAACTCATTTACAGAGTTGGTTCCAGAACTATCTCAGCGATATCCCCATAACTGATATTCTAACGCAAGATGAGATTGGACAATTAATCGGTGTACGACGGGAAACGGTCAACCGCTTGCTTCGAGCACAGATGAAGCATATAGAATAGATCTTATCAAAAAGCCTTCTACAATATAGTTTTTTTGATAACTTCAACTTCTAATTATCTGTTCACATCTATTGTACTTCCATATGCAGATCGCCTGTTTTTGCCCAGCCTATTTTTTTGAGTACATAATAGAGAACCAGTGTAATAATTGCAGGTAAAAGAACACCGATCATTAGATATACAATAAATGCACTAGCTCCTTGAGTCGCCAAAATATTTAACGGTGCAATCATCGAGTTCAATCCTAAACCTGCTAATTCATATGAAGCTTGGAAATGGAATACCAGAGTAGCAATCGGAGCACAAATAATCGCTGCGATAAACGTAGGTAAAACCAATCGTGGATTTTTGACCAAGTTGGGAAATTGTACTTTGGGAGTGACTAGAATCTGCGCTATAATTCCGCCTGCATCGTTCTGTCGAGCAGACATTAATGTAAATCCTACAAATTGAACGGTACATCCAATCAATGCGGCTGCACTGGATACCGGATCTAATTTGAGTGCAATCGCAATCGCCGCTGACGATGCTGGAGACATTAACAATATACTCCATACTAATGAGATTGCCATCGAAGCTAAAATAGGAGAACCTTGTACTGATTCCGTAATTCCTGCGCTAATCGTAATTAATAACGGTGTCACTACAGCAGCAAGCCCTGCGCCCACTAATCCGCCGACAAAAACAGCCCCTAACGGAATTGCCATCATATCAAGCTTGGTACGCCCTGTAATTCGTTTTCCTACATATGTGGCTACGATCGCTGCAAGCACAGCACTGATGGGCTGTCCGGGTACAAGCGTCATTCCGCCTTCTACATTGAGATGAAGAGCGGCTCCACCGATCGTACTTGCGATCATCGCACTAAAAAGAACAAGCGTATTGCCACCCAATTGAAAAGCGATCCCTGCTCCTAATGCAGGCGCAAGCAATATTTTGGCAACCGATCCGATAGCGATCAGTGTATCCCATCCAAGAAATTTACCAAATGTCTCGAAAAGCAATCCTATTCCCAGTGTGACCAGAACAGCATTTGCCATTCCTGCTGAAGCTTTGTACATCCGACTGACTACATATTCTTTCATTTCTGTATACTCCTTTGTGCTGTATGCGTATAATGATCCAAACGTTTATTAGTTATCCTAACACTATCATTTTGATACTGTAAATCATATATTTTCAGAAATACATATTATCCTTGAAAATCATCATCATTTTGCAATTCATTTCAAGCGTATGTATAGCAAAAAAAGCCATCTCCAAGGAAAGATAGCTTTTCAATATTCCACGATATGTGTATTAAACAGTGATATCTAGTAATCCGCCTACACCCATATCGGCTGTACTGCGTTTGGCTTTTTCATCTTCCTGCGTTTGTCGAACAGCTTCTTGTACATCTTTAATCGATTGAATCGCTGCTTTGGCAGTAGAACCTGTACTGCTTGTCGAATCTGTCGATACTGTACTGGTATCTGAAGAATCACTATTACTGGATTTGGCACTAGCTTGAGCGATTTGACGCTGTACTTGTTGAATCTGTTGTTGCACTTGTTTGATCTGTTGTTCGCTATCTTTTTGGTCTGTGCTACTTTGTAATTTGGTTAATTGAGATTGTAACGCTGTTTTTTGTTTTTCCAATGCACTGGTGTCGGTTGTAGTTGCAGCAGAAGCTGTTTGGTATGCACTTGATGTAACGGAAGAAATATTCATAGGTATTGCCCCTTTGTCCGATAGATTACCCCTTTCTTGTTCATTATTCCCTGCCTGTATTATCGGTTGGTTATGTCAATTTGTGTATAGCAACATTGTATATTTATGCATTTCTTTAAGGAGGTTTTATTCATATGAGCACTCAGACTGTTCAAGCTTTTTACTTTAAATCTAATCAAGGAATTCCTAATAATCCTCATTTACCTGTATTGCTGTATCCGCAAGCATTTCACAACAATCCGGCACAGACTGAATCTATATTCAATCAACACCAGTGGCTGAATAGTTGGACAAATGGTGTATTTGATTATCATCATTATCACAGTAATGCACATGAAGTTTTAGGCGTAATCAGTGGTCATGTGACAGTACAACTAGGCGGTAAAGAAGGAAAAATATTCACTTTGCAGACAGGCGATGTAGTCGTTTTACCTGCGGGCACAGGGCATAAGCGGTTATCCGCCAGCCCTGATTTTCGAATTGTAGGCGCCTATCCTGATGGCATGTCCTACAATACACGTACTCCAGCAGACAAAGAAAAAGAACATGCGACAGCTTTGGCTGAAATCTCGCATGTTCCTCTTCCGAAAATGGACCCTATTTATGGACCTAATGGGCCCTTATTGCAACACTGGCATTCGGTTTAATTATACTTTGAAGCGTTGAATCATTTGGTTCAGACGATCTGCACTATCATTGGTTTTCTTCGCTTCTTCAGCAATTTCATTTGCTTTGTTTACAACAACCGTTGTTTTATCTGCAATCTCTTCTGTACCTTCAGCTGATTCATTGTTAGAAATCGAGATTTCATTGATCGCTTGAGCTAGATTCTGTACTGAAGCACTTAATTCTTCGCTCGTTGCGCTAAATTCAGAAACCATACGATCAATATAAGTAGCATCATTCAAGTACGATTCACTCGTTTTGTTCATCATTGCATAATCTTTAGCAATATTACCTGTTAGTAGATCGATTAGACGTTGTGTAAAGTTCTGTAGATTCCCTACAGAATCTGTAACATTGCTGGTGATCACTTGAATCTGACCGACTGTGTCTTTGGAAGCATCTGCTAACTTGCGGATTTCTTCTGCGACAACTGCGAATCCTCGACCTGCTTCACCTGCTCTTGCCGCTTCAATAGAAGCATTTAGCGCAAGTAAGTTAGTTTGTTTTGTAATTTGTAGAATAGATTCGCTTAACTCTTTGATCGTATCTACTGATTTGGATTGTTCAAGAGCTTCATCTAAACCGACTTTTACTTCTTCATAGACTACAGTCGTTTCTGCAACTGATTTTTCTAGAGCTACTTTGAAATCAGTAGCGCGTTTACTAATGATATTCGCTTCTTCTGCACCTTCTTGAGCGCCTTTAGCGATAGATTCAATCGCTTTTTCAAATTCATCGGTAGAAGCATTGATTTGTTGTGCAGAAGCGGCTGTTTCTTCCATACCAGCAGACATATTTTGCGTAGTTGCCGATACGTCTTGCAATTCTTTATCCATATCTATAAACATCGTGTGTGCTGTATTGCTAGCTTCTTTAAGATTTCTGGATTCTTCACTCACTGATTGAACGACTTGTCTTGTAAATTCATGCATCCGGTTCATCGAACGAATCAATACGCCCGTTTCACCCACACTATTTTCATATTGCGTAGGCAATAGTTTAGAGAAATCACCTTTGGACATAATTTCTAATTGCTCAGAAGCCAGACGGATTGGTTTGACAATACTACGTACGACTAGGAAAAGAATAATTAGAGCAATGATCAGAACGATAATTGTGATCACAACAATAGTTGTTAAAATACTATATAGATCGTTCATATAACTACTTACAGGAAGAAATGTAACTACGCTCATTTTCAAAGAATCATCTTTCACAAAAGAAGCAAGATAACGTTCGCCACCAATAGTTACATAACCTGTACCATTTTCAGCAGTACCTATCGTTTTAAGTCCATCTTCGTTATTCAACTGGGTAAAATCAGTCTTAAGCACTTGATTCGCATCTTGTGAAGCAATAACGATACCTTTTTCATTAGTCACGATTGTGTTAATCGTTTGCTCTTTTTCTTTTTGAGTGATGCCATCCAATAGCGTATTGATATTCATAGGAAGTGCAAATACATTTAATACTTTATTAGTCGTCGGGTTTTTGACAGGTTCAACGACTACAATAACAGGATTGCCGGTTACAGGTGAAATCTGCATTTCAGACACCATAGGATTACCACTATTCATTACTTGTTTGTACCAAGGAGATGTGGAGATTAAGTCTGTTCCTTGCGATTTTCCTGCAAGACCATCCAAAAATACTTTGTCTTGATAAGAGAAGAATATATTTTCATACAATCCATTCGAGTTTTGTAATTTATCATTAAAGTTGTTTTGAATACGATTGAAGCTAGCCGTATTGGTTACGCCTGTTGTGATAAGATTTTGAAAAAAGTCAACATTGTAGATTTCTTTAGAAATGGAACTAGCTAATGTTTGTTGAGCAGCAACTGCCATTTGAAGTTCTGTGACTTTCTCATTCGCTACACGAGTTAGTGAGTTCGTATTCATAGACTCATACGAACGAGTCGTCATTACGCCAACAGCTGTAATAGAAACAGCCATAGCCAAAACAATACACAAAGCAGCAATAGATAATATCCGCGAAAACAAGCTCCCGGTCATATTTCGAAATAATTTCATAGTAGTAATTAACTCCTCTTATTTAAAATCTAAGTGATGGACATGCTATGACTAACGACGGGTTCTTAAATCATCAAATAATATACTAATTTATACTTTTTTAGAATAATCGACTTATAATATTACTTTTTTCGACAATTAGTAATCTATTTGAATCAGTTCTTTTTGCCTATATTTTAATATATACTTTTATTCGACATTTGAATCACCATTCTTTATATTTTTACAAAAATTTAATTTATAAAATTTAATTTTACGCAATTCATTATAGTTATTATCGGTATGAACAACATGATTTAAAAGGTTTTTTATAAAAAAAGGTTATATATCTCTATTTTGACCTCAATCCGTATGCACATAGATAAGATTCAAAATGATTCTTTATTTAGAAACCTTATCCCCTCCTGCCCGTAGAAAGTAGAAAGGAATAGGAAATGTACTTAGTAAATGCAAACACATGTCAACCGTTTCCTATGTATTAAGACCTATTCTGCTTCATTATTTCAAATAAAACCACAAATGTACTTCAAAATGAACAAAAAAGGAGCTATTTATTATGGGTATGATTAAAAGTCTGATCAAACATCTGATCTCTTCGAAGAAAAAGCGTAGGCGTTCGTATAGTAGCAGTGATCGTTATCGTCGTGGAGGTTTTCATAATCAACATGGGCGTGGACATTATCGAGGAAAGCGTTCATCCAGCTCGTATAGCAGTAGCTAATCCGAGGATGATGTATTTCTATCAACACAAAAACAAATATCCCGTGCAGAATATCGTTAAGAGATACGATGTTATTCTGTCGGGATATTTTTATGATCATTCTTCTAATTTGAAATCATTTCAATCTCAGCAATAATCTGATCGATTTCTTGAGCAATCTCATCGATCTGATCGTAAGGCTGTGTTGGCTCCACGAGGAGCATACGACGAATCATCTGATGTGTACGTGGATGAAGAGATAATTCATCTTCCCAGCTACCCTGTGGTTGTTCTGTAGCGAGAGAAGCTTCTTCGCTCTGCTCTTCATGACTATACAGAAGGAATAACAACAAATGCCCCAACCCGTAAAAGTCGCTCGTTACATGCAAAGCTCGTCTAATCCGCTTCTCTTCCTGATCACCACTAACCAGTTCATCAAGTAGCGCTACACTTCTTGTTCCTTCCCCTTGTTGCCACATCAGCCCTAGATCGATCAAATAGACTTGATCGTGATCATAGATTACATTTGAAAGGCTAATATCTCTGTGTACCCATCCTTGATGATGAATAGCAGTCACAATCTCTACTAATGGCTTCATCCATTGCAGAGCTTCACGTTCATTCAAGCGTATCCCTTGTTCGAAAATAAGCTCTCCTACATTATGCCCTTCCATATATGTCATCACCAGACAATGATAATGATGATATAGAAATGTATCGATCAATGCAGGAATGCGCGGATGATCTATTGCCGCCATCGCTTTACATTCACGTTCATAGATCAATTGTGCACGTCTATGACCACCACGCAAAGGGTAGACTCTTTTCAATACACAGGTCTGTAAGGTCTGGATATCTTCGCATAGATAAGTGACACCATAACTTCCTGTGCCTAAGCGTCTACTAATCCGATAACGCTCATGAATAAGCTGTCCTTCTGCAAAGTGTCGCTCTTGAGCCCAGCGCATCAGATGACCTTGTAGCCGTTGTAATGCCTTCAATCATTTATCCAGCCTTTCTGTTCACATGCTTATTTAGGATCGTCTAATGATGTGATCTGAGATACATCTTGTTTTTTGGTACGTTCACGGAACTTTTTGTATAATTTGCCGACGGTTTCAGGAGTGACTTCGATATTACGTTCATATGCATATTTCACTGAATAACCTAGTGCTAATGTAATCGCTCCCGCCACGCCTGCTCCAGCTACAGAACCTGCTCCAGGGAAGATTTTGAGCACTTGAGCAAATAGACTTTTGCCTAGATTACCAATAATAGCTGTAATCACTATTTCTTTCGCGGTTTCACGACTGATCGGCTTGTTATACAGCGCAGCTAAGCGTGTCAGTAATCCGATCTGAATCGCGGTGATCGGAATAATATCAGCTCCCGGAATAGGTGCTGCTCCTATCGCCCCCGCCGAAGTAGCCGCGCCCACAATCCATTTGTTGGCGGTTGACGACTTTTCTTTGATCGTACGGGCGAATAGAATGTCCTTACTTTTTTTTTTCAATAGATCCAAAATGCTATCACGTAATGTATCAATATTTTGTCCGGTACGTGAAGATACGGGAATGACTTGATATTTATGCCCTGTTTCTTGTTGAATACGACGAACCAGACGATCAATCTCATCTGCTGCATCAATTTTGTTCAATACAATAATGATATTGTTATTGATTTTCTCTAACGCTTGTAATGAATTTTTTTCAGCTTCTGAATATACGGTTCCTGCGGCATTTAGGAAAAAAAGAACCACATCCGTTTTGCGATAATATTCGCGTGTCACAGCTGAGTTGCTAAGATTCACATCATTCAAGCCCGGTGTATCGATAAAAATAATCTTTTCCCGATAAGCATAAGGCTTAATCTCGGTCGTCTCTCCCGGCTCTGCACCGACCCCGGCTACCTCTTCGCCTACAATCCGATTAATCGTTGATGACTTCCCTGCATTAACATCACCGATTAAAGCGATCAATACTTCATCTTTCATCTGGCGATTAATCTCATCCATTTCTTTATCAAAAGCTTCATCTGCTGTTTTGCGAATCGTCGCTTTGAGCTGGTCATTATTCGTACTCATCGTATGCCTCCTATATAGATCAAAATATCGTTTACGATTCAAAATTTTCTAAGACTAATTTGCCAATCATATCGCCTGCTTCTAACAATCGATGGGCTTCTCGTAATTGAGTCGCATTAATTGGACGTAGACGCTTGGTTTCTGTTGTGCGAAGCTTGCCTTCGTCAATCTGACTAGCCATCCGATTTAAAATTACACTCTGCTCGCTCATATCGTCTGTCCCATACATTGAACGGGTGAACATAAATTCCCAGACAAACGTAGCACTTTTGTTTTTGAGCGCTTCCAGATCGATCGGTTGCTCGGTTTCTACAATCGAACATATTTTGCCTTGTGGTGCTATCGCATCCGCCATATGTTGCCAGTGTTGGTCGGTATGATTTAAGCATAATATATAATGCACATCTGAAAAGCCTATCTTTTTCAACTGAGGCACAAATGCGTCATGATGATTAATCACATGATCGGCTCCGTGCGCTTTCGCCCAATCTGACGTTTCTGGACGTGATGCTGTACCAATAACCGTCAATCCTGCCAGATGCGCCATCTGTGTAGCGATAGAACCAACTCCACCTGCGGCATTAATAATCAGTATCGTGTGCCCAGCATTGGATACCGCATCTTCCGAAATGCCCAGACGCTCATGAATCGCTTCCCATGCTGTAATTGCAGTCAAAGGCAGAGCAGCCGCAGCAGCAAAATCAAGTGACTTGGGCTTATGCCCTACAATCCGTTCATCGACAAGATGGTATTCACTGTTACCCCCTGCTCGTGTAACACTCCCTGCATAGAAGACTTCATCTCCTACCTGAAAATGAGTGACTTGATTTCCTACTTCAACCACAATACCCGCTACATCCCAGCCTAGAATACGTGGATTCTCCTCCACTTGATCTTTGGGTGCTCTAATCTTGGTATCTACAGGATTCACAGAAATCGCTTGGACTTGAACCAATAGATCATGTCCACTAGCCGATGGTTTCGGTATTTCTACATCTAATAGACTGTCTGCTTGATCGATAGATAAGTAATGGGTCACCCCTACAGCTTTCATCGTATTCATTATTTCATCCCTCCGGTATCTATGTACTTCTTTGGTATATATTTACCCGTTATTCATTTATCTCACACTAACCGCTTCGCTCTTTTATTTATCCCTTATTCTACTTCTACGTTCAGATCACCTTATTGGATACAAATACATGGTACATTGGGCAAATCAATGGATGTATGTGACGAAGGAGCTGACGATCTACGTATGAAACTTTCTGTGTTTACCGTATGTACGCCTGATCTAACACCTGAACAATTGATTACAGCAGCAACTCAAGCAGGGATAGACGGGATTGAGTGGCGGTTTGCGTCTATTCCTGAAGAAGCTTTAGCAGAAGAACCTTCGTTCTGGCGACATAATCGTTGTTCGATTGATCCAGAACATACCGAACCGAACGTCTCGATCATTAAGCAATCTGTACAGCAACATCAATTGGAATCGATTGCTCTTGTGCCTTATCTAAAATGTGGTGATCTAGACAGCACCCATCATGCTTTTGCCACTGCTCAGCAACTGGGAGCTTCGATGATGCGTGTTGGTGTGCCAATGTATGATCGCACCCGTCATTATCGTGATCTGGATGCAGAAGCGACCCGGTACCTTTCCAGTGTGCAAGAACTCGCTCAACAATACGGGATCCAAGCATTGATCGAAACGCATCATCAGACGATAGCTGCCAGTGCTTCTGCCGCTTTACGTCTGGTTGAACATCTTGATCCAGAACATGTAGGCGTTCTCTATGATCCGGGCAATATGGTGCATGAAGGATATGAGAATTATCGGATGGGGCTTCAATTACTCGGGCCTTATCTGGCTCATGTTCATGTTAAAAATGCAGCATGGATACAACAAGATCAGCAGTGGCATTGTCAGTGGGCTCCGATGCTTGAAGGTATCGTTCCGTGGCAACAGATTATTAGTGATCTGCAAAGTGTAGGATACGACGGTTATCTAGGTGTCGAAGACTTTAGCGGACAACTGGATTCCTTCGAGATGTTGCAGTATTTTGCCGGATCATTCCGTGAACTTGCCGGACAGTATATCAAGGAGGGACAGTAATGACACAGTCAGATTCTAGCGTACGTGTAGGTATTATTGGAGTCGGCAATATGGGTAGTGCTCATGCCCGCACTTTATTATCAGGGACGATCAAGGGTGCTGAACTTGTCGCTGTCTGCGATATTCGAGAAATGATGCGTGATTGGGTGAGTGAACAGTTATCACCGACACTGGCTTTTTGGACAAATGCAGAAGAGATGTTGTCTTCAGGTACGGTGGATGCTGTCATTCTAGCGACTCCTCATTATGATCATGCAAGACAAGCGGCACTCGCTTTTGGCGCAGGTATTCATGTCTTAGTCGAAAAGCCTGCTGGCGTATACACAAGACAAGTACGAGAAATGAATGAAGCCGCTGCTCAAAGTGGTAGTGTCTTTTCGATCATGTACAATCAACGTACCAATCCCCTTTATATCAAATTAAAAGACTTGATCTCTTCCGGTGAACTGGGCGAGATTAGGCGGCTGAATTGGATTATTACTAACTGGTATCGGTCGCAAAGTTATTACGATTCTGGCGGTTGGCGTGCGACATGGAGTGGTGAAGGCGGTGGGGTATTGATCAATCAATGTCCACATCAACTGGATCTATTGCAATGGACAACAGGGATGATGCCTACACGTATTCGAGCATTTTGCCAGTTTGGTAAGTATCGCAATATTGAAGTGGAAGATGATGTGACTGCTTATGCCGAATATGAGAATGGCGCAACCGCTGTATTTATTACTACCACAGGTGAATATCCGGGTAGCAATCGGTTTGAAATTACAGGCGATCAAGGCAAAATCGTAATCGAAAACGACACACTGACATTTTGGCGCTTACGTGAATCAGAGACTCAATTTAATAAGCATTATGAAGGCAAGTTCGGGCATCCTGAATGTTGGAAATGTGAGATCCCGATCGAAGGAATGGAGACCGGTCATCCAGGCATTATACAAAATTGGATCGATAGTATTCAGTATGGCACAGCTCTGATTGCTCCCGGGGAAGAAGGGATTCGTGGATTGAGCTTATCGAATGCGATGTATTTATCTACATGGATCGATGATTGGGTAGCATTGCCTGTCAGTGAAGAACAATTTGAACATGAATTAGAGCAACGTAAACAACATTCCTCGATCTCCAAAAGTAATGCGGTAACCGACCAACTGCCTACAGATCTAAGTGCTACGTATAAATAATTTTGTATAAGCTATGTATTTAGGAGGTTTAGAGATGAGTCAGAACCACAAAGACGGCATGTTCTATGCACCAACAAGTGAATATCAATCTCAAATCGTCTGTGCTCCTGGTCAATTTCAGATCGCTGTTGCTGCACTGGATCACGGGCATATCTATGGAATGTGTGAAGGACTGGTACAAGCGGGAGCTTCGGTCAAATGGGTGTATGATCCTGATCCACTCAAAGTCGAACAATTTCGCAAGCAATTCCCTGAAGTAACTATCGCTCCAACATTAGAGCATATTTTACAAGATGACGATATTGTGTTGGTGGCTGCGGCGGCTATTCCAGCAGATCGAGGGCCTTTGGGGATACAGGTTATGCAAGCAGGCAAAGATTATTTTACAGATAAAGCGCCATTTACTACACTGGATCAACTGACCCAAGCTAGGCTAGAAGCAGAACGTAGCGGACGTAAATATATGGTCTATTATAGTGAACGTCTGCATGTAGAAAGTGCTGTCTATGCAGAACAATTGATTGGGCAAGGTGCAATCGGACGTGTCATACAGGTGATCGGCACAGGGCCTCATCGCTTACAAGCTTCCAAGCGACCGGACTGGTTTTTTGAGCGTGAACGGTATGGCGGTATTTTGTGCGATATTGGAAGTCATCAGATTGAACAATTTTTAACCTTTACAGGTTCTACAGATGCATCGATTCAGCACAGTCGTGTCGCTAACTTTAATCACCCTCAATATCCAGAATTAGAAGACTTCGGAGAAATTTCATTGCTAGGAGATAGCGGAGCTTCAGGGTATATGCGTGTAGATTGGTTTACACCGGAAGGGCTTAGTACATGGGGAGATGGACGAACGACTATTCTAGGCACAGACGGTTATATCGAACTGCGTAAATATGTAGATATTGCTCGGGATTCTACAGGAGATCATGTGTATCTGGTTAATCACGAAGGTGAATATCATTTTGACGTAAAAGGTAAAGTGGGTTATCCCTTTTTCGGTCAACTGATATTGGATGTATTGGAACGAACAGAGCGTGCGATGACACAAGAGCATGCATTCAAAGCCGCTGAATTATGTCTACTTTCACAACAACAAGCGTGGAATCAAAAAGAGCCTTTGCAAGGATTTACTTCTTCGCCTGTAGTGAATCGACTGTCCTAGCATTCTCTGTCAGTGTTACAATGGAGTCGAGATTATAGACCCATTGCAGGAGGTACACTGGCAGATGCCAAATACATTGCGTTTAGACCAGTCTGTCACTTATGGATATCGCTCGGAAATGCCTTTTCAACCACCGACCGTCGATGGATTTCATTCTCATCTGCATTATGAAATTTATTATTTTCATGCAGGTGTATGTACGTATATTATTGGAGATCGCAGTTATGATCTACGCCCAGGCGATGTGTTATTGATGCATGGTATGACATTACACCGTCCTCATCCTGCTCCAGATCAGCCTTATATTCGTACAATTTTGCATTTTGATCCGGCGGTGTTACACAATTATATTCAAGCAGAACATATCACGGAATTACTGTATCCTTTTGAACAGATCGGTAATTGTCGTCTTTCTCTGAATCCAGAGCAACAAGCGGAATGGGAGCAATCTTTGGCTTCTCTTCAACAGATCGCTCCTCAGGCAAATGAAAAAGTATCGCTGCGATTTATGATGCGTATGTGTGATCTACTGTCTTTACTTGCCGAACGATGCAAGCAAGAACATATTACCTATGAGCGTATCGGTAAATCAGGATATGCACAGGCGATCCTTGATTATATCGAAGCTCATTATATGCACGATATCACACTGGATCATATTGCCGATCATCTGCATCTTTCTAAGCCTTATATTGCAAGCGTATTCAAGCAATCGACAGGGACAACCGTGTTCAAATATCTATACAATCGGCGGATTACACAGGCTACATTGTTATTTCAATATCAAGCCGATCTATCGATTACAGAAGCAAGTCGATTGGTTGGATTCAAGCAATTAACTCATTTTAGCCGACTATTCAAGCAAATGGTTGGTTGCTCACCTGAAGTGTACCGAGCCAAGTGGGTCAACACTATAGTCGATTCGTAATAAGTAGCAAAGCCTGATCGCTGTAAGTTATATCTACAGTAATCAGGCTTTTTGTATGTTTACTATTACATGTGTGACCTTAGGATTGTATCCAACCGGATTGCTGTAACAATCGGCGAATCATCACTGTCGCTTGTGCGCGGGATACGTCGCTTTGCGGCTGAATCGCTCCTTGAACACCTTCAAGAATATGATATTTCACCGATAGTGCTAGTGCAGGTACTGCCCAGTTGGATACTTGCTTCCGATCGGCAAATGGGTTTAGCTGTGCATTCGCTTCACGGGTCGTGATCGCTGTACTCAATCCTGTTAATTTCATCGCATGACTTAAGATCTCACTGGCTTCTTCACGGGTAATCTGCTGATTCGGACGGAAAGTCGTATCATTGTATCCTTCAATCAGCCCATGATTACTTGCACTACCAATCACACCTGCATACCAATCGGAATCATGTACATCCGAGAAAGGGGTCTTACTTGGCTCCGCAGATAATCCTAGTGCTCTTACGATCATCGCCGCAAATTCTGCTCGTGTCACCAGTCGATCAGGCGCAAATACTCCCCCTTTTTCACCTGTGACTATCAGTCGAGAAGCCATATCATTCACATCTGCTGAACTCCAATGAGAACCGGTATCTGTAAAAGATGGATGATGAGACACCAGTGCATAGATGCCATTAGTCCATCCATGAATATGTGCTGTAGCACTGCTATCATTCGGTGATGAGATCAATGTAGGTACAGGATGCATGGAATGATCGGCTTGATATACTATCGCGGTAGTGGGCTTGGACGATATTGAATCTGTCGATGTTGTTACCGGCACTGGCATCGTAAGTTCTAGACTTTGATCGGTGCCTTGCGGAGAAATAGGTATGGTCTGTCCATCATATGAAGCTTGTAATTGTACACTTACAGGCGAGCCGACGATATTGATTTGTTGTAGATTCAATAGTGATTGCAGAGATGCTATATCACTATTGGATGGTGTCTTTATCTGAATCGTCAACGTGATTGAGGTCATCGATACAGGTGGCTTTGCAAAAGACTGTATTACCTTTTGCGGTTCTAACATAGCGATTGGTAATGTATAGGTGACTTGCGGACAGACAATCATGATCGTTCCTTTTTGATCGTATAATGCTTGTAGTAACGAACCTTCGATCGGTATCTGCATCGATGAATGATTACTTGTCACTGGAATCGTCAATGTATGCTCGCTATTAGCGGTGAGTTGCTCAATCGCTACATCGTTATTGATCTGGATAGAAGTGGTACCTGATGGGTCTGATTGGATCGTTGTCAGTGGATGAATAGCTGTTGGGTCAGTATCGGAATCATCAAGCGGAGTGGTCTTAGAATTTATTATAGGATCAGCTGACCCGACTACACTATCTGAGATGGATGGATGAGTCGTAGGGATCATCAAGCTTGCTGTTGGATCAGCAAATAGATACGTACCCTCTCTACCTAACTGAATCACAGCTAATAAGCGGTTATTTGTCGGATCGGCTTGCTCTCGAATATAGAGGTAACCCGGTTGCCACCGTATAGGCGTCACTATATCATCAGCTTGAATCCAGTGACCATTGATTCCATCCGTAGAATCTAGACTGTATTCGATCAAAGGAGTCGTTCCTGTTAACCAACCTGCAAGCACATTAACATCAACACTCTGTAGATCCACAGACGATCCTGCAAGTACAACAGGTGATAACAAGCTATCCCATCCTAAGGTATCTTCTGCTTCAGCCGATTTCACTCCGCCCCATCCCCATGCCATGATCATCAACAGACTGACACAACAGGCGTACACCGAATAGCGAACTGCATAACGTCCTTTATACCGATCCATCGCTAACCCCCTACTCTTTTCTGTACATCCGTATTTCTTGAATCATTCTATTGATGAAGTCGTTGGTATAACCGGACAGTTTCTTTTTCAGGTTCAATACCCAAGTCTTCTCGAAGCAAATTCACAAACCCTCGATAACAACTCGCTAATAATGCGTGATGACCAATACTTGCATAAGCTGTCATCAATAAGCGGCAGATTTCTTCAGAATATGGATCTTTCTGCCATGCTCCTAATAAACGCTGAATCGCTTGCTGTTCCCGGTGATGAGTAATCTCATATTGAGCAGTAGTAAACAGCAAATTCATATACGCATGCAGTAGATTTTGACGGCGAATACTTGCCCATGGATAATCATGTTCTTCTAAATAATCCCCTCGATATAACGATAACAAGTGATCATTTTGATGATAACAATCTTCTGCATAATCTTTGTCTGCTTGAATACCTGCTTCAAAGCGATCTACATCATTCATAATGCCTTCTTGATTCAAACGGTACCCTTCTTGCGCATATTCTAACTTGGTCGTAATGCCCCATTCTTTGAGCAACTTGCGAATCTGATAGACCGATGTATGCAAATGAGTCGTCGCTTTTTCCTCTGTATATTCCGGCCATAACGCATCGATGATTTTTTCTTTGGAGACCCATTCGCCTTTATTATGTAGCAAAAATGCAAACAGTTCTTGTGCTTTCATCGTGCGCCATTTCAGCTTTTTGCCATCATGTTGTCCATCTTGTAAAGTAAGTCGCTTAAAGCATAATACTTTGACAACATCTTCAACTTGCTGAGGTTCCTGCGCTTGGGGTACAGGAATAGAATGACGAATACGTTCTAGTGTCTTCTGGAAACGAACCGGTACAATCGGCTTCAAAATATAATCCAGTGCATTCAATTCAAAAGCTTCTAAAGCATATTCCGAATAAGCTGTAATATAAATAATTTTGATCTCCTGATCGATCTGTTGAATATATTCAGCCGCTTCTAAACCGTTAATCTCAGGCATACCGATATCAAGAAAAACAATATCTGTTTTATCTTTCTTCAGGTGATCAATACCAGCTTGAGCAAATGTGTATTTGCCGACCACTTCAATATTTCCATCTTTGTTTAATAGTTTTTCCAAATGTAACAACGCCGGCTTCTCATCATCAATCAAAATGGCTCTCATGCGCTTACTTCACCTCCCGGAATCGTAAAGCTTATCGTTGTTCCTTTGCCGACTGTGCTTTCAATATGAAGCCCTTGACCATACATCGCTAGTAGTCGTTTGTGAATATTGATCACCCCGACACCGCTATTGGCTGATGTAGATTCTCCTGCTAATAAAGCAGGAATCTTCTCAGGTGCCATCCCTATACCGTCATCTTGAATACGGACAAGTAGATTATTCTGTTGTTCTTGAATAGAGATAGTTAATATCCCTCCTACTGCTTTGTTCATCAGTCCATGACGTACTGCATTTTCAACAAGGGGTTGGATACTGAGCGGTGGAATCATCTGCCCTAGTTCACGATCCACATCCCATACAATCTGCAAACGTTCATCAAACCGTGCTTTTTCAAGCGATAGATAAGACTGAATCAATTCAATTTCTTTATTTAAAGTCGTTAACTGATCTCGATTCTGAAAATCAAAACTTCGCCGTAAATATTGACTAAGCTCAATTAGCAACTCTGAGGCTTGATCCGGATCGATCGAACACATCGCAATAATCGTATTCAGCGCATTATATAAGAAATGCGGCTTGATCTGTGCTTGCAAAAATGCCATTTCGGTACGCAATACAGTCTGCACTGAAGACTTCAGTTCTAATAAAGTATTCACACGTGCTCTTAGTTCAATCGCATGAACAGGCTTACCTAGAAAATCATTAACCCCTGCGGCAAATCCATTCTGAATATCTTCAGGACGACTGCGTGCGGTTAACATCAATATCGGTAGTTCGGATAAGGAGTATCGTTGACGAACTTGGCGACACAGTTCCAATCCAGACATCCCGGGCATCATCCAATCGGTAATCATCAGATCAATCTTCGGATGATATCGTAATTTATCCAGTGCCGCTTTCCCACTTTGCGCTTCGATCACTACATATTGTTGTAACGATAAAATGTTATTCAACACCCGTAAGTTCACCGGATCATCATCTACGATCAAGATCACTTGAGTATGATGTGAATGAGATAGCTCATCCTCTTTATTGATCAATGGCTCTTTCTCACGTTGGAGTACGGGTTTGCTTTTCGAAATAGACTGTTTCACTTCAGGTTGAGGGGTCATCGGTTGAACAGTAGTTATCATTTCTTTGGTCACCGGTACATCGGCAGTAGGCAATGTAACTGTAAATGTAGATCCTTGACCAAGAACCGATTCTACCGTGATCTGCCCATCATTTAATTCCACTAACTTTTTGGTAATACTAAGTCCAAGCCCTGTACCTGCGTAACTTTGCTCGGATAGCCCTAAGCCTTGTTCGAACGATTTGAAAATATCTTCATACCGATCTGCTTCGATTCCTATTCCTGTATCGACTACAGCAAACGTAACATGCCCGGCACCGACCTCAACAATAAAACGTATCTCACCTTGCTCTGTAAATTTCACAGCATTGCCGAGCAAATTATAAAGAATCTGACTTAACCGATCTTCATCGGTATATAAAGGAGGCACATATTCAGGCCATTCTTGGATAAATACAATCTGCCGTCCTGCGGCCGTATAACTAACAATCTCCAGCACCGATTCAGCAACAGTTCGTAGATTAACCGCTTTGCGATCCAGTAAAAGATCACCATTTTTCAATTTGGAATAATCCAAAATATCATTGATCAATGCGGCAAGCTTATGCCCTGTCGACGATACCACTATCAATTGATCGACTTGCTTATCTTCCAGAGGCCCTGCGGCTCCTTCGATCAGTGATTCGGTCATATTAATCATGCCATGCAGCGGTGTACGAAGCGCATGCGAAGTATTTGCAATAAATTCATTTTTCAATTCATCTAATGTCAGTAATTGCTGAGATAGATTTTCAATTTGCTGAAAAGAAAGGGCAAATTGTCGACCGATCATCAGACACTGTGTAATCACAAAAAATAGTACTTCGATAGGAATAATAGCTGTATTATCTATAATTCCGCGCAAGCTAATGATACTGATAATAGCGACCACCGCCAGACTATGCACACTTAGAAGCATCGACTGACTATGCGGTTGCTTCTTGATCACTGCTCTGACTACGATATAGATTACATACGCAATCGTTAGTAGATTACAGAGGAACCAGATTTGATCTATTTGCGTGAAAAAGGAAGTCGGTGTAAACATACTCATCGCTAGTAAAACAATGCTCATGATCCGATAACTACGTAACACAAGCACATACGCTACATTAGGCAAAGATTTACTCACATAAAACAGCAAACAATAATAGAAAATCACCGAACAACCCAGTTGAACACGTAACACCAGTTCATACGACAGTTCTGGCGATATCATACTGAACAACTTTTCTCCGTGAGTTAATACATGTAGAAAAGCAGCAATACAGAAAAATCCAAGATAAAGTAAGGTCTGATCTTTGCGTCGCATCTGATACAAAATCAATACATACAGACCCGGAAGTAAAAAGCCCCCCATGACAGCGATATCGCTAATAATAGAAATTTCACGTTCTTTTGTAATAGCAGTCATATCGCCAAAGTTAATCGGATAAGCGATACCACCAGAGGAATAACTATAATTCGATACTTGTACAACCAGATCAACAGTATTGCCATCGATAGGAACCCATGTGTTATAAGGCACATTGTTAGGGACTGTTGTTGCCGCTGTTGTGCCAGGTGTTCCACTGGAACCTACCCGTTGTCCATTAATAAAGATGCGATGAGCAGTACGAATATTTTTGACATGAATCCCGTATAAACGTTCTGCTTGTTGCTGATCTCCTACCAGAATACGCAAATGGTAAGTAGCATATCCAAAAGCAGAGCTACCGTTTTTTTGCATGACTTTATTCCACGATTGAGGGACTTGAATCGGTTGCGCGGGAATATTTACTGTCGCTGATGCTCCATTTTGAAAATCTTGAGGGTTCAGAAATACAGAGGGATAGATATCCCATTCGCCATTTAGCGACACAGTACCGTTGGTACTATAATCCCATTGGCGTAAATCTATAACTCCATGTTGTGCGACAGGATGATCTATTTTATCGACAAGATATTGCCGGATAAATCCGTATACAGGCGCAGCGATTAGCAATAGTACGATTAAGGGCACTAGCCATTGTTTTTTCATAACGGCTCCTTCGTCTTCTAATATCTTGTGTCTATGTAAAGCGGATATTGCATCTTTGTGCAAATTTTGTGCATGTCCTACTCTATATAACGGTTGAAAGGATCCAGAAATGTTGGTTTTGAAACAAAAAAATTCAGTATTTTTGCTAATTATTCAATATGTTTGATTTGGTGTATGTTAACTATAGAGACATAGCCTACGAGGAGGAATACTTATGAAAGCAGTTGTTATCGAACAATACGGTGAAAAAGAAGAACTGAAAGAAATGAATGTTCCTGATCCTGTACCCGGAGAACATCAAGTCGTCGTCAAATTAAAAGCAACTTCGATCAACCCGATCGATTGGAAATTACGTGCAGGTTATTTAAAACAGATGATGGATTGGGAGTTCCCGATTATTTTGGGATGGGATGCTGCTGGTGTAATTACAGAAGTCGGTTCTGCGGTAACGGAGTGGAAAATAGGAGACGAAGTATTTGCTCGTCCGGAAACAACACGTTTTGGAACCTATGCAGAATATACGCTTGTGGATGATCATTTATTAGCAGCGTTGCCTGTGAGTCTGACTTTCCAAGAAGCCGCTTCTATTCCACTCGCTGGACTTACTGCATGGCAAGCACTGTTCGATCATGGACAATTGCAAGCTGGTGAAAAAGTATTGATTCATGCAGGTGCAGGTGGCGTAGGAAGTCTAGCGATTCAACTTGCCAAAAATGCAGGTGCACATGTCATCACTACAGCTAGTGAGAAAAACAAAGAGTTCGCCACATCTCTAGGTGCAGATGAAGTGATCGATTACAAATCGACAGACTTTTCCGAAGTCTTGTCCGATATTGATTTGGTATTTGATACCATGGGCGATAAGATTCAAGCAGATAGCTTCAAAGTACTCAAACCGGGCACTGGACGCTTAATTTCTATCGTAGGTGAACCGGATGAGAAGTTAAAAGCACAATACGATGTGACTGCTAAGTCGATCTGGTTAGAACCTAATGGCGAGCAATTGCAAAAGCTAGGTTTATTGATGGCTGAAGGCAAGCTTAAAGCAATCGTAGGCACTGAAATTCCTTTCTCTGAAAAAGGACTACAAGAAGCTCATGAATTAAGTGCAACTCATCATGCTAAAGGCAAAATTGTAATCACGTTCGAATAGAAACGGTGGTGCAATAATCTATGGGATGGTTAAATCCAGCAACCGTATTTTCTGATCCTTTATTTCGCTTGGTCTGGTTCATTGAATTACTGATATTGTTATTTGTGATTTTGACAGGTTCACGCTTTTCTCGTAAAAGCTGGATCGGCACAACGATTCTGTTGGTCTTGGGGTTGAGCGCACTTCTCCCCGGTTACATTTATCAATTAACACATCCTGATCGTGTCGGTGCATTGATCGATATTCCATTGTTACTGATGTTTCCTATTATGCTGGTCAGTGTTTTATGGGCGATCATCATTTGGATCTATCGCTGGCGTATCCGTCAACGTTCACGTGTTACACAGACCTAATCTAAACCAAAAACCTCTTATATCGGCAACTCGCCAAAGTAAGAGGTTTTTGGTTTACTCTATTTTCAAAGCCATGACCAAAAGCACCAGACTTTAGTTGTCTTTTTGCAATTGCTCTACAGTGGTACGTATAATTAACTGAAGAGCACGTGACATAAGATTGATAGGTAGTGTTGGTAAGCTTGGCTTGTGAAGTGCCATTTCGGTAGACGCTGGAAAATGCACAAATCCTGCGAGTACACCCGGACTGGATTGCTTCACATAATCGAGAACACCATACATCACGTTGTTGCAGATAAACGTCCCTGCGGTATTGGAGATCACGGCTGGGATACCATTTTCAATCAATCGATCTGTTATTTGACGAATCGGTAACGTTGAAAATAATCCGTCCGGTCCATTGGCTCGAATCGGTACATCTTGCGGACGTTCATTGCGATTATCTCCATAGCTCGAAGCTTCAATATCTTTGATATTAACAGCAATACGCTCCAGATTGACTGCGGTACGTCCGGCTGCAAGTCCACAAGCGATAATAATATCCGGCTGAAAACGTTCTACTTCAGCAAGCAGTAACTCTACACACTCATCATAATGTACAGGTAACAATATCGTATGCAGTTCTAACGAAATATCGGTAAACGAATGATCTTCCATCGCTTGTACTAAAGATTGCGTAGGATTAATCGTATGACCGCCAAACGGCTCAAATCCAGACAATAACAGTTTCATTATTTACAACCCCTTTTCGCTTATGGTATGTGTAGAAAACATGGTTAATGGGAAGATATTAGACCTTTTGTTTCTCTACAGTTTACATGAAGATGATCAAGTTGGACATTGACATTTAAAATGAATCCGTTACAATTAAAGTATACATTTTTAAAAATTAAATTTTGCAAAATCATTTTTAAAGGAGATGGAATAGAATGTCAGTATACGATTATTCAGCAACAACGATTGATAAAGAAGAAAAGTCTCTTGCCGATTACAATGGGGATGTACTCCTTATCGTAAACACAGCAAGTGGTTGCGGTCTAACTCCTCAATATGAAGGTCTGCAAAAATTATACAATACTTATAATGAACAAGGATTCAAAGTGCTTGGTTTCCCTTGTAACCAATTCAAAGGACAAGAGCCAGGAACAGAAGAAGACATCAAATCATTTTGTCAGGTCAACTACAATGTTAGCTTCCCATTGTTCTCCAAAGTAGATGTGATCGGTGAGACAGCTCATCCATTGTTCCAATATCTAGTGAATGAAGCTCCTGCACCTTCTCGTACTGGGGAGATCGAATGGAATTTTGCTAAGTTTTTGGTTGATCAAAAGGGTAATGTGGTTAAACAATATCCATCACGTCTTGATCCAGCAGAAGTTGAAAGTGATATCCAAAAAGTACTTGCTGGTGAGAAATTGAACTAATCATAGATGAATATGATTGTTACATTGTGGTAAACTACACATGCAATAATGGCTCTTATACTATCTAACTGGAGGTCGATGAACCATGGCATTAACATTTACAGATTTGGTAACCAAAGCACGTAACAGTGTACCTGGTGTAACTTCTGAAGAAGCACGCAAAAAAATCAATGAGAACCCTGAAACATTTGTTATTGATGTACAGGATGCTAAAGACGTAGGTGCTTGTGGATTAATTCCAAGTAGCGCTAATATCTCTTTGGGCATGTTGCCAATCCGTGCTGATCTACAATTACCAGAAGAATTGCGTGATGGTCGTTTGTCTGATCGTTCACGTCCTGTTTTGGTTACTTGTGGTGCAGGTGGACAAGCTGCTCTTGGTGCCTACCTTTTGAAAGAAATGGGCTTTACAGATGTCGCTTATATCGATGGCGGAACAGCAGCATGGAAACAAGCGGGCTTTGAAGTCGAAGAAGTATAATTAAATTTAATCACGTATAGTTTTCGTGAATATCATCATACACAGAAAGCCTTGAAGATTGATTTCAAGGCTTTTTGTATATTCAATCGGTGGTAACACATGTCTTATCCTCTATTAACGATAAGGGTAAATAATAAGCACATCATATTGTAATCGTTATCATTTTTGAATTTGGATAAAACATATATTGATGTCTATAAAAGATTATGTTTATAAAAAAAGCTAAATACAGCCATATTTCTTCATATACAGCCTTCACAGTCTGTTATAACAGCGAAGTCTTCTACATTATAGTCATAGCCTATACTTTACTACGTTTAACATCTGTAACTAAATGGGTAATGTTTTTCACAGCCGTACGCAGTCTACGCCGAGATTGGTACCTTTGAGAGTTATGGTCTCTCTTCTTCCTCCGGTGGCAGGTCGTTCGCTTGAAAAGATCAAGGGGGTAATAATAGATGAGTCGCAATGTAACAATGATGCAATTTTTTGAATGGCATGTCGAGGCTGATGGTTCACACTGGAAAAGATTGCAGGAGACAGCAAAAGACCTTAAAAAAGCAGGAATCGGAACGGTATGGATTCCACCGGTAACTAAAGGGCATACACCGCAAGATACAGGATACGGTGTATATGATCTATATGATTTAGGGGAATTTGATCAAAAAGAATCGGTACGCACCAAATACGGTACCAAAAAGGAATTGCTAGATGCAATTGCAACCTGTCACCGTCTTGGAATTAATGTATATACTGACCTTGTTATGAATCACAAAGCAGGCGCAGATGAAACAGAAGCATTCCACGTGATTGAAGTTGATCCCAATAACCGTACAGAAGAAATTTCGGAGCCTTTTGAAATTGAAGGTTGGACGAAATTTACATTCCCTGGTCGTGGCGAAGAATACTCTGCTTTCAAATGGAACTACCATCATTTCAATGGTACCGATTACGATGCTCGCGAAGAACGTACCGGTATTTTTCGTATTGCCAATGAAGGCAAGCAATGGAATGAAAATGTAGATAATGAGTTTGGTAACTATGATTATTTGATGTTTGCCAATATAGATTATAATGTTCCAGAAGTACGTGAAGAAATGATCAATTGGGGTAAATGGATGATCGACACCACCCGTTGTGATGGCTTCCGTCTGGATGCAATTAAACATATTAACTATGAATTTTTACGTGAATTTGTAGGTGAAATGATCAACAAACGTGGACAAGATTTCTATATTGTAGGCGAGTTCTGGAATCCTGAATTAGCCGCTTGTCAGGAGTTCTTGGATACGGTTGATTATCAGATTGATCTATTTGATGTATCGCTACATTACAAATTACATGAAGCTTCTCAATCTGGAGCGGCTTTTGATCTTTCAACGATTTTCAACGATACATTAGTACAGACTCACCCTACTCATGCTGTAACTTTTGTCGATAATCATGATTCTCAGCCGAATGAAGCGTTGGAATCTTGGATTGAAGATTGGTTCAAGCCATTAGCGTATTCATTAATCTTGTTACGTAAAGATGGATATCCTTGTGTATTCTATGGTGATTATTTCGGAATCGGTGGCGAACACCCTGTAGAAGGTAAAAAAGATATGCTGGATTGCTTGTTATATTCTCGTTATAACAAAGCTTATGGTGAACAAGATGATTATTTCGATGATGCCAATATTATCGGTTGGGTACGTAAAGGTATCGAAGAAATCGAACGTTCCGGCTGTGCAGTCGTGATGTCTAATAGCGATGGTGGCGAAAAACGGATGTTTATCGGTGAAGAACATGCTGGTGAGATCTGGGTAGACATGACCAATGCTCGTGAAGACCATATTACGATTGAAGAAGATGGTTGGGCAACTTTCTTTGTAAATGGTGGTAGTGTATCGGTATGGGCATTGCCTGAACTGGATATCGATCATGAAAATGATGCTGAAGAAGAACATTGTGTCGCTGTACCGGAAGGCGAAGAATTAGAAGGAACTGTAGTGGTAGATCGTGGTTCTGAAGATTCCAATGATAACGAACCTACACCGACTCACTAATTTTTAAGCAGATATCATGTATCACCTAAAAGCGGAATATACTCTTCTTATTCAGAAGAAAGTATATTCCGCTTTTTATATGTTTATATATTATGCATACGTTATATGATTAAGATTGAAAAGAATGATAACTTACAAATTCAGCTACAGGCTTGCGATAACCTCGTGGGCGTTGACTAGCGGTGTCTTCTTTGCCGATTGTCATCATCATAACCGGTACATACGTATCAGGCAAATGAAGTTCAGTCGCTACTTGTACAGGATCGAAGCCGATCATCGGACAGGTATCCCAGCCTTTTTCTTTGGCGATCAACATCAATGCCATTGCTGATAGGCTTGCATTGCGAATCGCTTCTTCTTTTTGAAAAACATCGCCTCGATCATTATAAAATTGAATTGTGGATGCTACAGTCTGATCATATTCTTGTTTGCTAAGTATCCCGAGATTGAACATACCTTCGTAGATTTCAGCGGTATGCTCATGGGCCTTAGTATCTCCTAAGACTACAATCACAGCCGATGACGTAAGTACTTTATATTGTTTACCTGAAGCTTCGTACATTTTATGTTTACCTTCAGTATCATTGATCACTACATAATGAACATGTTGCAAATTAAAAGCAGAAGGTGCAAGCTTAACAAGATTGAAGATTTCGTCTAATTCTTTTTCGGTTATTTGAACATCTGGCAAAAACTTAGAGGCGGATCTTCTTTCTTTGTATACATCCAAAAATTCTCCCAATGGTTTCTCCTTCTTTCTTATAACTAAATTATAGTATATATTATTTTATCGGTTAGTTACATTAAATATGTATAGCTAAATAAAAAATAATGGAGTGAGACCATGGAAAACTTTAAAGATCGCTTTAGTGAATCTTTTTTACAACATTTTGTCGAGAGTATGCAGAGCCATTCTGCTGCCTTTGATGCCGATGTATTTTTCAAGCAGATTTATGATGATCAGTGGCAAGAACTGGCTTTTAAGCAGCGGATACGCCATATTGCTCAAGCCATCACTGTAGCGCTCCCTCTTCCTTATGAGCAAGCGATAGATATCTTGATCCAAGTCGCTCCCAGTTGCCGTGGAGTAGAGTATTTATTTTTCCCTGATTATGTAGAGTTGAATGGGTTAGAGTATCTGGATATCTCTATACGTGCGCTAGAAATATTTACAGTATACTCTAGTGCTGAATTTGCAGTTCGCCCATTTATTATAAGGTATCCTAAGCAAATGTTAGCCCAGATGGATCGTTGGATCATAAGCGATAATGAACATCTACGCCGACTAGCTAGTGAAGGATTCCGTCCACGCTTGCCATGGGCGACTCAGTTACCTTTGTTTATTCAAGACCCATCTCCAACACTTGAACGCTTAACACAGCTCAAAACCGATTCTTCGCTCTATGTACGTAAAAGTGTAGCGAATCATCTCAATGATATGGCTAAAGATCATCCTGAACGAATCGCTAATCTAGCCAAAGAATGGTACGGTCACGATACACATACCGATTGGATTGTACGTCATGGTTGCCGGACGCTACTCAAGCGAGATCATCCTGCTATTTTGGAGTTATTCGGTTATGTAGCCAGTGAAGACGTACATATTGCCAATTTTCATATTCAACCTACAGCAGTTATGATGGGCGAATATGTAGAGTTTTCTTTTTTATTGATGAATGAATCTTCTACCGATCAATCGCTACGCATCGATTACGAAATTCATCATATGAAAGCCAATGGTAAAAATGTACCCAAACGATTCAAATGGACAGCCAAATCTTTTACACCGGGTAGTCATTTTCTAACTAAAAAACATCTCTTCAAAGAGATTACAACACGTAAGTATTATGCAGGTATTCATTATGTATCGATCTATATCAACGGTGTAGAGCAAGATAAAGCTTCATTTCAACTACAACTTTAACTGCAAAAAGTTGGCTTAGTAGGCTGTCTATTCTCTCTGTCCCCTACCTACCTTCTTTCTTATTATAAAAGTGGATCGTAAACATAAAAAGCAGGCAACCCGTGGAGCTGATCCATCGGTTGCCTGCTTTTTATATTATGCTGTTAGCTGATGATCCGCTAATTATTTTAAAATGCGAATGCGTTCTTCAAGCGGTTTGAACTCTTTGTCACCTGCTGGTGCTGTTGGCTTACCGAATGGCATTTGCGCAACTAATTTCCATGATTCTGGAATATCCCATTCTGCTTTGATCTTCTCATCAATCAATGGATTATAATGCTGTAGTGAAGCGCCATAACCTTCAGCTTCAAGCAATGTCCAGATCAGGTATTGATGCATACCGGAAGATTGTTGCGACCATACCGGGAAGTTATCTTGATATGCTTGGAACTGCTCTTGCATACCACGAATAACAGACTCATCTTCGAAAAATAGAATCGTACCATATCCTGCTTGGAAACTATCCATTTTTTCTTGTGTAGGTGCAAATTTATCAGCAGGTACGATTTCTTTTAGAATGTCTGTTGTAAACTGCCATAATTGATCATGCTTTTCACCAAGTAAAACGATCACGCGAGCACTTTGAGAGTTAAACGCGGATGGTGTATGTAATACCACCTCTTCTACAATCTCTTGAATACGTTCGTCTGAAGTCACCGCTTCTTTGCTGATACCGTAAATACTTCTTCTGTTCTTCATTGCACTAAGTATATCTGGATTCGTCATTACAATCATCCTCCTTCAATCAAATTGAGTACGGAATGTGAATTGTGGTGCTCCTATGTTATTTACCCATTGTGATGAAAAACTATCAGTAACCTACAAAAATAAAGAAACAGCGAGAGAACTCACTGTTTCTGATCTGTGCTTATTTTTGATATTGACGCATACTTAGCAATACTTTGACAGCTTCTGCTCTTGTAGTTGCATCTGTTGCTGCAAATGTATTATTGCCTTTACCGGATAACAATTGAGATTGTTGCATAGCTACAACAGCAGCTTGAGCCCACTTCGGAATCTTCGCTCCATCAGCAAAAGAAGGTGTAGCCTGACTATTGATATTCAACTGCAATACTTTTGATACGATCACAGCCATTTCTGCCCGTGTTACCGGAGCATTCGGACGGAATGTGCCTTTAGCATCCCCTTGAATAAATCCAGCTTGTACCGCACGCGCAATCGCTGATTTTGCCCACGAACCTATAGAGTTCTGATCGCTAAATGATAATACTGCCTCATCTTGACTAGTAGACAATCCATTCATGATCATCACCATAAATTCAGCACGCGTAACCGGTGCACCTGGCTTAAACGTACCATCAGTATAGCCTTTCACAAGCCCTTCACTGACTGCTTGTTGAATCATCATTTCTGCCCAATGACCTTGGATATCTGTTAATGCAGTCGCTGTAGGTACTGCCACAGGCTCGGTCACCGGGGGTACAACAGGCGTTACCGATTCGGATACGTTAGAAACAAATACTGCATATTTCGTGAAATGATCCACCTGTGTACTGATTTGATTACCATTTACTTGAGAGTTGCCTGTCGATATCCAGATTTTCTGATTTTCATCAAAATAGAATACCCCGACTTGCTGATTAGGCTGTACCATCGCTGAATTAAAGGCGAATGTTAATGTAATCGGTATGCTGAAATTTTGAGTGAAATTTTTATTAAGTTCATAGACACGACTGACTAATGTATTCAGATTGGTCATTAAATTAGCAGGCTCTGCAATCGGAACAATCGAAAGATTCAATGGTTGATTAATCGAACCTACTGGAATACGAATAGAAATATCGTTATCTAAGCTTACTTCACCTGCTTGATCTTTAGTTAAGAGTAATAGCCCATTGGTAGACACTTCTTTGTCCGGTACTGAAGTTCCACCTGAACCTGTACTATTAGAAGTCGAATCTTCTTTCTTTTTCCATTTCGCTTGTAACATGATATTGGAATTGATCGCTGTTGTATCAAAATCGAACGGGATCGTCAAAGCATTATCCAGATACCAATTCACAAAGGTGTATCCTGAACGAGTCGGCGATGTAGGAGCTGTGATTTTACCTCCGTGATTGACAAAAATATCATCGATCGTAGATCCACCATAGGTATTGAAACTAACTGTATAGACCTGATCTGACCAGTCTGCATACAATGTCATATTCGACGTAATTGGTGTCTGACCGAAATCGAATAACGTTGTTAATGTAGCGTCGGTATACCAGCCAACAAAAGCATATCCAAATTTAGTTGGAGAAGCAGGAGCGATGATCCTGTCTCCATAATCCACATTGATATTCGCTACAGCACTGCCTCCATACGTATCAAAGCTTACAGTATACGCATTTTTGCTCCATTTACCGTACAAAGTGATATTGTCGGTTATCGCTGTATTCCAATCGTACAATGTTGTTCGAGCTGCATCACTATACCAACCTGCAAAGGTATAGCCTGACTTGATTGGATCGGTAGGCGATTTCACTAATGATTGATAATTCACCAGTTGATCGCTAATCAGTGATCCACCATCGGTATCAAATGTAGCTGTATACGGCTTAATAAGCCATTTTGCATACAAGATCATATCCGTCGTGATCGGCATACTTGTAAAATCAAATACCGATTGAAGTTGATTATCTGTATACCAGCCTGCAAAAGTATATCCTGTACGTTCAGGTGCTACAGGTGGTATCGCTAATTCTTTATAATTGATCATTTGATCGGTTACGACTGTTCCGCCGTTAGTCTCAAAAGAGAGCTTATACGCATTGACTGACCATTTAGCATATAAAGTGATATCTGTATTGATTGGTGTAGTAGTAAAAGAAAAAGGCTTTGTTTTGGCTTCATCCGTATACCATCCAATAAATGTGTATCCTGATTTGGTCGGATCAGAAGGCGCAGAAGCTAGACTTTGATAATCAACTGCCATATCAGCAATCGCTGAGCCGCCGTCACTATTAAAGGTCAGTGTACGTTTAAAATAGACTTTAAAGGTGATCGTGGTTTGGTTACCTGCAAGATCAGTTACGACTAATGTATGATCTCCTTCGGTACTTACTGTATCTCCATTATTAAAAGCGATGTTATCTAATGTGGCTGTTCCTTCATTGAATTGAATCTGAGGAGCCGTAGAATAGGACATATTAGAGGCTACACCGGTAATAACAGGCTTGGTCTGATCTATTGTGAATTTCACGGTAGTACTACCTATTTCATTCGTAACAATAAGAGTATATATACCGTCCGTAGTTATAGACGTACCTTTGCCAAAGTTAACCCCATTTAATGTGGCTGTCCCTTCATTAAAAGTCGGTGTAACCGTATTTGCGTATACACTGTTGTTCGTGACTCCATCAATAACTGGAGTATATCCTTGTAACACTGTAATATCTACTCGTGCTTGTCTACCACTACTTGCATTCGCACCTGTATAAAGAAAGGAATCATTTCCTACATAACCAATAGTGGGTGTATATACAAAAGATCCATTTGGAGACATTGTCACTTGTCCATGTGCAGGTGGTTGCTGAAGACCTACACTGATAACATTTTGATCATTTGTTAATACATTTCCGGTCTGACTCTTATTTTGTGACACAGAGTAAGAGTCATTATTAACGACCGGCTGAGGCTGGTCTGTTGTCAGTGAAGGATACAGGCCTTCTGGAACTATATAATAATTTAATTGTGCTTGATAACCTCTTAAATCAGGCACGGCAAATACAGTCTGATTATTACCACCAAATCGGTACTCTAAAAGAGAATATAATACATTATTCTGATTCATAGATAAAAGATTGCCTGTTGCAGATAATAAATTATTACCAACTACAGGTACGAGGTAGGGAATAACTTCTCCTACATATTCATCACCTGTACCATTTTCGGCTTGAAATGAAGGATCTGTAGATATAGCATACTTTACATTGGGTATTAGATCCGTAAGCACCGGCAATTGGAAAGTATTCGTTGCATCTCCACCAAATTTTGTACCGATCATATTATACAAATCAGTATAGGATTGAATAGATAGCGTTTGCCCTTGTAGAGCTTTCCAACCTGTTGGAACAAAATAATAAGGGAAAAGTCTCACTTCACCTAATGTGGAATTAGATGATCCACTTAGACCTTCATCACGACTTGGAAAAAGACCATTTAGTGCGATATAATAGCCCATTCCTACGGGTGCTTTGCCTGTTAAGTTGGGTACTTGGAAGGTCGTCCGCCCATCTCCACCAAATGTTGTACCGAGCAAAGCGAATAAAGCTGAATTTTGATTAATTGGTAATGATTGTCCCGCTGCATACACCCAACCTTTTGGAGCCCGGTCATAAGGGAATAATTGGATTTCTCCTACATAAGGGATTGTTGCAGCTGCATGTGCACTTTGATTGATTCCAAGCTGGGCTGGAACACTACTGATGACTAAAACGATAATCATCCACACCATAATTACTTTTTTACTTAACGTTATCCCCACTAATTCATCCCCTACGTTTCTCATATTTGAAAGTGTGTTTACTGCCTGTTACTTGCCTTATGATGTATACATTTCGTAACCTTTCACTTTATCTCAGTGTAAACGATATCGACTAGAAAAAGTATCAAATTTTATCCTAAATCTAAAATAAATTGTATAATTATAGGTTTTCATTTATAACATTCACTTTATTAATTAAATAACGAAAAAATATAACTTATTATGTATTTTTTAACTATTTATAGATAGCATTAGAGTCTCTATTTGTTTAACAACGACTTTGATTCGTTTATATACATAGAACAACATCAAGCGTACAGACAGGAGGATGACGATTGTGATTGAAATCGGACTTACAGGATTTGGAGATCATCCTGAACTCTATGGCAAAATCAAAGCACCTGAACGATTACCTACGTATAGTGAACATTTCCCTATCGTTGAAATAGACAGTTCATTTTATGCAGTTCAACCTGTCAAAAATGTAACCAAATGGGTCGAACAAACGCCAGATCATTTTGGGTTTGTATTTAAAGCGTATCAAGGCATGACCGGACATTTACGAGGGAAAAAGAATTATTTCGATACGAAAGAAGAAATGTTCCAAGCATTCCATGTGTCTTTGCAACCTGCGATTGATGCAGGGAAGTTAAGGATGGCGTTATTTCAATACCCACCGTGGTTTGAATGTAATCGGGAAAATGTAGATACGCTACGCGAAACGCGGGAATTAATGGGTGATATTCCTTGTGCTTTAGAATTCCGTAATCAGACTTGGTATATGCCCGAATTCCGAGAAAAGACACTGGACTTTATGCGTAAAGAAGATTGGATTCATACGATTGTCGATGAACCGCAAGCTGGCATGGGCTCGATTCCGATCATTACAGCAGCCACCTCGAAGCAAGCGACCTATGTACGTATGCATGGACGCAATGTAGATGGTTGGCATAAGAGCAGTGATCCTAACTGGCGCAAGCTCAGATATCTGTATAAGTACAGCACAGAAGAATTAACCGAATGGCGGGATCGACTGCTAGAGATTCAAAATCAGTCAGAACATGTCTATGTCGTGTTCAACAACAACTCTGCTGGCGATGCGACTCCTAATGCCAAAGAGTTAATTGAACTATTAGCTGATCACAACGTGTTGTCTGAAAAGCATGATATTGGAAGTTCTTCATCATAATATATTTTAATGTAGTTTGTATCCCTATTCTGCATACGTAAAAAAGTATTATTTTCAATAAATGGCTTGAACCCCTAACAAACAAAGCGTATAATCAAAGTATAAAAAAAGATTGTACAGATGTTGGTAGCACCTGCACAATCTGGCAACAGACCCGCATTGAAGAGCGGTCAGCAACTCCAACATAGTGATCTACGTACAAAAGAAATAGACCCATACCTTGGGGAAGGCGGTCTATTTCTTTTTGTTTTGGTTAATTGCCATAGCTATACTAACAACTAAGCCCAGTAATGTAACAATAAATATACCGAACTGAATCATTAATGTGAGTGTATCTTTAACCTCCACAAGCATCACCTCCTTTCAAACTTGCAACATCATTAGTTACAAAAGTCTGATTACAAAGGAGATTAGCCGACCGCCTATCTCTGCTATTCTGTTGTTATTTGGAGTATATCATAATTAACGTAAAAAAGTCATATCTCTTCATAAGAGATATGACTTTTTGTTGGGTATCACTTATGAAAATAAATCAACAGCATCTTGCGGTACATATGTCTGTACACCATTATGAATTACATTTCCTTTGAGCTTCACCGTTTTGCCGTTCCAGTCTGCTGTATTTTTAAATACAGGCAAGCGTAAGGTATCATTTCCTTTGGTTACTACGACAACCGGGTTACGCGCATCCGTAGCATCCCATTTGACGGTAGCGCCTTTAGCAGCAAATGCCGTTTTGGCAGGAACAAATAATTGTTTCGATATGTTAGCCAGATCCACTTGCAATGCAGAAGCCATATAACCTGCGATGTCGCTATTTTCAACAACACCTGTTAATTGTACTCCGCCCGGTGCATACGAATACAGAGCCACTTCGCCACCTGTATGACCGCCTGTTGTCCAGCCGATATGAGCACGTTTGCTAATCATTGGACCTACAGCATAATTCATTTTACCTTTTTCTGCTGCTTTGATCGTAGCGATTTCTTCTGCTGTGAGATCAGTGATCCCGTAGTATTGTTTCATGACTGCTTTGATATTGGTACGTTTACTATTGAACTTAGATTCCAAGCCTTCTCCTGTCGCTTTCGCTTTTTTCAAAGGAGCGATAAAAGTAGACAAAGGTTCTTCGTCATACGTTCCTGTTGTGCCTGCATCACCAATCGTAATTCCGCCGTTACCATGATCGGTCGCTGCAATCACGAGTGTATTCTGATCGGCTTTGGCAAATGCAAGTGCTTTGGCAACCGCATCATCAAACGCATTGACTTCACTAATAATCCCGATCGGATCATTCGCATGAGCGGCCCAATCGACTTTACTACCTTCTACCATCAAGAAGAATCCTTCTTCATTTTGGGAAAGTACTTGAATCGCTTTGTCTGTCATTTCAGCAATACTCGGTTGCTTCACAGGATCACGATCCATATCGTTCGCCATCGCTTTGTCTGCGAACATGCCCCATAATTTGCCTGACGTGGAAGCTTTCAATTCTGCTGTATTTTTAACGATATTGTAGCCAGAATTCGCAATCACTTTAGTCAAATCCTCACCATCTTCACGACCTGCTGGTGTAAAGTACGTCGCTCCACCACCAAGCACCACATCCATACCTGCATACACTTGCTGTTCGCTCAGTGCATCATAATTGCTACGATCTGGATAGTGAGCACTGAAGTCTGCTGGAGTCGCATGCATAATCTCAGAAGTGGCGATAATACCTGTGGATTTCCCTGCCAATCGTGCGGCTTCTACAATATTAGCAACAGGCTTTTTAGCATCACCAGGTGCTAATTTGGGAAGCCCTGGCATTGTATTTTGATCAGGCAATACGCCTACATAACCGGTATGTGATTTGAATCCTGTTGCAAAAGCAGTTCCTGCTGGAGCTGAATCGGCAATCGCCGCATCCGCAGAATATGTACGCACAAGTCCACTTGCCATTTCATCCAGTGCTAATGCTTTGCCTCCGTTATACCAGCGAGTTAACGTAGTACCATCCATACTCATACCATCTGGAATCAGCATGATTACATTTTTGGCACGAATCTCTGGCTGTTCTTTGGTTGCTGCACTGACAGTTCCTCCCGAAAGACCTAGCAATAATGAAACAGCCAGTGTACCTGCTGTAATTGTAACTTGAAGGTGGTTCCATTGATGTTTTTTGATCATCTTAAAAATAACAATCATCCCCTTTTTTCTTGGTCAACAGGATGATTGTAGCAATCGATTATCAACAGTAAAGCTTTATTACGTGCGATTTGTGTTAAAATCAGACTCAATCATTCGCTCTATATTAAATCTTTTAAATCATATGTCATTATTCAAATATACCTTATAAAACCTTTTATACAGACACTATTTACACATTATTCACGATTTTTTTGTACGTTTCGATAGCACTCGCACGAGATATTTTAAGATCTACAATCGCATTTTTTTGAGGTTGATGAATTTCTTTCGCAGATAAGTCATTTAACTCTGGCATCCACTCTCGAATATAATCGCCTTCTGGATCATATTTGGTCGACTGAGTCACTGGATTCACGACACGGAAATAAGGAGCCGAATTAATTCCTAATGAAGCACACCACATCCAGTTCCCTCGATTAATCACATTATCATAATCCAATAATTTACGACGGAAATATTGCTCTCCCAGTGTAAACGGACATTGTAGATTTTTGGTCAAAAACATACCTGATAAAATTCGCAAACGGTTGTGTATCCGACCTGTTTCATTTAACTGTCTCATCGAAGCATCAATAACTGGAATACCCGTCTCTCCTTTGTACCATGCTTCAAAGTGCTGATCCGTTAATTCAGATAGATCATACTTGTGTTCATATTTGAAATAATGCTCATCATAGATTGCCTGATACAAATAGAAATCACGGAACGAAATCTGGCGTACCCATTCTTCATGCCCTTGTGCTCGTAGCGCATCATCCAACATCTGCCGAATCGAAATTGCCCCGATGGTCACATGCGGATTCAGGTCACTAGACGGATCAATACTATAATAATCTCGTTCTTCACCATAATTCACCATTTTGCTTTTGATAAATGTCTGCAAGATCGGTTCAGGATCTTCGGCTGGCTCATACTCTTCCAATGCAAAAGGCAACTCAAATTCTGCCGGTAATGTGAGTTCAGCACGAGAGACAATTAAGTCTTTGAGACTGATACTCGACGCATGATTCGGATGCTGATCGAGAAAGTCTAACCATTTGCGGTGAAAAGGAGCAAATACTTTATAAAAGCCATCTTTGCCTGTAAAATCAGTAAACTGCTCGACATCGATTAACATATGATCCACCAATAAAGTAAACGCAACATTGGCTTGATCTGCGACGGCTTTTAATTTGCGATCACGGTCTTTAGCATACGGAGTAAAATCGCGGTGGGTCACCACTTCGTCAATATCGAACTTATTCAACACATGCTCCAATACCACTTCAGGCTGTCCATAAACGATATGTAGTGTTTTATGCTGACTTTGATACAACTTCTGCAAACGATGGACATGACGAAGAAAATTAACCCCACTATGCTCTTTTTCTCTACCTTTTCGCAATAAAAAAGGATCAATAATGAGTAGATGTACACTTTGTGCTTCAGCTTCATGAATATAATTAAATCCGACCAAATCGTGAATACGCAGGTCTTTGCGATGAATAAATAATTTCAAAAGGAATTCCTCCTATAATGTACTTCTGCTACTCTTTATTAGGCATTACCCTTTTGGCGTACTTTCATTCATGCGATCAAGGATTTCAGACAACGTCATATCGGTCATCGATACCAATCGTAGATCATGATGTTCAAAGGGTAAAAATGAAGTCACTGGATTGGGCACAATCGTACAGCGTAATCCAGCTGCTTTGGCTGCGGTTAATCCATTTAACGAATCTTCAAAAGCTAGTGCTTCAGCAGGTGCAATACCCATAGCTGTTACCACTTGTGTATACAATTCAGGATCAGGCTTCACCCGGGTCACATCATCACTGGTACGAATCACTTGAAAATAATCGACCAATCCCAGTCTTGTCAAAAAGCGCTCGATCCATGCTCGATTGGAACTGGTAGCAAGCCCTATGTTCAATCCCAATTGCTGTGCTTCTTCTAAATATTCTTTTACCCCTGCACGAGCTTCCAAATTCTCCATCTTCTGTTGATGCAAAAGACCGACTGCTTTGTCGATTTCTACTGAAATGCCCGGTTGCTTCAACGTTAGATCGATATAATCAAGAAACTCTGTGCCATGCGTGCCGATACTTGGAGCGAATTGTTCTAACGCAAGCTCCATCTCATAGCCGCGAAGCACCTCCTGATAACATTCAAACCATACACTTTCTGTATCCAAAATCAATCCATCAAAATCAAACACTACGGCTTTAATCATCTGTTCTTCCTCCTTGAGTATACGTATCTATTTTTATCTATACACACAACGTTTTTGCTGGTCAATTGTGCTATAAGGGCATGCTCTTTTGTTCTTAAACATTTTGTCTGTTGGTGTAATCTTTTGTCAAACGATTTGTAGCGATTGTTTAAATGGTAATGCTGTCGGGTAATGTTAACTATCAGCCAGTTCGAGCTAAAGCATAGACGACTTGTTGATCATTTAAAAATCATTCCTTTATATTAAATACAAATTCATTCTATTTGAACAGGAGATGTTAATGATGAGTAACGATAACGGTTTGGGCGATAAAGTAAAAGGTGCAGTATCTAAAGCTAAAGGCGAAGTGAAAGATCAAGTAGGTAATGCTACAAATAACTCTTCTCTACAAGCTAAAGGTAAAGTAGATAAAGCTAAAGGCGCAGTACAACAAAAAGTCGGCGAAGCAAAAGACGATCATAACCGCCACTAAGATTATTTTTTAGAACAATCCCCTATAGCATATACATGAATAAATATATTTTTATATAAAAACTCACCCCATTTCATATGAGGTGAGTTTTTTTGTTATACTTTCATTGATATTATTACATACTTCTTTAGAGATAAGGAGCAAACGATGAATAGAACAAAAACTATGTATATCTGGGGATTGATCATTCTGTGTTTAGCTACTTTCCTTTATCTCAAAATCTCTATTCTGAACGTGATCTCTATTCTGCTTATTGTTGGAGGTACATTTTATTCTGCACTACTTATACATGAATTAGGACATTTAATTGTAGGGCTTTGTTTGGGATATCGTTTGAAAAGGCTAGTTGTTGCACCATTGATCTTAGAATTCAATCCCAGCGTGAAAATTAGATTTCAATATTCTGCTACCGAGTGGGCATTATGTGTCATGCAAGTGCTTCTACCTGATTATAAAAAAGGAAGAGTACAATATATTCTTTACCTTGCAGGCGGTAGTATCGCTAATTTTGTAGTAGTTGCTATCAGTTTGTATGTTTATATAACCTCTAATCTATTCCTTGCTATAGGTATCGCTTTTTGCCATTTTGTATTGGGGATTTTGGCTATATTGCCTATTCGTGGACAACATTCTTCGTTTTCAGATGGGTATGGAATACAGATACTTTCTAAAAATAATTCTTTGAGTCGATTTTATTATGATTTACTTCTGGTTACCTATGCACGTATGGATGAATCTAATAAGATACCAATTACAGACACATGCATTGATACATTATATGAACAATTATTAGTATTTATCTCGGGTCAATCGCAAGAGCAATCTGCTAATCATCCACTATTTCCACATGCTGTATTTACACTGACGACAGAACTTATAGCGCAACAAAAATATGAGCAATGTATACACTTAATTGAGCGTGCTCAAGCGAATCAAATTCAATGCGACCCTTGGCAAGAAGAAATGAAGAGCCTATATTCGCTTTCCAAAGCTTCACTTTAATAAACAAAAAAAGACCCGGGAATCCGAGTCTTTTTTTGTTTCTATCTATATTGAAGTTCTTATTTAACCCATTGTACGATTTCGTCTAAGCCTCTTCTTGCTTTAGGACGCAATTCTTTTTCGGTACGGTAACCGAAAGCAGCCATTACACTGACGCCGTATTCGCCGTTACCCATTAGACCTGCATTGCTCAAAATTTGTTCTACCGCTTCTTTTTGGAAGCCTTCGATCGGGCAAGAATCGATACCGATCTCTGCCGCAGCTGTCATCATATTGCCTAGTGCAATATAGGTTTGTTTAGAAGCCCAGTCAAATAAAGCACGTTCGCTTTCAAGCAAGTTTAAGTCTCTTTCTTGGAACTCTTTATAACGAGGAAGAATCGTCTCGAACATTTCTGTTGGCATTTGCTTCACTTCGATCATTTGATCACGCAAATAAGCCGAATCATAACGAACATCGTTACGTGCCAAAATGACAACAAAGTGACTTGCTGTTGGTAATTGACCTTGTGCACCCCAAGTAAATTCACGCAATTGCTCACGTAATTCTTGGTTTTGGATCACAAGGAATTTCCACGGCTCTGAACCGACAGAACTTGGTGATAGGCGACCTGTTTCCAAAATAAACTCAAAATCATCTTCTGAAATTTTTTGTTCAGGATCAAATGCTTTTGTCGCATGTCTTGCTTCATATGCTTGTAGAATCTCTTGTTTACGTTGTTCTTTATTCATGGATATCTCTCCCCTATGGATGTTATTGATTATCTATAATAATATGCACGTTATATAACATACTTACTTTTAAATACCAAAGATAGTATACCGTTTATATGCGTTGTAGTCAATTGGATCACATTCAATTTGTAACGATTGGTTTAATATATACATAAGCTTGTTATTCTACAAGTCAGATGATACTTCAAGGAGATGACTTATGAATACATATCCAACAACCGTCCCTCGTACGAGTGCACGCTATATCTTTGCACTCTTTTTTATTGGAGCTTGTGTGGCTCACTTTATAGAAGTGGATGGATTTGCTAAGCTATTACCTGAATTTGTACCTTTCAAAAATGCACTGATCATCCTGACAGGAGTGATCGAATTAGCGTTAGCGATTATGATTCTTATTCCAGCTTGGCGCAGACGTGCAGGAATATGGACTGCATGGTATCTAGTCCTTATTTTTCCTGCGAATATTTATGCTGCTTTTTACCAGATTCCAGCACCAGGACAAGCGTATACCGATCCAGCCGCTTTATGGATTCGACTGATTTTTCAACCGTTGATGATCTGGTGGATTCTATGGTGTACCCGCCCACCTAAACCGCGTACAGATTGAGAAATAGCTGCCCAGAAATGTATGATTAGAATTCATTATCACTTGTATATTCTCTATAAATACCATAAGAAAAAGCACAGGTCGCTTGATGATCCCTGTGCTTTTTTTATTTATACATACGCATGAACTTTAGGATTATATTCTTCATAGGCAGTCTGTAATTGATGTAATGTTAGAGCACTGTCCTCGATAATCGCTTTACGCTTTGCTTTGAGTACAATCTGTTCAATATCTGCAAAGCTACAACCACTTAGTATCGTAGAGGCTGTATGTTCTAACGTACCGATTGTGGCAAACGAACCGATTAGCAGTTGAATATAATGCTGGCGATCTTGATCGGAAGGCATAGCATAATCCATCTTCGTATCAAAACGACGCCATACCGCATGATCCAATTCATCGGCTAGATTGGTAGCCGCTACTAAAATACTTTCACCTTCAAACTCATCCATACATTGCAATAATGTATTCACAACCCGTGACATCTCTTTCACTTCATCATTATTATCGCGTGTACGAGCAATCGCATCGAATTCATCTAAAAAAAGCACGCATGGAGAAAGACGTGCAAAATCAAATATTTTGCGAATATTAGAAGCAGTTTCTCCTAGATGACTATGAATAATGGTATCCAGACGAACCAGTACCAGTGGCAATTGCAGACGTTCTGCGATGTAAAAAGCAGTCAGCGTTTTGCCTGTTCCGGGTGGGCCAGACATCACTAATTTGTTAGGCATAGGTACATCTTGTTCGATAAACTTTTCTTTCATATCCAAAATCATCATAAACTCATCTATAATACGTTGATTGCATTCATTCAGAACGATATGTCTTACTTTACGAGCACATTCTTTAGGCATATATACGGTAGCCATATCTGTTCCTTTTGCTTTGGGCAGACGGCTGTTATTTTTGTTTGTTTTATTCATACAATCAACAACTCCTTGCTCCACTTTATTAATAGTAATGATTACTATTAAATAGTTTAACAAGTTTTTGTGCGAAGAACCAGTCTTTTCTTTATTTTCACAAAATCTCTTTGGTTTTTACAATCGTATATTTGCCTGATTGGTTGGTAGCGAACTGTATTCCTTTAGATGTGGCTGTATAGTCCGTTATTTTACCTTTTAGATACTTGTGGGTTCCATCTGGATATTCTGCATAGATTGCTAGATGACTAAGCTCTGATTTGGAAAGTTTCTCTTTCGGCAATGGAAGAACAATCCACACATCTTGTGATTGATCCCATTCGGAGACGACAAATTCCAAAGACTTACTAAGTGCACCTTGAGGCGCTGCTGTCTTCTCGTCGGTACCCAAACTGATCGTGACATCTTCTCTGTCCGATTGTAAAGATGTACTAGGCATCGTCATTCTACCGTGCCAGGCTTGAATACTAATACCCAGTTGTGAATTAGCAAACAATTGTTGTGCACGAGCTGTAAATGTTAATTCAAGCTGTGCAGCAGGTGGCATTTCAGGAGGAGCTGGCATACTCAAGTACGCCGTATTTCCTGTATCTCGGCGCAACATATCCACCGTCAGAGCGGCTTCTTTGACATCGATTTTGGCTGTATCTTGCATAGAGGTATTTCCATTGATTTGGCGTTTGACTTGCATGCTAACTGGATGACCTTTTTGATCGGTATGCATCAATGTTTCTGATACAATTGTTGCGACAATCGATTCATAGGGAGAAGTTTCTACTGCCTTATCTTCAGGCATAATATCGGTTGCGCTAGGAGATTCTGTAGGAATCGTAACAACAGGTTCTGATTTATATTCATCTTGAACTTCTGTAAGATTGCCAGATTCATCGGTATTAAGCATCGCATAGGCGATATTATCCTGTTGTGGGTCTGTAGAATGTGAGTGTACAGGAAGAAAAGAAGTCGTTGTAATGGCTACAATTGATATGGAAGCCACGATAGCTGTAGGCGTAGAAATCGTTCTTTTAAGTTTTTGGAAAAGTAATTGCACCTTCATACCGTTGACCTCCTTGGGAGATGATACTTTATACTACGTACAAATGTTTAATATTGATTACATTATAATCTATTTTTCCAAATATATCCTTATGATTTCTACTTTTAGTAAATACTTCCTATTCCTAATCTTGCATATTATACTTCCTATTTGCTTGATATGACTCTATTTTGAAGGCGAAATTTGACTCATAATTCCCATTTAGTGTTTAATTTAACTGGGAACGGGTAAATACAAAGGAACTCTCTTTGAGGAGGTACAAACTAATGGGATTTATGGAAAATTGGAAAGCACTTCAGAAGTACTCTGCTCATGCAGCAGAACGGTTTTTGACCATCTATCTGAACACCGAACCAACTGCCAACACCCAGCCGGAATGGAAGCTACACCTCAAGAACGGTTTTAAAAAGCTTGCTGAATACACTGAAGCCGGTGACGAACGTAGACATTTAGACAGCTTACTTGCTCTACAGTCCAAAGTCGAAGAACGCGTAGAAAACAGTCGGAATGATATGAAAAAAGGTCTGATTATCGTAGCGGATTCATCAGGTGGATTATTCTTTTGTGAAAAAGTACAGGTTGGATTATCCAATGCGTTCTATTACGAAGCTGAACCACGATTGGAAGAATTGCATGCGATCACTTCCAAATGCCCTGCTGCTGGAATCGTGCAATTAAGCAGTGATTCAGTGACTATTATTGACAGCTTACTTTGTGAGATTAACAATGAGTATTACTTTGAATGGGATATTGTTAATGATGAGTGGCGTGAACGTCCAAGTCAGAGCACAAGTGATCTGAAGTCAACGGTGAACAAACAGCGGGAAGATTACAAAGAACGTTGGGAAGTCGATCAAGCTCGTTGGGTCAAACGTTTAACTCCTATTATCGAACGTATGGCACAGGAAAAACAGTGGCAAGAAATTATTCTAAGTGGTGAAAAAGCTGCTGCTTCTCATGTCAAAGAAGCTCTTCATACCACAACGTCTATTCATATTGTTCCCAAAAACTTAAATAATATGAAGTCGCGTGAAGTGTTACAAGAAGCTTATGCTGTGCTTCAATCCTAATATAACAATCTGTTAATAAGATATGTGATAGTGAAAATAACAGCCCTCTATTTGGTGGTTTGTAAGCCGTCAATAGAGGGCTTTTTTAGTAAATAAAAATAGGAACATTTGTTCTAATTTAAATTTTGTGGTATGGTGGATTTAACAGTTGGATTTCGTATACACTTAAAAGATACTCCATCGTTTAACAACGTAGATATAACGTTTATCTATTGTGTATATATACGACGATCCAGAGTAAGGAGGAAATACACTTATGCGTATCTATGTTACTGTCAAAAGTCTTGGTAAACGCAAAAATGCGCTGACACACGAACCTTTGGATATCCCTGTTGCTCCGGCTACCTTACGTGATTTTCTAACCGAAGTGGTCAAAGAAAATGTACGTGCATTTACCGAGCGCCAACAGCATTCTTCACTACTCTCCTACTTAACACCTGATCAAGTTAATGAACAAGGAGAAGCCGGCAAAGTAGGCTTTGGAGTTATACACGATGATCGTACACCCGATGAATCTACGGCGATTGAAGCGGCTTTATTGGCTTTTGAAGATGGATTGTACAAAGTATTTATTCGGGAACAGGAAATCGATCATCTGGATGATGCAGTTCATTTGACTGATGGAGATGATGTGGCTTTTATCCGTTTTACAATGCTTGCAGGAAGCCAATGGTAAGAAAGGGGATTACAAATCATGAGTGAACGCAATTATTATGATGAATATCTTGAACATTTGAAGAAGAGGACTGCTGAACTGACAGGTCAACAACAGCAGATTGCTCAGTATTGTGTACACCTCTATGAGCATACTTATATCACGAACAGTGACGATGAAGTGGATCAGCTGAAACAGATATTAGGGGTGAAAACCGATACTCAGTCGGTATCTTTTGAACCTTTGATTGAAGTTGTGGAACGTTTATCCGATAAAGCTACTGCTGATCTTTTCCGCTATGTGACAGAACATGCAACCGAGTACCCGTATAGTGTTGGTTATACTCGCCGTCCTTACCGTACATCTGATATCTCTTTACATATAGCACCAATCTTATCTCAATTAATCTCTCTCTTTTTCCTAAATGCGTATGAATTTGATCTGCATACGTATTTGACTGAACGTGATTATCCGCTCAACAAAGATTATCGGGTACAAAAAGAAGCGATTGCTATTCATATCGCTTACGCATGGGATCATGATCAACCTGAAGTGAAAAAAGCTTTGCATGAGATCATTTATGGAGACAATCAGACCGCTCTATTCGATCGCTCAATGATTGAAGGGATGCTTATGAGTCATCAACCGGAAGCATACAACATGATCAGCGAATTGCTGATAGCCGCTCGTCTGCAAGAAGGTCTACGTCAAAGTATTGTCGAGCAACTGGACGAAGGTACTTTGGAAGCCACAATGACTTTACTGCGTACTATTATTGAAAATGATCTCATTCGTTATAGTTCTATCGTGCGTGCATTAGGAACATGGACAGGCATCAATCTAGAAGCAACGAATACACGAGTATCCAAGCAACTCATCACACAAGCGTATGAAGCATTAACAGACAGCTCCGTACGAGAAGAATGGTTAAGCAGTGAAAATGCTAAGCATATCTATATGAGCCTGTGGGCAACTGCTGTGCATGAAGAGCAAGATGTCTATGAACGGATTCAACATCTAATGGATACAGGAGCACGTTATCAGAAGATTGTAGCGCTTTATGTCCTTCGTAATAGTCAGAATAAAGATTTGCGCTTACGCATTGCACAACCTCATCTGGCAGAAGAGGATGATGAAATCCGCTATTGGGTACTTGTGAACTACGATTATGAATGTTACTACTCATGGGAAACCATACGCGATATGGCAACACTTCAACTGGTAGTTCCTCGCACTCCTTTGTTAGAAGATAAACAGGTACGTAGACAAGACTTTGAACATTTCCGCAATCTATTTTCAAGTCTGAATGGACGTGAGATTTCATTCCAGTCGAGTGTGCTGGATTTTGTACAGGTGAGCTATTCTGCTGATCTGCCTATCAAAAAAATGCTGTATCTAGCGGCATATGATATGGATGAACAATGGATCAGTGAAATTTTACAGTTAAAAGATAAATTAAGCCCTGATCTACGTGGAACCATACTACAACATTATCTTTCAAATACAGATATGCCGGAACAACGACAGTTTGTATTTGCTTCACTATCAGATAAAAGTATGTCTAATCGTGAGTTAGCTCTGAAACAAGCTAATAAGCTTATATTGAACGATAAGGAATTACAAGATATCGAAAATCTACTCAAACTCAAAACAGGTTCATTGCGTCAAGGTGCGATTCAATTGCTTCTTAATCAACCTGCGGACTCACTAGACACTACAGTTCAGCGTTTAATACAAAGTAAAAGCGAATTGCAACGTTTGGCTGGCTTAGAAACGATCAGTGAATTACAAAGCAAACCTGAACGGTCTGAACAGTATGAACGTTTATTACCATTGCTAGATACGATAGCCAAGCCAACTGCCAAAGAACAAGTCTTGATTGATAAATTAGGATCAACTGATAAATACAATGAAAACAATGGATTTGGATTATTTGATCCTCGAATGATGGATGAATGGTTAAAAGAAAAACCAGCACATCCAGATTTCCTATTGGATCGAGATGTATTTACGATCGACCCTCAACAGATCACCCATTTTCTACAAGGGTTGAACGACTTGGTACATGAACATCGAGATCATGAATATACAGTGGAATACTATAGCGGTTATAAAGAAACGATGTTAATTGGTGATCGACTCAATGGGGGTTGGTACAATCAGACAGAGGATAACAAAACTCCTCAGATCGAACGCTATCCTTTACCTGATGTATGGCAACAGTATCTACAACAAAGTGATCTTTCTGTAGAAGGAATCGTACAGTTGTATTTGTATACGCAATCCGAAATGTATGATCAGACTTTACGTGATCTATACAGCTATTTCTCTGATCAAATGGATTATATGGAGCTAGGGAAATATCGATTGTTGGAAGGCTGGCGACAAACGTTTATCGAGTCTATTTATCCGTTAGAACAAATCTTAACGATCCAAACGTTCTACAAAAATCTTCCGTATCGTCAACAATTGGATGAGTTGATCCGAGCGTATTTGGAAGATAGCGATAAACAAGCGACATTTGCGATGGTACGAGATGCACTGATTACGATGATGTATACGTTCCCTGAAGATCAACTCAAAGAGGAACAAGGGTTGTTCCAATTCTTGACTTCACCGTGGCGCTCGTTAGTACGCAGTCGTCTCTACGATCAAGAATCGTCCATGCAAATGTTCCATATCTTTTATACATTGGAATTTTATTATGGTCAGGATGGTCTACTGGGCACAACGGATTATGCACGTGCTTATGAGTGGGGCAAAATCAGCGATAATGAAATCTATTCCAAAATTATGAGCAGTGATCTCAGTCGCCAGTTTATTCGGGAATTAACATCTCAGAATATTCGATATGCTACTCATATTAATGTAAAAGAATATCCTAAAATGATACCGATTCGAGATGCTGTACTTGCTCGCATTTTGGAAATTGAACTTAGCCGTGGAGAACTGGTTACTGAAGTGACTTCACTGGCGATGAATATTGAACGTGTAGAAGGCACTGATGTATTTGTACGTATTCTCTCGAATCTGCAAAAAGAAACGTTTGTACGCGGGTATATTTACGGATATGGCAATAGTATTACGAAGAAAGAAACATTCAGTTATTTGCTCAAAAACACGTATCCTTTAGAAGGCGAAGATGAGCACAAATTAGAATCGTTACTTCAGCAATATCCGATAGATGACAAGAAATTATTAGAAGCAGCGATGTATGCTCCGCAATGGATTGAAATCATCGCCAAACATCTAGGTTGGAAAGGTCTACGTAGTGCAGCATGGTATTTCCATGCCCATATTAATGAGACTTTCTCAGCGGAAAAAGAAACGATTGTAGCGCATTATTCACCGATTTCTCCACAAGAGTTCAATGATGGTGCGTTCGATATCGTCTGGTTCCGTCAAGCCTATGATGAATTAGGTACAGAACGATTTGATATCTTATATGAGTGTGCTAAATATATCTCGGCAGGCTCGAATCATCGTCGCAGTCAATTATTCGCCGATGCGGTACTTGGTAAGCTTGATCTAGCATCGATTCAACAGTCTGTAGCAGATAAGCGTAACAAAGATCAGTTGCTTGCTTATAGCTTGATTCCACTGGCTTCAGGTATCAAGCGTGATGCTGATATTCGTCAGCGGTATGAATTTATTCAATTGTTCCTCAAGCAAAGTAAAACGTTCGGTGCACAGCGTCGTGCTAGTGAAGGAGCGGTCTCGGCAATCGCACTGGATAACCTGGCTCGTAATGCTGGTTATACCGATGTCACCCGTCTTCAATGGGATATGGAATCACGCAAGTTGGATGATTTGCTGGCTTATTTTGAACCACACGCGATTGAAGAAGGTCTGAACGTCTCGCTAGTGATTGATCATGAAGGGCAGACTAGCTTAACAGCGATCAAGCAAGAGAAACCACTCAAATCGGTTCCAGCACGTCTGAATAAAAATGAATATATTATTCGTCTGAAAGAAGTAAAATCTGAACTAACCGATCAATATCGTCGTGCCCGTCAAGAATTGGAACGTTCGATGACCAACAGCACTACTTTTACAGCAGATGAATTGATCAAATTATCACATAATCCTGTTCTTGCTCCACTGGTCAATACATTGGTGTTACAGGCAGATCAAGCACTCGGTTATCTTGATGGGGAAGCTAGTCTATTGCGCAGTCCAGACGGTACCGCGCATCCTTTGCAATTAGAAGATCAAGTGATTATTGCTCACCCTGTCCATCTGTATGAAAGTGGTCAATGGAGTCTGTATCAACGGGATCTATTTGAGCGTCAGCAACGTCAACCGTTCAAGCAAGTATTCCGTGAATTGTATCTCCCTAACGAAGATGAGCGTGCTAGTGGTAACCTTTCTCGTCGTTATGCTGGATACCAGATTCAACCGAACAAAGCGGTCGCTTTACTACGTGGAAGAGGTTGGACTGTCAGTTACGAAGAAGGCTTGCAGAAAGTCTATTACAAAGAAAATATTATTGCCAATCTCTATGCGCTAGCAGATTGGTTCTCACCTGCGGATACAGAAGCACCTACACTGGAAACGGTACAATTTTATAATCGTTCTAACTATGAACGGTTGCCTTTTGATCAAGTATCGCCACTGATTTTCTCTGAAATCATGCGTGATGTGGATCTGGTGGTCAGTGTAGCTCATGTAGGTGGTGTTGATCCTGAAAGTAGCTTAACCACAATCGAAATGCGTCGTGTGATTGTGGAAGAATCGTTACGTCTACTTCATATCGACAATGTAAAAGTAGAAGGCAACCATGCTCGTATTGAGGGAAGTTTAGGGAATTACAGTGTGCATCTAGGTAGTGCGATCGTGTATCAACAAGCTGCTAGTGCTCTGCATATTATCCCTGTCCATTCTCAGCATCGTGGACGATTATTTTTACCATTTATGGATGAAGATCCGAGAACAGCAGAGATTTTATCTAAGATCGTTATGCTTGCTCAAGATCACAAGATCAAAGATCCACAGATTCTAGCACAACTCAAACCGCAATAAATATCAATAACCCCTATCTTCTTGAGATATTTCCAAGAAAGCTAGGGGTTATTTTTGTATGTTCTTGTGTTTGTTACAGATCCATCTCGTGCCAGACCATAACAGCGGCTCCAGTAGCTACTGCATTTTCTTCTAACAATCCTTTTGAAAATACAGGTCGATAACTATTGGAGTAATAGATATTCTGCTCAGCGACCGCAATGGCTGTATTGTAGAACAGATCATGTGAATTGATGAGCACACCACCCAGAATAATCTTTTCCGGATGCAAAATATTGATCAGATTCGCTAACCCAATCCCCATATACGCCGCTGATTGAGCAAAGATTTCTTTGATATGGTCATTGCCTGTTTCTAACGACTGCACTAATGTTGTGAAATTAATTGCTTCTGGCTTCACGGCGACCTGACTGTCCCACACAGAACGCCCCATTTTGCTACGAGCACGGACTTGTTGTTCTAACGCTTGTACGGATGCAAAAGCTTCTAAAGCTCCATAATTACCTGCTCCATGAAGCCGTGGTCCATCCGTCTGGATAATCATCTGTCCAATCGAACCTTCCATATCGACTGCTCCATGCACCACGTGTCCATTAGACATCATCGCAGACCGTAGACCTGTACCAACATGCACATACAACATATGTTGGATATGTTCATCACGCACCATCCAGTGCTCGCCTGTAAGTGCGGTGTTCGCTCCATTTTCAAGCGTAACTGATAAGCCTGTCGCTTCTTCTAACCAGCGTCGTAGTGGAATGTCTTTCCAACCCGGTGCTGCAAAGTAAAGCGGATTAAGTATTTTGCCTTGCTCACGACTAAGAGGTCCTACTGCACCTACACCCATTCCGATCACCAAGTTATGGGCTATGCCTTGCTCAGATAACATCTGTTCTACTTGTTGCTGTACATGCTGGACTAATCGCTCAGGTGTCATGCTCTCATCCATAGACCAGCGCACCATCGCTAACGGTTGCATCCGCATATCATAAAGCCCCAATACGGAATAAATACGTGAAATATCTAAGCCAAAAATATAGCGAAAATTCGCATTGATCCGATACAAAATCGGTCGTCTTCCACCTGTCGATTGACCGAATCCAGACTCCATAATCCAACCTTCATTTGTCATTTCTTCAAGCAGACGAGTAAGGCTACTGCTAGTCATCTGAAATTCATTCATAATTTCTGCTTTGGATATATCGTCCTGCATCGCAATTCGGTCATAGACTGCTTTTTTGATGGAGGTTACGCCTTTGATATGCTTACCCATAATATCCCACCGTTTTCCCTACAATTCTGATCGGAATTGTTTTTTCACTTATTATATATGGTTTTTACAGGGAATGCTATGTATTTATTGCATCAATATAGAGAAATACGATTGCAAAAAACCTCTTCCCTATGATAAGGAAAAAGGTTTTTTGTGATTGTACAGATGATTGAATCTATCTATAGATTTTCATACATCTATTTTATTTGAAAAGAATATTACTTCGCTTCGCCTACTACACTAAAGCGTTGGTTCACATGTGCAGCTTGCTCTGCTTCGTCTACAATCGCAATCGCATAATCAGCATAGCTAATGTAGCTGTTGCCTTCATTATTAACGATCATTTTTTCTTGACCGGCTGTGTATGAACCTGTACGTGGACCTGATGCATCAAAAAAGGCAGCAGGACTTAAAAATGTCCATTGGATACCGCTAGATGCTTTCAAATCATCCAAGTTTTTGCCTTGATTAGATGCGGTTGCTTTGTAAGCTTCCGGGAAGTCTGGTGTATCGATTAAGCGTACGGATTGAGCATCATCTACATACAAGCTACCTGCACCACCAACTACGATTAAACGAGTATCAGGAGCACCTTTCAAAATCTCAATCAACGATTGACCTACAGTCACATGAGATTCTTCTTGTCCTTGCGGAGCACCATATGCATTCACTACAACATCATAGCCTTTGATATCTTCTGTTGTTAGATCCAATACTTCTTTTTCAACTACATTCACTTTATCTTGTTGTACTTTAGAAGCGTTACGGACGATTGCTGTTACTTCGTGTCCTCTGCTCAAAGCCTCTTCAACGATCAATGATCCTGCTTTACCTGTTGCACCAATAACTGCGATTTTCATATCTAAAACCTCCATTTAATGTGTATGATTCGACGAAATACGTACTTGCTATATGTGTAGCTATCAAGCTGTAATATGCATTAACCCTTACATGTAACAATTATAGTTACAGGTTGCGATAATGTCAACTGTTATGGTCGGATAAAGAAGAACCATTTATAATAAAGCATAAGTTGAACATCATTTGGGTATTCATACATGAGTACCATCAAAAGAATAGCTTTAAACAAATCAGCATCACGATTAGATCATTTTATACTCATCAAAGGAGTGGCAATAATGAAGAATATAGCGTGGATCGGCACAGGTCATATGGGCTTGCCTATGGCTCACAATTTGCTTAAAGAGGGATATAACGTACGGGTATACAATCGCACAATAGAGCGCGCTCAACCTTTAGCCGAAGCAGGAGCAACACTATACGCTTCCCCTGTAGAAGCCATCGCTCAAGCAGAAGCCGTCTTTATCATGCTGACCAAAAAAGAAGCGATAGACGATGTGCTGAGCGGAGAACAAGGTATTCTGAGTCAGCTTCGCGCAGGTACGTATGTGATCAATATGAGCACAATCAGCCCGGAAGAAGCAAAAGAATTTGCCGAGCAGATATCAGCCCAAGGAGCAATCTATGTCGATGCTCCAGTATCTGGTTCTGTTGCGCCAGCAGAGCAAGGCAATCTCGTTATTCTCGCAGGCGGTCAGACGGCAGAGATCGAAGCTTGCCAACCGTTTTTTGATATTTTAGGGAAGAAAACGATCCATTTCGGTGAAGTGGGTAACGGTAGTGCTGCCAAATTATCGATCAATTTATTGCTAGGTATCTCTACACAAGCGATTGCAGAATCGTTATTAATCGCTGAACGTTCTGGATTACAACGCGAACAAGTATTAGAAATGTTCGGTGAATCTGCTGTAGCAACTCCGCTATTAGCGGGTAAAAAAGAGATGTTTATCCATAACGAATTCCCTGCGGCATTTATGTTAAGTCTAATTTCCAAAGACTTGGGCTTACTCACGACTGAAGCGAAGCGGTTAAACCTACAATTGCCACTTGCAGAAGCCGCTGATCGCACGTATCGTGAAGCGAATAATAATGGTAAAGGTGAACTCGATCTAGCTGCTATCTGGCTTGAATTGCAAGAACGCCATCCGAAATCGGAATAAATTTGCGTTATACATGATATATGTAAAAACACCTTTCGTTGAAAAACAGGTATGAAAATACCAGTAAATCAATGCTGAGGTGTTTTTTTTCTATGGCTACAATATTCGGTTATAAACGAGTAGCTGAAACAAAGGATATCTTGCTGGATTGGAATTTCGAAAGCGATGTAAGCTACATCATCTTATTGTTGGAGCCAAAAGGAGTAATAAGTAAAAGAGCTCTTATTTTCGTTTATATATGAGTTATTACCAGAAGTAACAGCTGTGTTAATAGCACAACACTAAAAGGTAAAGCCGTGTTACTCACGACGAATTTCTCTTTTTATCTGTGAACGCTCTATTTGAATTATTAAATATGAGTAGAATCTATGGAGCATACCTAACAATAAAAAAGAATGCTGAGATGAGCTAAAAAATACAGAATATGGGTTTTAAAAAGAATGATTTAGGTAAAAATAGATTGCAGAGTTATCAATGATTGAGACGAATGGGTAACCCTCTAAAACAGTAACAGAATGTTGTAGAAAATGAATCCGTTCCTGCACATTTGAATACTAAAAATCGATAACTCCATGCAAGTAGAAGTGACTCTAATGATGATGGTAGGCATCCAAAAAATGCCATTCCAAAGAACAAAGGCAAGTGAGCTCTAAGGATAAAAACTAAAATCAAATTGGAGGTTTTATTTATGTTTTTTCGCACAGGAGAACTTCAATATTACGCAAAACCGGATGCTCCAGATCCAGTCTTTGCTAAAAAAGTGCAGGAACTGATCGGCGGTCAATACGGCGAAATGTCAGTTGCCATGCAATATTTATTCCAAGGGTGGAGTACAAGAGGAAACGAAAAATATAAAGATCTGCTGATGGATACAGGAACAGAGGAGTTGGGGCATATTGAAATGCTCGCAACGATGGTGGCAAGACTCCTTGAAGGGGCACCTGTTCATGAACAGGAAAAAGCTGCAAGTGATCCAATAGTTGGAGCCATCATGGGCGGCATGAATCCTCAGCACGCCATTGTTCACGGTCTAGGCGCTTCTCCAAAAGATAGCAATGGTGTTCCTTGGAACGCAGGATATATCGTAGCAAGCGGCAACTTGCTGGCTGATTTTCGTGCCAACGTTAATGCAGAATCACAAGGGCGTTTGCAGGTAGCCCGTCTCTATAGCATGACAGATGATAAAGGCGTAAAAGACCTGTTTTCATTCTTATTGGCCCACGACACCATGCACCAAAACCAGTGGCTTGCGGCTATTAAAGAACTAGAAGCAAAAGAAGGTCCAATTGTACCTGGAACGCTTCCGCCAGAATGGGAAGCAACCGAATTTTCTCATACTCTTTACACGAATTCTGAAAGTAGTAAAGAACTGAAATGGATAAACGGGCCAGCACCGGATGGTCATGAATTTAAAATCAGCAAGCCAGAACCGTTTAGCGTGAAGCCAGAACTAAAACCGGCACCGCCACAATCTCACAACTCATTGCCTGAAGACAACCTTAAATAATTTTTTTGAGAGAAAGCCCCAAAATCATGAAAAATGGTTTTGGGGCTTTCTGTTTATCTGTTATCTACTTATGGACGTGCAGCATGAGTGATGCCTTCACGAATAAAGTCAATCACCTTTTCGGCTATACGTAATTGTCCTTCCGAGTTATGAATAATCAGATCACATGCAGATAATGCTGATTTTTCTTGATCATAACTAAGTAGCCGTTGTTCCTGTTCAGCAATACTAACTTTACGATCAAATAATCGCTTTGCCAGTTGCTCCCGATCGGCCAGTACACCAATTAACAATACACGGTCGCCCCATTTGTCTTTGACTATCTTGGCTCCGGGTGCATCCATTACAGTTGAACGTACCTGTCCATCTTTGCCTGCATCTTCAATCGAGCTAATTGATGTTCCATATAGGTTATTGCGATATTCACTCATTTCTAACATCAATCCTTGACGAAACATGAGTTCAATCTGCTCTCTAGTCGCAAAATGGTAATCAACACCATCTTGTTCACCCGCTCTAGGTTGGCGGGATGTCCATGTTACAATTTTGGGTACACCCAGTCTTGCTTGTAATGTGCTTTTACCTGATGCACTAGGTCCCTGAAAAACAACGATTGAAAATGACATTTCAATCCTCCTTCAACACTTACTCTTATTTTCTGTAAAATCAGTATACCAAAAGATACACCTGAGGATGTTTCTATTGTTGCAGAACTATTTATAATAAAAGAGTACGTTAGAAAGATTACGAAAGGATGTTGGAGCGACGAATGACATTATCACATCCATCTGCTTGTGCGGTTCAATTTCAACATATCACCAAATCGTTTGCACATGCTAATCATACGGTGACTGTATTAGATCGTATTGATGGGGATATCAAGCAAGGCTCGATTACTACACTGGTAGGGCCTTCTGGTTCTGGCAAAAGCACATTGCTATCGCTTTGCAATCTACTGATCACTCCAGACACCGGACAATTATATATTCAAGGCAAAGATATACATAGCTGGTCTATTACTGAACTGCGTCGCAATGTAGGCATTGTATTTCAAGATGCTCCCATGGTACAAGGTACTGCTCTTTATAATTTGCAGACCGCTCAGCGCTTACACGGGATCGATATCGGCAATCCTGAGACTCTTATGGAACAAGTAGGGTTATCTTCAAGTCTACTCACACAACACGTACAAGACCTGTCTGGCGGGCAAAAACAGCGCTTAGCACTCGCACGTACACTTGCTAATCAACCACAAATTTTATTGCTTGATGAGATCACTTCTGCACTTGATCCTTCTTCTGTACGAGAAGTGGAACAATTGTTATTAGAAATCAATCGAGAATCAGGGATCACTTTGATCTGGGTGACTCACCAGATGGAACAAGCACAACGTGTTGGACAAGAAACATGGTTTTTGATGAACGGGCAATTGTTAGAACAGCGATCAACCGCTGACTTTTTTGCACATCCACAGACAGAAGAAGCCCGGCAATTTATCAAAGGTGAACTCCAATGACCATTATCGCTTTGACGCTATCTTTGTGTTTTGTACTTTTTGCTGTTGTGTTATCTCGTTCTTTCAAATTAGGGCTAGAAAAAGATGTACTGATCGCTACATTACGAGCTACTATCCAACTGTTAATTATCGGCTATGTGTTGAATTTTATTTTCGGCTTAGAGCAATTATGGGTCGTCGGTCTATTCTTATTGTTGATGATTACAGTTGCTTCACTGAATGTTTCCAAAAAAGGAAAATCGGTTCCGTATATGACGATCAAAGTATTTATTACATTAGTGATTGTCGAGATTGTCACACAAGCATTATTGTTAGGCTTCAACATTATTCCAGCAACTGCCCGTTATATTATACCGATCAGCGGTATGATTATCGGAAATTCGATGATACTGGGAAGCTTGTTAGTCACTCGACTTCGTTCTGAAGTGACACTACGACAACGGGAAATTATTCTCCTTCTATCACTCGGAGGAACGCCAAGACAAGCGATAATGCCTGTACTCAAAAGCGCAGTCCGTTCCAGTATGATCCCTACTATTGATGGTCAGAAAACACTGGGATTAGTCCAATTACCGGGAATGATGACTGGACAGATTATCGCAGGTGCAGATCCGATCACAGCAGTGCGTTTTCAATTATTAATTGTTTTTACAACGATGACTTCAGCGATTATTACAAGTATTTTACTTAGTCTATTTATCGCTCCTAGTCTGTTCAACAAGCAACAACAGTTGCAGACCGAACCTTTAGAATCCTCTAGCTAAATACACAAGGCTATACAAAAAAGACTCCTTGATCGAATGAGCTTCAATCAAAGAGTCTTTTTATTTTTATATTTCTATTGGATTAAGAATGTACTTCTTTGGTGTCGATATTCACAACAGGTGTATGACCTGATTTTTCTTTCGGTGTACGATTGACCAGTAAAATACTAATGACGATCAATACCAGTCCAATAATCAGGTTAACCGTTACCGACTCACCCATAAAGAGTACACTAAGAATAATGGATACTAATGGAATCAAGAACGTGTATGAACCCACTGTGCTTGCTTCACCTGAACCGACAAGACGGAAGAAGCATAACCAGCTTAGTGCGATTGCGAAAATACAGATAAACAGCAATACACCAATAAACGTAGCGTTCCACGTAATGTCTCCCCAGCTTTCGGTTCCTGTGCCGACAGCAGTCATCACGACTCCACCCATAATCAACTGAATAGTCACCAACCAAATCGGATCGACACGGTCGCCTACTTTTTTCACATACACAGTTCCGACACCCCAGCTCACTGCCGATGCCAAAGCCAATACGATACCGATCACTGAAATAGAACCTGAGAAGCCCCCTGCACTAATCGTAGCTACGCCTGCGCAACCTAAGATTAGTCCGACAGCTTTGAGCGGATTCATCGATTCGCCCACCCATAACCAGGATAGGAATCCTACCAATACCGGTTGTAAAAAGACGATCGCTGAAAACAATCCAGCTGGCATATAAGCGATCCCAATGGTCTGACAACCATAAAACAAAATAATATTTAGAATTGCAGATATCGCATAGATTTTCCAAGTCTGCTTCCAACGTAAATCACGCAAACGTGGTAAAGCAACAACCAATAGTAATAACCCTGCAATCAATGTCCGAATACCGGAAAATAAAATAGGAGGTGCATAGTTTAATGCGAACTTGGATAAGGGCCAGTTCACACCCCACATTAAGATCAAAAATGCTAAAAATAGAGCAGTTTGCCCTTTGGATAAAGCCTTCATTCCATTTCTCTCCTCTAAGCCAATCTGGATGACGATCACTTGCGAAAAAGCTGACATGTCATGTATCTTTTGAGTATACAATGCTTTTTACAATTGTTCAATAGACATTAAACATTTGTTCAATCTAAAAGAAGCACACTTTCCCTATCCTCTACTTTCCGGCAATCGTGCTATAATAAGACGGCACTGAGCAATGATAGCGAACTCTATATGTATACCATCACTAGAATAATATAATCGCATCGCTAAAGGATGCAGGAGGAATAGAATTATGGATATTACCAGTTATCAAGTAGAAATGATTAAAGACCCTTTTGAGATTTTGGTAGGTAAACGCTATGAATTTTTTATCGATTTTGAAGTGGATGAAGAAGATGATATTTACTCCGTAAATGGTCTATATATTCGTGCAATCTATAAAGTCCAAGAAACAGGCAATGGTATTGTGAGCTACGATATTATGGAAAAAGGCACAGAACGTGTACTTGATTTCGACCTAGAAGAAGAGGAAGAACAAGAATTAGCAGCATTTTGTGAGCAAAACTGGAAAAACGCTGAGAGTAACTAATGCGTATATTACTGCTTGGTGCTACCGGACGTGTCGGACGATTCGTTTTGCAATATGCACTTCAAGATGGACATGAAGTTACCGTATTAGTGCGTTCTCTGGATAAGTTAAATGTGCAATTGGCAGAATATGCAGAGGATTTGGTAGACTCTTCTAAAAATATGTCAGCGATCAATCACTCTTTACCAATCAGTGAGCAGATTCCAAGTCTGCGTGTTATTGTCGGTGATGTATTGAACAGTAGTGACCTTTATACGGCGTTGGACGGGGTACAAGCTGTCATCAGTACACTGAATACCGATAAAACAAATACGTTATCTGTCAGCACGCCGATGATTGCTGAGCTGATGCAGAAGCAGTCGATTGCGCGCATTATTACAGTCGGTACAGCAGGTATTTTACAAAGCCGCATTGAAGCCGATAAGTACCGCTATGAATCTTCTGAATCCAAGCGCAAAAGCACCCGTGCTGCGGAAGAACACCGGATGATGTATGAGACTTTGCGCGATTCTGGGCTAGACTGGACAGTGGTCTGTCCGACGTACTTGCCTGATGGAGATTACACCGGTGTCTATCGTGATGAGCAAGATGTTCTACCTGAAGGTGGAGCATCGATTTCAACAGGAGATACAGCCTATTTCACGTATCAGCAGTTAAGCGACCCTCGGTATATTGGATATCGAGTAGGATTGGCTTATTAGACTTGGCGTTAACACTTGATTTTTATCAAATGAATAAGAACTGCACATAAAAACCCTGACTTCTATGCGAAGTTAGGGTTTTATGTATTCTATATTGAGTTCATCATCATTCGAAGTTATTTCACTTTGACTTTCAAAGCATATATTACACCATCATTTCCCCATGTACCGTCTACGCCAAATACATATACACCTGGTTTGTTCGGTACAATAATTTGGTTGGATGCTTTATCTATATTTTTAAACTCTGTTTTATTTGGATATTCACGAATTAGAACTTCATCAGGACTTTTTCCATCAAAAGAAAGTTGAATAGTAGCATTTCCTTTGACAAGGGTAGGTTCTTGCTTTTCGGTAGCTTCCCAGGGTCCTCCATACGTCATTTGTCCATTCCAATTGTATGTAGCCACTGTCACAGGGATACTTCTTTTCTGAATAGAATCACTCCATTGTGCATTTAACGCTGGAACCTTATTATAATCCTCTTGGTTACTACAACCGATAATGACACAAATAGAGAAAAGCATATAAAATGCCAAACCAATAGTATATTTATTGATAATCATTGCATCCTTTCTACTCCAATATTCATACAAATGAAACTAATTTTAAAAGCACAAAACCGAACGGATTATTTATGTAAATTACTATGGATATCATGTTACTTAGGTTTAGCGTGTAGTTTACTAATGATTAGTTTTTTTGCATATCCATAGAAAAGAGAGCCTTCTAATACCCAGTACAATAATTTAATAATGAGCCATTGATGCACCCAAAATAAATACACAATTATAATCAAAGACGATACTACCATAAACACTTGGAGCCATGTTTGTTCAATACCTGTCTGATTCTTATAACCATGTATATAATAGATCATCGCTTGTAATGTAACCATCCCCATAGTGATCACAGGACCTATCGAAACATCATTCAACGGTTGTGAAAAATAGATCAGTGCTACAAACAACACAATCAACAGAACAATATTCAACATATTCTTTTCTGACGTAGACATCATTCACCCCCTTTATATCCTAATTAATCTTTGTTTAGTGATCAAGTCACATTCACGTATTCAAGATTTTCTCCTGCATCCGATACTCTGTCGGGGTCACCATAAACTTCTTGCGGAATACTTGAGTGAAATGCCCTACATTGGTGTAGCCGATCTGCTCTGCAATATCAGCTAGCTTGAGCTTGGGATTGTGCAATAGTACTTTGGCTTGTTCCATCCGCAGACAGATCACATAATCTTTGTACCCTTGTCCTGTTTTCTGCTTGAACAACTGGCTGAAATAGATCGGATTGAGAAATACAACAGCCGCTACCTTTTCCAAAGACAATTCTTCGTTAAAATGCGCGCGAATATACTGTAGCGCCACTTGAATCGCCTGATCGCTACTGCTTCCTTCTTCTGGCGCATCGATTTGCTGAATTTTCTCTTCACGAAGTCGATTGACTTCAACAGCCACATGTTCAATCTCATGGTGAGGACCCGAGTGTCGGGTGGAAAAAGGAACTTTCAAATACTTATGCAAATGCCCTTGCAATGGCTCTAACAAATGCTCGATCTGTACATGAGCATGCAAGGTGACTAAGCCTAGTAGACTATTGCGATCAAAGCTCACGACGAATCCTTGACCTGACTGATCGATCAATTCATTCAATACATTTTCCACGATAAAATGTTCCAGATGAGTACTGCGCTCATCTTGTTCCATTTTGACCAGAATCAGATGAAATTCAGGATAATCGGCGATAAAAGTATCCAGACTGATTTTGCCCATACTGAGTCCTGCCGCTAACCGTTGAAACACTGCTTCTCGCAAGTAATTCAATCCATCTTTGAGCGCTTCTTCTCCTTTGGAAACGACTCTTTCCTGACGGATCTCAATCGTAAGCGATTCCATAAGTTCGACCAGTTTCTTTTTGCCGATCGGCTTCAGTAGATAATCTCTTGCTCCTAAATGTAATGCTTGTTGCGCATAAGAGAACTCGGAATGCGCCGAGATGACAATCCATTTCGCTTGAGGCTGACTGTGACGGGAGATACGCATCAATTCGAGACCGTTAATACCGGGCATCAGAATATCGGTCAGAATAATATCGATCCGATGCTGGCTCATCATCAATACCGCTTCTTCCGCAGAAGATGCTAGATGAACATGATAATTAGGAAAAACACTTTCGATGGTACGCTTGATCCCTTCACGGATATAACTTTCATCATCTGTAATCAGAATGTGCACGAACAATACCTCCTTTATGGATCGAAATAGGTTGATCTGAATATTCAGACTCTATCGTCTGCGCAGACAAGGATAGAAGAGAAGATTGATCAGATAACGGTAGCACTAATTTGACCGCTGTCCCTGTTCCAAGAGAACTCTCGATCTGTATACCATGAGTAATCCCGAACATATGAGACAACCGCTGATGTAGATTTTGCAAGCCAATACTTTTCCGTTCACGATGTACAGGATCGGTTGGACGAAGTAATGAATCTCGCAGTCGCTCCAAGGTAGACTCATTCATGCCTTTACCATTATCTGAAATAATAATATTGAGGTATTTGCGATCCGGTATCGCTCTCACTCGCAAAATGCCCGGTCGATCTAATGCTTCTAAGCCATGTTTGACCGCATTTTCGATAATCGGTTGTAGCAACATCTTCGGCACATGAAGATCCATCCACTGCTCTTCGACATCAATCTCTACACTTAACCGACCATCCAGTCGGATCAGAATAATCGTCAGATAATGATTGATCTGTTCGATCTCTTCTCGTAACGTAACCAGTGCATGGTCTTCCCAATGACTGCTATAACGGAACATATGCGATAACGATAGCACCACATCGCCCAGCTCATCATTTCCTTTTTCATCGAGCATCCAGTAGATCATATCCAGTGTGTTATAGAGAAAGTGAGGATTAACCTGTGATTGAAGCGCATGAAGCTCGGCATTCTTTTCACTGACCGAAGAGACTTTGACCCGTTCGATCAGTTCTTCGATACGCGCGACCATATGGTTGAACGATAATACAAGTGAATTGATTTCTTCGTAAGAGGTAACGGTCACCATGCCACGAAAATTCCCATTTTCCACTTGCTTCATTTCTCGAATCAATCGCTTGAGTGGCGAAGAGATCGTACGGGAAACGATAAAAGCGATCAGTGCAGAGACCACAATCAGCACCGTGACCACAATAAATAAATAACGCTTGGTCTGAGTCAGTTCGACATTGAGATCACGATCTGGTGTGGAGCTGACGATTGTCCAATTGGTGGTACCCAGCTTGGAAGCGGCAATCAGACGGCTATTATTCTGCTGTACATTGACCTGACCGGGAATCTGAGGAAGTGAAATATGTGGTGGTATCGTTCCAGGCTTACTGTTCGGTTCTATCGAAGTTGGGATATGTTTGCCATCGCCTGTTACAATATTCACTTCACTATGAGGTCCTAATTTCAGATTATTCATTGCTGTTAAAAAAGTATCTGCTCGTGCTTCGATCAATACAATGCCTATCTGATGTTGCTCATTGAGATTGAAAATAGGGCGACCGAAAGCAAACACAGGCTGATCTTCCACCTGATCGATAATCGAATGAGGAAACACACCTAGCCATACCATCTGACCGGACGACCCGCTAATCTGCTGATACCATGACGATTTTGTATATTCAGGATCGATCACATTCATCGAATTGCTATAATCGTAGATTTTGCCATTTTCACCGATCACATGAATTCCTACTAGATCATCCCGTGAAAAGTAAATCGCACCCATAATCGTTGTAATGTAATTCTGATTAATGTACTCCACTTGCGGCGAACTTGCTGACTTCTGACCGAGCAGACGTACAATATCTACATTGGCACTAATCGATTTGGAAAGGCTATCATAACTACCTAGTAGAAGATCAAGCAATCCCACCGTTTGTGATACATTTTTCTGTGCAATCTCGCCTAGCTTTTCATGAAATTGAGTCGTTGTACGATTATAAAAAAGGATGCTCACTAACAACACAATCCCAGCCATACAGAACAAAAACAAAATAAATAACCGATTATGAATCGAATGTAAGCTTCGTGACACGGTGGAATGCTCCTTTCTACAAGGTTCGCTAAAAAGCCAAAGGGCGGTAACCATAAAAAGGATTGGTTCCTCTTCATGATTACCGCCAAGTCCCTATACAGAGATAGTACCAATAAAGGTAGCTTCTGGCAAAATAGTTTTGTGTAGCTTTTGGTAATTATCCTTTTACTGCTCCTGCAACCATTCCTTTTGTGATACGTTCAGACAGAATAAAGTAGAAAATAATAACCGGTAACGCACCCATGACAAGAAATGCTCCGATATTTCCGTAATTGACTGAATACTGACTGACAAAGGTATACACCCCGAACGGCAACGTTTTGAGTTCTTCGGATGAAATAAAAGTCGCCGCTACAATATACTCATTCCAGATATTGATAAAGGTTAGAATACATACCGTCATCACAGGTGGCACAGAGATCGGCAAAATAATACTACGGAAAATCCGGTACACACTTGCTCCATCCATAAAAGCAGATTCTTCGATATCCGTCGGAATAGATCGCATAAATCCACTTAAAATAAATACCGCAATCGGTAAAGCAAACGCTGTGTACGGAATAATAATCGACCAGCGTGTATTAAGCAGGTCTAAGTTTTTGAAAATAATCATTAGTGGTAATAATGTCGCTTGTAGTGGAATCATCATGCCTAGCAAAAACAGCAACATCACATATTGACCATATTTCCATTTAAAGCGAGTAATCGCATATGCGGTCATTGAGCTGAAAATAATAACAGCAAACAAACTAATCGCTGTAACGATGACACTGTTGCCTAAATACTTGAGATAGCTACCTGAAGTATAAGCATCTGCATAGTTATGCCACTGCGGAATATTCGGAAGAGCGAAAAAGCTACCTCCTAGAATTTCTTCGTTGGTTTTGAGTGAATACATCACTAGCCATAATAGTGGATACAATTGCGTAACGATCAGGATCGCGAAGAGTAGATACACGAACCATTTTTTCACATTATTCATATCGTGCTCTCCTCCTCTACGTCACTTTACGTTCGATTTTGTTAAATACACCATTGATCACTACGGTGATGACCAGACAGAAAATAACAAGGAATGTCGCTACCGCACTACCATACCCGTACTTCTGAGATAAGAACGACATATTATACATATGCGTCGCTATCGTATCGGTCGCATGTGCAGGGCCACCACCGGTCATAACCATGACTAGCTCGAAAGCTTGCAGTGAACCGATAAAGGCAAGCACCACCGAGATTTTGAAAATAGGCACTACCATCGGGAATGTAATATAACGGTCTGCTTTGAATCCATCGGCTCCATCAATTTTGGCAGCTTCATAGATTTCGTCTGGAATATTCTGTACCCCTGTAAATTGGATCAACAGATGGTAACCAAAGTACTGCCACAACGATACAAAGTAGATTGCATACATCGCAATCGCAGGCTCCGTCAACCAGCTATGTGTCCAGCTATCCAGACCTAGCTTGATTAATACGCCATTTAACATCCCGCCCATCGAAGCCGGATTGTAGATCGTTTTCCACAATTGTCCCAAAATAACGTTAGACAAAATAACAGGAACAAAATAGATCGTCACCAAACGATTTCCTTTGCGAATATAACGATTCAACAAGATAGCGAACAACAAACAAATTGGGATCTCAATAATGGAAAAGACAGCATACATAATCGTACGCTTCACAGACATCCAGAAGTTAGGATCATCAAACAGTAATGTTTTGAAATTCGCCAGACCGACAAACTTGGCATCTGAAATACCATTCCAGTCCAACATCGCTGTGTAAAAAGAAACCAGAATAGGAATAAACACTGTTCCTATGTAAAGGATCAGACAAGGAAGTACAAAAATAGCAATCGTGCGAGCAGGTACTTTTAGTACATTCATGGCTTCTCCCTCCTTCCAACTCTAAAGTTTATTTTCTCTCTTTGGCCTATTCTACTCATAGCGAAGGGGACGCTGTTGACGCCCCCTCGCTGCTACATATCACATATCTATCTCTAGGTTAGTTTAAGGATTCGCTTCAAATGCAGCTTGATGCTCTTGGGCAATTTGTTTTGGATCCACTTGTTGTACAAATAGACTTTGAATACTGCTTAAATGGACTTGAGATACGGCTGGGTTCATCGTGTTATCGAATGACAAGTCGCCACCTTTTACATTTTTGAACAGATCCAGTACATCAATCGCAAGTGGAGAATATCCAGCGGCTTTGAAGTCACCGTCTACTTTTTGACCCAGACCGACCGCATTTTTCAATTCGAACGATACTTTAGGTAAGTTCAGTGCAAAGTAGTTTAAGAAATCTTTGGTTTCTTTTAAATGTTCACTGTTCGCAGATACGGCAAATGCACTACCTGGAGCTAACATGAACTCATCTGGATTTCCTTTACCATTAACCGTAGGGAATTTGAATACGCTCACGTCTTTACCGATCGTTGAACCGTCGTTAGCGCCTGTTTCCCATGTTCCGATAAAGAACATAGCCGCTTGACCTGTACGGAACATGTTACCGCCTGCTGTAGCATCAATCGATGTTGCACCTTCAGGGAAAGCGCCTGCTTGAACTAATTTTTGGAAAGCATCGACAGCTTCGACGAATGCAGGATCATTAAATGTTTTTTTGCCATCTGCTACATCTTGCAAGAATCCAGGTCCACCGTTAGTACGAAGCAAGATGTTCATAAATAGGAATGACCCTGTCCATGAATCTTTCTCACCGATTGCGATAGGCGTGATACCTGCATCTTTAAGCTTTTTCACATCTGCAAGTAGCTCATCGAATGTCGTTGGCGGAGCAGCGATGCCTGCTTTGGCAAATAAAGCTTTGTTATAAAAACCAACTTCGATATTATTACCATCTGGAAGTGCATACACATTTCCATCTTTGCTGTAATAATCAAGCAGTCCTTCTTGATATGTATCTTTTAGACCGCCTTTGTCAACGACATCATTCAATGGAGCAAGCAAGCCTGCATCGATATACGGTTTCATCTGAGCTGCTGGATTCACAATCGTGATATCAGGGATTTCTTTAGAAGCCGCTTGTGTTTTAAGTTTTAATTTTTGTTGATCTGTATTTAGCGTATCCAGTTCGATATCAATATTTGGATGTTCTTTCTCATATTGATCGACGATCTGGTGAATCATTTTGTACGTTGGTGTGGTTGGATCAGGATAAATATTTTGGAACGTGATTTTTGTTTTGTCCCCACTGTCTCCACTTGCTCCTGAACCGCTTGAACTTGAATCGCTGTTACCACAACCTGCAAGTCCGAACGCCAGTGCACCTGCTAATAACAGAGCAACTGTTTTGCTTGGCATTTTCATATCTTTTAATATCCCCCTTATTGGATAATTTGTACAAAACGTACGGTTTATGACTTTATTATGATGTTAGCGCTTACTTTTAACAATGTGTGAAATTAAGATTTATAGTTTGTATTTTCAAGGTATTTAAACTCCCTGCACACATTGCACTCAAAATAAAAAGTATGATTCTAATGTAATTAGAACCATACTTTTATTTGAAAATTTATCTAGAAACGTTAATTGTCGCATTATTCCCACTGACACTCACTGTAGCATAATCTTGTGCATCAACTACAGGAGTAACTGCGTTACCATCTAAATTAATATTACTAAAACGAGCGTAGTTTTTACCGGTGACATTCTCGCTGCCCGCTACAGTCGCTAATACTTTCCATGTACTTACAGTATTAATATTTGTTCCTGCCACTTCTATTATAGAAGTCAAGTACGTATCTTCAGTATTATTACATTCCATATCTGCACAAACTCCAAATCCAATTAAACTCAACCGAGTATTATTATTCACATTTTTATAAACAGTAAAATTCACATCAGTACCGCCAACAAATCCATTTTTATATTGAAGTTTATCATATCCTCGCAAAGGATCTCCAAAAATCTCTTTACCGCCATCATTGAGTAAAACATATGGAGTCCATTTTACATATCCATAAGCATTACTGTATTGTAATCCCATATCTGTTCCCATTGAATAGTTGGTTCCGTTAGATCTTTTACCCGTTCCATTAAAGCCTGAGTAAATCCAACCTATCCCACTTTTTGTAGATCCCATCTGACTTGCAGTGGCTGTTGTCACGGTTGCATTTAAATATGAACCGTTTTTTGAGATAACTGCACGTCCACCTATTCCACTAGGTATACTTGAAATTGCGGCAGCCACAGACGTGGATTCTGCTATATTTTTATCAAGCGGAGTATCATTTAAATCAATGATTACTAGAGATTCTTTATTGTCTGGAGTTGTCTCGTAAAAATATCCAGTCTCATTTTCAATACGGTAATAATCAATTACTTGCTTCGTTTCTGAAACATTTAGTGAACGTAGATTATTTTTTTTATACTCACTAGCTATCTTTCTCGAAGTATCCAATATTTCAGCCAATTTAGAATCTTGAATTTTTTGATCAGTTTCATTACTTATACTTACTCCATCCGTTGTAGATGCTGCTATTGCAACTGGAGATGTAGGAGCAATTAAAGATGAGAACAAAACTATAGAAAAAAGAATTGGTGTTAATTTCAAAAAATTACTTTTCAAATCAAACATCCTCTCTAGTTTTAAGATTTTCAATCTAATGATTTACAACCTAAACTTTAAAATACTATGTAAACCTAACCATTATTTATAATTAAAACCTCCCTAAATTAATTAAATGTATCATAATATATATTTATCATTTTTTCAATTATATTACATATTTGTATAAATAAAAGAAGCTATTCTATGTCGATAAAAATTAGAATAGCTTCTTTTATTCATTTCAACCGATTTATTGTTACTCTTAAATGAGGCTTATCAAAATTTACTTTAGCATTTAAAGCTTCGCTAACAAATCTCAAATTGACTAGTATTGTGTTTTTAGCCATATAGGGAGTTTGTGTCAATTTTATTTTTTTATTATCAATGTAAGCATCAAAACGGTCTAAGGTTAATTTAATCGTCTTATCATCTTTTATGGCTGTTATTGTTTTAGTGTTTTGGTTCCAACTTACGCTTGCACCATAAGCCTCAAATAATTGGCGAAAAGGAACCATAGTATTTCCATTTTGGATAATTGCATTCGGATCAAATTTAATTTCTGAACCATCTAAAATTACTTTGACTTTAGAATCATCAAAAACATCAGCTCTGGTAGTAGAATTACTTGAAAAAAATAATAAAAGAGCAGTTACAACGATAAAAACTTTTTTCATACTAAAATCGCCTCCATCATTTAATAAAAGCTATTTTAATCCACATTATAGACGTATTATTCAGCAAAAAGTTTCATTTAATTGTAAATAAAGTAAATTTTTATTTTATTGTACAACGTATAAAAGAATGTATCTATTTAAAAAAGTTAAATGATGAAATATTTCCATCAAAAAAATCGCATTAGAATAAATTCTAATGCGATTTCTTAATAACATTTTCTATTACTTATTCATTTTAAACTGCAAAAACAACTCATTATAATGCACCAGCATTTTTTTGCCCAGATTATCATATACTTCAAGCTTATCCGTTAGTTCTTGTGGCGGGTAAAAGCGTTCGTCACTCGAAATGTCTTCCGGCAATAACTTGAGTGCTTTGGCATTCGGTGTAGAATAGCCTACATACTCTGTATTTTGCTCAGCGATTTTGGGATCTAGCATAAAGTTGATAAATTTGTGTGCAGCATCGACATTGGCGGCTGTTTTGGGAATAACCATATTATCGAACCATAAGTTTGTACCTTCTTTGGGAACGACAAAATCCAAATCAGCATTCTGATCCATAATCTCAGACGCATCTCCCGAAAAGACTAGACCTGCCGCGGCTTCGTTGTTCGCCAGCAACATTTTGATCTCATCGCCTACAATCGCTTTGACGTTAGGGGTCAACTTTTTGAGCTTGGCTAATGCTTGTTGTAAATGTTGCTCATTCGTATCATTAAGCGAATACCCCAGACTGTTAAGCGACATCCCGATCACTTCACGAGCACCATCCGTTAGCAACACATTATTACGTAGCTTAGTATCCCAGAGATCGTCCCAGCTATCGAACTTGATCCCTTGGGCTAACTTGGGATTGTAGACAATTCCAACGGTTCCCCAGAAGTAAGGTGCAGAATACTTGTTATTAGGATCGAACGATTGATTCATAAATTTAGGATCAATATTTTTCAAATTCGGCAATTTACTATGATCGAGCGGAATTAATAGATTTTCTTCACGCATTTTGGAAATCGCATAATCTGACGGAATCGCAACATCGAATGTCGTTCCGCCTTGCTCAATCTTCGTCAACATCGCTTCATTAGAATCAAACGTCTGATAGATTACGGTAATGCCTGTTTCTTTTTGAAATTGATCTAAAATATCTGGATCAATATAGTCGCCCCAGTTGTAGATCGTGAGCGTATTTCCACTGGAGTAGCCTTCGCTCACATTCAAGCGTGATGCGGTATACATCAAGATCAGAGCGACCACGATAATACTGAGAAACATCCGTGTAAGAGTCTTCATCTTGGACCTCCTACTGCGATCGGTTCTTCGCGGCGTGGCTTATTGGTAGCCCGGCGATTGATCATATAATAACCAACTACCAACATCACCGTAAATAAGAAGATCAGCGTAGATAACGCATTGATTGATAACGCAACCCCTTGTCTAGCACGAGAATAAATTTCAACCGATAGTGTCGAATATCCATTCCCTGTTACAAAAAAGGTCACAGCAAAATCATCTAACGAATACGTAAATGCCATAAAAAATCCTGCAAAAATGCCCGGCTTAATAAATGGCAAAATAACTTTGCTTAACACATCACGACGACTTGCTCCTAGATCACGAGCCGCATCAATCAAAGAAGGGCTCATTTCTTGCAATCTTGGCAGAATCATCAGTACAGTAATCGGAATACTGAATGCGATATGCGAGATCAATACTGAAGCAAATCCTAATTTGATCCCAATCATCGTAAATAAGATTAGAAAAGACGCACCAATAATTACATCAGGACTCACAATGAGTACATTATTCAGCGACAACACCGTATCTTTGAGACGGCGACGACGAATCCGGTCGATGGCTAGTGCCCCGATAATTCCGATCATCGTTGCAATTGTTGAAGATAACAATGCAATCACCAGCGTATTAATGACAATAATAATCAATCGTGTATCTTGAAATACTTCGGCATACCATTCCCATGTAAATCCTTCAAATTCATGCATATTACCTGCACTGTTGAATGAGTAATACATTAGATATAGAATCGGTGCATATAATAGAGCAAATACAAAAACAAGATACAGATTACCCCAACCATTTTTATTAGTCATGACGTACCTCCTTGCCGAAGCCGCCACTTAGAATCATAATCACAGCCATCGCAATAATTAAGACTACTGCTACAGTAGAACCCATACCCCAGTCTTGTGTGACAAGGAAATGCTGTTCAATCGCTGTACCGAGTGTAATCACTTTATTCCCTGCAATCAGACGTGTAATCATAAATAGCGATAGAGATGGAATAAAGACCGCCATACAGCCTGATTTCACACCAGCCATCGTTAACGGCAAAATCACCCGTCTAAAGGTCATCCAACCCGATGCACCCAGATCACGTGCCGCAGATACCAGTGTAGGATTCATTTCTTCCAGTGCATTGTAGATCGGCAAAATCATAAATGGAATAAAAATATATACGGATACAAAAACAAAACTAGACGCATTAAACAATAATTGCTGTTCTCCAAATCCAAATGTACCGAGTAATGCATTGATCGGGCCATACGTTCCAAAAATCCCGATAAACGCATACGTTTTGAGCAATAGATTAATCCATGTTGGCAAAATAATCAGCAGAATCCATAATTGCCGATGCTTGGTGCGAGTTAACAGATACGCCGCAGGATATGCTACTAATAGTGAAAACAACGTCACTAAAAACGCATACCAGAACGAGCTAATCGTCATTTGCAAATACGTTGGTGTAAAAAAGGTCCGATAATTCTGAAGCGTCAGATTACCATCGACATCAAAAAAAGAATAATACCCTACAAGCACCACTGGTGCGATAACAAATAACACGATCCAGATATAATAAGGCAGCATATAAATGCTGCGTGTATTAGCCTGCATAGACCCCACCTTCTTCATAACCTTCAAGGCGACGATCAAAGTCTTCTTCACTTTCTCCAAAACGCATAACATGAATCGCTTCCGGCTCAAAATCCAGCCCAATTTCACTGCCCGGATCGGCTTTACGAGTTGAATGAACTAACCATTCATGACCGGAATCATCATAACAACTAATCTCATAGTGAACGCCACGGAATAATTGGGTATCGACACGCACTTTAAGCTTGCCTTTTTCCACAGTTGTGAGTTCCAAATCTTCAGGGCGAATCACGACTTCAATACTTTCATTATCACGTAGACCCTGATCGACACAATGGAATCTCTTGCCGTTAAATTCCACTAAGAAATCTTCGATCATACGTCCTGGAACAATATTCGATTCTCCGATAAAGTCAGCGACAAATCGGTTAATCGGCTCATCATAGATATCATTTGGCGTTCCACTTTGTTCGATTTTCCCTTTATTCATGACAAAAATTTCATCAGACATCGCCAGCGCTTCTTCTTGATCATGGGTAACAAAGATAAACGTAATCCCCAAACGTTGCTGAATTTCACGCAGTTCATACTGCATTTCAGTACGCAATTTGAGATCCAGTGCAGACAATGGCTCATCCAGTAGTAAAACTTCCGGTTCATTCACCAGTGCACGCGCAATCGCTACCCGTTGCTTTTGTCCACCTGACATTTCGCTAATCGAACGTTGCTCATATCCTTCTAGATTGACGAACTGAAGAGCTTCTTTCACTTTGGCGGTTACTGCATCTTTTTTCATTTTTTTGATCCGCAATCCAAAAGCCACATTCTCAAATACATTCAAATGGGGGAAGAGTGCATAATCTTGAAATACCGTATTCACTTGACGTTTATTGGCAGGCACTTTATTGATGACCTGTCCGTTAAAATAAATCGAACCTCCTGTCGGTTCAGTAAAACCAGCGATCATACGCAAAATCGTGGTTTTCCCGCAACCGGAAGGACCGAGTAAGGTATAAAATTTACCTCGTTCTACCTCAAATTCTATATTTTCGAGCACTACTGTTCCATCTTCATAGCGCTTCGATACTCCATCAAAACGAATAATTGTATTGTCCCCCATAACAGCCTCCTTTAATAACCTCTATTCTTTATTATAACCAATAGATGTTGTAACGATTAAAGTATTGTATACGCAATGTTAAATAGATATCTGCTGAACATAAATAAAATCCAATCCGCAATTCTTAAGATTGGATTACGATATACTTCATGATTTACGTTTTCTACCTAACCAGCTATCCAATAGACCAAATACCATCGTATAGATCGGTACTATTTGCCATTCCGAATACTCTATCCATATACCTATAAAATAAAGGTTCAATGCAATTATAAAGAAAACCACCAGAATTGCAATTACATTATCAGTCAAAAGCCTTACAATAAAAGAAATAATAGCTCCTAAGTCATACTGATTCTATCCTTACACTTTATTGGATCCATCTATGTATTACAGCGACTATACAATATCACAAGGAGGAATTCATCTGCATACAACTTTTATACATCAACGGATTAAGGTATTCATCCTTTGTCTGCTTACATTATTTCTACTATCTATACCTGCTCCACACTCCTATGCGGATTCTTCTATTCCTTTTGCCAATGAAAGTTATGAAAGTATTGTAGATGCTTCAGGAGAAGGGGATTATGTATCTCTACAACAAGCGATTGATGCGCAAGCCCTTCATATTTTTGTACGTAACGGAATCTATAATGTAAATACGACTCTTCAAATTGAACTGGACGGAACGACGATACGTGGACAATCACGAGATGGTGTGATTATTCGCCAGAATCAAGCCCCACGTGATCTACTGGTGATTCGTGCAGATCATGTTCATATTTCCAATCTTACCCTTGATACATATACGAACAATGCAGGAGCCGCACTAGTGGTTGCCGATGCCAATGAAGTGATGATTCAAGATTCCCTTTTTCAAGGTTCCAAGACGATTTTTGCTGTGTATTTTGCAGGTCCTTCGGTGAAAGCAGGTGAAGATACACTTGCCGCTGTCGAATCAGGTACACTCGATCAAGGTAATCAATTTTTGCGCAATGAAGTCTATTCTCATTATGCAGGTGACGGATTATCCTTTTCATTACAAAAAAATGGATTAGTACAAGACAATATTCTTCATCATGCGGTGTTGGCTTTTTATATGTGCAGAAATAGTGAAGTGTCTACCAATATCATCAACGATTCGCCCGGTGTAGGGATTCATTATTCTATGCCTGCGTATGACAATATCATTCGAGATAACCAGATCTATCGTTCATTGGGATCAGGCATAAGAGCGTCTGCTAATCTAGAACATCCTGTGCCTACAACTGCTCTGTATACAGGATTATTGATCGATCATAACCTTATTAAAGATACACGTTCTTTTGGGATTGAACTTGATCAAATGGGGAGTGGTACACGGATTCAGCGTAATAATATTAGTCAGACTGACTTTTCCGGTATGATTGTTCTTCGTTCTTCGGATCTACGAATTCACAATAACCAGCTGTCTCACAACGCCTATTATCGTATTCGTGGTCGTCTTCATGATTGGACAGGTAACAGTGGCGGAATCGATCTCGAAAATACAGTAACAGCAACTAAGATGACCTATAACACGATCACATCCAATGGAAAAAGTGACTTTGGTATTCGCTTCTCCCCCACTCAAGGAAAAAATACGATGTATAAAAATAAATTGGTTGGCACTACGTTGATCGCTGATATCATACGTTTGCCTTAAAAAAGGTATCTATTTGCTACTCTATCTATTCTAGCCCTCTTGTATAACCCTTATCCTTTTCAAGCTACTCCTACGCCAATGTTATTTGAGTAGGAGTTTTGCTTTTTCAAGAATCTCTTTCTTAAGTCCTTGATTATCCATATTGACGTAAGCGCTTCCATAAGTAAAAATGAGTGAGATAAATGTTACATACTGGAAAATAGTGATGGTTTTGGAACTTTACTCTATTGAAATTCAAATAGCCTATTCAAACCTTCCTTTTCCCATTTTATGATTCATTTATCTACTATCCTTGAGGAGGAATATTGATGAAAAAGAAATTCACTCACTTGTTGCTCACAGCAGTACTGGTTGTAGGGGCGACTTTACCATCAGCAGGCATTGTGAGAGCAGATGCGGCAAGTGATGCTTCTAACCGGGCATTAACATGGTTAGAAACGCAACAAGATGCTACAGCAGGACTGGCTTTTGACGGATTAGTAGATAGTTTTGAAGATTTCTGGGGACCTAACAATCCGAAACAGATCGTATACACGTATGATCAGGCGGTAGCCGCAATAGCTTTTATCGTCAAAGGGGAACGGGTTCGTGCTGAGAAAGTACTCAACAAAATGCGAGATATTCAAGATCCTACAGGCTACTGGCTGAATTCATATTGGTATAATAACGGTGCAGGCGAAGAAATTCGCGAACATGTAGGACCTGTTGTATGGATGGCAATGGCGGCAATGGCGTATGAAAAACAATATAATGATACTCGCTATCGCCCTATGGCAATCAAAGCGCTAGATTGGTCTCTACAGTATCAACAAGCCAATGGCGGTGTAGCAGGCGGTTGGAGTGCATGGAGCAATTCCAATGAACCGTGGAGCTCTACCGAGCACAATATTGATATCTATCGTGTGTTGCAATATTATGCGTCTGTCGATTCGACCAAAGCAGCCAAATATAATGCAGCTGCGACTAAAGTCAAAAGCTTTCTTGATAATAAAGTATGGGATGATGCCAACAAACGCTTTACCGGTGGTTGGAAAAATGACACCAATCTGATCGATCCTAAGCTTCCGCTAGATGTGAATCCGTGGGCTGTATTAGCACTTGGAACCACAGGGACTCACAACTATGGAGCAAGTCTAGATTATGTTGAAAATGCAAATGGTGTTCCCGGTACACTGGCGAATCCACGTTACAAACAGACATTGACGTATAATGATGCTGGCAATACATTAACCGGTTATGATTTCGATTGGACCGATGAAGTGAAGCCTGCTTATGACGATAACGGTAATCAGATTGGTAATACAGGAGCAGACGTGTGGTTTGAAGGATCAGCCTTTATGTCGCTGGCTTATTATATGAAAGGCGATGTCTCCAAAGCGAACGCTATCAACACTGAAATTATCAAAAAACAAGGCACAAGCGGAGCTTCACTTGGCGGTATTCCGTATTCTCTTAAAGGCACAAGCAATAGCTACTGGGTAATGGCGCAGCAAAACTGTGTATCCAGTACAGGATGGTTAATCTTATCCCTTGCCCATTTCAATCCATTTACAGGGCAATATCTAACAGGCGGTAATCCAACCAATCCACCAACGCCTACAGACCCAACTACACCGACTCCTGATCCAGGAACAGGGACAGGCGATCACACGACCGCAGACTACACAGCAGGTGTGACCAAAGTGTCTGCTACAGCAATCAGTATTAATATCAAGCCTGTAACGGCTGCCAAATATGTCGATATCCACTATAAAATCAATGGTGGATCACAGCAAAATTACCGTATGACCAACAGTTCAGGCACATGGAAACAGAGTGTCACTGGACTTAGCACAGGCACAAAAGTGGAGTACTGGTTCACTTATGAGAAATCAGGCCCTCAATATGATTCGACTCACTACACATATACTTTAAATTAACTCATCCCAGCCAAGCACCTAATAGAACATTCTATTAGGTGTTTTTGCTGTTCGCTGATCCTCTTTTCGTCTATGATTTAGATAGAGTATGATATACATATTATGGTTGATGAAAGGAATCTTATTATGGAACATTTATTGAATGCATCGGTCAAAGATATTCAAATCAGTGGTATTCGTAAAATTGCTAATGCCGCTGCGCAATACCCCAATGCGATCTCACTGACTATCGGTCAACCTGACTTTCCAACCCCTCAACATATTATTGATGCCGCTGGCGTGGCTATGAACGATGGCAAAACAGTCTATACACCTAATGCCGGTCTACCTGCGTTACGACAAGCAGCAGCTGATTTTGTTAGACAGAAATACGGACAAGATTATAATCCTAATGATGAAGTGATTGTTACCAATGGAGCTAGTGAAGCATTGGATATTACGTTACGAACGCTAATTACACCGGGCGATGAAGTGATTTTACCGGGGCCCATCTATCCAGGCTATGAACCGCTTATTCGCTTATCCGGCGGTGTTCCTATCTATGTAGACACCCGTTCAACCGATTTCAAATTAACAGCCGATTTGATCGAAAAACATCTATCTACACGGACGAAAGCGATTATTTTAGGTTATCCTTCTAACCCTACCGGACGGGTAATGAGTGCTACCGAATTACAGGAGATCGCTACTTTATTGCAAGCACGTGAAGTATTTGTGATTTCCGATGAAATCTACAGTGAATTGATCTATGATACCCCTCATCAATCGATTTCTTTATGTGACGGTATGCGTGACAAAACGATTGTGATTAACGGCTTATCCAAATCTCATTCGATGACTGGTTGGAGGATTGGCTTTACTTTTGCACCTGCTGCACTCACCCAGCATATGATCAAAGTACATCAATACAATGTCACTTGTGCAAGTTCAGTCAGTCAATATGCTGCTCTAGAAGCTCTTACCCAAGGTATAGACGACGCCATTCCGATGAAAAAGGAGTACCAACAACGACGTGATTATGTATATGATCGCTTGATCGCTATGGGGCTGACATTAACCAAGCCAGAAGGTGCTTTTTACCTATTCCCTTCGATCGCTCATTTGAATATAGCTTCCATGGAATTTGCTTTGCGTTTACTGGATGAAGCAGGTGTTGCTGTAGTTCCGGGGGATGCTTTTTCCGAGTATGGAGAAGGGTATATTCGAATCTCTTATGCTTATTCGCAAGAGGTATTAACCCAAGGATTGGATCGTTTAGAGCAATTTATCAACACATTATAATATGCAGTTAAAAGTATAAATAGAAGAAAGTATCTCTATTGATCATTTAATAGAGATGCTTTTTTATGTTTGTATTTACAAATCAAATGGCTTCAAATTCATTCTTCAATAGGATGATACCCGAAATAATATGTGAAAAATGATACACTCATTTTTGTTTCATGAAACATTTTGAATATTTTCATAATCTACTCTATTTCTTTTCTGTTCTTTTGCCGATGTTAATAGGAGAATAAATATGCAGATATATAGGAGTGGAGTTATGAAAAATATTATACGTTTTCTCAGCTGTCAAACGATAGGCAGCAAATTAATTATTTCTTTCTTTATCGTTATGATTGTTGCTTTGGGTACTTCTAGCTTCACATCATACTGGTTAGCCCAAAAAACATTAAGTAATGAAATGATCAATAGCGCTTCATCTAGTGTAGAAACGCTAAATTCTACAGTTAATACGGAAATGCAACAAAATATAGATATTGTTGATTATTTCGCAGGTCAGGTATCTCAAGTCAATTATGCAAATGGAGATAATTTAGTTACTGAATTCAAAAGCTATTCTACCTCTCTTAAAAAAGTAGAGTCGCTTTATGTGGGAAGTACGACAGGTCAGTTTTTCACTTCTTCTGATAAACCTAGCCCTGCCGGATATGATCCTCGTGAACGTGATTGGTACAAGCAAGCTGTTGCTTCATCAGGAAAAGCAATTATAACGAATCCTTATATTTCGGCTTCTACTCAGAAATTAACGGTGACGATTGCCAAGCAAACAGCCGATCAAAGTGGAGTTATCGGATTAGATATTAATTTAGAAGCACTACAAGCAACAACAGCGACAGTTAAAATTGGTAAAGAAGGCTATGCTTTTATTGTAGGTAAAGACAGCAATTTTATTTCTCATCCTACAGCTATTGGTGAAAAAAATTCGTCTTCTGAAGAACTCATGGCTCGAGCAGATTCCAAAGGGAGCTACACCTACCTTTACGAAAATAAACAAAAACAATTAGTTTATACAACAAGTGATCTTACTGGATGGCGTATTGCAGGAAGCTTTTATCAAGATGAGATCAATGAAGCGACTCAGCCGATTTTATACAGAATGATCATTGTTTTGCTATTATCTTTAATTATAGGTGGTATTGTTGTTGCACTGGTGACTCGTTCGATCACCAAGCGTCTCAGTAAAATTGTTGTTGTTGCAGAAGCGATTAGCGATGGTGATCTTACCCATCATCTTGTAGACCGTAGCAAAGACGAGATCGGCAGATTATCACATGTCTTTAATAATATGAATGCCTCTTTAAGCTCATTGATTGGCTCTATTAACGATTCTGTTAGTGATGTGGTCTCTTCTTCAGAGCAATTGAATGCAAGTTCTGAACAGACCAGTCATGCTACTGAACAGATCACAACAGCGATCGAACAATTCTCTGTCGGAAATGAACGTCAAAATAAAAATGTAAGCCAAAGTGCAGATCAATTAACTCAAGTTGCCGATTGGTTACAAACGGTACAGACCAATTCGAACTCATTGCTTTCTTTATCCGAATCGTCTAATTATCTAGCAGATAGCGGAGATCGCTTAATGCAACAAACCGTCGGTCAGATTCAGCAGATCGATCAATCCGTTCATCAAGCCAATGAAGTGGTAACGAACTTATCTCGCAAATCCGAAGAAATTTCAGTCATTCTGCAAACGATCAATGATATCGCGAAGCAGACCAATCTATTGTCTCTGAATGCAGCTATCGAAGCAGCACGTGCTGGCGAACATGGTAAAGGGTTCAATGTAGTTGCAGGTGAAGTGCAGAAGTTAGCCGATCAATCGCGCGCTTCGTCCCAACATATTGAGAACTTGTTGAAAGAGATTACTGATGAGATTGGACGTTCACTATCTACCTTTACCGATATTCATGGTTCTGTGGCAGAAGGGATGATGACTGTTCAACAAGCGGCAGATCAGTTCCAACAGCTAAGAACATCTTCACATCAGATTTCATCAAGTCTGACCGAAATGAATTCATTGGTACAAGAAGTGAATGGTAATGCCGTAGAAGTCGCTCAATCGGTTCATGAAATTAGTGAAATTTCGAATGTAAATACGGCTTCTACCCATGAGATTGCGGCTTCCGCAGAAGAACAATTGGCAGCGATGGAAGAGATCACTTCTTCCGCTCATGCTCTGGCTTCTCTTGCAGAAAATCTACAACAAGAAATTCAACGCTTCAAAACCACTGACTCTGTAGCCAATTCACCGTCCACTCACGCTACAGTCAACAATGAGAATGAGAGTGTAAAGTAAAAGCTACTATGGTCTAATTTGAATAAAATAAGTACAAAAAAAGCCTTACCGTCTATGAAATCATAGGAGCGGTAGGGCTTTTTTATTGGGTATCTACTAATTTTAATTTATATTTTGGATGTACTGGTTTGTACTTATGTTTGCGATAGCTGTACGGTATCTATATGGTTATTTAGACAATTCAAGGAACCCTTCGCCAAATACATCACGTACATCATGAATCGTAATAAATGCATTCGGGTCAGCCGCTTTGACGATCTTTTTCAGTACAGAGACTTCTTGCTTGCTAATCACGATATACAATACTTCTTTCGGTGTCTTTGTATAGTATCCATGACCGGATAATACGGTGACTCCGCGATCCATCACCGTAATGACTTTTTCTGCAATCTTATCTTGCTGTGCAGATATAATCATAACGGCTTTTTTCGGATTCAGTCCTTCGATAATAAAGTCCATCGTTTTGGTTCCAATATACAACATGACAATCGTTAACATCAGACTTTGTGCACCAATAATAAAGTAAGACGAGAACGCTACAATCAGATCGAAAAAGAGTAAGCCATAACTAATATTCCAGTCCAGATACTTGTTGGCGATCCGCGCGAGAATGACAGTCCCTGCTGTTGTTCCACCTGCACGAATAATCAGCCCAATCCCTACTCCGGTAAACAATCCACCAAATATCGTATTAATCATAATTTCACTAGAATCAATTCGCCAGTCTGCGGTCAAATGCAAGAAAAAAGAGTTGAACGCTACTGCCAGAATTGTATAAATGGTCGTTGTTTTATCTAGAAATTTGTACCCGACAATCAATAAAAATGCATTAATCACCAAGTTCATTAGTCCAGGAGACAATTGCCATACATAAAATAAGATAATCGTAACCCCGGTTACGCCACCTTCACCCAGTTCATTCGGGATGACAAATAAGTTAATCGCTAACGCAAAAATAAACGCACCAAGTGCTATAAAAGCAATATCAATAATCCTTTTTTTCATCTGTTTATACTCCCCTTTTATCCAACCCTAACAAATGAGTATTGTAAGCGATAAAACCTTGACAAGTCAAAGCTTTTTTAAGTTACTGTCCTCTGCTATTTCGGTAGTTCAGTACCGTCAAAAAGCACGTTGTTAGGAGAACAATTTTGCCTTCTGGATAGACGGTGTATATTTATGCTGGAAAGGAGAATATTATGTTTATTTTTAACAAAATCTTGTATATCTGTTGTATATCGCTCTAGGTGAAATACAGTACATGTGTTTATTTTAAAATTATAGACCAATTAGTCTAAATATAATTGACTATTTAGTCTGGAATGATTATAGTGAAGACAGTACTTATTTTTTATTCAATAAATCAACTTCAAATTTCTTATTCGAAAGGCAGGTTTTTCGTATGCAAAATCATGTTCCTACTGGTTTATCTCCTATCGATATTCAGACTCATGATGCTCAAGCTACACAGATGATGAACACATTTAGCAAAGCAATGTTGGTTGAAGATATAGAACTGTTTCTCAGCCTTTTTGCAGAACAAGTGATTTTTGAATTTCCTTATGCCCCTGAAGGATACGCCAAACAGCTAGAGGGTATCCATGCTCTACGACAGCATTTGGAATCGCTGCAAGGAATTATTGCGTTCACTCATTTCAGCACGCCTATGATCCATCTCGCTACTGACTCCCATACATTTATTGCTCAATTTCAAGGAGTAGGCACTTTCGTTGCTACAGGACTTCCTTATGAGCAAGATTATATTTCTGTAGTCACCACCTGTGATGGCAAAATCACTCGTTATCAAGATTATTGGAATCCATTGGTGTTAGGTTAATCATCTTAGATTAGATACGGCTATTCGATCTATAGATAAAGGAGCTATTTATGAAAACTATTCAACATATTTTACTCACCGGCGGACAAGGCAAAACCTCATCTCGAATAGCTAAAATTCTGCTGATAGAAGGTTATCACGTTCGAAGAGCAGGAAGAAGTACTCATTCTCTACAACATCCTCAAGCTCAATCTGTCTTTTTCGATTGGAATAATACGTCGACGTATGCTCAAGCTTTGCAGAATATGGATGCGGTCTATATCGTTGTGCCTGTGATGATGAATCCTGAAATTCTGGTTATTCCTTTTATCGAGCAAGCGTTGACACAAGGCATACAACGTATCGTGTTACTATCCAGTGCTTCGATCTCGATCGACCAACCTGTTTTTGGATATCTACACCGCTGGATCAGTGAACATGTACCGCAGTGGGCTGTATTACGCCCTTCTTATTTTATGCAAAATTTTACCGAAGCACAGCAAGCCCAATTTATTTGGGAGCAAGGTATTGTAAGTAGTGCTACAGGTGACGGTAAGATTGGGTTCGTAGATGCTGATGATATCGCTTCAGTAGCAGTACATGCACTAACTGACGTAGTACCTCATAATACCGAACATATCCTGACCGGTCCTCAATCGCTGACCTATCAAGAAGTCGCTACTCTGATTACAGAAGTAACTGGATTGCCTGTGACGTATCACCCGATCAGTGAATCTCAGTTAGAACAACATTTGCTTAACGCAGGTCTAGATTCAGAATATGCTAGCTTTTTAGCACATTTGGATACCCAAATCGCTGTAGAAGGTATAGAAGATAGAGTCAGCGACTGTATAGAAAAAGTCACAGGGAAACCGCCCAAATCACTCAGACAGCATATCCAGAATCACCGACATCTATTTGTAAATACAGCAAAAGGCAGCGTTTAACGCTGCCTTTTTGTATTCAATACCGATAATGAAATCTCGATAATCGCTTGTAACTTTGCCCGATCAGCACCCAGTTTGGTTGTAAAAATCAATCCTGTTCGTTCATGCACTAGATACTGCGACATGGCAGTTAGATTCAGATCACTTTGAATCTCCTCTTGCTCCACTGCACGCTTTAACAAACGGTAAAAGCCCGCTTCAATTTGTGCATTATTATCCTGTAAATACACATTCAATTCATGATCATGTGGAGCATATTCAAGCGCACTAGCAATAATAAAACACTCTTGTGCCAATTCGGGATCGACAAGCACATCAATCATTTTTTGAAAAAGCTGTTCGATCAACGGAATCGTTGCACCGGGTTGCTCCAGTACAGCCAGTAAGTCTTCTTTTTTGTGATCCATATAATGCTTTACCGCTAGAATAAATAGATCTCGCTTGGTTCCATACGTATCATACAGACTTTGACGGGCAATCCCCAATTCTTGCAATAGATCAGGTAAAGTGGTGCCTTCATATCCCCGACTACCAAATGTTTTCATTGCACGGTGCAACACCACAGTCGTATCAAAAGCTTTGGTACGTGCCACTATATTTCACATCCTCTATCGTTCACTCTACACCATAAGCTAACTTTACACTGCTCTCTGCTCTGATTTCCAGCTTAAATAATCAGTAATCGTGGTGATCGCTACCTCAATCGCATCTTCACTAGGCTCTAGCTTCGCATGATGCAATCCGTAAGGCGTATCGACACCCAACCAGAACATAAATCCCGGAATACGATCCAGAAAATATCCAAAATCTTCGCCAGTCATCGCTTCCGTACACTCCACTTGATTCACATCTGAACGTTGCTCTACCCAACCCATAAATTCATGCGTTAAAGTCGCTTCGTTAAATACCTGCAAATAATTCGATCCCCAGTCGATCTCTGCCTGACATTCAAATCCTGCTTCGATTCCTTTAACCAGTGCTTCGATTCGGGATTTGACAGCGATCATCGTGTCTGCTGATAATGTACGAATCGTTCCTTCCAGACGTGCACGCTCGGCGATAATATTTTGCTTCGTTCCGCCTTCGACTTTTCCAATCGTGACGACAGCAGAGTCTAACGGATTAATATTACGAGCAATAATCGTCTGCAATTGTCCCACCAACTGACAGCCTGCAACCACCATATCATTTGCTTTGTGCGGATAAGCGGCATGTCCACCAGTACCGATTAGATCAATAAATAATTCAGACGTATTGGCAAATAAAATCCCTGCACGGGTCGCAATCGTACCGACAGGATATTCAGGAGCCACATGGAGTCCGATCATCTGATCCGGCATCCAATCCGCTAATTCTGCACTTGCCAACATCGGCTTCGCTCCGCCAGGTCCTTCTTCTGCGGGTTGGAAAATAACTACAAGATCATCGGTCATCTGTGTTGTCGCAAAATGAGTCACCACCCCAAGTCCGATCGTCATATGTAGATCATGTCCGCAAGCATGCATGTATCCTTCATGTTCACTTTGAAAATCATAAGACGTCTGCTCGACAATCGGCAATCCATCCATATCGGCACGATAACCAAAACGGCGCTTCGGTGCGCTTCCATGGATATAGACCAGAATACCCGTACGCCATGTACGAATCTCCAAATGTTGTTGCGGAAGAGTAGCGATATAATCGAGCAAATACTGCTGTGTTTTGAATTCTTGAAATCCCGGTTCAGGAATACGATGTAGATCACGACGAATCTGAGTAAAAGTAGTCATCTGAATCTCCTTTTTATTTCTCATTCTAAGCTTGAAGGATGAAAGAAAGACCCAGCATGTGCGGGGTCTCCAGATCAATATATATAGTGATACCTAAGTCTAAATTATAGTGTACGTAGGTCTTGCAAAATTTCTGTTTTAGACTTTGTTTTGTCGTCTACTTGCTTGATAACACGTGCAGGAGTACCTGCTACAACAGAGAATGGAGGAACGTCTTGCGTCACAACAGCACCAGCCGCTACAACAGCACCTTCACCGATACGTACGCCTTCAAGTACCACAACGTTAGCACCGATCAATACATCATCTTCAACCGTTACAGGTTGTGCAGAAGGTGGCTCAATAACGCCTGCAAGTACAGAACCTGCTCCGATATGACACATTTTACCGACTTGTACACGTCCACCTAGAACAGCGCCCATATCGATCATTGTACCTGCTCCAATAACGACACCGATATTGATTACAGCACCCATCATAATGACAGCATTGTCGCCGATGGATACCATTTCACGGATAAATGCGCCCGGCTCAATACGTGCATTGATATTTTTCATATCTAACAAAGGAATCGCGGAGTTACGACGGTCGCTTTCGATCACTTGGTCTGCAATTTTGCTTGCATTTTCAGTCAAAATGCCTTGAATATCTGCCCAGTCGCCGAAAATAACACCTGTATTACCTGTGATAAATGTTTGCACATCTTCAGGGAATGTAATGCTGTCCAATTCACCTTTAAGGTATACTTTTACCGGTGTTTTCTTTTTGCTTGTTTTGATCAAGTTAATAATTTCGTGTGTATTCATTTCCGTGGACATATATAGAGGCTCCTTTTATATAACTACATGTATTTTTAAATTATTTATCAGACCCAAAGGTTTGAACTACATCCTTTATAGCATAATCAAAGGTGCAGTCGCAATGGACACCATCTGGTTAAATGTTCACTACGTATGGAATTAACTATACCATATGCACTCTATAAGTTCCCCTTAATCCGCAAAAGATACAAAAAAATAGAGAAGAAGTACAAACGCACTTCTCCCCCAGATCTAACCACTATCAAGTAATCCATATTTTTTACGAAAACGTTCCAAGACTTTGATCCATCCACCTGCTAGAATCGCTAAGAAAAAGACATTCGACAATGCATGTGCCAGATCAAAATAAAAGCTTTGTGCGTATACTGCCAGTACTGCTTTCCATTCCAACGCTACCGCAAGATCAATCACAACCCATAGGTTCATAATCCAGCCGAATAGGAATCCCCAGATTAGCCCGAACGTCAGCAAGCCCAGTCTTTTACGCATCCACCAGGTATTGCGAAGTAACCCTGCGCTTACACCCATCATTCCCCACGCAAACATTTGCCATGTTGTCCACGGGCCTTGTCCAAAATAAATATTAGAAACAAGCGCAGCCATCGCCCCTACAATAAACCCTGCTTCAGAGCCGAACACAAGCGCAGATAAAATCACAATCGCCGAGACAGGCTTTACACTCGGCAAAGCGGCAAAAGGAATCCGGCTAACCGCCGCAATCGCCGCCAGCATCGCAAGTAAGACCAGTTCACGCGCTTCTAACTTCCGACGTTCAAAGCGAACAAATAACGGCAACATCACCGCCATTAACAATACAAAGCTTAATAACATATAATGATCACTCAGCACCGCATTAGACAATGCTAATACTAAAATACTCAGCCCTACAGCGATCATCAGCCAGAGGCGGGAACGTGCCATAACTTCAGTACCTCCTCTGCGGTTAAGATACCGGGTAACCAATCCCGTACCACTCGATTGACTGCTGTCGTATAAAATACATTTTCGCTAAAAAAGGTAGAAGGAACATCTGTGGCTGTAATCATACCATCGAACAACATGGCGCATCGACTACTATAACTCGCTGCAAATTCTACATCATGAGTTACAATTACAATCGTATGTCCAGCCTGACGAAGCTCCAGTAACTGCCGGGCTAAAGCGATTTTGGCAAGTGGATCAAGCCCTTTGGTCGGTTCATCCAATAGTAAAATATCTGGATTAAGCAACAACACAATCGCTAAAGCCGTTTTCTGTTGTTGTCCACCGCTAATATCATGTGGATGCTTCTGTTCGAGCCCTTCTAATTGCAGTTGCTTGATCAGCTTGGCAATCACCACTTCTGGTTCAGCGACCCCTGCATAATGAGCCGCTGTAGACAATTCTTCTGCAACCGTATCATGGCTGAAATAGAGTAATGGATTTTGTGCTAGATAGCCGATTTTCACATGATCAGCTTGTTTGACTATTCCTCGCCTTGGTTTCAGTAGCCCTGCCAGCAGTTGAAGCAGTGTCGATTTCCCTGCTCCATTGCCTCCAAGAATCGCTAACATTTCCCCCTTATAGATCTGCAAATCTAACTTTTTCAATACTTCAGCGCTTTTCTTTTCATATTGGAAAGTGACTTCACGACATTCTAATAATATCGATTCTTTGGATCGTTCAGGTGATTGCACCTTTTGCATAGATAAAGGATTAGACTGATTGGCTATAGCATGTACTGCCCCATCGTTCCAATCCAATGTCTGTAGCCACTGCTTGCCTTCTCGTACGGTTAACGGAATATGTAGATCTGAATAAGCTTCTTCTGTCTGCATCGTCCAGAATAACTGTGTCACTGAAGGCAAGTATTTGAAATCATCGGATAGATCATCATGTGACTTCAGATCATGTATACGATGTGTCTGTATCTGCTGACTGACTTCACGCGGAGAACCGCTATATTTCAATTTCCCTTTTTCCAACATAATCATCTGATCGGCTAGCGGAATTACTTCTTCTAAGCGATGTTCACTGATAATCACAGTCGTTGAAAATTCTCGATTTAACCGATAGACCATCGAAATAAATTCACGCGCGGCGACTGGATCTAATTGAGATGTTGGTTCATCAAGTAGAAGCAACTTCGGTTGTAATAGCAACACCGAAGCAAGATTGAGCAATTGCTTTTGCCCGCCGGATAATTCATGGATCGGCTTGTATAATAACGGTTCTAATCCAAAAAATTGCGCAATCTCTGCTAATCGACTACGCATCACAGGAAGCGAATACCCCAGATTTTCCATACCAAAAGATAATTCATGCCAGACCACATCCATCACAATACTGTTATCTGGATTTTGGAACACCATGCCTATCTCTTGAGCAGACTGCTGTGCTGGTAATTCGTTCAATAGATTACCGTTATAATAAATGGTTCCATGGTTCTGCCCGACAGGTGTTAATTCAGGTTTGAGTTGTCGGAGTAATGTCGTTTTGCCACAACCTGAAGCTCCGCACAATACGACAAAATCGCCTTCATTCACTGTAAACGTGATATCCCTTAATACCTGATGCTGTTCTTCAGGATAGGCAAATGAAAGTTGTTTTACTTGGAGTATTTCCATGATAGCCATTCCTTTCCTTCTACAATCACAGGAATCAGCACATAGATGCCAAAACATATATACAGTATCCAATCCTGCATACTGAATACCATCGATTGCATTCGTGGATAAATCACTGCTCGTCCCCAACCGAGCGCACTGCCGATCATGATAACAATGATCAATACAGATAGACATCCAGTAAGCCAGCGATCTCTACGATCCATCCGATGCACGACATAAGCGGTACGCTTGGTTGTACCGTATCCGCGTGCTTTCATCGAGTCTGCGCTTTGTAGAGCTTCTTCTAGCGACCAGACCAGCAGTACTTTGACAAGTGTCATTCCATCCCTCATTCGCTTGGTGAGTGAACCTTCGTGGACACTGATCCCTCGTGTACGTTGCACTAACGTAATCTGGCTTAATCGTCTGCGTAATAAAGGGACAAATCGTAATGCCATCATCACCACCAATGCACTTTGAGGAACAAGTCTTGCAAACAAATACATAAATTTATCGGTCGTCACATTGTAGTTATACGATAAGCTGGTCAACAAAATCAGTGTTAGCGATAACAACATGGTCACTCCGTACAATACCGATTCTAACGTGATCGGCTGATCCATAAAGTAAAATAAAATATAACGACCTCGATGAGAAATCAACGGATTAATAACAACGATCGCTATACCGATCAACAGATACAACGGAAGCATTTTGACTATTGTACCTCCATGCTTTTGCATCACAATCAAACTCACCAGCAATACAATCCCTGTCAGCAAAAATACAGGATGAAACAAAAGCATCCCGCACAATAACAGTCCTCCGTAAAATAAAAACAAAGTCACTGGATGAAGAGCACGGAATCCGCTAGTCAATTTTTGGCTCCTACATCTTTACCAAGATCTGTGGTGTATAACCAGTCGATTCGATCACCGACTTGAACTTTATACGCGCCTGCACTCATATTAGGGAAATTGCCATTCACTTTGAACATCCATCCACTTGTAGGTCCTTCGTCAAATTCATACAGATTGTCGATCCCTTCTACATAAGCGAACCCACTAGATCCTTGATACTCCATCGGAATGCCTTTGCTACGAGTCACTCGCTTGAGTAAATCAAGAGCACTCTCACCTGCTTCTACAGGCACTGCTGTAGCGCCTAGAATATTGCTGTCTCCAGTGATCGTTAATGTTGCTGTCGATGCTTGAGGCTGTGGTGTAGAGACCGGTGGTGTCTTAGCTGGTGCAGATGAACCTGACTCTTTCGGTGTTGTTGTAGAAGGCTTGGTTGTACTGGTACTTGGCTTGCTTGATGGTTTATCTGTAACAGTACTTTTATCTTTGGTGGTATCTGTCGTGTTTTTGGTTGTACTTTCTTTGTTGGTCTTCGGAGTCTGTTCTTTAGCATTTTCGGTTGACTCTTTTGTTGGTGCTGAACTTGAAACACTGGACTTATGACTTGATGGTTCTGTCGATGCACTGGATGAAGAATCATCGATATTCTCTTTTTGATCGTTAGCTGTATGGGTCGTATCTGCTTCAGTCGGAACTTGAGTACCTGTAGCATCTTTAGCCGAGGTATTGTCTTTAGGCGTTGATTCTGTAGAAGAATCTTGGGAGTCTGTACCTTTGTCTATCGTAGCCTCTTGAGATGATGCTGAATCCGAAGTGGCTGGAGAGTCTGTCGTTGCGGTTGTCTGAGAATCGGTCGCAGATGAAGAATTCGTCGGTGCTGTAGAAGAACAACCGCTGACTAATAACAACGTCAACAGCATAGCTGTAATCGTTAGCGATAAGCTATATCTTTTGCCTGATCGGTTGAAAAGGGCTTGGGATCGTGAATTTTTATCATTCAGTTGTTTGCGCTCTGTACAGGTATCTTTCTCTGTATCTGTCTGGTTCATCTTGCATTAAGCCTCCTTAAATACACAAAACGGAACGCTGGACACTATGATCCCCGTTCCGCTATGTGTGTAATGAGTGATATCTTTTATTTTACCGTAAAATTAGTTCGCTTGTGCCATCTTTTGTACATTGATCGCTACAACTGCGGCCATTTCACGTGTTACTTTAGCCTGTGGATCAAATGTATTGTTTGCACCCACCATAATTCCATTGCTCACAACAGCACTAACAGCAGGACGTGCATAGTTGCCGATTTTCGCTTGATCAGCAAAAGAAGTATTGGATGTCCCTTTGAGTGCAAATGCACGAGTCAACATGACTGCCATATCCTGACGGGATACCGGTTGATTCGGTTGGAAAGATGTAGCGTTGATACCTGTAATGATTCCTTTACTCTTTGCTGTCATAATCGCATTGTAATACCACTGGTTCGATGATACATCTTTGAACGCTGTACCATTTGAAGGCGTATTACTAGACTCTGTTGCTCCCGTCAAACGCACCACCAAGGCTGCAAATTGAGCGCGTGTTAATTGTTGTTTCGGAGCGAAACGAAGTTCCTGATCACTTACCCCTAGCATTAGCCCTGCATCATAAGCACGATGTACCGAATCAGTAGCCCATGCTGAAATCGTATTTTCATCTGTAAATGTCACCGCTGTTGTTGTGCCTGTATCTACAGGTGAAGTCGATGAATTTGCTAGATTATAGATCGTATTACCACTACTCAAATACTGTTGATACGCCACCAAAGCAAGCAATGCTTGTTCTGTTGCAATATTGTCACCTGCACCGCCTACTGTATGGCTGTATGCACCATTACTTTGACGGAATTGGCTAAGACGTGTCATCAGATCACCGCTTGATTTGGTAAAGCGTGCGTCTTTAGGATTAATGCCTGCTGAAGCCAGTGCAACAATCACTTGAGATACACTTTCACTACTATCATCGTTATAAGCAGAATATCCACCATTCGCTTGTTGTTGCGTAGACAGATACTGGACTGCTTTGTCGATCGCTGTCTGTACCTGAGTCTGTGTGCGTTCAGGAGCAAGCGCCGCAACTGCCATAGCGGTCATATCGACACTGCTAGCTTCACCTGTTGCGAGTGGGAATCCACCATCACTATTTTGCGCGTTTAACAACCATGTCACTAACTTGTCTTTGTTCCATGTTGCTGTAGAAGCTACGTTATAGTTGTCGCTGTTGAGTGCAATTAGAGCAAAGATCGGCCCATTGGTTCCTTGAGCTGTCATTTTCTCATGGTTGACCATTTTGTCGATTAAGTTCACACCATTTACAGCGGTCGGATTGCCACCTGCTGCTTTGATCCCTAGAATCAATCGTTCCAGATCGGTCACTTTACGGAACGAACCTGCGGATTCTTTCACCTGAGCGGTCGCCCCAGTTAAATAACTTGCAGGTAATGTTCCTCCTGCGCGTGCAATACCGACAGCTTCCCATTCAGTTAACGAGTCATGTGTTAATACATTTTTGACGGTTGTATTAATATCTGTTGTTAATTGTTGAAGATCAGCAGAACTGGCTAATACATCACTATTAATAACGGCATATTTGGTAAAATGAGAAACGGTTCCTGTAATAATACCTGTTTTGGCATCCAATGCAGTTGGAACAGGAATCCATTGATTGGTAGCTTCATTGAGCCATGCAATCGTTAGCTTGGACATTGTATTATTATAGACAGGAATTTTGAATGAAAGATAGACCGGTTTCTCAAACTGCTGTCCGTTTGGTGTAAATTCGTACAGACTGGATACTAGCTCTGGACGACTACCCATTTCTTCTTCAATGCCAATCCTAGTGTTGCTTTTCACACTATTTGCTGGCACGATAAATTGTACTTTACCTGCTGGATCAGCAAGTGTTGCTTTCTGATCTGCTTTTACTTCTGTACTCACACTGACTTTGGGCGCAGATTCTAATGCTTTAGCAATCGAAGTGGCTATGCTTGCTGTCATCGGTGAACCTGAATTGAGCACTGTCGTCGTCTGCCCTGCTTCTTGGACAGGCAATTGGTTAGTCGATTTCACTTTCAATTGAGACAATTCACTTTCGACTTGAGAAGGAATCGTTGCCGGGAAAGCGACACCTAGACTGTTATTAGCACTTCCACCACCACCGCCAGAAACAGTAGCTGTACCATCGCTATAACGCCATGTTAGATTGTCTCCTGCTTTTAACGTATACGCCCCTGCTCCTGTATTCGGTTGTTGTCCATTGACTGTATATACCCAACCACTTAATGGTCCTTTATCAAATTCACTGAGTCCATCAATAGCTGTAACGTAAGCTGTACCTCCGCTACCTCTATAACTCACACGACTTGAACCTAACTGACGTAGTAATACGCTAAAAGCGGTATCTCTATTTTGCAATGTAATCGAAGTCGTAGGCAAGATAGTACTGTCACCTGTAACAGACATCGTTATTGTATTGGCAGTCGGTGTCGTTGTGCTTCCACCTGTACTGTTATCGTTAGCAACAATTAATGTAGACGTATTGCGAACAATGACGGGTACATTATTACTCCGATATCCTGTGACAGCTACCGTATATGATCCTGCACTCATTTTATTAAATGAAGCGATCCCTTGTGCATTGGTCGTTACCGTTTGGTTACCGACTTGTACTTGTACATCTGCCGCAGGGCTTACTACTTTATCGCTGGTAAAGGTATCATTATTCCATACCCAATCTGCTTTTTGTACCGTAACGTTGAAGCCACTACTTGATTTCGGTAACGCAGGTGATGTCGTGACAGACTCTACTAATGAGATACCATAAGCTCCAAAATACACATACACTTGATCCGAAGGTTCTAATACAAATGCGTCCATACCTACATCTGGAGATATCCATTGACCATTACGTTTGACCGCAAATAACCAACCACTGGATGGGTCTAGATCACCACTGTTAATGCCTGCAATACCAGTCACATATTTACCAAAAGAAGCACTGGCAATTGTTAACTTGATCCCGTTTTGCGAAGCTACATTTTGAAGAGCATCCAGCGCATAGACAGCATCTGTCACTCCTGTTGTTACAGGTGCAGCAGGCCCTTCTACGGTTACAGAAGCTTGTACTTTATTGCCTTGTCCGGGTTCAGGAGTAGGCGTTGGGTCTGGCTCAGGTTGTGGTGCTACAGGAGGATTAGGATTCGTGTATAGTACCCCTGCATTTTGTGTATATAGATCATAAGCAATTAATGCTCGTAATGCTTGATCCGTTGAAAAAGCTTTATCTGATGTGCTTGCTTTAAGTTCATGACGGAAACCACCATCACTATTTTGAAAAGCAAGTAAACGATCGATTAACGATTTTCCATTTTTCTCAAATTGAAGGTCAGTTGGATTGAGTCCAAATGAAGCTAGACCAATAATCGTCTGAGCAATCGATTCACTGCTCGAATCGTCTGACTTCTGGATCAACCAATTGACGGCTTTTTGTCCTGCTGTCTGTACATCAGCACGATCTTTGTAAGGTGCTAATGCACTAAGTGCCATACCATAATAATCTGTTGCCATTTCGGGTCCATTGATCGCTGCTACTACACTATTAATCAGTGTATCGCGCCCTTGCTTCGCACCATTAGGTACTTGGTAAGTGCCTGAATCCAGAGCAATCAAGGCAAACATCGGCCCATTAACACCTTGTTGATTAATATTGTCATGATTCACTAATTTGTCGATCAAATTACAGTTAGAAATATTCGTCGCATTCAAGCCTGCGGATGTTCCAGCAATCACCATACGTGCTAGTTCGGTTACCGAAGGCTTGGCTTGAGCACATAAGTTGGTTACTTCTGTTCTCAGACTACTATAGTAGCTAGCCGGTAACGCTTTGCCTGTGCGTGCATAGCTCACAGCGATCCAATCGCCATCTACTCCACCATTAGCGTCTATATATTGCATTGCTTGTGCAATCGCTTGGCTGTAGACCGATTGGCTTACAGTAGCGTTGACGGTTGAATCGTTGTTAGTATAAACGGCTTGAGATACGGTAGGTGTTGTTGTCTGGCTTGATTCGTCTGCCGCATAAGCAGAAGCAGAAAATACACCGGATGAACCTAGCGTAGAGATCGTAAGCACCAGTGTTAAGATGAATGCGATCCACGGACGAGATGGGGATGATTTCATATGAGACCTTCTTTCTTGTTTTAATAAAATGGACATAACGACAGTACAACATAAAAAAGCCACTTCAGCGGAAGTGACTTAAAAGGCATAACAGTACAGCATTTCATCGCCTATCTATAGTGTAGGCTTAGAATGATATGACTGTTTCTCCTCTTTGCTCCGAAGATGATAGAAACGATTGCTCGCAAGGCAGGTCTCCTGGCTCTGCTTCATCACATCCTCCTACCTTCCCATCGCTTTATGCAACAGTGGCGTACTACTGGAGTTGTTCAGCATTTACAGTGGCGGGACCGCGCCGGAATACACCGGACTTCCCTTTTAAGCGGATACAAAACTATATTCGTATCTGCACCTTGGACAATAGAATATATGTAATTGTCGTATTTATCATAGCGATAGCACAGGGCTTTGTCTACGAATTACGCTAAATTACTTATAGAAAATATATGAAAAATTCTGATTTTGTATCACTTATCAATAAAGAAAAGAGACTTCGTAATGAAGTCTCTTTTCTTTATTGAACTTTTATTATGATTTCATTTAGTTTCTGAATAAGATCAGAATTATCAGGATCTTTAATTAACTGATCTAATCCTGATGTTAACTGCTGAAATTGATCATTATTCATATTCTTGTTTTCAGCCAAATAGTTAGCAAAAAAGTTTTCTAATAGATTAGTAAACGTATTAATTTCAGTTTGTATTGCGTAATATGATGTAAATTTAGAAAGTGTGTTAGCTTTCGATGAATAATTTTGTAAAACATATAAATTTTGAGATATTGAATCAGGGTTAGATTTGTCTAATTGACGATCTAATCTTGAAAGTTGAGCTACAAATTCAAGATCAATACTTTCTTGAAGATTACTACTTTTTTGTTGATAATGATAAGCACTACTTATTCCAACTATAGTAAGAATAACAAATAAGATAAGGTATATTGACTTGTTTTTAAATAATTTTATTCAAAACACCACCTTAAATTTATATGTTTTATTTGTACGTAACTTGCGCAAATGTATCAACATTAGAAAAACGATCGGTTGGAGTGACGGAAAGATTTCCTCCTAAAGGAATAGAAATTCCAATTCCTCCTGAAATAGTTTTGGATTGATGAGCATAACTTCCCTTAGCATCATACTTAGCATTTTTAGTCCAAACATTGCTATTTCGCGGAGATACTTTAAAAGTTAGATACCCACGTTCATTTTTGTAATTAAAAGCAGGAGCAAAAAGTGAAAAACTTGAAGTAACCCCACCAGAATGATATTTATTAGTTGCATTAGCAGATGGTTCAGTATATTCCCACCACTTCAAAGTAGAAGGATTGTAAATATCTGCTTTATGAACATAACTAGCAGTGTTATTAAGTGGAGCCATGTTATTACTAAGAGCTATACCAATAACATCGTTACCTCTATATCCTGCATTTTTTAACCAAGTATATCTTGCTGATACTTGCCCATTTTCATTATACAAAGTAATATTTGTTTCTAATCTTAACCAACTTGTACTAACCGTATCAGCATCATTAACTGATTGTGTAGAAATAGTATCATCCTTTTGTTCAGACAAAGCAACCTCTTTAAAAGCTTGCTCTTTAGAAATTTTAGTAACTATAGGATGAGATTCCGATACTGTAAAAGATTGAATACTATTGTTTGAACCATAAGTATTGGATACAGGAGTGACAATTCTAAAGTATTCATCAGTATTAGTTTTAGAAATAGGTACTGTGGAGTTAAATACCGATAAATCAGTGTCATTTAAATCTTGAGCAAACTCTTTAGAAATGCCATATTTTTTTACAACCTCGTTCTCTAACGAATCACGATCTAATGTTGTACTTGCTAATGAAACTGATGGAACTACTAAAAACATAGTGAATAAAATAGGTAATAATTTTTTAAAATTCATATTTCCTCCTTTTATATTTTTTACATCATAATTACCATTTTATATTACCCTACTCGTAAAAAATTAAACCGTAGTATTTCCTATAATAATGGAAACACTACGGTTTAATTTGTTTTTATTAAATTATATATTTAACATTAATGTATTACGCTTTAACTTCCATCGTCCAACCAAATGGATCTGCGGCTACGCCTTTTTGGATGCCTGTTAATGTCTCATACAACTTGGCAGACAATTCGCCTGTTTTGCCTTCGTTGATGATCATTTTTTCACCTTGCCAGTTCAATTCGCCCATTGGAGAAATAACCGCTGCGGTACCTGTACCGAACGCTTCTTCCAATTTGCCTTCTTTGTGCGCTTCTTCTAATTCATCAATCGAAAGAATGCGTTCTTCCACAGGAATATCCCAGTGCTTCAGCAATTGAATAATCGAATCGCGCGTAATTCCGCTAAGAATACTACCGTTTAGCGCAGGCGTTACCACGATACCGTTGATTTTGAAAAAGACGTTCATACTACCGACTTCTTCGATGTATTTACGGTGCACGCCATCTAACCATAGCACTTGAGAGTAACCCAATTCTGTAGCGCCTTCTTGTGCTTTAAGTCCTGCTGCATAGTTACCTGCTGTTTTCGCCATACCTACACCGCCGGGAACAGCACGTACATATTTAGATTCAACGAAAATTTTAACCGGATTGATGCCTTCTGCATAATAAGCACCTACAGGTGAAAGAATAATCATAAATTTATACTGACGAGAAGGAGATACACCAAGAGTTGGTTCAGTTGCGATAACAAATGGACGCACATACAGTGAATTACCTTCACCTTCTGGAATCCATTCACGATCCGTTAGAATCAACTGACGCAAAGCTTCAAGTGCCAATTCAGGATCAACTTCTGGAATACTCATACGCTCATTTGAAATGTTTAGACGCTCTATATTTTTGGTAGGACGGAACATGAGAACACGTCCATCTTCGGTTGCGTATGCTTTAAGTCCTTCAAAAATCGTTTGTCCATAATGGAATACTTTTGCCGCCGGGTCCATCATAATGGGTTGATACGGAACGATACGTGCATCATGCCAACCTTGCCCTGCATCATAATCCAAAATAAACATATGATCTGTAAATTGTGTACCAAATACTACCCCATCCATTGATGACGGTTTCTCTTTTTTATTCTTTGTATGCTCAACAGTGATCTCTATACTCATAGTCTATATCTCCTTAAACAAATTATTCCCTAAATCATATCACTTCTTATCCCAAATCGAAAATACTTAAAAACAATAAGTTGATAGGTAAGCTGTCAAAGCAACTTTAGCCTCTACTCAATGCCTCTTTTTCCTTTATAATAAATCACAGTACATTCAAACAAGGAGGCAAGATCTGTTATGACTATTCCTGAAAATAATTCAATCAACAATATCGAGCGGTTTTCCGGTTTTGAAGATGTCTATGATCAGCATCGTCCAGTGGCGCCTAATCTTGTAGTTGATATCCTTTCAAATTATTTGCAAAAGAAACCCGGACTTGTGGTCGATGTGGGCTGTGGTACAGGGTTATCTTCTTTTATATGGCGGGATCGGGCAGACCGAATTATTGGGGTAGAACCGAATCTGGATATGTTAAATAAAGCTCGGTATAAGCTCAGTCTGACGACACAAGCCGATCATTTATCATTTGAACAAGGCTACTCGAATCAGCTTTCTCTAGATTCCAATAGCACCGATATCGTCACATGCTCTCAGTCGTTCCACTGGATGGAACCTGTCAGTACACTCAAAGAAATCGCTCGTGTGCTGGTGCCAGGTGGTATTTTTGCGACATATGATTGTGACTGGCCACCTACAGTCAACTGGCAACTGGAACGCGAATACAACAACTTATTAGCGATCTCAGAGCGTATTATTGCAGAACAAGCAGACCCTCACAAAGTTGCTCATAAACGTAACAAAGACAACCATCTTCAACAGATTGAGCAAAGTGGCTACTTCCGATTTACCAAAGAAATTGTATTTCACAATATCGAAGCATGTAGTGCAGAACGGTATGTAGGGATTTTGCTCAGTCAGGGGGGAATTCAAGCAGCACTTCAATTAAAATCTGATTATTTAGAATCCGAGATTAATATTTTCCAAGCGATGGCAGATGATTATTTCCGTGGTGGAGTCACCAATGCCATGTTCAGTTATCGGATGAGACTCGGGATTCGTTGATTGAAATTTAGATTTAATATGGTTAGAAATGAGAAGAAGCACTGAACTAATGTTCAGTGCTTTTGTTGTGAAGAATACGTATCTTCAAGCTACTATATTTTCAGGTTCATTTACAACCCTTTTTCACGTAAATTGATATGATCTAGCTCTGTACTGCTATTAAAAATAAATTCTAACTGATAAGCTCCGCGCACATACGTAACTTTTGTTTGCTTCATTTTGCCGTTTTTGATTGTTGTTGTAGCACTTGGCGTGTACCAGTTTTTGAGTAACATTTTCATCGTGATCCCACCGATATTGGTCTGACGTTCAACAGTAGTACCGAAATAACGCATCTCACGAATTTTGGTCAATTTATAGTTAAATGCATAACCCGGATTCCCCATCTCTGCATGATACGTATCGAATCCGTCAGCATCGGTCATCGCTTTGTCCGGTTTACCAAAAGCTTTTACCACTTGATCTCTAGTCGTTTTGCCGACTGTAAATGCACTGGCATTGCCCGGAAATTGTCCTTTTAAAGCTGGTTTGTAGAAGCTATTTAGCGTTCTCAAAGCCATTTGGCTATCGCTAGTCGTAACTTTGCTAGGTGTAGCCGCAGATACCGTCTGTACAGAAGCGAATCCACTGGTGAGTCCAAGCGTTCCGACAGCCAATACACCTGTAAGTGTAGCTGTAAGCATGACTTGTTTGATCGATTTTTGAGTATTCATATTCATTTCCTCCTTGTGAATAAGGCTATAAACTATGTCTTATTCATGTGTGTGTTGCTTGATTCCAACGATAGTCTGTTCATTGTGATAGAGATTAAGTAACTATATACTTATCTATACCGAAAGTATAAGCGCTTATACTTAACATTTCAGAGTATACTTTTTAAAGTGTTCTACTGTCAACAACATAGGACTTTGGTCGCTATGTTCATCTATTAACATGAGGTTGAAGTTCTAGAGAAAAGGGTATTTAACAGCTACAGACTTTAAAATGAACAGGGGTGGAGACAATGGATATGGAGACAACAACAAGCGAAGAAACGACTATACCACATCGTCCAAGAATTGCGTTAACAGGAGCAAGTGGTTATATCGGGCACAATCTATTGAAGCGACTAACCGATCATTACGATGTCATTGCTTTGTCCAGACATGGCGATGATAAAGAAAACAGTGAACATGTTGAATGGCGTTCTTGTGAATTGTTCTCGATATCTGATGCAGAAAAAGCGTTAGAAGGTGCAGACTATGCGATCTATCTTGTACATTCTATGATGCCAACTGCCAAGCTAACCCAGGCTCATTTTGAAGATATGGACGTTATTTTAGCAGATCATTTTGCACGGGCAGCCAAAAAAAATGGAATCAAACAAATCGTTTATCTAAGTGGTATTATTCCTGAAGGAGTTCCACGGGACAAATTATCACGTCATTTACGTAGTCGTCTGGAAGTGGAACAGATTCTAGGCTCTTATGGAGTACCTGTAACAACTATTCGTGCAGGGCTGATCGTCGGACCTCAAGGTTCTTCGTTCCCGATCCTTGCCAAGTTGGTACAACGTTTACCCGTGATGACATTACCGACATGGACACGTACAGAGACGCATCCTATTGCTTTATCTGATGTACTGCAAGCTTTGAAAAAAAGTATCGGTAGTACCGAATTATATAATCGCGCGATAGATGTCGGTGGCCCTGATATCATGACATACAAACAAATGATGATGAAAACCGCAGATGTGATGGAGAAAAAACGTGCCTTCCATGACGTTCCTTTTCTAACGATCCATCTATCCCGTCTCTGGGTTACACTGGTGACAGGAATGCCCAAAGAGATGGTATATCCACTCGTTGAAAGTCTAGCGCATCCCATGGTAGCGAATCCTGAACGCAAAGTCGAAGGCATCAGCGATGGACAGATTACATTTGAAGAGTCTGCCAAATCTGCACTGGAAGAAGAAGCGAAGGAAAAAGAAAAAGCCAAAGAGAAAAAAGAACAGGCTAGTGCTTCTTCTGCGCCAGCTCCTGCAACGGAATCAGTGTCAGATGTACGCTCTATCCAACGTGTCGTTTTACCTGACGGTAAAAATGCCGATTGGGCGGGTAAGTATTATATGGAGTGGTTAGGCGGCATAGCCAAATTCTTGATCCGTACTGAATATGATGGTAGCAGTATTTACCGTGTCTATATTCGCCCTTCCCGTCAGCCTATTTTGGAGTTAACCTATTCTCCTGAATTAAGCAGTGAAGATAGTGCAGTTTACCATATTACAGGCGGCGCTTTTACCAAAACCAAAGAAAATCATGAAGGACGATTGGAATTTTTACAAGTTCCGGGTACCCAGGATTGTGTTATTGCTATCCATGATTACCTTCCTTCTTTACCGTGGTTTATCTACAAATTCACTCAAGCCAAAGTACATCTATGGGTCATGTATGCTTTCCGTCGTCATTTGAAACGAATGATCAAAACAGGCAAGCAACATGAATTCCCGGGCGGTCAACAATCTCAAGATTCGCAACATGCCCCTACGCATGCGATAAGCGGTACCCACAGTACGCCTTAATATCTTTGTCGATAAGTAGGATAGAACGCATCATAGGATTTCACAGGTCTGAACATTCATTGTCATGATGAATAGATTCAGACCTTTTTATATCGTCGATTAATACATGTATAAACAAGGATCTGAATCTCCTTTTGGGATGATCTGTATATTCATGATAAAATAAATAAATACGATAGATACTACAAGCCGAAGGGAGCTTATTATACTGTGAAAAACGAACTGATTGAACGCTTAACTTCTTATGTGCAAATTGATACCCAATCCAACGAGGATAGTGAGACTTGCCCTTCTACTCCGGGACAATGGACGCTTCTTCATCAATTGGTTGAAGAATTAGAACAGATCGGTATGGAAGATGTCACTCTAGACGGCAACGGTTATGTCATGGCGACTTTGCCTTCGAATACAGATCAACAAGCACCTGTGATCGGCTTTCTAGCTCATGTCGATACAGCGACTGACTTTACAGGCAAGAATGTAAAACCAAAGCTTCTTGAAAATTATAATGGTGGCGATATTCTACTGAATGCTGATGTAGGCGTTGTGCTTTCACCAAAAGATTTTCCGGAATTGGAGCAATATAAAGGTCATACACTGATGACTACCGATGGAACTACACTACTTGGTGCGGATAACAAAGCAGGGATTGCTGAGATTATGACAGCGATGCACTACTTGATCGATCATCCCGAAATCAAGCATGGCAAAATCAGAGTAGCTTTTACACCGGATGAAGAAATTGGTCGAGGCCCGCATTTGTTCGATGTAGCGAAGTTTGGTGCAGAATATGCATATACCGTAGATGGCGGTCCACTGGGAGAACTTGAATATGAGACATTCAATGCCGCTTCCGCTAAAGTCACTTGCAAAGGCAGTAATGTACATCCCGGTACAGCTAAAAACAAAATGGTGAATGCAGCGAAAATTGCGATGGAACTGCATCGTCGTCTTCCAGCAGGTGAAGCTCCTGAATTTACAGATGGTTATGAAGGATTCTTCCATCTTTCTTCTATTCAAGGAGATGTAGAAGAAACGCAATTATCTTATATTATTCGTGATTTTAACCGTGAAAATTTTGAACATAGAAAAAATCTATTAACTAGCATTGTCGAAGAATTTGGACAAACGTATGGTGAAAACAATATTTTGATCGAAATGAAAGATCAATATTACAATATGCGTGAAAAAATAGAGCCTGTAAAACATATCGTCGATATAGCAGGACAAGCGATGAAAAATGTAGGTGTTGAACCTCACATTACACCTGTTCGCGGAGGAACCGATGGTGCTCAATTGTCTTATATGGGTCTACCTACCCCGAATATTTTTACAGGTGGCGAAAATTATCATGGTAAATACGAGTACGTGTCTGTAAATAATATGGTCAAAGCCACAGAAGTGATTGTTGAAATTGCTCAATTATTTGCCAAACCCAATCAAGCGTAATATTCCGTCTGGATCGAATAACTTATAATCCATCTAAATACGATAGAAAGCAGGTATAACTCTATGACATTTTCGACTTCTCTTCAACGCACAGTAGCTCCTTTTCGTGCAGATCAGGTAGGTAGTCTACTGCGCACCGATACGATCAAGCAAGCTCGTCTTCAATACACAAGCGGTGAACTTCATGCAGAGCAGCTACGTGAGATTGAAAATGAAGAAATTCGCCGAATCGTAGCGAAGCAAGAAGAAATCGGTTTATTATCGATTACAGATGGTGAATTTCGCCGGGCATGGTGGCACTTTGACTTTTTAGAGCGTTTGGATGGAGTTGAGGGGTACGACACTGAAGGTGGTATTCAATTTCACAATACAACGACCAAAGCACATGGAGTCAAAGTCACAGGCAAAATCGACTTCACTACTCATTCGCATGTGGATGATTACGCATTTCTGCATAGCATCGTGAGTCAAGGTCGTACAGCGAAAATGACGATTCCAAGTCCAAATATGTTGTTATTCCGTGGTCAAATTGAAACCGATTTGTATGAGGATCGTGATGTTCTTTTGCATGATCTAGCACAAGCGTATCAAAAAGCTATTCGTGCTTTTTACGACGCAGGTTGCCGTTATCTGCAATTGGATGACACGTCATGGGCAGCATTCTTTTCAGAAGAAGCCAAAGCCAAGTTGCGTAACGATGGCAAAGATCCAGATCAAATGCTTGCAGATGCGGCTAAATTAATCAATGAATCGATTGCTAATCGTCCAGCAGATATGATGATTACAATGCATATTTGCCGGGGTAATTTCCGCTCGACATGGGCAGCATCTGGTGGTTATGATGGCGCAGCCGAGACCATTTTGGATGGACTGGATCTGGATGGATTATTTATGGAATATGATGACGAACGTTCAGGATCATTTGATGCGCTTCGCTTTGTGAAACGTCCGAATCTACAAATTGTACTGGGTCTAGTTACTTCCAAATATGGAGAATTAGAACATCCTGATGAGATTAAGCGTCGGATTGATGCCGCATCCAAATTCGTGAATCTAGATCAATTATGCTTGAGTCCACAATGTGGATTTGCTTCAACAGAAGAAGGTAATTTATTAACAGAAGAGCAACAATGGGATAAACTACGTCATGTTATCCAAATCTCGCAAGAGGTCTGGAAATAAATATCGCATGTGTGCATTAAATATTGGAGTGAATTATTATGGAATGTCGGGTTGGCTGTGCCGCCTGTTGTATCGCAATCTCTATTTCTTCACCGATCCCGGGGATGCCGGAAGGTAAACCTGCTGGAGTTCCTTGTCCCCAACTAACTACAGAGCGCCGTTGCGGATTATTCGGTCGACCGGAGCGTCCAGACGTATGTTGTGGATTACCAGCTTCTTTAGAGATGTGCGGTACAACAAATGAAGAAGCTTTTGCTTATCTACAAGCCTTAGAACAAGCAACAGCTCCTACCAAGTATAGATCATAGCATCATACATCATCGCTTTAACCATTTCCCTTTTACAGATGATCAGAATACAAGCATCTTTTCTGCTGACGTATACTTGGTCTGTAAAAGGGATTTTTGTGTCTATTCCTGATCTTAATCTTCAAAAAAGGCAAGCTGGATTAACTGTTTGGCACGGTTTAATTTTTTGGCGTCTAATTGTTGTAACATCGCAACAATATCATCCTTTTCTGCGGACTCACTCGAAATTTCCACTTTAGAAGAAAGTATACGAGCTGGTTCATTGATCTGTATGGCCTTCTCTTCGATCTGAACCCATGAAGTGCTTATCACATCTTTCATCAAAGATACAAGAAAGCGGATATCTTCTATTTTATATTGATGAAGAAAATGACTCATATTGTGATGGATATGCTGGTGTAATTGTTGATGTAATATAAATATTTTTTTGCCCAAAGGCGTTAATCGAAACAGCACTTCTTTTTTATTATCTGGTACAGGCTCGAACTGAATCATGTAGATATCTGCTAATCGGCGTGTAATTTTGGATACACTGCCTCTAGGAATGTTATATTGCTTGGAAATAGTAATCCCATTTACAGGCTCTAACTCTCCAATCGCATCAATCACATGAAGCATCTGTACAGTCGCTACTTTTAAAAAAGCGATGACATCCGAGTCAGACGTATGCATCATCATCCATTTCTTTTCTTCATCTTCCCCTTCAGCTTGAAACCGCTGTTGAATCGCAGCCATATGATCGATAACTTCGGTAATTAATGCGTTCTGCTCTATTTCGTTGTTCATGATCGTCTTCTCACCTTCATCTTTTTGATATCGCGCCATCCTTACCAACCTTTATTTACATCTCAATATAACCTTTTCTCAGTATAGCAAGAGAGTCTCTGATTAGAAAAAAATAGAAAAGCTATTTACAAAAAGGTTTTGAAGCCTTATTAACTAAGCAAAATAGTCTTTATATTGTCCCGACAATGTAATTATTTCTATATATATAAATAAATATATTTTACTGTATGAAAAAGTTAAAATTTTAAATTTAATTGTCGATTTAGCGCGATTTATCAGACTTTCTCGCCGTTTCAGCCTTAATTTCACGACCTGAATTTCCGATATTATAGGAGTATGTACACTATAAAATTGTGATCAAAGGGTGATGAATGAATGAGTACGACGGATTCCTTATTAAAGTTTGTTCCTTACATCGGTAAAATTTTGAGAGAACGCGCAACCATCTGTCTCTATAACGAGACCCATATGCTTTATTATGAAGAACTAGATGGAATCGATCTTGGATTCAAAACAGGGGATGCTCTTCCAGCGGGATTCGATCATTACGCTTCCTTAACCGATAAAATTAATCCTTCAATCAGCTATTATCCTAAAGAAGTGTTTGGCGTTCCTTTAGAAGGAATTAACGTACCTATTTATGATGGCAGTACACTTATCGCTGTTCTTTCTGTAAGTTACGATAAGACGACGCAAGAAAACTTAGATTCTGTTTTACAAGAAAATGTCTCTGCTGCTGATGGTCTTGTCGATATGGTACAACATGTTGCTGCTCATGCTCAGCAATTACAAGCAACCAGTGAACAAATTTTGCAAAACAGTAAAATCACTGTTGAAAAATCAGGTAAAATTAACGAAGTGGCTACATTGATCAAAGACATCTCAGAACAAACCAACTTGCTCGGTCTAAACGCTGCAATTGAAGCGGCTCGTGTAGGCGAACTTGGAGCTGGATTTGGCGTTGTTGCGACTGAAGTGCGAAAATTGTCAGTTAATGCCAAACAAGCGACCGGTGATATCGAAACCGCTCTGCGTGATGTACAACAATCAATTCGTCATATGGAAAATGAAATTGCTCAAATTACCACTTCTTCTCAAGAACAATCTTCTCTGGTTGGCTCCTTTACTGATGTTATTGAACGTCTGCAAGCAGCGAGTACCTCCATGAAATTGATAACAGACAACCTTTATCGTTACAGTGTTCCTCTCAAAAAATAATCTTCATTTACCTACTTTAATCTACCTACTAGAGTTATTTAACGATAGAAGCTCTATGATTATAGAGCTTTTTTCACTCACACCTATGTCTAGTTGTTGTCCCTTAAAAACATTAGCCTTTACTATAAGGCGCTTCTATCCGATAGTAATACATATAGATACTATCAAAAATTGAGTACGAAAAGGATGATTAGAATTATGCCAGTAATGGATGCACTATTAACCGCTTTGCCGTTCATCGGAAAACTTTTACGCGAGCGAGCTACGATCTGTCTTTATGATCATGAGAAAATTCTCTATTATGAACAATTTGGAGGCATTGATCTAGGATTCGTCTCTAACGGCCCTCTAGCTCCTGGCTTTGAAAACTTTGCTGGAATTAAAGATAAAGTGAATCCATCCATCACTCCTTTTCCTAAAGAAATGTTCGGTGTGTCTTTAGAAGGTATTAATGTGCCTATTCATGATAATGGTCAAATCGTTGGTGTTATGACAATCAGTTATGACCAAAGAACGCAAGAAGATCTACAAGGCGTTATGACAGAAAACGTTGCTGTATCTGAAAATCTTGTCGACATGGTACAACATATCGCTGCTCATGCTCAACAATTGCAAGCAACTAGCGAGCAAATCTTGCAAAACACCAAAACAACGGTTGAAAAATCAAGCAAAATCAATGAAGTAGCGATCTTGATCAAAGACATTTCAGAACAAACCAACTTGCTTGGTCTAAATGCTGCGATTGAAGCGGCTCGTGTAGGAGAACTTGGTGCAGGGTTCGGTGTCGTAGCTACAGAAGTACGTAAATTGTCTGTTAACTCTAAAAAAGCTACAGGCGATATCGAAACCGCTCTACGTGATGTACAAGAATCTATTCGTCAAATGGAAAACGAGATCACTCAAATTACCACTTCTTCTCAAGAACAAGCTACTCTTGTAGGTTCCTTTACCGAAGTTATCGACCGTCTACAAGCTACAGGCGAATCGATGAAAGATATCACTAAAAATATCTACTACTATAACAGTCAGCAAAAATAATCTATTGTGCTTCTATAAACAGTAAAAAGCGCTACAATCCGTAACAGCGATTGTGGCGCTTTTTTTGTCGATCTATTTCTACTATCTACTATAGCGATGCTGTATTCGTTGATCACAAGTAACGATTATCTCCTATCTTCTTATATCGTCACAACACTTCGTTCGATTCGGTTACGTCCTGCATGCTTTGCTTGGTATAATGCATAATCACTGCGCTGATATAACATACTCAGATGAGTATCTGAAGTAGCGAGTACAGTGACAATACCGATACTAATCGTATAGGACAACGGTAAAGCATGAAAGCGATGATTTTCAATAGTAGAACGTATCTGTTCTGCTATTTGGCTTGACTGTTGTTCATCTGTATCTGGTAGAAGAATAGCAAATTCGTCTCCACCATATCTTCCAAATATAGCTTGCTCTTCTAAACTATTTGCAATAAGTATTGCCATATCTCGTAGTACGCGATCTCCTACATGATGACCATATGTATCATTAATATTTTTATAATGATCAATATCGAATAAAAGATAAGAAATCGATTGTTGTTTTTTGGCTAATGTATGAATACAGTTTTTGCTTTGGATCATAAATGTACGCCGATTCAAAATACCAGTCAGCTCATCATAGCTAGCAATTCGTAACAGCTCAACATCCGCCTGTTCTTTGGATAACAGCACAAATCCGGTATTTCCCAAGATCATAATTAAATAAAGTGAAAGAAACGTAAACGTTTGATACATGCCTGTTGTAAATAATCCAACCTCATTCCCTAAATAAATAGCAGAAATAGCTCTACACCATAGACTGATTGCAACAATACTATACAAATACCCCATTAAGTGTTGAAGCGAGGACGCTTGGCGATCTGAAATCATACGATAGGCGGGATAGAGGATAAATAGAGATGTAGCTATAGAAGCGTAAATAATGCGAGTCGTCTCTGTCACATTCAAGAGGTATATAGATACAAAACCGATAATGATGATGACCATCCATCCGATATACAAATGGCAGACTTTTCTAGAAAATGCTTTTTGCAATACCAGAAATGATGCAGGCTCAAATGCCGCCCCGATAAACAACAATGAATTAGCTGCCACTATTGAGAAAAAGTCCGGTGCTGTATTTTGAAAAAGTAACATAAACCATGCAATCGCTTGTACCCACTTAGAGGCATAGAACATATTCACAGCACGATCTTTTGTATAATTCTGACGATACGCTCGGATCAAAATAACTGTAAAGATATGTCCAAATACAAGCGAAATGAATACTGTTTTCATATCCAGATTGAAATCCATCTGTCTTATTCACACACCTTAATCGATGATATTTAATTATGTATCAGTATAACAAGTTTTGAGTAACGGAAATAGTCAAATCATTACCCGAATTGGAATAAATAAATTGTAGTGACATACACTTTACTGCAATTTATATGTAAATAATAATATTTCTTTTCTATCTGCGTCTTTTCAGGTACAATGCTTGAGGTATGTCTGACGAAACGTTAGACATACCTAACAATTATTGGAGGCTAAAATCCTTATGCAAACTTCTTCGCAAACTCAAGTTAAGATCATTAATGCTGATCCTAGCGCACTCGGCCTATTCGGTCTGGCTATTGTTACTCTGGTAGCTTCTTCTCAAAAGCTAGGTCTGACTACAGGTCTAAGTTATGCTATTCCCTGGGCGATCTTTCTAGGTGCTTGCGCTCAATTATTCGCTTGTATTCAAGATTCCAAGCGAAACAATACATTTGGTACGACTGCATTTGGAGCATTTGCTTTCTTCTGGTTCGCTATGGCAGGCAACTGGATGATCAAAATGGGTGTATTCGGAACAGCTCTTGCGAGTGATGTAGATGGTAAACAGTTAGGTTTTGCTTTTGCCGGTTATCTAGTGTTTGTTCTCTTTATGACGATTGGTGCTATGGAAACACACAAAGTATTGTTTATTATTTTCTGCTTGATCGATTTGTTATTTTTAGGGCTGACTTTTGATGCGTTTGGTGTAGCTCCTCATATTTTCCATACACTTGCGGCTTATGCAGAAATGGGTATCGGCATTGTATCTTTATACGGTACAGGCGCATTGGTATTGAATACGCATTTCGGCAAAACCTTTTTACCAATCGGTAAGCCTTTCGGTATTTTCAAAGATCACAACTAATACAACAGCATACTGAACGAAATATATCCAAAAAAACACATGTAGGCATTAAGCTACATGTGTTTTTTGGTTGCTTATACTTTATAGATATAGATTTTGGTGCGATGGATATCAACGCACTGAACGACTTTCTCAGGTGTCCAATCCGGTAATGCAAAATACACGCTAATAATATATGTATAGGTTGTGGCACGTTCACGCAAAATAGGATTTAATCGCTTCATGGCTCCCGGAAACAAATAGCAAATAATCATATTGGCTTCTTCATACGGATACTGATACATATCACCACGAATCCAGTTCACCGATACTTTTTCAAATCGTGCCCAGAGCTTCGAAATCCAGAACGGTATGAACGAGTTCTCAATGCCTGTGACTTTATATTCAGGGCAATGCTTCGCTAGAAATATCGCTAATGTTCCCCAACCTGACCCGGTTTCGATGATAGTTTTGGGACGTGTTTTGTAGTCCATATGTTGTTGGATAGTTGAATATCGCTCAACTGGATCATCGGTCTTTAACTTGAATAATGGACGATCCAATTCTTGTATTTTGGATAAGCGTAATACTTCTTCAGCAATCTTGCTTCGGATCAGTGCAGAAGCAGGCAATGGGGAGATACCATTACGCCAGCTATAATACACGATCGACAATACAGCAATCAATACAACAACCAGCAATACAGTCGATACGACCAACGATCCAGTATCCATAGATGCTCTACTCCTTTATAAATGATAGTCTATTTATGATACAATTCCCGGCTATGAAATACCAGTTTCTTCTATATTTATCCTCAACCATAAAACCACTTCCCTGTAGATAGGAAAGTGGTTTTTATAGTTGTTCTTTGTAAGATTATTATCCTTTGATCGATCCACCCAATAGACCACGTACAAAGTACTTCTGTAGTGCAAAGAATACAGCAAGTGGTGTTAACATGGAGACAAAAGCAGCTGCGGTTAACAAATGCCAGTCACTACCACGCGAACCAACCATATTCGCAATATTCATTGACAGTACTTGTACTTCCGGTTGAGAACCGAGGAAGATAAGCGACACCAGATAATCATTCCATACCCATAAGAACTGGAAGATACTGATCGAAGCCAATGCCGGTACAGATAATGGAAGAATCAATTTGGAGAAGATGGTAAAGTTAGTTGCTCCATCCATATAAGCCGATTCAAACAGATCACGAGGAAGCTGACTGATCGAATTGTACATAAAGTAGGTGATTAGCGGTAACCCGAAAGCAGTATGGGCTAACCATATACCAAAGTATGTTCCGTTCAGTCCGAGTGCTGTATAATCGCGCAAAATAGGAATTAAGGCAACTTGTAAAGGTACGACGAGCAATGCGATCACAATAACGAAAAAGAATCGTCGTCCTTTAAATTTCAACCAGGCAAACGCATAAGCGGCAAAAGAAGCGATAAAGATCGGAATCACGGTCGATGGAATAACAACAGCAATCGTATTCCAGAACGATCTACCCATGCCGCTACCTTGCTCGGTTTTGACCGTGCCATCCGGTTGCGTGATTTTGTACTGTTTCCCCCCTAGAACCGTTTCATAGTTCTGAGTGGTGAAATTAAGCGTCATTCCGCTCCATTTTTTGTCCTGAACATCGACCGTACGTGAACGGCGATTTTCCCAGACCAGACGTTTGTCGCCTTGCATTACACCCGCTTTGAGCTGATCATCGCTGAATGTCTGTCCGTTAACTGTAATCGGCTGACGAAGGTCGGTATCTTTTGGAAGCTTGACTTGTTCTTCAGTTGCCCACTGGCGATGAGGGAATACTGTCCACCATCCGGTTTGTAAAATATCGGCGGCTGGACGTACAGATGAGATTAATAGCCCTAGCGTAGGAATAAACCAGATAATACAGATAATCGCTAGAATCGTATTAACCAACCAACTCGCTTTGCGTTTGGGTGCTTTATGTTTTCGTTTAGCCATCAGAAGCTTCCCTCCTTCTGAAGCTGGCGCAGATTCAGGATAATAACCGGAATAACTGCAATCAGCAACACAATCGCAAGCGTAGAACCATAGCCTGCATTTTGATACATAAATAATTGACGGTAGAACTCAGTCGCAACCACTTCTGTTCCATACTGTCCGCCCGTCATAATCATAACGACATCGAATATTTTCAGTGTGAATACAATAATGGTTGTGGTTACTGCTAGAACGGTACTGGAGATCACAGGCAACATGATTTTGAAAAAGATACGCACTTCGCCTGCGCCATCCATACGTGCCGCTTCCAACATATCTTCCGGTATTCCTTTGATCGAAGCGGAAAAGATAACCATTGCAAACCCGGTCTGCATCCAGACCAATATGACAATCAAGAAGAGGTTATTCCAGGGTTGCACCATACTGAGCCAGCCCTGCGGCTGGAGTCCTAACTGCACCATAATTGCGTTAAGTAGACCGATCTGGTCATCGCCTGGTTGATAGTAATAAATGAATTTCCAGATAACGCCTGCGGCTACGAATGAAATCGCCATCGGCATAAATACAATCGCTTTGGCAAGACGCTCAAAGCTACTGCGGTCAGCCAGTACAGCGACCAACATACCCAAAATTACGCATGCTAATGTACCGAATACCACCCAGAGCAAGTTATTACGTAGCGCTGTTAACAATAGTCGGTCTGTAAATACAGCCCCAAAGTTAGCCAGCCCTACAAAGCGGGTAGAATCAGCATTAAAAAAGCTTAAGTATAATGTGCGTAGTGTCGGTAAAAAGAGCAACCAACCTAGCAACAATACAGCAGGTCCTACAAATACATAAGGAATTATACGTTCTTTCCATTTATCCGAGTATTGCTCAACCACCCAGTTCAGAGACCAGTAAATCGAATAGATCCCAAATATTCCCCAGATTACAGCAAGCACAGCATTTAAAACTGGTGGAAGATCCGAGCTTCTAAAAAATAAAAAGATCGAGAAATGCAAGCCTAAGTTTACAGCAGGCACCAGTATCGATAATAAAATCAACTTCAACATAGACCCTTGATTGGCTCGCACGTCCATCGGCTTTCCCCCTTAATCAAGCCAAAATCGGACCGATAGCATCGGCCCGTTCTGACTCATGTCAATGTATACCTGCTATCCATACCTATAGTATCTGGAGTGCAATACTATTGTTTTTTGAAGCCTGATTGAATTTCAGCCATCGCTTCATCTAGACTAGCTGTACCACTCACATAATCCGTCATACCTTTCCAGAACGTTCCTGCGCCTACAGAACTTGGCATCAAGTCAGAACCGTCAAAGCGGATTGTTTTGGCTTCTTGTACAAACTGAGACATACGACGTTCTTGATCATTAGCGAACCAATCATCAGGAGTACCGTTCATTGGAGGTGTTACCCCACCGGATTGAATCCAGCTTTGTAGAGATTCTGCTGTTGTGAAGAATTCCATAACTGCACGTACTTCTGGGCGGTCATTGAACATAGCATAGATATCACCAGAGATCATAGCAGGTGTACCATATTGCTCATCGATCGATGGGAACGGGAACCAGTCATACTCATCTGCTGTTACGCCTTCAGGAATAAAGGATACGATAAATCCTGCTTGACGGTTAAACCAAGCTTTAGGAGGATCTGTGAACAACGGTTGAATAGAATCCCCGAAGTTCGTTGTTACGATTGAACTACGTCCACCGTATACATAATCTTTGTTAAACCAGATATCAGACATTTTTTTCACTGCATTTTTAACAATTGGATCTGTAAATGGCAATTCGCCTGTTAACCATTTGTCATAGTTTTCAGGAGTAGTTGTACGAAGCATAATATCTTCGATCCAGTCTGTTGCAGGCCAGCCTGTTGCTGTACCACTTTCAATACCGATACTCCAAGCAGGATCGCCATCTTTAGCGATTTGCTCTGTTAATGCCATCATTTCGTCCCAAGTCTTAGGTACTTCATAACCAGCATCTGCGAACGCTTTTTTGTTGTACCAGACTAAGCTTTTCACACTACTACGTGCCCATACGCCCGCAGTCAATTCTTTACCGCCTTCACCTTTCATTTTCGCCATATCTAGCCAGCTATCTTTGTATTGCTCTTTCAAATAGCTTTCGTCCATAAAGCTAGATACATCGACCACTTTACCAGAGTTAGCGAATCCTTCTAACAATCCTGGTTGTGGGAAGTCAGCGATATCCGGTGCATTACCACCGTTTACACGTACATTAATAGTCGCTTCAAATTCTTTAGAACCTTCATAAGCGATATCAATACCAGTCTGATCTTCAAATGCTTTGATACTTGCATTGAATTTCTGCTCATCCGCATCTACGAATGGACCATACATCGTTACTTTGGTTCCTTTATATTCACCTTTTAAGGCTTTCTCTAATTCAGATCCAGCTGGAACTTTAGCTGTTTTGATCATATCTGCGCCTGTTGTTGCTGTAGCTGTTGTATCTGTTCCTGTTGCAGCGGGTTCTGGTGTAGCCGTATTACTTGTTGTTCCTCCGCATGCACTCATGACAACTGAAAATAACAAAACCATCATCAGTGACATTGTGCTGCTTTTTTTCAACTTACGCTTCATGTACTCAGCCCCTTTTTTTTGATTACACCTGTAATAAAAAAGTAATAAAAAGAACGTAAATAACAAAATTAGATATTTTTTACTTCTTACCCATTTTCTTATGTATTGGGTGAAAAGTAAATAGGAATCTGATAACGCTATCAAAATATTTTCAAATTCCTGTTATGCAGTAAAAAGTAGCATGGCTGAAAGAGATGCACTACATCTATAAATGTACTTATACGCCTCTTTGCAAACGCTTGCATACATCTGCAACCTCATTTTAGGACATGATTGATACATAAGCAAGAGTTATTTTCATCAATGAAAATAATTTAAATTTACCCTTATCTGTACGATATATTCCAGTAAATCATTAACATATATGTAACGTATAAAAATCAATTTATGATTATTTAAAATTAATGTTCAGAAATTGTTCAGTACTGTTCGATATAGTGAATACATGTCACATGATTTAAAAACAAAGGGGATATTTACAGCATGAAAAAATGGATGATTTTATGCTTAGCTGCACTGATTGCATTGCCGGGGACAGCAACAACAAATGTTTTTGCTGAGAGCGATTCAACCAGTACAACAAGTAGCAACACAAGCACAGTTAGCAATGATACTTACTCTTCTGGCACTCCTGTCACTCATGTCGAAAGTACAAATACTGGCGTTACTTCTAATCAAGTCAATAAACCTGTGATTACGTTGATTGGTGATGCACAGATTCAATTGAATGTCGGCGATACTTTTAATGATCCAGGCGTAACTGTACAAGATAATGTCTACAAAGATCTTACTGCAAAAGTTTCTTATACCTTAAATAACCAATCTGTAAACGCTGTGGATACAAGTATTGCTGGTGAATATACCGTTCATTACAATGTAATCAATCCGGAAGAACAAGTTGCGGATGAAGTCACTCGTATAGTTACGGTTAAAGCACTCAGCGGTTATTTTAATCTTGCTAAAACAAATATTCCAAGTCCGTATGGTATGGCTTATCACAATGGATATGTATATGTATCCTCTTATCAACAAGGGATTGATCGTGTATCCGTAACTACAGGTGTAGTAGAACATGTCGTTCAATCATCAGGTTATTTTTTCGGTGTTGCTTTAAATAAAGCAGGCGATCTATTCTATACCAAAAACATAGATGCACATGTTTACAAAATACCTGCAAAATATCTTAAAGATTTTCCATTAGATTCAACAAAACTTAATGAAGTATCCGAGGCTTTCGATTCATATAATAATAGCAATATGTATGGGTTGGCTATTGATAACAATGACAATATGTACATTGGCAACAACAGCTACAATTTTAATTCCAATTTCAATTCTGACAGTAGCCTTATCAAAGTAAACCTGACAACAAAAGCAAGACAGAATGTACTCATAAATAATAATACAAATTCTAATTATTATTATAATGGTGTTTTGGGAATCACTACAGATGCCAAAGGAAATTTATTTTATAGCACTACCGGATTTTTAGGTATGGGTAGCATGGGACTTAAAAAGATAAGTTCTGATCATTTGCAAAACTTGCCTGTAGATAATTCACTTATTGAGTCTTACCAAAGTGATTTTTATTCTGCACAAGGACTCGTTATCTTACCAAATGGTACCGGATATTATAGTAATGGTAATTCTATTCAACCGTTCAAAAAAGTCACTCCTCCTGTGATCACATTGGCTGGTGATTCTTATATTCAATTGACTCAAGGTGATGCTTATGTTGATCCAGGATTCTCGATTAGCGACGCAGTCGATGGTAATCTGCAAGCAACGATCACTTATACGTTAAATGGTGAACCTGTAAATGCTATTGACACCTCTGTTGTAGGTGAATATATTGTTCATTACAATGTACAAAACAGCTCTGGTTTGAGTGCAAACCAAATGACTCGTTATGTATCAGTCAAAGCTATTCCGACTGACCTTACACAAGTTGAACTTAATCGTCCATTTGAATTAGCTTATTTCAATGGTGATGTGTACTATGCCGATTATGATCGCGGGCTTTACAAAGTTTCTACCAAAACACTAAAAGTAACTCATATCGCTAAAGGTAATAATATCGTTGCTGTAACTTTAAACAAAGCTGGAGACCTGTACTATGCCAAATCTAACGATAATCGTGTATGGGTGCTAGATCATAAGTATCTACAAGACAGTGAATTACTGCCTTATACGACTTCAGATTTAGAAGAGTATAGTACTCTTTATTACAGTGCATCGATTCAATCATTACAATCTAATATCATTGCAACTCAAGGTATTGAGAGTACGATAGAGATTACAGGACTTGCTCTCGATCAACAAGATCGTTTGTATGTAGCTACTAGAGAAGATGGTTACCATCAGGTCGATTCTCAAATTGTCCGTCTATCCGATTCTAATTCAAAACCTGAATGGGTAGCATCGTATCCAACTGTAATTCGCGGTATTACAATTAGCCCGCTTGGTAATCTGTATGTAAATATTGGTTACTCTTATCTTTACAAAGCTAAAGCTTCCTTACTTCAAAATCTTCCAGTTGCAACAGAGAATTTTGAAGTGATGGGCGAAACAAACTTTGCTTATGGTGTTACCTTCTTACCAGACCGTACAGGATATACAAGTTCTGTAGAATCGAATACGTTAACTAAATTAGATTTCTTAGACGAAGCAGAAGTATTTCCAGTAACAAGTGTTACGTTAGACAAATCAACATTAGAGTTCAAGAAAAAAGGCGCTGCTCAAACGTTAAAAGCGACTGTCACTCCTGATAATGCTACAGATTCAACGGTATTATGGATTAGCAGCAATCCAAGCGTAGCGACTGTAACCGATGGCGTAGTTACTCCAATCGGTAAAGGTACAGCGATCATCAGTGCTTACTCTGTATCTCAACAAGAATTATTTGCAAGTGCAACAGTAACCGTTAAAGAATCCGATGATAAAACGTCATCTTCAGGTGGCTCCCAAAAAATCACCCTTAACGTAGATGATGGTAAAGGTAAAACAACGATTCCTGCTACAGCAGTCGTTAACCGTACTACACAAGCAAGTGGTCAAAAACAAGATCAGATTACTTTCTCCACCGATAAAGTGATCGAAGCGATTACGAAATTAAAAGAAGCAGCTCAACAAACCGTTCGTCTGGTTGTTCCAGATAGCAGTGATGAAGTGGCTCAAACCGATATCACGTTACCATTAACAGCAGCAAAAGATTTGAAAAACGCAGCAATGAACTTGGAAATCAGCACTAACGATGCTAAATTGTCTGTTGCTTCCACTTCATTGAACAATATCACTAACGATCTTTACTTCCACTTTGTACCTCTTAAAACGGTAGCACAACAAAATGCAGTGGCGAATCGTGCAAAACAAGAAGAGATCGTTAAACAATCTTTAGGCAATGGTAATATCTCGGTAGTAGGTCGTCCGATGACGATCGAAACGAATTTACAAAACCAACCGGTTCAATTGGTCATGCCGATTGAGAACAGTGCGATTCCACAAGATGCAACAGCTAAACAACAATGGTTAAATCAATTGCGTATCTTTATCGAGCATAGTGATGGCGATCGTGAATTGGTACAACCAAGTGTAGTTGATTATGGTAATGGCAAAACAGGTCTACAATTTACAGTGACCAAATTCAGTACGTTTACAATTGTAGATATGCAGAACCTAGCAGCGTCTACAACAAACAATTCAACACCTGACAATAATAACGTCAATACAGATACAACAGCGGGTGTAGTAAAACCTGCTTATATCCAAGGTTACCCTGATCAAACATTCCGTCCGAACAACAGTATTACTCGTGCTGAAATGGCTTCACTATTGTACCGTTTACAAGCTAGCGCACCAAATGCATCAGCTAGTGGCAACGGAAGCTATTCAGATGTATCTACTACGTTCTGGGCACACCAAGCGATTGCTTCTATGCAATCCACTGGATTGATGAAAGGTCTAACTAACGGTAAATTTGCTCCTGCTCAACCGATCACTCGTGCGGAGATGGCTGCAATCGTAAGCCGCTGGCAGGGTCTGACAGGCACAGGAAGCTCATTTGCTAACGATATTAACGGACACTGGGCAGCGAACGATATCAAGCGTGTAACGACTGCTGGATTGATGCAAGGTGTATCTCCATCTAGCTTCCAACCAAATCAACCGTTGACTCGTGCTCAAGCTGTAACGATTTTGAATAAAATTCTAGAAAAAACAGCTAACTTAACAGCTGGCAACAAAGCATGGAAAGACGTTCCTGCTAGCCACTGGGCATATGCAGACATCATGGACGCTTCTAACTCCTACACATTGAAATAAGTAAAAGAAGAAGACGTGATTATGGTATAACCCAAAAAGGGCAACCTCCTATTCGTAGGAAGTTGTCCTTTTTTTAATGATCTTTTTCGTTAGCAATTTGGCGGTAGAATATGCTTTTTTTCTACAGTTGCTCTACCATTTAGCTGTGCATTTCACTTCATTGCCTATTAGTGTCCTATCACTCGTTTGCCATAAAAGAATCGATTCCAATCCCCATCACTATGACGCAACGCTAGATAAATATATAGCGACGTAGAGAAGTTACCCAAACAAATACATAATACGATCCAAAGAAGCAATCTCCAACCCGATTCTTTGCGAAAAATCATCCAAGAAATAAACAAAATCATCCCTACATAAAAATCGACCAAAACCAACCGACCCCATAACAAGGACAACAACATTTGCCCTTCTAGCAAAACATCCCCAAACACAGCCCCATACACATTACTGCAAATCATCACAAGAAATAAAACCAAACTCAACACCTTAGCCGTTTTCATTTATCCTCTTCTCCTACCTTCCCTAACGTACATGTTCATTCCCTATACGGATCAATGAACATATTTCACAACCATCTTCTTACAATCTATTTATCTAACTTACTCTATACATACTTTTATTTTTACTTTATACCATCTATAAATATACTCACTTCTATATCCATTCTTTTCATCTACTCTTTTCCTTACTGCGCCTCCCCTTCATAAAGGAAGGAATCATAAGCATCTGTTTTAAATTACCCCCCTCCATGCCTCCTAGCACAGAGCGCAAGAAAATAATTTATTCTGAAAGTCGCCTTTGAAGTCAAATCCCGACTGCTTGTCAGTCATTCAAGGGATTAGACTTCACCAGCGACGGCAAGAACAAATTATTTTCTGGAGCGTTCCCCTACCCATCATAAAAACCAATGATTTAAAACCAATTATCCCGATATTTTAACTCCACATGATATTCTGTTAAAATAAAAAGAGTAATCAAGCAAAGCGATCAAAGGAGCTGAATGAATCATGACTGAAAAACAACAATTAGGTAAAAGCGATCTATGGGTAAATCCAATCGGACTGGGTACGAATGCGGTTGGTGGACATAATCTTTATCCTAATTTGGATGAAGAAGTCGGTAAAGAAATGATCCGTACTGCACTCGCAGAAGGTATCAATTTTCTAGACACTGCATTCATTTATGGGCCTAAGCGCTCTGAAGAATTGATTGGTGAAGTGCTGCAAGAAACAGGTAAACGTAGCGAAGTCATTATTGCGACCAAAGGCGCTCACAAATTCACAGATAACGGTGACGTTGTGATTGATAACTCACCTGAATTTCTACGTTCAAGTGTAGAAGACAGTCTCAAACGCCTACAAACCGATTATATCGACTTATTTTATATTCATTTTCCAGACGAACATACACCGAAAGATCAAGCTGTAGCTGAACTGAAAAAGCTAAAAGACGAAGGCAAAATTCGAGCTATTGGTGTGTCTAACTTCTCGTTAGAACAGTTGAAAGAAGCGAACACAAACGGCGATGTGGACGTCCTTCAAGGTCACTATAATTTATTCCATCGGGATGCTGAAAAAGATCTGTTACCGTATACGGCTGCAAATGGAATCACGTTTATTCCTTATTTCCCACTTGCTTCCGGTCTACTGGGTGGTAAATATACCAAAGACACCAAGTTTGATGATATTCGTGCCAAAGATCCACTCTTTACAGGAGATGCATTTATAGAAAATCTGGCAAAAGTAGATCAACTTCGTCCGATTGCACAGTCCAAAGGTGTGGATGTCGCTCATATCGTACTGGCATGGTATCTGACACGCGATTCGATAGATGCAGTCATTCCGGGTGCGAAGCGTTCGGATCAAGTCAAAGACAATCTCAAAACATTACAAGTCCAATTAACACCGCAAGAAATAGAGCATATCGATTCGATTTTTAGCTAAATGAATATCGTCATCTAATCATTATAATCGAAGTCAAGTACCTGCATTATGTGTAGGCACTTGGCTTTTTTAGTGTTTTCTAGCAACGATATATGACTGGCTACTTTACTTCCCTTCACTTGCATATACAAAAAAAAGCCGCTCTATATCGAGCGACTTCTGGTCTGTATTTCATATGATTTAGAACTATATCGTATGTGGATATGCATCTGATTCAGTGTAAGTTAGATACGCATCGTATCTGGACGCCAATTCGTAATCGCATTTTCGATATCTGAACCAGATAGATTCTGACTGGCTGCACGTTCGCATAAGGCAGGGAATTCTTCATCACTTGCATAACGAAGCGCTATAATTTGAGATTTGGATAGACGAGAATCCAATTCTTTTCCAGTTAAACGGAAATAGCGGAATTGCTCCTCAATGCGTACAATTCGATCCTGCGTTTTGGTCGCATAGACTCGAATTCGTGGAATAGCGAAAAATAAACACACCATTAATATCAATAATAACCATGATAACAATACATGCTCATCATAACGAATCGCTTCTACCCAGTAGATTACAGTAAGTACAAACGTTACTAATAAAAGAGGCAAAGCCACAAAATGATACGGCCAATCATAACGAATCGATTTCTTTTTCGGTGGTGTTGCCATGATTACACATCCTTTTCCTACTGCAAATGTATTTCCCATGTATTATTACACCAATCACTGGAAATATTATCATGTTGCGTAAGAAAGATATGTTCATTCGCAATCAAGCTGGACAACACCACCTTGAATTAACCCCAAAAAGTAACCCAACGAAATCTTACATAAAATGATGAATATGATCAGAAATAAAATCTTACGCTGGATATCCTCCACCTGGTGGTGGCCATGCGCCAAACAAGCGACGTAACAATACAATTTCACCCAAATGATACGTATTATGAGAAGCAATATTACGCAACAATCCAGCAGCCGTTTCGCCCGGGAAATAGACTAATGGTTGTTCCAAATTCATTGTACGCGCTAATTCACACGCATAATCGATCCCTTGAAGAAAACGATCCAAAACATCTTGCCATGTCGCTTCATCTACTGCTTGTACTTCAGTCGGCCAGCTTTCACTAACATTCGCAGGCATTTGAGGCTTTTCACCTTTAAGATGAGTTAACATGAAGTCTTGCCAGTAATTCATATGACTAATTAACTGGTAAATGGTATATGGAGAATTCTCCAAAGATCGACCTGATAGTTCTAAATCGATATCTGATAACGCACGTGCAATCGGCAAATGCCCTCTTTCTCCGATCAAAGATTGCACTAACGCTTTGGAAAAAGCTTCTTGTGAAGAAATAGTCATGAGAGTGCTCCTTTGATTGTTGTATTCAGGTTATTCTGGTTGGATAATCCCTACCGAATATAAGAAAATCAGAATAATTAAGATCGGTGCCACATAACGTAGAATAAACATCCATGTGTCGTACCAGAAGCCAGATATTCCTGCTTCTTCTCCTGCACGTTTCCATGCATATCCTGTAAAGATCGTGACAATAAATCCACCTACAGGCATCAAAATATATGAAGTCACAAAGTCGAATAGATCAAAAATACTTTTGCCATCTAATGAAATAAAGCTAAGCACACCGCCTACAGATAATGCAGCAGGTACACCTAGTATAAAAGAAAACACACAGACGAGAATAGCTGCTTTTTTACGAGACCAATTCCATTGTCCCATCGCATAAGCTACAGGTACTTCGAGAATAGAGAAGCACGAAGTGATTGCCGCAATCGCGAGCAATAAGAAGAATAGACCTCCAAAAAAAGCACCTAAAGGCATTTGTGCAAAAGCAGCAGGTAAAGCCATAAATGCTAGCCCTACACCTTGATCTGGTTTTAATCCATAAGAGAATACGGTTGGGAAAATAATCAATCCTGCTAAAAGTGCATAGAATAAATCGCCTGCGCCGATCGCAAGCGCTGCTTTACCTAAAGATTGCTCTTTGCGTACATAAGAACCATACGTTAACATACAACCCATCCCTAGAGATAAAGAGAAGAATGCATGTCCTAATGCTGTTAAGATCGAAGCTCGGCTTAATTTAGAAAAATCAGGTGCTAAGAAAAATTCTACCCCTGCTCCTGCACCAGGTAACGTCAATGAACGGAACATTAAGATGAGCAAAATCACCAGAAATCCCGGAATCAGAATCTTGTTGTACTTCTCAATTCCACCCGATATCCCTTTAGCAATAACAATACCTGTAATTAGCATCACAACTGCTTGCCAGAATAACGGTGCATATCCACCTGCAAAATTCGTAAAGGCTGCTGTAAAATCAGTATTCACATCAGATAGACTACCGCTAAAAGATAAAACGGTATAATGTAATGTCCATCCTGCAACAACACCGTAATAACACATAATTAGAAATGACGTAACGACAGGAACAGTACCAATCCATTTCCAATGCTTCTTCCCTGTAATGTTGAAAAGCGAAGCCGCAGCATTACCCCGTCCACTTCGACCAATAGCCATTTCTGCTAATAAAATCGGTAGACCTACTACAATCAGACAGATAATAAACATCAGGAAAAAGGCAGCTCCACCGTATTTACCTGTGATATACGGGAACTTCCACATATTTCCTAACCCTACTGAACTACCAATTGCTGCTAAAATAAACCCGCTTGTTGAAAAGCGTTCGATCTTGCCGCTGCCTGTACTTGATGAACCTGAACCTTCTTTTTGTGCCATAGGTATACTCCTTATGAATAAAGTGAATTATGCCTATGTTACACAAAACGTTATATATTGTCCATGAAAAGAAAGTAACAATTTGAAAAAAGTCAAAAAGGGCTACTTTTTCATTGATTATTAAAGCAATAAGACAGCAATTGTTGCTGATCTTCGTCGGTGATTTCCTGCTGACTGTACTGGCTGTCTGTATATTGTGACAATACATGATTCCAGAATGATTGAGCATGGCTATTTCGTGAGGATGCATTGGTCTGTAGCTCCCAATCCCCTTTATATTGGTCAAAAATGTGACTAGCGGCTTGCCGGGCAACACCTTGTCCACGAAATGGACGCATCACAAAAAACTCATTTAAATAGTACTGCGCCTTAGAACCATCCGGTAAATAAGGAGCCGTCGCTATTAACGCAAAGCCAGCTGGTACGCCATTCACACGAATAATCCACGGATAAAGAACGCCTGGATGTCGCCACCAGATCAGAAAAACATCGCTTTGTTGATGAAGGGTCGCATATTCTTCGTCGTCAAAAATACCTTGCGAGTTCGGCAATCGTTCCCAGATCTCTGACAGATCATACAGATAATAAGGATACATATTGCAAATGATATGCGCTTCTTCTTCACGGCAAAGAGTGATCTGGATAAGGTCTGTATGATTATCGCTCATTACGTTCCCCTTTCAGAATGCTCTTCTGGATTGAGTCGCCATTCGATGATCAAATAATCGCTATATTCCCGCCGTATAGTGGCTCCACAGCGGTCGATATAGGTATGACGTAATTTAGCATAGGAACGTTCGCTTTTGAATAGATGAGCAGAAAGTAAACGGTAGCCTTGAGTGGTTAACGTATCTCGCAATACCGTAATAACAGGAACGGCTAATTTCAAATCTTGATAATTAAAATAAATCTGAAAATCACTAATATAGACAGCATCAAGCCCTTGTGTGATTTCATGAGGATCATCGTCTGATTCGGTAGGCTTGGATGCTTGCGAATACGTCACTTTCAAATAGCCGATCAATACCATCGACACAGGAGACTCAGGCTGATCGATAGCTGGAGTCGCAGAAGGTTCTACTGCACGTACATAGATATTGAAGCTATGCGAGTGAGGTTCAAAAGCGATATAAAATTCGCCAATCTCACTGCTGGATAAAGGGATATATCCATCTGGTATAGAGTATGTCTGCTCATTATTCATTATTTTTGTAGAAACTGAATCGTAAACTGAATCGCTTCTAACGCTTCTTGTACAAACGCTTTATTTTCTTTTTCCCATTCATTTGGATCATCCATAAAAGAGTCATCTAACCATTCTTCTAATCCAGTCGCTATTTTACGGCGCTCATTCGGTTGTGCTGGAGCTTTACCACGTAACGCTTGAATTGCACTGCGCATCACTTTGCAGGAAGATTGGATAAATGGATAATCGTCTTTATCCCATGCTTTGGCATTATCCATATCGTAAAAAGAAATCCATTTTTCGATCGTTGAAGCTGCTTGCTTAGGTTCTAATTGAGGCATATTATAATTCTCCATTTCTATAATTGAACTAATACGTACAAATGATGACGTCAACTCCGTTTTTTAGTAGAAGAAGTCGTAGGTTGTGATTCATCGGCAATCCGCTGCAAACGATCTGAAAGATACACATGCGATCCGGGTTTGGCGGTCTGTGCAATTCGATACATCGCTAGAGCGACTGCACTTGCTTCTATTCCCCGATATTTACGAAGAGGACCCACCATAAGGAAAGATAATGCCTGAGAGATGACAGTGCCAAATTGCTCGCCTGCACGGCTATCTTTACGCTTACCAAGCAATAAAGATGGACGAATCAACGACAACGAGGTATATCCAATCTGTTGTAATCGCTGTTCCAGTTCTCCTTTGATCCGTGTATAAAAGATACTGGACTTCGGATCGGCCCCCATAGAACTGATAACGATAAACTGTTTGGCTCCTTGCTCATACGCAATCTGCGCTACCGCAAATGGATAAATAACATCAATTTCGATCATCTGCTTCTGTGTTCCTGCTTGCTTAATCGTTGTTCCCAGACAACAGAATACATCATCTGCTTTCATATCCGCTCGATAATCTTGCAATTTATTGTAATCCACCACAACCTGTTGCAACTTCATATGTTGCAGTTGTTGCACAGGTTGGCGGACAAGAGCAATCACTTGAGTGTATTCTGTACTTTCTAATAACTGGCGCAGCAACTTTTTGCCTACTAGACCTGTGGCTCCTGCGACTAATGCTGTTTTACCGATCACGATCATCTCCATTTCTGCGCATCGCCTTGATTCCCTATCTTCTTCATTATCAAGATATCATCAGCAAATTGCAAAATAAAATGAGCGATCGATCTACAGCCCCTTTTTATAACAAAAAGGAAGCACTGCTCCCATTCGTATGAATAATGTAATCGGCGCCCAGTCCACGATAAATCAATCGGGATTGGTTGCCTTCTGTAATAACATAGAGTTGCTGTGATGACCATGTTCGGCAGATCTGGATATAACGACAACAGAGCGGTAGACTGCGTTCAAATAAATAAATTTTGCCAATCTTCAACTCTGGAATCCGCCATAACTCTTGTCGCTGTGTGTCGATCACTAGCACATGTTCAATCCCCATTTTCTGATATCGAAGTTGATCGGCTTGACTGTTCACGATCACTGCAAATGGAATCTTTTTCACTTTTAACAATTGCATAAATTGCTCCCCTGCTACAGTAGCCGGTGATACCAGTACAAATTCCTGCTCATATTCCATCCTTGTTCGCGCTCCTCCACCCATTGTAGACAACAAAAAAAAGCCGTTAGAAGAGGACCTCTTCATCAGCTTCTAAGACAAGTGCCTGCGGCATCTTATCATGGCGTAGTTGATTATTGTCGTCTCTCTTATTGCAGCTTACGAGGTTAGCTGACGGATTCGGAAGTAAGAGTCTCCCTACAGAGTTATCGGTCTTCACCAACTGCTCTGATTCACCCCTGAATAGCTCACTAGCATAGTGTCTATTCTTATGGTTCCCCCGCTGATTGAAAGGTCTATTGATACCCTTTTCAGCCATTAAGCTGTAATGAACTTGAAAGAAATCATACGCCCGCTCTTTTCGTTTGTAAAGCAGTACTGAAGCTCGCTATATTCGGATATAGAGCAATCCAGTCGATTGTAGGGTTCTAATGTTCTATTTCCTTCATCTAGCGCTGTTTTACTTTCTTTTACAGGATAAATGGATAAACCGACGCATTGATGAGTATACAAGACATTACCGTATGAATGAATAGAATGAATCCGATTACATGGTTGTTTTCACAGATATATGATCTTTTTAATACTCAGGTCTGATTTTACTTCTTTCTCTGAGCGGACTATGATTGCTAACAATATCTGACATCAAGTATACCGTTATAGACAGATACACGGATCGTGATTGGATTAGGCAAAGAAACATCATATTAAAGGAGCGTAGATTTTTGATGAGTCTGTTATCGGCCATTTCACCTGTTACTCATGCGGTATCCACTAGCAACACATCTGTCCATGTTATTCATTCTATTGAAGTATTTCAGTATGATAATCGCCGTCTAGCCTTACCTGAAATGGATGGCTATCTACACTGTGGGCTGTTAAAAATCGCAAGTCATGGAGTTACAGGCTGGGCGGAATATTCATTTACAGATCAAGTTCAGCATCTGGATCTGGTGAAATGGAGTCGAGTATTTACATCACTCAAAAAATGCCCTCTAGATCAAGCACTTTCTCATATCGATCAGCAGCAACAGAATTGGGGAAGTGTACGTAGTCAGGTTGCTTTAGAAGCATTGACTGAACTGCGGATTCGACTACAAGATTCACCTGATGTGTGGACATCGTCAGATGCGCTTATTAATCATGCTTTTTTGTTAGATTACACCATCGCTTATTATTCCTTTTGAACAATTCTGGTTAATGGATCATAACTACGAAATAAAGGAGTGTGCCTTTCTTGAATTCTGAAAAGATTATGGTGTGTGTGTATTATGGGCCCAATGGAGAACGGTTGATCAGGCGTGGTATTCATTTATCTCAATTGATTCAGTCCCCACTCTGTGTACTCAGTGTGATTGATCACCCGATCGATGAGATGGATCAGCAAGAAGAGAAATATGTAGAGGCATGGTGCAAATTGACCGAAGAAGCAGGAGGTACATTTGTCCTTTTAGAAAGTCATGGACAAGAAGCTGCTGATATTATTGCTTCAACTGCTCAAAAGCATGATGTGACGCAATTGATTATTGGACAATCTGCTCAGACACGCTGGCAAGAAATCATGAAAGGTTCTATCGTGAATGATCTATTGGAAAAGTTGGGAGCGATTGATCTACATATTGTAGCCGTACAGCGGATGCAAGCGCAGTTAGAAGAAACGCATGAAGAAGGTGTAGATGTAGAAGTCGTTCAGACCACACGCGGCTATGAAATCGCCTATGAGACACATGGTCGACCGATCGTGATCGAAGGTATCTTTTTCAAAGACATGCATACTGACTTTGATAATGGATTATTGAAGCTATGTATTAACGGAGAATATCAGTATCTGAAAGTATTTAAAGGCAAATTAATGGATGAACTTGTGCTAGAACCACAATCGCTGTGATCTAGTCCAACAGGATAATGCCTACCGAAAATAACCTGTAGCCCTCTAAAAAGAAGGGGTTGCAGGTTATTTGACACTATTGCTATAAGAAAAGCATGTTTATTTTGAGATTAAAGGAGGATCTAACACATCGCGAAAGCGAATATCAATTACTTTTCCTTTGATCGCAAAGCCAACATTACCATAGGTCTGATTCGAAGAAACTTGCGTCTGATCTGTATATAACATCGCTCGTCTTCCCTCTTCATGCAGTACACCGCATATCGCTGCAATAATCGCTTCGGCATAACCTTGATCTCTATGATGAGGTGGCGTATAGACACCATTAATTCGTGCATAACGAGGAGAACGATGCGCAATACTTGCAGTAGCCACAGGTTGCCCATCGACTATCCACAAGTATGTATTTCCACTTCCTACTGCACGAGCCGCTGCATGTGCATAATCTTTGGCTGCAATCTCAACACCGAATTCTTCATCTGCAAATTCGCACATATATTGTGCAATCACATCTATATGCTCAAAAGCAGGCTTGATCATTTCACCAGCAATATGACTAAGCGATCTGACTTTGGTACAACTATGTGACTCAATACTGGCATGAAAACGGCTATAGATCTTATTCACATCTTGATACGATGCTGCGAATAATTCAGCAACCGCTGGATCTCCAGTAATTCCGCAGAGAACAGGATGCTGATTGCGATATAAATGATGAACTAATTCCTGTATTAATAGACGTCTGGCTTGTATTGCAGGTATAGGAGAAATCCATAACCATGCATTATGACCGGGTGACTGAGCAAATATCGCCCGATGATCTTCTGTTTTGAGCAGCATAGCCTCAGGTGAATCGATAATATGATGAATCAGATTGTAAGGAACCTCATCTGCCAGAAAAAACTCTTGCTTCAATACCTCATCATCTGGATCAAATACTTGCCACATTTTCAAATCCTCCTGCCAATGTTGCTTCATGACTTAAGCACACTATACCATACAAACCGGATGAGAAAGACTTGAAACCCCCTTTTTAAACCTTAAAAAGATATTATTATTTATTTTAAAATATTCTTTTCAAAGTATAAGCTTTCTCACTGTGCTTCTTATATAGACATGATAATGTTGACGTATTCCCTTCCACTATCTCATATCAATAAAGGAGTTTATTGAATTATGAAAACAGGATTCGTTGTCATTACAGGTGCATCGTCAAGTATAGGAGAAGCCACGGCTCAACTTTTTATTGCTAAAGGACATAATGTGTTGTTACTTTCTCGCCAGGAAGACCGTTTAAAAGCTTTTGCTGGTCGTCAGGTGATGAAAGCGATTATTGATATTACAGATCGTCCGGCACTCGATCAAGCGATTGCTGAAGCTGAAGAACATTTTGGACCTGTCAAAGGAATAGTGAATAATGCAGGTCGGATGTTGCTTGGAGATATTACGACTCAAGATCCTGCTGAATGGCAAGAAATGTACAATACGAATGTGATTGGACTTCTTAACGGCATGCAAGCAGTACTACCGTCTATGATCGAACAAAAGTCAGGTACGATTATCAATATCAGCTCAATAGCAGGTAAAAAAACATTTGCAGATCATGTCGCTTATGGTGGGACTAAATTTGCAGTTCATTCAATTAGTGAAAATGTACGTGAAGAAGTAGCTCCGCACAATGTACGTGTTGTAACGATCTCTCCAGGATTGATTGAGACTGAATGGAACGATCAGACCACAGGCGAAAAAGCCAAACTTAACTTAATGCCTCAAACGATTGCAGATACGATCTATTTTGCATTTAGCCAGCCACAAAGTATTAATATTCGTGAGATTGCACTAGCTCCCACTCAACAGCAAAGTTAAATCAGTTCTACTATGTGCTCCTTAAGCTCAAAATTAGACTTATACTATAGATATATATTTTGATATAACATTAGAACCAGACATAGCAAAAAGCTCTCCTTATTCTCTGGAGAGCTTTTTGGACGTGATCTATTAATGTGTTATACCGACAATCGTCACATCAGCAACATATGAACCTGCCCATAATAAAAAGGTAAACCCTTCTTCTAACGGATCATCAGGATCAGTAAGAAATTGGACTTCTGCATACGTATCCCATGAATCAGGTAGCGATTCGGTAATACGTATCTGAATTGTCCATCCTTCTTCTGTAGGATCGACTTTTGTATGCGATAGATCGAGATTAAGTTGTTGATCAGTTAACCATTTCTGCTGTGGCAACGACGTTGGATCTATATTCCATTCGATCAATGCTTGAGTCACCATGTTATTCGGCTCCTTTTGTTCTGTTCTATATTAAATTTATGAATGTACATCGTTACGAAGTGCACGTATCGCCCGATAGTCTGCCCAATTAATGGATTGCCATGATTGTTCTTTTTCAAATAAATAAGCTTTATCCTGACGGAATGTCTGATACGTCTCGGGTAATAATGTAGCTCCTCGCTGTAACAATACAGGAATCGCATCACTGGATAGTCCATTTAGATATTCGAAATCAATCTGCCCTGTCTGCTCATACCGATCTAGATTCTGAACAGCGATGATTCGATCCATGCCTACATAATTGACTACGACATAAGCAGTAAGCGCAAGCACGATATAGCATTTAGCAAGCGGTAGCTTTTTCCAATAAATACGCAGACCAGCCACCAACAACAGTACCCCGAGAAAGATCATAAACGCATGAACAAGAAACCGTATATACGTATAGCCATACGCTTGTTCATATACAATAAGACGAGTAAAGGCTGAATATAACATCACTCCAGAGCAAATAACCAAAATGTACAACATACTATTATTGATATGACGCAAAATGCGATGACTTTCTGCCATATAGAGCAGTACACATACCATAATTATAAAGTTGAGCGAAGTGACCATCACCAATTCGACAAATCCACTACGAGCATATTCTGCATACGAACTTCCATCAGGAATCTGCCCTTGTCCTGCGCCAAATAAATACGAGAATTGGATCACTACAAACAGCACATACACGATATTAATCAAGATCAATATTGTTGCCATAATTATAGGATCAATACGTACAGGCTTACGCTGAACCGAAGGATACGCAGACAATGGTTGAGGCCCGTATACGGTCGGTGTCGATAGAACTGCCCCTGTTGGAGTGGCGGCTGAAGCAGGTAAAGGATGTGGTCTGTAATTCGCTACAGGTGGATACAGATAAGGTTGAACAAACCCCCATAAATATCCGAAAAAGATAAACCCACCAATAACAATCCAAAGTAAACGGAAACTTCCTTCACCAAAAGACAAGCTATCGATCCAGTTCGGTAATGTTGATAATAGATCACCAAAAATGCGATCAGCGGATGTTAGCAGACTGATAATAATCAAAAGTAACGGTAATGCGATCACCAGACCGATTAGGATTTTAGTGATAATTTTCTTTTTTTCATTTTCCATTTTGCTTATAGCGACATTTTTGAGTATTCGAAAAGGGGTGACCCAATGTCTTACCGATTGCGGAATTAGATGATCCAGTGCATCAACAATCAGCATCGGTTGATACCATGTTAATCGACGATGACTAAGCATATACGCCAGATGAAGAAAGATCAGACCGGGTATCATCAATGCGTTCAGCACCATAAAGACCGGATTCGTAAATAATCCATACGTCAAAGACAGCAAAATAATCACCGTCATCGAAAAACGGCTAAACCATGTCCCTTGCCGTAACTTATCGCCTGCATAAGTATACATATACAAGTAAAACAAAATAATAAAGACTGGATACGAAATCCCTAGCTGATGTCCATAAAATAAATACTGATGCACTGTAGCAAGCCCCAAAGCACTAAGTAATGCTATCCAAGTCCGATGCTTCGCCACAATCAATTTCTCATACATGTTAAATCTCCTTTTTTGGAGCAATAGCCTTGCGCTCCACAGTTTGTCATTTGTTAGCTTACTAGCAACCCCGTTATGTTCTATGATGTTCTGTAATGTTTCGTTATGTGTTTTTTGTTGCTCCTATCATCTATCTATTCCTCTAGCCCTTTTTATAAGATGAGATAGCCCTGTTGTTATATTTATTGTAGATGATAAAATACGAAGATAAAGAGAAGAATAATTCTATAAAATTTCCTATTTTATTTTATCATCATCTATCTAAAAAAGATGACTAATCAAACCATTCATTCGTACTCCCATATACATCAGCAACTCTTAAATTCTAAAAATTGAATCCTAACCTAAATATCTAAAAACACTTATTCTTTTTTAATACTTTTACTGTTCTTACTATTCTTAATCTTTCTCTTACTTTTGAAGGCTCTCTTCCCTCCTGCCCACCCCACTTTACAATCATTCGGGTGTCTCCATGCTCGGAGCGGAGGGAAAGGAATCGTCCATAAGAAGCGAAGCGTTCGCCTTTGTAGCCGGATTTTGACCGCTAGAGCGGTTGTTCAGAAAATCCGGCTACAACAGCGATCGGCAGGACGATTCCTTTCACGGAGCGTACTTTCAGCATGTAACCCAAGGAGTGTAATCCCCATGAAATTACATCATCAGTTTTTATTGTTACATTCGCAGTATGGTCAACATATCGAAGTACAGATCACATTAGATGAGCTAGCCACAACGTTTGAATGCACACATCGTAATGCTCTAAATTTGATCACACGGATGGCAGAGCAAGGTTGGATCAAGTGGAATTCACAACGTGGACGCGGACGACGATCGACACTTACCTTTTTAATTCAACCCGAAGAAATTGCGATTGAGTCTATGATGCAGACCATTCAGCGCAAAGATATTCAGCAGACCTTAACCGAGATCCGTCAATATGCCCAATCTTCAACGTTGGAAAATAAAGTACAAGATTGGTTGTTTGGATATTTCGGCCCTCATTCAGAAATGCAACGTAATCGTCAGGTGGATACGTTGCGCTTGCCAATTCGTCAACAGATTCATACCGTTGATCCGCTGTATATGAATTTGCTGGCAGAGTCTTTTGTCTCTAGCCATATCTTTGATGGATTGGTACGGCAAGCTTCCCATACACAGCAGATTATTCCGCATCTGGCACATGATTGGGAAGTCAACGAATTACGGACAGAATGGACGTTTTTTCTCCGCAAAGAAGTCATGTTCCATCATGGGCAAATGATGACAGCCGATGACGTGGTCTATACTTTTCAGCGATTAAGACAGACTTCGCAACCGATGCTATATCGCTTTATCGCCAAACAAATAGAATCGGTACGAGCGCTCAACAACAATACGGTACAGATCATTTTGAAGCAACCGAGCGAATTGTTTTTGCCTTTTTTATGTACCAGTCGAGCGGCTATTGTGCCTAACGGATTGAATCGACGGGGAGAAGAATTATTTGGTGTAAAACCAAGCGGTACAGGGCCTTTTCGTATGATCGAAATGAGTAAAGATAACTGTGTACTGGAAGTGTTTAAGCCTCATTTCCAAGGTCGAGCGCATCTGGATCAGGTAGAAATTATTCATATTCCTTGGAATGTCGCACCCGATCAACTAGAACAGCCGGATCGCCAATCTCCTTTTCATATGATGCATCAGCATACATCCAGATCGTCCTCAGAACAAGGCGCATGGAGTCAGATGCATTCACCGGTCACGGTACGCAAATTTGTTACGTATAATACGCGCAAAGAAGGACTACTTCGTGATCCGCATATTCGTGCTCATATTAGCCAGTGTCTACAATTAGCACGTGAAACAGAGTCTGGAGCTCTCACTCATCCAATCGCTAACGATAGTTCCTCCTCCTTGTCTGATGATCTTTGGACTCTGCAAAGTAGTGCTAATCCTACCGCCCTTCTACCGGAACTGAATCCAGAAAAGATAGTGCAGATATCGACTACATCATTACGTATTTTGACAATTCCACAATATCGCAAAGATGCACGCTGGATCGCAAATACGTTACAGCAAGCTGGATATCAATGTACTGTCGTGTCTACACCTGTTGAGCAATTTAAAGGTAGTGTGCGGATGGAATCTGATCTAATTGTCTTCTCACTGACACGGGATCAAGATGAACAATTGCGACTATTTGATCTATATCGCACGTTAGCAGGTCATGTAGAACATCATACGGTTATTGATATTGAGACACTGTTAGAACAGATTCAGCGTCAACCGGATCCGTTAATACGTACTCAATATTTTCAGCACATTGAAGATCGATTAATTTCTGAATATCAATTGCATATTTTATACGAAAAGCCTTTTCAGACGACCTATTTACCTTCTGTTCGTGGTGTTACATTCAATAGTCAGGGTTGGGTTGACCTTCGTCACATCTGGTTTCCACCGAAAATATAATTTAAGAATTATTTTTTTGTTTTTTTGAAGAAAAACTGAAATTCATTCAAAAAATCCGGTTAATAATAATGTATAAAAGCTTGATACCAAAGCATTTATAGTCGTATATAGTCACCAACCAAGCTGATGATATCCATTTATTTACCAATAAAAAGAATAAAATGAAATTTTTAACATTAAATAAGCTGGTTAATATAATATCGTAGCACCATATATCTTAAAAAATTTCAGAGGAGTGAATTAGAAAATGGCAAACAACAAGAGCAACAACGACAACAACAACATGAGTCGTGAAGAAGCAGGTCGCAAAGGTGGAGAAGCCACTTCTAACAATCATGACAAAGAATTTTATCAAGAGATTGGGCAAAAGGGTGGAGAAGCCACTTCGGAATCGCATGGCAAAGAGTTCTATGAAGAAATCGGTAAAAAAGGCGGAGAAGCTACTTCAGATTCTCATGATAAAGAGTTCTATCAAGAGATCGGGCAAAAGGGTGGAGAAGCTCGTAGTGATTCCGACGGTAACGATGGCAAAATGAGCCGTGAAGAAGCAGGCCGCAAAGGCGGAGAAGCGCGTGCGAAACAACGTAACGATGACTGATTTGCGTTACAGATGTAAAGTGAGAAGATTATAGAATAGAAAAATACCTGTTTCCTTTAATAGAAGGAAGCAGGTATTTTTTATACATATTGATATTATTGAGGAATTGTAATTTCATCTACATAATTGGTCGCCATCATGCGCTCTACTTCAGCTGGAGTGGTGGTCTGACCCAGTACCCACATCATTTTGGTGGTCAGTGCTTCTGTGGTCATATCGTAGCAAGGAATTACGCCTTTTTCGAGTACTTTCTGTCCGACTTCATAGATCGTCAGGTCGCCACCTTCATACAGACATTGAGTGGTAACCACGATACTTATTCCGCTTTTGACCAATTCTTCGATCTTGTCGATCAGATTGATTTCTTTGAAAGGCACACCGCCCATACCGAACCCTTCGACAATAATACCTTTATAACCTAACGCTTTGACTGCATCGAAAATATCTGGTTGCATCCCCGGAATTAATTTGATCAAAAATACATTCGGTGAATAATGATCATTGTATACATGCCCGGTTGGACGAATACTCTCAGGAATCTCATTATATACAATCGTATCTTCTTCCAGATACCCGATATAGGGATGGTTAATACTTTCAAATGCATTGTAACTTTTGGTTCTGACTTTGGAAGCACGAGCGCCGTTAATAATTTTGCCATTGAACACGACAAACACGCCAGATAATGCTGTAGCTGCTGTACGGAACGCATCTTTGATATTGATCCGTGAATCACTATGCTCTGCCAGTACAGACACCTGCGACCCTGTAATGACTACAGGCTTATCGAGTGCCCCTAACATAAAACTAAGTGCACTTGCTGTATATGCCATCGTATCGGTACCATGCGCAATGACAATCCCATCATAATGAGGCAAATGTTCATGTACCGTCTGCGCGATAGTCACCCATTCTTCAGGTTGAATATTGGTACTATCGACGCTCATGAGTGTCATCGCTTCAATTGTACAAATATCTTTCAGTTCAGGTACAGCGGCAACGATATGTTCTGCGGATTGAGTGGGTGTAAGTCCCCCACCTTGTTCGCCTGAAGAAGAGATAGTACCGCCTGTATTAATAAACAAAATATTTTTCATTATTGTAAGTCCCTTCGCTGTTCTTGTACCGCTCCATTAGCCTTGCTTTCTGTTTTCAGTATATCACTCAAACTGCCTTTTTTCCTCTTCTATTCTGGATATAATACGCTACATAACACAGAACCATAAAGGCAATTCCGCAATAAAAAGCAAGACTTTGATTCGGGTCAAATGCAATCCCGATACACGAAGCTAGACATAGTACAAAAGCAGCAATCGGCACAATCGGATACAATGGTGTCCGGTACTTCAGTTCACTTAACTGATGCCCTTCACGTATAAATTGCCGCCGGAACATAAATTGAGAAGCAGCGATCCCCATCCAGACCACCACGACAGCAAATCCGGATACCGAGACCAAGAAAATATAGATCGTATCTGGTGCGACAACACTCGATAACAGCGATAATCCACCGCCCACCATACTAATAATCATCGCATTCAGTGGAATCCCTGATGAAGTGAGACGTGAGAATAACGAAGGTAACATTTTTTCTTTGGATAATGACCATAACATCCGTGAAGAAGCATATAATCCTGAATTAGCCGCAGACAGTAGCGCTGTAATAATCACAAAATTCATAATATCTGCCGCATAAGGAATCCCTATTCGATCAAATACAATAACAAATGGGCTCTCAATCACTCCTGCATCTCTCCACGGGATCAATGCTGATAATACAAAAATCGTTCCTACAAAAAAGATAATCAATCTTCCTACTGTAGCTTTAATCGCACGCGGAATCGTTTTGTCAGGGTCTACACTTTCCCCTGCGGCTATCCCGATCAGTTCAGTACCGGAAAAAGCAAAGTTAACGGATAACATCGCCATAAAGATCGGCAAAATGCCATTCGGGAAAAGCCCTCCATCACTGGTGAAATTGCTGAATAGCGGTGCACTTGCGCCTGCTTCTCGCATCGGAATCACTCCAAAAACAGCGGCTCCGCCCAGTATAATAAACAGTAAAATAATAGCTACTTTGATACCTGAAAACCAGAATTCGGCTTCTGCAAAAAAGCGTACCGAAAAGGCATTTAATAAAAACACAAGCAGTGCAAATACACCACTCCACATCCATACCGAGGTATCCGGGAACCAGCGTTGCATCAATAACCCTGCTGCTGTAAATTCAGACCCCAGTGCGACTGTCCATGTTAACCAGTACATCCATGCGACCATGTAACCTGTACCCGGTCCGATAAACTTGGCGGCATACGCATGAAAAGCTCCTGTGACAGGCATATGTACTGATAGTTCTCCCAGACAAAGCATCACTAGATATACGATGACAGCGCCGACTAGATAAGCAAGAATCGTTCCTAGCGGTCCTGCCTGGTTAATCGTATAACCCGAACTTAGAAATAACCCTGTTCCGATTACTCCACCTAATGACAGCATCACAAGGTGGCGACTTTTCATTTTGCGCTGAAATGTACCTTCTTCTGTACCTGTTTCTTCCACTCGCTCTTGCTCTAATGCCATCGTACCCCGACCTTTCATCACCTTATCTATATAGAGATTAATTGAGAAATGGTATAGCGACCAAATATCAAACCTTTGACAGATAAGTATAGATTAATACAACATACTTTCTTTAATTTGAGCAATATCATTCGGCGTAGTACGACAACAACCACCGATTAGACGTGCGCCTTTGGCATACCATTGTTGTGCTTGTTGTCCATAATTCTGCTCACAAGAAGCACCATGCCATGTTTTGGTTACAGGATCATACTGCTCACCTGAATTTGGATAGACCACAATCGGCTTATCTGTGCTTGTCGCAATCTGCTCAATCAATGAAGGAATATATTCTAATGCTGTACAATTGACTCCTATCGCTGCTACTTGCTCATGAGCATGTAACCATTTCGCACAGTCAGCTATAGATTCGCCACTACTAATATGCTGTCCGTCTTTAGCACTGAAGCTTATCCATGCATACGAACCCGGGAACTCTTCCAATACTTTGACAATCGCACGGGCTTCGACCAGACACGGAATCGTTTCGCAAGCTAGAATGTCTGCACCGGCTTCGATCAATAACTGAATACGTGGACGGTGAAAATCGATCAATTGCTGTTCATTCAGATCATAATCTCCTCGATATTCAGAACCATCGGCTAGAAAAGCACCATAAGGCCCTACCGAAGCGGCAACTATTGGCTTAGGACGATCATAATCATCAGTCGGTTGTAACGTATCTGCTGAACCTTCGATCGGTTGCTCGGTACGATATTTCTGTACATAATGTGCCCAGAATTGATCACGTGCTTCTACCGCAAGCTGAACTGATTGTTGAATAAGATGAATCGCTTCTTGTTCTGTTAATCCTTTTTGGACAAAACCTTCAATCGTAGCTTGATAGCTAGCTGTGATCGCACAGTCAGCACCTACCTCAAAATATTCACGATGTACATCAGCAATCCATTCCGGATTTTCTAGTAATAATTGAGCCGACCACAGACTATTATTGAGGTCAGCACCTCTGCGTTCTAATTCGGTTGCCATCGCTCCATCCAGCACCATAAACGGAAAGTGTTGCAAAATATATTGTATAGGGTTCATGTTTTACTCCTTTTATGCGGTAATGTGAATGAGTCTGAACGTATTTTAGATGATTATATCCTCTTTGTAAACCTTCATCTCTATTCGCAAAATACGCCTTGCATCAGGCTCGTTTTCTATTTGAAAGACATATCATATACCAATTCAAAAAGATCTGCTGTAAAAAAATGTTGTAAGCCTTTTCATAAATGATGTAAAATAATGTTAGCTACATGTTTATCGTTCTTTATATGAAGCAGGTCAAAGCAATTATGTTTTTCCTTAAGAATCAAAAGGTTGTAGATCATTTTTGTTCACGTTAACATTTTGTCGGAGAATACTCTTTGTAGATGGATATGGAAACCGTATAGAACACAAATTGATGATCGAGGTGAATGATGGAATGACAAGCACAGTATATGATGTAGATACGATCCAGAATTGGGCGGCACAAATGAGTGATTCCGTAATAAAGCGTAATCCTGAATTGAAGCATAAATGGGAATATGATAATGGTGTTATTTTCAAAGGCATGGAATTAGTCTATGCATTGACTCAAGATCGCAAATACTTAGATTATATTCGTACTAATATGGATTTCTTTATTGAAGAATCAGGCGGTATCCGCAGTTATCGTGTAGATGAATACAATATCGATCATGTGAATAATGGAAAGTTATTATTTCCTCTTTATCGTGAAACAGGAGAAGAGCGATATCGCCAAGCTGCTGATTTGCTACGTCAACAGTTAATGAAGCATCCTCGTACCAGTGAAGGGGCTTTCTGGCATAAGCAAATTTATCCTTACCAGATCTGGTTAGATGGACTGTATATGGGTGCTCCTTTTTACGCGGAGTACATTCGTGAATTTGCAGATATCAAAGACTATAGCGATGTTACGCAACAATTCAAATTATGTTATCAGCATACCCGTGATGCGCAGACAGGACTGCTTTATCACGCATGGGATGAGAAAAAGGAACAACCGTGGTGTGATCCTACAACCGGTCTATCCAAAAACTTCTGGGGACGTTCGATGGGCTGGTTTGTGATGGCACTGGTGGATGTACTGGATATTTTGCCAGAAGATCAGGAAGATCGGGCAACGATTATCCAGATGCTGAGCGAAACGATGGAAGCACTGATGAAGGTGCAGGATCAGGCAAGTGGTGTCTTTTATCAAGTGCTGAATCTACCTGATGCCAAAGGCAATTATCTAGAAGCTTCAGCTTCGTGTATGATTCTGTACGCCGTTGCTAAAGGTCTGCGTAAAGGATATCTACCCGAGCGCTATCAAGTCAAAGCCGAGCAGATTCGCAAAGGTATTATCGAGGAATTTATCACGATTACAGAAGAAGGTCTGATTAACCTCAACAAAACCTGTCAGGTGGCTGGTCTAGGTGGCAAAGATAAGCGTGACGGTACGTATGCTTACTATATTAGCGAACCGATTATCTGTAATGATCCGAAAGGAATCGGTGCTTTTATTCTGGCAATGGCTGAAGCGGAGCTGTTGAATAAAACTGCTCAATAAATAGACTTTAAGCAGATAAAATTAATAAAGTATACTCGAGTATTCATAAACAAATAGTACGATAGAATAAGCGTTGTGAAGCCGTAACGATTCTGTTATCGCTTCACAACGCTTATTTTTGTTTTATGATGAGAAGAACAATGATCTCAAAGGAGGGTCCTTTTCTATGCCATTTATCGATACTGCACCGCTCGTCAATCAACTGGTTGAGCGTGAATTATATAGTTGTCTGATCGTCCAACATGGCGTACAGATTTTAGATTACTACCGTGAACCTGACAAGAAAGAGATTCCACTCAAAATCAATTCGTGTACCAAAAGTATTCTTTCTAGCTTGGTCAGTATCGCTATCGACCAAGGGATTATGCCTGCTCCAGATACAGCGATTTCTACCTTTTTCCCACAGCTGCATACAGACCCTGATCCACGTAAAGCTCAGATCACGATTGAGCAGTTACTGACGATGTCTGCTGGGTTCAACTGGACGGAATTTGGAGGACAGCATTCTTTTCCCACGATGAGCAAAACGTCCAACTGGATCGACTTTGTGCTTTCTCAACCACTTGTGCATGAGCCGGGTACTGTGATGGAATACAATTCCGGTTGTTCTCAACTATTGGCGACTATTCTGGCACAGACTTCCGGTCAATCGGTTGCTTCGTTTGCTGAACAGCATCTGTTTACACCACTGGGTATTACTGAATATGTCTGGGAGACTGATCCTCAAGGTGTACACACAGGTGGATTTGGATTGCAATTGCCTCCATCGGCTATGCTACAATTTGGGCTATTGTATTTGCATGAGGGCAAAATAGGCAATCAACAACATATTCAGTCTTCTACGGTCGAACATGCTACAAGCCCATTGATTGCTGTAGATAGCCCGCAAAAAGCTCATTACGGTTGGCATTGGTGGCACTCTTCTTTTACACTGGACAGTCAGCCTAAAGTCGATATTCCGTATTATTATGCTTTAGGATTCGGTGGACAATATATTGTCGTTGTTCCTTCTTATGAATTAGTCGTCACCGTATCCGCAGACCGCTTCAAGCGCAAACGCACACCGCTTGATGTATTTCGTGATTTTGTAGTGCCTTTGCTGGAAAATGTAAACAACACGACTGCGAATTGATGCTGTCGTGTTGTTTTGCTATTCATCTATAAGATTGTTTGCTTATACGGTCATCCCCAGAAATTGATCTAACCGATCTTTCTGAAGCCAGTGATGACGGTAATGCATCTCAATAATCGCAAACCATTCTGTAGCATTTAATTGCCCGAATCTTGGATGAGCTACTGTATACTGCGGATCGGTTGTCGCTAACAAAGGTTCTATTGCTCTCATGCGTAATCGTACTTGCTCTAATCCTTCTAGCAATTCAGCTTTGGTATGCGGTTGTGTAGGTGTGTACATAGGCGAAGCAGGCACTTGAACACGAATCGGTGGAAAGCTTCCCATTGCTATAATATGTTCGCCTGCATGTGTTTTGTACGTTGTCTCTGTGATCGCTTCTCCTGCTTGCTGACGCTTGATACACGTATCAATATTCGCCAGATGCATACGTTGTGCAGATTGTATCAAATGATTATACATTTGCCCGAGTGACCACTGCTGTGGATCGGGTTGTAAGGTTAGTTGTTCGATACTGTACGGTTCCAACGCTTGAATATACCGCTCTACCTCTTGTTCAAATTGTTGCAATATGGTTTGGGTGTTCATCTAATATCCTCCTTGTGCGCTTAGCGATTGATCTAAGCGACTCATTTGTATCTACTATACAAAAACGCTACTGACACCATATTGTCAGTAGCGTTTTAGCATATTATTTATTTTTTCAATCATATGTTGGCGCAGCGATTCAGGTTCTAACACTGTCACCGAATCTCCCCAGCTTAATATCCAATAAAGCACATCTTCAAAGTGGCGTACACGCATCGTCACTATAGTATATTGCTCTTGCGGTTCGATCGTTTCCATATAAAAGTGACCGACTTCCTGAATACGTTCTGTCATATGAGATTCAAATTGTAGACGTATGACCATATGACGATGATCTGGTGGTCGATATTCCGCCAATTTGAAATCTTCTGGCATCATAAAATGTTCATCTAATTCAACCAAATCCGATAGACGAGATAGCCGAAAATGGCGAATATCCTGCCTTAGTTCACAGTAAGCTACCAATACCCAATGATTCATATTTAACGCTAATCCATAAGGACAGACGGTTCTTGTAATAAACTGCTGATGTGGTTTGCTATATCCGAACTGCAACTTACGCTTTTGTACGATCGCTTGTCCTATCGGTTCTACATATTGCCGATCATCGACGGTATATAAAGTTTGACGTTGCGCTAATAACCGAATTCCTTCACGAATTGGGTCTGATTGTTCCCGTACTCTTTCTGGTAAAATCGATTCGATCTTACGACGAGCAGACTCTGCATTATGACGATAATGTTGTCCGAATTGCTGTTCTACAAAATCGGTACCTAGCAATAATGTGACCGCTTCTTCTGCCGTAAAGTGAATCGGTGGCAAAAAGTACCCTTCGCTTAACGAGTACCCTTGCCCCGGAGATCCCAGCAACGGTACACCCGCTTCACTCAGTGCTTGCATATCCCGATAGATCGTTCGGACACTCATTTCAAAAGTAGCTGCCAAATCTTCCGCACGTATCCATGATCTACGCTGAAGCTCCAATACAATCGCTAACATGCGTTCTGTTTTATTCATCTGCTTCACCTCATCCGCTCACAATATAATGGCTACAGATACTATACTGTATTTGCTTGCTTTGACCAACTGTTAGCTGAGCACCTATGTATTTTTAACGATGACCGAACAACAACAAAAAACCGTTACTGCCTTTTGCACAGTAACGGCTGATATCTTGTTATCATTTATCGTTTAGGTGGTTTGTGAAGAGATTCCTGCTTTCATCTGCGTGCTATCTCCTGCATCTGAAGCCATTCCACTGGTTGTTTCATCTTCTTCAGCGTTGTCAAACATTTCGCCTTTGCGCGATAAAATAATATTTAGCAGTACTGCTGTGATCGAACCGGTCACGATTCCATTTTGCAATAATGTCTGTGCAAAGCTTGGCAGTTGTCCGAACATATCTGGCAATACTGCTGAACCTAATCCGACAGCAATACTACATGCCACGATCATCAGATTACGATCATTACGCAGATTCACTTCAGACAGAATCGAGATCCCCGATGCCGCTACCGATCCGAACATCACGATCATGGCTCCGCCTAATACAGCATTTGGAATAACCGTCGTGAGTGCTGCTAATTTAGGCAATAAACCAAGTACGATCATAATACCCGATGCCGCAAAAATCACATTACGTGTTTTGACTTTCGTGAGCGAGATTAGACCTACATTTTGAGAGAATGCTGTATAAGGGAAAGCATTGAAAAATCCGCCTAACATAATCGCAAGACCTTCAGAACGTAGTCCATTGACGATCTGCTTTTGCTCCACTTTCTGTTCAATCGCTTTACCAACAGCAATATATACTCCTGTCGATTCCACCATACTTACAATATTCACAATCACCATCGTGACAATCGCGGTTAAGCTAAATTCCGGTATGCCGAAGTAGAAAGGTTGAGCAACCCGTACCCACGAAGCTTCGCCGACTGATCCGAAATGCACCATGCCCATACTGTAAGCGACCACAGTACCAACAAATAATCCAACCAATACCGAAATCGAGCGTAAAAATCCTTTAGCCAAACGATTCACCAATAAAATCACCAATAACGTTATCAGGGCTAGCATTAGATTGCGAGGTGCACCAAAGTCACTGCTTCCTTGTCCGCCTGCTACATTGTTCATCGCAACGGGAATCAAAGACAATCCGATAATCGTTACTACCGAACCGGTTACGATTTTTGGGAAAAAGCGAAGCAATCGACCATACAGTGGAGCGATCAAGACCACGAACAGTCCAGATAAAATAATCGCTCCATAGGCGGTGGCGAGATTAGAGGTTGAAGCAATCGCAATAATCGGGCCTACAGCAGTAAATGTACATCCCAAAACAACAGGTAATCCACTACCAAAATAACGTGTACCCAGCACTTGTAATAATGTAGCAATCCCGCACGTAAATAAATCGGCGGCGATCAAATATGCCATTTGTTCAGCAGTCAGATGAAGTGCTCCACCCACAATAAGCGGTACAGCAATCGCTCCTGCATACATCGCCATGACATGCTGAAGCCCTAATGTAAATATTTTGCGTCTACTTAACATGAAGACTCCTCATTTCTAAAGGCTACCGTTACCAGATCAGGTACTAGTGGTGTCTCATCAATAAAATCAACATGCTCTGGAGACATTGATGAAATACGTGCTAACGATTGAATCGGAATCTGGCGTTCTTCCAGTAATCCTCGTCCTTCCTGGAACGTCTTCTCAATCACACAACCCACACCAACCAGTGTCGCTCCTGAAGCTTCTACGATATCAGCCAAGCCCACTAGTGCTGCTCCAGTCGCTAAGAAATCATCAACAATCAAGATGCGATCTTCTTTATTGAGATAACTTTGTACAATCGTGACCTGATACGTTTCTTGCTTGGTAAAAGAATGTACAGATGCCGCATAGACCACATCTCCTTGAGTGATTGCTTTTTTCTTTTTGGCATATACAAAAGGGACACCTAAAGCGATTCCTGTTGCCATCGCAAATTGGATACCGCTTGCTTCAATCGTTAATACTTTAGTAATCTTCTCATGGGCGAAAAGCCGTGCAAATTCTTTGCCGATCTCCACAGCTAATGCTGTATCTACCTGATGGTTAAGAAATGAGTCCACTTTCAATACTTTTTCGGACAAAATCTGTCCTTCCTGACGAATCCGTTCTTGTAATGCTTTCATATGGTTTCTCTCCTTTAGAATAACAGTGCGATTTGAGGGGGAAATAAAAAAAGACAGACCTCCTTGAGTGATTGCTCTCAAGTGAAGTCTGTCTGTATCGATCATCTATAATCATCATGTCCAATTATAAAAATACGATCTGCATAACAATGTATTGATCCAAAGCGAACGTTATCGCAATGCCAAATACATGCTTCACTCATAGTCAGATCATTACAGTGGTGATCCGGTAGAAACTTTTGGGCCATATTCCCAATATTATATGAGGTCGATTGCCGATTTCTCGCACAATCTGTATAAAATTATATATGTATACTACACGTATTCATGTAACGTTTCAAGAATAATTTTCATATTTTCATAAGAAGGCATTTTTTTATAACCTATTCTACTTCGACAAACCATTTTTTCAAATTATTTTCTGCTTCAATATAGGATTCAATAGAACAGAGATAAACAAATGAGCTAACCCGATAGTAGAAGCTACAAACACAATAAATATACCCGAAATCACATATTCTCTGTATCCTAAGATGATCATCAATACTACAAAATTAAGGATATATACACTACCTATATACATTTTCACTCTTTTGGGATGCGAATTGAAATATAAAATAACTTGTAATAACGTAGAGAAAAATAAAATATAGAAAGCAGGCATAAATATAATCAATATGGCGAGATCATAAAATAATAAGAACTCATTTGACAAAGAACTACTTGGCCAATGCACGATTACTCCGTAGGAAGAAAGAATAGCAGATGCCATCATCCAAATGTAATAAATGTATATCAATTTGCTCTCCTCCTACATCGTAAATTGTAATACTATAGTTATAAAATACTTCTAAACAGTATCACACTATTCCACGAATCTCATCTAGCGATTGCACCTTTTCTTTTTCCATCCAAGCGGTAAGACCTGCGACTAATTCTTCGCCTGCATGCAAATTCACAAAATTATACGTCCCGATCTGCACAGCTTCCGCTCCAGCCATAATGTATTCAACGATATCTTCTACAGAGCTAATACCGCCCATCCCTACGACTGGAATCGATACAGCATGGGAGACTTGATGCACCATCCGCAAAGCAATCGGCTTGATCGCAGGGCCAGATAGACCTGCATACATATTATGAAAAGCACTGCGTCGCTGATAAATATCAATCTTCATCGCCGAAAAGGTATTTACGAGTGATACCGCATCCGCACCTTCTTGCTCACACATATACGCCATCGCTACAATATCCTGTGCATTGGGCGATAATTTGACCATTAATGGAATAGAAGTAACCTGTCTGACTTCTCGCACAATTTGGCGAGCCACTTCGGTATCTACTCCGAATTGAATACCGCCTTCTTTGATATTAGGGCATGAGATATTCAATTCTAAAAGATCGACCGCTTGTTGCCCCTGACGTTGACGTAAGTCACAAGCTTCGCTGATCTGCGCCGCACCATTTACGTATTCTTCCAGATTCGCTCCACCCAAATTGGCAATCACAGCTGTATTGCTGGCTACCATATAATCTAATTCATTTTCCAAAAAAGAAGCGACTCCTGGATTCTCTAGACCGACACTGTTCATCATGCCTGAAGGTGTCTCTTGTACCCGACAACCGGTATTGCCTGAACGTGGATGTAACGTCAGACCTTTGCTGGCTATACCGCCAAGTATACTGAGATCGTAAAGTTCACCATATTCTCGTCCAAATCCAAAAGTTCCCGATGCCATAATAATCGGATTACGTAAAGCAACACCTGCTAGATTACATATGAGAGAGATCATTCCAATTCACCTCCTCAGCTGTAAATACAGGGCCTTCTTTACAGACACGCCGATTCCCATGAACCGTCTGGATGGAGCATGTCAGACAAGCGCCGATGCCACATGCCATTCTTTTCTCAGTCGAGATATAGAGTAATGTGGAAGCACGCATTGCTTTTATTTTCTTCGCCAATGCTTGTAACATTCCCGCAGGTCCACATGCCATAATTACTGAATACAATGTAGGATCAATGATATCAGTTATCTGATGATATTGTCCTTGAGTGATATGAATCTGATCGGCTCTATCTACCATCTGCTCGAACGATTCAACTGCAAAAGACTGATGATTAAATCCTAAATAAATCTCTGCTTGATGGTAATGCTTGGCGGCTAATAGTAGTGGCGCTACACCCATTCCGCCACCAACGAGAGCAACCGATTCATGCTCATCTACGATCGGGAATCCATTTCCAAAAGGGCCGGACAGTTGAATCTCTTGCCCTGCTTGTACATTCGCAAGTAACGTTGTCCCTCTACCTGTCACTCTATACAAAAAAGCGATATAATCATCGCCTTGATCGTGAATACTTAGTGGGCGAGATAACAAAGGATCGGTCATCGCTATCCCTTGCATAGCACAAGGTCGTACCATATAAAATTGCCCCATGGCTCCTGCCCACTGCCCTGCTACCTTGATCACATACACGCTTGGAGCTACTTGTATATTCGATATAATATTCGCCATACACACTTCCCCTTTTCACCGTTCACTATCTTACAGGGAAGTGTAGTATTTGGTTGTAACTATTTTCACAGTCTTTGATTTTTTGCATTTAGATCTTTTTTGAATCTAGATCTTTTTAACGTACCAGATTGATATTGAACAGACTCAGCCCCACAACCGTTAGTAAAATCAATGCGGTCATCATCACATGGACTTTTTTGTACATCACTAGAATAGCTATATATTCACGGATAAATGCATTCGGCAAATAATAAAAAGCAGTACGTGAGCCGACACCATCACCGTTGATTCCTGCTTCTCGTGCATAGATACCAGCACGGAATAAATGGAAATTGTTCGTCACAAAAACACAGGAATATGGTTTTCCTGCCATGCGTTCATCCATTTTTTGTTTGGAAAATTGCATATTTTGTAGCGTATTAACCGATTGATTTTCGACAATAATATGGTCATTGGGGATACCTTTGGACAATAGATAGTCACGTATCGCTTCAGCTTCAGCAACCGTCTCATCACTACCTTGTCCACCAGAAGCAACAAATAGAGGCGGTGTATGTATTTTGCGTTGACGATCATAAAAAGCAATCGCACGATCAATACGACTCGCTAATAAAGGAGGAACACGATCTTTGATTAATCCACTTCCTAAAATAATCATAAATTCTTGACGAAGCTTCACTCGATTGAGGTTGTACAATGTCGAAGAGGCAAGATAACAGATAAACAAAAACCCATAATAAACAAAACACAATTGAATAAAAATAATAAATGGTTGCAAAATACCGACTGAAGGCATAAGAAAAGTAATCACTGGCAAAGTGGCAATACCAATCCCCGCAAGCAAAGATAGCAAGTTAGGTAATTTCCAGCCTTCTTTGGATAATAGCGTTCGTCCATTGTAGATCAGTGCTATTCCAATCACTAACAACATCACAGGCGAAAGTAGTAGCAAAATAAGCACTAATAGCAGACCGATATAGGGAATAACGCCATCCAGATTACTAATTGCATACACAATTGAACTGAATAAAAGTAGCAATATTCCTATCGTCAGAAAGACTCCATTTCGTACCCGCCGCTGATCGATTGCGTAATTGATAACGAACAAGATAAGAAAAAAAACAGTCAAACTGTATATATAAATCACGTATCTTCCTCCTGTTGTCTATGTTCCGTTTCTAGTCGTCCTTTTTCTTTTTTAGCATATCGAGTTCAAGTTATACATCAACTTACAACGCTGTAAGATAGACGTAAGGCAAATCGATAGTGTCACTTATCTGTTAAGCGTAAAGTGAACGGTAGTATTGCTATACGAAAGGAAAAATCACTATGCGTAACGGAACCAAGCTTTTACTATTTGTACTTACGATCTTTATATTGCTTGTGATTACACTGGTTAGTCAATTATCTGAACGGGATCTTGCTAAGCTTAATCCGTGGATACCCAAGCAGCATTATTATGTACAGGTTCATCATTCATCATCTACCCAATCTTCTTCATCAGACAGTACTGTCGAATACACATTACCCGCATGGGATGACAAAGGAAACGCTCAAACGATTACATTTTCCGGTATACATCCATTACGGGAAGGTACTTATCTACAATTGATCCTCAAAAATAACGAAGTGCTCTCTTATCAGGAAATAGCTTATCCGCAGATTCCCGATTTGGCACAGCAACATTTGCATCGTTAACCGTCCAAATAGCTTCTATTGAAATGCAGGGTATCACCAAAAAAGGTCTCTCTTTCTGCTTCTATTTACGATAACATGGAACAGAATAGAGTTCTTTCTCATGTCAAAGATGAATAAGAACATTGATGTAAGGAGCGAATAAATATGCAGACCCTTTTGATCGTGGAAGATGATCGTAAGATTGCTGAGTTATTACAATCGTATATTGTGAAATATGGCTACCATGTTATTGTAACCACAGACTTCGAACATGTGCTACAACAATTTCAACAAGAGCAACCTGATCTGGTTCTGCTGGATGTGAATCTTCCCAGTTATGATGGATATTACTGGTGCAGACAGATTCGTGCACATTCAATCTGTCCGGTGATCTTTATCTCTGCACGTGCAGGTGAAATGGATCAGATTATGGCGCTTGAAAATGGAGCCGATGACTATATTACCAAACCATTTGATTATGGTATCGTTATGGCGAAAATTCGCAGTCATTTACGGCGTGCATATGGTGAATATGCATCCAAACATGAAGAATTGATTTGGCACAAAGAAGGTCTAGCCTTGTATCCTGAACGGCTTGAACTTCATTACAACAATCAAAGCGTCTTATTAACGAAAAAGGAAGCTGATATTATCGAAAGTCTGATCGAACGCCATCCACGGGTAGCCAGTCGGGAAGCATTACTTGAAAAGCTATGGGATGATCAGACGTATGTCGATGAAAATACACTTAACGTCAATATCACCCGTGTACGCAAAAAGTTTCTAGACCTCGGACTCATAGATGCTTTAGAAACAGTGCGAGGAATCGGGTATCGTCTTCATGTCGCCTGGAATAAGGATAGTTCATTATGAAGCTGTTTCTCAAAGAACATCTGCTACTGATCATTATTCAAATCATTCAATTTAGTGCTGTGATGGGCATTTATTGGTTGGATGGCTATCGACATACAGGGCCTGCACTATATTCGATTATGTTGGGCTTATTTTTGTTAAGTGGGTATTTAGGATATCAGTATTATAGTCGTCGTCAGTATTACCGCCGCTTACAAGAACCTTTGCTATCGTTAGATGACTCGATACAGCGATTGGATCAAGCTCCTGTGGCAGAAGCGTTAGAGCAGTTGTTACGCCAGCAATATCGGTATTATCAACAACAGCTTGCTACGATTCAACAGCAACAGCAACAACATCTCACCTTTATGAACCAATGGGTACATCAGATGAAAACGCCTTTGTCAGTGATCGAACTGACCGTACAGGATATTGATGAACCTGAATTTGCTAGTATTCGTGAAGAATTAGAACGGATGAGTTCAGGGTTGAATACGATTTTGTATATGGCGAGATTGCGGACATTTGAACAGGATTTTCATATTCGCATGATCTCTTTATCTGAAGTGATTCGCGAAGTGGTACAAGAACACAAGCGTCTATTTATTCGCAATCAAGTGTATCCTGATGTACAGATCAAAGATGGTGATTTATGGACAGAGTCTGATCAGAAATGGCTATTTTTTATGTTGTCTCAACTGGTGATTAACGCTGTCAAATATTCTGCACATACTCATCATAAAGTGATGATTTCTTCATATATTCGTCATCAGCAAGCGGTTATAGAAGTGAAAGATCAGGGTGTAGGCATTCCTGCTTCTGATATCAAGCGTGTTTTCGAACCTTTTTTCACCGGCGAAAATGGACGGCGTTTTCGTGAATCTACAGGGATGGGGTTATATCTAACTCGTGAAGCCGCTCAGCGTCTGAATCATCAGTTAGAGCTAGAATCGACGGTAGATGCGGGTACGACTGTACGTATTATTTTCCCATCGTATCAACGTAAACACTAGCTTACACCGCTGTAAGGTGATTGAAAGAGAAATCGATAGTTCCTCTTCCAAGTTCTATCTATACTGAACTTATGTAATCAATCACCGAGGAGGAAAATGACATGCTACAAGTCAATCAGGTTAGCAAGATCTATGAAGGTAAAATAGCGTATCAAGCGCTCTCTAATATTCAATTTACGATAGAAGATGGTGAATTTGTCGGAATCATGGGTCCATCAGGAAGTGGCAAAACGACCCTACTGAATATGATTGCTACCATCGACGAACCAACAACCGGCGAGATTTTGATCCATGATCGTAATATTAATCAATTGAATAAAAATGAACTTGCGAAGTTTAGAAGACGGGAATTAGGATTTGTATTTCAAGACTTCAATCTACTGCATACGTTAACGGTCGAAGAAAATATTGTTCTACCCCTTACACTCGATGGCGCTAAAGTTAGCGAAATGAAATCCAAAGCAGCCATCATCGCCGAACAATTAGGCATCTCTGCGATTATGAATAAACGCACCTATGAAATCTCGGGCGGACAAGCTCAACGTGCGGCTATTGCGCGCGCCATGATTCATGCTCCCCATCTTTTACTAGCTGATGAACCTACAGGAAATCTGGATTCCAAGTCTGCTCGTGATGTTATGGAACTACTGGAAAAGATCAATCAAGAACAACAGACAACAATGATGCTGGTGACTCATGATCCATTAGCAGCTAGTTATTGTCAGCGTGTTATTTTTATACGAGATGGTAAGTTCTATAGCGAGATTCATCGTGGCGAACATCGTCAGACGTTTTTCCAAAAGATTATTGATACCTTGTCACTGCTAGGGGGTCACGCTAATGACATTTCGTCAATTCGCGTATAACAATGTCGCCCGTAATAAGCGCTTGTATGCCGCTTATTTTCTAAGCAGTATGTTTACCGTTATGGTCTTTTTCACCTTTTCGATCTTTGCGTATCATCCTACGTTAAACGGTAATGGACTGAGTCAAAATGCCGCTGCTGGATTATCTGCCGCCAAATGGGTAATCTATGTATTCTCATTCTTTTTTGTACTTTATTCGATGAGTTCTTTTTTACGATCACGGCAAAGAGAATTTGGATTATTGATGATGCAAGGGATGTCTACAGGGCAATTACGCCAGATGGTTTTTTTGGAAAATATGATTATTGGATTTGCCGCCACGTTAGGTGGAATTGGACTGGGGCTTGTGTTCGCCAAAGTGATTCTGTTAATCGGTGAACGGATGCTTGTACTGGAAGAAACACTATCTTTTTACTTTCCTATACAGGCAATTATTATCACGTTTATTTCATTTATGATTCTGTTTGTGTTGATCTGCTTATTTATTACAGCTATCCTACGTAATCGTACATTAATTACGCTGATCAAAAGCAATAAGACCTCTAAAGGAGAACCTAAAGCATCGATCTGGTTATCACTTATTGTCATACTGCTGATTGGAAGTAGTTACTTGATCTCGCTACGTGCTTCAGGTGATCAGGCGATTTATTTACTAGTGCCTATTATCATTATGGTGAGTATCGGAACGTATCTGTTATTCACACAATTGAGCGTATATATAATTCATCGCCTTAAAGAACGCAAATCTTTTTTCTGGTACAAAACCAATATGTTACTCCTTTCCGATCTCGCTTATCGGATGAAAGATAATGCTCGTACATTTTTCCTTGTCGCTATTGTATCGACCGTCTCATTCTGCGCGATTGGTTCGTTATATGGTATTCAATCGGTGTTGATCGCTAATACCACATCGTATAGCACTTATCCAATAACGTATTTCTCGACAGCCAAAGATACTGCGCGAGCACAACATCTTCAGTATATTAACGATACATTGAATACACATGCGATAGACTTAACCCCTGCTACATTACACGTATTACGTTATAAAATTTCTGAGTCTGCGGATCAAGTCAGTATTGTTCGTCTGTCCGATTATAATGCCTTTGCTACTTTGTTAGGAGAGCCTACAATAACATTGACTGATCAACAAACGGCTATTCGAACAACATCAACGATTGGCAATCGTTTTAACGATGAACTGATCAACAAAAACATCACTTTAGAAAAAGGGCTTTCGATTCAGACCGCTTCTCAAGCGACTTTATCTCAAGTTATACCCGCGCTAAGTGAGTATCTCGTCGTCCCTGATATATTTTATCAAAAACTACAACACCCGACGACAACTGACCAAATTGATGTGTGGAATGGAAAAATGGATTCGTCTACGGCTATTCAATTAGCGCAAGACATTCAACAGTCGGTCAAGCCTTATCAAGCCCATTATGTCTTCTTTGCTAAAGAGTATGAAGTATATAGCCAGAAGCAACAATTTGGCTTACCACTCTTTATGAGTTTATTTATCGGTATTGTATTTTTTGTCTCCGCAGGTAGCTTCTTATACTTCCGTCTATACAGTGATCTAGAAGAAGATAAGCAGAAGTTCAAAGCAATCTCTAAATTAGGGCTAACCACCAAAGAACTAACTAAAGTGTTAAACTGGCAGATTGCCTTACTGTTTTTCGCTCCGATTGCGGTTGCTTTGATTCATGGAGCGGTTGCTTTGACTACATTATCGAATATGTTCCACTATTCCTTGCTCAAAGAATCCAGTATTGTACTAGGTATTTTCTTACTTATACAAATGGTTTACTTCTTTATTGTACGTCACTTTTATATCGGACAAGTAAAATCAGCTTTGCGCTAGATGTTAAAATACATGCAATAACATAACAAAAAAAGCTTCCTGTTCACCACCATTCGCTGGCGTGTCATCAGGAAGCTTTTTACGTATATTGTCACTACATAGGATACGTACAGCATGATGTTAATCAAGTGCTGTATCGGATCTGATTTTATTTTTGGAAATGAATATCAATTTCGACAATCTCTGAGCGTGTGCCTATTCTCATCGGTGTTCCCCAGAATCCATATCCTGACGATACAATCGAATGAAGTTGCCCTTTTTGCAAATAGCCCCAATCGTTCTCATAGATACGATTTGTAATCAACTGTGCTGGAGCGACCTGTCCACGATGGGTATGACCGGAGACGACTAGATCGGTTCCTAATGTCTGCTCAGCATCCAGTTCATATGGTTGATGATCCATCACAATAATCGGCTTTGAATGATCGACTGATTCTAGCAATTTCGCTAATTCGGCGCGTGGACGATCGCTATAATCTTGACGACCCACCAGTGTAATGCCATTATCCAACACAATCGATTCATCATACAGGATATTCAGATCACTATCATCCAGCACTTGAATCAAATTGATCCCTTTTTCAAAACGATCATGATTCCCAAGAGACGTGTATACAGGGGCTTCGATCCCTTTAAGAATATTCGGAATATCGGTTTTGACAAAGTACGGTAAATTATCGTCGATCACATCGCCCGGGAATAATACCAGATCCGGCTTTAATTCGTTGATCATTTTTACCATTCGTCTCGCATGAGATTCATTGGATAGTACACCGAAATGGGTATCGGATACCACAATGACTTTCATATCTGACTTGCCTGTCACCGGCTTATCGATCTGAATATCATAGTTACGTACGACAGGACTATAAGCATTAAACATTCCGATAGTCGCTACAATCACAAACACAAGCAATGTACTCCATCCCGCCCATACAATGACTAGATGTTGAGATAAGGATGTAAAACGAGTTATCAATACTCCTAAGTTCATTACGGGTAGCCACAATATCAAAATGTATAACATCATAAACCAGAATGCACTTATTAACTTAATGGTGATACTTTCACGTACCCAGAAGTTCAAGAAGAATGAATAAGCTAAAATAAGCAACACCACAACAAAGATATATCTTACAAAATGATGATCTGGTAAAACCTGTCCAAACCATACCCAACCATTCCATCCCATATACAGCAAGATCAGATTATACACAACAAAAACAATGATTCCGATTAACAAATAGGTTGACTCCTGTCTCTATTATATAATGATTACTTTTTGCTTGTTACTATCTCTATATAAGTATATACGATATACAATCATGTACCAAATGATAAAAGTATAATTTATTTCTTGATTACAAAAATACGTAAATACATACTAAGCTAGACTTCATTTCTACTACTTACTTAGCTATCGGAGGTTACTATCCTGCGTCTGAACTACTTGGTCCTCTTGAACTACTCAAGTTAGAGCAGATGACTACTCTGGAATTTCTAAGTTAGGATCGTGAAGCTCGTGTGCGCTATGAAGCCGCCAGAAATTTTTGCATGATGAAGCTTCACTTGTCGATTCTGCAATGGCAGAAGGCGAACGCCGTGGTGTTGAAGCTGGTTTTCAAAAAGGAATTGAACAAGGTATAGAAATAAGTAAGAGCCTATCAATAGTGATAGGCTCTTTTTTTCAACTTTATTTCAACGCTTTGTGCACTTTGAGTAGTTTACCTTTAACTGTCGTATCCTTCATCACTTTCAAAACATGAGGACCTTTACCGTTCAGAATCTCAACATATGTCACATTATCTTGAATCGTAATAATTCCAATATCTTCAGCGGTTACGCCTTCGATACGAGCAATCGTCCCTACGAAATCGACAGCACGCAGTTTTTTCTTTTTGCCACCATTAAAGTACAATTTCATAATTTCTTTATTCAACTGCTCACTTTTGGCAGGTTTACGTTCTGCACGAATCCCCATTTTACCTTCAAAAGCTTCACGCGCACGATCCACTTCTACCGCATCAGGAGCTTCTTTATGCGGAATGGCAAATCCAATATAGTCTTGAATTTCACGCAAAAATTTATCTTCAAACGGAGTCACAAAAGTGATCGCTAGACCGCTTTTGCCTGCACGTCCTGTTCGTCCTGTACGATGCACATAGCTTTCTTTTTCCAGCGGTAGATCATAGTTGATCACATGTGTAATATTGTCGATATCAATTCCACGAGCAGCCACATCGGTTGCTACCAGATAACGGAATTGTCCACGTTTGAAATCTTCCATCACAGCAAAGCGATCTTCTTGCAGCATTCCGCCATGAATCTTAGCACATGTGTAATCATTAGCGGTTAACCGCTCACTTACCATATTCACGTTATCCTGTGTACGACAGAAAATAATACAGCTATCTGGATTTTCAACGACTGTAATATCTTGCAATAATGTGAATTTGTCTGAATCTTTCACTTCGTATAATGCATGCTCTATCGTTGCTGTCGTAAGCCCTGTCGCTTGAATCTCAATATGCTCAGGCTGACGCATATGACGGTGACACAGACGTTCGATATCTTGTGGTAATGTTGCAGAGAACAATAACGTCGTCCGGTCTTTAGGCAATGCTTTGATAATATTTTCAACCTGCTCAATAAAGCCCATATTTAGCATTTCATCGGCCTCATCGATAATGAGGAATTCTATTTTGTCCAAAGCCAGTGTGCCCCGCTGAATATGATCCAATACACGTCCAGGTGTACCGACAACGACATGACTTTTCTGTTTTAATTCAAGTGTTTGCTTCGCATAAGGTTGTTTTCCATAAACGGCTGTCGCTTTGATTCGTTTAAAGCGCCCGATATTTGTAATATCTTCTTTCACCTGTGCAGCAAGCTCGCGTGTAGGGGTTAAGACTAACGCTTGGGGTTTATTTTCGTTCCAATCCACTAGCTCACACAATGGAATCCCGAAGGCAGCCGTTTTACCACTACCGGTTTGCGATTTCACGACAAGATCTTGACGCTCTAGTGCAACTGGAATGACTTTTTGCTGTACTTCAGTAGGTTGTGTATAGCCCAGTTGTTGTAATGCTTTTAAAATATCTTCACTTAATTCATACTCTTGAAAATTAGACTGACTCATGAAATACCTCTTCTTTTTATAAATTAACATGTTCGATCGCTCGACCCAACATGCTGAATAATGAACATACACTTACTTGGATAACGATACCCAGCGATCATGTAACAGATCATATCTACTTTGACTCACTCTATCCAGTATACGCTATATTGGTAAGTAACATTTGAGAAAATAGTAAAAAAAGCAGTATCTTACTTCTCAAATTCAATAATAGTGATCCTTTTTAATAATTCTTCGACTTCTGTTGTGACTTTATCCCAGATGATGGTCGCTTCTTGCGCTAACACATGTTGACGATCTGTATCATTTCCTGCTTGAAGAGGATGGCAAATAGCTAACGTTCTTCTTGCAAACACATGCATAATAGCTGAAGTATCTACACCTTTTCCAGTCAAGTGATCTAATTCCAATTGGTTAAAATAATAATCCAGTTCCTCGGATAATTTACTGCGAATCTTAGTCGTGTCTTTACGAGATAAATCTGCATCTTGAAAAGCTAATTCGATAGCCGTCGTCATCATATATCTGGCTTCGTATCGATTGAGAGCGTATTGTTGGTGTTGCATATGTAGTAGGAATGCTAATTGCAAAGCAGTCAGTCGGAACCAATATAATTCCGCGCTGATCGTATTTATTTCTTTGGTTGATAATAGCAACGAAGACTTCTGAGCAAGAGAAAATCGTTCGCTTTGAGGCAAACGAATAAGTGATCTGGCAATTTGTCGTGTAGCTTTTCCCAAATGGATACGAGTAGGTAGTTGATCCATAGTAACGATATCTCCTTCAATCCAGCAAAATAGACGTAATACAACTCCTTACCCATTACGTTCATAAAGGAAAAAGTAGCTATCTATTCCACAAATGGAATTCGATAACTACCTTTATCATACTACTTTTTTATTTTAATATTCGTTAGCATCAAAAGTAATAATTTTATCAAATACTACATTTTCAGTTCTTGCTTTGAAAGGTCCCATATTCCATGTTTTGTTGAAAGTATAACGGTTAGGTCCTGTTCCATTAGCTTTAGCATCATACCAAGATACAAATTGAGCATACTCAGAACCACTCAAATCATATTCTTTTTCTAAACCATTAACCATAGTAATAACCAACAGAACACGACCACCTGATGGCGTAGTTGTTCCTGTTGTTAGTTCTGCATTAACTTCGTTAGAGTTATAGCTTTCGCCTGTAGGTAGAACTGCTGAAACTACATAATAATAAGCTTGGTTTTTATCTGCTTTAGTATCTTTATAAGTAGCTTCAGTTACATTTGTAGCAATTGTCTCATATGGGCCACCAGCAGTAATAGCACGTTTTACATTATATGCTGTAGCATTTTGCAATGTATCCCAAGTTAAGCCAACTGTTGAAGTAGCTTTGTCAGGTGTAGCTACTAGATTTTTAGGCATCACTGGAGCATCTTTTCCAAATAACTGCATTTCGTGAATAGAAAGTTTTACATTGTCTGATACGTTTCCATTGTTACCCGTAATATTTATACGGTAGAATTTATAAGCTGTAGTATTGCTTAAAGTAATTTCTTTAGCGGTTGGATCTTTCCAATCAGAGATATTAGATTGAGTATCTAATGTTGTCCAAGCTGTGTTATCGTTCGAAGCTTGAAAATCCCAGTTTTTAGGAGTCCCTGTATCAAAAGGTTGAGTGCGAGCAGAAGCACTAGGACCATAATAAACAGTATATTTTGATACTACAGTTGCCTGATTAAATTCAAATGCTAACCAACCAGTAGTTGATCCTGTTCCCCAAGCTGTCCAAGCATCCGGAACTTTCGTACTATACGATTTTTTACCATCAAATGCTTTCCAAGCAGGCAATCCGCTATATACTGCACTAGCACTAGCTTTTCCTACAGTAGAAGTATCTGTAGTCATTGTAGGAATAAGACTTGTATACGTATCTGTTGCAGCATATGTAGAATGACTCCATCCTAGTATTGCTATAAAGCTCAAAAACATAATTGCACTTAATAATTTCTTCTTCATAATCTGAATTTTCCCCTTTTGATTTCGTATTTATTCAACCTATTTATATTGCCTTATTGTTTATCGGTATTTGAGTTACCACTTGTTAGAGTAAAATTCTTTATTATACAAATCTATGAAATACATACGGGATTGACTTCTTTTCACTAATAGATTCAACGAACTATTTTACAAATGCTTCAACAACGTATATGATGTTTATATCGAATTATCTCGATATATCTATTATATAAAAAGGAGTGATTTTCTTTGAGAACCATTAGAGTGTATCATGTCGATGCTTTTACAGATCAACCTTTCACGGGTAATACCGCAGGTGTGGTATTAGATGCAGAACATTTAAGCAGTCTAGAAATGCAACAGATTGCGCGAGAATTGAACTTATCCGAATCGGTCTTTTTACTTCCTTCCGATCAAGCAGATATAGATTATAAAGTAAGATATTTTACACCTACTGAAGAGATTCCTTTTTGCGGACATGCGACGATCGGCTTAACATGGTTATTAGCTACAGAACTTGGACTATCTCAGCAACAAGATGGCGTCGTTCTAGGTACACAAGCAGGTGCAATTCCAGTCGTATGGCATCAACAAGACGGCAAAATACAACGGGTCGAAATGACACAAGTTACCCCACAGATTCAGCCTTTTACTATAGACCTTACTACACTTAGTGCTATGATTGGTGTTCCTGTTGATGCAATCGATCCTGCTTATCCGATTCAACTCGCCCATACAGGGAACTGGCATCTACTTATTCCTGTACATACACAGCAAGCGATCGATCAAGCTAACCCTGACCTTATCGCTCTCAGTCAACACAATCGACAGCACCAGATTGCGACCACCCATCTCTACACATTTACGCCACATCAAGAATATGATCTGTATACTCGTGATTTTGCGCCTGCGATAGGCATTGCTGAAGATCCAGTAACAGGTGCGGCAAATGGAGCTTTAGCAGGCTTTTTATATTTAAATGGAATTATTCCACAAGATCGGACTACAGCACTTCAGATCGCGCAAGGGCATGCGATTGGCAGACCCGGTCTACTGTATGTACAAGCTATCCCTAAAGGTGTAGATAATCCGATCATCAAAGTCGCTGGAGCAGCAACGATCACGATCCGAGGGGAATTAAGTATTTAAATTAGATAGAATAGAAAAAGGCAAAGCTCTTAGTATATACGGCTTTGCCTTTTTTATCGTTAATCGAGTTCCAATACCATTCGTTCTTCGTCCCAATACTGCCCCTCATACTTCAACGCATTCTTTTCCAAGCCACATACTGTAAAGCCTAGACTCCTATATAATTGCTTAGCTGCCCTATTTCCAGAAATGACAGTCAATCCGATCTGCTCTAATCCTTCCAGTACACTGGCTCTTTGTACCAATTCTTTCATCAACGCTTTGCCTATCTTTTGACCTCTACAAGCGGGTGATACGTACATCGCATAGATGTTGCCTTTATGTATCGTTTTAAGATGTTGTTCTCTAACAAAAGTCACCATTCCTACAAGCTCTTGCTTATCAAAACAACCTAATGTAAATCGTTTACTTGAGGGTTGAAGCTTATGTTGTATCTCTTCGATCGGTTTGGAGACTTCGCTATCATATGTAACTAAAAAAGCTTCAGGATTTTCTTGTAATGACCTTAATCGAAGTGCACGATAGGACACTGCATCTTCACTTGTTAAACGTCTGATGTCCATCTTATCCCCTCCTACCCTGATATAAAAAAACAAAGCCCTCAGAAAATCTTTGGCTTTGCCTTTTGAACTGCAATTATACGATTTTGATTTCCAACAGTTTATATTTGAATGTTCCCATAGGCGCTTCAAAAGTAATCGTGTTACCGACTTTTTGTCCGATCAACGCTTTACCTAGCGGGCTTTCATAAGATAACTTGTTGTTAATAACGTCTGCTTCAGCAGGTCCGACAATTTGGTATTCGATATCTTCACCGAACTCCAAATCATGTAGGAGTATCGTAGAACCGATACTGACTTTGGAAAGATCCAAGTTATCTGCATTTACGACCTGTGCATTACGTAACATTTTTTCTAAAATCAGAACTCGTGTCTCCATAAATGCTTGATCGTCTTTTGCCGAATGGTATTCGCTGTTTTCTTTCAAGTCTCCATAACTGATTGCCAGTTTCAGACGTTGTGACAACTCTTTACGGCGTGGTCCCTTCAGTTCTGCAAGCTCATCTTCCAGCTTATTGATACCTTCTCGGGTCAATATAATTTCTTCTTTTTCCTTAGCCATGTGCTCAACTCCCTCTTTAACAGTATACGCTATATTGGCACACTTTCGTTACTTTAATTGTAAAATAAAGTGATTAAATTTAAGAGGTATGCTGTTCTGATCGCAATAAAACGCATACATTGGTTAATCATCAACTTTCATCCTTATTGTTATTGCCTTCTAGATCTGTATCTCAATAATAAAAGCCAAGCACATCTCAGAGAATCTGAGTTAGCTTAGCTTTTTCGGTAAAATGCTTATTTATTCGGAATAAATTGCTTAATCCAACTACCAAAACCAGCAGGATTACGAGATTGGATCAAAATCACACCTTCACCGCGGAAACGACAAACGATTCCTTCTCCACTGGTGACACTGGATAACCAGCCTTTCGATGCTTTTTCGATCTGATAATTCATATAACCCGGCCATGCGACAAGGTGAGCATTATCGACAATCACTTCTTCCCCATGAGCTAGATTAATCGCATGAATCGACCCGTAGGAAGATAAGAAGACTGTGCCTTTTCCACGAATTTCAATAATAAAGAATCCTTCACCTGAAAATAACCCTTTTTTCAGATTTTGCATCTGTGTGCCGACTTCGATGCCTTCGGTCCCAGCAAGAAAACCGTCTTTTTGTACATACAGACTATAGGATCCATCTAATTCAACAGCAGTAACATCTCCTATACTGGAAGGGGCAAGTAATACTTCTGCTGGGCCACGAGTGGAACGCAATTCTTGAAAAAAGAATTTTTCTCCAGTTAACATACGACCTAGACCGCCCATCAGTCCGCCATCCATCGTTCCTTTAATATCTACATTTGGAGACATAGAGACCATAGCGCCTGACTCGGCTTTGATCGCTTCTCCTTGCTCTATATGTACCTTCAACATGGCAAACGCGCCTTCATACAAAATATCATATTTCATCTTTGTTCACCTATCCTCTCAATGTATCAAGCTTATTTTATATTATGACATTTCACCTTTGGCGTTGTATATATGCGCTCGGTTCAATCGTCTCGGCAATTTCTCATTGATGATATGAAGAATATGTTGTATTCTGATGGTTCGATTGCTGAAGTGACGTGTAAATATTTTCGATAGCCCTATATGATGATATGTAAATATTTAACGTTCTATTCTGTATTCTATCATGAAAATAAAAGATGTTCAGAGCAGGAGGTTCATTTGTGTCAGATGTGAATAAGCAACAAGTTGTAGACAGTGTACCGCAGAAAGGATTCTTCGGTCATCCGAAAGGATTATTCACTTTATTCTTCACTGAATTCTGGGAGCGATTCTCTTATTATGGAATGAGAGCGATTCTTGTATTCTATATGTACTATGAAGTATCTAAAGGCGGACTCGGCTTCGATGAAGCAACCGCACTTGCGATTATGTCCATTTATGGATCACTCGTCTACATGTCCGGTATTATTGGAGGTTGGTTAGCTGATCGGGTATTTGGCTCATCCAAAGCGATCTTCTATGGCGGAGTCTTGATTATGATCGGTCATATTGTGCTCGCTATTCCAAATAGTGTACCGCTATTATTCGTATCAATGGGCTTAATCGTACTCGGTACAGGATTACTCAAACCAAACGTTTCGAATGTGGTCGGCGAAATGTATGCGGAGAGCGACAATCGTCGTGATTCCGGTTTTAGTGTTTTCTATATGAGTATTAACTTGGGTGGATTTATCTCACCATTGATCGTCGGTGGATTGCAGACCAGTTATGGCTTCCATTGGGGCTTTGCTACAGCAGCTATCGGAATGTTTATCGGGCTAGTCGTTTTTGTGTTGACGAAAAAGAAAAATTTAGGTCTAGCAGGTACAGTCGTGGGTAATCCATTATCTGCTGACGAGAAGAAAACAACGATCAAAATTTTTGCAATCAGTGCTGTGATTATTGCGATTATCGTCGCTATAGCGATTATGATGGGCTGGTTAACGTTAAAATCTTTTGTAACTGTAGTGGCTGTACTCGGAGTACTTATTCCAATCTGTTACTTTGTCACCATGTATCGCAGTAAAAAAACAACTGATGTAGAGCGTTCGCGTCTACTTGCTTATATTCCATTATTTATTGCGGCTGTGATGTTCTGGTCGATTCAAGAACAGACATCAACTGTACTCGCAACCTATGCAGATAAACGGACGCAATTGGACTTTATGGGTATTCATATTGCTCCTGCTTGGTTCCAATCGCTCAACCCGTTATTTATTATTGCGTTATCACCTGTGTTTGCAGCAATCTGGCTGAAGCTTGGTAATCGTCAACCGATTATTCCACGTAAATTCTCATTAGGATTGTTGTTCGCCGGGTTGTCTTTCTTGGTTATTCTTATTCCTTCTTACTTCGGTGGTGAAAATGCACTTGTAAGCCCGCTGTGGCTTGTACTGAGCTATTTTATTATTGTCGTTGGGGAATTATTCCTTTCTCCTGTCGGGCTGTCTGCAACCACTAAGCTTGCTCCTGCGGCTTTCTCTGCGCAAACGATGAGTCTATGGTTTTTATCCAATGCAGCAGCGCAAGCGATTAATGCGATTCTTGTGCAATTTTATAGCCCGGATACAGAAATGATCTATTTCGGAGTGATCGGCGGCGTGTCGATTGCGTTAGGTGTTATTCTGTTTATTATGGGACCTAAAATTCAAAGCTTTATGAAGGGCGTACTGTAAAATAAATAAGTACACTCTAATAAATAAAAGCCAGCCTCTACAATAGAGACTGGCTTTTATTTTGTTTTTATAATTAAAGCTTATTATTTTAGCCAAAGCGTTTGGTTTTGTACCATTTGCTTTCTCTACCTGTAATTCGATCATACGTAATCGAGAAGAATGCTTTGACCGAAATAATCAGGAACAGTTGCGAATACGTGAAGTACGAGACGCACGATAAAATAAAGTTACGTGTATTACTTTGTCCGATATCTGTCGCCAGTGCCATATTAATCTGCAATACATAGATATAATACATCAGTGCCCAACCAATCACGAGATACACATACACATCGCCTACAAATTGGAATGGCGAAATCACTGCTGGATTAAATAGCTCAATGATCTGATACACAATATTGGCGAGGAAAATGATATCCGAGACGATAATCGCAATCATAAACCAGAAGTAGCTAGCCGCATAATACATCACATGAAGCTTAATACGCCAGCTTGTTTTATCGAACAAATGATGAATATTGTCCATAACTACGCTGTAATTGCCTTTCGACCAGCGTTCCCGTTGCTTCATATAAACACTAAGTAGTTCCGGTTCTTGTTGGTACGCTTCAGCTTGTGGAGCCAGTGCAATTAACTTGCCACGGGTCAAAATTTCAAATGAAATTGCGGTATCTTCGGTAATCGCCTGAGGGTCCCAACCACCGATCTCTTCCATCAAGTCTTTGCGTACGATAAAGTTCGTACCCGGAATCGTTCCAAGTCCAAATAACTCCCACATGCCTGTGTGATGAACACGCTGAATCGTAATCAGCTCTAGATTGATACAACCGGATAGAAAGTTTTGACTGCGATTCCGTGCTTTGTTACGACCAAATACAGCGCCATATTTCTCCGGTTGTTCCATCGCTTTTTGAGTAAGAAAAAGAAGTGCATTTTTCTCAGGTGCAGCATCTGCATCATATACACATAACCATTCCCCTTTAGAAATGACCATTGCATCATTCAATGCTCCTGATTTCCCTCCGCTACCGGTACGTTCCATAATGGTAAAGTCCCGATCACGATAAGGCGGCTTATCTTTCAACTCTCGCAGGCGACTTGCTGTATTATCGCTACAATTATCAGCAACGATAATAATCTGTACTTTTTCTGGTGGATAATTAAGCTTGAGAATATGCTCTACAGTAGATATGATCACAATCTCTTCATTGTGAGCAGGTACGATCACGGTAACACTTGGGAAATGATCCATATTTTCAGGAATCACCGTCGGGATTTTGTTCTGCTTAAACATAAAACGAATCGCGCCCCACATAATCACAATGGATTCAAATACAGCGATCCAAATACTCATAATCGAGATGAGTAAAATAGCATCAGACATGATTTTTCCCCCGGTCATACTTTCTATTTACATTGGCACGAAAAACCAGTGTCATGATCGTCAATACAATAATAGCGATCCCAAATAAACTGCTAATTACAATACAAAGCGGGATAAACCAACTCGTATATTCCATGTATTATTACCTCCTTTTCAATAGACATTGTGTTAGATATATTCTGCAATCAAATCCGTCTCGGTGTTGCGTTCCAAAGCAGCAATAATCTCATCAATATTCTCGTATGTGCTAAACTGCTCTTTTTGAAATACGAAAGCTCCTGCACGAATAACCAGCTTCAAGTCATTGCCTTTTTTGTCCAAAAATTTCATATCCATCATGGCATTCTTGATCCGATCGGTTAGTAATTGTAAATACTGCTGATCTGTCATAGGACACAAAATAATAAAACGTCCATCTTCAATCGAAAATTTATAATCTTCATAACGAATCTGCTTCTGAATCGTCTCGGACAACTCTAGCAATAGTTGCGAGTATAGCTGACTGCCTAACGATTCTTGTACCAATGCCAAAAATTCGATCTTGAACATCGCTACCGAGAATGTGTATCTATCTGAATAACGTCTGGCTAAATTCGATTGCTTCACTACCGTATCGCCTAATGCTTTTTTATTACCTAACGATGTATACAAATCCACTTCTGGATCACGTTTACGTAAAACTTCTAGGCGCTCACTGACCCTTTTGTTACGGATCAATGTCGATTTGATAAACGCGGCTATTAGAATATTGGCAGGAATCAAAAACAACTCAAAAAAGATCAACGTATTTACAGGCGCATATGTCACCATCCATACAAAATAAGTCACTAAAAATATAAAAATAACAACTACTGCAATGCCCATAGAAACTACAAATCCGAATAATAAAGCACACATCGCAACGATATTTAAAGATATTTCTAGCAGACTATACGAGTGGCTGGTATAGATATTGAAAAAAACAAGAATTTCTTGCACCATCGCAAGTACAATCAAAATAATATAACCCCATGTCATCTGGCTAATAAGGCTCGTATTCGTACTTAATTCTTTACGTTTCCGACTCGTTCTCATTTACTTCGTTTCACTGCCCTTCTGCAAAAGTGTCTCCGCTAAAAGAGGAAATAAATTATCAAAAATATGGGTGTCGCCATCAAATACATAGCCCCCCGGATAAGCTTGATCCCAGCCTCGCATCGTCAACATTTGAGCATATAACTGTTCTGCCCAAGCCTGATCTTTCTCCTGAAGGGCTAATAAGATTGCGAGTCCGTAGACTGCTGGTGATTCGTAAGCCACATCTGCTGTCTGGTCTGCACGCTTATAGCGACCGGCTAATTGATGGTGTTGCTCAAATTCTTTTTTCATAAAAGCGGTCAATTCGAATGAAGGTTGCCCCAATTCACTACGATGCAGAGCCAAAATCAATTGATCAATCAGATTAATCGTATCGTCATAATTGTATTTGCCTGTAGCTACACTATACGTTCTAGGGTAAAACACTCCATCATTCGGAGTATTCCGCAATAGATCGGTGTACTTGTTATACTCTTCAGCAGAAATCATATTTGTCTGCTTCATCTGTTCCAGAGCAGGGACATCAATATACGTTAAGCTCAGGACATCTGCAGAATATCCGTGTTCAAAATCATGATAGTCTACCAGATAACCATGTTGTTGATCTGAAGCAAGTAATGTATCGACAATTTGCTTGGCTGTTGTGGTATAACTCTGCTGTTGCCATTGTGTAGATGCTTGTAATAATGCACCTACGATTCGCAGATCATCACCCAGTGCATTCGTATTCACTTTGGACTGGCCATTCGGCTCTAATTTCCAATAAATATAATGCTTCTCTGGATTCAAAAAATACTGATTCAACAACGTATAACTGTGTTCAAAACTCTTCTGATCATCGGTCATTAATGCATATTGCATCCATAATCCTAACGATTCAGACAAGGCTTCTTTCCCTGCGACAATATCAGGATTGGTTGAAGGAGCAGGTAAAAGACGACTGGCTAACGTTCCATTTTCATTGACCATGTGTGATGTAATAAAGGTTGCTGTAGGGGGGATGCTGGGTTGAGACCGGTATGTATAGACTCCCCATATAATTCCGATGACGATAATGAATGCTAGCATAAAGAACATCCATTTCTTTACAAAATGATGTTGATTTCTTCTCATATCGTTCTCCTATGGTGTATGTTCTTATTTTCCGTTAGCTCGTGATGATACTCTATTTATCGGCTAACTTTTGATAGATAATTACTTTTTATTTCAAAATTCGACAAGATGTGCGATCTGACTATGATTGAGCTACGATCGATGCATTATAAAATAAATTAAAAAAAAAGCTGCCGAAGTTGACCGACAGCTCGCATTTTCACGTATTTATCTAGTTAACGATAAGAAAGGCTTTATCCATCTGTTTTTTAAGAACCGACAACTACTGGATTTTCTTCTTTTTCTGCTTGTGCTGCTTTTTTGATCTGTTTACTGCGCAATTGTCCGCAAGCGGCATCAATATCTGTACCGTGCTCTAAGCGAACCGTACAGTTCACACCATTCTTTTTCAACGTATCATAGAAGGTGATAATTGATTCTTGGGAGCTACGTTGATACTGACTATGCTCATCCACCGGATTATAAGGGATTAGATTGACACTCGCTGATTTGTTCATATGAGCGATCAGATCTGCTAATTGCTGTGCATGTTCTTGATGATCATTCACATCACGTAGCAAAATGTATTCTAACATAATACGACGATTCGTTTTGGTCAGATAATACTCTACAGCAGACATTAATTGCTCTAGCGGATACGCACGGTTAATTTTCATAATACGTGTACGTAATTCGTTATTCGGTGCATGTAATGAAAGTGCAAGATTGACCTGAAGATCGCTATCTGCAAATTCTCTAATTTTATCAGGCAGACCACTTGTAGATACAGTGATTCGTTTAGGAGCGATAACTAGACCTTTGCGGTCCTTCACGATATTTAAGAAATCGACCATATTTTCAAAGTTATCAAATGGTTCGCCGATACCCATTACTACGATATGAGTCACCAATTGGTCTTGCGCGGCTGCATCCAGATGAAATTGTACTTTCATAATCTGCTCGACAATCTCACCTGCGGTTAGATCACGACTTTTCTTAATCAGACCACTAGCGCAAAAGCTACAACCAATATTACAGCCTACTTGCGTGGTGACACAGACCGATTGACCATACTTCTGACGCATCAATACGGTTTCGATCAAGTTGCCATCTTCCAAACGGAACAGAAATTTTACTGTACCATCGGCAGATTCTTGCTTCACATGTTCAGTTAATGTTTGAATCGCAAAGTGCTCGGTAAGCAAAGCGATACAAGCAGGATTCACTTCAGTCATGTTATTAAATTCAGTTACACGCTGACGATACAAATAATCCCAGACTTGACTTGCGCGGAATTTCTTATGTCCACGTTCACCTAGCCATGCTGATAATTGATCTAATGTTAATCCATAAATGGACGGTTTATTCATGGTATACCTTCTTTCAAAGCGAATAAATTTGAGAATATACAGATTACACTAGATCTTCTTCTTCGGTTTGAAGAATCGATGTTAGTAATCCAGGAAATTGAGTGTCTAGTTCACTGCGGCAAATGCTATAAAAATGCTGTCTGCCTTCGATGCGTAATTGGATAAGCCCTATTTCGCGTAATATTTTAACATGATGAGACAATGTTGATTTGGAAATATGACTCATCTGAAAACCTGCACAGCTTTTTTCTCCATGATGGGCAAGACACAGTAGTATTTTCAGTCGCACAGGATCACTTAGTGCACTGAATACGTCTACAAGCTTGATTGGTGTCGGTGCTACAGCTTCTAATATTTTCATACTCTTCAACTTATCATTTATTGGAGCAACTATCAATTGAAAAGTACGATTTTGGTCGAACTATTTATTACTTTGAAAATGTGCTACACTTTATTAGTTCGATTTTCATCAAACTATTAATCAAAATAACGGTATGATTGTGTTTTTAATCAAAGGGAGATTTGTAAAATGACAACCGCAGTACACACACTAAATGACTATTTTCGCTTATTCGATGCTTCACGTACTGATGAACAAGCGATGGAACAATTACTGAATTTATTTATTCCTGATGTAGAGATCGTATTAAATGGATCATCACGTAAAGGATTCAAAAACTTTATCGACATGTTCTATCAATATAATATCGATATCAAACATATGCATGAACCGTGGGAACTGCAAAACAACGGAACCTACGAATCCCGCTGGGCAGTATGTGGAATGTCGAGCGAAGGAACCGTATATGCCAAAACAGGCATTGATATTGCTCGTGTAAATGAAGAAGGTCAGATTGTCTATTTAGAAAATGTACAAGAAAACCAAGATGCTTTTAGTAAATATTGATACTTCTATGTAGATTAATGTTTATTGCGATAGGATCTGACAGCTGTGATTGTGATCCATGTAAATAGTGCAACGATAGCAATCAGTATTCCCATCGTAATAAACAAACTGCTCCATACGATATGCAAAAGGCTCACCTCTTTTTTATTAAAGACTATTGGTAATTATAGTAAGTTTACATAAGCTGTGATCGGCATGCAAATACTATAGAAGGTAAAAGAAGGAGCATCTTGACTACAACAAGATGCTCCTTCTATGAATCTATGTTTTTAATACTACAGCTATACACAGAACAACTACCAACAATAATCCACAATACCATCCATCTTTCCCCGTTAATTGCGGAGTCAGATAATACGTGCGCTGGCGCGTGCCTGTGAATCCGCGTGCTTCCATAGCTATCGCTATTCGTTCAGACTTCCGAATACCCTGAGTGAATAGCGGTAGGGCGTAGCGGATGAAGGATTTCCAACTATTCTTCTGCTTATATCCTCTAATCTTATGTGCTGATTTCATTTGAGCTAGTTCCGTCTGAAAAAGCGGGATAAAGCGAAATCCAGCTAACAGTCCATAAGCCCATTTAGGCGACAATCGGCATTGGTGGACCAGACTCATAATCATAGCAGTCAGATCGGTTGTAGATGTGAACAGCAAGCCATACGTGACAAAGCCAAGCATACGAAGTGCGATCATTAGTCCATTGTTTAGACTTTCTTCGGTGATATGGAACCATCCCCATTGCCACAGAGTATGCTCCCCTTTACCAAAGGCTGCCATCATCCAAAAAATCATCACAAAAAAGATCGTATACGGCAATAACCGTTTGAGCAAATAAGGAATACGCCATCCACCTAGCGTCAATCCAATCACCAGTGCTACTATCCAGATCGCTAAGGTGATCCGAGGATCAGTCACCGCCATCAATACACACATCACTAACAAATGAGTTACCAACTTGATCGTCGGATTCAATGTTGATAACCAGGAGTCATTGCTTTTCATATAATACTCCGCTCCTTCTCTGGCTTCATCAGTTGATAATGAAGCGGAGCAATAATCGCATGATGACCGATAGATTCGGGATGTGTAAATAGATGATACGGCGCACCATTGTAGATTACTTTGCCCTGATCAAACACAATCACTCGATTGGCGTATTCATCGACCAGATCCATATCGTGTGTCACCATCACAATCGTAGTACCTTGTGCTTGCCTTTGTTGTAATCGCTTGATCAATTCAGCTGATGTACGTGCATCTTGTCCAAAGGTCGGTTCATCTAATAGAAGTAAAGATTGGTCAAATAACAACATAGTCGCTACACTCAAGCGCCGCTTTTGCCCCAGACTGAGTGTAAATGGATGTTGATCCTGATAGTTTTCTAAGCCAAATTCCTGTAGCAACTGTACCGTTCTGGCATACACTTCTTCTTCGCTCCAATTGCGTTGTCGTCCTCCAAAAGCAATCTCATCAAATACAGTATCTGTCACAAATTGCAGTTCAGGATTTTGAAAAACAAATCCTGCTTGCTCATATAGATCGCGATCACTCCACTTTTTCAAAGGGATATCTTGAAAGTAAAGTTGTCCGCTACGGATACATTCTAGACGGATCAGGCTTTTGAGAAATGTGCTCTTGCCACTTCCATTCGCACCGACAATCGCTACCCATTCCCCTGACGCAATACGGATATTCATATCACGCATCACAGACTTTTGACGATAACCGATATCCAGTTGCTCGGTTACGATGATAGCAGACCCACCTTTACTTTCTTGGTCTGCATCTAATGCAGAAGCACGTCGTTGTTGTAAAGTCTGTTGCAATCGCTGGGCTAATGGATGCGAAGGATAGTCTTGCACATCTTCCCATGTATACGGAAATAATTTGGGTTGCCAGATGCCTGCTTCTTGCATCTCTGCACGATATCGCTGGATCATCTCTGCTGGCTCTCCTTGCGCAATCATACTGCCTTGTGCATTCATAAGAATGACTCGATCCATCCACTGTATACAGCCATCTAAAGTGTGCTCGACAAATACCATTGTCTGTCCATGCTGATCTGCTAGTTCATGTAGCAATTGAAAGATTTCTTTACGACTGACTGGATCTAATTGTGCGGTCGGTTCATCGAAAAAAAGAACTTCTGGTTCAAGTGCCAACAGACATGCTAATGCTAATCGTTGCTTCATGCCACCAGACAATGTCTCGATCGGCGTATGCACATCTATATCCAGACCTACTTGCTTCATGACAGTCTCTATCATGGCATCCATTTGAGCACGGGGAATCAAGCGATTTTCTAAGCTAAAAGCGATCTCTTCATCCACATGAAGCATACAGAACTGGGAATCTGGATCTTGGAACATGACTCCACATTGAGGGGCTAATCGAATCTCACCTTCCACCTCGGCTTCTACATGTTCAGGAATAATGCCTGATAACACAGATAATAGTGTCGACTTCCCACTTCCACTAGGTCCCAAAATAAGTACTTTTTCACCTCGTGAAATCGACAGATCAATACCGTTCAAAACGTTAGCTTCTCGATTATAAAAGCGTACCGACAGGTCTTTACACTCCAGAAGCGATTCCATTAGGTTTTCCCTTCTTCCGACGTGCTTTCATAATTTCGTATTGATCCAACACTCCTGTTTTGCACAAAGCTTCTACGACAATCTTAGCTAACCCTCCACCTAAAATCATTCCACTGATCATTTGAATAATCAGCGTTAACAGCAATACCTGAGTTGTATAGTAACCGAATCCGTTAGCAATAACGTTATAAAGGACTCCACCTACCGCTGCCAATGCACCAGACAACATGAGAGTCATCAAGTTATATCGTTTGTAGCCAAATAGAGCGAAAGCAATCTCTGCTCCAATCCCTTGAAACACACCGATCAATAAGGCAGATAAGCCAAAATGACTACCGGTTAATAGCTCTACAGCCGCTGCCGCTACTTCAGCAATTAGCGCCGCGCCTGGCTTACGAATAATATAAGCCACAATCGGGCTTGCTATAATCCAGATGCCAAACATAAATCCTGCACCTACCGGTCCAACCAGTGCTGAGATCGGTATCCATAACGTTGACCATCCTAGATAAATCACACCGCAAGCTACGGCTAAAATAACTGTTAACACAACCTCTTTCATTTTCCATGTCATATGGATCGGCTGAGCATTCATACGCGTGCAACCTCCATCGGTACAGGCCAATCTTGTAGCGTGTAAGCCATGTCCCAGAACATATATTCAAATTGACAGCTCAGTAGAAAATGTTCTTTCATACGTGCACGATGTGTAGGTGTTGTCTGCTCTGCCCATTGATCTAAGCGAGCGCAAAATTGATGCGTTATTGTATCTGTTCGATTGCCATAGAAGCTGATCCAATCATAAAAAGGATGAGATGCATCAGGCTTCACCTCTTCCAGTAACTTCACACCAATTTCCCAGTATGTCCACGGACAAGGCAATAATACAGCCAAAATATCACCCAGATCACCTTCATGAGCTACCGTTAACATATGACGAATATAATGATGAGACGAAGGCGAAAGCGCGTATCCTTGTAAATCTTCATATCTTACGCCTGCTACATCACAGAAATTATTATGAGGATGAATTTCACTATGAAGCACAAATGAAATCTGTTCATTAAACATCGCCATATCTTCGCGTGTTGGACACTTGGCAATCGCTGTTCCATAGATACGCATAAATGAATTCAAATACTCAAAATCTTGTTTTACATAATGGATTAACTGCTCACTACGCAGATCACCTTTGGCAATGCCTTGAACAAAGGGATGATTGAAAATCGCTTCAAAAATAGGGTCTGCTGCCTGTCTAATTTCCTGTGAAAATGTCATGATTGTATCCTCCTTAGATTGAAGCATCATGATCGATGCTTGGTTAATAAAGAAGGACCACTGCTGGAATATATGGAAAAATACATGCAAAAAAGCCGCCCCGTGATGGAGCGGCAGAATAGGTGTACGTATTGTACAGGTACTCTTGCACAGTCTCCACTTTCCTACGCTAGTATGAACTAGATCAGGTTCCAAGGGTCCGGGATCTTCCCGTCTCAGCCTACACAAAGGCTCCCCTAGTGGTCATTCGATTCATTTGCATCTTACTGTACACACGATTGAAGAGACTGTCAACTGCTATAAGAATCTTGTGGTTTCCTTTTTTTACCGTTATACACTTATAAAATGGTGTAAAATATAGATATTATTAGGTATTTGCACGCAGATTAAAATATCTGAATAGAAGTGAGTTGATGGGGATGACACGTAAAGTGGTATTAGCAGGCGGTACCGGATTTATCGGGCAGTATTTGGAAAAAAAATTTACAGCTATGAATATAGATGTTCAGATCATTTCCAGACAATCTCCACATATCGCATGGGATGATTATCAAGGGATTGTGCAAGCGTTAGATGGCGCAGAGATGGTGATTAATCTGGCGGGGAAATCGGTCAATTGTCGTTATAACGAGCAGAACAAACGTGAGATTATGAATTCCCGAGTAGAAACCACACAGACTCTTGGAAACGCTATCTTGGATTGTGAGCATCCACCTGCGGTATGGATGAATTCCAGTACAGCGACTATTTATCGTCATGCAGAAGATCGTCCGATGACCGAGACGAAAGGCGAGATCGGGACTGGCTTTTCAGTGAATGTTGCCAAAGCTTGGGAAGAAGCTTTTTTCGCGTTTAACCTTCCTCATACACGACAAGCGGCATTACGAATAGCAATTGTACTGGGCCCAGGCGGTGGAGTTATGACTCCTTTTCAAAATCTTGTTCGCTTTGGACTAGGGGGTCATCAAGGATCAGGCAAGCAGATGTTTAGCTGGATTCATGTTGAAGATTTATTCCAAATTATTTTATTTATTCAAGAGTGGGAATCTCTGGAAGGAGTATTTAACTGTACGTCGCCGAATCCAGTCACCAATCGGGAACTGATGGCGACCATGCGCAAAGTGATGCATCGTAAAGGCGGTCTGCCTGCGTCTACATGGATGCTGAATCTGGGTGCTCGAATCATCCGTACCGAGCCTGAATTGGTACTTAAAAGCCGCTGGGTGGTTCCTAATCGCCTGATCAAAGAAGGATTCATGTTCAAATACGGTCGCTTGGAAAAAGCACTGCAACATATTTTGCATACCAAGTCATAATCTATAGATCTGTGAATGATTCTTTTAAAATACAGCAAAAAAGGGTATCGTAGAGATAGACTTGAGTTCGAGCAGAATAGCTGACTCAAAAATTAGAGTTAAAGGTGTGCTTATACGTGCGAATTAATAAATATATTAGTGAATCTGGAATTACATCCCGCCGGGGTGCTGATAAATGGATCAATGAAGGTATTGTCACGATCAATGGTGTGGTTGCAGAGCTTGGAAGTCAGGTGGAAGAAGGCGACGACGTTCGAGTGAATGGCAAGCCGATCCAAGTGGAACAGGAAAATGTCTATATCGTGCTTAACAAACCGGTAGGCATCACCAGTACAACCGAGCGTCATATTCGGGGGAATATCGTTGATTTTGTTAATCATCCTTTACGTATTTTCCATGTCGGGCGACTCGATAAAGACTCGGATGGCTTGATTATGCTGACCAATGATGGCGATATCGTCAACGAAATTTTACGTGCTGAAAATAAACATGAAAAAGAATATATCGTAACGGTCGATCAACCGATTACGCCTTCTTTTCTAAAAAACATGGCGTCTGGTGTAGAGATTCTCGATACGGTTACATTGCCTTGTCAGGTCGTTCAACAATCCAAATATGTATTCAAAATCATTTTGACCCAAGGATTGAATCGTCAAATTCGCCGGATGTGCTCTGCTCTTGGTTATGAAGTACGTGCACTACGCCGTACACGTATTATGAATATTCGTCTGGGTAACTTACCAATAGGCAAGTGGCGTGATCTTACCACCGATGAACTCAATCGCTTATTCCGTGATCTCGAATATACGCCGAAAAAACGCTAATACAACGAAAAATAAAAAGACCTCTTTGATGATCTGTTACCGAATGTAAGGTATCGGATCAAATAAAAGAGGTCTTTTTCACTTAGATTATTATTTCATTTTTTTAAAACAGTATACCAATCTGGCGGAAATCCTATTAATGTTCGATCTATTTCTGAATACATATCAAGTAAATTTTTAAGTTTTTCTAACCAATCATTCCATACATCTTTGTTTGGGATGAAGTATTTCATAATCAAAATGGTCGAAAAAACTTTCTTATCATCTATAATTTTTGGCTTATCTTTTTTAAATAATTGAGGAGGATGTGGAAAATTTCTATTGTACACTCGTCCATAATGAGCACATATATTTCTAAGATTACTAATCGAATGTAGCCAACTACCTATATAAAACCCTTTTATACCGCCATAATACATATATCCTATGTAGTCTTTATCTTCCTTCTTTAAGTTTTTGAACAATTTAGATATCATTCCAAAAGTAGTAATTTCCATAGCTACCCATACAGGAAACTCACCAGCATATTTCGAATAGTAATGCTTAACAAAAACATCTTTAGACAGCTCAAGGGTTCTATTTAATTCTTTGATAAAATTATCATGTTTATCTGAATCCATAAAATTTTCAGCATACATATAACCCATGCCATCATATTTTGGGAAAGTGTAAGAGAAATATGTGTACGCATAGAGATTTCAATAGTTTCAGTAACTTCCATTACCAAAGATCTTAATTTTAGATCAAACTCATAAAGATGATAAATATTCTCGAACGTGACCTTTTTATTAAATTGATTTCCATTTTTTAAAGACAACGTATACGCAGTTAATCGATAATAACTAATATGAGTCAGTATGCTCTTTGCCCATTCTTCATTCTCAATAATTAATCCTCTTGATTTGAAAATATCGAGTTGCTCTTCAACAGTTTTGGAAGGCTTAATAGAGTGAGGGATAATTTTCATTGTATGTAAATAACTCCATATAAAAAAATTGTCTCGCCCTGGTGCGCAACCCTAAGGTATGCGTGGCGAGATCTGTTAACTTAATTATAAATGATTAATATCTATCTATCAACACCATTTTACTTGTAAAATACTTTTTCTACATTGTATTTCGCATGTAGTGTATTGATAATGTACGTCTCATAAATCTCACGATCCATAGCGTTGTCGATCAAGCAGACTTCAATCTTCGTCACTTCATCACGGTGATCTTTGATCGGTGATACGGTATCTTCGAAATGCTTTTTGACGCGTGGTCTAAGCTTACGTGCTTTACCAACAAATAGTAATTCATCTTGTTCGTTATAGAACATAAAGATACCGCCTGTTTCACGCGAAATCAGATGAAAATCGGTAAATCCATAAATATGGCTAAGCTCAGGGTTAATTTGTTTCGTAATGGTAACATCCGCTGTTGGGATTGTTATATTAATCAATATGGTCACTTCCTCATTCTATATAGGTGTTTATCCTATCATAATTTGCACTCGAAAACTACGAATACTCTCATCTTACCATGTTGTAGACTATCATCTCTATAGGTTTCTAATGATTAGCAGTCAGTATCGTTTGTGAAAACCAACGGTTTGAAAAATTCTATTCCTTTTTCCACCACATGCCCAAGGAATGAGGAGCTGTATAAGTAAATCCGTACTGAGCATACAATTGATCTGCTGGTGGATCTGCAAATAATACCGCATGGGATTGAGGAGATGCATTCTCTTCTAAGTATGTTTTGATTTCACGCATAATCGCTTTGCCGTATCCTTTACCTTGATATTCAGGACGTACACAGATATCGGTAATATGAAAAAACAATCCGCCATCGCCTACGACTCGACCCATCCCTATCGCTTGCTCTTCTTCTTCAAGCACAACAGCAAACAGTGTATTCGGCAACCCTTTAGTGGCTCCTTCGACACTCATTTCACTTAAACCTGAAACCTTGCGTAGAGCCAAATACTCTTCCACAGATGGAATACGATGAATAATCTGCATCTCATTTCAACCCCTTTTTTATCTCAAATCATAACAAAGAATCTATATACTGAATACAAATGTATACAAATAAAGTTGATGCTCCCTATTAATGGTTAATACTTTAGTAAAAGATGAAAAGGTTGGTGAACTTAATTATGGTACATATGCAAAATGACTCTTCGCTAGAACCTACCATTATTATTGGATCAGGACTTGCTGGTCTTTGTTGCGCATTTGAATTAGCGGATAAAGGTAAGCGTGTTATGGTACTTGAAGCCGCTCCTTATATTGGTGGACGAACTGCTAACTGGGTAGAAGATGGGATGGAAGTGGAATCTGGATTTCATAAATTTCTAGGTTATTATACAGTGCTTCCTGAAATTCTAAAAAATGCAGGCATTTCGATGAGTGACATGGTGCACTGGGAAGAAACAACCAATATTCGTCATACCGAAGCACAGGGTACATTTGGACTCGATCCGTTCAAAGCCCCTCTCAAAACGATTGCTGGCGCGTTGGGTAATAACGATCTTATTTCCCCCGCCGATAAAGCGTCTCTAATTCCTTTTTTTACAGCTGGATTTAAAGATTATATCAGCAAACCACATTACTTGGATCAATACTCGATCAAAGCATATGCGGAAAAATATAGCGTGTCGACAGATGCAATCGAACGATTGATTCAACCATTATCATCAGGCATATTCTTTTTGCCTATCGAAGAATACTCAGCGTATGCGTTTTTCGGTCTATTCGCTCCTGCTTTACCGCGTCTACCCAAAGTACGTATTGGGGCTTTCAAAGGAGGCATGACCGATGTGATGACAGGTCCTCTTGCCAAAGCGATCGAAGAACGTGGTGGACAAGTGCTGACAGGTAAAACGGTGTCTCATTTATTATATGATAACGAAAAAGTAGTCGGTGTGCAGTTAGAAGACAGTTCACAGATTTATGGAGAGCAAGTAGTTGTTGCCACAAATATTCGCCGTGCTCAAATGTTATTGTCTGAACATTTCCATAATCATGAATGGTTTCAGGATTTCTTGTCATTAGAATCGATGCCTTATGTAACTGCACAATTTGAAGCGACAGAGAAATTAGCAGATGCTGATCATACAACGTTTGGCCCGGGTACACAATTAGGGTCATTTAGCGAACAATCCCGTACAACATTTAAGCGTCCAACAGGACGAGCTTCGATTATTCTGGTTGATCCTGATAGCTTAATTGATCTGCCGGATGAAGAAGTCTGGGAAATCACCAAAAAATCGCTACACGAAGTGGATCTACCTAATGTAGATACGATGACCCAATATCGAATTATACGAGGGAAAGAGAATTTCTATCGTCTGGCTAAAGGCAATGAACACAAACGTCCCAAACAGATCACTCCGATCGATGGTCTTTTTCTAGCTGGCGATTATACAGACCAACCGTTACTTGCTACTATGGAAGGTGCGGCAATCTCTGGCAGACGAGCAGCTACTGGTATTTTGACAGGACGCGTCCTATAAATATAAACAATAGATAAGCAGAAAAAAGACCTTATATCCGTCTAGCATGGATTAAGGTCTTTTTCTGTATTTTGATATTGGTGTATTTTTTATGGATCAGGTACTTATGAACTTATGATAATGCTGCAAAATACTTCGCACTTTCCACCATAGGTGTACAATCGCTGTGATCGCCTACAAGATTAATTTCAAAAATATAATCTTTCCCCTCTACAAACGGCTTCACCATCTGCCAATCGATAAGACCCTCTCCTAACGGTAAAGAATCATGCACTTGTCCCATACTATCTACCAGATGATAGTACACTGCATAAGGTGCTGTACGCTCAAGCACTTCACGTAATTTATGATTATCTCCCCGGAAGGCGATAAAGGTATGACTGACATCTACATTTAAAGGCAATGATAATGGGATAATCAGATCATCGATTAAGTATGGATTAGAATAGCAAAACAGTCCTTCTGTTGAATCTTCCCAGACAATCTGTTCTCGTCCGTATTCTAAAATAGCTGCAATCTCTTCTCGCAAAGCTATCGTTCGTTCGCGTGATACTTCTGCATTCTCACTGCGTACATAATGTGCATGTAACACACATTTAGCTCCTTCTTCTTTACAAATTTGAACCAATTGTTGAGTCGATTCATGATAAAATCGGCGCAATTCTAAATTTGTGCTCATAATATCTAAAAAGGTATGTTGATATCGGGATGGATGGTGTAAATATACTGTAACTCCTCTGGCTTTTAACTCGCGTATTCGAGTACGAATAAAGTCTGTTCGTTGCATATCTGTAGCACTCAGGTAAAATTCAATAATCTCAGGGTTATAGGAAAGCCGATTATCTAGGCTAGGCTGATCTAAGCTTCCTTTTAGTCGCATATAATTCACTGTATTCTCTCCTTTTTTCGCTCTATCTATTCTATCGTTTTTGATGTATCTATATATTACAATATACGAAATAAACCTTGATCAATTAGGATAAGAGCCTTTGTAAAAACCTTTTATCGTAATCCAAGGAGACAGGACGGGATCTATGGAAAGTTCTATATTGTTAAAAACAAAAGTCTCTAAACCGATGATTCGAACCTATACGATCGACCGTCCCGAATGGATTCATCGTGTAGAACAAGGCATGAATTTTAGAGTCAATATGGTGTATGCGCCAGCAGGTAGCGGCAAATCAACTCTGCTTGGACAATGGCTATATGAGAAAAAACAACCGTATGCGTGGTTATCATTAGATGAACGAGATAACGATCAGCGCAGATTCTGGCGTTATGTTATCTATTCGTTATCTTGTTATCGGATTCCTGATCTGGAAGAACGATTGTTACCGCTATTGTCCAGTTCATCCATAAGCGGAATGACTTCTTTTATCGATATGTTTATTTATGAATTAGAAAAAGTAGAGCAACCGTTAGCGATCATTTTGGATGACTATCACTTTATTCGAAGTCCGGATATTCACAACAGTCTTTCGTATCTCATCGACTATTTACCGAGGCATGTGCATCTGTATATCTCTTCTCGTCATGCTCTTCCTTTTGTACATATCGGCAAATGGTTGGTACGACAACAATTAAATATTATAGCTGCTGGCGAAATGGCTTTTTCAGAAGAAGAAGTATCTTTATTTTGCAAGCAAACGATGGGCTATTCATTACCTTCAGAAATGATTCATATGCTTGTTGAACAGACTGAAGGCTGGATTGCCGGTATTCAGTTGGCTTTGATTTCAATTCAACAAGGTGATGATCAGCATCGCTTTTTTCTAGATTTTAATGGAAAGCATCGCAATATTGCCGATTACTTATTTCAAGAAGTGTGGAGTCGGTTAGACGAAGAACTGCAATCTTTTTTGTTACAGACTTCGATTTTGAAGCGTATCAATGCTGAACTCTGCGATCAACTTACCGGACTCAGTGATAGTCAGGATAAACTACATCGTCTGCAACGATTGACTCTATTTCTGATTCCGCTCGATGAAGAAGGAGAATGGTATCGGTACCATCATTTGTTTGCTGAATTTGTGCAAAATGTATTACGTCAATCATCTGAGTCGCTGTGGATCGAAGGGCATCAAAAAGCCAGTCAACTCTACAAAGATCGTCATTGGATCGAAGAAGCGATCGATCATTCTTTGATCGCGCATAACTATGAACAAGCTTCTCAATTAATAGATGAACATATTGAAGAATGGCTAGGCAAAGGTGAACTGGATACGTTACTGCACTGGTTCACCTTGTTCCCTGATGACTACGAATGTACGATTAAACTGTGTTTGATTCATGCTTTTATTTTGAGTATTACAGATCGTTTTGAAGAATCAGCACAGTTACTCAAAGCTTGCGAGCAACGTATACAAGAGCTAGGTCTTACAGGCAGTGCTTCTAAGCATCTAGGTATTTTATTTCTGGTCAAAACCAATATGATTTTTGTCTCGCGTAACTTTGATGAATGGTTTTCTTTTATGCATCATGCAGGTCGCGAATTACCTCAAGAATCGGTTTTTTTCAACTTTAATTATAACAAAAGTGAACCTTTTGTTCGAAATACAGCTTTTGGTCTGAAAGGTCTGCTCAACCAACAAACAGCCAATGTCGGCAAAGAAATGGTACATTTTCTTACTCAACATCATGGAGAACAGTCCCTACTCTGTCAGTATATTATGCAAGCGATTGCGGAAGGGGCTTATGAACGCAATGATCTGACGACCTGTATGCACTGGTTGCAAGTGGTATCCAAACAAGAAAGTTACCGTATGGTTCCCGGAATACTGGTTCCTTTTCGCTTAACGACTATTAAGTTGAAACTAAAAGAAAAGCAGTATATTACAGCGCGGACGATTCTGGAAAACACTTTGCAACTGCTTGAAGAAAGTGCACATCATAACTGGCGCAAACATCTCTATGCTTTTAGTGCATGGATAGACCTATACGAAGGCAACATCGAGCAAGCGGTTAATACACTCGATTCGATTGCGATCACACCACAACATCGTGTTTCTTTAGATCAATCTCTAGCATTTACAGTATTAGCACGTGTACTTATGGTCAAAAAAGAATACAATACTGCTTTAGAAATCTTATCTTCGATTCGTTTTTTAGCGGAACATGAACATGCAATTCATATTGAATGCACGTCTATTGTGCTTCAGTCTATTTGTACTTATCGCAAAGGACAGACCGATACTGCTGTGCTATTACTTCAGCAAGCGATCGAATTAGTACTGCCTTTTGACTATATACGGACATTTGTAGATGAAGGCGATATTGTCTATATCTTATTGCAAAAGTTAAGCCATACCCGTAGCGTAGCCAACCATCCAACGATGTCTGAGTATATTACCAAGTTACTACGTGTGTTAGAAGCAGAAGGCAAAGTGCCTTTTCCAACAACTACTCATCTTATCGAAGCATTAACACCCAAAGAATTAGCAGTGCTTAAGCTGATCCATCAAGGTCATTCCAATCAACAAATTGCGGATCAATTAGGACTCACCATCGGTACGATCAAAGTATACATCAACCGAATATACAACAAGCTTGAAGTGAATTCTCGTGTACAAGCTCTGCTCAAATCACAAGAATTGGAATTGTTTTCAGAATCTTAATCTGATGAAATGATATATTACACTTCATAAAAAAGTGACTCCTCTGTCATAAAAATCTATTGAAGTTAACTTTAGTTAATAGATGCGTACTTCTTGGTTTGCTACAATAAAAACAACCCGGATCATGGGAGAATAATTGACATTAAATATAAAATCTTCTGTTATCTTTCGAATCTCTTCTATGATCACACCTATCCGAACGGTTTCCTCCCATCATATCTTTGTAGACCTCGATTCGGCAGATTACATCGAGGTCTTTTTCTCTTATTTTCAGCTTAGAAGCCAAGGGATATGGTTGTTATTTATGTCGGCATTACTTTATACACAAAGGAGTCGTTTATGATGAACTATCGTATGCAAGTCTGTTCCAACGCTATGTATCAAGAACAATATATGACCTTTGTTTTGGAAAATCATGTGAAGCTTCCTACGCCTCATCCTTTATTATTCACACTTGGTTTTACACCGTTCCCACTGCTTTTGGAAGAGGAATGTTTTATCAGTCTGGATGCTTATCAGGAAGTGGTAGGGGCTTGGAGTTACTTGTATGGAACTGCTGAAGATGCTTACTATAACACCGACGTTATACAGATTCAGTCTATTATTTTCAGCCCTAAATATCGTAAAACCAAAATGTTTACACATGCTCTGCAACATTTAGTAGAACATATTGATCAGTCTGGACGGGGGATCAAAGAAGTTCGCTTCTGGATTGCTTCTGAACCTTCATTACAGCGATTATGTTCCAAGCTGGCGAAAAAGACTTCTACATTAGCCACTCCACAAGGATTAATTGAAGAATATCGGGTTCCTTTCCAACAACTTTATCATTATGCTATGAACTTACATAGCAAACAACATGCTATACAAGGACAACAATAAAAAAGTCTGGTTACAGGATTTCTCTACCTCGGTAAAGAGAACCTGTTGCCAGACTTTTTTTGAATTATTTATAAGCTACTTGCATTAAAGGTATCTCCACCTGCGATCGTGCCTGACTCAAATCCTTTATAAAACCAACGTTTACGCTGTTCTGATGTACCATGTGTAAAGCTATCTGGTACAACATATCCCTGTCCTTGCTTCTGAAGGGTATCATCACCAACAGCGCTTGCTGCGGTGAGTGCTTCTTCGAGATCGCCTTCTTCTAACAGGTTCGTTCCTTGCGCATCATGTGCCCAGACACCTGCCAGATAATCGGCTTGCAACTCTAACTTAACCTGCACTTTGTTGTATTGCGTTTCGCTCATATTTTGACGGGTAGATTGAATCTTATCCATAGTTCCAAGCAGTGTCTGTACATGATGACCTACTTCATGTGCAATCACATAAGCCATGGCAAAATCACCGGGCGCTTTGAACTTTTGCTGAAGTTCATCATAAAAGCTGAGATCAATATACAGCTTCTGATCTCCCGGACAATAAAAAGGCCCTACTGCTGAACTGGCTGTACCACAAGCTGAATTAACACTATCGTTATACAGTACCAGTGTAGGATTCTTGTACGTTAATCCTTGCTTTTTAAATTGGGCAGTCCAGACATCTTCTGTACTTGCTAAGACTACAGATACCATATTCGCTAACTCTTGTTCTTCTGCAGTTGCCTGATAGGGTACAGATGATTCGGTCGTTGTCGACGTTGTACCGTTCAATAATTCACTAGGATTGCCTCCTAACAACGTCACAATCAAAATAATAATAATCCCGCCGATTCCTCCACCAATAATCGTTTTACCGCCCTTACCTCTGCGATCTTCTACATTGGAACTTGTTCTTCTACCTTGCAACTTCATCTTTTTGCCCCCTAATGACTGATCCAAACCGTTTGCTTTAACGTATGTATACATGATATACCCCAAAAGAATTAGGACATCCCAATTTTCTGGTTTACACTCTATAAATTATTTATTTGGTATGGATCTACATAGATGATCTTCCCGCTGATTTTTAGAAATTCGTTTTACATAATAAAGTTAATCTTGCAATATAGCGTTTTTTTTCAAATAAATATGTTTAATACAGTAACAATCACTTACACATCAGGAGGCGACAGATATGGGACGTTATATACAAGTAGAAGATCATGTGAAAATCTATGTAGAAGATATTGGCGAAGGGATTCCTGTTATATTTTTACACGGCTGGCCAGCTAATAGTCAAATGTTTGAATATCAATACTCTATCTTGCCTAAAGAAGGATATCGCTGTATCGGGATGGATTTCCGTGGATTTGGTAAATCGGATGCACCGTGGGAAAGTTATTCTTTTGACCGGATGGCAGATGATCTCAAAGCTGTTATTGATGAGCTTCAGATTGAAAACGCTGCATTGATTGGTTTCTCTATGGGTGGAGCAGTGGCTACTCGTTACATGGCACGTCATCAAGGAAAAGGCATCTCTCACCTTGCATTGATGGGTTCTGCAACGCCTGTATTTACACAGCGTCCTGATTTTGAATATAACATGACGAAGGAAGACCTGAATGCACAACTGATTATTCCGACGTACGAAGATCGTCCAAAAATGCTATCTCAATTTGGTCTGAAATTTACCCATCATAAGTCTAGAGCAGCGCTGATGGTATGGTTAGAATTATTGTGTTTCCAAGCGTCTAATCATGGCACGATCAAAGCCGCAGAATCTCTACGTGATGAAGACCTACGTGCAGACTTGCCACATATCAATGTACCGACAGTCATTTTTCAGGGTCAAAAAGATAAAATCTGTGATCCTAAGTTAGCAGAATTAACACAACAAAGTATTCCTAATTCACGCCTTGTAGCGTTTGAAGATAGCGGTCATGCGATGATGTTTGATGAGCAAGAGAAGTTTAATTCAGAGTTATTATTATTCTTGAATCAAATGTCTGGTGGCAATAATACATCAGGCGTAGCAAGCCATAATCTATAAGTCATTTTAATATAGATACAGAAAGAAACGCTGGCGATATACAGTTATGATCGTCAGCTTTTTTTCTGCTTATTTTTTGACACATAATGACGATATTATACATAGTATCTCTTATTCATTTTTAATTGAACAATAGGTATGTGTAGCAGGTATACACTGTTGGCTTCTGCTTCTAAATCTATTGGAAAGGAGATATATACGTTTGAATGTGTTAGAACCCCTGATTCCTATTGTTCTCTATGTTTTACCGATGCTATTCTTTTTCTATATGGGTATTGATGTCTTGTTACGTAATCCCAAAAAGTCAGAACATCGCTTGGTGAGTATTGCGATCGGATGTTACTTTTTACTTTTTTTAGAAGAGTACGTTCGTTATCAATTACCGCTTGAATATAGTTCAGTATTGTCCGCTTTTTGGTTCGCCAATGTAGGTATTATTTTACCCGGGTTGGGTTTTCATTTTATCGTCAAGATTTCTGGCACGTATCGCAAAATGCCAAAATGGTTGTATCCGTATATTTTCTATCTTCCTCTCCTTATTATTCCGTTAGGGATTATCAATGATACGCAGTATATTTCTTCACAACAATTTGTCGCAGCAGGGATCTGGAAATTGCCTGTTTATAATACTTCTTATTATGCTGCTCTTACTGCAAGTATTCTGATCAGTGTTGCTTCACTTGTGTTTCTTTCCCGTTATCAAGCATCGAATCGTTCTTCTGAACATCAGGCGATCTATCGAGTGTTAAGATACGGTATGATCCTATCCTTGAGCTGGATTGCCTTTTTTGGATATTTCCAATTTGGTGAGAAACTTCCGCCTTATCCGTATCTTTATGGTGGATTGATCTGGTGTTTTACATTACAAGTCGCCATGAAAAAGTACGAATTTTTAAATTTTAATCACCATCGGTACAAAAAGTTATTTGATATGAATCCAGCAGCGATTCTGTTAGCACGTCGATCTGGTACGATCAAAGAAGCGAATCCAAGTGCTAGACAGCTCTTCTCATTTGTCGATCTGGATATTACCAACTTGAATACGATAGCAAGTCAGGAACTATGGAAGAAGCTCCAACAACAGCAAGGCATTATTGATATGGAGACGAAAATCTGGAATGGTGAGCAATGGATCGATATTCTGGTCAAAGGGGATTATGTCGTTGTGGATCATGAAGATCATGTGATTCTTATTATGCGTGATATTACGATCAAAAAAGAGCAACAACGTCAAATCGCTTTTCTTGCATATCACGATTCTTTAACAGAACTTCCTAATCGTCGTTACTTTTATCAAGAGTTAGAAAAATGTATGGTTAAAGCTCAACAACAGCAAGAACAACTGGCTATTATTCTAATCGATCTCGATTATTTTAAAGAAACCAATGATCGGTATGGACATCAAGCTGGTGATGAAATGCTTCAGCATACTGCCAAGCTTATTCAACAAGCTGTTGGAAATACAGGTATGGTGGCACGTCTAGGAGGCGATGAATTTGTTCTATTTATTCATCCTGTCGAACACCAGATTCAAGTACAGAAAATTCTCAATCAGATCAATACCCTATTTGCTCAAGCTCAATTTGTATATGGAGAAGATACATTAGCGATTTCAATGAGTTCTGGAGCCAGTATCTATCCGCAAGATGGTACAGATGTCGATACTCTATTGAACCATGCAGACAAAGCGATGTATCGTAATAAGCATCAACGTAAATTGAAAATATAAAACCCGTCTATATCACCTGATTGTGATATAAACGGGTTTTCTTACATAATTTCTAGGATTAATTTAACTCCTGCTAAAAACTAATATAGTTGAATCATACCATTATATCGTATATAGTTGAATTATACGATATAATCGTACAATCAAGATTCGAAGGTTATAGAACTGGAGAGCACTGTATGAGAAAACGAAAGTATAATGAAGATGTTGAATTACAATTTGTTTACCCAAACGCTTTCAATAAACTGTGGGAGCTCTATGAACTATCAGATGCAGATAAAAAAAGACTTGAAAGTCAAGTCCGATTATATGAAGAAACAAATACAAATCCCAATAATGTCTTGGGAGATATTGTTCAAGGTACAGGTGGCGCTATAAAATTACGATTTGATAGTTCAAATGACAACTCCGGTAAAAGTGGAGGTTATCGAATTATTTATGCAAAGTATGGTCGCCGTATATATTCAATGCTAATAATTTATAAGAAATCAGACAAAGACTCTCTTACTGATAAAGAAAAAACTATAATAAAGAATAGAATAAAAGATTTGAAAAAAAATCAATAAGTGGGTGGTGTTTAAATATGAGTATGAAAAATATAAATTTTGAAAGTTTTCTTGAAGAAAGTGTTAATCAATTGAATGAGTATACTCAGGGAAATACAGAACATGTCGAGGTTGTCACTTATAAATTACGTGATTTACCCGAAATTGATTTTGCCTTAGTTAAAGAGCTAAGAAAAGATCTAAATGCTACACAAAAAACATTCGGTGATGTGCTTGGTGTATCTACACGTACAGTAGAGTCTTGGGAGATCGGACGTTCTCTTCCTAATGGATCTGCTACTCGGTTAATGCAACTTATGTTAGCTAACCCTTCTATCAAACAATCTTTTAAACAAACGATTGAGAATGAGAATCTAACAAAAAGAGAAAAATCATTCAGTTAAACAAATTTAAATATTTTCTAAAAATAAGGTTTTAGTGTACTAAGTTATATCTATATAAGTTAACCCCAGTAATGGAAATGTTTAAATATCCTTTACTGGGGTTTTATAATACGAATTGTAGTGGTACAGGCAACTTTTTTTACTTATTACATACTTTCTAGGATTGAATTGCAATATAAATCTTCACTTGCGCTTGCTCTGGATTGGCTGTCGATTCATACACTTCAAAATCTCCTGTATATGTCCGCACTTCAGAAGCATGTTCAAAATAATTCCAGATCGTGCCCCATGTCTGAGCTACTGTCTCAAATACAGGTCCTTTCGATGTCGTAAATACCATATACCGGCTAGCAGGGACAGTGATCTCTAATTGCCGTTGTCTGGTGATCGGTTGCTCCAAATGATCGTCTGCTTGTTGCCCGATCACCACCGTATACGCTCCGCTAGCATCACTTTCATAATCGGTATACAGCGCATAGGTTGGAGCATACTGCGAAGATGCCGAAGGATGCTGGGCTTTAGCATGTAAGTAGGATGCCCATAACTGCGGTAAGCGAGCATTAGCCATTCCTAATTCATCTACATTCGTAGTGCGTGTACCCATCCCATGTACGACAAAAGCAGGTAAGTCGATAATCGTCGTTGTCGCTACTGTATTCATTATTCATCCCTCTTTCTGTTCTTTGATCTCAAGTATACAGAGGGAATATAGACAACAGTCTGTCTAGTTAGAATAACTGTCGATGACTTTTTGCGCTCGTCCAATTAATTCTGGAATCAGTTCCGCAGGAGTCTGAATACGAACCTGATCTCCAAAGCTCAATAACATATTATAGAACCAATCATCGATTATAAAAGCACCTTGAACTTCAATACGTCCATCCGATTGCAACGAAATCCAATCAGGATCAAACATATCATTTAGACGATAGCGCACTTGAGCGCCAAATAGTAACGTTACGTTTTGTCGTTGTTCTTCATAAGTGTTGCTATTGTTCCATTGATACTGATCCCAATCAGGAATCGCCCGTGGATTAAACGAATCCTGTGTACATTCTAATTCTAATATACGAGACAGGCGGAATAAGCGAAATTCTTCGCGTAATGTACAATAAGCATGCAGATACCAGACATATCCTTTTAAAATCAAAGCGGACGGTTCGACAGCTCGTTCACTTTCAATGCCATTTGTATTGAGATAGTGTAGATGTACTTTGTATGTATTCGTGATCGCTTCGCGCAATAGATTCACTTTGTCACGTGTTGCTGGATTTTGCCCCCACGGATTGAAGTCAAACACAATGCCTGCATGTTGAATCGGTGTCTGCATCCGATCTGTCGGTCGAAGTAACGCCTGAACTTTATCCAGTAAAGTCGCAAACATCTGATCATTAAATACAGTAGTCATGCCTTTTACCGCAGAGATCATCGCATCAATCTCGCTTAAGGTTAGAAATTGACGAGCAATCGTATACTGCTCCATAATCTCAAATCCACCTGTTGTTCCTTGATGAGCAACGATTGGAATACCTGCTTGACTGAGCGTATCAATATCTCGATAAATGGTTTTGGTCGATACTTCAAAGCGTGCGGCTAATTCTTTGGCGCTGATTCGTTGTCGATTCAGTAACAGTACAGTGATCGCAAGTAATCGATCTATTTTCATAATATCTCCTTACCTCTTAGCGCTTGGCAATTAAAGCGCGGCATCTTCTAGTGCAGTCAAAAGTGATTTTTGCAAAGCAAAATATCTTACGATTTCGTCTTCGCTACATATTCACTTTGTAATAGAGCAAATACTGCAAGATCCACATACTTCCCATTTTCATATTCATGTTGTCTAAGTAGACCTTCTTGTACAAATTCTAACTTTTCCATCAGACGGATCGAGGCTTGATTCTTTGGTTCGATTTTGGCTTCAATTTTATTCAGTTCTATTTGTTCAAATCCAAACTGAATAATACATAAAGCGACTTCTTTCATAATCCCTTTGCCCCAATACGCAGAAGATAGATCGTAACCTAGTTCAGCCCGATGATGCTCTTGTTCATATCCTAGAAATCCGCATGTTCCGATCACTTTGGCATGCTCACGATCTTCAATCATCCAGCGTAACCCTGATTGTTCTGCAAAAATACGTGTATACCATTTCATCTCATCCAGTGCTTCATCTACCGATGTAAATGGAGTAAATGGCATATATTCAACTACAGCTTCATCCGCATACAATTCGTATAGATCATGACTATCTTCAGGCTGTGCTTGTCTTAGTACAAAACGTGATGTCTCTAACTGGGGGAACTGTTCAAATGCAAATAAGTCGCTCATAATGATCGTTATACTCCTTTTAGGTGATGTATTGTAGTGGACAAATGCTTCTATGTGTTATCTGTACCGTTACAGTTAGGGGATTTAGGTCGCCCAAGGTATCTCATCTTCTCGTATACTACATATAGTTCTACTCTTCCTATTTTACCATTCTAATTCCATTACATTTAATATAATTGAGGTGAGTATCTATGTACACATTATCTACAGCAGAAATTCAAATGTATCTAAAGCAATTAGGTATCGAAGACATTCAACCCCCTACGTTAACCTATCTCTTCCAACTGCATCAAGCTCATATACGACGCTTTTCCTGGCAAACCGTCGATATTTTCACAGGGCATCCGGCAAGTATAGATCTTGAGCAATCGATCCCTTTACTGTTAAGCGGACGAAGTGGATATTGTTTTCATCTTAACGGAGCATTCAGTACATTGTTACGCTCTCTAGGTTATCAGGTAGACTGGCATCGTGCAGGGGTACAACCTTTAGGAACAGAGCCACGTATCAATTCGTTTCATCTGGGGTTAACTGTTCATATCGAAGATGAGCAAGGCATAACTCAACCGTGGATTATTGATGTAGGACTAGGTGATATGCCGTATACGCCACTGCCTTTGAGTTATGGTGCTTATGCTCAATCTCCTTTTCAATATCAAGTGGCTGCTTCCAGTATTGATCCCAAAGGATGGCGGTTAGAGCATGATGCTCGTGCTTCGATTGTCGGTGTTGATATTGATCATCAAGTGGTATCCGATCTCGAACCTTTTCAAGCGAATCATGAATTCTACAGTCGCTCTGCGCAGTCTCCATGGTTTGATGTATTTCTTTTGCGCCAGCGTGATGAACATGCCAGTCATGAATTACGTGGATGTATGCTCAAAACGATCGATGTTACAGGCGTTCAGCATACTGAAATTACCAATCAAAAAGACTGGATAGATCAATTACATCATGTGTTCGGTGAGTCATTGAGCCGCTATAGTGCTGTTGAAAAAGATGATATCTGGAAACGAGTACAGCAAGCACATGAACAATGGAAACAGACCAAAGGATTACCAAGCTATTCGTAAATCATTATCTACAAACGTAGATACTATATCTAGAAAAGACTAAAAAGCCACTCCTGTATCGGGAGTGGCTTTGCTGTTTGTATACATGTATTTTGATTACGAATGCAATTGCTCTGCAACTACGGTAAATGTTTTGGGAATCCCTTTGTCAAACACTTCTGATGATTGATTAGGCAATTCTTCGAGTACTTTGATCATCAGACCGGATGTCGCTACTGCTGTCACAATCTCACCAATCGTCCACTGACGTAAATACACTTTTTGCTCGTCTTTGTCCGCTTGATCGGATTCGGCATACTTGGAATACGAGACCGCTTTTTCTGTTAATGAAGTATCAAAGTAATCGCCTGTCACTTTGTGCTTACGGATATTAGCGGTTGTGCCTTTAGACGTAATCAGCTTGGTTGAGATCGGATGGAAATCTTGTAATACCAATCGTCCACCTGAAGCAAGCAAGCTGGACACCACATGGAATAATGGCTGTAAGTCAGTAAAATAATGCAAAATTCCAAATTCCATAAAGACAATATCATATTGATGGTTAAGCTCATTTAACGGCAATTGCAACACATCCGACACGATATATTGCAAAGGTACGCCTGCGGCACGTGCCAAATCTTGAGCATATTGCTCATTTTCAGCCGAGAAATCAACGATTGTTAGTTCAGCACCAAGTAGCGCTAAAGCCACCGCTTTATTACCATTAGAACCAAGTAAATTGATGATTTTTTTGCCCTGTATATGTTCTTCCATATGTTTAAAAGCAGTCCCGATCCGTTTTTGCGGATCTTGTTTGATTTTCTCAGCCGCTTCCTCAGGTGTACCAAAGCGGTTAACCCATGATTGATACGTACCGTTGTTCCATGCATTCTTATTCTGTTGCGATGATTCCATAACAAACCCTCCATAATAGGCATAACGCACAAAAATATTATTTTACCTATCGTACCATCTTATTGATAGGTGTAGTTATTTTTATCGCTTTTTATTGAATTTAGATCTAGCGGTGCTGGATGTATATCATCTGTATCATGACTCATTGGCATCGATAACTAGAACTTCATTTCCAATTAGCGATATAATAGTCTATATGTATACCGAACGTTAGCAACAGGAAAGGACGTGACTTCATCTGTGTCCGATACAATGTCTTATTCATTTTCTCGAAATCAACTCTGCTTTTGTGGAAGCGGGCAAAAGCTGAAACATTGCCATAAAACAGCTGCACCGGATAGTCGTGCTGCTCATCTGTATCACCTGTACCAAGAAGTCGATCAGACGATCGAAGATTATCGGGCGACAAGTGTACAGCAACCTCCTTGTTCGGCTGGTTGCCGTGCTTGTTGTTCAGATTATGTGCCGATCTCCCAAGTGGAATTTGAATTGTTATTGATCTATATGAAGCGCAATTGGAGTCAGGCTGATATTCAACAAGCTTTTGCCAAAGCCGCTACCGATTGGGAAACATTTCGTATCGAGAATCCACCAATGTATGCTTCATTAGCCAATCCAACCAGTACGCATGAAGAATTGGATGCGATTCGTCATCATGCTACACGTAATAGTTTTGCTTGTCCTTTATTAGATGCAGAAAAAGGGACTTGTCGTGTGTATCCTGTACGTCCCTTTATTTGCCGAACACATGGAAGTTCGCATACCTTTTATGGCACATGGAAAGAACGTCTTCGTCCTGAAAAAATATGCGAATATATTCCCGGTGGCAAGCCTCATCGCAAGATCACTCCTAATATTGCCGATCGTTGGAGCGAATATGAACGCGTTGCTGATGTGATGATTGGACCGAAGCGCCGTCCGCTACGCCAATATCCGATTATGTACTGGTTAGTGTTATACGCCAAGCATGGTGGCGGTGTCACAACAGATATTGGTAATCTGGATAACTTTGAACTTTCGTTGCAAGATCATAATGATAAAATGGCTCAATATACAGGAAAATAAAAAAAGAGCAACGATAATTAGCTATCGTTGCTCTTTTTTCAATTATTTCTTGTGCGTATACTCTGCGTTAGCTTTGTTTAACATGGATTTCCAATCGCTAAAATCAGTCTCACGATTCACATGGCGATCAAATAGTTCGCCTTCGACATTCTGAATTTCATCTAGCGTATCCGCTTGGAAGTTACCTTTTTTCAAAAATTCTTCAAAGCTTTTCAAACTAGAGTATTTGCTCATAAACGTTGGATTAAACAACATATCTAAAGATACATATCCTTCGCCCTGTGCTTCTTTTTGCCCTTGCAAATCTTTCAACAAATCTTCCATTGACATCGGTTTTTGCTTTTTCAAATGACCACTCCTATATTGGGTTTTAGCAATAGATAACTTTCGTTCGATTGCAAACATCTTGTTATTGTAAGCTATTCCAACAGAAAGCACCATACTTCTACATCTAAAATAGAATGTAGATACTTACTATGACTTCTTCTATAACATACTTCTTCTTATTATACCATTAACCGCTGTAGATACCCAGAAACAGATCGCAGAAATTATCCATCGCTCATTGTACAATAGATAAAGATGATGGTGACAAATAGGAAAAACCTTCAGCGTCACATATACGGTTACGTATAAATGCTTCACTGAAGGTGATAGGGATCTTTATTTATTGCTTGCTTCCCACTCTACCACTTCGGCACGAACCAGTGGAGCTACTTCTTTACCTAACAATTCGATTCCATGCATAACTTGATCATGTGGCATCGTGCCGACGGGTGCATGTAAAAAGAATCGAGTAATCCCAACCTGTTTACGCAAATTAATAATTTTGCGAGCGACTGTAGCTGGATCACCTACATAAAGCGCACCTTGCTCACTACGTGCAGCATCAAAGCTATTGCGTGTATAAGGACCCCATCCACGCTCTTTACCAAGCTTATTCATACTTTGTTGTGTGGAAGGGAAAAATTGCTCTACTGCAAGTTCGGTTGTATCTGCAATAAATCCATGGGAGTGACAAGCAACAGACAATGTTGAAGCATCATGTCCAGCGTGCGCTGCTGCTTTGTAATACAGCTCAACCAATGGAGCGAATTGAGCAGGTTGTCCGCCAATAATGGCTAGGACTAACGGTAAGCCTAACATACCTGCACGAATCACAGACTCTGTATTGCCTCCACTGCCTATCCATACTGGCAATAACTCTTGCACAGGACGTGGATAGACACCTAGATTATGAATAGCAGCACGATGCTGTCCCTGCCAGCTTACTTTTTCAGAAGCTCTAATTTTTAACAGCAAATCTAACTTCTCATCAAATAATTCATTATAATCATCCAGATCATAGCCGAATAATGGGAACGATTCGATAAAAGAACCCCGTCCCGCCATAATCTCAGCTCGTCCATTCGAGATACCATCCAGTGTCGCAAAATCTTGAAATACACGTACAGGATCCGCTGAAGAAAGAACGGTAACTGCACTCGATAAACGAATACGCTCAGTTTGCGAAGCCGCCGCAGCTAAAATGACCGCTGGTGAAGAAGCCGCATAATCTTCCCGATGATGCTCCCCTACTCCGTATACATCCAGTCCTACTTGATCCGCAAGTACAATCTCTTCTACTACTTCACGAATACGTTGTGCATGACTCATCACTTCACCAGTTTGTGCATCGGGTGAAGTTTCTACAAATGTGCTTATACCTATTTCCATGGAAAAATTCCCTGCTTTCTTATTCTATTTATTTTTATCTATATCGCTATAAATTTGTTATTTACTAACTTTACAAGTAATATCTTTATATTGAACCTTTTTTAGATGAATATCAAGTCTTTTATAACAAATATAGATAAAAAGAAGAATAAAAAAGCAATCATTCATAGGATAATGCGTCCTGACCTATTTTTTGTAACGTATGCATCACTTGCTGATAGGGTGAAGGTCCATAACTAATTCGGGATACTCCCCATGATGATAATTCTTTCAATGAAGGGGTGTCTGTAGTAAACATAATATTGATCGGTAATGGAGAGTGAGTACATAACATTTGAATCGAAGAAGCATCGCTTAATCCGGGTACAAAAAATCCATTAGCCCCAGCATTCGCATACGCTGTAGCACGCATTAAAGCATGTTCTGTATGTTCCTTTTGCATAGAAACTGAAGATAGCGGATCGGCTTGTAAGAAAATATCGGTACGTGCATTAATGAATAAAGGAATCCCTAACTGATCCGCCGCCTGACGTGCAGCTGATATACGTGCACACTGCTCTTCTACCGAATATAATCGTTGTTCACCAATAATCTGATCTTCGATATTGATCCCTACAGCGCCTGCTTCGATAATCATTTGTACCGATTGAGAGACGTGTTCAGGTGTATCCCCGTAACCACTTTCGATATCAACCGTGATAGGCAACTGTACGTTGTGCTTGATCTGTTTAAGATTCGCGATCACCTGTGCAAAAGGTACCGCTTGTCCATCTTCATACCCGTGTGCAGTAGCTACTGACCAACTACCTGTTGCAATCACTTTAGCGCCTGTACGTTCAATCACAGCTGCGCTACCTGCATCCCAGATATTGACCAGAATGAGCGGATTTCCTTTCACATGTAGATCATGTAATACTTGTGCTTGCTGTATTTGCGTAGACATTCAGCAGACTCTCCTTCTATGTTGGTTTATTGTTCTTTACGTTGAGCTTGTGTGACTTGAGCTTGTTCATTTTGTAATAACCATGCTTTACGTGTGAGTCCACCGCCATAGCCACCCAGTTCTCCATTGGAATTAATCACTCGATGACAAGGAACTACAAGTGCCAATGGATTCGCTCCATTCGCTTGAGCAACCGCGCGAAAAGCAGATGGTCTACCTAGCGCTATCGCAATCTGAGCGTAAGAACGTGTTTCTCCTGCTGGAATCTTCATTAATTGCTCCCATACTTGTTGTTGAAAAGGAGAACCTAATAACGCTAACGGTGCTGTAAATGTAGTACGTGCTCCTGCAAAATACTCATTCAACTGTTGCTCGATTAAGCGAATCGGTTCGGTCATACCCGGAATAATCGCCGATCGGGTCTTGATGCGTAATCGTTCGACTTCACGTTCTAGTCCTCTACGATCTACAAATTCTAATAGATATAATGCTTCTTCACTTGCTATAGCGATCATTGGCCCGAGTGTTGTATCGATCCAAGAAGCTTTGAGTATACGATCTTCTGTTAGTAAAGTCGGTGCTGCACCCATAATGCGTGCAAAAGCATCTCGAAATCCACTGCTCGACTCATAACCTGCGGATAATTGTGTATCAATAACAGTCTGTCCGGCACGAATATGTTTGAGTGCTAATCCCATACGCCGAGCCCGTGCATATTCAACAAATGTCATCCCAAAACGCTTTTTAAATTGGCGACGAGCTGTAGATTCATCTACCGACAATTGGCGAAAATCTTCTTCACGCCAGCGCTTTTCGGGTTCTTTTTCGACAGCTTCAACCAGTAAACGCACCACATCAGACACATGGTTGGGATGCGATAAAGGGCGACAACGCTGGCATGGGCGATAGGAAGCGAGTAATGCTTGTTGCGCTGTTGCATAGAACTCACAGTTTTCAAACTTCGGCTTACGCGCTGGACACGTCGGACGACAAAATACACCTGTCGTTTTGACACCGACATAGAACAATCCTTCGTATTCTGTCTTTTTTTCAAGTAATGCTTGGTAATACTCTTGCTGGTATTCAGGTGAGATCATAGAGAGGCTCCTTTACAAGAAGTGGATACGTTGATTATAATTTCCCGACTGTATCTTCATCGCCGAAATTCAGGCATTGATTTTTTTTATACGAAAAAAGCTAAGCACAATGCTTAGCTTGATTGCTGTTAAAAGACGACTGTATAATCCTTTTTAAATCAGTAGATTAAATCTTTTTCACAAATTCAGACTTCAATTTCATTGCACCAAAGCCATCGATTTTGCAGTCGATATCATGATCGCCGTCAACCAGACGAATATTTTTGACTTTTGTACCGATTTTGAGTGTAGAAGAACTGCCTTTGACTTTTAAGTCTTTGATAATCGTGATCGAATCGCCATCTTGTAAAATATTGCCGTTAGCATCTTTAACGACTTTTTCTTCGTCAGCCGAATTAGCTTCAGCGGTTGGATTCCATTCATACGCACATTCCGGGCAGATTAACATATCACCATCTTCATATGTATATTCAGAATGACATTTAGGGCAATTAGGCAAGCTTGACATCTTTTCATTTCTCCATTCGTTCGGTTCATGTGACAACCTGTTTATGCTTATATTTTGCCATAGAGTTGGAAGTTGTACAAATCTTTATTCAAGAGTAACTATTATTTCCTTATTGCGCTTTATTTAGTTAAACTAGAGGTATCCTTTTACTATATGAACAGGAGGCGTTACATATGGCTTTTACGATTAATAACCTTACCGATAACAGCAATACGGTGATCAAAGACAAAGTGGGTAGCTTCACAGTCTTGGAGTATATCAAAGATCTCAGTTGTACCTCGGTGGGCGAAGCGACTGCTCAATATTATATGTCCAAAAGCAACATGCACCGCAAACAATTAATGATCGAGATTAACAATAGTGAAATTATGATGCGTGCTGGAGCGATGCAATATACGGTCGGTAATATGGAAATGACGACAGGCGTCAAAGGCGCTGGTGGAGCAGTACGGGGTTTCCTTAGTGGAGCGGCAACAGGTACAGGTTCGATCAAGCCACTCTATAATGGAACAGGTACGATTCTGTTAGAACCAACCTACAAATATATCTGGTTAATTGATGTTGATAACGATGAAATTGTCATGGATGATGGATTGTTTCTGGCTTGTGAGACGACACTCAAAATCGGCGTTGTCGCCCGTAGTAACTTTTCTTCTGCTGTACTTGGTGGTGAAGGATTATTTAACATGAGCGCTAGTGGTAAAGGTGTTATTGCTCTCGAAGCACCTGTTCCTGCTGAAGAAGCAGTAGTGATTGAACTGCAAAATGATGTGCTCAAAGTCGATGGAAACTTTGCGATGATGTGGTCGAATACACTCAACTTTACCGTCGAGAAATCAGGCAAAACCAAAATGGGTTCTTTGGCATCTGGCGAAGGATTAGTGAACGTCTATCGTGGTACAGGAACGGTCTGGTTAGCTCCACCTTCTAACTAATACACATTAGACTCTTCTCATGTGGTATCACAAAAAGGTAAAGAACGCTTTTAAGCATTCTTTACCTTTTACTTTATGACCAACTTCTAAGATCTACATACTGTATTACGCCGCTCCGAAAACCTTCATAAGACCTATAATGATAATTCCTACAGCGCCAAAGTCGGTATCGCCAAACGTAGAACCACCAAATCCGAACTGTGTCAGGAAGATCAGCAGTATAGCGGGTAAGAAACTAATTAATAATCCATTGGCAAACGCACCCATCATCGCTCCACGCCGTCCACCTGTTGCATTACCGAATACACCTGCCGCTGCGCCTGTGAAAAAGTGAGGAACCAATCCAGGAATAATCACTTTTAAGCCGACAGCCGGTAAAATAAACATCGACAACAATCCAGCTAAAAAGCTAAACAAAAAGCCGATAATGACTGCATTCGGTGCAAAAGGAAATACGGTCGGGCAATCGAGGGCAGGCTTCGTATTTGGAGCCCATTTCTCGGCAATCCCTTTAAAAGCAGGTACAATCTCTGCAATCAACATCCGTACGCCGGCAAGAATAATGTATACGCCTGCTGCAAAGGTTATCGCTTGAATCAGAGAAAAGACGATAAAGTTAGAACCCCCAGACAATTCCGTCTGAATATACTCTTGTCCTGCAAATAAAGCTACAACAATAAAGAAGATCGACATCGTTAGAGATACTGCTACAGAAGTATCTCGCAAAAAGCCTAACGATTGGGGAACTTTGATCTGTTCGGTTGTTTTTTCTTTATTTCCAAACCATTTACCAATCGTAGCGGAGACAAAATAACCGATCGAACCAAAATGCCCGACAGCAAAATCGTCACTACCTGTAATCTGGCGTACATACGGTTGTAAAATCGCCGGGAATACCACCATACATAATCCCAAAATAATTGATCCTACAATCACCAGTGGTGCACCACTCATACCACCAACGGTTAAAGATACCGCAATGAGACAAGCCATAAATAAAGTATGATGTCCGGTTAAGAAAATGTATTTTAGCGGTGTAAAACGTGCCAGTATAATATTAACGATCATCCCGAAGACCATAATAAGAGCCGTAGATGCTCCGAATTGACTTTGCGCTGCCGCAACAATCGCTTCATTGGTCGGGATAATGCCGGGAACTTGAAAAGCATGCGTAAACATTTGACCAAAGATATCTAGAGCACCTGTTAATACGGTTGCCCCTGCTCCAATAATCACAAAACCCATAATCGTTTTGAGTGTACCGGAGACGACGGTAGCAATAGGCTTGCGCTGTAAAAGAAGTCCGATAAGCGCAAACAGTCCGACCAGTATCGACGGTGTGCCTAGAATATCGTTCATTATTAAATTCATCATATCGGCTCTACCTTCTTCCCTAAAATCAAGCTAGAAGCGGTTCTAATTTGGATTTAATTTCAGGGATACTCATCATATTTTCAAGGGATACGACAGTACGACCCCCATCACTGAGTTGTGCCATAATATCTGCCGCGCCGATAAAGATATCAGCTTGCTCGGATTTGGCTGACGATAGATCGGTGTGATCCACATCTGCTACTTTGCCCATTTCAGTTAATGCTTTCTTGATATTGATCTCCATAATAAAGCTGCTTCCCAATCCGTTTCCACATACGACCATAATTTTCATTCTGTTTCCTCCTTAGAATAGTGATGAATATATTGCATGAGTACATTTTTATCTGGACTGTTCAAAATATCTTCGATATTGGATGGCTCGCCAAGCAGATGTGTCAATTGCACTAGTGCTCGCAAATGAGACGAACGATCTGCCGCCGCCAAAATAATTATCAAACGTACAGGCTTATCCGGGGCAAAATAAACCGCTTCTTCTAAGCGCAAAAAGCTCATGGATAACGAGCGTACCCCTTGATCTGGACGAGCATGTGGAATCGCTACTCCTGGTGTAATCACCACATACGGCCCATTTTGTTCGATCGATTGGATCATCGCTTCAATATATTCTTCTTCGATCGTACCCATCTCTAATAGTGGCTGAGAGGCTACTGCAATCGCTTCTTTCCAATCGCTGACATTCGACTGGAAAGTGATCGTCTTTTCTGTAATCAATTGTTCCAGCACAGGTTTCTCTGCCCCCTCTAGGGAATGCTTATTTGTTCTATGCGTATAGGTATAAATGTGTGCTTGTAAGGCTTTTTCTAATTCATCCGGTTGCAAAATCGTAGCATGCTGACCAATCACTTTGAGCAGTGAAGCAGTATCTACTTTTTCGATCGTGTATCCGTATAATTCTTGCATCACTTGTTGTCGTAGCTTTTGTTTATCTGGAATCTCCATAATCGGTGGAACCACGAACAGTGGCGCAGAGGTTCTCAAATGTACCGTAGAGAACACCAGATCATAACTCAAGTTATAATTCGCCATACCTCGTACCGACAAAGCATCTAAAAACAACAGCTCAGGAAACATTTCACGTAGCGTATACATCAGAATATGACTGATTCCTATCCCGTTCGCACATACGACAATGGCTCGCTTACGATCATCCAGTACCGTCCCCTGCCTGCGTAGCCATCCACCAAAATGAATCGTAAAGTAAGCGGCTTCATCTTCAGGCACTTTGACCCCAATACTTTTTTCAAGTGGAATCAGCGCTTTGTGAGTTAAATGATGAAGTTCAGGATAGACCTTCTGAATCCGCTCGGTCATATGATTGATCAATGAAATTCCATACAACATGCGATAATAAGCTGGTCTTAAATGCACATATAGTTGCTGATACAATAGTTCTTGATCTTGCAGACTGACACATGCCCAACGTTCAAATTCGGACACAATCTCACGAATTAACTGCTGTATGACTTTATCTTCTTGTAGTGGTGAAATGTCTCGCGTGCGGTTCATACTAAGCAAATGTAGCGTCGCATACAGACATTCGTTTTGATTCCATGGCTGTCTAAAAGCAGACGATTGAACCATTTGCTTCACCAGTTGATACTCCTGTGTGCCGGTTAACTCTTCCCAACTTTGTTGTACCGGTAAAGTAGAACCTTTGCCAATCAGTTGATCGGTACATAGCATCAGGTAAGTCAGTTCTTGTAGACGCTCATCAGCAAAGCTAATAGCCAGTTGATGCTCTACATGTTCCAACTGCTGACGGATCTGTTCCAGCTGTTCAGCTTGCTCTTCCCAGATACATTGAATAATCAATAAATGACTCGGGCTATTCAACACTTCTGGCAACCATTCTTCGATCAAATGGCGTTTGCGATGGTTGCTTCCTTTGAGCACGTATCCATCTTTTTTTGAGTACTCGATCGACAGCTTATAGGTATGCAATTTCAACTTGAGTCGTTGCAAATCTTTGAGTACGGTATTACGAGATACGCTGGCGATCGACTGAAAGTGATACACCGACAGCGATTCCGGACTTAATAGCAACAGCAGTCCGAATACCTTTTCCCGATCTCCTTCTGAAAAGAGATACGAGCGCTTGGTTAACTTTACAGGTACGTCTTCTGCTCGTATCACATCCGTTAAGTAGTAACCCACTTGCCGATCGTACGAGATCACCGAGTAACCGTGATGCACTAACCAATCATTTATTTTGTTAATGCTGTATTGCAACTGTCTTCGGGTAAGCTCCATATGAGTTTCCAATTCGACCATCGTAAGCGCAGATGACTGTTGGAGTAATTGTAAGATGCCGGCACTTCGTTCATCTAAAATCATCTTTGTGTTGCCTCCCTTGTGATAAAGATACAATAATACATAACAAATCTATACTGTTTTTGAGTCCCTTTATTGTCGACTAATCTGCACAACAATATACACTTCCTTTGCCAAGCAGATTCAAAAGGAACATATTCACAGGAATTAAAAAGAAGTTACTGCTTATCATATTGATCTCCTTGTCAAAACAACAGTCTTATATATCAAGCCATTCCAACAACAAGAAGTTTCACCCAGCGATTGGTTATCCTATCCTTATTTGGAGCTCTCTTATTCCGTCATCAGTCTCAACTAGGAATCACTATCACTCCTACCAAAAAACGTTCCCGAATATCTCTACGGGAACGCTTTGGAATCCTTTTATATGTTGATAATACCTGCTGATTAGCTGATTAGCTCGTGAAATGTTACTTCTCTTTATTGATCATGCAAAGCCAGTATTCTAGCAATATTTTCACAGGTACGTTCTACATTGTGTGGCCCTGCTTGCAATAAAGAAGGAAGATCAGACGCTCCAGGCACGATCCCAAATATGGCATCAATCCCTTCATCGTATAATGTATCAATACCTTCTCCAATATAACCCGCAATCGCAATCACTTGCTTACCTGATGCCTGCGCCGCCCGAGCCACACCGTAAGGTGTTTTACCAAATTTGGTCTGAGAATCGATTCCACCTTCACCTGTAAATACAAAATCAGCTTGTTTTAATTTCTCTACTAAGCCACTATATTCGATCACGATATCGATCCCTTTTTGCAAAACAGCTTGTGTAAAAATCATCAATCCTGCACCTAATCCACCTGCCGCCCCTGCACCCGGAAGATAAGCGACATCTTGATCCAATTGGTGTTTGACCATGCTAGCATAATGGTTCAAGTTATCATCCAATTGCTGGATCATCTCAGGTGTAGCTCCTTTTTGTGGACCAAATACCCGTGAAGCTCCATCTTCACCACACAATGGATTGGTGACATCACAAGCCACAATCAACTGCACTTCTTGCAGACGTGGATCAAGTAAAGAGATATCAATCGTTATTAATCGATTCAGATCACCACCGCCTCGCGCAAGCGGTTGCCCCTCAGCATCAAGAAAGCGCACTCCTAAGGCTTCCGCCATTCCTGTGCCACCATCATTTGTCGCACTTCCACCGATACCAATAATGATCTTGTTCATCCCACGATCTATACACTCTCGAATCAATTCACCGGTGCCGTAAGTCGTTGTTATGAGTGGATTACGAGTATTCTGATTGACATGATGGATACCACTGGCTGAAGCCATCTCGATCACACCTGTACTACCATCGCCCATAATACCGTAAACAGCGGTTACGGGTGTTCCGAGCGGACCTGTCACTTTTTTCTGATACAATTGTCCACCTGAAGCATCGACTAGCGATTGAACCGTACCTTCTCCGCCATCTGCCATCGGAACATGAATATATTGTGCTTCTGGATAGACTTTACGTAACCCTTTTTCCATAGCGATACAGACTTCTTTGGCAGTCATACTTTCTTTGAATGAATCGGGTGCTAATAAAAATGTTGGTTTATTCATCTTCTCACCTCACTACAGTATAAATCTGTAAAGGATCGTCCATTCTTCTATCTGCATTTCTCGTATTGTTTTGTTAAACATACTCTCAGTATAGCGCTATCAAATTCAAAAAAATATTGATAAAAAGACGAAATGGATTGTGCAAATGACCTATACATTTTATCATCATCGCTTGAATATTTATGCGTCCAATTCATTTCAATGAGGGTAATAGACAAAGAAGCATATCACAGAATACATATTATCTTTGATCTATGAAAGGAGCTAACTGCTTGAATCCATCGGCGATGTTATTTTTGAAAAATGGTCTACGATTGTTGCGACCGGTTGCTGTTATTGCTTCTAGTGTCGTCATTATCTTTTCAGGAGTTTTTCCACTGTTTGCTTATTATGATCTGCCTAATGGAGTCTTGAGTGCTGTCTCCTTGTTGTTACTGGTAGGTTGCTTTGTTATTCATGGCGCATTAACCCATGCACTGAATGATTATACCGATTACTTATCAGGGACAGATCAACATAGCCCTGCTTACTTATCCGGGGGTAGTCGCGTTATTCAAGAAGGTCGTATCGCTCCGCATACACTCAAATGGATCGGTTATGGTCTTGCAATCGGGTTATTAGTCATTGCTGGAATCCTTGCTTTACTCGGTTATTATCCGTTAGCGTTATTGCTGGTAATCGGTGTCTGGGGAGCCGCTTCATATTCGCTACCCCCGTTACGATTCAGTTATATTCCATTGGCAGGTGAATGGTTAAGTACATTTCCATCTGCTTTTTTCTTAGGATTAGCAGGCGTCTGGATCATGTTAGGCGATTTTCCAGAATGGGCAGTCCAAAATGCAGTCATTAATGCGCTCTATTGTATTGCATGGGTAATGATTCACCATATTCCTGATCTACAAGCCGATCAACAAGCTTCTCCGGTGAAGCGGACAAGTGTAGTCTGGTCAGTGGCTATGTTCGGTCCAAAATATAGTGCATTGCCTGCGATTGTATATATGATTTTGATCGGATTATGTGGATTATGGTTAGGTACAGATCGGTTATGGGCAGCAATCGGAGTGGTTATAATTGTGATCTTGTCTATCTTTTTTATTATCAAAACAGATACACAGAATGCCGAGCAAGTGACTACTTGTGAGAAAAAATTGTTATTGCTCGCTATGATCAATGCAGTATGGTTAGGCATATTTATCTAAATAACAAAAAGAGTCGATACCGTCTAGCTTCATCATCGGTATCGACTCTTTTATTACACATTTCTAATTACGTCCTACTTTTAATAAGCTTCAAAGTAACTTTGAATGGTCTTAGGATCTTTCGTCTGAGTAAGTGCTAGCATCAACAGAATACGGGCTTTCTGCGGATTAAGTGAATCTGCATATAGTGTTCCAATTTCAGCATCCGAATCTAACGGAGTGACAACACCGCTACCTGTACGTGTAGAACGAACTACGGTTACTCCTTGATCAACAGCCCTAGCGGCACCTTCACTTGAACGTGTAGATAACGATCCATTGCCACTCCCTGCCACTACAATGCCTTTAGCGCCTGAAGCTACTGCCGCATCATACAGATAACTACCATTATTTTGATATTCGTATAAAATATCAACCTGTGGTAATTCCGTTATGCCTTTCACATCAAAAATAGTATTGGCTGTGTGTTTGCGTGTAGATTGATTATAAAAGTACACTTTATTGCCTGATACTACACCAAGATAACCTTGTTCTACTGATTTAAATGTATCTGTTCCTGTGGTGTTAGTTTTGGTAATATAACGTGCTGCGCCAATCCGATCATTGAGAGCAATCATCACACCTTTGCCAGTGGCTTCAGGGTTACTCGCAATTTTGACCGCATTGTATAAGTTAAATGAACCATCCGCACTGATCGCTGTTGCTGGACGCATTGCGCCTACAACGACTACAGGCTTATCACTTTTGACAACTAAATCTAGAAAATAAGCCGTTTCTTCTAATGTATCTGTACCATGTGTTACTACAATCCCATCGACATCATCTGAAGCCAGTAACTCATTGATCCGATTGGCTAATTGGAGCAAAACAGCATTGTCTATGTCAGGGCTACCCACATTAGCAATTTGTTCGCCACTAATATCTGCTACTTTTTTCATTTCAGGTACCGCATTGATCAGTACATCAATCCCTAGTGCACCTGCTTTATATCCAGTTACATCGGTGTTGGATTCGGAAGAGCCAGCAATCGTTCCGCCTGTAGCAAGAATCTTGATCTTAGGCAAAGATGTTTGTACAGCTGTAGTTTGAGAAGTGGTGCTCGTTTCTGTTGCCGCTGATACTGAATAGCTCATGACAGGCATCAACAATACCGCTGTTAACATCGAAATACACCATTTTTGTTTCCATTGTACTGATAATTTCATATCCATCCCCCTCAATAAGTAGATCATACTGACATCATCGTAAATTTTATGTAACTTAATATCACATTAATGTAATATTAATATTGATTATAACGATATAACGTAAAATAACTCAATACTTTTGTATATTTATGCAAATAATATGTTATTTTATATAACACAAAATAAGGATATCAGCTTATTTATCTGATATCCTTATTTTTCATGTTAAGTTATATTCATATATAGTATAAAAAGATTACTGTGCCGTATCTGATGTGCTATCTGTTGTTGTGTTGTTCGTCATATTTCTAGACGGTCTTTGACCTCCGCCCCCACCAAATCCTGTATTAGCTGTCGTCACACCTGATTCGTTCACCCATGTGATCTGGCTCGCCAATTTAAAATCAACCACTTTAGTACCGCCTGTGTATTCACCGTCTGCATATAGTCCATCTGTTGCTGTACCTGTAGATGTTCCACCTGTATAGATAGAATATGAACTACCTTTCACTAGATCCGGTGAGCTGACTACAACTGATTGGTAATCTTTTGTCGGTGCCAAAGTTAATATATTTTTACCTGCGCTATCTTGAATATGAACTAATGTGCCTGCATTTTGAGTTGCAGAATAACTCATACTGATTGCCGCTTGAGTAGAATCATCAGAAGGTGCTTGAGTCATGCCTGAACTTCCGACAGCAACTACATATCCACCTGTCATCTCAAAAGTACCATCATAATCGAGTGAACCATTTCCATTAGTAATTGGGCCGTTCACGATCACAGTTCCGCCTGACATTGTGATGGATCCATTGGAATCTAATCCATCGCCTTGAGCATCTACAGTGAGTGTGCCACCTGTAATATTTAATAAAGCATTTTGAGAACTTCCTTGACCTCCACCGAATCCACCTGGAGGCGCGCTGTTACCTGCTGGATCTGTTGTAGATGTAGGATCTGTAGAAGTTGTTGCTGTCGTACTGGACTCTGTTGGAGTTGGTTCTGTTGTTGAAGTCTCTGTCGTTGTGGTATTCGCATCACCCGAAGCATTTACACCGTCATCAGAAGCTATGACATTAGTGTCTCCACCAGATACATTAATATTGGTTGCTTCTAACCCTTCGTAACTGGTTGTAATATTGATTTTGCCACCCGAGATATTCAGATCCACATCAGCATGCAGAGCATCATCGCCTGTCGCAATTTCAAGTGTACCGCCTGTGACATGTACAGTTGCATTACTATGAACAGCATCATCTGCGGAATCTATTGTGAACGTACCCTCATTAATCGTGATATCGCCTGTTGCTTTCAGCCCTTTGGTACTCGTTGATTCGGTAGCTGTTGCATCGGTATCAGTTGAAGATGTTGTTGTCTCTGTAGACGTTGTGGCTGTAGCTTGAGCATCTTGAGTTTGTCGTCCACCGAATCCTCCGCCTTGACCGGGTTGCTCTTCAACTTTTGCTTCCGCTTGAGTATGACCTCCACCAGATACAATATTAAATGTTCCATCGTCGATCACTAATTGCTTTTCAGATTGAATACCATCGTTGGTCGATTGAATATCAAATGTCCCGCCTGCAATAGCGATAAATCCTTTATCGGCATCAGTATCATTCGTCGATTTAATACCATCGCCACCCGCTACAATATGGAATGTACCCTCTTCGATCGCAACCATATCTTTACCTACAATCCCGTCATCTTTTGCTGTGATATTCAGTGTACCGGATACGATTTTTAGATCATCTTTACTTGTGATTCCATCTTTATAATTAGCTTTGACCGATAATGTACCTTCCCCATTGATCGTTAGATCGGCTTTGCTAAAAATCGCTGCGCTAGGCTCATCTGTGGTATCATCTGCTAATGTATACGTTGCTCCATCCGTGATCACATTTTTAGTGCCATCGGCTAATGTAATAAATGCGTTTTTAGCTTCTTTGATATAGATTGGCGCGCTATCGTTATCTGTAATCGTTACGCCATTCAATACCAGTATCACATCTTGATCATCCTGTGAATCGACAACAATTTGTCCGTCTGTCAGTTCACCACTAAGCACATACGTACCGCCTGCGGTAATTGTAATGATGCTACTGGTTGCAGTTGCGCCATTGCCTGTAATCGTAGCACTGGAGCCTGTTAATTGAATCGCTGTATAGTCGGATGATTTCCAATCGATAGCATCATCGCCACTGTCAAAAGTCACTAGATCCGAGACTTTCAACGCCGTGGAAGAGGAAGCAGTTGTTGCTGTTGTAGACACTGTAGCGGTTGAGCTAGTTGCCGCTGCCAATGCCTCGGTTGCTGTCGGTGTGGCTGAACTGCAAGCTGATAATGCCAGTGTACTGAGAAGAACAATGCTCAAGTTCGTTTTTGTTATCCATTTTTTCATCGTAATCGTTCCCTTCGATTGTTGGTTGGAGTGTGGTGATTTAATATGCTTCTGCCGCTGTTGGGCTCATCGTTAAAGACAGATCGAGGTTGCCATTTCTGCACCGGATCGCATCTAGAAATTCTTTCTGGTTAGTGACTTGATTCATCGTAACCAGATAGACCAGTTCATACAGACTTCCAAGCTCGGTCGTTCTAATTTTTTTCAAATCATACTGTACGTTAAATTGGTTGAAGACTTCAGCAAATGCTTCATCATATGCTAAATTTTCAGGAATCGTGACTTTAAGTGTTTTTTGCAATTTTTTGCTAACGCCAAATTTGAAGCGATTTAACACAAACATCATCACACATAGAATGATAGTGAATAGTACTGCATAACCGAAATACCCTGTACCACAAGCAAGTCCTGCTGCCATTGTGAACAATACATAAGCGATATCTTTCGGATCGCCAGGAGCACTTCTAAAGCGAATAATCGAGAAGGCACCAGCAAGACTGAACGCTCTTGCGATATTGCTACCGATCAATAAAATGATGATAGCGACGATGACAGGAAGCAGTACCATCGTTAACGTGAAATTCTGTGAGTACCCGCTCGGGTTGGTTTTCATATACGTAAAGCTAATCAATCCGCCTAGAACAATAGCGACAAATATCGTGAGTAACGAAGTGGTTAACGTTAGGTCTGTTGTCGTTGTAGCCGCAGTTAGTAATGAATCAAGCATAAAGAATGCTCTCCTTTTCAGTTGGAATCGTTTCTACAGGTTGGTTTAGTCTTGATTTCAATAGTTGTTTGTATTCGTTGCCGTATTTGGAAAAGCTGGTACGGTACATCTGATGCTCGGACAACTTTTGCGATAACCATAATGGAATCGTTTTTTCCGCTTTGACTTCCATCAGCCATTGTCCTTTGTCCATCAGTTGGTCGCCATAATCGCCTTGTTCTAATTTCAGATCGTAGCGTCGGGTACGGATATTGCTATCAAATGTAATTCGTAGATCACGATTGTGCTTGCTGAATAACGCTTTGCGATCATAGGAGAGGTACAATTTAGGTTCCAGATCGTAGATTTGCAAAAAGTAAGTCAGTTCATTCAGTACCTGCTGATTCATATACTCTTGATACGGTGGAGCAATACCGGTACGAACAAATTCATACGCTTCATCTAGCTTTAACGCTGTACGGCGTTTGTTCACCAGTCCCATCACTTTCTTTTTGATCTCTAGATATACTTTGGCATGTTCACCAGGAACACCGTAAGCGCGTAAGCGCAATTTTTCTTTATATTTGGGTTTGGAAAGACTCATCCGGATCAAGGAATCATGCGGTGTATCAAAGTACAGATTGCTGATCGAGTAGAAATCATGTTGCTTGCAATATTCATCGACTTCCATATGTTCCAATAATTCGTTATACAATTTGAAGTAAGACTGAGTGTCCATCAAATATTTACTTTCGTAGCGGTTAAATACTTCGATTGCCATGTGGATCATTTCCTTTCGTGTATACATGTATTGGTGTGACTTGATTAGTTTTTTTAAAAATACTTTTAAGTATATTGAGCTTGAATAAAGTGTTGATATTGTCGTGTGTTAGTGTGTCTCGATTGCTTATATTTGAATCTTACAGCCCTAACCTTTAGTGAATCTTAAATGTTTTACATTGCGAAAACATTTCTACAAAACATAAAAAAGCCATGACGCATATAAGCGCACATGGCAATAATGAATAATCTATATAATTCGCTTCTATAAGAAGAATAAAGTCAGCCTTGTTTTATTTTTAATATAAATCGCTGCTTGTAATCGATCCATGCACAATCTTCTGTCCATAATGTACATCCCTGATCATTATAGATATAGAATTGTCGATCTTCACTTCCCAGACGCTGATCTATTGTAACGATTCCTTCTTCTATCATCGTAACCACTCCTTGAGGTTGCAAAATCTCAGCAATCTGCTCGCCTGTGTGTAACTTATACAATCGAGTCGATGTATCCGACTTACGAGTAGCATAAAAGATTTGGTTCAGATGATATAATTTGTTATACACATGTGGATAACTAATATATTCAGTCTTTTGGTTATCCACAGTGTATAACATAACTAGAGAATCTTCTGTATCAAATCGTTCTAGTAAAATGATTAATTGCTGATCCAATATAAGCAAATCTGCAAAAGCTTCATGACTTTGAGAAGAATGTATAACAAAATCACTCAAGTCTATATCACTAGATTGAACGTTGGAGATAAATTTATCGACTGCAATCACTATTAATTGCTCTACTTCTGGACGGTTATATTCCCAATCTATTTTTCGTTCATGTACCATATGTTCACCTGTCTTGATTAGCAGATATTCTGTTCCATTGCAGTTGAATCCCATAATACAATCTATATTTCGAATCATATCATTAGGTACAAAAGGAATCATCGTCTGCTCTAGTGCATCGATCAACGCATAGTTATAACCTCTTTGTTGACCTGGCAACAAATAAGCGATCAGCGCATACCGCTCATTTAGTGAATAGAAATGATGTACAGACCATACACGATTGATCGACGGTTCATAAGCATCACTGATATCTTGGGTGAATACAAGCTGATCGACTTCTGCTTCAAGATCACGTTTATAACAGTACAGCATACGATAATCATCGCTATAGGCTAGATAGAATAAAGTACTTGTGTTCTGACTGCTACTTAGATTTAATACTTTGTATTGCGGAAAATAATATGTACTTACTTCACCTGTTTGGGCATCACAACTTAGAATTCCTTTATATAGAAACAGATCTTCGATATGTAGATCAAAATCAAAATCGTCTGGAGACATATCTACGTATTTCTTAATCGTAAATAATTGCATCGTCTGGTACATGAAATGAAGCTGTCTATACTCATATTCTTTAGGCATGTTTATTGTAACAGTACGCATTGTTGGTTTACTCATATAAGCCCACCTTCTTAGATATATTCAAATTTGGCGCAGATCTGGTCGATACAGTAATAAAGTTTAAGATTGGCTAAAGCTTTGACCATTATTATTAATGTATCATAGAACAACAACTAAAGGGTGATCACCATTATGCGAATATTAATAGTAGAAGATGAACTGCATTTAGCAGAAGCGTTAACACAAATTTTGAAAAAAAATCATTATTCTGTTGATGCGGTACATGATGGACGGACAGGGCTAGATTATGCCCAGACCGGTATCTATGATCTGCTCTTACTGGATATTATGATGCCTGAAATGGACGGGATCAGTGTTCTCAAAACGTTGCGTCAGCAAGGAGTCGCAACACCTGTTATTTTGCTAACTGCCAAAGGAGAAATTACAGATAAAGTGATCGGACTGGATTATGGCGCAGACGATTATATCGCCAAGCCTTTTTCAGCAGAAGAATTACTGGCACGTATCCGAGCTGCACTCCGCCGTAAAGGAGAAGTTTTACCGGAAGAAGGGCTTATATTTGGAGATATTCAATTAAACACAGCCAATCTCAAGTTATCCGTTAGTGGCAAAGAAATGAAGCTGAATTTGAAAGAAAATGAGTTGCTCGAATTGCTTATTACCCGCAAGCAAGGAGTGACTTCCAAAGAGCAGATTATTGAAAAGTTATGGGGATTCGATTCCGATGTAGAGTACAACAATGTGGAAGTGTATATTTCTTTTTTACGTAAAAAGCTCAACTTTCTGCACTCTCAAGTCAAGATCAGTACGATTCGTGGGGTCGGTTATGTATTAGAAGAGGTGACTTCCTGATGTTCAACAAGCTTCGTAATCGATTTCTGATTGTTAATCTCGTCACGATTTCGGTATTAATGCTACTTGCATTTGCTTCGATCTATACGATTACCTACCGCAATGCTCAAAATGATATTCGTAGTGAATTATCTCGAATTGCTACTATTTATCCTCGCAATGCTGGTAATGGACAGATGCCACCTAATCAGGGTGGCATGAACAATGCAGGCGGTATGAATAATAACGGTCAACCTAATGATAATACCTTTACAGAACGCTCGTTATCTTTTTCCATTGAGACGGATAGTAATTGGAATATGACAGCCGCTCACTCTCCCTTTGAAATGGATAGCACTTTGTATCAATCGGCACTGACTGAAGCCAAAACAATCAACAAAGATAATGGACAATTTAAGCTAGATAGTAGTGATTGGGCATTTATCAAGCAACCTACAGGTTCAGGGTACAAATTGATTTTTCTCGATATTACCGCTCAACAAGATATTTTACGTAATCTGATCTATACTTTTGCGGCTGTCGGCTTGATTATGTTAGTCGCTTTATATTTCACCAGTCGATTTTTTGCGAACCGTTCGATTCAACCTGTCAAAGAAGCTTTTGATAAACAAAAACAGTTTATTGCGGATGCTTCTCACGAACTCAAAACACCACTGGCTATTATCAATACCAATGCAGATGTTCTTCTATCCAATCGTGAAGAAACGATCGAAAGTCAGGCAAGATGGCTAGAGTATATCAAGTTAGAAACAGAACGCATGGCTCGCTTAACCAATGATCTTCTTTACCTCACAGAAATGGAAGGTTCTCGTACACAGATGGTCTATATGCCTTTCGATCTTAGTGAAACGACAGAGCGTATTATCTTAACGATGGAAGCTGTTATTTTTGAAAAAGAACTCACCCTTGATTATCATATTGAACATAATCTTAGGGTCAACGGTAGTCAGGAGCAAATTCATCAAGTAATTATGATCGTACTGGATAATGCTATTAAATACGCCAATGCTCAGGGTACGATTACTATTATGCTCAAGCGCCAACCACATGAAGTATCGCTGATAGTGACCAATACAGGCGAAGGTATCGCACCAGAGCATCTTACCCGTATCTTCGACCGCTTTTACCGTACAGACACCTCACGTGCTCGTAAGCAGGGTGGCTATGGCTTAGGGCTTGCTATTGCTAGCTCTATTGTCGATCAGCATAGTGGAAAGTTGTATGCGACCAGTACAATCGGCGAATCGACTACATTTCATTTGCAATTTAATGCGATCTAACCAGTCGATTGAGTAATCTAGATGTACACAATAATAATCATATTCATTACTTATCACTAAAAGCGATCACTACAAAAGTGACCGCTTTTTTTATTAATCTATCAAACGTTGAGGATCATGACTTCGAGTTTGCCGGAACTGTTTATTTGTCCATTCTGCGTAGGAAGAATGAGTGTTTAGTAATTCTTCATGCCGTCCTGTACCTGTAATCTGTCCAAACTCCAAAACGACAATCTGATCTGCATTCGTAATCGTTGAAAGTCTATGGGCGATAACGATCGTTGTACAACGGCTCATTAAATGCTCTAAAGCTTGCTGAACTTCATGCTCCGAATCACTATCCAGACTCGCTGTGGCTTCATCAAGTAGCAGAATATCTGGCTTACGCAGTAAAGCACGAGCGATAGCAATCCGCTGTTTCTGACCGCCTGACAATCGGATTCCTCTTTCACCGACTTCGGTATCATAACCTTTAGACAATAAAGTAATAAAATCGTGGGCATATGCCTGTTGGCTTGCCTCTATCATCTCTGCTTCTGTTACCGTATCTATACGTCCATACATAATATTGTCACGGATCGTTCCATCCACTAACGGACTTTCTTGAGAAACATAACCGATTTTACTGCGAAAAGAAGCAATATCGAAATCGGTAATTGATCTTTCACCATAAGTGATCAACCCTTTGTCAGGTACATAAAATCGTTCAAGTAGCGAAAATATAGTCGTTTTCCCACTACCACTAGGGCCTACTAATGCGGTAACTTGTCCAGCATGCATACATATATTAATCCCTTTTAAAATAGGTTCTTCAGAGGAGTAAGCGAACTCCACATTGTGAAAGACAATATCTTGCGTAAGGATAGGCATAATAGCACCTTTCTCATCGTGTTCATCTTCAACTTCTGCTTCCAGAATCGGTTTTAAGCGTTCTACTGCTCCTGATACTTTCTGCAAGTTAGAATAAAAAGTAGCGAATGTATTAATCGGGAGCATAATCTGAAATAAAAGTAATACAAAAGATACAAGCACTCCTGTGCTTAAAGCGCCCGAAGATACACGCATACCCCCATAAGCAACAACAGTCGTAAGTAGTACAATCATAATCATCGACATTAGCGGTGAAAGAACAGCATAGACTTTTGCTTCTTTCATACTCAATTCAAATAAATGATCTACTTTATCAAATCCATTTTTTTCTTCACGCTTTTCCGCATTTGAATACTTCACTAATCGAATTTCTCCAATAACCTGAGTCAATACGGAAGCAAACTGTCCCAACTGCTCGTACATATTCATCGAAATTTTGTACATTTTTCCGCCTATTGGCATAATAACCGCTGCACCCAGTGGAGCGGCTAGCAGAACAACCAACGTCAAACGCCAATCTAGCCAGAACAGAATGACCAGTGCGCCAATGACGGTCAGTACATTGGAGAAAAAAGAAATCAGATGTTCTGTAATCAACGTACGAATCTCGTCTGTATCTCGACTGATTCGGCTCATCACATCTGCTGATCGGTGATTATCAAAAAAGTGAACAGGCAATGCTAACGTTTTGCTCCATAATCGCTTACGTAACATTGTAACTGTGCGATTGCCTGCATAAGCTAACATATAATAGGAAACCCCTGTCGTTAATGCTTCCATCAGGAATACGCCAACAAGTAGGATAATCAATAATCCATTAATTCCACCTGTACTAAATTGGTCAATAAATCTGCCTGTCATCACTGGCCAAACGAGACCAATCATTGAAGATGCAATACTGAGAATCGCAGCGATGCTCAGTATTTTTTTAGGCATGCCCGTCGTACTTAACAATTTATACAAATAGCGAAGCATTGACTTGTTGATGGGTCCTGCGGGCAATTCTTTTTCAAACGGTGCTTCCATAGTTCAATATCCTCCCACAACCGGGTTACTTGGTGAGTACTTTTTTAAAAGTTAACTCAAAAATAACACCGTCTTCTACGTTTTTCACATTATACTCACACTCATGTAATTCCAAAATTCGTTTAACAATTGCTAGTCCTAGACCTGTACCTCCACTTTTCCGATCTCTAGAAGCTTCTACCCGGAAAAAGCGTTCCCAGATTCGCTTTAGATAATCTTCTGGAATTTGATCACCTTTGTTATAAATAGAATACAGACACGTTTGTTCTGTTCCCAAAATATGAATTTCTATCGTGCTACCTTTTTCGGCATGGCGGATCGCATTGGTCATCAAGTTCAACAACACTTGCTCGATCTTGACTGGATCGACATTGATTTCTGTCTCCTGCTTGTACACAAGATGTGCAGAAAGTTCTTTTTCGTCCATTTGATAAGTCAGCTTCTCCAACATGTCTTGAGTAAGTTCACTGAGTAGTACAGGCGACTTATACAACTTCACTGCTGATGATTCTAAGCGCAAAAGGTCAAGCATATCTTGAACCAGTTGTTCCATTTTGGCGCTTTCCTCCAAAATAACTTCCACATAATGCTCCTGACGGCCCATACTAATTCCATCACGTATTCCTTCTGCAAAACCGCGTACAATACTGATTGGGGTTTTCAATTCATGTGAAGCATTGGCAAAAAAGTCCTTTTGTAGTTGCTCCATCTGTTTATTCTGTATGATTTCTTTTTTTAATTGAACATTGGCTTTGTTAAGCTCATCTAACGTGATATTTAATTTGCCGGATAATTCAAATAATGTCCCAGATAAATTCCCTAATTCATCTTTGCGTGGTAAAGGCTTCTCGCCTGTAAAATCAAGTTCTTTCATTTTGTGTGCTTGTTTGTTTAGCATAAGAAGAGGACGGGTCACCAGACGAGAATACAGTACAGAAAGGAGTAAAATTAGAATAAAGCCTCCAGCGCCCAAATAAGCATAAAATAATCGAAGTGCACTATTTGTTTCTTTGATCTCCTGAAGTGAAGTCACAAGAAAGAGTAATTCGATGTTGCCGTTTTGTTCACGTAACGGCTGGATTAAAATACCACTTCGGCTTCCGCTAAATGGATTTTTCCACTTGAGTTCTACCTGTTCCATTCTTTTCAAGCGATCTATATACGTCTTTTCTAGTGGGAAAAATTCATCGACAGTTACATAAAGAAGCCCTAATCGCTGTTCTGTTTTGACTACACTAGGTAAGCTGATAGAAATGATTTTGCCCTGAACGGCATCTTCTGAACTTTGCTGTTCATTTACACCTACATCTTTTCCATCACTTGTTTGAATATAGTAAGGATAGAATGTTCGACTGTTTGAACTTTCACCAAATTCACCATACATTTTGAGTTCTGTTCCAACAGCAAGATTCAATTTTTTAAATTCTGCTCCGTACGCACTGACGATGTAGTATAAGGAGACATCCACTTCTGTGCCGTCTTTTTGAATCAAGCGCATACGATAAGGATCATTGACTGTCATATTCCCATCAAAATCCGTCAGTGCAAAGTTCATCTCTCTTTTATGCGATTGCAGGATGGAAGAAGAACCTGTCTCACGAAGCGCAGTAGGATCTTTTTGATATATTGAAGTCAGCTCAACTGCATTCTTTTCGAGCTGAATCATTTTTTGATGTTCATAAAACTCTGGAAACACCAAAATTTGGCTAACCAGAACAATCACATAAAACAGAACGAAAATAGATGCTGTAGCTAAAAATAATTTAGTGGTGATCCCTGTTCTTTTCATACGGATTCCTCAAATGTATATCCCACACCAAATACCGTACGTATACAATCAGCGGCAACGCCCATCTTACTACGTAACTTTTTGATATGTGTATCTACAACCCGTTCATCTCCTTCATATTCCGCTCCCCAAATCGATCTCAATATCGTATCCCGAGGAAGAACAATACCTTTATTGCGAAGTAATAGCTGTAAAATTCCATATTCTTTAGGTGTTAAGTCAAATATGCCGTCTTTTCGTTCTAATCTATGAGTTAAGGTATTCAGTACCACGTCCAAACCGATTGGAGTATGAGCAGAAACAAGCTGACCATCGACTCTTCGCATTAGTACCTCTGCTTTGGAGACTAACACTTTAGGGCTAAACGGCTTGGTGACATAATCATCCGCTCCTAATTCGTAACCTTCTATTTGCCTTTCGTCGCCAGATACTGCGGTTAGAATAATAATCGGTACATTGGAATATTGCCGAATTTTCCGACATAGTTCCCAACCATTCATTTCTGGCATCATAAGATCAAGAATGACTAGATCAGGCGTCTTCTCTTCAAATACATACCATCCCTCTACTCCATTTTCTGCTTGAAATACGATCCAATGTTCATTACTAAAATAATCTGATATTAATTCACGTATACGATGTTCGTCTTCTACGATTAAAACCTTTTTAGTCAATATAATGTACTTCCTTTCTTCAAAAGACATAAAATAAGTATCAAGCTATTTGAAGTGTGTAGCGCACTTTATCCATTGTTTGCATATCCTAATACTCTACCTATTAGAATAAAAATCAAGCACCAAAATAAAGCTCCTAGAGAAGCGAATAGACTATACTTACGTAGTGGCATTTTGGTAATTCCACACAAATAACAAGTCACATGTCTAAACCCTGGAATAAAATAACCAAACATAATAGATAAAGGGCCATATTTATTCATCCATTGCTCAGCTTTCGCAATTCGATGCGGTTTCAAACCGACCCACTTCCCATAGCGATTAAGAAAAGGACGACCTGCTTTTTTTCCAATCCAATAACTGATCATCATCCCGCTCATCGCTCCTGCAAAACTAAAGAAAAGAGCATAAGGGAATTTCATCGTTCCAATCGTAGTTAAATAACCAACGGTAGTCATTAGCAATTCATCAGGCACTGGTAGCCCAACGATTCCTAAGGTTAACAGACCGTATATCGCCAGATAGCCATAATCTGATAAAAATTGAAGCATTGTAGACATTAACAGTCCTCCATCGCTTCAGACTTTACTTTTTTGAGACTCGGAAAATAAAATGGACTGACCATCAGTATGCCGATCAATACTATTCCAACCATAGCAACTAAAGGATATACATAAATAGTCAGAAGTATAGACAGTACAGCAGCTACGGGTGTCGGCATGCCTACAAAAACAGTCATATGACTTTGTCTTACATTAAAGCGTGCTAATCTGAGAGCACTGCAACATACATAAAATAAACAGCAGACTGCACCAACGACATGTATCTCATGTAGGGATACGACATATGCAAAAATAGCAGGAGCAACGCCAAACGTGATCAGATCTGCTAATGAATCCAACTCTTTTCCGAATTCGGATGTTGCATGAAGTATTCTTGCACAGTACCCATCAAGGAAATCACAGACTAAGCCTACTACGATAAGCAGTACCGATATTTCAAATTGTTCTTGAGATATTAAAAGGATAGCAGCAAAACCTGATAGCAAATTGCCCAGCGTAAACAGGTTAGGAAGCATTTTTTTCATCGTGATCACACTCCAGCTCGTTTAATAAATATCAAACCTTTCTATATCCAATCGGATGACCCTAGTTTAATGTATCTTGAAGTTGTGTTTTTTTTAAGTCTTTGGCACAACAAAAAAAAAGAGTGTCAAAGACTTCTCATAGAGAAGGTTTTGACACTCTTTAATAATTGGATATATACGTATTAGATAGGAATATACATTTCCGTTAAAAACAGATCCCTTCTTTATTGAGAAGGCACTTCAGCTGTCTCTAGATTATCTTTTTCGAGCATAATGGATTGTCCATCTGTAATCCCTTTACCGAAAAATTGTTTTAACCATTTCAGTGCAGGACGCTCTGTGCCATTGGCATTCAATAAATGGGTGTTAGGCTCCCATGTCTGTCCTTCAATGTATCCCCATAATGTAACTCCTTTAACCGAAGGATGGTTCCAAAGTACAGGGAATTTTTCTTTATAACGAGCCAGTTGGGTTGCATCATCACCAGTCATATCCAGTTCAGATACGTAGATCGGTAACCCTGTAGACCCTAATTTATTCAGTACTGTCGTCATGGTACTGGTCGAAACATTATTCATATTAAAATGGTGACATTGAATACCGATACCGTCGATTAACCCGCGACTTTTGAGAATATTAATAATTTTCACATATTGATCGGCTAGATTAGGATCGCTAATAACTCCATATTCATTAATTAACAATTTGGAATTAGGAAATTGTTGCCTTGCTTGTTGGAAAGACCATACAATCCAGTCCCAGCCTGTCGATCCACTTCCACCGATCGCATTACTGTAAGATGGCTTGGCATGAAATGGTTCGTTGACTACATCAACAAAGGCGGATTTTGAATACTTTTGACCTGCTAACTGAATCCACTGAGTCACTTCCGCTTTCTGATCTGCGGCAGACAGACCACTCACCCATGCAGGTTCCTGACTTCCCCAGACTAATGTATGAAATTTAAAAGGATACCCTTTGCTTTGTGCATAATTGTAAGCCATATCCGCTTGTCCCCAGTTCATCGCATTCCGATTACCTTCGACAGCTCCCCATTTCGTCGAATTTTCAGGAGTGACTTGATTCCAATAATTGCCGTAACTTGCCGGTACATTTCCTGCAATAATATTACCTAGAAATTTACTCCCGCTGGTTAGACTGGCATAACTGTACTCTGCAAAAGTCGATGTACACAATACCCCTGTTAATGCGACTGTTCCAATCACTTTCCATAGGCTTGATTTTGACATCTTATTTCCTCCTTTTGACTCCATAGATAGTAGACGTACGTTCTCATCGCAAAAATTACCAAAATTTTATATAAGCGCTTACATTTGTAAGTGTAACAACTTATCTCTGGATTTTCGCTATAAACATAAGGAAATAATGTAATATGCCAAATAACGATATAACAAAAAAAGAGAAAGCAGTAGATATGCTTTCCCTTTAATGAAGTAAAATGTTAAGAACGAACCGATTGGACAGCCTGATCCAAAGCTGTAATCACTTTATTACACCATGTATCAAATTCAGGATCTTCTTTTTGCAATTCAGGGTGACTTAGAATGTGATCGACGACTTGCTTCACCCCTTGATCGAAACGAGTTGTAGCTACAAAATCTGGTACTAAACGCTTGAGCTTACTATTGTCAAAAACCACAGAATTGGCTTTATCTCCAAGTAGACTTCCACGATAATCTTCGGTACTGCAAGCATCCAAGAATGTAGAAGATACATACACCGCATTGAGCTTCACGCCTAGTGCATCGGCTACTGCATGATAAATCTGATTCCAGGTTAACGATTCATCCGATGTGATCTGCACCGCTTCCCCGATTGCCTGTATATTTCCCATCAATCCGATAAATCCTTTGGCAAAATCGGTATTATGCGTCATCGTCCAGAGCGATGTACCATCTCCATGAATAATAACCGGTTTGTTTTCGAGCATTCGCTTAGCGACTTGCCAGCTTCCTTCGCTACCGTGTACACCCATTGGAATCGAGCGTTCATCATACGTATGACTTGGACGCACAATCGTGATCGGGAATTGCTGTTCACGATACATTTTCATTAGATAATCTTCACAAGCTATTTTATTACGAGAATATTCCCAGTATGGATTGGACAAAGGAGTGCCTTCATTAATACGATAATCCGCAGGAGGAGACTGATAAGCAGAGGCTGAACTGATAAAAATAAATTGCTTCGTTTTACCTGTAAATAAACGATAATCCCGTTCTAATTGGGAAGGTTCAAACGCAATAAAATCAGCCACAACATCAAATTCTAGATCAGCAATCAGCTCTGCGACTTGTTGCTCATCATTAATATCTGCTTGCAAAATATGGGCATTGTCAGGCAAATCTTGATTACGGTTCCCCCGATTCAGCAAATACAATTCACAATCGGTAGTTAATAATTGCTGGGTAATCGCTGAACTGATAATACCTGTGCCTCCAATAAATAGCGCTTTCATAAATACACCTCCGTGACAAAGTAGCCTATCTATACAGTAATAACCCTAAATCTCCTTTACGATACCATTTCTCATATAAGCAAACAAATGATATCGCTCTATAAACGATAGCTATTATTTTTCAAAATTTGAGGTGAAAAGGTTATAATGCTGTATCATCCCTACTATTTTGGGTAATGGTAATTGATGTCGAATTATTTTTTATTTTTGCGAAATTGCTTAAATGCACTTATATAAATTGTAGAGGAGAATCCATCTCATGAAGGCAACGATCATTATTAATCCATCTTCGGGTAAAGAACAAGCCTTAGAATATGTCAAAAAGGCAGAGGATATTCTTAGTGAGCAAGGATATCATGTCGCAGTAAATGAGACTGCCAAAGAATTAGATGCGACTCAATTCTGCACAGACGCTTGTAAAGAGTGCCATGATCTAGTCGTGTCGATCGGCGGAGATGGTACACTGCATGAGACCATCAATGGACTTATGGATCAAGAACACCGTCCGAAGCTTGCTGTGATTCCACTGGGAACGGTGAATGATTTTGCACGTGCTCTTCAGATTCCACTTAATCCTGATCAAGCGATTGAGACACTACGCTCTTCCAATGTTAAAACGGTAGATATGGGTCAATTGAATGATCAATTATTTGCAAATGTAATTGCTGCGGGTTCATTGGCAGAAGCTTTATCGTCTGTTCCTTCTGAAGATAAATCCAAATTAGGTGCTTTTGCTTATTTTAGAGATGGTATGAAAGAGTTAATGAGCAATTCGGCATCTCCTTTAAAAATCGAATATGATGGTGAAGTGTGGGAAGGAGAAGCTCCTCTTTTTCTAGCCGCACTCACGAATTCTGTCGGTGGTTTTGAAAGTATGGTTCCTGATGCTGAAGTAGATGATGGATTATTACATTGCTTTATTATGACCAATCTCAATATGTTCAATACGTTAACCGCAGGATTATCTTTATTGCTTGGTAATCTGAAAGGTCATAAAGATGTTATCTATTTTACGGCTAAACATGTAAGAGTCAGTTCAACCGAACCTGTAAAAACGAATGTCGATGGTGAGGAAGGGCCTTCTTTACCTGTTGATCTACGTATTATCCCGGGTCATATTCGTGTCGTTGTGCCAGAAGAAGCTTAATGTCAACATGGTCTTAAGACGATCCAATACATGTTACAACATATACCTCTACACATAAAAATCACCGATGACGTATACGATGTCATCGGTGATTTTGTGTAGAGAATATGATTTATTTGATCAATCTATTCATGGCTCTGTTAAAGAGGGCGATTGGTATCACGTGGGTCATGACGGCGTCCTCTAAGTCCTAATAATCCAAGCAGACCTAGCAACCCTAGCCATCCCCAATCCGTATCGTTGTCATCGTCGTCCATATCTGTTGTCATCGGTGCATCAGTGGCTGTCGTTCCTGTCGTACCTGTCACACCAGTGGTACTACCCGTTGTTCCTGTGAATCCAGTCGAATCCGTTCCCGTCGTACCTGTAGCGTCTGTTCCTGTGACTCCGGTCGAATCCGTTCCTGTTGTTCCTGTAGCGTCTGTTCCTGTAACTCCGGTCGAATCCGTTCCTGTTGTTCCTGTAGCGTCTGTTCCTGTAACTCCGGTCGAATCCGTTCCTGTTGTTCCTGTAGCATCTGTTCCTGTCACACCAGTCGAATCGGTCCCTGTTGTTCCTGTAGCATCTGTTCCCGTCATGCCTGTTGAATCGGTTCCTGTTGTTCCTGTAGCATCTGTTCCTGTACTACCACCAGTCGTTCCCGTACTTGAAGCGAACGTTGGTGTCGCTCCAACTGTTAATACAATTAATAACGAGAGAAAAGTCATCTGAAATTTTTTCATCATGGTGTTGTATCTCCTTCGATTAATGTATTTTGTTGTTAGCCTATATTTAACCTCCTCTTTGAGCTTTAAACAGATTTTTTATATTTTTTTACATATTTATTCATAAACTGGTTGCTATCTCATTTGATTTTGAATACTAATTCTTCAGAGACTTCGACTTTCCTTGCAGTCTACGATTCTGTGTAGCAAGACGATTCAACCCATACAAAAATAGTATAAAAATCAGCAGATACACGACTAGAATAGAAGTACGAATTTGCCACATTGGTTGTACCACCATATTCATGATGAGGATCGGAATGAGTACCAGTCCTACTGTAATTAATGTTTTCTTAATTCGATTGTTCCGTTGGATGATTGAATCCACATCTGAATAAATTTCGGGACGTAGTTCAGGCTGATCTGCTGGATACGATTTGCGCCATAAATACCAGTTATCCTTCGCATACACCTGTTCCCAACCTGCATCTTCATAGAGCTGCTTATAATCTATATCTACATTATTCTGATAATCGAATACATAACGCATCGTACGCGGGGAACCTTTGACAAACTGGAATCTCATTAAGTTGCTTTTCACTTTCACTAAATGCCAGCCTTGCCCTTCCTGCGCCTCGATCCACTTCTCAATCTTCTCTGATTCCCAGCTCCACCACCAACGGAATACTTTTTTGTTATTCATTATTGTTTCCCTCCATTTGGATAGCATTATGATACAGCTCACTGATCCGAGCGATTTCCTGCTGAAGTAGCTCTCTGCCTAGCTTTGTAGCTGTATATGACTTACGGCGATTTTCCTCACCGACGACTTCAATCAATTGATCCTTTTCCATACGAGATAGACTGCCATAAATAGTGCCTGCGCCAAGTTTAATTCGACCGTTCGTTAACTTCTCGACATCTTGCATAATCCCATAACCATAATGAACTTTTTGCAAAGTCAGCAGAATATAAAAGGCAGTCTCCGTCATCGGGAGATAACTACGTGTTATTTCGTTCATCATTTCCTCCACCTTTTCACCACAACTATATCGCACCTCGATATAGTCTAATACAGTCACTATATCACGCCACGATATAGTAATTCAATAGTAAACTCCATTATAAGCACATCGAAAAAGCCTACAGCTTCTATTTTTCACATTCATCGCAACAAAAAATCCACATTCTAAACCTGTGATGTACAAGTCTAAACTGCGGATTCTTACTTTTATCTATTCTTATTTGTGGGTATACAGACTGTATGAGAACTAGAGGTTTTCTTCGGGTGTCGCTTCATATTCACTTAACTTTCCTTCATAGATCAACTGCAATCGTTCACTTTGGCGAAAATCATCCGGAGTGACCAGAGCGGGAAGCTTATTCCAAATTTTGATACCGGATCGTTGTAAGATTTCTGCGACAAATTGAGAGCAAAAATACGAATTACTGAATTCAACAGGTTCTTTGAGCGTAATGCTGATCACACCTAGAATATTATATAAATACTTCTGATGCTTACGAATAAATAATTGCAATACACGCTGCATTTTCTCGACTTCACGCTCGGTCACACGAAGTTCATAGATCACACAAGTGGTATTCGGGTATTTGCTGTATGTACCTGTCTTAATATCTTCTTTCACAAAACCACCATTCAGTGGATTACTAGGATGCTTCCGTCCAAAGCTATACAACTCCGATAATTCACGGTCAAACGAAATCGAAGCATGGTTATACGGTGCTTTGGTATACGTCTGGATCACCTTTGTAAATAACGTTCCAGTGTTGGTCAATAAAATAAAAACCGATTGCTCTGCTGCCATCACAAAATTTCCCCTTATCAAGTTACCTTTATTCCTTCATAATAGCATATGATCCCTTTTATGGAATCCTAATTCAAGGTAAGTTGGTGCTGATTCATGAATAGTTCGCTAATAACGTTAATTCTTATTTTTGCTGCTCTATTAGTCATCCATTTTATTTACATCATCGTAAGCAAAATTCAAAAAAATCAAGATTATAGCGTGATCGGATTACGGATCAAAACGTGGTGGGGAATGTTCTTTATATTCTGTCTGGCTACGTTATTTAATCCTATTGTATCGCTTCTTTCACTGATGGTTCTTACGTTTTTTGCACTGAAAGAATACTTTTCGATGATTCGCTCACGCAAAGCAGATCGGCGATTATTTTTATGGGCATACTTAGCGATTCCAATTCAATTTTATTGGATTTATATTGGTTGGTATGGCATGTTTATCGTGTTTATTCCGATTTATGTCTTTTTATTGCTTCCACTTCCACGCTTGATTAATAAAGGAACAGGCGGATTTCTACGAAGCGTCAGTTCAACCCAATGGGGATTGATGCTAATGGTATTCGGACTTAGTCATCTGGCTTATTTTCCATTTGCCACACCACAATATGGAGGAAGATTAGTTTTATTCCTCGTGTTACTTACACAGCTTAATGATGTTGTGCATTATGTCGCTTCGATGTATATCGGTAAACGCAAAATTGTACCTACATCCAATGCCAGCTTAACATGGGAAGGCTTTGCTTGTGCTTTTATTGTCACAGCGATTACTTCTTACTTTGTAGCTCCTATACTTACACCGCTTGGTGCTAACTTTGGTCTGGTTACAGGGATGCTGATTAGTTTGAGTGGATTTTTTGGAAGTCTAACTGTTTCTGTACTCAAGCGAGATTTGTTAATCGGTGATGATCCAAAAGTAGACAACGAAAAGCAAAGTTATCTTAGCCGAATCGACAGCTTAACCTATACAGCGCCTGTCTTTTTCCATGTGGTTCGTTATGTGATGGACTTTATGTAATCTAGCTATTCTGTAATAAAATACATTAGCAAAAAGCCTCCATGTTTAACGATGGGGGCTTTTTTATTTATATCGCAATCGATCGGGTTAGACTTCTCCCCAGAACACTTCAGTCTCATAATCAAAAAAGACAACACCTTCGTGCTGATTGTGCTCAAAAATAAGCTTTAATTGATCGATCATATCGTTATACCGGGGATCATCGAAGCTAGGAACATACGAAGAAGATTCTAACCGACCACGTAATCCTTCCCAATCAAACACTTGACGATTACCAAACTTCGCGAGCTCCATCGTATCTTTTTTGAAAAAAGGTTCTAATTTCTCTGCTGAAATATTTTTATGATTGACCTTCGTATAATCGGTCCCATAATCATGCAATAATTGCTCATACTGTTCCAAAAATGAAGTACCTGTCGTCAATCTAGAATTCCAGATCAAAATGACTTTACCTTCTGGCTTGAGAATACGTTTAAATTCTAACCGAGTCGCTTGCTGATCAAACCAGTGAAAAGCCTGCGCGCACGTAATGTAATCTACCGATTCATTTGGCAATTCTGTCGCTTCTGCCGATCCTGCACTGACTTCAAAGTTAGGCTCTTCTGCTAATGTAGCTACAGCGACTTCACGCATTTCTGTATTGGGCTCTACGCCGATCACAGGGTTACCACGTTCTAATAACAACTCTGCAAAAATACCTGTACCTGCTCCAATATCAGCAATTGTACTTTCTCGCTTCATACCAATCACATCATAAAGATAATCGATAGCCGCTACCGGATAACTAGGACGGTATTTCACATACGCATGGACTCGATCTGAAAATCTTTCTTTGCTATTCATTGTTATCACGCTCCTATAGTTTCATCTAATAAAACTATGTTTCATTTAAATATTATAAATCAAGCGCCCTTTGATTGCCAGTCATCAAAAAGAGACGTTCCTCAGCTTAATCAGGAGTCGTCTCTTTTGATGTCACACCATCTAAAAATTATTGTTTAGCTGTAAATGCTTCTTTTAACTTGTCACTCATTAGGTGCCAGGCATCTTCGGCTACAGCCAGATCACCATTATGGGTAAATCCATGCGCCGCTCCTGCATATTGCTTGGCGGTAACGGTAACACCTGCTTCTTCTAACTGCTTGGCATAACCTACCGTCTCTGCTGCCAATGAATCGCGTTCTGCGGTGATGACCAATGCGGACGGAAGCCCTGTTAGAGAAGGGGCAAATACAGGCGAAGCTAACGGATTACGTCCATCTTCTGGATGTTCCAAATAACAAGCATTAAAGATGCGAGAGATATCATTTGGGATCGCTTCTGGAAATTGTGGTTTTTGCGCTGGGTCGGTATCGAGATCAAGTGGTGCATAATCAATTACCTGATACACAATATTCAGCTCATTCCCACGTTCTTTGTTCAGTAGACAGATCGCTGCCGCTAGATTACCACCGGCACTATGTCCCCCGACCGCAATACGAGTTGCATCGATATTCAGCTCTGTAGCATGCTCGGCTATCCATTTCACCACTTCATACGATTGGTAGACAGGCACAGGAAACGGATATTCGGGTGCTAACAAATAGTCGACATTTACCACGATACATTCTGCCCGATCCGCAATTACACTACACCACGGATCATCCATTTTAGGATTCCCCATCACAAATCCACCACCATGAAAATTAACGAAAACAGGTAATGGATCAGCCAGCTCACGATCAGGGATATGCACGGTTACAGGTGCATCTTCATAAGAAGTAGGAATCATTCGCGACTCCTGCTTCACCTGCGGGGTATAGCTCGGTTGTAATGTAGATCCATTGACATTATTGGTCGATGCTTCTCTTACTTTCTTCACCATTGCTAGTTGTTGTTGTTTATCCATTATGTTTCACTCCTATTCATAGGGTACTTCTTCTCATCATAAAGAAGTTGCAGGGGTATAATCAAATGTAGCGCTTAGACAGCCATTCTCTGCTATAAGCTTTAGGTGATATCGACAAACTAAAAAGTGATCTCTATAAATAGAAATCACTTTCGTGGTATTACTTTTATTGTTCTACTTTGTGCAAACGGAATGCTTCACGAGAATCAACCAGAGACGCAATATTTTCCCGATACGATTTGAAATGAGGCGTATTCATATGGAATTCAAGCGCCGCTTCATCTTCCCAGATTTCATAAAATACAAACACCCCGGGTTCAATCGATTCATGCAATGTATATTGAATACAACCACTTTCATTACGAGAAGGCTCCAACATTTTGACCAACTCTGCTTTCAATTGCTCTTCATGCCCTGCTTTTGCTTTCAAAATCGCATTATTTACAAGATTCGTCATGGATCTGCTCTCCTTGTGGTTCATTTATTTTTGAGGTGCTATGTATTATCATACCCATTTTGGAGGAAGATCAAAAATAATGTGAGATTATTAAATTGTTTAATCGACTATAAACAGTTTGGCTTCGGTTATGGTAAAGGAACGATGCTGTTCTGCTTCGTCAGCCACCTTATAGCTCATACTTGCTATTAATTTAAGTGTTCGTTCATATTCTAATAAAGTATCTAACTCTCCTTCAAGCACCAACAGCACATGCCCTCGATGACACCAGTGATCGGCAACATACCCTGCGGTATACTCCACCATCCGTATACGAATATTTTCAATCTTTAACGTCCGCCAGTAAGGCATTCCTTCAATCCCTGTATGTTCGAAGCCACCTGATTCCAGTCGATTGTGTTAAATAGAATATCTGTACTAATCATTATGTATCAACTCTTTAGGTATTGTGCTATATCATAACATGGACAGAATCCAAAAGTGGATCAGATAATCAATAAATCAATTCCTAGCTCTTGAAAATTAATTTTAAAAGGGGTTGGAGAGGTTTTCATCGCTTCAAAGTCTATAACCTGTTCCCATCCAACAATACTATTACTATTTGCAAATATTAATAATATTAATAATTCTTTCTTAGCTACTCAGAAAGAAAAGACCTTAAGAATTTCATCTCAAGGTCTTTTACTTTATTTTAATTCCTGCTTCAATTTAGCTATTCTTTCTAATTCGTACGAATAATCACAATCAAAATTGAATGTATGAGACATACAGACAAAAAACTGTTCTGCTCCGTGAACTAGCGTTTCAAAAAAAAATTTTTCAGGTAATAAATAATTTTTAACTTCATTACTTATAACTGAGAATAGCAATAAATCATTATTTTTTGAACATAGAACAATTTTAATAGGTTGGTCAGGAAAATATAAGCTTCCTTCTCCATTTTTAAGTGTTTCTTCAATTAAATTCATCATATATGCCCATAATTGATCAATTAAATCCCAATGCCTCATATCTAAAATACTTTCTTCATAGTATTTTAAATTGATCGATCCATTAAGATATTGGAAATTAAGATCCTTATGAATTTCTTTTAGTTTTGACCGATCTGTAATTTCTATAAAATAATTTTGAGGATTTTGAACTACATCATTTAAATTATTAATTTTACACTGCGGCTTCAGCAAATATGAATTCACTTGAAACATTTTATCACCCTCACGGATTATAGAATTGACCTACGCGTCCATTATTTAAACCAAGTACATAATCGCTTCCATTGTAACTCCCTTTGATTTGATACATGCCTGTAGTCCCCTTATTTATAAGAGTGTCTCTATTTTGGGACATCACTGACTTAATAGCTTTTCTAATATCCTCAATTGACATATTTGCATCAAGAAATGACTGTTGTGCCTTTACTGTACCATCCCAATAGTTTGGATGATGGCGTTCTAAAATATGTTTCATACCAGACTTATCAAGTAGAAAAGTATTACCTCCAAATTTCATTCGACTACTTTGAAAACTTGATAACGCATTTTCGACAACATGAGGGGCTACTCCACAAGCATTGTGCGTCCAAATACCAAGATTCGAAACAAAATACGTATGGAAATCCTTCACCTTAAAATTATAGACTATAGCACGGTTCTTTTTAACTTCAATCTTTTTGATTGCTAATTTTTTACCATTTGAAGTTATTAATATTTCTCCTACAGAAAGGCTTTTTGACTTCACCCAACCTTTATTTACAATCCAAAATGGATGTTCATCAGTTGTCGTTATAACCTCATCATCTACAGTAATATTATATGTTTCTTCTACATTACGTTGAAAAAGCCATTCGACTTCTTTATAAGCTACTTCTCCTGTATTTTCATCCTTAGAAAGAACCTTATCTCCGACTTTAATGTCTTCAATATTCTTCTCTCCTTGGTCTGTCTGTACCTTAGTTCCTGCTGTAAAACACTGGCAATTATCAGCATATTTTAAAGCATTATCGGAGACTTTATATTCTTTTTTAACAATCTTTCCTGCATCATTGACAAAATCAACAGTCAATTTCCCTGCTTTGTATACCTTGCCTATAGGAATTAGACCAACCATAGCAAAACTTTTTGCCCATCCAGAACTATTAGGATCTGACAAAGTTTGAATATCGTTTAAAATCAAAAAGTCAGCTACATCTTTTATTACAGATCCAAATTGTGCAATATTTGCTTTATCTTTGGCCATAGATTGTGAAGTATCATAGGTAACCTGACCACTTTCATGACCTGTTGGATCTACATAGCCCATCGGATTATTATTCACATAAGCATAGATATTGAAAGTCAGTGGATTACTAACTTGGCCTTCATAACTGTCCTCGTTCAAAAACCGTCCCATACTAGGATCATAATAACGAGCATTTAGATAATACAGTCCACTTTCACTATCCTGATATTCTCCTGCATATTTGAATGGATTATACGTTTTCTCTTGTTGAGTTGTTAGATTACCAAACTCATCATAATCATACGTATTTGCTACGGTTCCATTATCGTATAAAAGACCAATCACATCACCATGTCCATTGTACAAATAATATTGTAACGAATTACTACCGGGTTTCTTTTTCAGTAAAACGCGATCACCACGGATATACTCATTGTAATCTGTCCCTTTGGCTTCAAACGTTACCTTTCCATCTCCATTACTAATAAATTTCGAAGAGGTGGTCGTTTTCGTTCCATCGGTATTCGTCACTGTTGTTTGCTTCTGGTAACGAGTTCCATCCGGTAAGTAGCGGAATGAAGTACTCGTCTTATCTTGTTGATAGCTATCTAATTGATCCAGTGCATTATAGCTATAATTGGTTTCTTTCAGATTTTCTAATGTATCAGCTTGCCCGCGATTATCTTCTAGCGTCAGACGATTACCACGTAGATCATACGTGTAACTTGCTGTGCCTTTACCAGATTCATTGAGACTAATCAATCGATTCAAAGGATCATAGTCATAGGTCGTTACACGATCGGCTTGTCCTTGACGCTTTTCAGTCGTCTGAATAATATTGCCATTCGTATCATATCCGTTGGTTGAAGAAGATAACTCCACACCGTCTAATACATTCTTCATACTTAGCATTTGACTCAATGCATTGTACGTATAAGTGGTTTTGAGCACTTTCCCATTGGTCATCGCTGGATAGGTAATCGACTCTATTTTTCCTTGAGCTGTGTACGTATATTGAATCCCTTTGGTTGTTCCAGCCATATTAATACCTGTTAATTGTTGCTTGGTATTATACGTATAACTTTGTTGCGTTCCTTTAACAATCGTGTCTGCACTTGCTTGATAACTCGTTTGATTAGAAGATACTTGACCCCATCCGTTATATCCTAAATTCGTTGTACCTACATAATCATTCGATGTAGTATACGCATGTTGTTGGATAATACGTCCTAGTTGATCTATTTTAGTCTGCTGACTAATTAGTGGTAACCCTGTAGTTTGTAAGGTTGCTTTATCCGTATAGATATTACCTTTACCGGATGTATACGTGTATTTCACGGTTTGTGCTTTGGGTGAAGTCATTGTTTTCTGATAACTTGTTAATTGATTAGCTTCATCATACGCATATGCTGTATTCGAACCATTTCGATCCGTGGACGACTGCATACGACCTAGTTTATCAAATTGGTTTTGCGTACTTTGATTAGCAGCATCGGTTTTGCTTAGCAGTTGAGACGCTTCATTGAAGTCTTTGCTAAAGATAACGGCTTTATCAGCTCCACTAGCATCAACCATACTGACTTGAGTCAGTTGATTATTTCCATCATATTGATAACTTGCCGTCTGACTTTTCGCATCTTTGAGACTAGTCAGGCGATTCAGTCCATCGTAGCGGAACGTTTGTGTAGCTCCCTCGTTATTTCTGTTTCCTTTCGGATCTATATAACTGAGGACATTCCCCATCACATCGTACGTGTACGATTCTTCAACAGCTCCGCCTTTTCCATTCGGATCTTGATAGGCAGTTGTCTTCAACATATTGCCCCATTGATCGTATTGTTGATCAACAGCATTCAATTTGTTCCCATTTGCATCAGCAAACGTAAGTTCATTACGATATTGCGTCAAATAACTCGTTGAAGAGACTTTATTTCCTTGCACATCTTTTGTTTCATTGACTTTGCCCCAACCATCATACGTAACTGCAACATCAGTATTCGGTCCACTCGCTAGCTCTAGACTAGCACCGCCATTTGCAGGATGATAGACTACTGTCGTCTGCTTTGTTGGACGTGACAATCCATCGGTTGTATAGCGTGTCATATGCACATTCGTTTCAGCTAATGTGCTTTTACGATCAATATAGGTTTCGGTTAATGCATTTCCAAATCCATCATACGTTGCATTACTTTCATTTAAGGTAGTTACTACACCTGTAGAACGTTGTGTATAATTTTTGAACGTATTTACAGATAGACCTTTGACAACAGGACTGCCATCTTGTCGATCAATATACACATCGTTATATTCGTATCCTTCGACTGTATCGTATACTTCCCCATCGGTATTGGTAACCGAAGGCGACTTAGTAGCAATTACACGGTCCAATAGATCATATGTGTATGACATTACTTTTCCTTCAGCATCTTTTTCTTGAAGTACCAATCCTGTACGTGGATCGTACGTCATCGACTTACTATTTTGTAGTTCGCTACCGTTCGTTGCAGAACGGAAGTACGTACTGACTTTAGATGGTAAAGCATAATTCGTTTCAGCACCATATTCAGTGATTGTACGTGCCTTCACTCCAGGCTTCACAGGATGTTCTTCTGTCACCTGATTCACCATACCCGATACTGTTCCATAGGCATACGTCGTTTCTTGATTAGCGGTGTCTACTTTTGAACTTAACCGTCCTTCATTCGTATAGTTATATCTTTCTGTTAGCGGCGCATTCACATTGTCTTGTTGGTACGAAGTTACTGTCGCTACCTGATTATACTGTGGTTCATAAGTATAACTAGTCGTGTGCGTACGCTTGAAATTGCTATCTCCAAACTGCGCTGCTGTAAGAGGCATTGTTGTTTCTCTTAAATTCCCGACATCATCATAAATGTTCTCTGTGTATAGAAGATTGACCCCGGAATTATCTTGAAGTGTTTTTTCTGTTTTAACAGGCATAAATTTGAATACTGGATGATACGATTGTACTGTTTCTAGTACCCGATCTCCGCTAGCTGTTGATTGATCCGTTGTCATTTTTTGCGCTTGGTTATTGTATCTAGTTCTTGTGCGAGTGGTATAACTCCCTGCTCCATCTGATACCGACGAACGCGAGGAATACGTGTAATCTGCTGGAATCGCATCTGGATTGTTATTTGGATAGCCTGTGTAATCTCCGCTATACGTATATTCTACCTGATTGACCAAATTCGTTTTTCGGCTATTATCTTTTTTATTATGTTCATCTGAACGATGGTTCACAATAAAGTCCTGAATCATTCCCTCGGGTCCTAAGTTACGTGTCTTCTCTTCGTACGTATAGTACGTTTGAGAACGTGGATAGTTGATTTCATTTAGCAAATAATACGCATTGAATCCACTTTTAGATACATATTGCTTTTCAGCATAACTAAATGCACTTACACGTGGATCGTAATTAAAGGTTGTAGACCATAAATATTCCCGTTGACCACTGGTATTATCATGAACATACGAGATATTTTGCAGGACTGGATTCACATCACGAATCGCATCTTTTTTCTCATCTCCATATTTCCCACGGTCTTTGTAAGAAATCGATTGTGCTTGATTCTTCATCACGATCTCTGCTTGTTGTTGGCCATCCGGTGTGATGGAGTAGACTGTAATAGTCCCTTCTACTCCTGCATTTTCATAGACAATTTTAAGCTTACGCCCGACTGTATCGGTAATTTGAATATAACGATTCGGTGTGTCTCCGTATTCATACGTGATTTTGTTATTGTACCGATCAACTACCCCAATAATATTTCCGTTTCCATTAAAGTATTCCCGTTTTTTATCTGGGTATTGCATATAGAAAGCAGAAGAAGTTTGTCCATTACTAAAGCTACCGTTATCTTTCATAAACTTGGTCAGTTTATTCGGTGGATCTACGATATTCGTGTCTACGGCTAAACCTGTTTTTTGGTCAAACTTAATCTGGTACGATGCGCCTTGACCATTATGATAATACATGGAGCCCTCTTCTTGTTGTACTGAAGGAAACTGGAAGGACCATCCATTACCCAAATGATAGCGATCAACTAGGTAGTTGGGCGTCTGCCACAAAAAGCTAGCTGTATTTTGGTATTCATATTTTAATTGTCCGTCTTTATAGTTGGCTACTAAGTACATTCCTTTGGCAGACAAAAAGCTTTTCGCCTGACTGGATTGGTACATCAAACCTAAATCCATGTTGAGTCCATCGCGACCTGGATAGCTAAGAGCGTTAAATTTCCATGTCAATGCTCCGGTTGCAGGGTCAATCGATTCACTTGTTTTTTGACGATCAGAATATTGTTCTTTTTTAATTTGATTCATTTGTTGCGGGTTAATGAGGTTACGATAACCTGCTAAAGTCTGTTGCTCTAAATTAATCTGATTGTCCTCAGCAGCTAACGAACGCATCATCGACAACGGTTTTACTATGTAGGTATCTTCCTGCACACTTGTCGTTGCTGAATCTAGTTCTACATTAGGATCTATCCCATAAACATCTTGAGAAACGGAAGAAGGATCTGCAAGTTGTAACTCACTTTGGCTCAGCCATTCTTTCCAAGAAAGACCACTTTTCAGTTTTTGTTCCCAAATGGCTAACGGATCAATGGATTGTTGAGAAGCGAGTAAATGAATCTGATACCGATCATAGGCATTAGCACCTGCATCCATCAAGTCAATGACTTGTTGTGTGGTTAATGCAGATTTGGCTACAAAAGGAATGGGTTCTTTCTCTTCTGCTGGGATCGAATCTTCTACTGAAGGTTCTTTGGTTTCCATGATACTCATAGATCGAGCACCTATGCTATTTTTGAGAGCAGTTCCATAAACATTTTGATTGACTGTATCTTCATCAAACTCGATAACTTTAGGAGGTGGCATCACAGGAGCTTTATAATTTCCTGGAATTAAAGTGACACCTGGCGGAAGGATAGGCTTAGAAGCTGATTTCGTTCTTGAAGTCGTTGTGGCAGCAGATGCAGATGGCAGAAACACACTAGTTAGCGAAGTTAAAACAAGCATGCCTACCATGAGAAGTAGCATCATCTTTTGTAAGGCTTTATTCATTGGATTTAATAATCCCCTTTATCTATATATTCTTTTTTAGTTTGATATTCTTTTTGAACTTTTGTTCGTTTACTTCAGCTTACAATATTATTTTGCTACTGTAGTCTTCGTTACTGAACGTTTTAACAAATTACCATTTTTGTCATACGTAAATGTAATTTTATACCCAGACAGTGTGATCGATTGCAAACGACCACTATTATCATATTGATAACTTTTTGCACTAGCGGCTTCTGTTGCTATAGGCGAAAATATCAACCCGGCAATAACTAACGAACAGATTCCCATTTTTGTTATCGTTTTATAGATATTTCTCAATGTTCTCCACTCCTTTCTTCGGCATTTTAAAATTCTGTACCGTTCTTTAATTAAATTATTATTCATAACGAATAACTCTATTATATGTAAATTGTTTGTCATAGTCTGTCGATATTTGTAATTTAATAAATTATTTTGTTTTATTTAATAAAATTAGGTATAAAGAATTAGTTCTATAAAAAGGTACCCTACTTAGGCATGTAATAATATGGAATTGATATACATTATTAATAAGCACAAAGCCACCCTATATTATAAGAGTGGCTTTTTTAAAAATTTTTATTACACAGAAATTAACTACTATATTGAAAATAACATCTGTGAAGCAGATTTTTAATCGACTAGAAATAGTTTGGCTCCCATTATGGTAGGAGAACCATGCATTTCTGTTTTATAAGCTAACTGATCGCTCATTTCTAACATTAATTCAAATGTCTTTCTATCTTCTAGCAAGGCATCCAGTTATTCTTCCAGCACTAATAGCACATGTCCCCAATAACACCAGTAATCTGCGACATACTTAACGATGTTATGCTAGAGTTCGTCAATAAAATATCCATAACTGTACCAAGAATCATCTTTTTGAGCAAACATAGATTGAATAGTAGCAACAGGATCGCCAAAATCTTTATGTAATTTTTTTAAAACATCTCTCCACTTTTGGGCTTCAAATACATCGTTAACAAAGTCATATTCACTAGGTAGATAAATAGCATATGGAGATATGTTTCTCAATCTAGAACAGAACTCTCTTAATTGTTGGGTTATCTTTTCATCAAGCAAAAATAACTTCCAATTTATTAAATGATCATACTCCAAAAGATATTTACCTATGATCAATTCCTGACCATGAGATCCAATCAACTTTATATATCCAAAAAAATAGTAATTTTCTAAAAGACTCATATTCTCATTATCTATGTACCAATACCACTGCTTATTTTTATCAGTTTCAAATATATGGTTTATTACCTTAATTAAATCTTCTGTATCCATATGTTCACGATTAAAAATAGCTGTAAAGTTCATATATGTAATCTCCTTAAAAAGAATTTGTAGATACCAGCAATTGCTTCACTTTAGGCAACATGTTCTCTAACATGGAACTATCAAACCACTCTATTTCTTTCAATAGTTCAACAGCTATCTCAAATTGCTCATAAGCATATAGAATGTCTGCTTGCTGATAAATATTATTTTTATGTATTAGATCATCTATGATTTGAAAGCAAGTTACTTCTACATCGTCAACCTTCATATCTTCAAATAATTCTTGGCAATCTTTCAATTCTTGTATTTCATTTATAGAGAATAGTATTTGTATCAGCAAATCTCCTTGTTTAAATTCTTTATTTAATATTTTAGAATTATAATGGGATCTTTTATAATATAGGGATTATCAGAACTTTAATTCCAAAGGAGAGTTCAACGATGCAATTTACAGTGAATGCTACGCTAATTATCGAAATTGAAGATGTTGAGGCGATGTGTTGTTATCGGGATCGAGATGGGGATACGTTTGAAGATTCATTACGATTTGAAATCCAATTACAAGAATTGATTCTGTCTCCAGATTGCATAGTAGATATTCAATTTCCAGCTGATATCTTTATTGATCCCTACTATGAATCTGAAAAAATCATACAAGCCGTCCATTATGTTATTGAAGAAATTCACACTTCCTTGCTAAACGCTTCAAAATCTCCTATCGCTTCACATTTTTCTAAATAGGCTAACTCTGCATTTGCGTCTTCATCGTCGATCTCTAACAAATATAACTGAGTCGCTTCTAAGCCAGCACCGCATAACAACTGCACATCAATCATAAAAAATGCATCCATATTCAGATGCTTGGCTTGCCAGATCAATCTTGTGTCTTCGATCTGCCATGAAGCGTCTCCCATTCTTCCCACGACATAATTTCCAAATCTGCTCTCGGCTGATCCTCCAACATCGCTAACAACTCCACCGAATGACCATCTGGATCTTGGAAATAAATAGACACAGCTGGCATAAACGGAAAGACAGATAACTGCTCTGCGCTTTCTCCAAAAAAATTCGTCGTCGCAATCCCTAACCCTTCCAAATAGCTACGTGCTTGAGGCATATCTTCTAACGCAATGCGAAAAGCAAAATGCTGACGTTGGATAAGCGATGACGGATAATTTTCCCGAATCCCAAGCATCGATTCCCCGGGCTTCCCTACCCAATAGAACTTCGATTTGCGAAAAGGATCATGATGTAGTGGAATAATATGTAATAACTTCTCGTAAAATTCTGCTGATTTTTTGTAGTCACTGACATTAATATGCGTTTCAAAAATCCCTTGAATCATCTGAAAATCTCCTCTCGATATAAACAAATATTACAGATGTGATGTATTAGCAAAATCGATTAATTTAAATTGACCGTATAGTATGCAAGCAAGCAAGCTCATTATTGTATTCTTAATCATCTTTTTTTACATATCTGCTTGTAGTGTAAATAATAATATAGATCAAGCATCAACTTCAAATAAATATAAGTCACAACAGGAATGAAATACATATAATAACGAAATTCTATCTAATATTGTATATCATCAAAAAGAGGCTTCAAGTTCCACTGCGAACTTAAAGCCTCTTTTTGATCGTTAATACATCTCTTTCTATATCTTAATTCAACTTCTCAATTGAGCAACTCTACCGCATCATACACCCACCCTGCACTAAGCCAATTTCCAAGATCACTGGAACCGCTAATCGGAGTGATCGAGATCGTATTCGTGCCTGCCACTAGAGCAGAAGCAGGAATCGTCCATGAAAATGTGGTGTTGTTGCCACGATATGTTCCAATCGTAAAGCTACGTGAATTCGGTTGTGTCGATGCTGCGGGATTACTTAATATTGTGTTGTTCACAGTCACACTAGGGCGACCATTATTATATGCGGCAGTGATTCCAATATTCAGCACATGTGGTAAAGATGCTTGAGCCGCTGTCAGAGTAAATGTAATTTTAGTCGGTGAATTTTGCCCTCTGAATTGAATGGCAGGGAATTTGTTGGTTGCACCACCGACCGCATACGTCACAGGGCCCCAACTTGCATTACGGCTATCCGATGGATGACGAACAGCAATCGTCTGTCCATTCAGAAACTCTAGCGGTGTGCCATCCCATGTGCCTATACGCCATAATGCTGGTTTGCTTGCAGGATCACCTGAAATTGTTCTTGTATTGATCGTTGTTGTGTTACCTGCGGTGACATTGACACTTTCTTTATACACGCCTAACTCGCCTTTGTAGACGGTCATCGTATACGTTCCGGGAATCATATCACGGCGAACTGCCGCTCCACTCGACGATGCGGTTGTCCAGTATTGAGCATTATCATTTGCAAATCCGATCGTATACGTCGAACCGCTCACCATACCCGATAATCCGTTTAATACAACAGCTCCACGACTGGATACCCAACCTGCTAATCCCAGTCCAGACATCCAGCTAAAGTCCGGTACACTTGGCGTTGAGCCTGTAGTAAAGATCAGCGCATACGGACCATGCAGACCAAGCCGCCAATCTTCGGTCTGCTCATGACCGGAGTTCATATAATTGTAGACTTCAGTATCTCCACCGCTCTGAAATTGAATATCCCGGAAAAAAGGTCCTCCTGAACTTTTCTCCCGATTACCATACGCCATAAAGACACCTACACCGTTACCAGTCACTCCACGCACACTCAAGTCTTTGGCTTGATCGTTGCCATAATATTTGGATACCGTCTGACCGTTGGATAATCCAAATACATCCTGACTTTCAATCGCCCCTGTATTATTGCGGATATTGGAATGTGCAGGAACACCGGTCAGTACACTTCCGTTACCTCTGAAAATATAACGCAGTTCGCCAACCGAAGGCTCTGCTGTTATGTACGTCGCCATATAGATAATATTTTCGCCACTACGGGACACATAATAATGAGTTAATGTGCTTGTCTTGGTGATGATCGTTACTGTAGAACCTGATGGAGATGTATTCCATGTCACATCTGCCCCTGATCCCAGACCTGAACTAATATGAGAACCTTTGCCTGCTGAACTACTGAGTTCGATTCCATTCATTTTGCTAGATGTGATATCTCCATTGTCTTTGTTCACCGTATAGACTAGACCTGCACCTGTATTTACAATAATCGTTGATCCATTATCTGTTACACCGATCGCCGCGGCATGCCCGGTGTAAGCAGGAAATACACTCGATACTCCTACTAATACGATGACAACAACTAACGTCAACCACTGATGCCATCCCCAATGTCTTGATTGTAATTCAACTTTGGACATAATTATTATCCCTCCATCATTTGAGTTGAAGTTATTTTGGTAACGCTTACAAAATACTGAACGACAGGACATTACTTTTCGGAGATGATGTTTAGTGATTATGATTTATTAGTATAATAAGGAATAAAAAGTAATTTTCTATATACTACATGAAGTTAATATTCTTTTGAATGGATTTTCGGAATTGTTATACGGTAACTCTGTTTTTTCATCTGCTTTGTACTCATCATGTTAAATACAAAAAAAGCCTTCATGCTTACAACGAAGGCTTTTCTGTGTATAGATAATGTACGACTTGTATAGCTGTTCTTGTATAACTGATGATTTGATGTCTACTTATTGTGAATCTATTATCTGTTTAAAAATAAATTATTTTTCACTTAGCAGCTTCTCTAATTGTTCTAATGCCTGCAAATTACCTGAAGCTGAATAATCTAGCCACGGTTGCTCTGTGATCATATATACTTTTTGATTTTTCACAGCTTTGAGCCCTAGCCAGATCGGGTCGGATTGTAGCTTTTCAAATACTTGATCGCTGCCTTCATCGACAGAAGATACCAGTACAAAGATAGCATCTGCATCCAAATCAGGTAGGATTTCTTTGGAGATATTTTCCCAGTTTTTATCGATTTTTGTGACATCTGGAGAAGGGTTTAATTTCAAATCTTCGAATAAAATAGGGCCCAGCGGACGATCCATACCATAGATACGGAATCCTTTAGCAGATACACGCATCGCTAACACTTTGCCATTGCCGATTTCTTTTTGAAATAATGCAGATACTTCTTTGGCTTTGGCATCGTACGCTGTAATAAATGACTCTGCATTGTCTGTGCGATCTACGATTTGGGCAATAGCACGTAAATGATCTTGCCATCTTCCTTCATCTAAATTAATGACATGGGTGGTAGCAATCTGCTCCAATTTATCCAGTCCAAGCTTATCTGCAAATTCAGCATCGATAAAAATCTCGTCCGGTTGTAGTTCAATTAATGCTTCCATGTCCGGTTCTTTAGTAAACCCTAAATACTGTATCCCTTGATATTGTTCACCTGTAATCGGTAAATAATCGCTTGTTGTCGTTGCCGCAGGTTTGATGCCTAATGCCATCAGATCCCCTGTTAGAAAAATAGAAATTGACGCTATCTTTTTGTTCTCTGTAGTTTCCGTCGTGCTTGTTGTTTCAGTGACTGCTGGTGTTGACCCGCAAGCACTTAACACCCATATCATACAGATTCCTAATGTGATCCCTATCCACTTTTTCATACATAACCCCTCTATCCATTGATTTCTCTCTCTGTGGAACGATTGACATATGTATCTCTATGTATGTTCAATCGGTTCAACAGTAACTATATTCTCATTACTCAATTGATAATTATTATCAATTAGATTGAATTTTATAGTAGCTACTATACGTTGTCAATGGAAATAATCGTTACAATGTAACACCATACATATCATAATAATTTTTCAAACTCTTCTGGGCTCTGATCGAAAATATGTAAAGATCCCCTTTTAATTTATTTCTTACTCAGTAAATATGTCCCCAATAGCACTACAACTAAAATAGCAGGTATCCGTATCTCATGAGGTAAAAACTTGGTCATCCATAGAGCAGTAAATATAGTGGATATCGCTAAATACCCTACCCATTCTGTAGCATGAATATTCTTTTTATTGAGAAATATGTTTATATATCCGATGGGAGGTACAACAATCGATAACACAATAATAACCATCGGTCGCAAGTACCATTTTGTTTTCATTACTCCTCCACTAACTTACTGTTAAATTTATTTCATAATACCTCTAAAACCATTACTTTAACTATACTATCTGTTATCTCAAATAGGGTCTATTTTTCAAAACAAAATCAGTTTTAACCCTATGACTAAAATCACTACACCTATCAACCTTAATCGAATAGCCCCTTTAGGTTCTTCCAAAATAACCAAACCTCCGACAGCTCCGATCACATGTAAGCCAATTGTTGTGATCAGGAATCCTATAATGTATACTGCTGGACTCAGCAATTGAGGAATTTCAAGACCATGCGCATAACCGTGTGCAAATCCAAAAAGAGCAACTCCACCACTAGCAATCCATACCGATTGTTGACGATTCCAGACGATCGCTAAGCCTAGCAAACATACCGAACAAGCGATATAGACTTCTAGATGTGTCCATAACCATCCTTCTAATTCAACCACTCCACCTAACGTCATCATCAATACAAAGCAAGAAGGCACGATATAGATTGCTCGTCCTCCAATCTGCGCACTCCATACACCAACAGCTAGCATAGCGACCAGATGATCCACTCCTGTTAAAGGATGCAAAAAACCACTACCACCAAATCCATGGGCTTCTACAATACCTGCTGGCAACCATCCTAGTATAAGGACACATATAAACATCCTAATCATGTACAATCATCTCTTTTTGCTTGCGATGATCTTTTACAATCACAATCAGACTTAGAATCGCAGGAATCATCGGAAATAGAGCTGTATACATGCCTGAAAAATATTCATATCCTACGCCTTCTTGTACCATCCGTACGATAGGAAATACAAGCAAATGGGTAGGTTCTCCCAGAATCATACCGACAATCATAAACCACAAAATAAAATTACCAAACGCTTGTCTTTTCCACAGACTGTAAGCCCCCAATACCCAGAAGAAAGGGCCAATAAAAGTAATCAAATAATCGAAATCTTGATCAGACCATGTCTGGCCAGTAATTGAAGCTATTCCTTGATTAAAATGAGTCAACACTTCTTCTCCCACATGAATATAAAAGAGCGCTTGTAACAATAAATACAGCGGTACTAATGTATACGGATCAGCCGGTAAATTCGCAGTTGTTTTGCGCCAACAGATCAATCCACCCATCATAGAGCCGATGATTACACCGACAGGTAATAAGCTACCGGTTTGTGCATAAAAAGTTATTCCATAGATCGCAATACAAGTTACGATTAAGATCGTCCATAGATTTTTTTTACGTCGACTTAACGGTTGTATCGGTTTATGCGGTATCACTTGATCTTGTGGTCGAATAAGCTTCAGTATTCCCGTACCGCCTAGATAAAATAACAACATCGCTACCCAGACTCCACCGAGATAATGATGTGCATATAACGAATAATTTCCTAATTCTACGACGAGTTGAATAATAGATTCGACAGCGACATAACCATATCCCCACCAGGCAAAAAATGCACCTACACGATATCCTTTGCTTAAAAAGTAACCACCCAATAACAAAATAACAATCGGTAAGCTCACCATCCAGACAAACCAATTCGTATGACTCATTACAAAATCTTGAGCAAATCCAGCGGAATAATGTATAGCTATAAAACTTGCATATTTAGATGTATAACGGAAAGTATTCAGTGCAATCAACAAGACAATACAGATGATATAGACAGGTAATAGCGAATCGATACGAGGTACAGCACGATACGAATAGGTTAACCATCCAATTAGAGCAAGTACAGTCACCAATGTATATTCTGCACCTATTCCCCATCCCACATGAATCAGTAATAGAACTGACAACGTAATCGATATTGAGATAACGATCAACAGACTTTTAGTATTCGAATTGTCCATTTTTATGACCTGCTTTCTTTGATATTGGATATATCTCGTACAAATAAACAACATGTTGTTGCTTAAATTGTAACAATCTGGCGTTCATATTCAACAAACAATAAAACCAGAATCGTTGCTTAACCTACACTATTTCGTATAGTGATGGCTATCTCTCGGATAACGCACAATACAGCCTATACTGACGATAAACAACACAAAAAAGCCACTCCATCTATAGGAGTGACTGCTGTTTGGAAGATGATCAGATCGAAGTTTTTTGTAACGTTTGTAAAGGGCCTTGTACAAACAAATAAGCCATTTGTGTAGCCATAAATGCTGCTGAATAGGGCATCACACCTGTTAACCATTGTGTAATCAATCCTACATTGGCTGTCGCCACATAGGTAATCGCTATATCTTGAGTGATCTGTTGCTGAGGATCAGAGGAGAAATGTTGCCCGATCACTTCATTGAGATTGGCTTTGATAAGCTGGATAAGCTGAGATTGAAAAGAAGGTAACCCTTTATCACCAAGCATCACTTTAAAATAAGGCCGATGCTGAGAAATAATCGTAAGCACACGTAAAAATAAAGCTTCTAACGAATGAATATCTAAGTTTACTTTTTTCATTTCTTTTAATTTCACTTCAGCTTGGAGTGAAGTGAGCATATCCGTCATACTTTGATCCAATAGATCGTATTTATCTCGATAATGCTGGTAAAAGGTAGCCCGATTAATTCCTGCTTCTCGTGTCAGACTTTGCACTGTTATCGCATCAAATCCTACCTGTTCGATCAGCTTGATTAATGCTTCTCGTAACCAACTTTGTGTGCGTACGACACGTAGATCATTAACATTCACCATATCTATTCACCATCCTTGGTGTTTAAGTGGAGTCGTTGACATATGGATTATCTTAAATGTAGACATCGACTCCTTCATATCATATCTCTAATGTACACTTATTAGAAAAGAGAATGAAATACAAGCCACTCCCGCAAATGCACTTCATATACTTACACAACAAAACTTACACGAAAAAAACCGCTCTACAAAATCATAGAGCGGTTTTTAGTATAAATTAATATATTATGCTGAATCATTTAATCTGCACTTACCGTAACGGTACTCTGATCACTAAGTAACGCTATATTGTTCTGAATGACTTTATCGCCATCTTTCAATCCGCTGGTAATCAATGTCTGCGAGCCCATTTCACTACCTACTTTTACTTCTTTACGGATGGCCTTATTATTGACAGCCACATAGACATAAGAGGTTTTTCCGTCTTTTTGAATCGCTTTGGTCGGCACAATTATACCTTCTTTGGCATCGTTGCCGATAAAGCTGACATCTGCAAGCATACCCGGTTTGAGTTTATTGTCTGCATTAGATACAGCCACTTGGACCGGATAACCATTTCCACTGCTATCGATAGAGTTAATATTTTTCACTTTACCTGTCGTTAAAATGTTCGATGAATTGACTCGTACCTGTACACGATCGCCTGCTTGAATATTATTGATTTGATCTGCTGGTACATAGATCAGCATATTCACCGTACTGAGATTTGCGATCACAAGTGAAGGTGCGGAAGGAGCAACCATTTCACCCGTTTCAGCATTTTTAGTTGTAATAATGCCATTAATTGGCGAAGTGACAACAGCATTTTTAAGATTATCTTGAGCGATATTGACATTCAAGCGAGCTTGAGCTACTTTTTGCTCACTAGCTGATATGCCTGCTGTACTTTGAGCAACATCTAGCTGGCGCTGAGCATTGCTGTAACCGCTATTGGCATTTTCATAACTGTTTGTAGCATTCTGATAGGCACTTTGTGCAGTCGATAATCCTTTTTGCGCTGTACCTAGCGCATTTTGAGCGCCCACTAATTGTTCTTCTGCATTCGCTTTAGTATTTAGAGCATTTTGATACGCCGTTTGCGCTGTAATTACCGCTGCATTAACCTGCTCCAATTCAGCTTGTGTAGCTAGACCACTGTTAAATAACGATTGTGTACGTGATGCTGTTTTTTGTGCATTGGTTACATTTTCTTGTGTTTGTCTAATGGTATTCGTAGCTGTAGAAATAGCCGTTTGCGCTTGTTTGAGTGCAGTCTGCGCTTGATTTACCCCTGCTTGTGCTTGGTTCATCCCCCCAGTCGCTTGATCGATTGCGCTTTTGGAAGAAATCACACCGCCTTTTGAACTCACTACACCTGAATTGGCAGAGACCATACCGGATTCACGCGAATCTTTAGCAGTTGTAACACCTGCCGCCGCCGCTTCTACATTCGATTGAGCGATCTTCAGATTATTGCGTAGATCATCGTCTTCTAACTTGAAAAGAACCTGACCTTTTTTCACTTCTGTCCCAATATCAACCGAGATGGCTGACACTTTACCGGATATTTTGGGCATAATATTGACGGTAGCTGATGGCGTTACTGTGCCTGTATAGATTTCGCCTTGTCCGATCATGCCTGTTTGCGCCTGACTGACTTTGACCGTGACATTCATATCTTGAACAGCTTCACTACTGGAACAACCTGCTAAAATAACCGTACTTAATAATAGCGCTGTTGCTGTAACTTCCCACTTTTTGATGTTCATCGTTTCTTTCCTTTCTAGAGAACGGTTCTGTCTATATGGATAGGTGAGGCTTTAAGCTTTGGACAAAATCACTTCTTCTTTCGCTGGTTTGGGCTTACGTTTGCTAATAAATAATAAGATTAATGGAATCGAGCAAAATAGTGGAATCGATGAGATCACAAAAGTATCTGCAATCCCTCGCGAATACGCATCCAGTGAAATCATGCCTGTTAACGAAGAGACCCATGAGCTACCGAGTGTCGATTGCAAGGTCTGAGCGCCATCTGCTGTGATCGATTCTGCAATATGTTGACCGTGTAAAGCGGTTCGACTTTGCATAATAAATGTTAAAATGGCAATCGCAATAGAACCTGCAATCGTCCGAATCAGATTGGATGCCGCCGAAGCATTGGCTACTTTTTCCGGTGCTACCGCATTCATCCCTACTGTAGATAAAGGCATGAGACACATACCGATTCCGATGCCACGTAGAACGGTGACCATCTCGAACCAAGTCCGAGAAGTCTGTGGAGATAGGCTGTACATATGGAAAGTCATCAGACTGGTTAACGTTAAGCCCACCAGACCTATTGGAACAATGCCTATCTTATCCAGTAGCTTCCCTGCAAATGGCATCACTATCGCCATCGCTAACGCTTGAGGAAGTAAGATTAAGCCTGTATCGATTGCCGAGTAAGACTGTACACTTTGCAAAAAGACAGGTGCCAAAAATGTTCCGCCATACATTCCCATCATGACAAAGCTAGACGTAATCACACTAATCGTAAATTTATAATTTTTGAATAAAGATACATCGATAACAGCATTGTCTTTGCCCCATTCGACCACGATCAAAAAGATTAATGACCAGACCGAGATAAACAGTAATCCGACTATTTCAAAAGATGTCCATCCTTTTGATGAACCATTCGATAGAGCATACAATAAAGTTCCTGCACATGTTCCTGCCAGTATAAATCCCAAAATATCGAACTTAATCGGTTCACTTTTGGGTGGTTCTTTGATCAATAACATGACCATGAGAATAGCGAATAATGCAATCGGTACACAAGCGATAAAGAGGAAACGCCAGTTAAACCATTCGATCAAGTATCCGCTTAGTGTAGGGCCTATCGCTGGAGCCGCCATGGCTGAAATCCCCCAGATCCCGATTGCCATACCAACTTGCTCACGCGGAATAATTTTATAAATAATCGTCATACTCAGTGGAATAATAACGCCGCCACCAAGACCAGCAATAATACGAGCAATAATCAACGACATATCATTCCATGCGAAAATACAAAAAGCGATTCCTAGCGTAAACAGGGCTAATGCACCAATTAAGAACTTTTTGTAGCCTACTTTGCGTTCCATAAATCCTGTAATTGGCACGATAATACCTGACGCTAATGTATAGCCGGTGATGACCCATTGAATCCGGGTTGTGGTTGAGCCTAGATCGGTCGTTAATTGCGGAATCGCTACATTGATCAGGCTGTTATTTAGTACAGCGATAAAAGCACCAAGAACAATAGCGAAGAAAGCAAGCCAGCGTTCTTTGGAAGAGGTATCCAAGGAAGGAGCAGCAGCCATTTCATTAGAAGCCACATCGACTCCCCCTTTTACTGTGTATAGATTTTAATTTCAACATTGGTTCCGGGAATCAGTGTCATGCCGTCCGGTACATTCAATGCTATTTCAACAGGGATTCGTTGGGTCACTTTGTTAAAGTTACCACTGGTATTGGTAGCAGGAATCGCAGAAAATACAGCATTCGAAGCTTGTCCAATTTTGCGAATTTTGCCTTGTATCGTGGCTCCTTCAATCGCATCAAGCGTAATATCAACCCTTGCACCTAACTTAATCCGGCTGATATCTGTTTCTTCGATATTGGTGGATACATATAGATTTTTCATATCTGCCATAATAGCGATCGCTGTACTCGGTGATCCCATTTCTCGTTCTTTGGATTGTACTTTGAGCACCGTACCGTCAATAGGGGCACGTACCACTGATTTACTAATATCACTTGCTTCTAGACCAGATACATCTTGTTCAGCGATCGGTTCATTCTTTTTAAGAATATCGCCTTCTTCGACATCAATATGATCTAATCGAGCAGTCAGCTGAGGCATCACTTTATACTGATCTGCACTGATTCGAGCATCATCTGTTTTGACGAAATGACTTCCTTGATACCAGTAGTAATAGCCCAGTGCACTACCACTTACGACCAGTAGTACCAGTAAAATAATTAAAATAATCTTCTTCTTCACTTACTCCACCTCAGCAGTCTAAAAGTTGGGAATCCCTATTCAAAATCATCGCGATCTGTACTCATCTCTGCTTTAGAGCATGTAATACATCAAGAACGATGTTTTTCAAGTAACGATAGTAATTGTTTAAATGCTTTTAATTCGACTTTCTTTTTATCCAATGTATATGCACCCATAAAATCAACCATCTCGTGTTGATCAGGATCGACATAGTCAGGCAAAGGATGATATGAATTTGTTTGTAAATAGTCTATTCGCTTCTCCAAATTTTCGATGGTTTCCAATGTCGAATAGATCAGTTTGTTCACATCTACAAGCTGAATAAACAACAGCGAAGCAAATAAAGAACGAACATCTTCAGGATTTTTAAAGCTTTTATAAATCATTTCTTTTAAATGTTCTTTCCCTTTTTCAGTAATCGTATAATTTGTTTTTTCAGGACGATTATCATTTTGAATCGTATTCACTTTTTGAATATAGTCTTTCTTTTGCAATGCTTCGAAATTGTAGTACAAATTACCATCGGTGACCCGTACCAGACCTTCTGTGCCGTTATTAATAATTTTTTTGATATCATACGGGTGATAATCCTGATCATGAAGCTTTCCCAAAATAAAAATCTGTATAGACAATTAAAAGCATCTCCTTTGTTCCTATTCATTTATAACAGTGTATTTATCTATAGGTTTGATTCTATCGATGCTTTGCTTATCAAAAATTACTTTGCGTAGATTACTCTGTACAGAGTAATGAACAAGATTATCTTATGTAATTTTTTAAACGTTGTCAATGGTTTTCAAGATTTATGTAGGTATGTAATGTATTTTTATAAAATAAAGGTTATTTGCACGCCAAAAAGAGTAAAATCCTTTCAACATTCTGAAGGATTCTACTCTTTTTAAAATGTGACTATATAGTCTATTCTTATGCTGATTTCATAGTTGGTGCTAATTCACTTTTCTCTACTTCTGTTTGGTCATTGTTTTTCGATTGATAGACTGGCTTTTTTAACAAGCCAATGATACAAGCGGTAACGACAGAACCAACAGCAATACAGAGGATATAGAGCAATGGATTACTGGCTGCTATCGGAATCACGAAGATGCCTCCATGCGGAGCTTGTAGTGAAATACCTAGTGCCATACACATTCCGCCACCGATCGCTGCCCCAACAATGTTAGCAGGAATAATCCGTAATGGATCATTAGCGGCAAAAGGAATAGCGGCTTCGGTAATAAAAGAAGCTCCCATAATATAAGCGGCTTTGCCAGCATTGCGTTCTTCGATGGTAAATTTATTTTTGAACAATGTTGTTGCTAAGGCGATGCCTAACGGTGGAACCATACCTCCAACCATCAGAGCAGCTGACGGTTCAAAAATCTGATTGGCAAACATAGCGAGTCCAAAAGCAGATGCAGTTTTGTTAATCGGCCCACCCATATCCGATGCCATCATACCTGCAAGTAAAGCACCTAACAATATCGCATTCGTCCCTGTTAAGCTATTGAGCCATCCCTGTAACGATACGTTAATCCAAGCCATCGGTGTATTCACGACAAAGTACATAATAATCGCTGTTACAAATGAACCGACTAAAGGTAAAATCAACACAGGCGACAGACTTTGTAAGGAATCAGGAATCCCTCTCACTAATCGTTTGATCGCTAAAATACTATATCCTGCGATAAATCCTGCTAACATCCCGCCGAGGAAGCCTGAACCACCAAGTGTGGCAAGCATTCCGCCAATCATCCCCGGTGCTAGACCAGGACGATCTGCAATACTATAGGCAATATACCCTGCTAATACAGGAACCATTAGAGCAAAGGCTGCACTACCACCTGCTGTACTCAAAAAAGCAGCAAACGGATTATAATCAGGGCTTGTTGGATCAGCGGCATGAATACCGAACATAAATGAGAGCGCAATCAATATTCCGCCAGCGACGACGAATGGAATCATAAAGGAGACACCATTCATAATATGGCTGTAGATTTTAGGCTGTTTGAGACGTGTTTTTTCTTTTGCTTCTTTGAGGTTGGATTGACCACCATTTTGAGCGACACCTTTACCTGCTATCGCTTCTTCAATCAAATCTTTAGCATGATGAATACCGTTTTTGACCGACGTTTGAACCACTTTACGGTTACCGAAAACGCTCATATCGACTTTGACATCGGCGGCAACTACGATTCCATCTGCTTGCTCAATATCTTCCGCTGTTAATTCATTTTCGACACCTGTTGATCCGTTTGTCTGTACTTTGATCTGTACTCCCAATTCTTGAGCGGCATTTTTTAATGATTCTGCCGCCATAAAGGTATGAGCAATTCCTGTAGGACAACCAGTAACGCCGACGATTTTTTTGCCTGCATATTTTTTATCACTATGCAGAGCTGCTGTATCTTGTTGTTCGGCTTGTTCAAATAGGCGCACAATCTCTTCACGATCACGCGCCAGAATGAGCTTCGCTCTGAACAATTCATCCATCAAAAAAGTGGAGATTTTGGATAACGTCTGCAAATGTTCAGAAGACGAATGTTGATCAACAGCAATCATAAAAAACAGATTACATGATTCTGTGCTGTAATTAATACCGCTTAGTGATCGACCCATAATAATTGCGGGCGCTTTAACTCCTGCGGACTTGGCATGTGGAATAGCAATCCCGAAGCCCACTTCAGTCGGTACCTGTTCTTCACGCGCCCAGATATCTTTTTTAAATTGCTCAATATCGCTCAAATAGCCGTTATCGTTTAACTTTTGCGCTAATTCATCTATCAATTCTGCTTTGGTGGTAGCGGTGACATCCAATATGATATTTTCCGGTTGTAACACACTAGAAATCTTCATGATTGATCACTCCTCTTATAGCTCTCCCAATTTGTAAAGGGATGCTTTACCTGTTGATCCGAACAGATCCATTTTTTTCTTCACCAATTCTGTTGCCGCTTGAGTCGCTTCAGGCATTAAGAAATCAGGTTCATAGGCATTAGGATTCGCATCGAGTGTTTTTCTTAATTGATTGTAAAAGGCCCTCTTCATATCTGTAGATAAATTAATCTTAGCGATACCGTGCTTCACCGCTTCTCTGATTTCTTCATCTGGATTATCTGAACCACCATGTAAGACTAATGGAATTTTCACTTTTTCATGGATCTGTTGGAGTCGATCAATTTTGATCGAATGGTCTTTCGTTTGCGGATAGATACCGTGTGAAGTCCCTACCGCAACAGCCAATGTATCAATACCTGTCTGTTCTACAAAAATCGCCGCTTCATCAGGATTCGTATACAGAATCTCATCTGCTCCACCTTCAGAGCTACCTTCATTACTACCGATCGTACCCAGTTCACCTTCAACCGATACATCCACCAGATGTGCTAATTCTACAGCTTCTCGAGTAGCCGCAATATTTTCTTCAAAGGGTAAATGCGAAGCATCCATCATGACTGATGTATAGCCGTTACGAATCGAGCGTGTAATATCTTTGATGCTTGCTCCATGATCCAGATGAATCACAAACGGTACTTTCGATTTGGATGCGGCTTCACGTACATAAGCGACAAAACTATCTGTGACTAGATCAATTTCGTTCGGATGGATCTGCATAATCGCAGGTGAATTTTGTGCTTCTGCGGCATTGATGACCACTTTGACGAACTCACTATTTGCTACATTAAAAGAACCGACTGCAAATTTATTCTCATACGCCACTTTAAGTAAATCTCTCATATTTATTAACATTTGAATGCCTCCTAAGGGTTATTTGGAAGACCAGACTTCCAAAAATTCATCATAATTAGTGATTTTGAGTAGCTTTTCTGTCATATTGGTCTGCTTGAATACATCATAAATTTCTTCAAAAAATTTGGTGTTGTTCACCTTTTGATTTTTGGGTGGGATAAATAGAAAGATGATCTGCGCCATCTGATCGCCCCACAGTATTTTTTGCTTATTGATAGCGACCAGTACACGTAATTTTTTGTTATCTCCACAATCAAAGGGATGGGGCATCGCGACTAGATTTCCTATATTGGTACTCGACATTTTTTCCCGTTCCAGAATACTGGTATATAGATGTTGAATGTCTCCTAATTCTGTAAGGGTTTTCAATAAATCAGTAGGTTGATCTTCATCTAAGAAAAAGAGATCGTTTGGCGATAAATAATACTTCAATAATCCACGATTTAACTGGATCGAAATATTTTTCATATCTTCACTGGTAATCATTTCACTCACGACAATTATATTTTGAGCCTGTAATTGATGTTGTTCGGCGATCTCGCTTGTCGTAATAATGGTCTCGATTCCTTCAGGCAGAAGATGAATTTCATGATTAGCGAGCAGACTGTCGATTTTGATATTCGGAAAATACAGATTGATTTTGCGTTCTAATAGCTTGCCCACTAACGGGTTTTTGCCATAAATAATCGCTATTCGTTTGCGTGTTTCTTGAGAGTTCTCGATAATACCCATCACATGAAGCGTTAAATAACCGATTTCATTTTCCGGGATTTTGATATTTAAGCAAAATTGCAGTTCTTTCGCTAACACAACCGCAATATTATAAGCATTGGTGTATTCTGATTTTATTTGAGCAATAAAAGGATTTTCGACAGGAAAGTAATACTTTAACGGATATAAGGACTTGGTAATATGAGCAAGTAGTCGATCGAACAGTTCTTCATTTTTGTAACTGACAAATCCATATTGCTCTCCAACGTTCTGGATCACAGCTTTGATCTTCGCTTCGATCTCATTGGATTGCTCATGTTCGATGCCTTCATTTTTTTTCGGTAAAATCTGTAGTGCAATCAACAGATAACCTAGATACTGATACTCGTATTCATCAAATGGAGTCTTTAACTCCATGGTCAAACGGTTCAAAATAGAACGGGCGATACGTAATTCTTCAAAGCTTGTATGATCGAGACGCATATCTTGTGCTGCGATAGGCTGTCCGAGTTCAACCCGCTTGAGGCTAATCAGTACATTCACACAGATCGAAAATAATTCCTGTGAACTCAGTAGCAAATGATATCGTGCGACTTCTTCCTCGATACATGTATAGATAAAAGTAATCGCTGATTCATTAAACCAATCGCCAAAATAATACTGTAGCGCTTCATCCAACGACATGCGTTTGAGACAATCCGCAGTCACCAGCTTTTTGAGCAAAATCCGCTTTTCGACTTCGCTTCCTTTAAGCCGAATGCCTTGAAAAATAATCGCTTCGATCTCAATATTCTGCTTTTCTGCTTGAATGGTCTGCAACAATTTCTGTACATCTTTGCGAATCGTTTGTGTAGAAAAATAAAGATTTTTGGCTAAATCTTCATAAGTGATAAAGTCTGTCTGTGACAATAACGCTTTAATAATATGGAAAGCTCGCTCTTCATAATCATCTTCATTCTGATGGAGATTCGACAAGTCTCCGACAAGCTTGTATCCTTTGCGAGTGTTACCTGTGATAATCGCTTTATCTAAATAATTCTCGTTGATTTCTTTGATGTCATTGCGTATCGTTCTCGTCGTTACATCAAATAGATTAGCTAATTCGCTCCCACTCACAAAGTCATGCTCCGATTGTTTTAAATGCTCCAATAGCTTAATGTAACGTTTCCGCATTTGTTTTCCTCCTCGCATTTATACTAATGCAAGCGCTTTATTTACACCAAGCCTATAGTGTTTCCTAATAGTTAGGAAGTGATTTGTTGTTTGTTCTATGATACCCACCTTTTAAATATCTAAGAGACTTCACTATTTAAGAATCTTTTGCGAAAAAAGGAATAGCAAAAAGCCAACCTTGATCAAGGCTGGCTTGGGATAGATATAAGAGTCATATGATTTCATCGAACTTTACTTCTGAGCAATTGAACTTGTTGTTTCTGTCGATTCTTTTGCTTCACCGTGTCCTGCGCCAAATAAATTCAATACCACAACTCCTACTACAATCAGCGCTATACCTACCATACTTCCTGTGTTGATCTTTTCTTTCCAGATGAGTACAGAGATCAATGCTGTCGCTACAGCTCCGACACCTGACCAGATCGCATAAGTCATATTAAGTGGTAACGTTTTGAGCGTTAACGAAACAAAGTAAAATGAGATCACAAAAGCAACAATGGTCAGCAATGTCGGATATAACTTGGTAAATCCTTCAGAAGCTTTGAGCATCGACGTTCCAATCAATTCGCCTATAATTGAAATTGCCAAAAACAGATATGCCATTATGATTGCTCCTTTATATAATTTCTAAGTTCTTCCATAATCTGCTGTTGTAACTTATCATCAGGTGGCGCCAGACCAAACATACCTGCGAACCATAATCCATCTACCACTAATCGCGCCATCGTAGCACGTACTGGATCAAGTTCATCATGTTCGAGTTTATGCTGAATATCTTGATAATCTTCTTGCAATAATTTAAGCATTTTGGGATGAGTAAAGTGTGCTACCGATAGTGCGGTATATAGACCATCTACATCCTGCTCTTCTGAAAATGAAGTCTCTACATAAGCACGTGTCCATTTCCCTTTAGAATCGGAATCTTGCTCAGCTCGTTGATATAATTCTCCGGTAAAATGATTGGACATCCGTTCGACCATACCTAGAATCAATTCCTCTTTGTTCGGAAAATGATATAGTAGTCCGCCTTTGCTGATGCCTGCTTGTTTGGCTACTGCTTCTAACGTTAATTTGTCTACGCCTTCTTCACGTACCACATGAGCAGCCGCTTTGAGAATCATTTCTTTTTTTAATTCTTTTTTAGTTGTTGTCATCATTGATCACCCATTTTAATATACCGTCTGGACGGTTTTATTTCAAGTGAAATTTTAAAATAAACTCACTCAAAATAACAAAATCCCTGAACGAATGTTGAATATACTTCATCATCCATCAGGGCTTTTATCATCGATTCTATTTAATTAAAGAGATTGCAGATAGGCTTCAAGTCGGTCCCATGTTTCGCGAATACCTTGCTCTACTCCCATCTCGATCACCTGTTGCAAAGCTTCCACAGATTCAAAGCGAGAATGACTGATTAATTGAGTCTGCCCGTCCTGATCTGCAAATAACATCGTAATATGACTAGGTGGCATTCCTTCAACCTCATTGCTATCGGCATCGGAGAAATAATCGGTATAGACTATTTTTTGATTAGGTTCAATCTCATGATAGACGGCTTTACCCCATGATTCATATCCATAAAAATCACCTTGCGTGGGATCGATACACTTCATACAATAATGCCAGATCCCTTCTGGACGAAAATCGATATTACAGACCGTTAGCGTCCATCCATTAGGCCCCCACCACTCTGTCAAATGTTCTGCTGTTGAGAATGCTTGAAATACATGTTCACGTGTAGCATCGAAAACCCGTTCTAGCACTAACGTTTGACCTTCTACTTTGGAGATCATTTTAGATGACATGATTCATCCTCCTGAAATGTAGTTTGGGTAATGGCTATAGATGCTCATTCTCTAGGTTGCTACGTTAAATATACTATCAAAACATGCCTTTATTAAAGTTATATTTACATCAATAATCAATATTTCTAGGTTTAGGTATAACTCATACGATTATTCTATAAAAAAAGAACGCTCCAGCCTATAGCCAGAACGTTCTTTTTGAATTTTCCACTTTTACTGATTGATTCTTGTCGCTGTTACAATATCTCCAAATGCCCAATGAGATGCTGGAACATCCGACCACTGAGAGGTAGTTGTCTCTACGCTTGGTGTTAGATTCAGTAATCGATTGAATAAGGTAACCGCTTGTGCACGGCTTAATGTCTGGTTCGGCTTGAATGTACCATCTGGCATCCCTTGCATATAACCTGCTTGCTGAACTTGAGCAATAGATACGTCTGCCCAGTGTCCTTTCGTATCCGGGAAAATAGGACCTTCTCCGCTAAGCTTCATCCAGCGAGCAAGAATCGTCGCCATTTCAGCTCTAGTGATTGGACGTTCCGGTGCGAATGTGTTCGGACTATCCCCTTGCATCCAACCTGCGGCAGTAACCGCTTGAATCGCTTCTGTACTCCATTTGCCAGCAATCACATCACTATACTTCGATGTCTGATCTGTTGTTGTGGAAGATGTAGATAAGCCATCTCCTCCCAGACGGACAAGAATAGATGCTAACTCGGCGCGTGTCACAGTACGATTAGGTTGAAAAGTCTGATTCGGATAACCTTGCATATAAGGTTCGTTCGTTGGCTTGCTTTCGCTTGTCTTGTCACGATCTAGCGATTTCTCCAGATGAACAATTGTAAATGTACTGAATTTGTTAACGCTAAATTGTAATGCAGAAGATCCATTATCTTCAGAGATTAATGTAGGTTGTAGTAACTCTTTGGTTCCATCACTGTGTTCAACATAGATCATTAGATTGTTCACAAATGTCTGACGTTCTGTTGTGGATGCTGGTAAAGCTTGCTCTGTTAAAGGAAGAACTAGATTCACAGGCTGTCCTTGTAGATTCGTATCGATCTCTACAGGTGTACCGATCACTTGTACGGTTCCATTGCCTATAGCAGATTGTATGAGACGATCTTGTTGCACACGTTCGTTCACCGCTTGTTGATCGGTTGCTTTTTGCAAAGGACGAATCGTAAATAGACGATCTGCGCCTAATGCAGACAATGTAGCTACAGGTAGAATTAGTCGTGCATGATTAGTATACACTTCTAGATTCATTTGATTATTTACCAATATGCTCGCTGTTTGTTGAGGTAAACTCAATTGTAATTCACTAACTTCATTGTTGGGATCTGGCATCATAAGACGTAAGGTTGATTTACCTTCTGCTTTTACTTTTTGCACCGTTTCTTGTGCTTGGGACGCTTCGTAATTAACAGTGTCTTTTTTGGTGCCATCTGCTAATGTTGTACGTTTAATTATAAGGTTAGAAGAAGTAATGTTCTCAGTCGCTACTGCTGAACCACCGCCACCTTTACTGGAAGAATTACCCGTAGTAGGAGTAGGCTCTGGAGTCGGTGTTGGTTCTGGATTAGGAACAGGATTAGGCGTTGTGCCTCCATCCGGTTCAGTCGCTTCTAGATCACGTGCAAATGTTAAATAGAAATCATCTAATGATCCCCATGCTCCACCACCCGCTTGAATTGTAGCACCTACGGTTAACATTCCATCAGTTACTTTGATGTCTTTCAGTTCAGGCTGATTCCATTGCACCCAGCCTTTAACTCCTGTTTCTGCTTGTACTTCTTGTCCACCTGTAGAAGCAAATAAAGCCATCTGGGATGGATTTGCTTCGCCACCTTGAATCGACATGGAGAGATCATAATAACCGGGCTTCAGTCCTTGTACGATCTGCTTCACTTTAAAATTCACACCATCCGCTGAAAAGAAATGGAGCGAGTATTGTCCGGATTTGGCATCTGAAGCTTTGTTTTGGAAATCAGTATGCGGTGTACTTCCATCGCCATACGTCACTTCCCACATACTACGATCATTTTGTTCGAATCCACCATTGAGCAGTAGATTGGGACGGCGAATATCCAGTTTTGCTTGTGCCGCATATCCACCGGTAGCTGTTCCTTTGATCGTATACTGACCTGCACCTTGACGTAGTGCATCTTCTAACTCTTGCTGATCCCAGACTACAGCTAGCGTGCCTGTAGTACCGTCATTATAAGTTGCTGTCACTACACTAGGTAATGTGATAGGATCACCTGCATTAGCTGTAATATTCACAGTTTGCACTTCATCGACTTTGAGCGTCGCTACTGCACCCGTGTTTACGTATTTGAATACATTGAGCGAAGGTAATGGATGACCTGCAAAATCAAACAATGCCTGATTATCGACAGCACTACCGCCATACCATTTACCCGCATCATCAGGATCATATTCTGCCGCATAACTAGATGCCCAACCTGATCCATATTGTTCCCATAGTTTTTTATTTTGTTCGATATTTTCTTTCGGCCCTACAGGTAACCATGCAGGTTCCCAATAAAATACACCTATGCCGGCATCTCCAACTTGCGATACCGCTTGGATCACATTACGCACAGATGTCGCTTGTCCTTGAGCGCTGATCGGATAATCAAGGGTCTGTCCTGAACTGCGAGGCGCTGTATTTTCATGACCGTCTCCATCTTCGGCTGTATAGGCATAAGACGTTTCAGCGACCATCACCTTTTTGCCATACGTATCGGCTACTTGCTTCAATACAGCAGTCAGATTGCTCAGTGTACCGTGCCAGAATGGATAATACGAACTGGCAAATACATCATAATCGACTCCTTGTTCCGCAAGCGCTTTGGCATAAGAAAGATAACGACCCGGTGTCTCTGGATTCGTAAAATGTAGTGCAATCAGAATCTTAGGATCTACTGCTCGTATCGCCTGACTGCCTTTATTGAACAATCTGCTGATATTCAGCCAGTTATTTTCCCCGATAAATGATTGATTCGTTTCATTACCTACTTGCACCATACCTACATCTATCCCTGCATCTATAATCTGTTGTAGGCTTGTCTTGGTATAATCATAGACCGCTTGTTCTTTGTCCGCTAGATTAAGGTTTGCCCATGCTTTCGGAGTATGTTGCTTACCCGGATCTGCCCAGAAATCAGAATAATGGAAATCGACTAACAATTTCATACCATTTGCCGTCGCTCGTTTTCCTATTTCGATCGCTTTGGCAAGATCATTATCTCCGCCACCGTACCCTTTACCTTCTGCTGTATACGGATCATTCCAGATACGCACACGAATATAATTGACACCGGATTGTTTTAACGTTGTAAATATATCTTGCTCTATCCCTTGCTCATTATAGAAACGCACTCCACTTTGCTCCAGTGAGAGAATACTGGATACATCGACCCCTTTGATAAAGTCTGATTTCAAGCCCGGTACTTTTTGGACAAAAATATCGGCTTGTACAGGTGTGGTTGTATCGGTGCTTGTCTGCTTCAACTTCACTGCATCAAGATATCCCCATGCGCCTGCTCCACCTGTGATTCTAGCTCCAATCTTAAGGTTAGTCGTCGGCTCGGTCAGAACAAATTTCAATGTGACCGTTCCCCACTGATTGTATCCTGTTGTTGCCACGTCATTACTTTGTTCACTGCCTGCGAACAATTGAACATGACTTGCTTCTGCTCCTGTACCGCCCATTGACTGGACAGATAATTCGTAGCTTCCAGCAGAAAGTGTAGGCACATTCTGACTCACAGTGACTTGCTGGCTAGTCGTGGATTGATCGCTTATCCAATATTTGAATGCATACGTATCTTCTGAGGGTGTAATAAAAGAATCATTCGCATACGCATATTGCTGAATATCAATTAATTTCCAATCTGAAGAATCCACTTGCCATGATGAATCATTCCAAAAGTCACTTTCAAATCCTCCATTTTGAATCCATTCGTTGTCATTCGTTGTTGCTGCTAATGCAGGTGTCAGATGAACCGGTAATAGACCGATGATCATCACCATTACTAACAACAACGAAGCTATCTTTTTCTTTCTTTTCAATGATGTATCCCCTTTCGCTCTATCTATGTGTATATCTTCACATAAGCACTGTTCTTTTATGTAAAGCGCTTACATATAGCTGTGATCACTATAGCATCCTCTTTTGCACAGCAACATGGGACGATTGCAACATTTTGTGTTTTTAGGCAAGCATTTTGGTGAGAACTGTTATTCCGACTGTTTAGATTGGCGATATATGGAATTTTGGTCAAAAAAAGAACCTTCCATCTGCAAAACAGATCAAAGGTTCTACTATTTACATTACCGTATGTTATCTTATGTTGCTCCACATCAAGCTATACCTTTTTAAAGACTTTGGTATCCATATCTAGCTCATTCGCTGGATAATCGCTGAGACCTAACGTGTCAGAAGTGGAGGCATGAATACTTTGGAAAAGGTCTGGATGTTCCGCCAGCTTTTTACCATACGAAGGAATCATGTCTCTAAGCTTAGGTTCCCATTCTGGCATCCGTTGCGGGAAACATTTTTGGAAAAGATCGAGCATAACATGTACAGCTGTCGAAGCACCGGGTGAAGCACCTAGCAACGCAGCAATTGATCCGTCAGCAGCACTGACGACTTCTGTCCCGAATTGAAGTGTACCTTTGCCATCTTCTGTGTCTTTAATAACCTGCACACGCTGACCAGCAACAACGATTTCCCAATCTTCGCTTTTGGCATTAGGAACAAATTCACGTACTTCTTCCATCCGTTTATCGTTTGATAGCATCACTTGTTGAATCAGATATTTGGTTAGCGCCATCTCTTTTGCTCCTGCGGCTAACATCGTGAACAAGTTGTTCGGTTTGACCGAATTGATCAGATCCATATTTGAACCCGTTTTCAAGAATTTCGGTGAAAAGCCTGCAAATGGGCCGAAGAGTAGTGCTTTTTTATTACCAATATAACGTGTATCCAAATGCGGTACAGACATCGGCGGAGCACCTAATTTTGCTTTACCATAGACTTTGGCATGATGTTGCTCAATCACTGCTTGATTGGTACATGACATAAAGACGCCACTAACCGGAAATCCACCTATATGCTTGGATTCAGGAATACCTGTTTTTTGAAGCAACGGTAGACTACCGCCACCTCCGCCAATAAAAACAAATTTGGCAATATGAAGTTCTGTTTTGCCTGTGCTGATATTATGGACTTTGACTTCCCATCCACCTTCGGCAGCACGCTTGATATCTTTAATCATATGTTTATAGTGTATTTCTACATTTTTAGTTTTGAGATCGTCGAATAAAATACGAGTTAACGCACCAAAGTTCACATCGGTTCCATAATCGATTTTGGTAGCGGCGATTGGTTCATTCGATGTACGACCTTCCATCATTAATGGAATCCATTGTTTTAATTTAACCGGGTCTTCTGAATATTGCATGCCTTGAAATAATGGATTTTCCGAAAGCGCTTTAAATCTTTTATTCAGAAAAGTCACATTACTTTGTCCTAATACAAAACTCATATGTGGAATCGGCTTGATAAAGTCTTGTGGTCGACGAATAATATTGCGCTTTACGAGATGAGACCAGAACTGCTTGGATAATTGAAATTGTTCGTTAATATTAACGGCTTTGCTAATATCGACCGATCCATCTGGCTTCTCTGACGTATAGTTCAGTTCACACAGCGCAGCATGACCTGTTCCTGCATTATTCCATTCGTTAGAGCTTTCTTCTCCTGCATTGGCTAGCTTCTCAAATACTTTGATTTCCCATTCGGGTGCTAACTCTTTAAGCAATGACCCCAAAGTCGCACTCATGACTCCGGCACCAATTAAGATAATGTCTGTTTTTTTCGGTATGCTGTTCATAAAAACCTTCCTTTATCTCTTTATATTTGCAAAAAAGAGCAGGCGCTTCTATCCAGGTCATTCCAGAAGCAAAGCTCCACTCAGGAATATACGTTATCTGTATTCATTATAACCAAATTATCTTCTATTTAAAATATTATCGGCATGTGTCTCTTCATTATAAACTATTTTGATCTGGTAAAAAATGAGAAGATTGACTGAAATAGTCGAACATCTTAAAGTCTATCGGGTTACTATGCTTTTGTCTAGCAATCTACAGCTTTTATTATGTTATATTATACATAATATGTAGGTCAAAAGGATACGTTAGCTTTGGATAGAAACTACGTATCCTTTAGGTACAGCGACCATTATATAGTTGGCATTACAACGTTGCTATCGAATGTTTCAGTCTAAATCGATCTCCAGTATCTTCAATCTCATATAGATAACAACGTGAAGCAGGCATATCAAAAGGACGATGCAAAATCAACATCCATTGCTGATCAAAAGTCTGAAAAAGCATCCCGTGACCGCTATCTTCTTTCACTAATGGCTCCAATTGTTCCCATGGACCTGCAAGTGTACCACTGATTGAGCGAGCAATCGTCTGCACATAGCTATCTCCTTCATAGCTTGACCATAACATCATCAGCTTACCGCCAGATGTACGATAAAGCTGACAACCATCGGTGACATAGACAGATATCTCTTGATCCTCTGGCGCATGCTGTTGCTGGGATAACCACGGTGCCGAAGAAGCTTGTAATAACGTCATCGGTTCTCCGATAGCAGTTGATAAGTCAGCATTAAGACGCACCGCTTCGATCGTACCGTCAATCGTCTGAATCCATTCATGACAATAGACCATCCATGGCTCATCTTGTTCATCCATATACAGCGTGCCATCTAATGTCATCTGAGTTGAAGATACCACAGGAGCTTCCGGGTTGATCATTTCAAAAGGGCCTGCTGGTGAATCGCTCACAGCAATCACAGTACCTCTCCAATGCTTCTCATACCCTTGAACAGGCTCACCATCTAGCTTCCGCTCTTGATTATGAAGTGTCACAAATAAATAGTACCGACCTTTATAAGCGTGTACTTCAGGAGCCCAAGCCCCATGTTGAGGATTTGCCCAACTATTTTCAGGTACGGTAAAGACAAGATAAGGGCCTTTCCAAGACTCCAAGTCCTGACTGGTATACGTCAAGACTCCATAAGATGCTACCCCGTGTAGTGAAGGTACTGCCCCGGTATATAAATAATATGTACCTGTCGATGAATCTGCTAACACAAATGGATCATGAGCAGGAATATCAGTTAGACGATGACCTTCTTGCGGTTGACTTACATCACAAGCACTATTATAAACAGTCATAGCGATCAGCTCCTTTGATTGAACACGCTTTCAAAAATAGATAAAGTATACCCTTTATAGATGTTGAAGTCTATTCAAATCAAATATAGTCTGCAAGCAATCGGTATATCCATCATCCTATTCTCAATACTAACAACAAAACGCAAAAAGTCGGAGATGAACTCCGACTTTGCATGTGATCTTACTTTTTATAATTCATCCATAGATCAATCAGCTATTTACCATTTTTATTTAATAATAACGTAATCCAAGTTCACTAATTTCGCATAGGTTACGATTTGGTCTGTTGTAAGGTTCAACGATACAACTGTATGATGACCGCCACCATTTTCGATCCAAGCACGTACGCCGTCTTGGAAGTTAGGTTTTACTTGCCATAGTACACGTGCGACCGGTAAGTTCGGTGCAGGAACCGTAGGCTCGAATGCAGACACTTCGTTGATCAACAATTTGTAATGAGTACCAAAGTCAGCCATGGATACAACAACACCTTCGCCTGCTTTACCATCAAATACAAGACGAGCTGGATCTTCGCGATCGCCGATGCCTAGTGGAGATACAACTACTTTCGGTTTGCTACTCGCAAGAGTCGGATCAACTTCTAACATATGAGATTGCAAGATCGCTTCTTGACCTTCAGCCATTTCATACGTGTAATCTTCCATAAAGCCTGTATTTTCATTGTGGCTCATCACTTTCATCAGGCGATCCAATGCTGCTGTTTTCCAATCCCCTTCACCTGCAAAACCATACCCTTGCGCCATCAAACGTTGAACCGCAAGACCTGGAAGTTGCTTCATGCCGTGCAAGTCTTCAAAGTTAGTCGTAAATGCTGTGTAACCACCATTATCCAAGAAACGCTTGATTGCGATCTCATAACTTACTTGTACACGTACACTTGCTTCCCAAGCTTCTTGACTGTACGTACCATATTCAAAGTCATACAATTCTTTATATTGAGCAAGTAATTCATCGATTTCTTGTTCAGTCACAGCATTAACGTATTCTACAAGATCGCCAATACCGTAATAATCGACTGTCCAGCCAAATTGAATTTGTGCTTCAACTTTGTCGCCTTCGGTTACACCCACATTACGCATGTTGTCGCCAAAACGAGCAACTTTAATATTAAAGCTTTCGTTATAAGCAAACGCAACATCCATCCAGTCTGCGATCTGTTGTTGCACTTCTGGACGCTCCCAATATCCAACCACGATTTTGTTTTGTTTCCCTAGACGAGCATTGATAAATCCGTATTCACGATCACCGTGCGCCGCTTGGTTCAAGTTCATAAAGTCCATATCAATCGTAGACCATGGAATACTCTCATTGTATTGTGTTGCCAAATGAAGCAATGGTTTTTGTAGCAATTTCGTACCACGAATCCACATTTTTGCAGGAGAGAAAGTATGCATCCATGTGATTACACCAGCGACTTCATCACGGTAATTGACTTCTTTCATAATGCTGGTGATTTTGTCTGCGGTTACTGCCAAATCTTGCAATACCAATGGATACGGCAATACTCCGCTAGCGTTTAACGAGTCTGCGATTTTTTGTGCATTTGCTTTAACCTGTCCTAGTGCTTCTTCTCCGTACAAATGCTGTGAACCGACTACGAACCAAAATTGTTTAGTTGCTGACATATGATTTCATCCTCTTTTCATTAATATGATTAAAGTTAATAGACCTCTAACTGATCCTGTATTTTCTGTATGCCTAAAAATTCCAGTGGATTATTTTTGCCCGTAATACGCATCTTTACCATGTTTGCGCAGATAATGTTTATCCAGAATATTCTGTGGCAATTCTTTAGCAAAGTTGTTCAATTGACGTGCATATAGATTCATTTTGCAGACTTCTTCAAGCACAACACTATTCACTACAGCAGACTTCGCATCTTTCCCCCATGTAAATGGTGCATGACCATGAAGCAATACAGCTGGAATCGCCATGACATCAAGTCCACGTTGTTCGAACGTTTCGATAATGACATTCCCTGTCTCCGCTTCATATCCACGATCAATCTCTGCTTGGTTCAAGAAGCGTGCACAAGGTACAGCACCATAGAATGTATCTGCATGTGTCGTTCCCATTACAGGCACATCCAGACCCGCTTGTGCCCAAATTGTTGCCCATGTGGAATGGGTATGCACAATGCCGCCAATTTGCGGATAATGCTTGTACAGAACTGCATGAGTCGCTGTATCCGAAGAAGGTCTCATATCGCCTTCAACCACATTGCCATCCAGATCAACAACCACCATATCGCTAGGCTTCATCGTTTCATAATCGACACCGCTTGGCTTGATCACAAATAGATTACTTTCCCGATCGACAGCACTGGCATTTCCCCATGTAAATTTGACCAATCCATGCTTCGGTAATTCTAGATTTGCTTGATAGACTTCTTCTTTTAACTGCTCTAACATGCTTAGTTCCTCCCGTTCTCTAACAAATGATCTACAGCCGCTTGTTCGATAGCCAATCCTTGCTGATAACGCTCGATAAAGGCTTCGAACCCTTTCACATCGGTTGCATCTGGCTGTACTTGTTCACCGACAACATCATGAAATACTTTTTGTTCCAAGAAGATATCCAGACTTTCCTGCTCGTCTTTGTTGATCATATAAGAAGCTAATAGTGCCATTCCCCATGCTCCACCTTCACCAGCTGTCGCCATTACCGAAATCGGTACATTCATTGCTGCTGCAACGATTCGCTGTCCGACTACAGGTGTTTTGAATAGACCGCCATGAGCAAGAATACTATCTATCGCTACATTTTCATTTTTGGTCAAAATATCCATTCCGATCTTCAATGCACCAAATGCAGAGAATAGATGAGTACGCATAAAGTTCGCTAGATTGAAGCGACTTTCAGGTGAACGGACAAATAGCGGACGACCTTTTTCAATACCTGTAATATTTTCTCCAGAATAATAACCGTAACTAAGAAGTCCACCGCCATCTGGATCAGCTTCAAGCGCTTTGTTGAACATTACGCTGAATAGCTTGGCATTATCGGCTTCGTATCCCATCGCTTCGGAAAATTCACGGAACAATCCTAACCATGCATTGATATCACTAGAACAGTTGTTAGCATGCACCATTCCGACAGGGCTACCGTCTGGTGTCGTTACGATATCAATCTCTGGATGAACTTTAGACAATTCTTTTTCCAGTACGATCATCGCAAATACCGAAGTACCAACAGAAATATTACCAGTGCGCTTTCTTACACTATTGGTGGCAACCATTCCTGTACCTGCATCGCCTTCTGGCGGACAAAATGGAATACCCGCCTGCAACGTTTGGGTAGTATCGAGTAATTGAGCACCTGCTTCTGTTAACAGACCCGCTTGCTCTCCTGCACGATACACTTTCGGTAACAAATCTTCGATTTTCCATGCGTATCCTTTATCTGCAATCAATTCATTAAATTGAGCCAACATGGATGGATGGTAATTATGCGCAGACTCTTCAATCGGGAAAATACCGGACGCATCGCCGATTCCCACCGCTTGATTGCCTGTTAACAACCAGTGTATGTATCCTGCTAATGTCGTTAACGATGCAATCTGAGGTACATGACTTTCTTGATTCAGAATCGCTTGGTACAGATGGGCGATACTCCAACGTTCTGGAATATTGAATTGGAACAGTTCAGTTAATTCTTTGGCTGCTACACCTGTTGTCGCATTACGCCATGTGCGGAAAGGAACCAGTAATTCGCCTTGTTGATCCAGTGCTACATAGCCGTGCATCATGGCAGAGAATCCAATTGAACCTACCGTCTGTAGCGTGATTCCATATTGACGCTCTACTTCTTGCTTCATTTCACGATAAGCTGTCTGCATCCCTGTAATAATATCCGCTTGATCGTATGTCCAGAATCCGTCTTTCAACAAATTCTCCCATTCATAACTTCCCGATGTGATAGTCTCAAATTGCTTATTGATCAAGACCGCTTTGATCCGTGTGGAGCCAAATTCAATCCCGAGCGAAGTCTCTCCGTTCATAATCGCTTCTTTCATATCCACATGACTCATGCTCATGTAGTCCCCTCTCTATAGTGCAGTTTGGTGTTGATACGTTAGTCGTACGGATTAAGCATATATTTCAAAATAAAGTCGCTACATTATCTATAAGTATGGTAATCTCCAATATTCTTTTTAAAAAGAATGCGTTTTCTTTTTGTAACAGTTACAGTATATTTTTTGTACGTACATTTGTCAATGTAAGATCCCTTTTTAAATCAAAAAAAGATAAAAAATATCTCTTTGTCTTCTATGAGAAGTGATATAGACACTCTTTTTATAGTAAAAATAAAATATACATCCTTAATTAAATGCTTTATTCAAGCCTTTTCGGATCATTTAACGACTTATATAAGTTGATATATGTATAAATCGTAATAATTTTAGACAAGTACTCAAATCTTTAAAATATGTACGTACAAGTTCGACATAATACATAACATTGTCTGTTTATAGACAAATAAAAGAAGCATCAAAGAGATTAAAACACTCTTCAATGCTTCTTCTTGTTGTAGCTCTATAACGGGTTAGATTCGTAATTATTCTTCCGCCATCAATACCGACATTAATGCCAATGCTTCTTCATGATCCGGTTCAAGAACAAGTAGTTGCTTCAAGTACTCTTCGGCTTGATCCATTAGATCCAGTTCCAGACACGCAATCGCCAGACAGTAATATACAGTAGACACGACTTCCTCTTGCTCTTGAGCAACCGATATTTCTAGATACTGCTTCGCTTCCTGGAACATATCCATTTCAAATAAAATCAGACCGGCATCCAGTGCCAGATCATATCGTTGTGGCATCACATAGAATGCTGACCACATTTTCTGAATCCCCATCCAGAGGTCTTTCTTCTCTTCGTCATTGGCTTCGGGTAATAATGCAGAAATTTGCTTGGTCGTCTGAATAAAGAACTCCGCATCATATCCACCTAAGCGCCAAAAGCTTAAAATTTGTTGCATCCCTAACTCATCCAGATGACGATCGATCCACATTTTTAGACTAAAGAAATCGTCTGGGCCAAAGCGTTCGACTGAACGGCGATAGGCTAATCGTGTATTCGTATATGTTTTGGGCTGTGCTACATGTAAAATACAACCCACATTGATGTTGTTGTAATGATGCGGAACAAATAGAATCTCTGCTCCTTTTTGCTCGAACACATACTGGACAGCATGGTAATTCGCTATTAAAGAAAAGCTACCATGCAACACCAATTCAGGCGGTTCTGCAAATTCCCAATTTTCGATCAAATGATCGCCTTTATCTGCGGTCAGCAACATAAAGCCTGATTGAGATAAAGCATCCAGACGATCCAGACACTCCAGTCCCACTTTGGGAAATAAGATATGTGCATCTTCCAGACGTTCTTGATAGATCGCAATTAGATCACGATAGATATAATCATCTTGCTCATACTCCGGTGCTTTGCGATATTCATAACTCAAATGAATATGATTGAGTTGTTGAGAAGTAGTCAGTGCTTCAAATTCAGCACCTGTTTTGGAATATTCAATATACACATCAGCTTCATAAATACTGCCTTCGTCCACGTAGATCAATTCCTGCGGAATCGCATCGAAGAAGTAATTTGCAATAATCAGGAGCGGTTGTGTAAGATCACCTTGTTGAATGACTTTCCCTGATACGGTTAAATGAAGCGAATCACTTTGCACGGCATCAAATTGAGCAAAATCAAGAATCCCTTGCTCGATAAATGGCTGTAATGCAGAGTGTTCTCTCCAGCCGATCACATTATTCATTGCCAGATCTGTCATGACATAGTGATACTCTGGTACATCAATGCCTGCGTATTCTTTTAACTTCTGCAATTCATATAAGACATGGTAAGCCAGACGACCTGCTCCTGCTCCCAGTTCGACAATATAGACAGGTTCTGCACCTAATCCTTGATTCATCTGATCTTGTAAAAAAGCAAAAATCATTTCAGCATAAGCAATCGCTGTAGCAGGATTACTTGTAATGTATTGAGGAACTTGATCATTTCTCCATGCTTCTAAGCCTGCATCCTCGTAATATTTGCGTTGCAGACTCCATATCGGTGCTTCACTAAAACGGTAACGTTGTTGGTGCTGTTCTGTCATTTTATAATATCCTGCTTTCTTGAGATTAATCATCTACGATTTCATTGAAATATCTATAAATATATTGTAAACCACTACCTGCTTATGATGTAAAAAAGTTTATTATAACAATGCTTACATACTTTAGCGAAAAGTGAAGAAATATGATGAATTTCCTTATTAAATTGCCACTTTTTCATTGACACTACTAGAGATAAAACGCTATATTATTGAGGTTGATAATCATTATCATGTATTACATATGCTTATATTTCATTTGAGTTTACTCATTTAAGATAATCAACACCAAAATCAGAGACTAAGTACCATTAACAATCATGTTCGGGTACGAAAGGGGATCACTATGAATACTAGACAGAAATTATCTTTTACCGCGGTACTGATCTTAATCATGTCGATTGTTGCTCTCGTTGGTTGTTCCAACAACCAAGCGGCTTCTACAACAACTCCAGCTCCAACAGAAACAACGAATACAGAGGCAGCCGCTACACCAGCAGATACAACAGAGTATCCAATCGTGATCAAGCATGCTCTAGGCGAGGCTGTGATCGAAAGCAAACCTGAACGTGTAGCTACAGTACAATGGGCGAACCAAGATGTAGCATTGGCTCTAGGTGTGGTCCCTGTCGGCTTTTCAGCAGCGAACTTTGGAGTTCAAGATGGTAGTGGACTTTTGCCATGGACAGCCAAAAAGCTAGATGAGCTTGGTGTGAAAAATCCGAACGTTTTCCAAGATACCGATGGTCTAGATTTTGAAGCGATTTCCGATTCTAATCCAGATGTTATTCTTGCAGCATACTCTGGTATTACGCAAGAAGATTACGATACACTCAGTCAGATTGCTCCTGTTGTCGCTTATCCAACAGCTCCTTGGGCAACCACTTGGCGTGAACAAGTATTGCTCAATGCGACAGGAATGGGTATGAAAGCGCAAGGCGAACAATTGATCAAAGATACCGAAAAATTAGTCAACGACAAGCTAAGTGCTTATCCGCAAATCAAAGGTAAAACAGTCGTATGGGTGAATTTCTCCGATACGGATATGTCCAAACTTCATATTTATACACCTGCTGATTCTCGTGTATCGTTCTTAAAAGAATTAGGCATGGATGCTCCAGCAAGTATCACAAAAGAAATCAAAGATCCAAAAAGCTATTCTTTAAACTTGAGTGCTGAAAATGCAGAAGTATTAAATGATGCCGATATCTTAATTGGATATGGCGATGACAAATTGTATCAAGCCGTCAAAGCAGATCCATTGCTTGGTAAAATTCCTGCGATTCAAAGAGGTTCAGTAGCATTTATCACAAGCGATACTCCTTTGGTAGCTGCTGGAACACCTAATCCACTTTCGATTTCATACACCATCGATGAATATTTGAAATTAATCGGTGCTGCTGCTGATAAAGTAAATGGATAGTTCAACTCTTTCAAATGAGAAACACTTACACTCACATATGCCTAAAAACTTCGTATGGGTGCTGATCATTTGCTTGATCTTGCTCGGGTTCACTGCTATTGCCTCTCTGGTCTTGGGTTCAAGATCAATAGGATGGCACGAATTAATAGACGGGTTATTTTATCCGAATGTCGATAGTTACGGCGCTAATATTGTACGTAAACGCATTTCTCGCACAGTGTTCAGCTTATGTTGTGGAGCAGCTCTTGGCGTATCCGGTGCATTGATGCAAGCAGTCACCCGTAATCCGATTGCTGATCCCAGTATATTAGGAGTGAATACAGGGGCGTCCTTGTTTGTGGTTTTTGGGATCGCTTTTCTTAATATCAGTCATGCTAATCAGTATATCTGGTTAGCTCTGGCTGGAGCAGCGATCACCGCGGTATTTGTATTCGGGATTGGTTCGATGGGTCGTGGCGGAGCTACACCGATCAAGCTGGTCTTAGCCGGGGCAGCAACCAGTGCGGCTCTATCTTCACTCGTAACAGCGATTATGATTCCTCGCTCGTATGTGATGGATCAATTTAGATTCTGGCAAGTAGGTAGCGTCGGCTCTGCAAATTGGAGTGCGATAGCTACCTTTATCCCGTTTTTGGCGGTCGGCTTATTGATTGGCTTTATCACTGCACCTGCACTAAATGCGTTAGCACTTGGTGATGATGTGGCTACAGGTCTTGGTGTACGTACGGGCACCCTACGATTGATCGCCGCTTTGGCAGGAGTTTTATTATGTGGAGCAGCGACTGCACTTGCTGGCCCGATAGGATTTGTTGGTCTACTTGCTACTCATGTGATACGGCTGATTCTGGGAGCCGACTTGCGGTTTGTGATTCCTATGTCTGCGATCACAGGCGCTATTATTTTGACGGTATCTGATGTCGGCGGCAGACTGATCAGTAATCCGGGTGAGCTTGAAGTGGGAATCGTCACTGCCTTTATAGGGGCTCCTATCTTAATCGTAGTAGCGATGCGCTCGAAAGTGCGTTCATTATGAGCCAAGCTGCGATTGAATTTATCCAAGCAGGCAGACGGCAAAGACATCGCCGCTGGTTAATGGTGACAAGTCTGCTCGCTATGATTGCTGTTGGTTTATGTGTCGCGATGTTGTTACTTGGCAATACGATTTATCCACTTGGAGATGTTCTCCGCGCATTGTCAGGAGAAAAGATCAAAGGTGTATCCTTTGCAGTCAGTACGATTCGTTTACCACGTATGTTAGCAGGGCTGTTTGCAGGCTTTGCTTTTGGCGTAGCTGGCTATACGTTTCAGACGATATTACGTAATCCGCTGGCGAATCCCAATGTGATCGGGATTACCTCAGGTGCAAGCGCCGCGGCTGTATTCTGTATTGTGATTCTTCATGCTAGTAATGCAGTGATCTCGATTGCTTCTGTGGTTGCAGGGCTGATTACCGTTATTTTTATTTATGTATTATCTAGAGGCAAAGTCTTTTCGATTGGACGTTTAATTCTGATTGGTATCGGTATTCAGGCAATGTTGGATGCAGTGATTTCTTATCTGTTATTGATCAGTGCTCAACAAGATATTCCTTCAGCCCTTCGGTGGTTAACAGGTAGTCTGAACGGTTCGCAGATGCGTGAATTACCGCCACTGATCATTATTGTGCTGATCTGTTCACCGCTAATTATTGGACTTAGCAAGCACTTGAGCATCTTAGAATTAGGAGAGCAATCTGCTTTCTCATTAGGTGTGAACACGGATCACACACGGATTGCGCTGATTGTGAGCTCGGTCTGTATGGTGGCGATTGCGACAGCGACTACAGGGCCGATTGCTTTTGTCTCCTTTCTAGCTGGGCCAATTGCCAAAAGATTAGTAGGCGTAGGTTCGTCTAATATTATGCCCGCAGGATTGGTCGGTGTGAATCTAGTGCTAGCTGCCGATCTGATCGGACAATTTGCGTTTGAGTACAGATTCCCCGTAGGTATCATTACTGGATTACTCGGAGCGCCTTATCTGATCTTCTTGCTGATCCGAATGAATCAAAAGGGGGAACTATAATGAAGCCGACACATCTTTTTCAAGCGGAACAATTAGTAGCAGGATATGAAAATAAAACCGTTATTCACGGCGTAGACCTCACGATACCGAGTCACCAAATCAGTGTAATCATCGGTTCAAATGGTTGTGGTAAATCGACGCTACTCAAAACATTAGCTCGATTGATCAAGCCTACTTCCGGTCACGTAACACTGGATAGTAAGCCGATAAGTAAATTCCCTGCCAAAGCCTTAGCCCTCATTATCGGACTGCTTCCCCAGTCTCCTATCGTGCCAGAAGGCATCTCTGTTGCTGATCTAGTCGGTAGAGGACGGTTCCCTCATCAGAAGATGTTCGGAAGCTGGAGTAAAAAAGATTATGAAGCTGTTGCAGAAGCGATGACGATTATGGATATTACGCAATTCGCTAATCATAATATCGACGAGCTGTCTGGCGGACAACGTCAACGGGTCTGGATCGCGATGGCACTCGCGCAACAAACGGATATTTTATTTCTGGATGAACCGACCACGTTTCTAGATATCACCTATCAAGTAGAGATTCTCGATCTGTTGACCGATCTGAATCGCAAGCATGGCACTACGATTGTGATGGTACTTCATGATATCAACTTGTCGGCACGGTATGCAGATCATATCTTTGCTCTCCATACGGGCAAGCTGGTTGCAGAAGGTTCTCCTATGGAAGTGGTCACCAGTGAACGGGTGAAAGAGATTTTCGGATTGGATTGTACCGTGATCGAAGATCCCATCTCAGGTTCGCCATTGGTCGTGCCGAAGGGACGGTATCATGGAAGTGGTGTTACGGTGTAGTGATTATTTTATGTAGAATAAAGTCATTCAATATAAAAAAGAGATTCTCCTACGCTTTGGATTTAGGAGAATCTCTTTTTTTATCGATTATTTATCTAAATAATCGATAAGTTCTTGCTCTGTTTGTTCCCTATTCAGTGCTGAGTTATCGATGAACAGTTTGTCTATATGTAACTGCTCCAAAATCTCTAATTCCAATCTTCTTCGCACTTGCAGACATTCTATCAGTCCCTCTACCCCGCTTAATTGATGGGCTTTGCCATATTCTTGTTCTGTATAATACCAGATGACAAAGTCTAACCATTCAGAGGATCGTTCTGCACTCACTCGATGTAGTGTTCTACTGATATCTTCTTGATATAGATAAATAAGCACAGGTTGAAGTCGCTTAACAATATCAGCAAGCTCAAGAATATACTGCGTAATGACTGCCTGATCGGCATTACTTTTGGCTAATAACATACACATTGGATTTTGAAAAAAACAACATTCCAAAACAACCACTTCATCCTTGTCAGCTACACGATCTACAAAGTCTCTCCAACTCTGTAAAAGCAATTCGCAATGTCTAGCTAATGGTAATTCGTAAATATCGTAAGTTGCTATATATGTATATAGATCATCTGGAAATGTATCGTTTAATATCTGTTTTGCTTTTTGATAAAAGAAAAAATGATTGGATCCTTGCGAATGAACCATTTGCTGAATACACTCTTTATCATGTCCAAACTGTTGTAACAACGATTGATATTCGTCCTCATTTAGACAAGCTACACTTTCAAAATCCACAGGATGATCCAGATCGCCTTCAAGAAATAAACTCGCTTGTATATGCTGTTGCTCCAAGTATTTTTGGAGAAAAGAAGCAGTAGACGTTTTGCCTGCACCCATAAGACCTTCAACCATAATTAATTTTGTGCTCTTCATAGGTACTCCTTTCAGACTGTATTAAATTTCATCATAACACTTCACCTAAATAAAATGAAAAAGAAGCAATCAGAGCAAGATAATCTACCCTAATCGCTTCTTTTTATGGTTTATTTTAAAATCAGCAAGCGATCATCATTCTTCTCTGGTGTTCCGCCTGCGGTGTTGTTGGTGATCACATAAATCTTACCGTTGTGTACCGCTACATCACGGACACGTCCTACATCTGTTAAGATATCAGTCATTTTTTTGGAAACAGGGTCAAATTCTTTCAGACTTTTACCTGCCAGTGTCGCAACAAGTATCGTATCATCTGGTGTTGTAGCGATACCGGATGGAGCGATCGCTTTGGAACTAGCGACATAGAGCGGAGAAACCATATTTGGTGCGGTTTCGTTGCCCATAACCTTAGGCCAGCCATAGTTGGAACCGGGCTTAATCAGATTCATCTCATCCAGACCTGTGCGATCTGTGCCACCGCCCGGGATGGGAGCGCCACTTGGACCATGATCGGATGCATATAACTTGCCGTCAGATGTCCATGCGATCCCTTGCGAGTTGCGTAGTCCATAAGCATAGACATATGAATTTTTGATCGGATTGTCTTTAGGGATTTTGCCTGTAGATGTCATGCGCAGAATTTTGCCACCTAAGCTTTTCAGATCTTGAGAAAGCTCTCTGCGATTCGTTTCACCGGCTGTACTATACAACATACCGTCTGGGCCAAACGCTAAACGTCCACCTTCATGAATACGCCCGCCGGGAATGCCTTCCACTAGCTTGCTTTGTTCTTTCCAGACATTGCCGACTAACTTCACTTTGACAATTCGGTTGAATCCTTCACCATTTTTCTCATACGCATGGTAGATGTAAGCCATTTTATTTTTAGTAAATTTAGGATCGAGTACGAAGCCTGTCAGCCCTGCTTCACCTACAACACGAAGTGGCTTTTTAGTCTGTACTTTTTGTACCGTTTGCTTACCGTTTTTAATCTGGACAATGCCTCCACCACGTTGTGTGATATAGACGGTATTGCCAGAGAACTGTATAGACCAAGGTACATCTAGCTTGGTAGCTGCAACGGTATAGCCACCTTTCAAAGAGTCTGTAAGCTTCGCTGTAGTAGCAGTTGTAGAAGATGAAGCCGCAACAGCCGTCTGTCCTAAAGTTAACGATTGGATCGTTCCTGTAGCTGTAGATAGAGGTAAAGCGAGTAATAAAGCAACTGTAATCATTTTCCCTTTTGATTTCATATTAAGCATTATATTCCTCCTCTTCCTTTTGTTATTTTTTACCCGTTGAGGAGGTATCTAATCGGAAAACATAGAGAAATATGGATTTTACTTATTTTTTATTCGCTCATTCGTATTTATTCATTTACTTCATTTACAGGATCAATCTCTACTAAATCCTCATCATCCCCTATTATTTTCTCCAATCGTAGTCAAATTTATGTATCTCAGTAAACAATAAAAAAGAGAACTCACCTAAGAAAGTTCTCTTTTTCATATACTTGTTATATTTATCTTACGTTATGAACGAACATTAAACCAACCGGGCATACCATGAATAATATTCCAAAGTTTTTCAGGAAGTTGTACTTGGGAAGGATCGAGTTCGGAAGTGATCTCAGACTCACGTCCGCTTTCTACTTTTTCTACCCAATCAGGATTCATAAGTAATGTATGTCCAAGCGCAATTAATGGTAATCCTGATTCTACATTTGCCATTGCTTGATCTGCTGTAATAACAGAACCAGCTGCCATTACAGGAACTCTACCATTTGCTTTTTCCAGAATCAATTCAAGTCTTGTTTTATCATCTTGAGCATCTACTGGCTTGGAAGACAAATGATCTAACGAAGCATGGATATAATCCAGATCTTGTTCTACCAGAAAATCGATTAATTCATACGTATCTTGCATACGCAATCCATCTGATTTAGATGATTCTTCTGGCGATAAGCGATATCCTAGCATGAAAGGCTTGGTAGCATGCTTTGCAATAACAGATTTAATTTCTTCAATAATAGCCAATGGAAAACGCAACCTTTTCTCAAGCGTACCACCCCATTGATCTGTCCGTTGGTTAGTCGAAGGCGACCAGAAGTTTTGAATTAAAAATCCATGCGCTCCGTGAATCTCAACACCATCGTATCCTGCTTCAATCGCTCTTCTTGTGGTATCTCCAAAGGCTTGAATCATCTCAAGAATTTCTTCGTGTGATAATTTTCTTGCTGCTACTGTTGATCCAAGAGCCGTTACCTCAGGTAGCGATTCACTCGAGCTAACCACATCCAATCCAGGCAAAGCTTTATTGCCTGCATGGAAAATCTGTAAGATCGCAGGGGCTCCTCCACTTTTAGCGGCGTTCGCTAATTGATGCAAACTAGGAATAAATTCATCACTGTATCCAGCAAACTCATGTGTAAATCCTTGTCCATTCGGTGTCACATGCGTACATCCTGTAATCACAAGTCCAACACCATTTACACGTTGTTGGTAATACCTAATTTCTTCATCCGAAACAGTAAGATCCTCATTACTTGCCCATGTGGTCATTGGTGCCATAACCACTCTATTCTTGATAGTCACTCCACTTTTAAAAGTAAAGGAATCAAATAACTTGCTATATTTTTTATTCATATGTTTAGCCCTCTTTGTTTTTTATTTTCTGAACAATACTTATTGTATTAGGTTGTCCTAAGGGCAAGTAAAGGATAATTTTTTATAGCGCTATAATAACTATTTTAGTTTTCTAATTCATTTTCGTGCTATGATTAGGTTACAGTAACTGTAACTAAAGGTGGAGACAAATAATATGAGGTATTCTATGAATTATGTAGTCGAAAATGTAAATATATCTGCAAAAACACTGCGCTTTTATGAAGATCAGGGCATACTACCAAACATATCTCGTGATGAAAAAGGAAGACGAATCTACACTGAACAAAATATAGACTGGCTTTCTTTTATTCGTTGCCTTCGAGAAACTGGCATGTCTATTGCTAAAATAAAAGAATATAAAGAGCTTTTTGAAGCGGGGAATATCACTTTTGTAGAAAGACAAGACATGTTGAAAGATCATAAATTAGAAATACAAAAGCATATTGAAAAAGAACTAAAACATTTAGAAGAAATCAACTACAAACTAGCGATGTACGATCTTCAGGAACACGAAGTCAAAAATAATCCTGATCATGTTTTTAAATGTCACGGTCTGGAAGTAAGTACGATGAATTAATCTAAGGATATCGGTAAATATACAAAACCTTATTTTATTCAAACAACTGCACATTCGGCTCCCGCTTCAACACATGCACTAGCATTGCATGCAACTGTCCACGATGATGGTAGAAATGTGCTTGGGTATCCAGAAGCCATTCATAACGGGAATGCGTTCCACCCCAGAATGCTGTAGTTTGTTGCAAAAGCTCTGATTCTTCTAGCTGTGCTATGCCTTCTTTGAGAAAATCATAATGATGCAATAACGCCTCTGCGATCGCATTCAGATTAGGTGCAGGTTCTGCTTCTTCGTAAAAAAGATCGATCTCTTCCTCAGAGACACCTTTCCCGATCAGAAAGTCCGCTTTGCAAAGTACAGACATATGCGCAAGCAATTCGCCGATCGATATTTTCTCTGCGGTGGGTCTAATGTTCAGATCTTCATTACTCAATGTGTTCATTAGCTTAATCACAGAATCGACAGCCATATCCATCTGCTTAAAAATCCCCTGACAATAGATGTTCATTGGTATATCCCTCTTTTCTTAAAAAAGAATGTTCAACATTCTACGGATGCAGTTTGCTTTTCTGTATGAAAACAATCGCAATATACTTACTCTACTATACTCTGTATGATCGAATATATAACGAAAAAATGGCATTAAAGCTATAACTAAATGTATATAGCAAAAAGACACTGCGATGTGATGTACCAGTGTCTTTTTGTTGTATAGAGGTTGTTCTATTATCTTATTTCATAGTGGAACTAGAGCTTATTCACTCTAATCATATCGCTATCCATTAAACCAACTTAATTAATTCTTCTAGTTCATCTGCCAAACGTTTAGCCAGTTCAAAATTCGTATCTTTTAACGCCAATTCTATTTTCATTTCAACTGCTTTTTTATTTTTTTCCGCTTCCAAATAGCCTTTATCAAAATGGCTATCATAAATCATCTGTTTGAACTCGTCCATACTCATTTTTTTAACCGTTTTATCTTCAATGATCAACACGTAATCCATACCATTTACAACCGAATAGAAATCATGCGAAATCATAATAATAGCACCTTTATAATCTGCAATCGCTTTTTCCAGTGCAATCTGTGTATAGGTGTCTAAATGGCTTGTCGGCTCATCTAAAAACAAGATGTTTGCATGACTAGCAGAGACTTTAGCCAATTGAAGCAAGTTTTTTTCGCCACCGGATAACGATTCGATCTTCTGATTCAGAATTTCGCCTGCAAAACCGTAGTCTGCAAGATACGCTATAATCTCCTCATACGTTTTAAATCCTGCTTCGATAAATTCATCCAAAATTGTATTGGAATCTTGAAGCATTTCGCCCTGGAATTGAGATAAATACGCCATTTTGGCATCTGGTTTGATATCAATAGACTCTTTGTTATTATGGAAAATGTCTCGAAGCAACGTCGTTTTCCCTGTACCGTTGGGACCGATTAGAGCGACTTTATCTCTAGGTTTTATTTTGAAGCTTACATTTTCCAAAAGCAGTTCGTCAAAAGAAACGCTATAATCACGAACATTGATCGCAAATCTACTTTCAATTTCATGATCGATATCTAAACGAATATCCGGTTGTTTAATATCTACAAATGGTGCTTTGAGTCGACGTGCTTCCAATCGTTCAGTAAACCTCACTCTAGCTTTGAGCGCTCTACCACGGGATGCTTCTGAATTGTACGTTGCGATTTCTCGAAGATTATCGACGATGCTCTCGTTGCGCTCAATCTCTTCTGCTTCAGCAACAGTCAATTCTTGTAACTCGATTTTAGTCTGAAGAAGGGAGAAGTTATAATCAATATAGCGCCCGTCAAACTCTTGCAGTTCTGTATTTTCAAGGTGGATGATTTTGTTAAAACAATGATTCAATAGGTAGCGATTATGCGTAATCACAAGTAGCATACCTTTGTGAGAATTGATCAATTTTTTCAATGAATTCAGGTTTTCAAAGTCTAAAAATACATCCGGTTCATCCATAATCATCAAGTCTGGACGCTGAAGCATTTCCTTCATCACTTGAATCAATTTGAATTCGCCACCGCTCAAGTCGGATACGTTTAGATCTTTGATCTTCATGAGGTTCGCTAGATTCAACTGCTTATTAATTGTACTTTCAAAGTTGTCCCCATCCATCGCATCGAATGCGTCTGAAGCCAATTGATGCTTTTCCATCAGCGCTTCCATATCGGATGTCGTTGCCATTTCAGCATAAATCGCCGTAATCTCATCTTGTATCTTTATAAATTCTTCTGCGATATATTCAAAAACCGTCACTTCTTTGGTTTTATCGACTTGCGAGAACTGACTGACCAGCCCGATTTTGCAATCTGGATCAATCTCTAATTTGCCTTCAAACAAATACCTTTCCACATCCATCAGGATATCGATCAAGGTACTTTTTCCACTGCCACTTGTTCCGATAAAAGCACAATGTTGTCCTTCTTCAAGCGTAAATGAAATATGATTGTAAAGCTCTTTCTGAGGAAACGAGAAGGATAAATCTTCAACTTTTATCATAGTGTTACCTTTCTGTATAGCTAAAATGGTGATGATTGTATAAGAAGTCTTGCCGACCGTAACTTTGGAGTTTGCCACTCCTCAGAGTAACACGGTTTACGGGTAAGTACAATTGATTTGTGATTGTATCATCACTAGAGATTGAAAATAATATTTTTCTGAGATAACAAGACTATTCTTTACTTATTCTGTAACCTATAATTATTTAAGTTTTTAATACTTATTTTTTTGTAAAATTCATTAATTTTCCAGTATATTACTTATTATTTTACTGATTTTTCTTTTCTTATAACTATTATAAATTAAAAAATAGAGCATTTAGGCAAAGAAACTTAACTTCAAAACGTTCGATTATAAAATATGATATTATTACATTAAAAAAACGAGGAATTTAAGAATATTATGGATAAACTTATATTTGAAAAGGGAGAATTCCCTCTCCCCAATAGCCATATTGTAACACTACCACACTTAATCAATTATCCAATTGTATATATACTTTATACGGATAAAAAAAGACGAACTGCTTACATTGGACAAACTGTTCAAATTATAAAACGTCTTAAAAATCATAAAGATAGCAAGAAAAGAAAAAGTTTAAATCGTTCCATTTTAATTGGACATCGTAAATTCAATCAGTCAGCTACTTATAATATTGAGACCAATCTCATTAATTACTTCATCGCAGATAATCATTATGAGCTTCAAAATATAAGTCAAACTCGATCTAGAGTTATGCATGACTATTATCAAAAATCATTTTACGATCAGGAATTGTTTAGTTTAATTTGGCAAAGACTTAGAGATGAAAAAATTGTTAGTGATACTCTTGAAAATCTCATAAACAAAGATACTTATAAGTTATCTCCTTATAAGGAACTCTCTTCTCAGCAAGCACAAATTAAAGATGAAATTCTCGATTTTTGTAAAAAATTCATACAAAAAGAGGGAAAACATGTAATTGTAATTGAAGGGGATGCTGGAACAGGTAAAAGTGTGTTACTAAGTTCTCTTTTCAATACACTCCAAGATTTAACTAAAGATCCAAGCTCCTCTATATATAAAACAAATAATTATCTAGTGGTAAATCATTCAGAAATGTTAAAAACATATAAAAACATTGCTAATAGCTTACCAAACTTAAAGAAAAAAAATTTTATGAAGCCAACATCGTTTATTAATGAGAATATTAAAATAGGACAATCTGCAGATATTGTATTGATTGACGAAGCTCATTTACTTTTAACAAAAGAAGATCCTTATAATAATTCTAATTATTCAAATCAATTAGATGAGATTATTAAACTTAGTAAAATAGTTATTGTAATTTTTGACTTAAAACAAGTATTGAAAATTAAAAGCCATTGGAATAAAGAACTATTAAATAAAATTTTACATCCTTATCATACAAAAACTGTACAGCTTACCAACCAAATGAGAATGAATGCTACTCGAGAAACAATAGATTGGATTAATAACTTTGTAGCTAAAAAAATACTTCCTTTACCAATAGTAGAAGACTTCTCTTTCGAACTTGAAATCTTTGAAGATAATGAAACTTTTAAAACAGCTATTAAAAATAAAGATAATGAATTTGGTCTTGCCCGTATAGTCTCTACTTTTGATTATTTACACAAAAAGGATGGAGCAACTTATATAGTTGACGAGGAAGGCATCAATATGCCTTGGAATAGCACTAGCTATGATAAGACATGGGCTGAAAATGCTGATTCGATTAACGAAACTGGATCTACTTATACTGTGCAAGGCTTTGATTTAAATTATGTTGGTGTAATTTTAGGTCCTTCAGTAAGCTATGATGAAACTATTAATGAACTAATTATCAATATTTCTGAATATAAAGACAAGGGTGCACTCGCTTCGAGAACAGATTATTCTTTTGAGAAGAACGAGAAAATTAAGGAAGAAATTATTTTAAATCATATAAATATTTTAATGAAAAGAGGTATCTATGGTCTATATATTTATGCAACTGATCCTAAATTAAGACAGAGACTACTAGAGTTGAAAAGGAGAAAACATTTATGAGTGATATCCAATTTTTAATTCATAAAATTAATGAATTTAGAGACGAAAGAGATTGGAGACAATATCATAATCCGAAAGATTTGGCTATTTCTATCTCAATCGAAGCTGCAGAATTGCTAGAAGACTTTCAGTGGATAAATAATGAAGAAGCGCTCAAAAAAAACAAAGAAAACATTCGTGAAGAAATTGCAGATGTATTGATTTATTCTTTGATGTTATGCTCTGATTTAGACTTAGACGTAAAACAGATTATAGAAGAAAAAATTATAAAAAATGCAAAGAAGTATCCAGTAATTAACATTAAATAGATTTTTTACGTTTATTTTAACTAATTATCATGTTTGATCTTAATAACTGAACTAAAATTAAAAAATAGTAACTAAAATTTAAGTTACTATTTTTTAATTTTCACAATATATTGATTTGTACTCACTTATTATAAGACTCCCTACAATTAATCTTCACCACTCGATACACCTGCTCCCCTAACACCAACCGCATCAACTGATATGGTAACGTCATACGTCCAAAACATAACTTCTGTTGCGCACGTTTCAGCACTTCATCCCCAAGCCCGTGACTTCCACCGATCACAAACACCACATGACTACTACCATACATGCCTAACCGATCCAGTTCACTTGCTAGATCTTCCCAACTCCATAGCTTTCCATCCGTCAACGCAATCACATGCGCATCTGGCTTGATCTAGGACAGTATCCATTCGCCTTCTGTGTCCTTTACAATCTGCACTTCCGCATCGCTTAACATATCCGGTGCTTTCTCGTCATTCACTTCAATCGTCTGGAATTTAATATAAGGTGTCAGCCGTTTGGTGTATTCCGCAATCCCTTGTACTAAGTATTTTTCTTTCAATTTTCCTACACTAATAATCTATATATGCATGACGTTCTCATTTAACTATCCTTTAGCTCGTCGTAAGCATATTTACTTTTAAGTGTATCCTATCTAGTCTTTAGCAAGTATTCCTTTTATTGATTTCCATAAAATAAAAACCACTCATAAATATAGAGTGGTTTATTTAAAAAGAATTTTACTTTTATCGTACGATCATTCTCTTTAGAGCCAATCACCCATTTGTATCTAACATTGCCGGCATGTTGATTTCTTTGACACAAGAAGCTTTGGACAGATTCATCACGCATTTGACTAAAGAAATCAAATCTTGAAGGGGAATTTGGGTTCCACCATATGTAGACAATACTTTTTCAATTCCATCTTCTAAGGGAATTTGGGTTGCAATTTCACCCGGATTTATACAAGTTACACCGATTCCATATTTCTTCACATGCTCTCTGATCGAATTTCCAATACCACGCAAGCCAAATTTAGAAGCTGTAAATGAGACTTGTGTGAAATCATTATGTTCCAGACCTGCTGTAGAACCAATCAAGAAAATCTTGGCGTTATCTGACTTTTTCAGATTCGGTAAAAGCTTCTGTATACAGGTAATCGCAGAAGTAACATTGATATTGATAATGTTCGCAATTTCAGCGGGATCATCTTGCTCAAAATCATAATCGTCTCTGAACCCTTTGCTCTCCCATATGCCTACATTGTATATCAATATATCTATAGTAACATCGTTCAATGTATTCGCAATGATATGGCTTGCATCAGGTTTCGCCAAATCAGCTTCAATCCAATATTTTTCAATACCATCTTCAACATTCAAATGGTTAGGGTACGTTCTAGAAACCACCCACACACGATCACCTTTTTCGGGTAGTCCTTTAACGAATGCTTCACCTAATCCTTTACTGGCTCCAAAAATAATAAAATTTTTCATAACGTATCCTTTCGACATCATTTTTTATGGCTTATGATTAAACATCATTTTACCCATTTACATATCACGAAGCAACGAAGGATCTAAATACGCTTTTCCCAAATAACCACTACAGAGCACAGGACGTGCAAGGATTTCATACGTTTTTGGATACTCGGGTGCTTCTTCAGACCAGATTTCAAAAGAATCGAATTCTTCCTTCGAAATCTGATGAAACTCTGAGGTGTCCGTTATACCTGTTAACATCTCAAATACATAAATATCTTCGCCAAATTTCCCTACAGACTGGTATTGACCTGTTTTCATACGTACATAGTCGGTATATCTGATACTCATAGTTATCACTCATCCTTTTATTAATTCTCTATAATCTTATATCGCATGAAATTATAATGTTCTGGTTAGCGATGGCTTTATCCTTGCTTACACTACGACTCGATAGGACAGGTCTATCGGCGAATAACTATGGTAAACTATTAAAAAAGCATCTTCCAACTATTACAAAGAATACTTTACAACCAAATAGATGTAAGTATAACGTTAAGCCTAGTTAGAAAGGAGCTTCCATGCGTCGTTTCCAGAAAAAACGGATGACATCATTATTCGTACCCATAATTCCAGGTGCAATCATCATTATTGTAATATTTTCTCTTGATTATTTCCAATTTGAACTCGTTGAAAAATTTTTACTGTTTGCCGCTTTTGTTATTGTACCTCTAGTTATTTTATTGTTGAAATATGATGAAAAGAATACTCCTCAACGGATCATATTTACTACTGTGAAGCTGTTTCAATTCCCTGCCGCGCTTTTTGTTCTAGCCTCTATGATGAGCAGTAAAGTTTGGGAGTTACAAGGTACATCTATACCGGGCGCACTTTCTCTGGGTTGGCTATTGCTCACAGGGCTGCTTTGTATGTACGGGATAATCAATATAGTGATACATAAGGGAAAAATAGCAGAAACGGCGATTGGCGCGGGACTCATCTACTTTTTTATCGGGGGTATTTGGTTTACTCTTTATCAGTATCAATTGAACGTCTTTCAAGCTAATCCTGACACCCATGCATTAAGTTCGATTCACTTTCATTTTTCATCTGCTATTGTTCCGATTTTTATTGGTATGCTGGGACGGATCATGACGAAGAAAAGCTGGTATCCATGGGTCGTCGCTATCGATATTATAGGACCCATCTTGATCGCGATCGGTATGATTTTCTCCAAGCCTATCGAGTACATTGGTGTCACTTTGTTTGCTTGCAATATTGTGCTTTACACCACATATCTCCTTACCTATTTGAAGCGAAAAACATTATATAAAAAAGCAACCTACTTTTTAGTTCTTTCTTGTCTCGCTTTCTACATCGTTATTATCGTTTCGATGTTCTATCCGTTGCTAAAAAAGAGATTTGCTTTAACCATACTTGATTTCATTCCCGTTTACGGATCGCTGTATGCATTTGGATTTGTTTTATTTGGATTAATCGGGTGGATATACATGTTAGACTTTCTTAAGGAAAAAAAGCTTTATAACTATCAGTAGCTTTATAGGCAATAGCGAAATTTAAATTTTCTCGTAGCTTAGAAATAGCAAATATAAATCAATTCCATCCTCATACCTATTTCACCGTACACAAAATAAAACTGCGCTATGGATGCGCAGTTTTATGGATCATTTTGGCGTGGCAGTTGTAAATCCTTGTTCCCGCCGCAACCTCATTCTGTAAATCACAGCTTCTATGACGAGCAGATTAGGAACCCAACAAACCCAAGCAACAGCCCGAAAGCCTGCCTCGAAATCGCCAAACAGGATAATCAGCGGCGTTAACCAGATTCGAAGCATGACCGCTGCAAAAGTAAGCGCATAACTGCGAAGCATCCATTCTTTATGAGCTTGGATGTCTTTGGCTATAATTTTTCTTATTGCAATAAGCGTAGTCGTAACCCACAGTACATCGAGCGACATGAACCCAAGCCCGGCAATCCAACCTCCTGTCGCAAAAATGGATAAATACACATTTACGATCCCACTAACTATAATTGAAAAAACATATACGTACCCGAACAGGCGATGCCAACGTTTTCTGGCATTTGTTGGAGTTATAAATAGTTGAAAGGGTCCTATAATCAAAGCAAATATCGCGGTGAAAATATGGATGTATAGCACATATATCCATGGTTCGAGTTCAAAATTTGGCTTTTGCAATTTGAAAGACACAAGTCCAGCATTACTAGCGTTAAGAAAGCCATACTGAACAATGGCGTATCCGGCAATCGCAAATGCAAGAATGAACACGAGTCCCCTAATCATTTTATTTCCCATATGAATGACCCTCCTCTGTTATTGTATGTCAATGAATCCTGTCGTTTGTGTAACCCATACACGCATTTTCAAAAAGCTTCTTTCCTATCGGTAGGATGTTTACTCTAAGTATAGGGGATTGAATACTGTGGTATTTGCCTTTTTCGTCGGAGTCTTTGCCTAATTCAACAGATTTCATCGTTTAATAAAAAAAATCCGCTAGGCTCCATGCCTGCGGAAATTGAAAATAAGTTTACATGTGCGTTTCACTTCAACTGTTGTTAGTCCTAATGCCACCTTGTGATATCTCTAGTTGGAGGGACTGTTTGTTGTTAGAATAATAGTTCTAACCTGTTTTGCAGTCGCTAGCTGTGCGGTAATCCTCAAAAGTTCGCCTTACTTATGATAAGGCTCCCCACGGTTAATCTTCACCGCCCGATACACCTGTTCCACAAGCACCAACCTCATCAACTGATGCGGTAACGTCATGCGTCCAAAACATAACTTCTGCTGCGCTCGCTTCAATACTTCATCCCCAAGCCCGTGACTCCCACCGATCACAAACACCACATGACTGCTGCCATACGTGCCTAACCGATCCAGTTCACTCGCTAGATCTTCCGAACTCCATAGCTTCCCGTCTAATGTCAACGCAATCACATGCGCATCTGGCTTGATCTGAGCCAGTATCCGTTCGCCTTCTTTGTCCTTCACAATCCGTACTTCTGCATCGCTTAACGTATCCGGTGCTTTCTCGTCGTTCACTTCAATCGTCTGGAACTTGATATACGGTGTAAGCCTTTTGCTGTATTCTGCAATTCCTTGTACTAGATATTTTTCTTTTAATTTGCCGACCCCAATAATCTGTATATGCATAACGTTCTCCTTTGACTATCCTTTGGCTGATCGTGAGCCTGTTTACTGTTAAGTGTACACTATCTAGCCTTGGGCGAGCATCCCCCTTAAGAAATAGACATTGCGGGTACAAGCGTTTCCCACTGTTCTTTGTTCACCTTTCCAGTGAAGCGATACACTGGTTGGTAATATCCTTTTGAATCATAGTTATATGCAAGCTCATATTTCTCAACGGTTAGCACGTCGCCTTTCTTCAGATGATTATACATGTAGAAATCTCCTTGAAGGATGTACGCATAGGCTTGTGCTGGACTTATTACGTCTACTTTACGCACATACTCATTCTTATTCATCGCATCAAATAAATCACGAGGCGCCTGCTGATCATCAGCAGAAGGTATAATCATAATCATGCCGTCGGCAAAATCCTTTTCGTCCTTTGCAACAGCATCTACTGATTTTTGGATATCCCATCTCAGCGTATCCTCGTTCTGTATGCTAAATACGGTATCTGCAGGCAAAATATCATTGTCCAGCATCCATTTTTCATAGAACTCTCTTTGCGTTGTTAGTTCTTCTTTACTGAGCTTAACCTCTTCACCACTCGCATTATACAACTGCCATACACCATCCTGTACGTTATAGTTGAACGTATACGAGTTGCCATTACTATCGGTAAATGACCATATTCGATTCATTCCATCCACTCGTTTTCCTTGCTTCTGCTGAAGATGGAAAGATGGTTGAATAAGCGCAGTTATATGCTTGCCATACTCCAGATTATAAATCCTATGATTAACATAGAGTGAAACTGGTTCCGCCTTCTCTGGAAGCTTGGTAGCTATATTAACTTCGACCCCTTCCATATTCTGCTTGATTGCTGGTCGAATTGAGAGATTACCCAACTCTTTTGCCTGATAGACAGCTAATGCACCGGTAAACAATAGAACAAACGCTATGGGAATGCACAGCGCAAAACCTGTCGATTTGAAGTCTAGCTTTCGCTGATTCACACTGTTTAGAATAGCCTGCATGATCAAGTAGCCTGCTATACTGCCTAGTGTGTTGTGAAAAATATCGTCTAACTCAAAAATACCCCTTCTACTAAGCATCTGAGTCAGCTCAATACCAATAGTTACGATTAGAGAAATCACTAGCACAGGAGTAAAACGCCGCGTTCGAATGCTCAGCAATGGTAGCAAAAAGCCAAGTGGCATAAACATCATCATATTAAAAATAATGAGTTGAAGCTCGCTGAGAGACCATTGATTCCACGCACTTAGATAGCCGCTAAACAGTCGAAAATTCACCCACCCCTCAAAGTTTTCCCCTCTACTAAATGTAGTTAAAATCATAACCAAGCCAAACCACATAATGAGCAAATAACCTGCTATAAACTGTGTGACCGAGAACTTTCTCTTGCCACCTCTTTTTCGATATAGAACATAAAAAAGGAAGGTAACGCCTAAAAGCACTAACGCTATAATGATTACCTTTGGTAGAAGAGGTAATAGCGTGCCAATTATCCCTTGAATATCCATGTGTGTACTCCCTTCATTTTGACTGTATGAATAATAATACGTTTTGCCACAAGTAAGACACTGCTTACTCGTATTTTGTAACAACGTATACAAAAAATGACTAGATGCTTCCGCACTACCGTGATCAAAGCTAGCGATCTAGTATGGTAGCTGGTAGTCTTTATTTTGAAAAATGAAGTATACACGTAAGTAATTCATCTAGAGCAACTTCAATTCATATCCAAAATAAAAAAGCCTATTCCGCAAGGAATAAGGCTTCTAATTTCGAACATTTCAGAGCTGTATAGTCGATGATGATACAAATCGAAGATTTCAATCTGTACAAATGGATTCATGTTTCTAAGACTTCATCGTTTATTATAATCGTCTGGAACTTGATATAAGGAGTTAGAATACTTTCTTTATTGATCGCTAAATATTTGTTCTATTAATTGTATCCAATCTTCTCCCAATTCTTTTGTTATAGCTTCTTGGTAAACTTTCTTTCTTGCTTTTACCATTGCTTTCGGTAAATCACCTTTCGTTGCCTTAAGCGTTCTTATATCTTGTTCGTGAAGTGAAAGATTTCGAAGATGTACTTTATTCTGATAAGTTTCAGCATCCATACGCAACACTTGAATATTCCCTAAACGTTGTAATGTTTCTAACATTTGTAATCCCGGAGTGTCGAAGTCACCAGAATAATAAACTTTACAATTTGGATTAACTTTTATATGTTGATCAATAAAAATTTTCGCAGCATCGTGAGCTTGTCCAGAAGTACAAACAAGAATAGGAAAATGTTCTGGAATTTGTTCTAATTTGATTTGCTTTGTCTCTAGAAAGTGAAGAGTTTCATCTACTAGATATGAAAAAATAGAAGGGTTCTCAAAAACGTACAAATCTGCATGGTTTAGCCAGTTCTGACGATTATTTAGTTCATTTAAATTAAATGTTCTTACTGTTTTTCCATAATAATTATCAATAATAAATACATCTACCCGTGAACTTACATCGTCTAACCTAATTCCTGAATGTTGATAGATGTTGCGACGTCTCAAAAAATCAGGAACTAATAATTCAGCATTTGCTATGATCTCACCACTATTTAATCGAAGTCTATACATATCTTCCAAAGCATGTTCCAATAATCTGCCTGTTGCAAAGTTTTTGTCAAACGCATGAGCATCATTACCTGTAATAAATTCAGCAAATATAGGAAGACGTATCCATGTAACATGAATTCCTTTTATCTCTAACATTTCTTCGTATTTCACAAATAAATACCATAGCGCTTTTAAACAACAGAATATAAGTTCAGCAGGATTAGATCCAGTTCGAATAGCGTGCTGAACAACTCTATAACCCGGTGCTTTTCCATCATATAATCTTTGGTACCAATTGAATGTTTTACTTTCTAAAAATTGAATAGTTTCACTGGAATTTGTATATTCTGAAAAGTTTATTTTTGCTTGCTCAAATACCAAATGCCAATCTTGCTCTTTCAACAATTTTTGTTCTGCTTTGGTTAATAAAACTTCTTCATATAATAGCTCATATAACTCAGGGATATCTAAATTGTATCCCTGAGCTATATCTTCTGCGAATAATTTCATAGGCACTTCAACGACCATACCTACTCGAATCATTCTTTTTAAACGAGCACCAAAAAATTCTTGCAGTCGGGTAGCTTCTTCTTTAGAATCTACTTTGAATTTTATTATTCCTCTTACACCATTGTATCCTTTGTATTTCTCAAACACAGCATTCAACAAATTTTTTAATAGTACATCGTTATAATAATCTTTAGCAGATTTTCTATCTCTAGATTCCATTGCTTAAACGCCTCTCTTATTCTCAACTATACTTGTTTATCTACAAGGATCCGCTTTTTGCCATCCCAACGATAATGAAATAATGTCACTACATTAGAGTCCTTCGGTCGATAAATCTCATAAATAGCCAGATTTGGAACAGAATTGTAACAACCCCATAACACTTGCGAAGTCATCATATAGTCAAAATCCATATCTGTAAGCAGCAAGAACATATCACGAATATTCATATCATCAACACCAGCAAAAGCTTCATCCAATGAAATAATTTTAGGAGCATCCAAATTTGCATCGCTATATCGAGAATACGTAGCAGCCAGCAAAGGAATATACATCGACATTGCTTTTTCCCCACCGCTTAGAACGTTAAATTTAGCATCTTTTAACTCTCTATATTCAGCCTTTTCACTTTTGCGATATAGTAAAGTGAATTCAAACCATGTTCGATAATCAAGCAACGTATAAATATAATCTCGGAAAGTACCCTGTTCTTCATCTGCACTTTGTTTAGCGGATAATATTCTATTTCTAAAATGAGTAACAACTTGTTCAATTTCCGTATCATCTAATCGATGCGAGTCTCGAAGCAATAAATCTACCAATGCAGTAGTATCTAATTCATCTGCTGTGTCACTTGATCTAGCCTTCCATTGCAAAGAGAGTTGTAGACCGCTCGATGTATCTCTCTGCTTCATCAAATCATTCATCTGTGCAACCCAATCTCTTGCGCGATGGATTCGAAGCCTAATCGCTCGACCAACACTCTGCAAAATAATCTTTTCATAAAGCTCACGATCTTTTTCTGTTAAAAGAATCTGTTGCTCTTGTATTAATTCTTGTACTTCCTGTAACAATTGCACTAACGGTAAAGCATGCGAGATATCTTGCCTCGATACAACCACCATTCTTTCAGAATCAATGGATTCAATGTTTATTACATATTCTATTAGAGAAGCATTAACTTCTGAATGGCTAGTTATCAATTCCCGGATCATCATATCTTTATTAACAGAATCAAATGCTGTTCCAAATGCTGTTCCAATTTGTTTGCAGAGTTTGTAAATTATTCGTTCATCATTAATATCGGATGCATGCTCTCTAAATTCTGATATGAGAGAAAGTTCGATCTCTTTATACCAAAGTGGCAATAATTTTTCCATTTGCATCATACAACTCTGAAATTTCTCGTTTTTATATTCTAAATCCTTAATGTGTTCAGTTATCGTTTTACCTAGTTGTTCTTTTTTCTCTCTCAGTTCTTCCATTTTTTGTGGAATCTCAATTTTCAATCTTTTAGTATTTTGGATTTGAAGATGCACAGTTTTAAGATCCACATCTGTGATAAGTTGTTGAAGTTGATTGGTTCGAGTAACGCATTTTCGATAAAGATCTTCGTATTCGCTCTGTTCTTCATAATCACTTTCCAACTGATCCAAAATTTCTGTGTTTTGATTTTTTTGTGTATCAAAACTACGCATTGTGTCTTTCATCCGCTTTAAATTTGAAGCTAATTCTGAAATTAAATTTCCATAACTTCCACAAAGTTCGATTGCTTCACCAAGTGATTTTTCTTGCTTTAAAACTGACCAATCTTCAGTTAAATTAATCAATTGTAACTGAATCTCATTTTTGGTTGTAACCTTCTGCTTATACCAACCCTCTACTTTTTGTTCTTGTTTTATACTTTCTGAAAGCCGAGAGGTAAGATTTAATAATTTATCAATTTGGATTTGCAATTCTTCATCTGCAGGAAATTTATCTTTCTCTTTAGTTAGTTGTTGTTTTTGTTCATCGTTTACGCATATATCATTTTCAACGGCTTTTAATTGTTCAGTAATGTACTGCAGAGCTATTTGAAGACGTTCGATTTCAAGTTGCTTTGTGCGGAGTCTTGTTTCGATTCCAATATACTCAGCGCGAGTTTTAGATACATTTTCTCCAAGTAATGGACCCAAACGAAAACTACCATTCGAATTAATATGTGCCTGACTAATTATTAAATTACTATCATCAGTAAACTTATTTTGCGACCATTGAACACTCTCAAGCACCATTTGAATATCTTGCATAGATAAGCCACTATTTAGAGGTGGAATACCCTTTAAAACATTAGCTAACGTGGTTCCCTTCACAGGATTAGGCTCAAACCATATTTCTTCTTCATTGTCTGAATTCCATAAAGAAATTTTTCCGCCTGGAATAATCCAAGCATCTAGTAATCCAGCTTGAACTAAAGTCTCTTCCAATTGAGCTTGTTCATCTTCGGTTAACCAAGATTCAAACTCACATGCTGCATAAAGTGGAGCCCCCATTTCAGCCTTTCGTTGCTTTCTGGAAAATAAACGACCTTTTGTTCTTATAGGTTCTGGCTCTCTAAAATTTTGCCATTCCTGAATTTCTTGATCGATCTCAATGTATTCATCTTTTAATCGCTTTTGTCTATGTTGTAAATCAGCATAGACTCGAATCAATTCATTATTTTGTTGCTCAAATGCTTCTATAATCGGTTGGCGAACTGAATCATAGTTTCGCATCGTTGGAGATATATTAGTTATTGCTCGTAAACAGTCCCGCAATTGATCGCCTCCAACCATCAATTGCTTCAATTGTTTGTGCCATACTTGTAATTCTTCTTTCAGAGATTGCTTTAGCTTTTCAAAAATGTCTTCTTCAACTGAATATTGTTCTTCTAATAAAACTCGACCTTGATGAACTTCACCTAATTGAATTTCTATTTCTGCAACAGCTTTAGTAGCTTCATTTAATTGTCTAGCTACATTTTGAGCAGCTAACAGTCTATTCTTATGATTATTGAGATCATTTTTCCAATTAACTAGCCACTTCTCTTCTCCTTCTACTCTTTGCTGAAAAATATTCTGATAAATATCATGTTCACGAAATTCAATCATACGTGCATAGTCTTCAAGTTCTTCAATATATTCACTTTGTAAAATCGATAATTCTTGCATTATTTCATTTAAGTGATTTATTTCACTCTCTATCTTGTTTAATCTTTTAATATTGTTGCCTATACGCTCATTAACTATTTCTAGCTGTTTTTTTGTATTTAATAAAGATTCATTTGAAAGCTCTAATTCCCTTTGTTTCTCCATGGCTTCACTTCTAGTTAAGAGTTCGTATTCTTCTTCTACTTTTACAAGTTTTTGACGATATTTTTCTAATTGATTAATAATATCGTTTTTTTCTGCTTCTACTTCTGCTTTTTTTAAACGTAGATTATCAATCTCTTTTGTAGCAGATACTTTTTCATTCAAAGACTCTAGCAACCGCTTAGAATACGTTTGTAAAAGGAAATTGCAATAACGATCATAGCTTTGATGTAATTTTGTTAAATCAGTATGGTGCCCTTGCAGTTCATCTAAACGATCCGTAATTTGATCCATATCTTCCAAAACACTAGTGAGTGGACTTAAATCAGCCTCATGTAATGGTGGCAGTGCTCGTGTTAAAATTTCATACATAGAAGAAGGCTTAAAATCTTTCGATAACTTGGGACTTCGAAGTTCTAATAATAATTTTAATAAATCTTGATAAGAGTCTGCATCTTCAAAACCAAATAAGGCCTTATTAACCATATCTCGATAAGTGCCTTGTTCCTGTACAACTTGTCCTCCACCTGCAAAAACCTCTTCTAGTCGCTTTCGACTTATCGGTATTTTGATTCCACGTTCTAACCATAATTCGTGATCATATAACCAAATATCATGATTAATTCTCCTACCATCATCTAATAAAAATCCCCAAAAAACAATCGAAGCAACGCCTCGACGTGCCCTTAAACCAATACCGATCGTTTTATATAATTGTTTCTCTGTATGATAAAATTCTAACCATAAATATCCTGTCCGATCTGTATGTCCCTCTTCTGTATCTCCCAATAGGTAATATTCTAAGCGACGATCTCGAGACCCAAATGGATCTAAACGCTGTGGGCGTTTATCCCCGTCAAGCACTAAAGGAAGAAAACTCTGCATTGTTACTGATTTTCCAGATCCATTGGTTCCTCTTAAAATAAGACGCCCTTCTTCAAAACAAAATTCTTCATCATCATAGTGCCAAAAATTCAAAACCCCAGCTCGATTCATATGCCATCTTGAATTGGGATTTACTTGTATACTTTTTATATTTTCCGAATTAGCAAGTTGCATATACAATATCTCTCCTTTAAATCTCTAATTCAGTAGTCCCATATTTTGCTGCCCAACGCCCTCCTATTGCATACAATGCAAACAAGCCGTTTTCTTTCCATTCACCGAATCCCCATTCAATTAAATGGTTCAATACTTCTACTGCAAGTTCAGCAGGTTTTTTCTTGTTATATTCATTTGTCCAGTATTTTTTATAATCATTTTGTAATTGAGTCAGTATTCGCTCTATTTCTCCCAGAGTAACATTGACAATTCCATCCCTTTCAATGGTTAAATTAGAATTAGTTGCTAGCGCCTCATCACGTAAAACACCACATACGAGGAGAGTCAAGTCAGAAATAGCTGATAATGTCGGGAAAATTTCAGCTTCAGATGTGAGTTCAGGCTCAAAAAAAACTGTTCCTTCACGATATCTGCTACCTTCCCAGCCAAACATCTTTTTAATTTGCGATAGCACATTATTTCGCTGACCATGAAAGTAAAGAGAATCATCGTTCCATGCTTCGTCCTGCACAATAGGTTCTAACAAATAACGACGATATAAATAATGTTTCTTGCGTTGTTTTTGTCCTTCTGATTCATTCCCGTAATCTAAATTTTCACTTAATTGGTCCATGCTTGTATATTGTGTAAGAGGTTTTGGGAAATTACGAAGTATATACCGAGAATAAGGTGTACATTCGTATAAGACATTACTTTCATTATTTTGCGTCCAATGCAACTCTTGTCCGTCAACAGCTTGCACGATGTTCATTCCCTTCAACTTCTTCAAAGCTCTTCCCATAGACAAACGATGATAATAATTTTTCCAATCTACTATCATATTCTGTTCAGTCATATATTCTCGGATTTCCTTCACCAATGTAGTTAAAAGAAACTGTTCTTGTTCCAACTTATTTTCTAAAAACCACAGTGAATACGTGAATAATACATAATCAAGTGGCTCACGGAATTCTTGAAATCCCATCCATGAGTATGCAACCGCAGGAATTTTTTCAAGTTTAGCTAGTTTTGCGTTTACAAATAATGAATAGCCCGTAAAATCCATAAACCATTCTTTTAAGGATGGTTGCTTCTCTTTAATCCAATAATATAATTGCGGGTCAAGTTCTTTAGTAATCCATGTTCGATTTAGTAGTGCATTCATGCATATCAATTTTCGTTCTTCTTGCTCTTCTTTACTAATAAGAGAACTATGTCGCCTTTTTTCTCGATTAAGCTTGCCTACTTTTATTCTCTCCATTTTTCACCTTTTATATGCAAATTTATATTATTGTCTCTATCCAATGCTTCATTTCGATCCAAGCTTCTTTATTGGCAACTTGAAACTGTAGTTCATAGTTCAGTAATTCTAGTTCTCCATCTTCGCACTGCAAAATAGTTCTTTCCTGATTGAGCGGTTGTTTCAATCGAACCCTAATCCCTTCTGGCATATAAAAAGTAAATTGCGAAGCGGCTGTGCATAAGCTAATCCATCGTAAAATTTGTATACGCTCTAACTCAGAAATAATACCAAACTCGGATATAAAAAGATTTTCCTTCTCCACCATTTGGATTACAAACTGAAGCTCTTGCCTATGTTTCAAAATGTATTCTTGTTTTAATATTTTTTTCTGGGCAGATTTGTCTATAATTGAATCCGTATCAAGCCGTTCATTTTTTTTTCGACTTTTAGATCTCAAAGTCTTAGTATTTGAAGGTTCTTCCCACATAGATATTTCAGAACTATCAGATTCTCTATTATCTGGTCCTTGAAGATGTCTAGTTGGGAACAGCCCAAACGCATACGCTGCCAGTTTATGCGCAGAATCAAGATTAGGGCTTCGGTAAAACCATTCCCCTAAATATTCAAGTTCTTTTTTTCGACTTATAGTTGAACGTCTGCGTTCTTGAATACGGGTGGCACTACGCATCATTCTGACAACAGCTTCTTTTGAAGCATTTTCCAAAAGCACAAGCTCACTTGTTGAACCACTCTCTCCAATGAACCATCTTTGCACACTATGCCATTTTTCTAGTAATTCTTCAGCATACTGCTGTTTTGTAAATGTCTCTTCCAATTTAGGAATTTGCCACTCATCTTCGATAACAGCCTCAAAAAACAAATTTAGAATATCAAATTTAATTTTCGCAAAGTTTCCTTCAATTTTAAAAGAACGCCTTTGGAGAGCTTGAACAAAATCTCTCAAATATTGAGTGAGCGAATCTTTGTATACCAAAAAAGCATCAGTAGCCATTAACTCTTCTGCTCTATTTGTCTGAAGACTCGCTATATAGTCTACCGATGTTTTATGAAGCCGTTGAAATGCATCATATAAGCTTTTCCATAATTCAAGAGCTTCTCCTAATTTGTATGCACCAGCATGATAATGTATATCAATTAATATATCTGCAATTCTATCAAGAAGTGTTGGTTCAAGAGAGCCCCCATATCCGTGTACTCTCTCTAACCCTTCAAGCAACCGTTCAATCTCAATTGAATACGGTGTCAATAAATATTGATACTTTTTACGCAAGTATTCTTCAACTGTGACTGCTCTTCCTCCATCATGTCTAGAGCTTAGATTTCCCCACTCAATTAATTGTTCCAGATCAATCTGACATTGCTCTAATGTATATCCTTCATGCAAATTCCAGGACATTATCCCTTTAAAAATCTGTTCAGGCTTTAGCCAGTAGTTTAGCTTCTGATATTGTTCATATAAAAACCGCATAATAGCTCGATAACGACTGACATTATCAGCATTAACATACTTTAGTTCTGATACACTACGTAATGAGTTTACGTTAGGAATTTTGCTCAAAGTTACCTCCAAAATTAGAAATATCCAACAAAAAAATCAAAAAGTTAATTATCTTTATCATGCAAAGATTGTAGCCATTTAATTAAAACAACTTTTGCTTCACATTTTTGGTCTAGATTACAGTAAGTAATTCCATCTAAATCAGTCGCAATTCTAGCCTGTCCCCTACGACAAATTATTGTTTTTTCTTTACCTAGCATTGTGAAAAAATACCATACTCCAATACGACATTATCTCTTGGTTGTAGAGCGTATTCATTTCTATACCATACTTCATCGTCTTCATTGAAAATCAGAATAGCTGCTCCTACATTTTTGCTAATCATACGTAGACTTTCTAAAGCATAATTTCCCGGCGGAAAGACATCTATCTCATTCCACGAAACAGGTTCATGTCGGTTTCTTTCGATAAGCATGGCCAATTCATTTAGATCTTTTTGGGATTGATCGGTACTTGAACTTCCAATAAAAATCCGCATTTATCTCATACGCCTCCGACCTGTATCAATCTCAACAATGATATTTTGATTCGATAGTACGTTAAAATTACTCAAAAGTCTACTAACACTAAGTTGTTTGACTATATTTTTTACTTTATTGTTGTTTTTTTCCAAATAAGAAATTAGAATTAGAATATTAACTAAAGGTGGTGTTTTTTCTAATGGAAGATTTAATTTGTATAGAGAATAGCATAGAAAAAATATTAGAACGAAAAAATCCTTCTGAATTAAAGAAATTACAAGCAGTACTTAATACATTACATATAAAGACAAAAGCTACATGTGAACAACAACATAATAAAACTAAAAAGCCTGGTCTAATCTGTCCTATATGCGGATCTAAAAATACCACTAAGCATGATAACAAACCTTCAATACGTATTTTTTGTCATGATTGTAAGAAGCCTTATGTCTTAAATCGGCATCTTCTTCATTTTGGAAAAAAGGATCCTCTTAAGCTAATTGAACTAATAATCCAAATATGTACAACATCAAAAAGTAGCACTGAAATTATAAGTTACTTAAATGTTTCTTCAAGAACCTATTATATATGGAGCAAACAAATTATTTCTGTCTTTCCGCAATTAGAATCTAGATTCAAAAATAGACGTAAAAAGTGCCTTTCTTCGAATTCCTACCCTCATTTAGATAATTTTAATAAGAAGTTTTTTGAAAAACCATATTTCTTCCTTTCACCATTAAAGTAAAATATTTTTATTAATAATAAATAATATATTAAATGTAATTTATGTAAATTAATAACTTTTAAATATTAGTCTCTTTTTAAATTTTTCTAATATTAGTTAAGCTAGTCTGCAATCTAAAAACTAAGAATATAATTATGTCAGTAAGACAGTAATATTTTAAATGGACTTAGTTAAAATAGCATAATTCCAATTGTTTGAAACAATAGTCTACAAAAACTTCATATCGCAGATCTTGACTCGTAATTACATTCCAATATATGTGGTACAAATCTTAGAAAAGAGATTAAGGAGTAATAAAATCCTTGAAAAAATAGAATCTATAAGTAAAAATTTTATAAATGTATATGAATTTTAATAAGAATAATGTCTTTTTAAATCATTTAATTTACATTGAACAGATTTATGAATTATATTGCTACTATAATTGAAAACTCCCCGCACGCTAACTGTATCTCAGTCGGCATGCAGGGAGCACTTATGAAGCCATCTTTTCTTTTATCGGCAGTTATTAATAGTTTTTTAATACCTTTTTAAAACATTTTTGTATTATTTTCCTTTATATCCCATATAACTATTTTAATGCTTTGACTACCAATGCAGCATAGGCACGTGCACCCGATGGATTCAAATGGACACCATCTGGAGCAAAGTACGAATCCTGTCCAGCACTTGCGGAATACCAGTCGATAATCGTAATACGTGAATCTTCTGCGGCGGCATCGCTGAGTGCTTGATTGACCATACTTTCCCACGGACGAGGAACACGTGTGTTGACTACAATAATCTTCTTCACACTATCGCTTTTCAGATCAGCCAGAAGATCGTCTAATTGTTCTTTGGTAAATGATCCATTGGTTCCGAGTTCCAAGATCACTTTGTGACCCAATTGTCCGTTTCGTGAAAGCTGTTGAACAACGCCTGATGCTTCGGTTAACTGTCGTCCAATTTTGCCGTCGATCACAATACCCGGCATCGCTTCACTGAGATAAGGAGCTACATCTAACATTACCGAATCACCAATTGCGCTAATGCCTTTACCGGAAATGGTATCGATTTCTGGCGTTTTGGCAGGCTCTTGATGGGTAGATGTTGATTTTTTCTCTTCGGTACCGGTTTTACTGGTCTCGGTTGTTGGTTGTTTACTTTCTGGTGAATGTTCTGTTGTTGCTTCCGGATCTGCTGTAGGCTGATCGGTTGACGTGCCTGACTTCGATGATTCGGTAGGAGTAGGATCTGTTGTTGCTGAGTGAGACGATACATTTTTAGGTGCAGGTGTAATCACTTGGGCTTGATTGACTGCATTCTGCGCTACGGCTGTCTCTTCTTTATCTGTTGTAATTAGATGACTAATGGCTGTTGAAGCTAAGACGAACACGACGACGATCACAGCGCCATGCAACCATCCTCGAGACGTCATATGCTGTAACCGATATCTTAAGCGAAGACTACGGAATCCCTGATGACGAATCGGTTGTTCTACATATCTCCACGATAACTCTGCCAGTAGCAGACTTACTCCGACCTGTATCATACTTTTGATAATGGAAGGCTCTGTCGTGCTGACCTGTGAAGTCGAGAGTGTAATGACTGGAAAATGCCATAGATACAGTCCATACGATCTTTTACCTAACCAACGTAAAGGCTTGCAACCCAGTACAATCGCAAGGCGACTTGCTGGATGTGCCAGTACAGCGATAAGCAGGGCTGTGATGATTGCGATCAGTACCATTCCACCACGGTAAAGGAAAGGCTGATACTCATTCGTATGCCAGATCATCCAGCCGAGTAGGAATAGAGTGCCGACACCGACCACATCTAATACGGTACGTGCTTGATTGGAGACACGTGCTTTGAGCTTGGCACTTGGCCATACAATCGCAAGCGATGCTCCAATTAATAAAGCGAAGATGCGTGTATCTGTTCCATAATAGACACGGCTTGGATCACTACCCGGTTCGTATAATACAGCCATTAACAATGCTGAGATTGCAGCTAGACTCAGAATCCAACCAGCTAGATTGATCCGCTTCGGTAGGAATTTCAGCCCTAATGCAAGTAGCAATGGCCAGATCAGATAGAATTGCTCTTCGACAGCTAACGACCATAGATGACCTAGCGGTGAAGCTGGACCGAAGCTTTCGAAATACGAGACTTTATGGAAAATAAACCACCAGTTGCTCACATACAGTAATGCGGCAGGTACGTCTCCCACTAGAGCAGGCAGACGGGAATGGTCTACAACCAGACACCACAAGACGACTAGAATAACCATAGCGAACATCGCAGGCAATAAGCGTCTAGCACGTCTCATCCAGAAGTCGATCAGATCGAATCGTTGATGACGTTCCCACTGGCTTGCAAGAATATCTGTAATAAGATAACCGGATAATACAAAAAATATACCGACACCTAGTAGCCCACCCGGTGCCCAATCTATATTGAGGTGATACAGTACCACTGCCATAACGGCAAAAGCACGTAACCCATCCAGTCCTGACATGTAACGGTGTTCTTGAAGCGGCTTAGACATGACTGAACCGCCCCTTATGTAAAAGTGCCCAGATCCTATTCATTTCTTCTACCCTTTCTGTACATGTTCCTCATTTATTTACCCATTTTCTATTCTTTTATTATATACAAGCCTACTATGCAGAGAATCTCAGCAAAGTTAAAAAATAATGACAGTAACGTCAAAGTATTGATCACCATACCATATCAAAAAGCACATACACTCTGTTCGGGCAAAAGGAAATAAGGAACCGTGCTTACGGTTCCTGCCCCTTTTGATCCGTTCATGATCTGTACGTGCTGGTTAGAATGCCTATTGGTTATAAATTCATGATTACATTCGTTTGATTTCTCTATCTACAACGTCATTTCATGAATGCTTAAGTCACTGTATAGTAGTTGCGATCTTGTTACCTAATCGGTCAGACAACTAAAAATTCAGCATGTTGTTCGCAATAACTACATTTTGCAGGCGGGTCCCAGTCCGAAAATTCGGTCTCTTTTAGATCGACAACATCCGGTGCTTCTTCCAATTCGTCTACGAATTCTTCCAATGCTTTTTCAATGTGTTCTTTACATACGACATACATCAATAGGGTCAAGCTCCTTTACTGGTTCAATATCTATATAGGTGAAGTGGTTAATCCGGCTTGGACTGAAGTTGAAGTGTAGCACTCTTCTTCACGTCATCCCGATAATAGGTGATCTCAAGCGAATCACCGACCTTCTTATGATTATACAAATACTTGCGTAAATCAAGTGTTGAAGCCATTTTTTCTTGATCCAATTGTACAATAATATCATCTGCCAGAATACCAGCTTCTTTGGCGGGTCCACTCGCTTCGACCACAATAATACCTTCTGTTACGCCTTTCGGCAACTCCGGCTTTTTATAGTCTTTCTCTTGCTCATCGAATAAACGATAGGCATTTTTATTATCAAAATCTGTTGTGTAGACACCCAGATAAGGACGACTGATTTTGCCATTTTTAATCAATAAATCAACATTTTTCATCACTTCATTGATCGGAATCGCAAATCCAAGTCCTTCGACTCCTGTATCCGAGATTTTCATCGTATTGATACCGATCACTTGTCCGTTCAAGTTCACCAATGCTCCACCACTATTGCCTTCATTGATTGCAGCATCAGTCTGGATCACATTTTGTTCCCAATCATATGTACCATCTTGATTCAATGATACTGGAATTAAGCGATTGTTGTAGCTGATAATACCTGATGTCATCGTACCATTAAATCCTAGTGGATTGCCAATAGCCATCACCGTCTCACCCAGTTGAAGCTGATCCGAGTTGCCTAATTGAGCGATTTTGTCGATGTTTTTACTGCTAATCGATAACACCGCAATATCGCTGATAAAGTCGGTTCCGACTACAGTCGCAGCTAATGTGGTGCCATCACTAAGAACAGTTTTCACTTGATCGGCATCTTGGATCACATGATTGTTGGTAACGATATAAGCTTTACTACCTTCTTTGCGGAAAATAACGCCCGATCCAAGTGCCGATTCATTCAGTGTAGACGACTCATCCTGATAATTTACAATACTCACCATCGCAGGTCGTACTTCATTGGCGACATGAATTAACTGCTCATAGGGATTACCGTCTGTTGATTGCGCCATGGTCGGTACGATACTACTGGCTACAACAGATGATGAACTATCGCTACTATACCATCCAAATAGGCTTACAATAATCATTACGGTCACAGCACTGCTGATAGAACTTACTGCTATGACTTTGAAAGTAGATCCTGATCGTGAACGTTGAGTCAATGAACGCTTTCTTCTCGATAAAAAGGGCACAGACATGTTACGTTTGGATCGTCGTGATACTTTGGTATTGTAGAAATCATCATCAAATAAGCTCATCCTGATCGCCCCTTCGCTTGTCTATGCTAATCAGATCAAATATATGATTTCAATTTTACCAAAAATAACCATTTTGTGAACATAAATTTATTTATCGCTTATCGTGTCCCATGGTGTTGGGCGATCATAATACGTTTCACATAGCTTAAATTCATGATCTTTGTAAAAGCACCCTCTACTTTCCATCGCATCACGTACAGTTAACTTTGCCAGTTCCATCATATTGTGATCACGACTCAAGTGAGCCAGATACGTCCGCTTGGTTTTGCGTGTTAACAGCTCACTTAATGCTTCGCCTGCTGCATCGTTGGATAAATGACCGATATCGCTAAGAATACGTCGTTTGGTATTCCACGGATATCTGCCCATACGCAACATTTCAACATCATGATTCGCTTCAAGTACTAATACATCTGAGCCAGAGATACTTTGCATCACTTTATCACTAACATATCCCAGATCGGTAGCTAGACTGAGCTTTTCATCTCCATCTGTAAAAAAATAACCGACAGGCTCTGCGGCGTCATGTGAGATGCCGAACGATTCAATTCGCATCGAACCAAAAGTAAGATGATCGCCTGTTTGCATAATCTGTTTTTGTTCAGGTGATAATTTGCCGATCGAGCGTTCCATCGCACCCCATGTTTTTTCATTGGCATAGATCGGTAATTCATATTTACGAGCGACAGCGCCTAATCCTTTAATATGATCAGAATGTTCATGTGTAATCAGAATCCCGTGAATCTGTTCACCGGTTAGATCACGCTCTTGTAACAATTCACCGATTCGGCGTGCACTTAATCCAGCATCGATTAATATCGTTGCATCTTTATTTTGAACAATGGTCGCATTGCCTGTTGATCCGCTTGATAAGACTGTAAACTGTATTCCCATGTGTCTACTCTACTCCTTATTTTCTGCCGCTGGAGGAACAATCACTTCTCCATTTACTGCTTGTACATAATAAAAGGCTCCACTATCCAGAGCAACACGCCATACCGGTACAGCGAGCTGATGAGTCGTATCCAGTGTCTGCCCATAAAAGCCGAGCGCTATATCTTTCACTACCGAACTTTCAGGTAATTCTTTTTCGATTAAAGTACCCAGTGCATTGGATGCCGATATAATTTCTTGCTTGGGTTGGTCTTGATTGGAACTTACCGTCCATTGAGGCTCAATATAAGAGGTAATCTTCTGATTACTATAATACAACTGTAAATTCATATTAAATAGAGGAAGATCACTATTAATGAGCGGATGCATCATAAAGACACTTTCTTCGCTCACTAATGGATCATACCGATAATTTTCAATATCAGGAATTTCGTTGGATAATTGATTGCGCAATTCATCTTCGTTAAAGATCAATTGGCTATCTACAGAACTTTTGAGCTTAATGGGTGTTGGCACAACATCTTGCCCTGTATATTGATAGATCACTTTGGACAAGATCGGTGTATCTCTTGGAATCTGTGCAGTCACCTGAATATGTTTGTCTTCCATCGCTTGCTGCGCATTATCGCTTAATGAGGTAAAGTCCAGATTGGATTGGGCTTGATCACGTACATCCACCCACAACTGATATCCCAATAAAACGTTCAGCAATAAAAAAGCACAGATCAGTACGCTTTTGGCTCTTCCCCAATCCATCGTGGACCTCCCAAATCATGTTCATTTTTTCATACTTATAGACGTATTGCTTGATGTTAGGACGATACTTTGACCATCTTGTAGCTTCACCATCCAGACTGGATTGAGTACGACCACTCCATTACCAAGTGTTGGACGATACGCTGGATAGATATCACGAATCGTCTGATCCGCTGGAATCTGGGCTTTGATCATATTTTGCAACACTTTCCCTCCAGGTAACGCAATCACTTTCGCCCGTGAGATATTCGATTCATTGAGGGGCGGATTGTTGATACCTGTATACAACATCGAGCGTTCATAAGAAGATACCGTTCCATGTTCCATCACTAGCTTCATATACCCGAACTTTAATTTCTCAGTATCGACGATTGGATAAGACTGAATATACTGACGGAAAATAAATTCTTTATCATTACTTGAGTTATTATCCATCAGCAACATATAAGAGCCCGGCCAACCGCCATGTTGATTCACAAAGTCAATCGCAGACAATACATTATCCGATACATTATTGGTACCTGTTGTCGGAGCGGTAGGATCGGTATATGTCATCCATTTCTGCTTGGTATCGACCTGTAGACTTCGCTTACTATCGGTATAGATTTCTGTTCCATTTTCCTCATTAATATTACGTGTAGCTCCTGGATCGAAAAACAGATTGCGTTGCATCTGTTCAGTGGTGTACATTTCAAGCTTCAAAGTTAGCGATTGAATCTCTAGTGCTGTCTGCGGAATATAATAACCATTCGTTTGATACAGATAATTGGTTGCTGTTGTATTCATTAACGTCATCTGCTGAATATCAGCGCTTGTCCAATCTAGATCTGTAGCTTCATAGACCACATCTCCACTCGCACTGAAAAAGAAAGCGCGTGGCTTGGTACTATTGGCTGTATTGTAGATCCAGATTCGATTGACGGTATCCCCTTCAAATAGTGAATCAGGGCTGATATCAAGTGTTCGTTCTAACAGACTTACAGGAATACCACTACTGAATGTCATTTCCAGTCCTGCATCGTTACGAACTTCATTCCAATTCACTGTCTGTACCGATAGACGTCTAAACTGACTAAAATTACTGCCTTTTAGACGACTATAAATCGCATTATAATTCGATGAGGCTGGATAGAACACCGTATGCTTGTTATTTTTGAGATGCAAAATCATCTGATCTGGAAAAATAGTATTCTCTATACTAGTACGTGGACCTATATCTTCTGTCTGTACATAACTGGCTTCCGAATTAGCCACCGAATCAGCTCCAGGCATCCGATAAATCAAATAATAACTTTGCACCAGACTAACTACAATCAAGCCTACAAGTAAGATGGATTTGATATTTTCTCTCAATGTGCTCCATCTCCTTCTTCATGCAAAGGTAGCGTAACTGTGACTTTGGTCCATTGTCCGAACTCAGATTCTAGAGAAATATGTCCCTCATGAGCAAGCACCATTTCCCGGGCAATAGAAAGTCCTAATCCAGTTCCCCCCATATTACGAGAACGTGCTTTGTCTACCCGATAAAAGCGTTCAAATATCCGATTTAAGTCTTGTTTTGGAATACCTATTCCTGTATCGGTTACCGTTATAGCGACCATTCCATCTTCTGTACCGTATGCACCCAGTGTCACTTTACCACCATCCGGTGTGTATTTTAACGAATTAGAGACTAGATTATCGAGCACTTGATCCATATGATCTCGATCAATCCATACACTCCCTACATCTGCATCCAGATCAGTAGCCGATTTAATATCTTTTTGCTGCATTTGAACAGAAAAGCGATCAATCGTATCTTCTAATAACTCTCGTACATCGGTACGCTGTTTGCGTAACATCGCTTCACTTGAATCTAAGCGTGATAAATGAAGCAAATCGGTCACCAGACGAATCATACGCTGAGTTTCATTTTGGATTACACCAATAAATCGCTCTGCAAGTGCTCGTTCTTCTAAAGCACCATCCTCCAGTGCTTCTGTGTAGCTCTTAATCGTTGTCAGTGGTGTACGCAATTCATGCGATACATTAGCGACAAATTCACGCCGTGCTCCTTCAAGCTTTTCTTGCTCCGTGACATCTTGTAAAACAGCAATAATACCCGTAATACTTTCTTTACGCCGATGAATCGGACTGAATGTGACTCGTACAATCGAAGAATTACCTTCATGTTCTTCACCAAGCTTCAATACGGTGCGTCGCAGTGTACCCTGTAAAAGTTTGGTACGTTCATTTTCAGGAAGATATAGAAGGTCTGCTAATTCTTTGCCTACGATCTCTTCTTCACTGACATTCATCATCGTTCCAGCCACACGATTCATCAAAATCACGCGTCCTTGCTCATCTGTAGCGACAACACCATCACTCATATTTTTTAGAATAGAAGCCAGTTTATCTTTTTCTTCTTCATTCTGTGCGAGGGCATCACGCAGACGACTGGTCATATAATTAAAAGCTTCACTGAGCTGACCAATCTCATCGTCACTATAGACGGTCATCTGATGATCAAAATTCCCTTCCGCTACTTCTTTGGCTCGGCGGGTCATTTCTTTGATCGGTTGTGTAATCGTATGTGCTAAAATCACGCCTAATACAGCTGTTAAAGCCAGTGCAATCAGAATACCGGAAAGGAAAATACTATTGATCCGCTTCATTGTGCTATATAATTCTTTCATGGAAGCAACAATATAGACAGCACCTACTGTTTTGCCACCACTAATTACGGGCTTGGCAACAACACGTTTGCGCTCTCCTGTCTCATCAATAATATACTCTTCGTTATCACTTATCCCTTGTAGCGCACGACTGACTACCGTCTGTGTATTACGCCGACCTTCCAGATCGGTACCTGATTCCAGAGAGGAAATTACAACTCGTCCGCTGATATCCAGCACTTGGATTTCTTGAATCTCTGTTCCACTCATATTGTACAAATTATCCACCATCAACTTCAGATCGTTGATCGCATTGGAACCTGCTTCTCCGCTACCTGACCATTTATCCGCAGCCAGTACAGAAAGTAATTCTGCCCGTTCTTGGAGATCCTGAGTAAAATTACTGGTTAATGAATTTTTCATAGCGCTCACAAAATAAACGCCGATTAACTGCATGGCGATCAAAATAAGCAATACATAAATAATGATCAGCCGTGCTTGAATCGTACGGCTGAACCCTGGAAGCAATGGAAATCTGCGCTTCACGTTACAGTCCTCCTGATTTGGGACTACGCATCATATAACCTAGACCACGACGCGTCAAAATATACTCTGGCTTACTAGGATCATCTTCAATCTTTTCACGTAAACGACGAATCGTCACATCGACTGTACGTACATCGCCAAAATATTCAAATCCCCATACCGCTTGCAGTAAATGTTCACGAGTCATCACTCGCCCTGCATTTTTCGCCATATAATACACCAATTCGTATTCGCGATGAGTAAGATCAAGTGGCTGATTTTCTTTATACACCATATACATATCGGTATCAATAAATAGCTCGATCAAACGGAGCCCTTTTTTCTCTTCTTCTTTGGCAGCTGGTGCAGTTGGTACAGCTGTTAATTTTTGCTGACGACGAATCTGTGCTTTGACCCGTGCTAATAATTCGCGTGTGCTGAACGGCTTAGTGACATAATCATCTGCACCTAGTTCTAACCCGAGCACTTTATCAATCTCAGCATCTTTAGCAGTTAACATAATAATAGGCATATGCATACGTGTGCGTATTTCCCGACATACATCCATGCCGTCTTTTCCCGGTAACATCAGATCCAATAAGATCAAATCTGGTTCTTCTGCAAATGCTAATTCAACAGCCGTTATTCCATCAAATGCACAGATAACTTCGTAACCTTCTTTTTCTAAATTGAATTTTAATATATCTGCGATCGGTTGTTCATCATCGACAACCAAAATTTTTCCCTGCATTTGTATTATTCACCCCATGCCTGCCTGTTATGCTTTCATTTTAACATATCCCTTTACTCCACGACATCATTGGTATCAGGCAATTTCAATCTATAGATATAAAAATACAGCTTCTATACTCAAAGTATATAGAAGCTGTATGGAATCCATTCTATTCGATTTATGGTAAGTATCCTAGTGGATTCTGGATCACCCCACCTGTATGCACTTCAAAGTGTAAATGAGTTCCTGTTGAATGCCCTGTGTTACCCATGACGCCGATATGTTGTCCTTTCTCGACAATCGCTCCAGTGCTTGTATCAATCTGGCTCAAATGACCATATAGCGTCTCATAGCCATTGTTATGATTAATAATAATGACATTTCCATAACCCGTCATCGTTCCTGCATAGCTGACCACGCCATCATCGGCTGCCATTACCGAAGAACTACCTACCAGATCGATCCCTTTATGCGTTTTGCCCCAACGTTGTCCATACGGACTGGTCACGCTCGCACCGGATACAGGCCACATGAAATTACCTGAACCTTCGCCTTGTACCACTTTAGTTCCTTTGATGATCACTTTAGGCGATGATTTCTTGGTCACTTCCTGACCTAACCATTCTTCGCGAAGCATTTGACCATTTTGCTTGGTCACACGATAATCGATTCGTTTGAGTCCTTTACTACCTTGAGCGACAACTTTAGACTCTCCTTCACGCATCGTTTCGCTTTTGCGAATCTCTACAGCTGGTTCTGTCACAATTTGCTCCGAATAGTCTTCAAATGTAGTTACAGTAATTGGAGGTTGCGGCACAGTTAACATCAGTTCATCACCGATCTGCATCGCCATTTCGTCGATTTTCGGATTATTCGCAAAAATTTCTTCTTGTGTAATATCATGATCTGCTGCAATAGAACTAATCGTATCACCTTCACGCACTACATAAGTAGTTGGTGATTCTACGCCAGTCATCATCACTTTCGCTAACTGAGTACTGCTTAACAATTTATTTGGATTAGCTTTGATTTCAGTCGTTGATACTTTTTGTTTCAATGTTACTGATTCTAAGCCTGTGACTTGTTTAGGATAAGCTTTCTTTGAGGTTTTGGTAGATGCTTTAGCAGATACTGCTTTTTTCGTATACTTCTTTTTGACCTGTTCTAGTGCTGCATCAATCACTTTTTGATCTTTGACAACACCGATCACTTTACCATCTATATTGACATCTACACTTTTAGCATATGCCGTTAGCATACCGTCCAGTGTTTTGAGTGTATTTGCAGAATTAACCTGTGCTTTATATGCACGTTCTTCAGTTGTTGTTATACCATTAGTGTTCAGTACCATTGTCGCTTTTGGATATTTCTTTTGATACGCAGCACGCTTTGTAGTAAAGAGTTGCTGTAATTCTTCCTGATGCAAAATCGTTCCAATCGCTTGTCCTTTAACAGACACCACATAATATGGAATTGTATTCGCAGTCACATACTGTGTACCTGCCCAAATAAGCCCCCCGACAACCACTAGACTTCCAGCAGCGATCATCAGCCGACGACGCATTTTATGTTTTCCCTGACGAATCGAATCTACTGTGATCGTATACCATGGTGAAGATGTTTCTGGCTGATCGGTAGATTGCTGTTCACTCTGCACTTCTAACTGTGGATCACGCGACTGATCTTGCTCGGGCGTGTTCCCCATCCCCAGTTTACTTTTAAACCCTTTCATGACCGTCTCCTTTTATCTTTATCCCTGTTCATGGTTAGATACTTTATTAGTGAAGTTCAGTTAATTATGTGTATGATATATGCTAATTATTAAAATTTGTCATTTAAAAGTGTCAAAAAATTAACCTTTTCTACTCCCCGTTTACTTTACCATAATCTCGACAAAATTTTCAACTTTACTCTTCATTAACATTTCACTTCTAAATGAACTAGATTAAAGAACAGCAAAAAAGACACCCTCACGGATGCCTTCTCTGAATATAGCTATAGTTTATGCTTCATCTATAAGACTTACTAGGATTAAAGCAATATTAGATATAAATCGGTGCTACTTGGTTCGTCTGCTCACGGTTACGTCCAACTGAGAAAATAGCAATTGGAATACCTGTAAGTTCAGATACGCGACTTACATAGTTACGTGTAGACTCTGGCAATTCGTCCAATGTCTTCACGCCTGTAATATCTTCACTCCAACCTGGCATTTCTTCATATACTGCTTCACATTCAGCAAGCATTTTAAGACTTGCAGGATAGTGGGTAATAAACTCACCTTTGTATTTATATCCTGTACAGATTTTCACTGTATCCAGACCTGTTAATACATCCAACGAGTTCAAAGACAATCCTGTGATTCCACTTACACGACGAGCATGACGAACAACCACACTATCGAACCAACCTACACGACGCGGGCGACCCGTTACTGTACCGTATTCATGACCTTTCTCACGGATGGTATCACCTGTTGCATCATTCAATTCCGTAGGGAACGGACCATCACCCACACGAGTCGTGTATGCTTTCGCTACACCGATGACTTGTTGAATTTTGGAAGGACCTACACCGGAACCGATACATACTCCACCAGCAGAAGGATTAGATGAAGTAACAAATGGATATGTACCTTGGTCGATATCCAGCATCACACCTTGTGCACCTTCAAAAAGAACACGTTTGCCAGCATCAATAGCATCATTCAATACGACAGATGTATCTTGTACATACTTACGTAAAAATTCTGCATATTCCAAGTAATCTTTCAAGATTTCTTCGACTTCTACAGGCTCGCCGCCATAGACTTGAGTAATCACTTGATTTTTTTCTTTCACTTGATGACGCAATTTAATTTCAAATTCTTCTGCATCCATCAAATCAGCAATACGGATACCCGAACGAGCGGTTTTATCCATATAACAAGGGCCAATCCCTTTACGAGTTGTACCAATTTTGTTAGGACCTTTGCGATCTTCTTCCAAAATATCAAGTACCATATGGTAAGGCATAATCACGTGAGCACGATCGCTGATTGTTAAGTTCTTCGTCGTAAACCCATTGTCATGCACATATTTAATTTCTTCGATCAATGCAGATGGATTAATAACCATACCGTTACCGATCACACAAGCTTTATCTTCGTAAAATATTCCAGAAGGAATCATCGTTAATTTGAATTTTTTCTCATTGATTAGGATGGTGTGACCTGCGTTGTTACCACCTTGATAACGTGCAACAAGATCAGCACTCTCTGAAAGATAGTCGGTAATTTTACCTTTGCCTTCGTCTCCCCATTGCGTTCCCACAACGACTACAGTTGACATGAAATCATTCCTCCGTAGGTGTTTTTATACACCGTGAATTTGAGCTGTCCGTTGCAAAAAAACAACTGATCAACAGCGAATATAATGCAAACAGCCAGACAGCATGAAAACTTCCTTGCGAGGAACGGTCAGACGTGCGCCAATGATAATGATCCGTTTCGCAGTGGAAGGGCGTAGCAGTGCTGTAACGCAAAGACTTACTAAAGCAATGTAAGCTTTTCAACACCATTATCAGTGTAACAGGCTGCTTTTTTAAAGTCAAATGAAAAGCGAACAATACATTCAATTAAAAATATTATCGTTCGGAAATACTCGCTTAACTTCTCCATACTCCACCTTTACTCAACGTCAAACCGCATTTTTGGTAAAAATAAGCATGTTCTTCTGTAAACGTACACGTTACAATTTCAATTTGATTGTACCGGGCTTGTTGTAATAGTGTACGTACCAAGCTTGTCCCAAGATGCTGATGACGGTAATCCGGATGGATCAGAATATCTTCTAAATAACCATGTTGTAAGCCCATACCTGAGATATATCCAAATGCAATTAGTCGCTGGTTTTCATCTCTCGCGCCTGCATAAAACTGACAACGTTCTAATAAAGCAGGATAATCTTGCTCTCGACGCTCCCACCCTACCGCTTCACGCATATCTGGTACTTCGTGAGGTTCTATAGATAGATTGATGGTTATTGGTTTTTTCATTTATTACGCTCCTTCAAAAGGAAGTTAGCATTTAATAGTGATTCTACAAAAGAAAAGAACCGCCTGAGCAGTTCTTTTTATATATTGATTTTCAATTGTTTGCGTAGCTCTTCTAATTTGGAACCGATCTGTTTGGCTCCATCTTCAGATAAAGGTGCATGCATAGTAAGGGTATGAACAGTATTCATGTCTTGCTCCGACTTACCGTATAGGCGTGAGTATCTACGAGGTATCACTGATCTTGCCTTTTGCAAAGCAGAATATCCATAATTTCCACGTCGTATTTTGTTTGTCATTGGCATCACATCCTCTCTCTGTAGTATACCATAATCAAAGATTTACCTATAGCTGGATCAAGCAAATAACGTGGGTGATGATCTATATGTCCAACGAACTGAGCACGATATACACGTTCATAATAATCAATTAAATTTGTTTTGGGTGTAAGCACTACAAAACCATCAAACCCTGCATCAAAACTAATTTTATAAGCACATGCAAACAAAACCTTACCTATATTAATATAAGAAACTCCACGTCGATGTGGCGGAGATTTTTCAACTAAAGCAAGTTCTACAAACAAATTATTCTGATCTTTTCGATATGCCAAACAGCCATGAATAACACCATGGCTGTCGACTAATTTCAGAGCGGTAAATATAGAGTTAGATTGTAAGTAAAGGCTCCAATCAAATGAAGATTCCCAACCTAATTTAGCAGAAATGTGTGGAAGATCAGATTCAGTTAAAGGAAAAAATTCAGCAAATATAATAACACCCGCTGTATCTTCAAGAATCCAAGGCACTCTATACACTCCTCTATATCTGTACTCAATCACTATTAAAATAATATTATTTATCGCTAACCTGCAAACATATCCGATTGCACACGTTCATAGTTCACGAATTTATTAAAGTTTTTCAAAAATACAAGTTCAACAGTACCTACCGGACCATTACGCTGTTTGGCGATAATAATCTCGATAATATTTTTCTTTTCTGTATCTGCATTATAATAATCATCACGATACAAGAAAGAAACGATATCCGCATCCTGCTCAATCGAACCGGATTCCCGCAAGTCAGACATCATCGGACGTTTATCCTGACGTTGCTCTACACCACGGCTCAGCTGAGACAAGGCAATAACCGGTACAGACAATTCACGAGCAATTTGCTTCAGTGTACGCGAGATTTCAGAGACCTCTTGCTGACGGTTTTCGCCTGCTTTACCGCGTCCCGAAATGAGCTGAAGATAATCAATTACGATCATACCCAGACCTTTTTCTTTTTTCAGACGACGACATTTAGCACGAATCTCTGAAACGGTAATTCCGGGTGTATCATCAATATAGATTTCGGCTTCAGACAGAGAAGAAATCCCCATCGTGAGCTTCGCCCAATCTTCATCACCTTTGAATTCACCGGTACGCATTACATTGGCATCCAGATTGGCTTCCGCACAGATCATACGTTGTACCAACTGTGCAGCCGACATCTCTAGACTGAAAATAGCTACCGTTTCTTTGGCACGTACCGCTACATTTTGCGCAATATTTAGTGCAAATGCCGTTTTACCTACCGAAGGACGAGCAGCCACAATAATCAGATCGCTTCGCTGAAATCCAGCTGTCATTTTATCCAAATCAACGAATCCAGACGGAATACCTGTTGTATTTCCACTGTTCTGATGTAGAATTTCAACCCGTTCAAATACTTCCATCAACACATCACGAATCGCAATAAAGCCACTACCTGTACGGCGATTAGAAATTTCCAAAATCCGTCGTTCGGCATCGCCAAGCATACTGCCGACATCTTCGCCGCCACCATATCCTTCGCTTACGATCTGTGTTGCAGTTCGAATCAATCGACGTAACATCGACTTTTCTTCGATAATTTGAGCGTAATAATCAACGTTAGCTGCTGTTGGAACTGCGTGAGCAAGCTTCGCCAGATAACTAACGCCGCCAATATCTTCTAACTGTGATCGATCTTGTAATAACGAAGTTAATGTAATCAGATCTATCGGCTGATTTTCTTCACCGAGATTAACCATTGCTTCATAGATCAGTTGGTGTGATTTATCGTAAAAATCCTCGCTGTCTACCCGTTCCATCACTGTAATTAACGCTTCCGACTGAAGCAAGATCGCTCCGAGTGCCGCCTGTTCCGCTTCTACATTCTGTGGCGGAACCCGATCGTAAAACATTTCGCCGCCCATTTTTACTCCTCAGTAACTTGGACTTTGAGCGTTGCTTTAACATCATGATGTAATTTTACAGCAACTTGTGTTACACCCAGTGTACGAATAGGCTCATCCAATTCAATTTTACGTTTGTCGACTTTATGTCCTTGTTTGCTCAAAGCTTCTGCAATTTGTTTGCTGGTAATCGCTCCGAATAAGCGTCCACCTTCACCTGATTTAGCTTTCAAATCAATCGTCAAAGCTTCTAATTGTTTAGCTAGTACTTCTGCTTCTTCTTTTTCTTCTTGCTTTTGGCGTTCTACCGCTGCTGCTTGGTTTTCAAGAATTTTGACATTACCACCTGTTGCTGGTTTAGCATGACCGTTTTTGATCAAGAAGTTTTGTGCGTAACCGTCTGCCACCTCTTTTACTTCACCTTTTTTACCGCTACCTTTTACGTCTTTCAGAAAAATAATTTTCATTCAAATAACCCCTCTTCCTTTTCCATTTGATCTAGTACTTCACGAAGTCGTGACTCCGCATATTCAATACTACCTTCAAGCTGGACAGCTGCATTGGTCAAATGACCGCCGCCACCTAATCGTTCCATCACGACCTGTACATTCATTTTACCAAGAGAACGGGCACTAATTCCAATCAAGCCATCCATTCGCTCGCTAATCACAAATGAAGCATGTACATTATTCATATTTAGCAGCGAATCTGCTACCTGTGCAATCAGCAATTGCGGAACCTGATGACCTGGTTCGGTTACTGCTAGCGCCACATGGTTATGAATAATTTTGGCGTGTTTGATAATTTCAGCTTTGGCGATGTAATCGCCTAAATCTTCTTTAAGCATTCGCTGTACCAATACGGTATCCGCACCATTACGACGTAAAAATCCTGCCGCTTCAAATGTACGTGAACCGGTATGTAGTGCAAAATGCTTCGTATCTACAATAATACCTGCTAGAAGCGAAGTGGCTTCCAGTGTTGTAAATTGTACTTTATCATGAATATATTGCAATAGCTCGGTCACAAGTTCACAGGTAGAAGAAGCATACGGCTCCAGATAGACCAGAACAGCATCATTGATAAATTCTTCTCCGCGACGATGATGATCCACTACGACAACACGCTTCGCCCGATCGACTAACTTCGGCTCAATCGTCATCGAAGATTTATGCGTATCGACTACAACTAATAATGTCTGTTCAGTCATCGCATTGAGTGCTTCATCCGGTGTAATAAAGCGTACCGATAAGCGCTCATCCAGTTCGATCCGTTCCATCATTTTCTCAATTGATGGATTCACTTTATCCAGCACAATATACGCATCTACATCATACATATCTGCTGCTTTGAGCATTCCGATCGCTGCACCGACAACATCCATATCCGGTATTTTGTGACCCATAATAAGAACTTGATCACTATCTAGCATGAGATCACGTAGTGCATGAGCAATAACACGTGCGCGCACTCTGGTACGCTTCTCGACTGCATTAGACTTCCCACCATAAAAGGATAGACGTTGATCTGCTTTGACTGCTGCCTGATCTCCACCGCGTCCTAGTGCCATATCCAGACTGGATTGTGCCAGTTCACCAAGCTCACTGATACTACCTGCCCCGAATCCTACACCTACACTGAGTGTTAATGGCACTTTGAGATCAGCTGTCATTTCTCGAATCTCATCCAAAATCACAAATCGACTTTGTTCCAATTCACGTAATGATTTCTGATTCAGTAACAATAAGTAACGCTCAGAGGATAATCGTCTTACATAAATGCCGTAATTTTTAGCCCAATCAGTAATTCGTGTCGCTACACGAGCGATTAAGCTAGTTCGTTGTTGATCATCCATACCTTGTGAAGCTTCATCAAAATTATCTAAAAATACAATACCCAGTGCTAGACGTTCTTCTTCATGACGATCACGCAGATCGGCAAATGTCGTTACATCTTGCAAATAAATCAATCGTTCATCCGGTAAAATAATCAATTCGATCGTCAAATGTCCATGTGGCAATTCAAAGCGTACTTCTTTCGAAGATTCTTTACGTGCTTCTTCTTTAGCCTGCTGATAAGCATCCACAAATCGAGGAAAACATTCTTCAAGCGATGTACCGACCAACGTTTTGCGTCCAAACATACTTCCGATATACCGATTATGCCATTCAACTGTATATTGATTGTCGTACAAAATAAGACCAAAAGGAAGCGTACTGACCGCTTCCTCTTCTACACGCCTGATCCGAAAAGATAATCCAGCAATATACTCATCTAATTCCCGTCGAAATGTAAGCTCTGCACGAAGTAAAGACACACCGAACAAAATCACACAGCAAAGTGCAGCCAGTCCGATAATCCAATTGAACCAAGACAGCAAAATGACCAGAACCAGCATAAGCAGAGATGCCCATACTGTTCGATAACCATGCCAGCGGTTTAACAAAAAATTAGGCATCATTCATCACCTTACCGTTTCGGTCTCGTAATATATTCGCGGAGCGGGAAAGCTAGATCGATAATACCAACAATCCGAAGTGGAGGAATCAATACCACCACTAGAGATAATAGAAACGGAAGAAACGAATTCCATTTCCGATGATGCGCCATAAAGAATACAAATCCGATCGTTTGGATCGTAAATGCAATATGTACCAGCGGCATAAAGTTAAGCACAAACGCTGCCAATACACCTGTTATATTGCTAGCTACGAAATACTCTAAAAGTACAGCAAGCAAATAATACCAGATCAAAGAACGTGGTAATCTCCACTCACGCGCAGGTCTTAATTTAGAAACCGAATAATTCATACTTTCCAAAATTGGACGACAGATCGCATGGGTGATCACAACCATTGTAAATGAGCTAATAATCAATGCGAAAGGAATCATTTGTAGCGTATAGTTCCATAATCCACGCACAAATTCCGGTGAGAAAATATCAGCAATATCTGGATTGATATCTGCCATCGCTCGCATAGGAGCTACAGAGAATTCTACAATATCTTTAACATAGACGGCGAGATTAAACTTATAAACGACAGTAGCAAAAATGAGCAATAGCAACATTTCTACAAGGGTGGTGATGCCTGTCGTAAATATAACTCGCAAAGCAGAAGCATTTTTCTTGTACAATCGTCCCATAACAATACCAGGTACCATAAAGAATATACCAAGTACCGCTACATAAATGCCTAACCTACCTTCCAGTTGAATCGCTACGATCATCGTAATCAACCAGATCGGAACCAGGTGCATAATAAATTGGCGCAGGTTTAGTGTCGAGTACAGCACGACTACAGGCACAATCAGAAAAAATATCGTTATAATGGATAATGAAGTTAATAAAGACAGCAACAGAAGCAAATAAGCTATACTCCATGCCACCGATGTCCAGCGCAATTTCAAAACATTCACCTCTTACCTACATGTTATTCAGCAATTAGCTAAAAAAGATTTACTCATCATTATAGCATAAACGCCAATAAACACACATCGATTTATCAATACCGCTTACGTAACTTTCATATTCTTAGCCATTCTTGATTTTTCAGGGCTATACTCCCCGCTACGTACAAATTGCTCACAATATTCTATAATCTGACTACGTCTAACAATACCGATAAAACGATTCATATCATCGACAACTGGTACAAAGTTCTGCACTTTTGCCAGATTGATCAAATCTTCCATATTGGCATCGATCGATACAGGTTTATTATCTTTTTGCAAAGGTACATCTGACATGAGAAATTTAGAAGCGTTCTCAAAAGTCACTTTACCTTCTGAATTTTTCATAAACCATAGCAGATCGCCTTCTGTAACTGTACCTGCGTAGCCTCCATCTTTATTCAACATAGGTACAGAAGTATAACGATGGTATTCCATTCTTTCAAGCGTCTGACGTAGTGTCGAATTAAGGGTGACACAAACGACCTCCTGCTTCGGTAGCAGAAAAAACGCAATATTCATGAAAAATCCTTCCTCTCATCATCTCAAAAACTCTAACATGATCTTATTCTAAATCCTTATTTCTTACTCCATACGTTTATGCTCAATCCTGTACAGTACGTAATAAGAAATACTTCGTTTCAGGATTCTCTTTTATTTTAAGCGATATCGCCGCTACAATAAAGCGAGTTAGTGAATCTGAGAGTCAGCAGGCTCAGCGGCTCTGTCTGCGGAATCCCTATTATTTATATCGGAATCAGAAGCGTCTGATTTCATCCATTCATTGATCAAATCGCGTGCTTCTTTAATTTCACTTTCACGTGGCACTTCGTAATAGACACCATCTACATATTCTCCATCGCCAGCAATCGTAAATGAAGTCACTTCAGGCTTACCACTACGCAGTATTTGACTCGCTAAGCCTGTAATCGTTTGTGGGCGCATATCTGTTTTGAAATTATTGCCCATGATAGTCAACAATTGAGGAATTTTTTCAATCTGGTTAAGTTGTATCGCTTGATCTGCTAAGGCTTGTAAAAAAATCTGCTGACGTTTGGTACGTCTAAAATCACTATCTTCTCGATAGCGTACATAATAAAGCGCATCCTGCCCTGTATAAATAGGCTTACCACCTTCTATGGTAAACTGCTCATGGTTAGGATCTTTATTGACGATATCTTCTTCTATCGGTAATTTTATGCCTCCTAAGGCATCTACAGAATCGATCAACCCTTGAAAGTTAATCGTTGCATAATAATTAAGCTTTTCATCCATTAGATTCTCAACCGTATCCATCGACATTTCGATACCGCCGAATGCATAAGCATGATTGATTTTATCTTTTTTGCCTTTGCCTACAATTTCTGTGTACGTATCACGCGGAATCGAGATCAATAACACTTTAGATTCCAACGGACGCATCACAGCAAAGATAAGGGTGTCTGAACGTGCTGTTTCGTTATCTCGCTGATCACTTCCGACCAATAACATCGAAAACGGCTCTGTCAGTACAGGAAGTTCTTCGGTGGCTTCTTGCTCGCCTCCAATTTGACGTACAGGTTGATAGGTCTGCTCTAATTGATCTTCAATACTGCCCGCTACGAACCAATCGAACATCAATGCAGAGATAGGTTTGCGTAACAGAAACAGGCTTCCAGCTACGACCACTAATGCAATTGCAGCTCCAATAGCTATTTTACGTTTTCTCGCCATTCATCCATTCCTCTTTTCAGACAGACCCGTATTATCATCATTAAACGTTTGATAACGACTATGACACAGGTTTATGGTTTTGCTCATTATACTTCAAAATACATTTTTACAACATAAAAAGCGCACAGGATCACATCTTCGAAATCCAGACATGATTCTGTACGCTATAGAAACAGACAAATCAACGATTTATCTGCATATATTTATAATAGTAATAAATATATACTACTCAGTTGTGTAAGGTAGCAATGCGATTTGACGAGAACGTTTAATCGCGATAGTCAACATACGTTGGTATTTTGCACTTGTACCTGTTACACGGCGTGGCAAAATTTTACCACGTTCGCTGATAAATTTACGAAGCAAGTCCGTATCTTTATAGTCGATGTGCTTAATTTTGTTTACAGTGAAAAAACATACTTTACGACGTTTGTTACGGCCACGGCGTCCACCTGGACGTCTGCCTTCTCCATCGCCGCTTTCGCGTCTATTGAAGCTCATATCATTCAGTCCTTTCTTTCATTAAAATGGCAAATCATCATCGGAAATATCTATCGGTTTACCGTCATCAGAGAATGGGTCCTGGTTATCTCGTGAGTTGTTGTTTCCATTATTACTATTATAGTTGCTACGGTTATTACTGCCGCCGCCGCTATTGCTAGTATTATTAGAAGACTCTTCACGGGAAGATCCTCCACTGCCACTACCATCACGATTAGACTCAAGGAAACGAACATTATCAGCTATAACTTCAGTCACGTATACACGTTTTCCTTCATTATTCTCATAATTACGTACTTGAATTCGGCCTTCAACCGCAGTTAAGCGACCTTTTCGTAAATAGTTAGCACAAGTTTCAGCCAGTTGTCTCCAAGTGACGACCGGGATAAAGTCCGCTTCGCGCTCTCCACCTTGGCTCGTAAAAGGACGATCCACTGCTAATGTGAACTGGGTTACAGCTACACCAGCAGGTGTATAGCGAAGCTCCGGGTCTTTGGTTAACCGGCCGATTAAAATGACACGGTTTAGCAATCCAATCCCCTCCTCGAACGGTTATTACAGTTAAGCAGATTATTTAGTAACGTCAAGAGTAATGAGATAACGAATAACATCGTCAGAAATCTTCATAAGACGTTCTAGTTCAGCAACAACTTCTGGTGCTGATTGGAAGTTTACCAATACATAGATACCGTCACGAATTTTCTTGATCTCATACGCAAGACGACGTTTACCCATTACATCATGCTTTGTAATTTCGCCGCCGTTTGTGATGATGCCTTTGAACTTCTCAACAGCTGCATCTACAGCTTCTTGTTCCAGTTCAGGACGAAGAATGTACATCACTTCATAATTGCGCATAGTTTTCACCTCCTCTTGGACTAAGGCCCCTAATCAATGTCAGGAGCAAGGAACGAGCATAGACTCGAACTATATGATTATACCAAATCATAGTACATGAATACAAGCTTTATTTTAAGAAAATATATTTATAGAAAAAATATGTGGTAGAAATTAAAAAAGCTCCATCGCAATTCTGCGACAGAGCTTAGTAAACAAATATGTAGGTTGCAAAAATCATTGGGAAAAGAAGTGGCGGAGAGAGAGGGATTCGAACCCTCGCACGCCCTGAAGCGCCTAACTGATTTCGAGTCAGTCCCCTTATAACCTCTTGGGTACCTCTCCACGTCCGAGTTGACAACAGAATTGATTATACTCCATTATATTTGGGTTGGCAAGAATCGATTTCCCTTTACAGAATAGGATTTAACGCCTATATTGGTACCTGGTCATAATCTTATTTATACATATTCATTTGTAATATTCCTTGATAATTCATTCTGTACTATAACAGTTTTAGCTCACTTATTGCCATTAGGCAAAGCTTTATACAGTCTATGCATTTTTATGAATTTCAATGAATATAGCGTTATTCTCTCTGATTGTACGATTAGTAGTATTAATTTACTTCTCCCCTACTCCCTCATCCTAATCAGCTTGTTCCTTGTTAAAAGGAATCAAATAAACCCTCCACTCGTATGTTATTGTCCCTTTACTTGGATCTCTTTAAGTCATTTGCTTCATAAAACTTGCCTTTGATCGCTGCCTGTTATATTCTACTAACTCATTGTGCAATCGATCGTATCTGCTTATAAAGTTATACACAATCATGCTATACAGCAAATAAAAAAGGTTATCCACAGTGGATAACCTTTAAAATACTATTTTCTTCTTTGTTTTCTGTTGATAACTTATTTTTGCTTCTTACTCACTGGCTGGTTGTATTTCACTCTCAACCGATCGTAATACCTTTTTCATATTTTTCTCAAATTTGGCTCTAGGTACTAATACACTATGCTTGCATCCCACGCATTTTATACGGATATCCATCCCCATCCTTATAATTTCCATCTCATTACTTCCACAAGGATGTGGCTTTTTCATTTGCACAATATCGCCCAATTGAAAAACCTTACGTTCCATTTCTTCACCCTCCACATATCCTTATCATCATAACTTTCTCTATCGTACTATACTGTTATATTCTAGCAAACTTATCCACATGTTTATATTGTTTCAATCATTCTTTTTATTGATCATTTGATATATTTTCATCGCGTTTGTCTTTGACTTGCGATTCAAGTTCTCCCTCACCTTGTAACGGTCGATCCGCTGCTTCTTGTTCTTTTGCTTTTTGAGCCTCTTCTTCTTGCTGTTTGGCTTCTAATAATAAGCGTTCTTCCTCTTCATGATCCAATGCTTTTTTCACAGCTGTTTGTACCGCACGCTCTACACCTGCTCTTGAGTTTGGCTGACACTCAGCGACGATCCGAATCGCATACTCTGCTGTTGTTAATGATTGAATCCCTAATACTTCTGGCATTTTCAACATTTCTGGATGATCGTCTTTCAATTCTTCTACCGCTTGTTTGACTAATTTCAATGCATCATCCATACTACGTTCTAATTTTAGAGGCACATCGACAACGGCTAATGAATTTGAAAGTGAAAAGTTGGTTACACTGATAATTGATCCGTTAGGGATAATGTTTACCTCGCCATTCCAGCTCACCAGACGTGTTGTACGCAATCCGACCATCTGTACTGTTCCTTTATACAGTCCGACCTGAATGACATCACCTACAGCAAATTGATCTTCGAAAATAATAAAGAATCCTGTGATAATATCTTTTACAATACTTTGAGCACCAAAACTGATCGCTAGACCTGCTACACCGGCTCCTGTTAATAGCGGGGTCAGATTAAATCCGAATTCATTCAATACTAACATGATCATAATAAAGTTAAACACACTAGAAACTACATTTTTTAATAATTCGCCAATCGTAATAAATCGTCTTGGATTTGTTCTGAGTCTAGTTTTATCTTTCCCTTGCAAAGAACGCTCAATGACTTTGCTTATCACCTTGATAGCAATTTGAGTCAGTATAAAAATCAAAACGATACGAATACTGGAAAATAAAAACTGCCACCACATATCGGTATCGCTTGCCCATTTCCACAAGCCACTTGTAAATCCACTCACTTGATCTGTCGCTGATTCAGTTAATTGTTGAATATCCTGACCACCTGTTTGTTCACTTAAAAATCCTTTCATTCTTTCACCCTCCTATAACACAATCTGCTCATATGTCTGTTTTTGATATTTGAAAATGCCTCGAATATCTACTTGTTCTGTTTGGATAATTTCGCTCACTTCTGGCAAATCAGCTTCTGGAAACTGGATACATAATGCACAACCCGCTGTAATTTCTTTAGGTGTAGGGAACATATCATTTTCAATATCTGCATATTCCAGTAACATCTCCGCACGTAAAGCTTGCTGCGTAGAATCAAAAGCAATCACCAGTATACCATCCATCTTTTTCTTTACCCCCTTTTACAATCGATGTCCCTACCAATAACCCAACTTCTTTCTTAAAGCTTACACGTATCTGCCTATAGATACAAAATCGCCGCCATCCACAATAAGAGCTATGTTAGCATCTTGTTGTAAATGACGGCGTTTCTATCGTTTTTGAATCTAAATTATATTTTAGTTGATGCAGGTGATTTAGCAAGTTGAATGGCTTCTTTTTCTTCAGGAGACAGGTTGTAGGTAGATTCGCTTTTGACAATCGGTTTAGCATACATGTAAGAGCTATCTCGATTGTGAAGCCCTGTAAGAATAACACCGTCTGATTCATCATTGAGAATCGCTAATGAAAAACTAAGATCACTACCATGCTCCGAAAAAGCATTGTATCGTTTCATACCAATATGTGCCGGTACTTGACGCAAACGATTTTCGATCGCTTGAAAACGATCCCGTTTGTTTTGCTCATCATCTTCGATCGAATCCATTTGCAACTTTAAGTCTAGCAATAATGTTTCTAAGTTTTCTACTCCACTGCCTGCCATCATCTGATTGTACCGTTTGCGCATTTTGCTTAATTTGACTGCTTGCACAATAGCAATAATCAAGAAAATAATTATGATAATTGCTATACCTCCTACAAACAAATACAACTGTTCTGCTATCAGTCCATTCAATTCCGCCATCGTTGTCTGCTCTCCTCTTTCCTTCTTTTGTTGCTATTTATATTTTCTAATAAGCTTAGTTAAAACATTTTATTATTCGTCTACAACTATTTTGGCTCAAGTACGATCAATATATTGAATAGCTTCGATCAGTCGATCTATATCATTTGATGTTGATCGGTAGCCTACACTAGCACGTACTGCCCCTGTAGCAAGTGTGCCTGCTGCTATATGAGCCAGTGGAGTACAATGCATACCTGCGCGTACGGCTATACCAAATTCTCGATCTAAGCGAAAAGCGATCTCTGCACTGTCTTTATACTCCATTATAAAAGATACAATACCTGTACGTTCTTTGCCAATTTCAGGTCCCAGTACATGTACACCCTGTATATTTAATAACTTTTCTATCATCATTTGAGTTAATATTTGTTCTTCTTCAGCGATTTTGGTAACAGAACGCTCCAGTACATAACGAGCTCCTGCTTGTAGACCTGCTATGCCCGGCGTATTGGGCGTTCCTGCTTCATAGCGGTCAGGTCTTACATTCGGTTGGTTAATCTCTTCTGACTGGCTACCAGTGCCTCCATATATCCAAGGGTTCAGATCCATATCAGGAGCTATATACAATCCACCTGTTCCTTGCGGCCCAAGCAATCCTTTATGACCTGGAAAAGCAGCCATATCAATTTTCCATTGGGATAAATGTACAGGAATATGTCCTGCACTTTGAGCGATATCAACTAGTATTTTGGCACCATGATCATGAGCTATACTCGACAATTCAGAAATCGGTAATATACTGCCTAACAGATTCGAACTATGATTACATACCAAAAGCCGCGTTCGCGGCGTAAAAGCTTGGTTAACTTCAGCTAAGTTGATCTCCCCTTGAGCATCAACAGCAATATAAGTAACTTCTATCCCTATACTTCGCTTAAGAGCCTCTAAAGGTCGACGTACCGAGTTGTGTTCTGTCATCGTAGAGATCACATGATCTCCTGCTTCTAGATAACCTTGAATAGCCATATTCAAAGCTACTGTAGTATTGGCTGTAAATGCAATATCTACAGGATTATGTACATCCAGAAGTTTGGATAATGTTTTGCGACATTGAAATAATTCACGACTAGCTTGAACAGCCATCCGATGACTACCTCGCCCGGGATTAGCTGAAGCTTGCTCCAAGGCATACAACAATGCTTGACTCACTTCAGGCGGCTTTGGAAAAGAAGTGGCTGCATGATCCAGATAGATGATCGGTTGAGTCTCCTGAGCTTGAGATGACAATATAACAGCCTCCCGTTTACAACTGATTTAGCATTTCTAACAGTCGCTCTAGATCTTGCTTGCTGTAATAGTTCAATTCAATTTTACCTTTGTCTTTTTGACTATGTTTGATTTTGACAGTCGTTTGAAAACGATCCCGTAAAGTCTCTTCTACATCCACCAGATAAGGATCTGATTTTTTGATTTTACTTTTAGCAGAATCATCTTTCTTTTTATCAAGGTTCTGTACAGCTTCTTCCAATTGACGTACATTCCATGATTGCTCTATCGCTTTATTAGCTAAAGCAATAATTATTTCTTGTTTTTTGACACTAACTAATGAACGTGCATGTCCCATCGACAATGTTCCACGTGAAACATATTCTTTCACTTCATCAGGTAACGACAATAATCGTAAAAAGTTAGCGATATGTGAGCGTGATTTTCCCACTTTAGTCGCCAGTTCTTCTTGCGTCATTTTGAATTCTTCCATCAAAGCTTGATAAGCAGTCGCTACTTCAAGTGCATTCAAGTTTTCACGTTGTACATTTTCAATCAATGCAATTTCCATTACTTGTTGATCAGTGAAACTACGAATAACTGTAGGAATCGTTTTTTTACCAGCGACTTCTGAAGCACGATAGCGGCGTTCGCCAGCGATAATTTCATATCCTTTTAGAACTTTACGCACAATAATGGGCTGAATAACACCATGCTGACTGATCGATTCTGCTAATTCTTGAATCGATTCATGATCAAAATTTTTGCGTGGTTGATACGGATTAGGACGTAATTCTTTTAAGTTAACTTCTACTATTTTATCGTCATCGCTGACAGACAATGAAGGAATCAATGCATCTAGCCCCTTACCAAGACGTTTACTCATAAGAAACCACTTCCTTTGCCAGCTCTAAGTAAACTTCTGCTCCTTTAGAACGAGGATCATACGTAATAATCGCTTTGCCATGTGAAGGTGCTTCACTCAAGCGAACATTACGTGGAATAATAGTCCGGTATACTTTATCTTGGAAATATTTTTTTACTTCTTCGATCACTTGTATGCCCAGATTGGTACGAGCATCCAACATCGTTAACAATACGCCTTCAATCTGAAGATCTGTATTCAAATGTTTTTGTACCAAACGTACTGTATTCAATAGCTGACTAAGACCTTCAAGCGCATAATATTCACACTGGATTGGAATCAACACTGAATCTGCTGCTGTTAATGAATTAATCGTCAAAATGCCTAGCGATGGTGGACAATCAATCAGTACATAATCGTAATCGTGCTTCACTTGACTGATTGCATTTTTCAAACGTAATTCTCGTGAAATAGCAGGCACTAATTCAACTTCTGCTCCTGCTAACTGAATCGTAGCCGGGATAATATGCAATCCTTCAACTGCTGTCGATTTGATCGTCTCTTTTGGCGGGACATCGTTGATAATAATATCGTAAATGCAGTTTTCGACATCTGCTTTATTGATCCCTACTCCACTTGTTGTATTTCCTTGTGGATCAATATCGATCAGCAGAACACGTTTGCCCAGCGTGGCTAAACAAGCGCCTAGATTGACAGATGTAGTTGTTTTACCAACGCCACCTTTTTGATTCGCTATAGCTATAATTTTCGACAACTCATTCACCCCAGTGTATGAAATTCGCTTGATGATAACAAAAATTCACTTCATGTCCGATCAGCGTTTTGGTATCTTAATCACTATTTCATAATGGTCTTCGTGATCTTGTTCAGACGTATTGATCGCAAGCCCTGAACCAGACACAAGATCTATCGATTGACGAATCGTATTCAAAGCTAGACGTACATCTTTGGTATAAGAGATTCGTTTCGATTTTTTGACTGTTTTTGTTTTTTCTTTATAAAAAGCCACTCTGGCTTCTGTCTGCTTTACATTGAGTTCTTTCTCAATAATTTCGTTCAACACACGAAGCTGTAATTCTTCACTTCCAAGTGACAATAATGCTCTAGCATGTCTTTCTGTGACTTGGCGGGACATTAGGGCTTGTTTGATCACTTCAGGTAAATTCAATAACCGAATTTTGTTGGCAATCGTAGATTGGCTTTTGCCTAGACGTTGTGCCAGACTTTCCTGAGTAAGATCATGCAGATCAATCAATTTCTGATAAGCAAAAGCTTCTTCAATCGCAGTTAATCCTTCACGTTGCAGGTTTTCAATTAAAGCAATAGAAGCTGCTTGTGAATCATTGAACTCACGAACAATCGCTGGAATCGTAGGCAGACCTAATTTGGTCACTGCTCGCCAACGTCTTTCACCTGCAATAATTTCATACTTTCCATTACGCATACGTACAACAATAGGCTGAATTACACCATGAGTTTTGATCGTCTGGCACAATTCTTCGATTTTGGCATCATCAAAAATAGTACGGGGCTGATACGGGCTGGTTGTGATATTAGCGACCGGTACCTGTTTGACTTCTTCCCCATTTGCGCGTTCAGTCAAGCCAAACAATTTGGAAAATTGTTCTTTCATTCGGTATAAGACCACCTAATCTCATGATAGCAACACCTGAAGCACAGGTGCACTTGATAATACGGATCGTACATTGATCTGTTTTCCTCATACTTCCATCTATTTATTTTAGCACTTTTCAAGTCATAATCCTATGATAGAACAACAAAAATTGTGACTAAAATTATAGCGTTCTATATTCAAACATAACAAAAAGTTGTATAGCGAATGTTCCACGTGAAACACTGCTATACAACTCTTTACAAAGACTATACTCATGCTAATAAAAGATATATCAATTTTAACCTAACGGCTCTTTCATCGGTGTACCTGCTTTACGCGGATATCTCGCTGGAGTCGCTGCTTCTTTGTTAATCAGAATAATATGACGATCTGATTCTTCAACAGGCAATTGGAAATGATGAACTTCACGAACTTTTCCTTTCAACAATCCTAGACTGCGAAAAGCATGCTGAATTTCTTCTGCCGGATCGATCCCTTTCATCGCTGCAAATGTACCACCTGTTTTGACAAAAGGTAAGCAGAATTCATTTAGAACTGAAAGTTTAGCCACTGCTCTAGCCGTTACTAAATCATGATGATCACGATATCCTTCTTTTTGTCCCCACTCTTCTGCGCGTCCATGAATCAACTCGACATTTTGCAGTCCAAGACGATTCACAACACTTTGCAAAAATTGAATACGTTTATTGAGCGAATCAATAATCCGTAGTTGGATATGTGGGAATATGATTTTAAGTGGAATCCCTGGAAATCCAGCACCTGAGCCAATATCAGCAAGCGTCTGTATTTCATTGAGATCCATATAAAAAGCAAGTGAAATCGAATCATAGAAATGTTTATTATACACTTGATCACGATCTGTGATTCCAGTCAAATTCATTTTTTCATTCCAGGTAATCAGCTCTTGATAATACCCTTCAAACTGCTCTAACTGTTGCTCATTAATTTCGATATTTTGTGCTGCTAACGTTTCTGTAAAATGCTGTTGAATTGAATCCATTTGTTACCCCCGTGCTGCGGTTACCCGATTATAGTGTTCCAAATATACAAGTAGAACTGAAATATCTGCTGGTGTTACGCCTGAGATCCGTGAAGCTTGTCCGATTGATAATGGACGGATTTTAGCCATTTTTTGCTGTGCTTCTGTAGCCAATCCTTTAACTTCTTCATAGACAATCGTTTCAGGCAATTTCTTTTGTTCCATCTTTTTCAGACGTTCCACATGTGATTGTTGTTTTTCAATATAACCTGCATATTTAATCTGAATCTCTACTTGTTCTTTCATATCTTCTGTCAAAGGCTCTGGCGAAGGCGATACAGCTTCGATAATGCTATACGATACTTCTGGACGGCGAAGAACGGTCAAAAGATCCACACCATTTTGTAGTGCTGATGAATCTACTGTTGCTAACAGTTCATTGATCTCAACAGGTTTTACTTTTGTTTTGCTAAGACGTTTAACTTCTTGGTCTACTTTAGCTTTTTTGTCCAAAAATCTCTGATAACGCTCTTCTTTAATCAGACCAATCTCATGTCCAATATCAGTTAAACGCATATCTGCATTATCATGACGAAGCAATAAGCGATATTCTGCACGAGAAGTCAGTAAACGGTAAGGTTCATTTGTTCCTTTAGTCACTAGGTCATCAATCAATACACCTATATACCCTTGTGAACGATCCAATATAACGCCTTCTTTACCTTGTGCTTTGCGCGCAGCATTGATTCCAGCCATAATCCCTTGACCTGCTGCTTCTTCATAACCAGAAGTACCATTAATTTGTCCAGCTGTGAATAAGCCCGGCATTTTTTTAGTTTCTAACGTTGGCCACAATTGTGTAGGCACCATTGCATCATACTCGATCGCATATCCGTTACGCATCATTTCTACTTTTTCCAACCCCGGAATTGAGCGCAACACTTGCAATTGTACTTCTTCAGGTAAGCTAGTAGATAGACCTTGTACATAATATTCAGATGTGTTTTTGCCTTCCGGTTCTAAGAAAATTTGATGCTTCGGTTTATCGCTAAAACGAACAATTTTATCTTCAATAGATGGGCAATACCGAGGTCCTGTACCTTCGATCATTCCAGAGAACATTGGTGCACGGTGAAGATTGTCACTGATGATCTGGTGCGTTTCTAGAGAAGTATATGTTAACCAGCAAGGCATTTGCTCATTGCTTGATGACTCTGTTTCATAAGAGAAAAATTTAACTTTATCATCGCCTGGTTGAATTTCAGTTTTAGAAAAGTCGATACTGTCACGATGAACACGTGGAGGCGTACCTGTTTTAAAACGAACCAATTCAAACCCTAGCTCTTTCAAATGCTCCGATAATTTGATTGAAGGTTGTTGATTGTTAGGGCCACTTTCATAAGCCAATTCGCCCATAATCACTTTACCACGTAAATACGTTCCTGTTGTTAAAACAATCGATTTAGCTTTGTATGTTGTACCTGTTTTGGTGATCACTCCTGTACAATGTCCATCTTCCACGATCAGACGCTCTACCATCCCTTGACGCAATGTCAAATTCGGTTCTTCTTCCATCGTTTCTTTCATTGTATGCTGATAAGAAAACTTATCTGCTTGTGCACGTAGAGCATGTACAGCAGGACCTTTAGCTGTATTTAACATCCGCATTTGAATAAACGTTTTATCGATATTGCGTCCCATTTCGCCGCCAAGTGCATCGATTTCACGTACCACATGCCCTTTAGCCGGACCACCTATAGAAGGATTACATGGCATAAATGCCACCATATCCAGATTGATCGTAATCATCAATGTACTGCATCCCATACGTGCTGCTGCTAGTGCTGATTCACAACCTGCATGCCCTGCACCGATTACAATAACATCATATTCTCCACCCATATATGTCATGGAGTGTACCTCCTCTATATTTCAAGCCATACAGACTTCCTGCATAACTAAACATTATATTATTTATCGCTCAAGTCATCATCATTCATGTTCAAGCCTACACTCAAGTATATCGTAAAACAACTGTACTCATGTGATAAAATTGCAAATTTAATGCAATTTTTAAATGTTTATTTTTCAAACCGCAGTATCACAACTTATTTTCCCAGACAAAATTGAGAGAAAATCTGATCAATTAATGAATCTGGAGCGGAATCCCCAATAATTTCACCTAATTGCTCCCATGCTAGACGAACATCAATCTGAATCAAATCGATTGGTATCATGTCATCAGAAGCTTGATAAGCATCTTGTAATGAACGCTTCGCTTGCTTCAACAATGCAATATGACGAACATTACTTACATACGTCAGATCAGCCGATTCTAATTTACCACCAAAAAATAAATTCGAAATCGCTTCTTCTAATTTATCGATCCCTTTTTGATCTTTAACAGACATCGTAACAATACTTTCTTTCGGGAAATACTCTTCCAACTTCACAAGATCTAATTGGCGATACAGATCCATTTTATTTACAATAATAATCACTTGGCGATCTTTAATCTGTTCCAACAATTGAATTTCATCTTCATGTAAAGCTTCATTATGATTAAGCACCAACAAGATAAGATCGGCATCATTTACAGCTGTACGTGAACGTTCAACCCCGATTTTTTCCACGACATCAATCGTTTCTCGAATACCTGCTGTATCTAATAATTTCAAAGGAATATTATTGATCGTCACAAATTCTTCGATCACATCGCGAGTCGTGCCTGGAATATCTGTAACGATCGCACGGTTGTCTTGCGCTAACGTATTCAAAAGCGAAGATTTACCTACATTCGGACGCCCTACAATCGCAGTAGTGATTCCTTCACGTAGGATCTTGCCTTCATTGGCAGTGCGTAATAATTCATCAATGCCATTCATCACTTCTAATGATTTTTGCTTAATAAAATCAGAAGTTACCGATTCTACATCATGTTCAGGATAATCGATATTCACTTCAATATGAGCGACCATTTCAATCAATATTTGTTGCAATGGCTTAATTTGACGTGACAACTTCCCTTCCACCTGACGCAGTGCAACCGAGAAAGCCTTATCTGACTTCGAACGAATCAAATCAATAACACCTTCTGCTTGCGACAAATCGATCCGTCCATTTAAAAAAGCACGTTTGGTAAATTCGCCTGGTTCTGCAATCCGAATCTGTTGTTGTAATAATAGTTCCATCAGGCGACGTACAGATACCACTCCACCATGAGAACTAATCTCTACTACATCTTCGGTTGTAAATGAACGAGGAGCACGCATAATTGTTACTAATACTTCTTCCATCTTTTCGCCTGAATCTGGATCAATAATATAACCGTAATGCACAGTATGACTATCCGCATCGACTAATGATTGTTTACCTCGAAAAAGTTGATCTACTTCCGTAATCGACTGTGGTCCGCTGACACGAATAACTGCTATCCCGGCTTCTCCGACAGCAGTAGATATAGCAGCAATAGTATCACTTATCATAATAAAGATTCCCCTTCTTTCTTGAAGATCATGAATGAACATACTTGTAACTAAATAAAAAGCAATGATCTTCTGCCCGAAGGCAAAAAATCATTGCATGACGTGTACTCATTATCGAAGTGTAATCACTACACGGCGATTAGGTTCTTCGCCTTTACTGATCGTTTTCACGCGAGCATGGTTTTGAAGTTTGGCATGAATCACTTTGCGTTCTTGCGAAGACATAGGTTCCAGTACCACTTCTTTACCACTACGGATCACTCTACCTGCTAAACGATCTGCTAGATCTTCTAATGTTTTCCGGCGACGTTCGCGGAAATTTTCAGCATCCAACAAAATGCGTACATATTTGTCTGAGTAACGATTGGCTACAATATTCACCAGATATTGAAGAGCATCCAGTGTTTGACCACGGCGACCAATCAATAATCCTAGATCACTACCCGAGATGTTCATGGTATACCCATCACGGTTACGCTTAATATCGACTTCCAATTCAAGACCTATACTTTGACCGACTTCTTTGACGAACTGTATCGCTTCATCATGAGAATAAGTGGATGCACTGCCTTCCTTGTCTGCTATCTCTGTAGTTGATGGAGATGCAGTAGAACGATCTTCCAAGGAGACAGGGACAGCAGAACTAGAAGGAATATGCACAGTCGGCTGAGACAACAGTGTCAATTCTACTTTGGCAGGTTTTGCACCAAATAGACCCAGGAATCCTTTTGACGGCTGTTGCAATATTTGCACTTGCACATGTTCCTTACTCGTATTTAAACGGGTAAGCCCTTCTGCTATAGCATCATCAATGGTTTTTCCAGACGTAATGACTGTGGTCATTTCGAAATTGGGCCCTCCCTTGTGGTGCTCAGAGTGTAAGATCATAGATCAACCGTAGTAGTTGATTGTATATTTAGAACGCTGCCCCGGGGAACAGCGCTCCAATTGTATTTCTTAACGACGTTTCTTTTTCGCTTTTTTCTTGTTACGAGCTTTGTTGTTAGCAATTTTGCGAGCAGCACTTGTTGTATCTGTAACTGCACCAAGATCTGTAACCACTGTATTTTTGTTGCGATACAAGAAATAGTTCTGTACGATCGTGTAGATATTACTGTATACCCAGTATAGCGGAAGTGCTGCTGGGAATTGATAAGACATGACGAAAATGATGATTGGATACATATACATCATAATTTTCATAGGACCCTGCATTTGCGCCGGGTTCATACTCATCATCATTTTAGTTTGAAGGAATGTGGTGATTGCAGCGATAACCGGCAAAATAAACCATTTATCCGGTTCACCTAATTGTAACCATAAAAACGTGTGCTCACGAAGCCCTGTGTTATAAATGATCGCATTATACAAAGCGATAAAAACAGGCATCTGAATAATCAATGGTAAACAACCGGCAGCCGGGTTAACCTGATTTTCTTGGAACAACTTCATCGTTTCAGCTTGTTGTCTTTGTGGATCATCTTTGTATTCTTCGCGCAATTTCTGTAATTGCGGTTGAATTGCTTGCATTGCTTTAGAACTTTTGACTTGTTTTAACGTCAATGGCAAAATCAATGTACGTACGATAAGCACCAGAACCAAAACCGCCAGACCATATTCCCCGCCAAACCAATCAGCGAATGTGTCTAAAGCGTAGGCAAACCAGTACACGACGTAACGTTGCCACCAACCTCCGTTCTGTAAATCCTCTGTCGAATGCGTTGCCATATTAGTCGGTGTACAACCTGCTAAAATAGCCATCATCAATCCGGCAGCTATGAGGAGCATCCATCTTCCTCTGCGAATCTTCAATAACGACACTTCAAAACCCCTCTCTTAGCCATTCCATTTCCCTGCAAATCATACCATATTTAGCAACACAAATAAACTGATAGCACTACCGTTGTGAACGCTTAATTAAAGAAGATTTACGTAGGACATGAAGGATACTTTTTTCAAGCTCCTTATATTGTAGAGAAAGCGCACCTTTACGTACGATAAATACCATATCGATCTGCGGTACAATCTCAGCAGCATGATGACGTACAATTTCCTTCACCATACGACGCATCCGATTACGAACCACTGCATTCCCTACCTTTTTACTGACAGATACACCCATCCGAAATTGCTCAATATCTTTTTTGTGAAACCAGTACACCACAAATTGATGATTTGCAAAAGAACGACCATGACGGTATACACGGCTGAAATCTGCTCGGTTTCGTAAACGCAGCTTTTTTTGCACCGTAATTTCCCCTTAATTTCAAAAACAAGATAGTGGACTTCTTCTATATAGTAAAATATAAAATTTTTTAGTATTTTTTAGTGTAAAGAAAAAAAGACCACCGCAGTGGTCTTAAAGTAATTTACGCGCTTAGGACTTTTCTGCCTTTAAGGCGACGAGCCGCCAGCACTTTACGGCCATTTTTAGTACTCATTCTTTTACGGAATCCGTGTACTTTACTACGTTTTCTTACGTTAGGTCTGAATGTTGGTCTCATATTGTGCACCTCCTTGCAGGAAATCTATATTCCATATTTAATTGGTTCTATTCACATAAAAATTCCCTTATACATTTAAACACGAAATGTCTACATAAGTCAATGAAATTTCATTTATTACATTTTGCAGTTGGTACTTCTATGTATAAAGAGGGAGCTATCACTGTTTATTTTTATCGTCCACGCACATTACTTTCTGTTCAAAAAATCATTCCTTTTTACGTTTATCCACAGGTTAAAATAGATCCTCTTTTTTCCACAGTTATACACTTTCTAAAAAACTGCCTGTGTATAATTCAAAAATTCTTCCACAAGCAAAAAGTTTGTTCCGAACAATTTATAAACAATATCTAGTGGTGTGCATAAGTTTTATACACAACAGATTGAATTTGTGGATAAATTATCGGTTTTCGTTGAAATAAAGGGTTCTTTTTGGTATTATTATATTGTTTTTGACTGTGAATAGATTATTCTAACCTAAAAATTATCAACAGCCTGTGGATAAAGTTGTGAACAATTTCTTCTTATCCTTTTTTTAGTTTATCCACCTTCTGGTATTCTGGGGATAATTCTACGCCATTCATCATAATTATCATTTTCAATATTTCCGATATCCGCGCATGGCTTCAGCCACACATTGGAAGTTTAAAAGGAGTGACAGTCTGTGGACAGCCATACTTCCGAATTATGGCAGCAAATATTATCCATTATTCAAACAAAGCTGAGCAAGCCTAGCTTTGACACTTGGTTCAAAGCAACCAAAGCGCTGACTTTTACCGAGAACTCTATTGTAATTTCAGCACCAACCACTTTTGCTGTAGAATGGCTTGAAAGCCGGTATACCAAATTGGTAAGTTCGACCGTTTTTGAATTTTTGGGAAGACAAGTAGACGTTAAGTTTGTGATCGAAGAAGCACTTCCTGAAGAATCGCTTTTACCTGCACAGACTCAATCGCAACCTGCTATTTCGATGCGAGAAGAACCACTTGCTAATATGCTCAATACCAAGTATACGTTTGATACATTTGTTATTGGCGCTGGCAATCGATTTGCGCATGCTGCTTCATTAGCAGTAGCGGAAGCACCAGCTAAAGCATATAATCCATTATTTTTATACGGTGGTGTAGGACTGGGCAAAACTCATCTTATGCACGCCATCGGACATTATATTTTGGAACATAATCCAAATAGCAAAGTGGTATACATTTCTTCCGAAAAATTTACAAACGAGTTTATTAACGCTATTCGTGACAACCGCGGGGAAAGTTTCCGTAACAAGTACCGTAATATTGATATTTTATTGATTGATGATATTCAATTTTTAGCGGGCAAAGAACAGACGCAAGAAGAGTTTTTCCATACGTTTAATGCATTACATGAAGAACGCAAACAGATCATTATTTCTAGTGATCGCCCGCCAAAAGAGATTCCAACGCTTGAAGAAAGACTTCGTTCGCGGTTTGAATGGGGATTGATTACTGATATTCAGCCTCCAGATCTAGAAACACGCATCGCTATTTTGCGGAAAAAAGCGAAAGCGGAGAATTTAGATATTCCCAACGAAGCCATGGTCTATATTGCTAACCAGATCGATACGAATATTCGTGAACTAGAAGGCGCTTTGATTCGTGTTGTGGCTTATTCGTCGTTAACCAACCAAGATGTAACTTCTCATCTTGCTGCTGAAGCACTCAAAGATATTATTCCGTCCAGCCGTCCGCGAATGATTACGATTCAGGATATTCAACAAAAAGTTGGCGAATTTTATAATTTGAAAATGGAAGATTTTAAAGCGCGTAAAAGAACCAAAGCTGTAGCGTATCCACGTCAAATTGCAATGTATTTGTCACGGGAATTAACAGATTATTCTTTGCCGAAGATTGGAGAAGCTTTCGGAGGACGAGATCATACGACTGTTATCCATGCTCATGAGAAAATTTCAAGAACGCTTAAGATTGATCAGGAGTTATTCAAAGTTGTGAATAACTTAACGGAAAAGATTAAAAATCCATCCTGAATAAGTCACAAGCCTATACACAATCTATACACATGTGGATAGGCTTACTTACACGTGGGTTTGAGGGGGTTATCCACATATCCACTGCCCCTACTACGATTACTATAAAGATTTATATATATTCTTCTTATAAAAACACATTCTGAAATTCATCAAATGACTTAACACATTTGTGATAAAGATGAACCTTGCTGATTAGGAGTGAAACCATGAAGATCCAAATTTCCAAAAGTTATTTGAATGAATCGATACAACATGTTTCCAAAGCTATTTCTAGCCGTACAACAATCCCTATTTTGACAGGCATCAAATTCGATGTTTCGTATACAGGTGTAACTTTAACGGCTAGCGATACAGATATTTCAATCCAATCGTTTATTCCTGCTGAAGACAATGACAAAACAATCGTCCAAATCGATCGTGCAGGCAGCGTTGTTTTACCTGCTAAATTTTTCGTTGAAATTATCAAAAAACTACCTTCTTCTGAAATCGAAATGGAAGTTCGTGATGGTTTCCAAACGTTTATTCGTTCAGGTGCTACAGATATCCAGCTGGTAGGTCTTGATCCAGAAGAATTCCCTGTTTTGCCAAGCATAGAAGAAAACCAACAAATCTCAATCCCGGGCGATCTGCTCAAAAATATGATCAAGCAAACGGCTTTTTCTATTTCCACACAAGAAACTACGCCTATTTTGACAGGGGTACTTTGGAATTTGAACGAAAGTGAACTGAAATTCGTTGCTACTGACCGCCATCGGTTAGCAAGTCGTACCGTTCACATGAGCGAAGATACAGGAGTGCGTTTTAGCAATGTCGTTATTGCAGGTAAAACGTTAAACGAACTCAGCAAAATTATTCCTGACCAAAACACATTATTAGATATCGTTGTTGCAGATAATCAGGTATTATTTAAAATTGATCGTGTTCTTTTCTATTCCCGTATACTCGACGGTACGTATCCTGATACATCCAAAATCATTCCGACCAATTTCAAAACAGAAATCGTGATTGATACCAAAAAATTAGCAGATTCAATTGATCGTGCTTATTTGTTATCTCGCGAAGAAAAAACCAATATTGTGCGTATGCAAACATTGGACAATGGAGCCGTTGAAATTTCTTCTAGCTCTTCTGAGTTAGGTAAAGTAACCGAACAACTTGAAGTTTCTCGTTTTGAAGGGGAACCTTTACGCATTTCATTCAACTCCAAATATATGTTGGATGTGCTAAAAGTGATCGAAAGTGAACAATTAGCGATTCAATTTACAGGGGTAATGAGCCCAATCATCATCAAGCCACAAGATGATAGCCGTAGCCTGTATATTATTTTGCCTTACCGTACAACCAACTAATTCAATAGCTCAAAATAAAGGATTAAATAAAATAGCCAGGTATTTTGCAACAAGTTCCTGATCTGTTCACATCATGAGAACCGTTGATAAATACCTGGCTATTCATATCCACAACCTATGTTGCTACACGAAAGGACGATACTTTTCACATGGAAAATATAACAATATCAACAGAATATATTAAGCTGGATCAATTTTTAAAATTAGCAGGTTGTATATCCACAGGAGGAAGTGCCAAAGCCCTTTTACAAGAGCAAATGGTACAAGTAAACGGAGAATTAGAAGAACGTCGTGGTCGTAAATTGTATCCTGGAGATGAAATTCAGGTACAGGGAGAAGGTTCATACAAAGTACACAGTGAACAATAATCTGGAGGACCTCATCCATGTTTATTAACCAAGTCAGTCTACAAAATTATCGCAATTATGATCATCTCCAACTGGATTCCTTCGCTGCGGTCAATTTGTTTATCGGGCAAAATGCTCAAGGAAAAACAAATTTGATCGAAGCTCTTTTCGTTTTAGCACTTTCCAAATCTCACCGAACCAATAAAGATAAAGAACTGATTGCTTTTCACGCAGAGCAAGCTCGAATTACGTGTGAAGCTGAAAAAAAATATGGCAAAGTAAAGCTAGAGTTAAACTTTACGAGTAAAGGCAAACGTGCTAAAATCAACGGTCTGGAACAACGCAAATTAAGTGAATTTGTAGGGACGATCAATGCGGTTATGTTTGCGCCTGAAGATTTGGAGATTGTTAAAGGATCTCCTGGAGTGCGGCGCCGTTTTTTAGATATGGAGATTGGTCAAGTACAACCCAGTTACCTTTTTCATTTGCAGCAATACCAGAAAATTTTAATACAGCGTAATAATTATTTAAAACAAGCATGGAGTTCAGGCTCTAAAGATTCAACGATGCTCGATATCTGGAATGAACAACTGGTTGAACATGGAGTCAAAATTATCAAAAAACGAAAACACTTTATCCACAAGCTTCAAGGTTGGGCAGAAACTATCCACATGGGGATAACTGGTGGCAAAGAGAATTTGGTTCTTTCTTATGTCCCATCGTTCGGAACCGCAGATGAGGAAGATGAAGCTGTCTTATTTGAGCAATTTATGGTAAAATTATCACAAGTGAAAGAACAGGAATATCGTCGTGGAGCAACCCTTGCAGGTCCACATCGTGACGATTTAACTTTTCATATCAATGGCAATGAAGCAGCTGTTTTTGGTTCTCAGGGACAACAGCGTACAACCGCCCTGTCATTGAAACTAGCAGAGATTGAACTGATACGTGAAGAAATTGGAGAATACCCTATTCTTCTGCTGGATGATGTACTATCTGAACTTGATCCTTATCGTCAGACGCAACTGATTGAGACATTTCAAGGTAAAGTGCAGACATTTATTACAGCAACCGGAATCGAAAGTTTAAATACAGAGCGTCTTAAAGAAGCTCAGATTTTCCATGTCCATCAAGGACACGTTGAGAAGTAGGGAGGACTACAGACTATGTATATTCACTTGGGCGGCGAGAAGATTATCCGTTCCTCGGAGCTTGTCGCGATTTTTGATATATCGATCGAAAAGTCTTCCAAAATTTCTAAGCAATTTGTAAATAATGCTCTTGAAAATAAAAAAGTAGAATCGATTGGTGAAGAAGAACCCAAATCGATCGTAGTCACTAAAAACAAAGTGTACTACTCCCCTATCTCTTCCTCGACGCTCAAAAAGCGAGCAAATAGTTTTTTTGTTAATGCATGAACGCAGTTATGGGATATAACTGCCTGAAATTATAGAAGTAGGTGAAAATCGCATGTCTATGAATCAACCGGCTTATGATGCGAGCCAGATACAGGTACTTGAAGGACTAGAAGCGGTTCGCAAGCGTCCGGGTATGTACATTGGATCCACAAGCTCTAAGGGTCTTCATCACTTGGTTTGGGAAGTCGTAGATAACAGTATCGATGAAGCACTTGCAGGTCATTGTGACCATATTGAAGTGACTATTCACGAAAACAATAGTGTAACTGTTGTCGATAATGGACGTGGGATTCCTGTAGGGATCGAAGCGAAGACGCAACGTTCTGCACTAGAAGTTGTTATGACTGTTCTACATGCTGGTGGTAAATTCGGCGGTGGAGGATATAAAGTATCAGGCGGTCTGCATGGTGTAGGTATATCTGTTGTAAACGCATTGTCTGAACATGTAAAAGTGGTTGTCAAAACCGAAGGTCAAATTCATCAACAAGAATATATGCGCGGAGCTCCTCAGTATGATATCAAAGTCATCGGAGAAATGGGAGCAGGTGAAGATACAGGTACAACGGTCACGTTCAAACCTGATTCTCAAATCTTTACAGAAACAACGGTATTTGATTACGACACATTGCTTGGTAGAATTCGTGAATTAGCTTTCCTGAACAAAGGAATAGCAATGACGATTACAGATGAACGCACAGGTGTAACCAACACCTTTAAATACGAAGGCGGTATTATCGAGTACGTTCAATATTTGAACAAAAATCGTGAAGTACTGAATGAACAACCGATCTATGTTGAAGGTTCACGTGACATGATTCAAGTTGAAGTGGCTTTGCAATATAACGAGAGTTATGCAGAAAATATTTATTCTTTTGCTAATAACATTAATACGCATGAAGGTGGTACTCATGAATCTGGATTTAAGAGTGCACTAACACGTATTATTAATGATTATGCTCGTCGTAACGGATTGCTCAAAGACAACAACGGTAATCTGACAGGTGAAGATGTGCGTGAAGGACTGACAGCGATTATTTCTGTCAAAATCCCTGAGCCTCAATTCGAAGGACAGACGAAGACCAAGCTAGGAAACAGTGAAGTTCGTGGTATTGTTGAATCTCTTTTCTCAGAGAAGCTACAAGAATTTATGAACGAAAATCCTGCGGTTGCTCGTCGTGTACTTGAAAAGTCTTTACAGGCGTCTAGAGCACGTGAAGCTGCTCGTAAAGCGCGTGAATTGACTCGCCGTAAAAGTGTACTAGAAGTCAGTGCTTTGCCCGGTAAGCTGGCAGACTGCTCTTCCAAAGACGCTTCGATCAGCGAATTGTACATTGTCGAAGGTGACTCTGCTGGTGGATCAGCGAAGCAAGGACGTGATCGTCACTTCCAAGCGATTTTGCCATTGCGTGGTAAAATTCTAAACGTTGAAAAAGCACGTTTGGATCGTATTCTAGGTAATGCCGAGATTAGAGCGATTATTACAGCTCTAGGTACAGGGATTGGTGAAGAATTTGATCTTTCCAAAGCACGTTATCACAAAGTCATCATTATGACTGATGCTGATGTCGATGGTGCTCATATTCGTACACTATTGTTGACTTTCTTTTATCGTTATATGCGTCAGCTTCTAGAAGCGGGCTATATCTATATTGCACAACCGCCTTTATTCAAAGTAGAACGCAACAAAACAGCGGTCTATGCTAACTCTGAAAAAGAGCGCGATCAGATCATTGCTGGTTTTGGCGAAAATGCTAAGTTCAATGTTCAACGTTACAAAGGTTTGGGTGAGATGAATGCAACTCAACTTTGGGAAACAACGATGGACCCTGAAAGTCGTATTATGTTACAAGTCAGTATTCCTGATGCGATTTTGGCAGATACGATTTTTGATACGTTGATGGGTGATAACGTAGAACCGCGTCGTGACTTTATTCAAGAACACGCTAAATACGTGACCAATCTTGATGTTTAATTCCTATTATTTATCAATGTAACGATATAAATATGCAGTAGATAAAGAGCATCTTGTTGTATACAGATGCTCTTTTATTTTTGTAGCAACTATATTTACAAAAGCTTTGAAAATCATGATGAAATACAGGACATTATTCAAGAAAAATGGTATAATAAAGTGATGTAGTCGTAAGCATAGCTAGAGCGGACAACACAGTACAGAGTAGCAACTTTTAACCATATTCTGGCGACAAGCAACTTATTTTATACATTGTATAAGCAAGCATTTGTGCAAGCAAAACGAAGGCTGCAATAAGGGAGGTTAAGCTTAACATGGCGGAAGAAAAGATTTCGCAAATTAAAGATCGGGACATTGGTGTAGAAATGCGTGATTCCTTTATGGATTATGCAATGAGCATCATTGTGAGCCGGGCTTTGCCTGATGTACGTGACGGTTTGAAACCTGTGCATCGGCGTATATTATTTGCCATGTCAGAGCTTGGTATGGCTCCAGATAAACCGTACAAGAAATCAGCAAGAATCGTCGGTGAAGTTATTGGTAAGTATCACCCGCATGGTGATTCGGCTGTATACGAAACAATGGTACGGATGGCGCAGGATTTCTCTATGCGCTATATGTTGATAGATGGTCATGGTAACTTTGGATCGATCGATGGCGATATGGCAGCAGCAATGCGTTATACCGAAGCACGTTTATCCAAAATTGCTATGGAAATGTTACGTGATATCAACAAAGAAACGATCGACTTTGCACCTAACTATGATGGTGAAGAAAAAGAACCGATTGTACTACCTGCTCGTTACCCTAACTTATTAGTGAACGGTGTATCTGGTATTGCTGTAGGTATGGCTACCAATATTCCGCCGCATAATTTAAGCGAAGTTATTGATGGTGTACAAGCCATGATCCAGAATCCAGAGATTACTTCGATGGAACTGATGGATTATATTCAAGGCCCTGATTTCCCAACATCCGGTTATATCTTAGGACGTTCGGGTATTCGTCAAGCCTATCAAACTGGTCGCGGATCAGTAACGATGCGTGCAAAAGCAACGATCGAAGAAAATAACAACAAAGCTCGTATTGTTGTTAATGAATTGCCTTATCAGGTCAATAAAGCTCGTCTAGTTGAGAAAATTGCTGAATTGGTACGCGAAAAAAGAATCGAAGGCATTACCGATCTACGTGATGAGTCTGACCGTAACGGTATGCGTGTCGTTATTGAATTACGCCGTGATGTGAATCCAAGTGTTGTTCTAAATAACTTGTACAAACATACAGCGATGCAATCTACATTTGGTGTGAACATGCTAGCTATCGTTAACAATGAACCTAAATTGCTAACTTTACGCGAAGTATTACATCATTACATTCAGCATCAGATCGAGGTTATTCGTCGTCGTACACAGTATGATCTCAAAAAAGCAGAAGCACGCGCTCATATTTTAGATGGTTTGCGTATAGCTTTAGATAATCTGGATGAAGTTATTCGTATGATTCGTGCATCCAATACCAGTGATGTGGCTCGTGAAAGCCTTATTGAGCGTTTTTCTCTGAGTCTGGAACAAGCACAAGCGATTATGGATATGCGTTTGCAACGTTTAACAGGATTAGAGCGTGAGAAGATCGAGAACGAATACAATGAATTATTAGTCAAAATCGCTGAATACCGCGAAATTTTGGCAAATGAAGATCTTGTTCTTGAAATTATCAGTACAGAGCTTAATGAAATCAAAGAACGTTTTGGTGATGAGCGCCGTACAGAAATCACAGTTGGCGAAGAAAGTATTCTGGATGAAGATTTGATCCCTAAAGAAGAAGTTATTGTTACAGTAACTCATACAGGGTATATCAAACGCTCACCAGTCACTACATTCCGTAGTCAAAAACGTGGTGGACGTGGTGTTATTGGTATGGATATGAAAGATACTGACTTTGTGCAGCATCTCTTTGTAACCAATTCTCATAACCATTTGTTATTCTTTACAGACAAAGGTAAAGTATACCGCATCAAAGCCTATGAGATTCCTGAATTGGGCCGTACTGCTCGTGGAACACCGGTGATCAACCTTATTCAAATCGAACAAGGCGAATCGGTAAATGCCGTAATCTCTGTAGAGCAATTTGAAGGAGATCAGCATCTATTCTTTGCAACCAAACAAGGTGTCGTGAAGAAAACACGTCTGGACGATTATACCAATATTCGTAAAGGCGGTCTGATCGCAATCAATATGCGTGAAGATGATGAGCTGATTGAAGTTAAATTAACAGATGGCAAACAAGAGATTATCATGGGTACATCTTATGGTATGTCGATTCGTTTCTCTGAAGGCAATGTTCGTCCGATGGGACGTAGCGCTACAGGGGTAAAAGGAATCACCTTAGATGAAGGCGATGCAGTGATCGGTATGGATATCGTGGATGATGATCAGAAAGTATTGATTGTAACATCCAAAGGTTACGGTAAACGTACGCCAGGTTCTGATTATCGTATTCAGACACGTGGTGGTAAAGGAATCAAAACGATGAATGTTACCGATAAGAATGGTAAGTTAGCAGGTCTTAAAGTTGTTAAAGACGAGGAAGATCTGATGATTATCACAACAAGCGGAACATTGATTCGTATGGATATTGAAGGTATTTCCACCATGGGACGTAACACACAGGGTGTGAAATTGATTCATATTCGTGATGAAGACTCTGTAGCTACGATTTGTCGTACAGATAAGAATGAAGACGACGACTCACCGGATGATGATGTATTTGCTGAAGATGCAATAGGCAGTACAGAAGAGCAAGAGTCTGTGCAACAACTGGACAACCCAGAAACATCGACAGATCATACAGAAGAAGCGGAATAATATATTTTAAATATTCAAAATAAAGAGAGAACTTTCTATCCAAAGAAAGTTCTCTTTTTTTATTTAAAAATAGTTAAGAAGTTTACTAAATTAGATTGAAGAAATGACAAATACCGCATATAATAAGTCTAAGTAATCAAGTCTTTAGTCCCTATTTTATACATAACTTTTTAGAACTAGCGAATTATTCATAATGCAATCTAAAGGTTTTTAGTATTTTAAAATAGAGTGAGGTTAATCCAATGGCAGCGATATTAATTGATGATGTAACACCAGGAGTCCGAATTACACACGATGTATTCACAACTCAAGGTAATTTGCTTTTTCCTAAAGGCAAAACAGTCATGCCCAAAGATATAGAAATTTTACGTGCTTTTTTAATAGAAGAAATTAATAACGGTAAAAGTCCTAAAGAAGAATTAAGTGCTCCTCCTGTAGAATCTAATGCTCTAAATGAGATTGGCGCAAAAGTTAAAGCGATACAAAAAGTATTATCTTTTGAAAAAGATTATGAGAAGATGATTACATTATTAAAAAATGTATTTCGTAATGTCGCAGTTACTGAAATCCCTGTGTTAGAATTACGCATCCAAATGGAGAAGTTACTACAGTACTCAAGAGAATACAATATCCTCACTTTCTACCCTAAAAGTATAAACAAGCAAGATTATTGGTATCATAATGCTGTATTAACCGGACTCACTTCTTATAAGATAGCTCATTGGTTAGGGCTTCCTGTAAATGAAGGGATGCAAGTCGCTTTTGCAGGACTTTTTCATGATATCGGTAATGCCAAGATCGATTTGGATATTCTACAAAAGCCTTCAAAGCTAACAGCATCAGAAGTCGAAGAAATACGTCGACATACCATGTATGGTTATGAGCTACTCAAGAACGTTAAAGGGATTAGTGAAGGCGTACGTTTGGCAGCACTACAACATCATGAGAAAGTGGACGGTTCAGGGTATCCGCTTCGTCTACAAGCTGACCAGATTCATATCTATGCCAAAATCGTTGGTGTCGCCGATATCTTTCATGCAATGACGCTTTCCAAAACATATAGCCAGGCACAATCTCCTTATCTAGTACTTGAGCAGATCGATTCAGAAGCTTTTGGCAAATTAGATCCTAAAATCGTAACTACCTTTATTAGCAAAGTCACACAGTTCCATAATGGAACAATGGTTCGTCTAAGTAATGGCCTAATAGGAGAAATCATTTTCTCTGATCGCTCACACCCCACACGTCCGCTAGTCTCGGTAGATGGTACGATCTATAATCTAATAGAAAATCATCAACTGTTTATACAAGAGATTATTAAACGAAAAGAAGTATTGCAAAAAAGTTAAGATTTATTCGTTCTTTGCTATCTATAGAAGATAGGTTATATAGAAGATACATGAATGAATATAGAGAGTAGATCTATTGCTTGTTACTATAAAGAGCAAATGATTTACTCTTTTCTTTCTATATAGAAGGAAACGATAATATAGAAAGAAAAGATGCACTAATCAAAGTAGTTTAATAATAAAAATATATTCTCAAAAAAAGTGTTGACTATCTAACTCGATACATGATATATTATAAAAGTTGTCACGAACGAACGACAACATCCACAAAATATCATACGAAAACAACTTGAAAAAAACACTTCAAAAAAAGTGCTTGCCAAGTGGTTGGAAACATGATATGATATAAAAGTTGTCACCGAGAAACACAGACAACGAAAAACGAAATGTTTGATCTTTGAAAACTGAACAACGAGTGAGTAATGAAGGTCTTAGCCGACCTTTAAAAATAGAGAACTTCGGTTCTCGCCAGTTTTAGATTTGAGCAAGTCAAACACTTTATGGAGAGTTTGATCCTGGCTCAGGACGAACGCTGGCGGCGTGCCTAATACATGCAAGTCGAGCGGAGTTGA
>NZ_CP126313.1:1236624-1238078 GCF_028594455.2 Paenibacillus sp. PK4536
GCCTCGGGGAGCTGTAAGCAAGCTGTGATCCGGGGATGTCCGAATGGGGAAACCTAACTGGATTCATCTCCAGTTACTCACACCTGAATACATAGGGTGTGCAGAGGCAGACGAGGGGAACTGAAACATCTAAGTACCCTCAGGAAAAGAAAACAAGAGTGATTCCGTCAGTAGCGGCGAGCGAACGCGGAACAGCCCAAACCAAGAAGCTTGCTTCTTGGGGTTGTGGGACGTCTCTTTGGAGTTACAAAGGAATGAGGTAGGCGAAGAGGTCTGGAAAGGCCCGCAAGACAAGGTGAAAGCCCTGTAGCTTAAATCTCATTCTCTCCGAGACGGATCCCGAGTAGTGCGGGGCACGTGAAACCCCGTATGAATCTGCCAGGACCATCTGGTAAGGCTAAATACTCCCTAGCGACCGATAGTGAAGCAGTACCGTGAGGGAAAGGTGAAAAGGACCCCGGAAGGGGAGTGAAATAGAACCTGAAACCGTGTGCTTACAAAAAGTCAGAGCCCTATGAATGGGTGATGGCGTGCCTTTTGTAGAATGAACCGGCGAGTTACGTTCCCGTGCAAGGTTAAGGTGAAAAGCCGGAGCCGCAGCGAAAGCGAGTCTGAATAGGGCGACTGAGTACGTGGACGTAGACCCGAAACCAGGTGATCTACCCCTGTCCAGGGTGAAGGTACGGTAACACGTACTGGAGGCCCGAACCCACGCACGTTGAAAAGTGCGGGGATGAGGTGGGGGTAGCGGAGAAATTCCAATCGAACCTGGAGATAGCTGGTTCTCCCCGAAATAGCTTTAGGGCTAGCCTCGGAAGTTGAGTCGTGGAGGTAGAGCACTGATTGGATGCGGGGCCCGCAAGGGTTACCAAGTTCAGTCAAACTCCGAATGCCACAGACTTTATTCCGGGAGTCAGACAGTGAGTGCTAAGATCCATTGTCGAAAGGGAAACAGCCCAGACCATCAGCTAAGGTCCCCAAGTGTGTGTTAAGTGGGAAAGGATGTGAAGTTGCACAGACAACCAGGATGTTGGCTTAGAAGCAGCCACCATTGAAAGAGTGCGTAATAGCTCACTGGTCGAGTGACTTTGCGCCGAAAATGTAACGGGGCTAAACACACCACCGAAGCTATGGCTTGATACTTTGTATCAGGGGTAGGGGAGCGTTGAATGAAGATTGAAGGTGTACCGCAAGGAGCGCTGGACCTCATTCAAGTGAGAATGCCGGTATGAGTAACGAAAAGATCAGTGAGAATCTGATCCGCCGAAAACCCAAGGATTCCTGAGGAAGGCTCGTCCTCTCAGGGTAAGTCGGGACCTAAGGCGAGGCCGAAAGGCGTAGTCGACGGACAACAGGTTGAAATTCCTGTACCACCGAAAGCCGTTATGAGCAATGGGATGACGCAGGAGGATAGTGACGCGGACTGATGGATGTCCGTTCAAGCAGTGAGGCTG
>NZ_CP126313.1:1238088-1295588 GCF_028594455.2 Paenibacillus sp. PK4536
GCCGAAAGGCGTAGTCGACGGACAACAGGTTGAAATTCCTGTACCACCGAAAGCCGTTATGAGCAATGGGATGACGCAGGAGGATAGTGACGCGGACTGATGGATGTCCGTTCAAGCAGTGAGGCTGGTATGTAGGCAAATCCGCATACCCTAAGGCCAGGCTGTGATGAGGAGCGAAAATTGTAGTAGCGAAGGTCATGATTTCACACTGCCAAGAAAAGTCTCTAGCCAGGAAGCAGGTGCCCGTACCGTAAACCGACACAGGTGGGTGAGAAGAGAATTCTAAGGCGCGCGGAAGAACTCTCGTTAAGGAACTCGGCAAAATGACCCCGTAACTTCGGGAGAAGGGGTGCCCCGGTAGTGTGAATAGCACGAGGGGGCCGCAGTGAAAAGGCCCAAGCGACTGTTTAGCAAAAACACAGGTCTGTGCGAAGCCGCAAGGCGAAGTATACGGGCTGACGCCTGCCCGGTGCTGGAAGGTTAAGGGGAGTGGTTAGCGCAAGCGAAGCTATGAACCGAAGCCCCAGTAAACGGCGGCCGTAACTATAACGGTCCTAAGGTAGCGAAATTCCTTGTCAGGTAAATTCTGACCCGCACGAATGGCGTAACGATTTGGGCGCTGTCTCAACGAGAGATCCGGTGAAATTTTAATACCTGTGAAGATGCAGGTTACCCGCGACAAGACGGAAAGACCCCATGGAGCTTTACTGCAACTTGATATTGAACTGGGGTGCGATTTGTACAGGATAGGTGGGAGCCGTAGAAACCGGAGCGCAAGCTTCGGTTGAGGCGCCGTTGGGATACCACCCTGATCGCATTTGAGTTCTAACCTCGTACCGTGATCCGGTACAGGGACCGTGTCAGGTGGGCAGTTTGACTGGGGCGGTCGCCTCCTAAAGTGTAACGGAGGCGCCCTAAGGTTCCCTCAGAATGGTTGGAAATCATTCGAAGAGTGTAAAGGCATAAGGGAGCTTGACTGCGAGACAGACACGTCGAGCAGGGACGAAAGTCGGGCTTAGTGATCCGGTGGTACCGCATGGAAGGGCCATCGCTCAACGGATAAAAGCTACCCTGGGGATAACAGGCTTATCTCCCCCAAGAGTCCACATCGACGGGGAGGTTTGGCACCTCGATGTCGGCTCATCGCATCCTGGGGCTGAAGTAGGTCCCAAGGGTTGGGCTGTTCGCCCATTAAAGCGGTACGCGAGCTGGGTTCAGAACGTCGTGAGACAGTTCGGTCCCTATCTGTCGTGGGCGTAGGAAATTTGAGAGGAGCTGTCCTTAGTACGAGAGGACCGGGATGGACGCACCGCTGGTGTACCAGTTGTTCCGCCAGGAGCATCGCTGGGTAGCTACGTGCGGAAGGGATAAGCGCTGAAAGCATCTAAGCGTGAAGCCCCCCTCAAGATGAGATTTCCCAGTATGTAAGACCCCTTGTAGACGACGAGGTTGATAGGTTGGGGGTGGAAGTGCCGCAAGGCATGGAGCTGACCAATACTAATCGGTCGAGGGCTTATCCAAAATCTACAAATGCGATGTTTCAGTTTTCGGATTCAGTTTTCAGGGAGCAACACGAGCCTGACTGTTTGGTAATGATGGCGGAGGGGTTCCACACGTACCCATCCCGAACACGACCGTTAAGCCCTCCAGCGCCGATGGTACTTGGACCGCAGGGTCCTGGGAGAGTAGGACGTTGCCAAGCAACGAGCAAGACCCAAAGAGTGATTCCTGTTTACAGGAGTCGCTCTTTTTTTGCTTTGTTTTGTTTATTGATTTTGTTTGTTTTCATAGATCTCTAATAATAGGTAAGGCAGACTAGAACTCCAATAGCATCTATACCCTTTGGTTTTAGAGGATGGGTAGAGAGATATAGCATGGATTCCAACGACAACGGGTTGGGGCAATCTCTTCTCTGTGTAGATATGTAGATGTAGAGGATTTAATTTCTGAGAAAGAGCATAAGGTTTGAGTATAAGGGGCTTAGGAAAGATTGTAAGGGCTGTATTTGGATCAAGACAACTAGATAGTATTTTTGTTATGATTAGATTAAACAGGGTGTAAGGTTAGATCAAGATGATCATTATTCTTCTTATACTTTCGATAGATAGCACATATAGAAGAAATCCTTATATGAATCTCTATACAAGTTCAATGCTGCCAATGCTGTGATACATTGTGATCGTATGTATTAAATCTATTAGATCCTTTTCTATATAGAATCTAATAAAGTAGCTTCAAGAAAAGAGCAGCTTCAAGAAAAGAGCAGCTATAAGTTTTGAAATTACTTATGCTAAGGTTACTTATCTTCAGGCTTCTTATTCCTTTGTCTGAAATTCAGAATGGTACCGTCATAACTCTACAATAGAATACACTATCATATAAGTATGTCTAGGTAGTATAGGCGTCTACTTCTGGGCTAGAGGCTTTTGTTGGCAGTGTAAGATCATGACTTTCTTGCTGTATGTGTTTATTACTTTACATAATTATAAAGCGAGCAAAGAGTGTAGAATGAATGATATTTTCATAAGATGGAGTACAAGGAAATAGATAGGACTAAAGTTAGAGCTTAAGAACAATTATATTTTGTATACGTTTTGATTAGGCAAAGAATAAGTCAGTGAGATGGATCATTTCTTGTTATGACTACATGATGTTATATTTCTTCATGTATCTTTGGATCTTCATCTATATAAATACATAAATAAGCTATAGATTATAAGATATTGTATCTTAATCTTAGTGAAGTGTAACTGTTTTGTTACAGAAGTTGTTATAACAAATAGTATACTGATATAAGTATTAGATGGTTCTAAAGTCACGATAGCGAAAAAAAGTGATATTCGTTTTATATAGAAAAATTTAATTTGAAGTCATAGAGCGTAATTAAGTATATTTATTATTAATAGAATGTATAATTATGCAGTATGTGAATTTGATTGTGGATTATACCTTATATATTCACAAATATATGAACATGATGAATTCTATCTTTATTTAGGGGGACGATGTGATGTGGTGGAAGAACAAGCATCGGATATGGAATGTATTATTATTGGGAGTGCTTTGGGGAGCATTAGTAGGTTGTTCGCAAGCTAATATTTCTTGGACTCATTATCAGGGTGCTTTTGTAGAGTCTAGTTTTCCTATTCCAGAAGAAGTGAAGGATATGGATACTGTTATTAATAATAGACAATTGAATTATGTGCGTTATAAGCTTCCAGGAATAGAAGCATCTACATTACCAGACCTGTATTTACAAGAAATTAAAAATTGGGGTTGGAAACAACAACAAGAGAATATAGATGAAGAGCAGACTAACTTTGTTTTTGTACAAGGTAATCGTACACTACAATTAGTATTACAGAATAATTATTTGACTGTTATTGTACCTGATAAAAGTTCGAGAGCACCTATTGCTGAAGCTACGATCAATCCTTAGCATTTGACTAGTGAAGTAGATGGAAAGTCCAAAATTAATACAGAGAACAGAGAACAGAGAACAGAGAACAGAGAACAGAGAACAGAGAACAGAGAACAGAGAACAGAGAACAGAGAACAGAGAACAGAAGTTAAAATTATAAAATAAAAAATCGGTTATCTTCTGCATTTAGAAAGATACCGATTTTTTGTTGTATTGACTTATTTTATGAATGTGTTGTATTTGCTTGTTTAATAGAGTTTTTAGATATTTTGTTAATGGAGTCAATGCAGTTTACTTTTACTGGCTTATTTGTTTGTAGAGTTCAGTAATAGATTAGAAATTAGTTAGAGTAGATAAAATAGCGGGTATTATGCTGTAATTGCTAGCAATATAGTCATTACCGTTAATAATGAGTGAGTAGTGAGTAGTGAGTAGTGAGTAGTGAGTAGTGAGTAGTGAGTAGTGAGTAGTGAGTAGTGAGTAGTTATGAGAGTACTCTATTTAAGAAGTACTCCCTTAATTTTGATATAATAGTCTAGTTATAATGTTGGAAGTCGAATTATTGGATATAATAAGATACTTCTTCTTTTGTTAATTTAATAATGCCATCTTTGCGTTTACGGAATAAACGAAGCAAGATGATTAAACGGGGTAAGCAAAACCAAATATGCCACATAACTAAAGAAATTGAAAAATTGACTGGGAGCCACATACATAAAACAGCAGCAAAGCATAACCCGATCCACGTTGTATGTAATAACACTCTGCGGAATGTAGAATAGCCCATAAATTGATCGGGCAGATAACCGATCCATGGAAATTGAATTTGAAATTTCCATCGTTTGCGTAAATGATTGACCGTCATAATCAATACAGAACGAGAAATAACATATTGAATCCATAATACTAATGGAAAAGAAAGCACCCAAAAACCAAAACTAGACCATGAAAAGTAATACAGTTCAATCGCTAATGTTAGAATAGGTATAAGTAAATATATTAAATTCCAGACTCTGGTCACTGGCCATTTTTTGATGAGTTGATATTGATAAAAAGTTGCATTTTGTTGAGCTTCTGCTACCATCCGGTGCGACCCTCCTTGTATTGTATTATTGTTATCATTTGGTAGTGGTATTTAACTTTTGATCTTCATATTTTCCACGAGAAGTAGTCTGTATCCAATCGCTAGTTGTTACCCTTATATCGGTTAAATATGTACCTTTTGAAATACACGTACTCAAATTATAAGTACCTAGCATATATCATAAGTTAGTTTGAGACGATATCTGTTATTTTGATTATAATAAGAATAGGGAACAATACACAATAAATATTATAGGAATGACTATATGACTAATCAATGGATAGCTTCTACAACCAAATTATGCAAAGCACCTTTGTACAATGCTTTGACTCATTACGCTGGTTCAGATCAGCGTAGCTTTCATGTGCCTGGACATAAAAATGGCATGATCTATACGAATGTGCTCAAACCAATCAGAGGAAATGACTTATTTAGCTCTATACTACAACTGGATGTTACCGAAATTAGTGGTACCGACGATCTTCATTATCCTCAGGGTGTTATTCAAGAAGCTCAGCAGTTGGCTGCCCAATGTTTTGGAGCTGAGGAGAGCCATTTTCTTGTAGGTGGTAGCACAGTTGGTAATCTAGCTCTTATTTTAACAGTATGTAGTCATCCAGGGGATATTATTATTGTACAACGTAATGTACATAAATCGATATTACATGGATTAATGATGGCAGGAGCTAAGGCAGTCTTTTTAACACCGGAGTTAGATCAAGCAAGCGGTCTGGCTGTAATTCCAAATCTAGAAAGTATTGAAGTAGCGTTGAAGCAATATCCGACTGCCAAAGCTGTTCTACTTTCTTCGCCCAATTACTATGGTATGGGTAAAGACTTGAGTGGAATTGCTGAAGCTTGTCATCGCTATCAGATACCTTTGCTAGTTGATGAAGCCCATGGAGCACATTATAGCCAGCATCATCGTTTCCCTATCAGTGCGTTAGCAGCAGGTGCAGATGGTGTTGTTCAATCTACTCACAAAATGTTGGCGGCAATGACTATGAGTGCGATGCTACATGTGCAGGGGGATTTGATTGCTCGTTCTTTATTAAAGCAACGATTGACGATGGTTCAGAGTTCAAGTCCTTCCTATCCGTTGATGGCTTCTCTGGATCTGAGTCGTTATTTATTAGATTGTTATGGAAAGCAAATTTTCACAACTGGATTAGAAGCTCGAGATCATTTTACGGATAAATTGGCGGAAAACAAAAGATTCGATTATTTATCTTTTTCAGATGAGAGATATACACAAGATCCTTTTAAAGTGGTGATCTATGATCTAGAAGGGTATTTGTCTGGTGAAGTCTTGCAAGAGCGGTTAGAGCACTATGGTTGTGTACCTGAGATGAGTGATGATCGGTATGTTGTGCTCGTATTTAGTCTGGGTTCGACATTGGAAGATAGTCTGCGCTTGTTAGATGCTCTTCATCAGATCGCTCAAGAGCCACTCACAGTTAGTGTAGAAGATCATCAAGTAAACAACGTGGAAGAAGATAAGAATCAAGCTACAATAGAGCGTACACGATCTTCTGAGGGCACTAAGGATGACCATTTGTCAAAAAAGATAAGTTCAGTGACTTCATTTCACTTTAATGCGGATAGTGCAGATCAGAAAAGTAATGATCATACAGAACAGCATAGGGATCAAGTAACAAATCAAGGCAAATCTATCAATCTTGATAAAGATCAATCTAATGAGCAAAACAAGTACAATATATCAGAGCCTATTTTGTTTACAATGACACCTATTGATGAAGAAAATGTAGAGGTAGTGTCTCTAGAACAAGCAGAAGGACGTATATGTGCAGAAATGGTGATTCCCTACCCTCCCGGTATTCCCATTTTGTATGCAGGAGAAATCATACATTCTTCTGTATATGATAGACTGTTAACATTACGAAACCATCATCACAAAATACAAGGCACTGCTGATTCTACATTGAATACATTGCGTGTCTATAAATAGATGTCTACCGAGCAGTAGTCTACAGAAAGCAGGAATAAGAATGAAGGCAAAAGGTTTATTTATTGTATTAGAAGGTATGGATGGTAGCGGTAAAACGAGTCAGCTTGAACATATTAAACGTTATCTTAATGAACAACAGATTGATTTTTTATCGACTCGTGAACCGGGGGGAATATCTGTATCTGAACAAATTCGTGAAGTTATTTTGAATGTTGATAATGATATGAGTGGATTAACAGAGTGTCTATTATATGCAAGTGCTAGAAGAGAACATTTAATTCAAAAAGTGATTCCAGCGCTTCAGGCAGGAAGAATCGTTATCTGTGATCGGTATGTGATGTCTTCTTTGGCTTATCAAGGGTACGGACGTGAACTGGGCAAAGCTGTACTCGATATTAATCAATTAGCGATAAATGTAGAGGGTCAGCAGTATTGGGCAGATATGAATATCTATATTGATGTTAAGCCTGAAGTAGGATTAGAGCGCATTATGTCTAAGTCTGGTGAACGAGAAGTCAATCGTCTGGATCTGGAAGCATTGGAATTTCATCATCGAGTACATCAAGGATATATGGAACTATCTGAACAACACGCAGAACGGTTTGTTATGATCAATGGTGAGCAAGATGAACAGCATGTTTTTAACGATATTAAGCAAGTATTGGATACATTAATTCAGCAGTATCATGTATAAGAATAAGGAATATGCTTCTTATTCAGGGTAGTCGGTTACAATATGGATAAAGAGTAAATAGAGGTATTATGTTTATCGATGTCGAATACAAAAAGCAGGGCTTGGTGCCTTACAGATCTGTAAAAGGAGGGCTATTATAATGAAACTGATTATTGCGATCGTGCAAGATAAAGATAGTAACCGTCTATCAGGCGAATTGGTAAAAGCTAATTTTCGGGCAACAAAACTAGCCAGTACAGGCGGATTTTTACGTGCTGGAAATACAACATTTATGATTGGTGTTGATGATAGCCAGATCGAAGCTGTTATGGAAGTCATTCGTAATAGTTGTAAGATTCGTGAACAGCTGGTTACACCAGTTACTCCAATGAGCGGTACAACAGATTCGTATCTTCCATTGCCAGTGGAAGTACAAGTAGGTGGCGCTACTGTATTCGTAATGCCTGTTGAGCGATTTGAACATTTCTAAAAAAGAATTTGATTTTATTTTAAAAAATACGCAAAAATCAGTACATCTTTAAACATAATTAAATAATAAAGAGTATAATTAAGAAACAAACAGAGGATCGGTTACGTTATTGGGAACCGGTCCGTCTTTATTATCTGCTGTAAATCTGTGATCGTTCGTTGTATCGATACGTAAAAATTGAACTTTTTTTCATTTTACTATTCGTAAATCAGTGAATATGAACGATACTAATTAATAACGACTCTGTTTAGCGACTGCTAATTGATATATACACTATCCGGCATATATAAAGAAAATCTGCCTATAAGCAGAAGTTCAATGCCAGCAAAGAAAGGAAGAAAATAATGAAAATTAACCCCGGTTATCCTCCATTAAAAAGTAACCCTATCGTATCCGATTCTCCCAATAGAGTAGTGCAACAACGGAATTTCTCGGATGTGCTTCAAAATAATAGTGCTCAAGCGACACATGATGATATTCAGCGTCAATTTAAAGAGATTCAAATGCAGGGTGACCGGCTTGCAAAATCGATGACACTACGTGAACTTAAAGCGTATCAAATGTTGGTTAAACGCTTTTTGGAAGATACCGTGCGTCGCGGTGTCAAAGTAAAAGAAACGCAAAGCTTCGATCGTCGGGGTCGGGGTAAAAAGTATAAATTGCTAGATGAAGTGGATTCTATGTTGATGAATATGGCAGAAGAATTGCTTCAAAGTGAAGAAGGACGAATCGAGTTATTGCAACGGATGGGTGAAATTCGAGGTATGCTTATTAACTTTTTATATTAATATAGTGAGTATAGATCTTGAAGTGAGCTGTTCAGTAAGGAGGCACCATGTCTTTTCAAGAAATTGTCGGGCAAGATATTGCTAAGCAGATGTTACAAAATGGTCTGCGTAATCAAAAGATTTCTCATGCGTATTTGTTTAGTGGACCAGCAGGTAGCGGTCAGATGAAGATGGCGAATAGCTTTGCCAAAGCATTAGTCTGTATTCATAAAGGCGACGAAGCCTGCGGAGAGTGCATACAGTGTCGCAAGATGGAACATGGTAATCATCCTGATTTTCATGTGATTGAGCCAGATGGATCTTCAATCAAAATTGAGCAAATCCGCGATATTCAGCGGATTTTTTCGTATCGTTCAGAATCGGGTAACCGTAAAATATATATTATCAAAGATGCAGATAAAATGACGATACAAGCGTCCAATAGTCTGTTAAAATTCTTGGAAGAACCGCCAGCACCTGCTGTAGCTATTTTGCTCACAGAAAATGCACAGTCAGTATTGCCTACGATTCGTTCCCGTACTCAACCTATAGTATTTACGCCGCCAGATCCTCAAAAAATGGCTCAAATCTTAGGAGATGAAGGCTTTCCAATGCCTTTAGTACGATGCGTTGTTCATATTGCGTCTGATCTGGAGGAATGCCGAGAATTGCTAGCACAGAATTGGTTTGCAGAAATCAGAAACGTAATGTTACAATTAGGGAAGGAATCCGCAGGTAGAGGGAGTATGAGCCTTATTACTGCTCAGCAAAAGCTGTTTAAAGGCGGACTTGGAGATCATATTGAGCACGTATTTGATCTTTTCCACTTATGGTTTAAGGATATCATTCATATCCAGATTGGAAGGCACGAGAGTATCGTTTTTATAGATCAGTTAGAGTCTCTCTCCAAGGTGGCTACCACTCGTGATATGCAGCATTGGATATCGTGTATGTCGCTTGCTGCAGAGTGTAAGAAAATGCTTCGTTCTCATGTGAATCCACAGTTATGCATGGAGCAATTTCTTATAGGCGTTAGCGGTTGAAGGAGCTTCATCACAGACCGGACAGTGTATAACATCATGCCGAGTGCACAAAGCTTTAAACAAACGCACATTTTTTGAATACGTCATGTCAGGTGAGAATAAGAAGTAATTCTTCATATCGGAATTTTTGCCGTAGAGTTGAAAAACGGTATTGGCAAATGAGGGGGCTTATCTTTTGTATAGTGTAGTAGGAGTCCGCTTTAAAAAAGCGGGTAAAATATATTATTTCGATCCGTTAGACTTTCCAGTTGAAAGTGAACAACACGTTATTGTAGAAACTGCACGTGGGATTGAATATGGTAAAGTAGTGATTGGTAAAAAAGAAGTCAATGAATCTGATGTCGTTCTTCCTTTGAAAAAAGTGATTCGGATTGCAGAAGATCATGATGCTCAAGTAGTAGAAGAAAATCGGATCGCAGCTAAAAATGCTTTCACAACCTGTCTTAACAAAATCAGAGAGCATGAATTGAAAATGAAGTTGGTCGATGTAGAATTTACATTTGATCGTAATAAGATTATTTTCTATTTTACAGCTGAAGGTCGAGTCGATTTTCGAGAGCTGGTTAAAGATCTAGCCAGTATCTTCCGTACACGTATCGAACTACGCCAGATTGGTGTACGTGATGAAGCTAAAATGCTAGGTGGTATAGGTCCTTGTGGACGTATTCTATGCTGTTCTTCCTGGTTAGGAGACTTTGAGCCAGTATCGATCAAAATGGCTAAAGATCAAAGCTTGTCCTTGAATCCAACCAAGATTTCTGGATTGTGTGGACGTCTAATGTGTTGTCTTAAATTCGAGCACGATAATTATGAGAGCGTGAAGGAAGAGCTTCCGGCTATCGGTAAATTTGTCGTCACTTCGCTAGGCGATGGTAAAGTGGTGGGTATCAATGCCGGTTCGCGTACTGTACATGTTCAGATTTTTGACATCAGTAAAGTCAAAGAACTGCCATTGGATGACGTGGTCGTGAAGTAAACCCGATCAAGGCTGCTTTTGAGGTGGGAACTTGGAGAAGAAAAATCTTTTTACACACATTCACGAATTGGAAACACAGATGGATCATATGCATGGAGATATGGGTAAAATGAAGCAAGCTGTGAAAGAACTGTTAGAAGAGAATCAACGCTTGAGTACCGAAAATGAACAGTTGCGCAGAGTCTTGAAAAAAGAGGTTCCTGTTATTGAGCCTAAATCTGTTGGCACCTATTCGTCTAAATTGTATTCAGACTTACCTGATCTAGAAGTCGTTGGAGAAGGTTATGATAATCTAGCACGTATTTATCACGAAGGCTTCCATATCTGTAATGTGTATTATGGACATTTGCGTACAGAAGGCGATTGCTTATTCTGCCTTTCTTTTTTGAATAAATCTGAATAGTAGCATTATCCAAACCGCGGACAGCATTATGCCGCGGTTTTTATATAGTGTAATCATAATGTAGTATCATTTCTAAACAACGCAGGATAAGAAAGGAAATACCATGAACGAACAACCCCTTCTGGCAGATGAGCGTATTGATGATCTGCTTACGTATGACCTTAAAATTATTCAAAGTCGAGAAGTGTTCAGCTTTTCGATGGATGCTGTATTGCTGGCACGGTTTGCCAGTATTCCTAAGCGCGGTAAAGTAATTGATCTTTGTACTGGCAATGGGGTAATACCTATTCTGTTATCGACACGGACAAATGCTAGTATTGAAGGTGTGGAAATTCAAGAGCGCTTAGCAGATATGGCGATGCGTAGTGTAACCATGAATAATTTACAAGAACAGGTGAAGATTCGCGTACAAGACCTTAAAGATATGCCACTTGCAGGTGAACGAGAAGCTTATGATGCCGTAACCGTTAACCCCCCTTATGCTCCTGTAACAGGAAGCGATATGAAGTTAAATATTCATCATGCGATGGCAAGACATGAGATTGGTTGTACATTAGAAGATGTGATTCAAACGTCTGCCAAGCTTCTTCGCAATGGTGGTAAGCTGTCTATGGTTCATCGCCCGCACCGGTTAGCCGACATTATTATTTTGATGCGTCAATATGGAGTAGAACCGAAGCGTATTCGATTTGTACATCCTCGTCAACATATGGAAGCGAATATGGTGTTAATTGAAGGATTACGTGGAGGTAAGCCAGAAATGCGTATGCTACCACCACTTATCGTATATGATGAACATGAACAATATACACCTGATCTCAAAGCTGTCTATTACGGGTTAAAGGAGTCACTATGAGCATACAGATTCAAAAAAGTTTTGCTAAAGGAGAGTCTGCTGTTCTTCATGAAGGGGCAGGCACTTTGTATTTAGTTGCGACACCGATTGGTAACTTAGAAGATATGACGTATCGAGCTGTACGGACATTACAGGAATGCGATATTATTGCTGCTGAAGATACAAGGCAGACTCGCAAATTATTAACTCATTTCGATATTACACCAGGCAAATTACTGAGTTATCATGAGCATAATAAAAAAGCCAGTGGACCGGAGTTAATTCGCCTTATTATAGAAGGAAGTAGTCTGGCGCTTGTGAGTGATGCTGGATTGCCTGCTATATCTGACCCAGGGCAAGAATTAGTGAAGTTAGCACTGGAGCAACAAATTGCTGTGGTTCCTATTCCTGGAGCGAATGCAGCACTGTCTGCTTTGATTGCTTCTGGATTATCGACAGATCGGTTTACGTTTATTGGATTTTTGCCTAGAGATCATAAAGGTCAAGAAGAAGTACTGGGTAGTGTGAAGTATGGAGCAGGTACATTGCTGTTATACGAGTCTCCACACCGAATTATCAAAACATTAACAGCGATTGCACATCATTTAGGTAATCGTAATGTGGTATTAGCGCGTGAGCTGACAAAACGTCATGAAGAATGGACACGTGGTAGCGTAGAAGAAGTACTGGAATGGTTAGAATCGCATCCACCGATTGGTGAATACTGTGTTGTAATCGAGGGACAATCTATCATCGAAGCCAAAGCTGAAGCCAGCGAATGGTGGCAACAAATGACGGTAGAAGAGCATGTGATCCATTACGAAAATAAAGAGAATATTTCACGTAAAGATGCAATGAAAAAAACAGCAAAAGATCGTGAAATCTCTAAACGTGATGTATATCAAGTGTTATTAAATGAAGAAGAGTAAGACGCATATGAGTGGTTACGAAAGAGCTTGCTTGGTAAATACATTTATAATAGAAGAAACTCGTTAAATAGATGAGTTTTTAACAAAAACAATGAAGAAAATAAGCGTGAAAATAGAGGAATCTTGATCTGTTCGAGGTTCCTTTTTGATGTGCAAATTGGAAGTGCTATGCAAAAGGAAGTATAATGAAAGATAAGCCTTTTTTGAAAACCAAAAGAAAGCAAAAAAATACCTTTACCCAGACAAAATGCTGAGTAAAGGTTCAAGGAGATATTAAAAAGGTTAGAATTAATAAGTTGATAGTTCTAGTATAACCTATTTTATTTATTTTGTCACAGGGACAGGAATTTCGGAAATACACTCATTACAAACGATTTTTCCTTTAAAATAAGTTACATTTTCAGCGTTACCACAGAAAATACAAGCAGGCTCGTATTTTTTAAGCATAATGCGCTCGCCATCAACATAGATTTCCAAAGCGTCTTTTTCTCCGATACCTAGTGTACGGCGAAGTTCGATAGGAATTACTACGCGGCCCAATTCGTCTACTTTTCTTACAATACCAGTTGATTTCATCATTACTGATCAATCCTCTCAAATTTAAATATATTAGTTGTTATTGTTTTGTTTGATGTGCTAACATTCGACAAATTTCTATGTTTTATGATATTCATAATACCAACGTTTCCCAAATCAGTCAACCTATAATTTAAGAAAAATACAGTTTTTTTCACTTTTTTTTGAAAAAATATTTTTATATAGCGGTATTATCAAGTATTATGGGGTTAAAATTATTTTGTCGATTTGGAAATTCGTAGCTTGTATATACCGACAACATTCGACAATATCGTCGAAAAAACTATTTTTAATTTTAAATAGTTAGGGTTTATTGATAGAAGGAGGAATTTATTTTGAAGCCTGTACAACCTTTAGGAGAAGAAAAAGTATTTAAAGATCCTGTACATAATTATATCCACGTGCAAGATCGTTTAATCTGGACTTTGATTAATACACCTGAATTTCAGAGATTACGTCGTATAAGGCAATTGGGAACTTCCTATTTAACTTTTCATGGAGCAGAGCATAGCCGTTTTTCACATTCATTAGGTGTATATGAAATTACACGTCGTATTATTTCTCAATTTGAACGTGGTGGTTTTGAAGATTGGCCACGTGAAGAAAGTCTGGTGGCATTATGTGCCGCTTTATTACACGATTTGGGTCATGGACCTTTTTCTCATTCTATAGAAGAAGCTTTTGATATGGATCATGAAGAATGGACGTGTCGTATCCTACTTGGAGATACCGAAGTGAATCGGGTATTGGAAGAAGCAGAAAGTGGTCTTGCTGAACGAGTCGCTTCTGTTATTCGCAAAGATTATGAGAAAAAGATCGTTGTGAATCTGGTATCGAGTCCGTTAGATGCGGATCGGATGGATTATTTGTTACGGGATGCTTATTTTACAGGAGTTAATTATGGAACGATTGATGTTGATCGTATTTTGCGGATGCTTCGTCCTCACAATGGACGCGTCGTTGTCAAAGAATCAGGTATGCATGCGATCGAAGATTATCTTATGGCACGTTATCAGATGTACTGGCAAGTGTATTTTCATCCAGTAACTCGAAGTTCAGATATTGTATTAAAACAAATTTTCCGTCGTGCCAAAGAATTATTCGATGAAGGATTTGATTTTAAATTTTTGCCGTATCCTTTACCCGAGTTATTCAAAGGCGATATTCAAGTTGGTGATTATTTATTGCTAGATGAAGCATTAGTACAGACAGCATTTATGCAATGGACAAGGGAAGACGATGATATTTTGGCAGATGTATGTCATCGTTTTATGCAGCGTAAGTTGTATAAATATGTAGAGACAGATCTAATTGATAAGCAGACAATTAGCAGTATACGTAGTGAATTTGCTAGAGTAGGATTGCATCCTGATTATGATCTAGAAATCGATTTTCCTACCGATCTTCCTTATGATGTATTTCGTCCAGGTGATCCTAAAAAAGAAAAACAAATTCTATTATTAGATCGTCAAAACCGAATCCAAGAAATATCAGAAGTATCGGATATTGTACGTTCGATTAGCGGGATTCATCGCGGTCGATATCATCTCTATTATCCGCAAGATAAGTTGGAGAAAGTTATTCATCAGTTATCCGAAGAAGTGGCAGCGATATTTGAAAACAAAATTAATCCGCCACAGATGGAATTTGAAATATAAGATTAGCGAAAAAAGAACGAGAAACAGAGAAGGAGTGAGAAAAGTATATGTTATTTGATACACATACTCATTTGGATTCGATCGAATTTGCCGATGATCGTAAAGAAGTGATTGAGCGTGCTTATGCACAAGGGGTAACCCGAATGATCAATGTGGGATTCAACCGTGAAACGATTCCCACCACGATGGAATTAGTCGAAAGTTATGAATTTATATATGCGGCTATTGGCTGGCATCCTGTAGATGCGATTCATATGCAACCTGGAGATCTGGAATGGATCGAATCGCTATGCAAACATGAAAAAGTAGTAGCAATTGGTGAAATTGGTCTGGATTATCACTGGGATACTTCACCGAAAGAAGTACAGCATAAAGTATTGCGTGAACAAATCGGTCTAGCACGTTCGATTAATATGCCGATTGTTATCCATAATCGTGATGCTCATGAAGATATTGTTAAGATTTTGCGCGAAGAAAAAGCACATGAAGTTGGAGGGGTTATGCACTCCTTTTCAGGTAGCTGGGAAACGGCTAAAATGTGTCTCGATATGGGCTTTCATTTATCGTTTGGAGGACCGATTACTTTCAAAAATGCGAAGCAACCTAAAGAGGTGTTACAACAGGTTCCAATGGACCGTCTTTTGCTTGAAACAGACTCCCCATTTTTGACACCACATCCTTATCGTGGAAAACGAAATGAGTCCGGTTATGTGACACTTGTAGCAGAAGCTGCTGCTGCGCTAAAAGGGGTATCACTGGAAGAAATTAGTACAATTACAACTAAAAATGCACTGGAACGATTTGGCATTCGGTGAAAAAGAGAGTAAATCACGCAAAAAACAGCGTTAAACGGATATATGAATAAATTATAACCAAAAAACAGAAGAATATGACAACTTTTTAACCATTTATTCAGAAAAACGTGCTTGCTGGTCGCTTTACATGAGGGTTGGGTTCGGGATATTATTTCATCAGTGATTTAATCTTGCTGTTATTACGCAAGATTCCATGATTCGGTCTCGCTGAGTTTCCTGCATAGGAAAACGGGGGAACCAACATATGTCTTCAAGCCATTATTATCAGAATACCGAAGTCATTATGTATGATTCCTTTTACAGGGTCTATGGGGTGAATTGGAGGTACTCGCGCCATGAGCGGAGGAGCCTTCAAAGGGCAAGAAATATGATGTGTCCGAATCCGACAGCTAACCCCGTAAGCGATGCAGAGGCAACCTCGTATTTTCTAACGTTTTCCGAACTGTATTTAGATACGTCGGAAGCCAAGGAAAAGTTGCTTTGCTCTTTTCCAGAGGCTTCTTTTGTTTTGGGCTAAACGAAAAGATTCAGAGAATACGATATTTGAAATTTGATCTTTCAGATATTAGGTGTGTCCCTTAGACTGACCATGGCGCAGGCATTTTTGAACATCACGAAAGATTATCACACAGATTTGGTAATCTTATGCTTACGATCAGCCTGTGAAAATTCTGTTATATAGTCGCGTCATATACAATTACGTCACAGCTAGACGGCGAGACTATGAAGGAGGACGGAAGAAGTGGCAATTGCTCCTTTCGAAAAAACCCATGGTTCGCGCTCATCCAGCATGTCTTACGCGCTGAGTTGGAAGCAACAAAACCTACGCTATGTATTGTGGGCTGCATTATTAGTGATCGCTCTTGCAGCGATGCTATTGTCCCTACTTTATAATCAAGCGGGTAAAAATATTTCTGTAGTCATTGACGGCAAAGCACAAACCGTGGAAACACGTAAATTGATGCTTTCTCAACTGCTTGATGAAAATCAAATTAAAGTGGCACCACAAGATAAAGTATCTATGCCTATGAATGGCGCGCTTCAGGATGGGGACAAAGTTTATATTAACCATGCGGTTGCAGTAAACATTACGGCAGATGGTGGAACCAAGAAAATTTATACCACCTCTAAAACAGTTGGTAACACATTGGAGCAGGCTGGGTTAACACTGTCAGGTGAAGATCAATTAACACCTGCGATGGAATCGTCAGTTCATGACAATATGGATATCAAGATTGTGCGTACCAAATCATTTGTAGCGAAAAAAGTAGTCAAGATTCCATATCAAACGGTTAAAAAAACCGATGGTTCTATGCTTGAAGGTAAAACCAAGTTAGTGCAAGGCGGTCAAACAGGTAAAGTGGTTCAATACATCGAGAAAGTATACGAAGATGGAGAATTCGTCTCCAAACGTATGGTTGATAAAAAAACAACCGCAAAAGTAAAAGATAAGATTGTAGCTATTGGTACCAAAAAAGAGGAGCCTAAACTTCTCGCAGCTGCTTCTTCTAGTGGAGGATCAAGTAATAGTACTTCCAAAGCAGGTGTAGATTTCTCTTATGCGAAAGTACTGAACAATGTATCTCTAACTGCTTATTCGTCTCAAGAACCTGGTCTAGGTACAGTGACTGCTTCGGGAGCACGCGTAACAGAAGGTCGTACGATTGCAGTCGATACGAGTGTCATTCCTATGGGATGGTGGGTATACATTGAAGGCATTGGCTTCCGCCGTGCTGAAGATACCGGTAGTGCTATTAACGGTAATAAAATCGACGTGTATATAGACAGCTTGAGCCAAGCGAGAGCATTTGGACGCAAATCCGGTTACACTGTATATGTAATTGGCCCGGTTAAACCCTAGAGAGGGTGTTGATTGGGATAGCACCATTGCTTAAGCCCAGTCATCTGTTATATGATATAAATAATATTAACTATGAGCGTGCATAAAGAAAACAAAAAGAAGAGGATAAATCCTCTTCTTTTTGTTCTGTTAAGATGAATATCGAACAGATTATCTTATCATTTAGAGAGTGAAGGGAAGCGTACAATCAACGTGATTAAAGAAGTGATTGTTGTGGAAGGACGAGACGATACCGTAGCGATTAAAAGAGCTGTAGACGCAGATACGATCGAGACAGGCGGCTCAGCTATAGGTGCTCATGTGATTCGTCGTGTAAAATTAGCTCAAGAACGACGTGGTGTAATTATATTAACTGATCCTGATTTTGCAGGTGAACGGATACGTAAGATCGTAGCGCAGAAAGTCCCTGGATGTAAGCATGCTTTTATCCCTGAAAGTGAAGCTACGCTCAAAGGTGATATCGGTGTCGAAAATGCTTCTCCAGAAGCTATTCGTGAAGCGTTGGCGCGTGTACACTCTGAGATGCCAGAAGCGGAAGTTCTGATCGATTGGGAAGATCTGATCATGACAGGACTTGTGATGCAACCTGATGCTGCGGAGCGACGAATGAAAATGGGCAATCTGCTCGGCATAGGTTATGGCAATGGAAAGCAGTTCCATAAACGTTTACGTATTTTTGGAATTAGCCGTGAAGAGTTTGCAACAGCACTCTCACAAATGGAAGCGGAGGAATAACAATAATATGGATGAACGATTAGAAATAGCCACACCCAAACGCACCAAAGAAATTATTAATAAATATGGATTCTCGTTTAAAAAAAGCTTAGGTCAGAACTTTTTGATCGATTCCAATATTTTGAACAAAATTGTAGAAGCAGCTGAATTAACGCCTGAAAATGGAGCATTAGAGATTGGACCCGGTATCGGTGCATTAACCGAGCGTCTAGCTCAAGAAGCAGGTGCAGTCACAGCAGTTGAGATTGACCGTCGCTTGATTCCAATTTTGAAAGAAGTCTTAGAGCCTTATCCTCATGCTAAAGTACGTCATGATGATGTGCTCAAAGTCGATTTGCATCAATTGTTCCGTGAAGACTTCAGTGAAGTTGAAAAAGTCAGTGTGGTGGCTAACTTACCATACTACGTCACTACACCTATTGTGATGAAGTTGTTAGAAGAACGTTTACCGTTAGACAATATCGTCGTTATGATTCAAAAAGAAGTCGCTCAGCGCATGGCAGCCCCTCCTGGAGGCAAAGACTACGGAAGTCTTAGTATTGCTGTTCAATACTATTGCGTGCCTGAATTGATCTGTATCGTCCCTAAAACGGTATTTATCCCGCAACCGAATGTAGAATCTGCTGTCATTCGCTTGAAACTAAGGGATCGTCCGGCAGTTGAAGTCGAAGATGAAGCGTACTTCTTTGAATTAATGCAATCTTGTTTTGTACAGCGTCGCAAAACAATCGCCAATAACTTGCGTAGCCGTTATTTTGAAGGTGGCGATCGTACACAATTAGAGCAACTTTTGGCAGAAGCAGGAATCGAACCTTCTAGACGTGGAGAGACACTTAGTTTGCAAGAATACGCAACTTTGAGCAGTGTATTTTTGAGAGCAGGTATCCGTTGAAAAAATTCGTTGACAAGATAAAATTAATACTGCTATAATTTAATGTTCATTTGACAAACACTCTTTTCTTTGATATAATGAAGAGGGAAAGAGGTGGTTGTAGTCAATGGCTAACAATGCGCTTTTGGAAATCAAACGTAGTCTTGATGCTCATGTAGGGCACAAAATTACGTTACGTGCTAATGGTGGTCGTAAGAAGACCATCGAACGAACCGGAGTTTTGGAAGAGACCTACCCTTCTGTTTTTATTGTCAAGCTCGCTGAAGAGCATCAGACATTTGAACGTGTGTCTTACAGCTATGCCGATATATTGACAGATTCTGTGGAAGTCACCGTCTGTGATGACGATTGTCAGACACGAATCGAATATGTTGGGAATTGAATAACTGTTTTAGTATAAGACAGTCTTTATCTCCTTTCGGGGTAGAGACTGTTTTGTTTTGTGACTATATTTGATCTACATGAACGGAACCCGATACCCATATAATAGACTTTGTACGTCATTTTTTTTATAATATGGATTATTCGTAATGATAAGCACAGGAACCCGTACGCAGCGTATCAAATCGTTCGGATGGAATGTTGAGGGTGGAGGAACAGCATGAAGATATATGAAAAAGCGCCAGCAAAAATCAACCTGATGCTGGATGTGTTACATAAAAGACCGGATGGGTATCATGAGGTCGAGATGATCATGACAATGGTGGATCTAGCCGATCGCCTAACGATCACTGAATTGTCTCGAGATACGATCCAAATTTCTAGTCAAGCAGGATATATTCCTTTAGACGAGAAAAATCTGGCTTTTCAAGCTGCTCAAAAAATTAAAGCAAAATATAATATTAAGCAAGGCGTACATATTCATATCGATAAGCAGATTCCAGTTGCGGCTGGTCTAGCTGGAGGTAGCAGTGATGCTGCAGCAGCGCTTAGAGGATTGAATCGTCTCTGGAACCTCCAGATTCCCCATGAAGACATGATGGAGCTAGGTGCTTCTATTGGCTCTGATGTTCCTTTCTGCATCACAGGGGGGACAGCACTCGCTACAGGACGTGGAGAGCTACTCACTCCCCTGACCAGTCCACCTGATTGCTGGGTTGTGTTAGCGAAGCCACCTATTAACGTGTCTACTGCCGATGTATACGGACGTTTTCGTGCAGATAAGATCGCTAAGCATCCTTCTGCTCTAGAAATGCAAAAAGCGTTAGAAAACAAATCTTTTGATGAGATTTGTCATCAACTGGGTAACGTGTTGGAAGATGTTACTCTGACTCATTATCCGCAAGTTCAACAGCTCAAGCAGGCAATGATTCAGTTGGGAGCCGATGGTGTGCTTATGTCAGGAAGTGGACCCACTGTATTCGGATTGATCTCGCGCGAGTCCAAAGTAGCTCGTGTCTATAATGGATTACGTGGATTTTGCAAAGAAGTCTATGCTGTGCGGATATTAACTTAAATGATTTCAAATCGCAGTCTTTTTAACTCTAAATGGTGCTCGATGATAAGCCATAAGAGAAAAAGATTGCGATTTTCTTTTACAAACACGTACAAAAATGTTATATTCACTTTAATTATTCGGATTTAGGGTATAAAATGTCAATATTTTGTAGATAGCGAGGCGTTATGGTGAAAAAATTAAAGAGAAGCGCGCGGTTAGTTGAATTAACTCAATATTTAACTTCACGACCACATACGCTGATTCCATTAACCACTTTCGCTGATCGATACGGAGCGGCCAAATCATCGATTAGTGAGGATCTGACCATTATTAAAGAAGTTTTTGAAGAAGATGGTACGGGAGAATTATTAACACTTGCAGGAGCAGCAGGCGGAGTGAAATATATTCCAAAGCTGGCGAAAGAAAAAGCATTTTCATTTATGGAAGAAATCTGCGGTCAATTAGGACAACCGGATCGTCTGCTTCCAGGTAACTATATTTATATGTCTGATCTGTTAGGGCAACCTGCGATTTTGAATGAAGTAGGTAAGATTTTTGCTTCAGCTTTTGCAGATACGCCGATCGACGTCATTATGACAGTAGAAACCAAAGGAATTCCTTTGGCTCATGCTACAGGTACGCAATTGAATCTGCCGGTTGTACTGGTACGCCGTGATCATCAGATGACAGAAGGATCTGCGGTAAGTATTAACTATGTATCAGGTTCACACAAGAGTCTGCATACGATGACATTGTCACGCCGCGCACTTAAAGAAAAATCACGTGTATTGATTATTGATGATTTTATGAAAGCTGGCGGTACTATTCAAGGTATGGTTGATCTTTTAGGAGAATTTAATGCAACGGTTGCTGGAGTCGGGGTGCTTTTAGAATCTGGTTCTGTCGACACGGATGATCGTCTGTGGGCAGATTATGTGTCACTTGCGAAAGTAACTGATATTGATCCTAAAAACAAAAAAATTACGGTACAACCTGGGAACTACTTTGAAAATGATTCTAATTAAGCTTTTCTGCCGATAATTTTCATTTTCGTAATGAGAACGAATATCATCAAAATCAGGTGAAAACGGTAGAAATCGAGCCTAAAGATAAATAAAATAAAAAAATATACAATTAATTTGGAGAAAAAAGAAGGAATTTGACTTCCATGTGTGGAATTACACAACCAAGTCTTGAATAGACAAAGGTGGTGAACACATATGGAAATAACGGATGTAAGACTCCGCCGAGTAAATTCCGAAGGCAGAATGAAAGCAATCGCATCCATCACAATTGATAGCGAATTTGTCGTTCATGACATTCGTGTAATTGATGGTAACAATGGAATGTTTGTTGCAATGCCAAGCAAACGGACACCTGATGGCGAGTTTCGCGACATCGCACATCCTATTTCTTCTGGAACTCGCGAGAAGATTCAGTTAGCTGTATTAGCTGAATATGAACGTGCAGGATTGGAAGAAGAAGTGATTGAAGAAGTGATTGAAGAAGGTGCTTAACGTTTACTTATTGGGGTTTGAAAGAAAAGGGAGCCACAGGGAGCTACATTGTGGCTCCCTTTTCTTTTTGTCTGGAATAAGATATATTCATTAAGGAGTTTTAACGATAAATCTAACATAATGATTTAAATATATGAGTTCGAATAAGGAGGTCTGTATTGTTGGATTCAAAAAGAATGGCAATCATACTCGCAGCAGGTAAAGGTAAACGCATGAAATCCAAATTGTACAAAGTTCTACATCCAGTATGCGGTAAGCCGATGGTAGGTCATGTACTGGATGCTGTACAGCAAGTTCATTGTGAGCGCAGTGTAGTCGTTGTAGGTCACGGAGCAGAAGCGGTACAAGCTTATCTAGGCGATCGTGCAGAATACGCACTACAAAGTGAACAATTAGGAACCGGTCATGCGATTCAACAAGCAGAATCTTTGCTGGGTACTGAAAAAGGAACAACGATTATTATTTGTGGAGATACGCCTTTGGTAACTCCTGAGACACTTGAAAATATTATTGCTAATCATGAAAGTCAGGGTGCAGCAGTAACGATTTTGACAGCTTCAATGACTGATCCTACAGGATACGGTCGTATTATTCGTGGAGCTGATGGTAGTGTACAGAAAATCGTTGAGCAAAAAGAAGGCACGCCTGAAGAATTAGCTGTACAAGAAATCAACACAGGTACGTATTGTTTTGATAACAGCAAATTGTTCCAAGCTCTTTCTCAAATTACGAACGATAATGCTCAACAAGAATATTATCTAACAGACTGCATTACTATTTTGCGTGAACAAGGTGAAATGGTAGCTGCCTACGAAACATTTGATCTAGCTGAATCAATCGGTGTGAATGATCGTCTAGCGTTGTCAGAAGCTGAAGGATTTATGCGCGCACGCCTTGCAAAAAAACATATGTTAAACGGAGTTACGATTATTGATCCATCAGCGACTTATATTGGAGCTGACGTGGTAATCGGTTCAGATACAGTCCTTTATCCAGGAACCGTCCTTAACGGTGCAACAGTGATTGGTGAAGATTGTATCATCGGACCGAATACAGAAATTGAAAATTCCACAATAGGCAATGGTTCAACGGTTCGTCAATCGATTCTGTCTGGAGCTGAAGTAGGGGCTGAAGGTAATATTGGTCCATTTGCTTACTTGCGTCCGGGTACAAAGTTAAGTGATCAAGTAAAAGTAGGCGACTTTGTAGAATTGAAAAATGTAACTGTAGGACAAGGTTCCAAAATTCCTCATCTTAGTTATGTAGGGGATGCTGTTGTAGGTTCAGGCGTTAATATTGGTTGTGGGGCGATCACAGCTAACTATGATGGACTCAACAAAGCTGTTACAGAGATTGGTAACAACGTATTTATTGGCAGCAATTCGAACTTGATTGCTCCTGTACGTATCGGTGATGGCGCTTATGTGGTAGCAGGCTCAACCATTACAGAAGATGTAGAAGCTAACGACATGGCAATCGCTCGTCAACGTCAAGAAAACAAATCAGGATATGCTGAAAAAATTCGCGCTAAAGCGAAAGCAATTCATGATAAAAAGGAATAATTAACATTTATAACAAAAATTAATGATGTGTAGCTAAAATTATTATCGATTCTTACGAACAAAATGCCACTATTCGCTAAAGAATTATTATATAATATGAAATATATAATGCTTGTTGTATGATTTGACGGATCTAAAGAGAAATGAACGCCGAGTTGATAAGCATTCCAATGAACCACCACGGAGGGTTTTAACCATTATGACTTATTGTGATTCTAAATTAAAAATTTTCACTTGTAATTCTAACCCTAAGTTGGCGGGACAGATTGCTGACTATATTGGTATTCCTATGGGTGAATCTCGTACGACTGGATTTAGTGACGGAGAGATTCAGGTGAAGTTGTCTGAAAGTGTTCGTGGTTGCCATGTCTATGTCATCCAATCTACGTGTGCACCTGTCAATGATAATCTGATGGAACTGCTAGTTATGGTAGATGCATTAAAACGTGCTTCTGCTAAAAGTATCAATGTGGTTATTCCGTATTACGGATATGCACGTCAAGACCGTAAAGCACGTTCACGTGATCCGATCACAGCCAAATTGGTTGCGAATCTGATTGAAAAAGCAGGCGCTCATCGCGTTATTGCTATGGATCTACATGCGATGCAGATTCAAGGATTCTTCGATATTCCTGTAGACCATCTACTTGGAGTACCGATTTTGGCTCAATATTTCCGTTCCAAAAAAATTGAGAATCCTGTTGTCGTGTCTCCTGACCACGGTGGTGTAGTTCGCGCGCGTAAGCTTGCTGATCTACTCAGTGCTCCGCTTGCGATTATCGATAAGCGTCGCCCTGAACCGAATGTGAGTGAAGTGATGAACATCATTGGTAATATCGAAGGTAAAACTGCGATCTTGGTAGATGATATTATTGATACTGCGGGTACTATCGTATTGGGTGCAAATGCTTTGATCGAAGGTGGAGTGAAAGAAGTGTATGCTTGTTGTACACATCCTGTATTATCTGGCCCAGCTATGGATCGTTTGGAAAACTCACCACTCAAAGAAGTTATTGTTACAGATACTATTCCGATTACACATCCTAATCCTACAAGCAAATTAAAAGTATTGTCGGTAGCACCTCTTATGGGTGAAGCGATTATTCGTGTTCATGAAGAGTTGTCGATCAGTAAATTATTTGAAATTGAATAAGCGTTGATGTAATAAAAGGGTTACTTGCCCCATCTGAGGCGAGTAACCCTTATCGGCGTATCTATTTTAATAACCTGGTCTTGATAAAAAAACATGACGTTGCCGATGGTACAATACACGATTCACTTCAATAAACTGGTGATCATACGCCGTAATCATTCCGATATCGACAGGAATATCACGACGATAAATCTGCACAGGCACTTCCTGTTTAAAATGATCATAAAAATGACGGTTTTTCAGCAATTGCTGCCCAAAGGTGTACATGCTGAATCCCCCTCTCTACTGGTTAGTCGTGAAGTTGATCATTTGCAGATAAGTATCAAAAAGCGGATACGTATTCAATAATCTGATTTTAGCAAAAAATGTTAGTGACTGCACGATAATATAGCAACCTTTAATTTTTGCATCATTGCCTATTTCTAAAGAAAAGAGGATATGTACGAATGAAATGGATTGTAGGTTTGGGCAATCCCGGATCTGAATATGCCAAAACTCGTCATAATGTAGGTTTTATGGCATTGGATCGTTTAGCAGATCGCCACGGGATCGCTATTAATCAAGCTAAAAGTAAATCGCTGATCGGTGAAGGACATATTGATGGAATTAAGGTCGTTTTGATCAAGCCGATGACCTATATGAATTTATCTGGCGAAGCGGTCAGAGGATATATGGATTATTATAAAGTTGCTCTAGAAGATATGATTGTAGTCTATGATGATATGGATACCGAAACAGGTAAAATTCGACTGCGTTACCAAGGTAGTGCAGGTGGACATAATGGGATCAAATCGATTATTCAACATACCGGTACACAGACATTTGATCGTATTCGAATGGGTATTTCAAGACCAACGCCTGGTTATGCGATTGTTGATTATGTTCTATCTCCTTTTGCTAAAAAAGAAAAGGAACTGTTAGATGAAATGATCGAAAATTCGTGTAATGCGATGGAATATAGCTTAAAGCATACCTTTGAGCAGACGATGGCTAAATTTAACGGTTAATGCTATAATAAGCCTTAATTCGTAAGCAAATACAGACATTGATAACTGTCCCAAATTCATAAGTACCGCCTTTGAGTCTGATCCGTAATAAGGGTTGGATAAGAAGGCGGTTGTTTATAGGCAAATCGAGATGAATCCGATTTGTCGTTTTACCGTTTTTACCTAAGGATAAGTGAGGTGCCGTTTTGTTAGAAACTCTGATACAAGCATTTGCCAAAGATAAGGATTTTGGTTCTGTTACATCTGGTATTGTGTCCGGGATGAAAGAACAACTCATCTCCGGTTTATCCGGTTCTTCACGCCAGATCATGATGGCTAGTCTGTTCACAGAAGTTCAAAGACCGTTATTGGTTGTCACTCATAATATGTTTGCTGCTCACAAGCTTGCTGAAGATTTACAGGAAGCGCTAACACCTGAGCAGGTTTTGCTATACCCTGCGAACGAACTGGTAGCCGCAGAGTCAGCGATATCAAGCCCTGAGACATTAGCTCAACGCATCGATGTATTGATGAAATGTGCTGCTGGATTCAGAGGCATTGTTGTTGTGCCTTTTTCCGGTATTCGGCGATTTGTACCTGCTCCCGAGTCATTAGCAGGTGCTGAAATTGAATTGCAAGAAGGCGGTACACTGGTTCTAGACACATTTCTGACGCGTATGATTGAGCTTGGCTATGAGCGTGTAGAACGTGTAGAATCACGTGGTGAGATGAGTGTACGTGGCGGGATTATCGATTTTTACCCTGCGACTGCTAATCTGGCTTACCGGATAGAATTATTTGATGAGGATATTGATTCTATTCGTACATTTGATCCTGATGATCAGCGTTCGATTGATAAAGTCAAATCGATTATCATTACTCCTTGTCGCGAAATTATTGCTGATCGTACCCGTATGAATCATGCAGCAGATTTGGCTTCTGCTCGTCTTGAAATGCAAATCGAAAAAATGACCGATCGTCAGGCGAAGATTCGTCTACGTGAAGAAATTGGTCGTGAAATCGAATTGATGCGCCAACATATTTATTTCCCAGAAATATATAAATATATCAGCTTGCTGTATCCAGAACAGGTGACTTTATATAATTACATGCCTGAAGATACGATTCTGATTATGGAAGAACCTGCACGATTGCTAGAGACTGCTAAGCAATTAGAGCGTGATGAATCCGAATGGAATATGCATTTACTGCAAAATGGTAAAAACCTGCCTTCGCTTGAGCTTGCTGGAGACACTGATGATATTATGTATCGTAGTGGCTTCCAGACGATCTGGACGTCGATCTTTTTGCGTCAAGTTCCGCATGTGCTACCCGGCAATATCGTTAACTTTGTCAGTCGCACTATGCAAGATTTCCATGGACAGATGAACGTACTCAAGTCTGAGATGGAACGTTGGAAAAAAGCAGGCATTCAAGTATTAATGGTGGCAAATGGTGAAGAACGGATGGAGCGTGTACGCCGGGTTCTTGACGATTATGATATTGAGACACCGATTATGATTGATGGAAGTCTACAAACAGGATTTGAATTGCCATCGATTAATCTAGCCGTTATTACTGAAGGCGAAATGTTCTCTAAAAAGCAGCGTAAAGTCCGCAAAGTCAGTAAGAATGTAGATAATGCTGAACGGATTCGTAGTTACACCGAACTTAAAGTAGGCGACTATGTGGTTCATCAGAATCACGGTATCGGTAAATATATGGGGATCGGTACACTTGAAGTAGCCGGTATTCATAAAGACTATATGCATATTATGTATGCAGGTGGCGATAAGCTGTCTGTACCAATCGAACAGATCGATTTGATTCAGAAATATGTAGGTTCTGAAGAAAAAGAACCGAAAGTCTACAAGCTTGGTGGCAATGAATGGACGAGAGTGAAAAGTAAAGTTCGTTCTTCGGTTCAAGATATTGCAGATGATCTTATCAAACTGTATGCTGAGCGCCAAGAAGCTTCGGGTTATGGATTTGAAAAAGATACAGCAGAACAGCAAGAGTTTGAAGATATTTTCCCATACGATGAGACTCGTGATCAGTTACGTGCGATTGATGAGATCAAAAAAGATATGGAACAAACACGCCCAATGGATCGTCTGCTTTGCGGTGATGTAGGATATGGTAAAACAGAAGTAGCGATTCGGGCAGCCTTTAAGTCGGCTATCGAAGGTAAGCAAGTGGCTATTCTTGTCCCAACTACTATTTTAGCGCAACAGCATTATGAGACATTCCGTGAACGATTTGCTGAATATCCGTTCAATATCAGTGTATTAAGCCGATTCCGTACACGTAAAGAGCAGAATGATACGATCAAAGGCATCAAGCAAGGTACAGTTGATATTGTTATTGGTACGCATCGACTATTATCTCAAGATATTATTTTCAAAGATCTTGGTCTATTGATTGTCGATGAAGAGCAACGATTCGGTGTATCCCATAAAGAAAAGCTCAAACGCCTCAAAACCAATGTCGATGTACTGACACTGACAGCAACACCGATTCCACGTACGCTTCATATGTCGATGCTTGGTGTGCGTGACCTTTCTGTTATTGAGACACCGCCAGAGAATCGTTTCCCTGTACAGACGTATGTGGTTGAACATAGCTATACTCTGGTTCGTGAAGCAGTAGAGCGCGAATTGATTCGTGGTGGTCAAATTTATTACCTTTATAACAAAGTACAAGGCATTCATGAGATGGCAGCGCAAATCTCGGAACTGGTTCCTGATGCAAGAGTTGCTGTTGGACACGGTCAAATGTCTGAGCAGGAATTGGAGAAAACGATTCTTGACTTCTTGGACGGCGAATTCGATGTACTCGTCAGTACCAGTATTATTGAGACAGGCGTAGATATTCCAAACGTGAATACGCTAATCGTGCATGATGCTGATAAAATGGGTCTTTCTCAGCTTTATCAGTTACGTGGTCGGGTTGGACGTTCGAACCGAATTGCGTATGCTTATTTTACGTACCAACGGGATAAAGTCTTAACTGAAGTGGCAGAGAAGCGTCTGCAATCGATCAAAGAGTTCACAGAGCTGGGTTCAGGCTTCAAAATTGCGATGCGTGATCTATCGATTCGTGGAGCAGGTAATCTACTAGGTGCAGAGCAATCGGGCTTTATCGCTTCGGTCGGGTTTGACTTGTATTCACAAATGTTAGCCGAAGAAATTCAGAAACGTAAAGTGACTATGCTAGGCGAAGAAGATACCAAAGCGAACGATTGGAATACCGTTATCGATCTGTCTATTGACGCGTATCTTCCAGCTGATTATATTTATGACAGTATCCAAAAAATAGAAATTTATAAAAAGGTCGCTGTTTTATCTGCATTTGATGATATTGGCGAACTTGAAGATGAGCTGTTGGATCGTTTTGGTGAATTGCCTGAAGCGGTATTGCAGTTGTTACAGGTGGCACGACTCAAGCTGTACGGCAAGCGTTATGGAATCGAAAATATTTCGCGCCGTGGAGACGATGTGTTGCTGAAGTTCCATACAGGGCAAGAAAAAGCGTTCAATTTGTCCAAACTGTCCCAAGTTGGCAATCGCTTCGAAAGACGTGTACAATTTAATCAGGGTTCCAATATGGTTATTCAAGTCAAAGGTAAAGGACTAACGGATGGCGAGCTACTTGAACTGCTCTGCCAATTCCTCGAGGCTATCATGGAATCATTCAAACTAAAGGGGGAACTACAGGATGTGGCCAATTAAAAAAGCTGCGCGGAAAACGACGATGTTAGCAGTAGTTGCTATTCTGTGCATCAGTCTGTTAGCAGCTTGTAACAAAGGAACAACCGCAGAAACAAAGAATGATGAAACGAAAGATACAAGTGCGGTGGTTGCCGAGTATAAAGGCGGTACAATCACTGAAAATGAATTTAATCATGAAGTTAGTATGATGAAATTCTTCTCTCCTCAATATGCACAAATGTTTGATATGGACGAATATAAAGAAATTTTGCTTGAGCAAGAGGTAGCTTACAAATCTCTTGATGAAAGTGCTAGCGAAGCAGCAAAAACAGCAGGTGCTAAACAAGGTGAAGAACAACTGAAACAATTCAAAACAAGTGTAGATCCTGAACAACTTGCTACTATGCTCAAAGAAGCTAATTTGACAGAGCAAGATGTTAAAGATTATATGACACGTGTATTGACTGCTTCTGAAGTGATGAAAGAAAAAGTAACCGATGCAGATGTAGAGAAATACTACACAGATAACAAAAAAGATTATGCAACAGCGACTGTACGTCATGTATTAATCGGACTACAAAGTGCTGATGGCAAAACAACTCGTACAGATGCTCAAGCATTGAAATTAGCTAAAGAAGTTAAAGCTAAATTGGATGGCGGAGCAGACTTTGCAACCATCGCTAAAAAATATTCTGACGATACAGGTTCTAAAGACAAAGGTGGTCTTTACGAAAATGAGAAAGTCGGAAACTGGGTTGAAGGTTTCAAAAATGCAGTACTAGAACAAAAAATCGGTGTGATCGGTGATCCAGTTAAAACAGATTACGGTTATCATGTAATCGAAGTTGAATCTCGTACAGAAAAAGCATTTGCTGATCTTACAACAGAAGAAAAAGAAACGATTAAATCTCAAATTGCTTCTCAAAAATTCAGTGAGTATATGTCTAAAGAAGTACCAGGTATGATTACGAAGAAAAATCTACCTAAATCTGAAACGGCTCCAGCAACTACAGCTCCAACAGCTCCAACAGCGCCGACAGAAGGTACAACAGCACCAGCTACAGAGGGAACAACAGCTCCAACAACAACTGCACCTGCTACAGAAGCACCAGCAGAAAGCAGTAAATAATATTTGATGACTGATTGGCTTCTATAGCAAAAAGTAGATTGAATGAGCAAAACAAATAGCGCGGAGACTCCGCGCTATTTTTGTGTAATTTATTCCGAAAAAAGAATGCCACGACTGGCTAGAAAGGAGCACCGTGCATATGAAAGAATCATCTCCATCGTCCCGCATGCTCAAAGGAGCATTTATATTAGCGTTAGCTGCTGTATTGTCTAAATTAATCGGCACGATCCAAAAAATACCGTTGCAGAATATCGGAGGCGATGGAGTATTCGGTATTTATAATGCGGTGTATCCTTTTTATACGCTCGTTCTTCTTGTAGCCACTGCTGGTTTTCCAGCTGCCGTCTCCAAATTTGTAGCTGAACGTATCGCCGCAGGTAATGAAGAAGGAGCAAGGCGCGTACTTACGATCTCATCCGTGATGTTGATCGTGTTAGGCGTAGTGGGTGGCATTCTGATGTACATAGGAGCACCTTTACTAGCAGATTGGATTGATAACCGACATACAGAAGCCGCGATACGTAGTTCAGCACTCGCTTTGCCGTTAGTACCGATCATGGCAGGGTTAAGAGGGTACTTCCAAGGAATGCACAATATGATTCCTACAGCTGTCTCTCAGGTTGCTGAACAGACGATTCGAGTAGCCGCTATGGTTATTCTACTACTGATGTTAGATCGTAATGGAGCCGCAGATGATTGGATCGCCGCAGGCGCTACATTTGGTTCTGCTGCTGGTGGAGCCGCTGGACTATTCGTGATGCTGATCTACTGGTGGATTTATCGGCAGAAATCAGCGAACAAGTTGTCTTTATCCTCTCAATCACATAGCGTGCATGAACCTGTATTTCCGCTACTTAAAGCTTTATCATTATATGCACTCCCGATCTGCTTAGGCTCTTTGTCTGCTCCTTTAATCAGTCTGGTGGATACTTTTACCGTACCACGCTTATTAAAAGGGATCGGCTGGAGCGAAGCAGAAGCTATGGTACAATTCGGGATATACAATCGAGGTATGCCTTTAGTTCAGTTAATGTCGATGTTAGCAACTTCCTTATCAGTGCTATTTATTCCTGCGCTGGCGGATGCTAGAGTGCGTGATCGGATGGATCTAGTGCAATCGCAGAGTCGGCAGGCATTAAGCTGGTTTTGGTTACTGGGGCTTGCTGCTTCAGCGGGTGTAGCTGTATTAGCAGTTCCGCTAGATATTATGTTGTATCAAGATGATGCAGGTAGCGAAGCGATGCGCTGGTTAGCATTTACAGGTGTAGGAGCCACCGTATCTATCGTGACCGCTGCATTATTGCAAGGAATGGGTTCTGTCAAAGCGCCAGCAGTACATCTACTACTTGCTACTGTGGTCAAAGCGGTGCTGAATATTATATTGGTGCCGTACTTTGGTATTAATGGTGCTGCTTTTGCGGGTATTGTTGGGTATGCGGTAGCTGCTGTATTGAATACATGGTTATTGATACGATTAACACGTTTGCAAGTTACCTGGAAGCAAGATGTAGTGAAGCCTTTATTTTTAGTGGCTGTGATGTCTGGTGCTGTAATCGCATGGATGTTCGGCGCTGAATATCTATTTGATCGTTGGGGATTAGATGGACGTATTCAAGCTTCACTGATTACTTTAGGCGGAGTATGTATCGGTGGTGTTGTGTTTGCCGGCGGGATATTCCAGTTGAAAATCATGACAACAGCAGAGATTATTGCTTTGCCAAAAATAGGCAAAAAACTAGCGAAATTACTCCAAAAATTCAAATTAATTTCGTGAAAATAGAGATGTTATTGAGAAATGTGAGGAGGAACAATATGAGTGCTCAAATTACAATAGTTGGATTGGGTTCAGGCGATGTTGATCAATTGACCGTCGGAATTTTTCGCAAATTAGAACAAGCTGAAAAGCTATTTGTTCGCACCAAAGATCATCCAGCATTAGAAGCTTTACAGGCTGATTTTGTCACATTTGATGATGTATATGAATCGAAAAATTCATTTCCAGAAGTGTACGCAGAGATTGCTAATCGATTGTTACAAGCAGCAGTAGAGGGACTAGATACAGAAGAAATTATCTATGCTGTACCCGGTCATCCGATGGTGGCTGAGAAAACAGTTCAGATTTTGCGTGAGCAGGGACAAGCGCTGAATATTACTGTGAATGTACTGGGTGGAGAAAGCTTTTTGGATGAGGCATTTACCCGTCTAGGCTTCGATCCTATCGAAGGATTCCAGTTACTAGATGCAGCGCAGTTGAATGCTCAATTGCTTCAGCCTCAGCTTCATACGGTCATTGGACAAGTCTATGATAAGTTTACCGCTTCAGATGTCAAATTAAGCTTAATGGAACTGTATCCTGATGATTTTGAAGTGATCGTGTGTCACTATTTGGGAGTGCAAGGCAAAGAAATAATCGAACGTACACCTGTATATGAATTAGATCGTACTGAAAACTATGGTAATTTATCATTGATCTATGTACCTCGTACAGAAGATGAGCAGATACGTAATCGTACATTTGCTCGTTTGCATGAGATCGTTGCTATTTTACGTAGTCCGGGTGGTTGTCCATGGGATCAAGAACAGACTCACCAATCGCTTCGCCAGAACTTTATTGAAGAAACCTATGAAGTGTTAGAAACGATAGATGATGATGATCCAGAACATATGCAGGAAGAATTAGGCGATGTGTTATTACAAATTATGCTTCATGCTCAGATCGAAGAAGAAACAGGAGCTTTTACTGTTTATGATGTGATCGAAAGTCTGAATCAAAAATTGATCTTCCGCCATCCGCATGTATTTGGCGATCGTGAAGCCAATGATGCACAGACGGCACTCCAAAATTGGGATGCGATGAAAGTAGAAGAGAAAAAACTCAAAGGTACATTAGATGTAGCCGCTTCTCTTCTGGATGGGGTTCCACGTGATCTGCCTGCACTACTAACTGCTTATAAAATTCAGAAAAAAGCAGCTAAAGTCGGCTTTGATTGGGAAAATATCGAAGGTGCTTTTGCCAAAATGGACGAGGAAATTCTAGAGCTTAAAGAAGCAGTACGTGAAGGGCATCCTGCATTAGATCAACAGTTGGAACTTGGAGATGTGTTGTTCTGTGCAGTGAATATTGCACGCTTTATCGATGCTGATCCTGAACAATCTTTAGCATTAGTCAATCGCAAATTCAAACAAAGATTTCAATATATCGAACAGTCTTTACACACGCAAGGCAAAGATATTCGTTCGATGACACTGGAAGAACTGGATCAATTATGGGATGAAGCTAAATTGCAAAATAAAGGGTAATCAATTATTTCGAAAAAAATAAGCAGAGCATACGTTCTTATGTTATGATCTTTCTAGCAGCGTTGAAGCACACGCTTACGGTATGCTATGATGCATATGGCACCAAAAACTCTAGTGAAATATAGAGGAATTTGGGATGTCGTGAAGAATGTAATATACTGTAGGCAAGCAACTTTGCGTAAACTTATTGTGCATGTATAGACAATCAGAATAACGCAGCTATATTTCTTTGAATATTTGGGAGGCTTTGAATAATGAATAAAACAGACTTGATTAACAACATTTCTACAAGCAGTGGATTGACAAAAAGAGATGTAGAAACAGTATTAAACGGTTTCCTTAGCGAAATTACAGATGCATTAACAAAAGGCGATAAAGTTCAATTGATCGGTTTCGGTACGTTTGAAACTCGCAAACGTGCAGCTCGTACTGGACGCAACCCGCAAACAGGTGAAGAAATTAACATTTCAGAATCTACTGTTCCTGCATTTAAAGCAGGTAACAAACTTAAAGAAGCGGTAAACTAATGCGTCTGGACAAATTCCTGAAAGTATCGAGACTGATCAAGCGCCGTACTGTGGCAAAAGATGTGTCCGAGCAGGGACGAGTCCTGTTGAACGGACGTGAAGCCAAGCCTAGTGCTACACTTAAAGTCGGTGACGAGATTACGGTTCAATTTGGACAAAAGCTAGTCACTGTACAAGTAGAACGGTTGGCAGATAGTACGCGCAAAGACGAAGCAGCAACGATGTATACATTGCTTAAAGAAGAGCCTATCGTCAGACAGGATGATATTTTTTCCAAAGAGTAATTTGGAGAGATATCCAATGGTATATGTATTGCTCAGTGTTTAAAAAAGGTTGTCCTTAAGTCTTCGGACTTAAGGACAGCCTTTTTTGTTTTTGTTTTAATTTGTCGACAAAGTGTTACAAATCGTTATTTTGTGGTAATGTTAATTAAAATGTAATGTTGGTGATACGATAACGACAGACCATCAAGGAGGCAACCCGATGATATCAAAACCTACGCCGATTCGAAGCGGTAGCTACAAAACAAATAATCAGTCATCTCAAGGAAACAATGGGGCGCGCAGACGGCTACGGATTTGGATGCTTTTCATGGTGTTATTCCTGGGCTGGGCGATCTATACTTTCATCATGCAGTCGATACATCTAGCGGATAAAAAAGAAGAACTCGCACAGCATCAAGTGCAGAAGCAAAAAGCAGATGCAGCATTTGCTCAATCGCAAAGTGAAGTGAAGCGATTGGAAGATCCTGAATACATCGGACAAGTCGCTCGTAAGCAATATGGTATGTATTTACCAGGTGAAACACCGATTTGGGCAACCGATGCAACAGACAGCAAATGAATAATGAAGTGAAATAAGTCGTAAAACTGAGCATTAGTGAGTTGACCTTATTTTCGGCTTCCGTTATAATTTAATCAACGCAGATTGTAATCCGTAAGGGATTTTACTGTATATTTTAAGGGAGGATTATTTTACTCTATGGCAATTGAAGTGGGCACCAAGTTAGAAGGCAAAGTGACGGGAATAACGCACTTTGGAGCATTTGTAGATTTGTCGGGAGGTGTCACTGGTCTTGTTCACATCTCGGAAATTGCCGACAACTATGTAAAAGACGTTAATGACCATCTTAAAATGGGCGACGTCGTTACTGTTAAAGTCATCAATGTCGACAAAGACGGTAAAATCGGACTTTCGATCAAGCAAGCCGTTGACAAACCAGCAGAACCAGCACCATCTTCTAGACCACCTCGTCCTGAGCGTAGCTTTGAGCAACGTAACAGCGGTGGCGGCGGTAGAGACGGCGGAGAACGTTCTGGAGGCGGCGGTGGCGGATTTAACCGCGGCGGTGATCGTGGAGGTCGTTCTTTCAACAAGCCAGCAGTTGGCAAACCTACGTTTGATGATAAATTGACACGCTTCATGAAAGATAGTGAGGAACGCATTTCTTCACTCAAAAAAAATACGGAATCCAAACGTGGAGGCCGTGGTGCCAAGCGTAGTTAATCCTTACCTTGCATATAGAACACAATAACGACCGTAGGTGCCTAGGCATCTGCGGTTTTTTTGCTATAGGTATGGTACACTAAATTGAGAGACTGCCCTCAGAGGAGAAGGAGAAGCCCGGTGTCAATATCAACTAATTCTGAATTGCCGCCAGGAACGATGATTAGCGGAAGAACCAGAGGACAACAGTATATGATACAGCGCGTACTGGGCACCGGAACCAACGGAACCGTTTATTTAGTGTCTGCTCTAGCGAATGGTAATCTATATGCCTTGAAAATGGGAGCTTATAATCGTACGTTACAAGCAGAGATCAAACTTCTTTTTTCTTTACATAAGCATTGGAAAGAAACAGGAAAAAATCAGGTCAATCGTTATCTATATGATGCCGATGACTATGAAGAAGATGGACTCATTATTCCTTTTTATGTGATGAAATATGTAAAAGGTCAAACATTAAGTAATTTCCTTCGATCCAAAGGAAGTGAACATATAGGCAAAGCAGGTCTAGGGGTACTAGAAATTCTACGTGATCTGCATGAAGCAGATTGGGTATTTGGCGATCTCAAAGCAGAACACGTAATTATTACCGACGAAGGACAGGTAGAATTGATCGATTACGGTGGTGCAAGTCAAGCAGGACGAAGTCTGCATCAATTTACAGAATGGTATGATCGCAAATTCTGGAAAGCAGGCAGTCGGACAGGAGATTACGCCTATGATTTGTTTGCTTTTGCCGTAATGTGTATCAAATTATTCAATGAACCAGGCTTACAAAAAGTGATATCTACTCAATTGCCACAAATACGAAGTTCTGCCGATCTGGTAACGCTGGTCGATCAGACGCCCAGATTGAAACGGTATGCTCCTTGGTTAAAGCGTGCTTTGCGCGGAGAATTTGACAGTACTGGCGAAGCTTATTATGCATGGAAAGCAGTAAGTGGTTCAGGTGTATTGAATAGATATGGAGACAATGGCGATCCAGTGACCAGGCGCCTAAAAAATGCGCTGATCTGGTCGATCATTATATTAGGAATTACATTACTTATCGCTTTATTCTTTACCAAGTAAAAAACGATCAAGAAACGGGGAGAGTATGATGAGTGGAAAGACATGGCAATCGTTGTTAGAGCATGTCAGAACACTTGTAAAAGAACAGCGTCTTGGTTCAGCTGGCGATACCATTATTGTCGCTGTATCAGGTGGGCCAGATTCTGTAGCACTACTTCATGTTTTGCATGCTTTATCCGATGAATATCAATGGAAGCTAGTCTGCGCTCATCTTAATCATGGATTTCGTCCAGAAGAATCTGCACAAGAAGCGCAATATGTAGCTAAGATATCGTCAGACTTGCACATTCCTTTTGAGCTAGAAGAAGTCAGTACGCCTGATTATATGGTAGAGACGGGTCAAGGACCACAAGAAGCTGCACGTACATTACGCTATGATTTTTTGCATCGAATCGCTGAGAAATGGTCTGCACATTCGATCGCACTGGCTCATCATATGGATGATCAAGCAGAAACGGTATTGATGCGAATTTTGCGTGGATCAGGGGCTGAAGGATTAAGCGGAATAAAAATGCGTAGAACTGAAAAAAATGTGGAACTTATACGTCCGTTCTTACGTATATACAAGACGACCTTGATTCATGCCTGTGAAGAATGCGATTTTGGTTACATTACAGATAGCAGTAATCTTCACCGCAAGTATACACGTAACCGTATCCGATTGGATGTTTTACCATTTTTGGAGCAATTTAATGAGCAGTTGGTGCCATCACTGGCAAGGCTTGCTGAAATTGTCGGAACTGAAAATGATTATATTCAACAGGAAACAGGGACGTTATACGCAGAATTGGTTAAAGAAGAAGAAGGATCGTTTTCATTTGAAGTTACTTCTTTCGTGGAAGTGCATGTCGCTTTACAACGGAGGTTGATTAAACTAATATTGAGTTATCTGTCACCATCTTACGAACAATTTGATTTTTCCAAAATTGAGATGGTTCGGGGACAGATTATGCAAAGTGGTCTCACAAGTTGGAGTCTGGATATTGGCGATAAGGTCACTTGTGTCCGAGAGTATCAGAATATCCGATTTATACGAGGAGTACCCAAGTTTTATGAACCATATTGTATTCCGATTTTGCGTAATAATGAGGTTATATCTATTCCTTTTACCAAGGAGCAATTAGATATCCGATTATTGCCATGGAATAGGAATGATTCAGATCAGATGGAACTTTCTTCGGAGGAAGCGTTTTTTGATGCGGATTTACTGACTTTTCCGCTTTGTTTGCGTTCTCGCCGTCAAGGTGACTCGTTTAAACTTACAGGAAAAGGCGGAACGAAGAAAGTTAAAAATCTTTTTATCGATGAGAAAATACCATTATCTCAGCGTAATACTTTGCCTTTATTGGCTGATTTTCACGGTCAAGTGCTATGGATTCCAGGAATTCGACGTTCGGGATCAGCTTTGGTGCACCCGGGTACTTCTTGTGTAGTACATATGAGGCGAATAAAAACTGAAGAAAATGTTTGATTATCGTCGATTCGGCTTGATAAGTATAATGTAGGAGGTTCAACCAAGTTGCGCAATGACATTGAAGAAGTACTCATCAGTGAAGAAGAGATTCAGCAGAAGATTTTAGAACTTGGCGCTAAGCTAAGTGACGATTACAAGGGACGCAACCCGCTTGTGATTTGTGTATTGAAAGGTGCTTTTGTATTTATGGCTGATCTGGTTAAACGGATCGACGTACCGCTTGAGATTGATTTTATGGCGGTATCCAGTTATGGAGCATCTACCAAATCATCCGGTGTTGTCAAAATCATTAAAGATCTAGATGTTTCTGTTGAAGGACGGGACGTATTGATCGTAGAAGACATTATTGACAGTGGACTCACGCTTAGTTACCTTATGGAGGTATTGCGCGGTCGTAGTGCTAGTAGCGTACGTGTAGTTACTCTTTTCGATAAGCCAGCAGGCAGAACCGTTGACTTAGAAGCAGATTATACCGGTTTTGTTATTCCGGATGCTTTTATTGTTGGATACGGTCTAGATTATGCTGAGAAATACCGGAATCTCCCCTACATTGGGATTTTAAAACCGGCAATTTATTCAAACTAATTACCTATGTCTGAATAGCAGCAATATCCGTTATTTGGCTTCGAGCTCTATTGAGAACGTAAGTCTGGCTATGGTAAAATAATTTAAGTGTCTCGAGAGGAGGTAGGGGATGAATCGGTTCATCCGGAATTCGGGTTTCTATTTAATTCTTTTTTTAGTCGTGGTGGGCATTGTACGTTACGTTAGTGACGGAAGCGAAGCTACCGATAATCCAAGATATGATCAGCTTAAAGCAGCACTTGCTGCTGGTAATGTCTCCTCTGTTACGGTTCAGTTTGATAACTATGCGTATTTAGTTACAGGTGAATACAAAACAAAACCAGCAGATGCGAAGTCGAATGCATTTTCTTCTTACATCCCTGCCACTGATGCAGCGATCAACGAGATCGAAACAGCTAGTGACAATGGGGGTACACAAGTAACCATTAAGCCGATGGAAGGCGACAGTATTTGGTTGTCATTCATCACTTCGATGATTCCACTTGTGATTATGTTTATTCTGTTCTTCTTCCTCTTCAATCAAGCTCAGGGTGGCGGCGGCAAAGTGATGAACTTTGGTAAGAGTCGTGCTCGCTTGTATAACGAAGAGAAGAAAAAAATTACATTCGAGGATGTAGCAGGGGCTGACGAAGAGAAACAAGAACTCGTCGAAGTTGTTGACTTCCTGAAAGATCCACGTAAGTTTAACGCCGTTGGAGCTCGTATTCCTAAAGGGGTACTTCTTGTAGGTCCTCCGGGTACTGGTAAAACATTGCTTGCTCGTGCAGTAGCAGGAGAAGCAGGCGTACCATTCTTCAGCATTTCCGGTTCTGATTTCGTAGAAATGTTTGTCGGTGTCGGTGCGTCGCGTGTACGTGATTTGTTTGAAAATGCGAAGAAAAATGCACCATGTATTATTTTCATCGATGAAATTGATGCTGTTGGTCGTCAACGGGGCGCAGGTCTTGGTGGCGGTCATGATGAGCGCGAACAAACGCTAAATCAACTTCTTGTTGAAATGGATGGATTTGGAGCTAACGAAGGTATTATTATCGTTGCTGCAACTAACCGTCCAGATATCTTGGATCCTGCATTGTTACGTCCAGGTCGTTTTGACCGTCAAATTACGGTGGATCGTCCAGACGTGAAAGGTCGCGAAGCTGTACTGAAAGTTCACTCACGTAACAAACCACTTACGTCTAACGTAAGATTGGATACAATTGCGAAACGTACAACAGGTTTTACAGGTGCAGATCTGGAGAACTTGATGAACGAAGCAGCATTGCTTGCTGCGCGTCGTAATCGTCGTGATATTTCGATGAATGAGGTTGATGAAGCTATTGACCGTATCATCGTAGGTACAGAAAAACGTAGTCGTGTTATTAGTGATCGTGAAAAACGTATCGTTGCTTATCATGAAGCGGGTCATACGATTGTAGGTTATTTCTTGGAGCATGCGGATATGGTACACAAAGTAACAATCGTACCGCGTGGACGTGCTGGCGGGTATGTTATTATGCTTCCTAAAGAAGACCGTATGCTTGTAACGAAACAGGAATTGTTGGATAAAGTAACTGGTTTGCTAGGTGGACGTGTTGCTGAAGAATTATTTATCGGCGAGATTGGTACTGGAGCATATAGTGACTTCCAACAAGCAACTGGTATCGTACGTAGCATGATCGTTGAATACGGTATGAGTGAGAAGCTTGGACCGATGCAATTCGGTACTGCTCAAGGTCAAGTATTCTTGGGTCGTGATATCGGACACGAGCAAAACTATAGTGATAAAATCGCTTATGAGATCGATCAAGAAATGCACCGTTTTATTACGGAATCTTACGAACGCTGTCGCGAATTATTGCAAAAGCATTCAAGAGAAATGCATTTGATTGCTCAAACATTGCTTGAAGTAGAAACATTGGATCTAGAACAAATCAAAGAATTGATCGAAACTGGATCTTTAAGTGATACTGGCAATAGCGATGGTAATAGCGGTTCAGGGGAAACACCAGAAGGTGGCGAACCAACTGTAGATACAATCGGTGGTTCTTTGAGCTTGGAGAAAGATAACACTCCATCTACACCTGGATTGGGCAAAGACGGAGATATTCCGAATAGCCCTACTAATGGCCCTGGCGAAGATCGTGGACCAAATGGAACAGGTGGAAGTACACCCACTTCGTAATCAATAACAAAATGCAGTAAATAAAAAGCCTGAAGATCAATAGGATCTTCAGGCTTTTTTGCGTTTAAAAAATATGTTCAAATTCATAGATTGACAAGTGAGTATAGCATTGTGTACATTATTGGTTGAACCTGATCACAAATTTGACACAATTCACACAGTAGTAAGGGATATTTTTCACAAACTATTCGATCAGAAAGCTATAACTACCTTAGAACATACTTCTCTGCCAAACATTGTGAAATGAATCTCAATCAATTTGAAGGAGTGATTACGATGGAAGCGTTAGCACTGGAAAAGAAAGCAGAACGGGATGCACAGCTCAAGGAACGTCTTTTAGAATTAAAAAAGGAGCGCAATGCTATTATTCTAGCTCATTATTATCAACGGGATGAGATTCAAGAAGTGGCAGATTTCCGTGGCGATTCTTTTTTGTTAGCGCAAAAAGCAGCTCAGACTGAAGCAGATACGATTGTGTTTTGTGGAGTTCACTTTATGGGTGAAAGTGCTAAAATTCTAGCACCTAACAAAACAGTGATTATCCCTGATGAGCGGGCAGGTTGTCCAATGGCAGATATGGTCAATGTAGATGGTCTGCGTCGATTAAAAGAAAAACATCCTAATGCTAAAGTGGTTACTTATATTAATTCATCTGCTGAGATCAAAGCAGAAACAGATATCTGCTGTACTTCGGCAAATGCGGTGAAAGTCATTCAGTCCGTTGATTCCGACGAAATCATTTGGGTTCCTGATAAAAATTTAGGGCACTATGTACAACAGCATACTGATAAAAAGATGATTATCTGGGAAGGGTATTGTAACACCCATGATATGTTGACGGTCAAAGACGTGATGGAGATGAAAGCGAAACATCCTCATTCTGAATTTGTTGTTCATCCTGAATGTCGGCCAGATGTTGTTGCTTTAGGTGACTTTGTAGGTAGCACAACAGCGATTATCAAATATTGCAAAGAATCGCCTTGTCAGGAGTTTATCGTAGGGACAGAAGATGGTACAGGTTATCAGCTTCGCAAAGACAGCCCTGATAAAACATTTCGCTTTGCTAGCAAATATTTAGTATGCCCTAATATGAAAGTGAATAATTTAAAAAAATTAGTCAATTGCTTAGAGCAGATGAAACCTCAAATCTATGTACCACCTGCTGTTGCTGATCAAGCTCGTGTTTCTTTGGAACGTATGCTACAAGTATCTTCATCTTGAACGATTGAGAGGGAACAGATTATGATTCCAAATCGCCTGATAGATTATCATCTGAGTGAATATATTCACAAACAAGTCGATGTTATTATTATAGGTTCAGGAATTGCAGGATTGTTTGCTGCTATTTCGGCAAGTGAATATAAGCACGTTCTTATGATCACAAAGAAATCATTATTAGACAGTAATACTCGTTATGCTCAAGGCGGGATTGCAGCTGTGATAGCAGCAGATGATTCTCCTCTTTATCACCGTCAAGATACATTGCTTGCAGGAGCTGGTCTTTGTTCCTCGTCTGCCGTAGATGTGCTTGTGCAAGAAGGCCCAGCAGGTGTACAGGAACTGATTCGTCTAGGCACTTTATTTGATACGATTGACGGACAATTGGAGTTAACACGAGAAGGGGCTCATAGTCATCGCCGTATTTTACATGCAAATGGGGATTCTACAGGATATGAGATTGTTAGAGCATTATCTCAGCATGTGGCTGAACATCCACGTATTGAAGTTTGGGATGAGCATTTGGCAATTGATCTAGTCACGCATCACAATGAATGTACAGGCGTCATCGTAAAGCAACCAGATGATCGTCTCGTCTATGTCCAAGCAGAAGCGACTGTGATCTGTTCAGGAGGTAGTGGACAGCTATATCAATATACGACGAATCCTGATGTGGCTACAGGCGATGGAGTGGCGATGGCTTACCGCGCAGGAGCACAGGTACGAGATATGGAATTTATTCAATTTCATCCGACTGCTTTATGTTATCCAGGTGCACCGCGATTTCTGATCTCAGAAGCGTTACGCGGTGAAGGAGCTATTTTGCGTAATCATACAGGTGAAGCTTTTATGGCAAATTACCATCTGTTAAAAGAACTGGCACCTCGAGATATCGTAGCTAGAGCGATCATCAGTGAAATGGAAAAAGAAGAAAGTACTTGTGTCTATCTGGATATCACACATGAGTCTGAAGAGACATTGAAACGCCGTTTTCCTACTATTTTTGCAACCTGTGTGAGATATGGATTAAATATAGCTCAAGACTGGATTCCTGTGGCACCTGCGGCTCATTATATGATGGGTGGTATCAAAACCGATCTTCAAGGAGCAAGTAGTGTGCAGCGATTATTTGCTTGTGGTGAAGTCTCTTCTACAGGTATTCATGGGGCAAATCGATTAGCAAGTAATTCATTATCCGAAGCGATTGTTTTTGGCAAACGGGTAGTTCAGCAAATTCTTCAACTACCTCCACTGGTTGAACCCGAGCAAGAATCCTCTTTATCAGCAAAAGATATGCTTTCTTATGATAAGAATGTACCTGAATTCACAAACTCTGCCGAACAATGGATCAGTTGGCGCTTAGAACTCCAACAGATTATGGGACAGTACGCTGGACTTCGTCGTACCTCTGTATCTCTTCAAGAAGGCTTAACTAAGCTTGAAGAATTAGGGATTATTTTTGAATATCCAATGAATACAAAGGAAGCTATCGAGCTGTCCAATATGTTGACATGTGCTTTGCTTGTGATGCGTTCAGCATTGTATCGGGAAGAAAGTCGTGGCGGACATTATCGAGAAGATTTTCCAGAGCGTAATGATACAGATTGGCAACAGCATATTGTGCAACAGATTCATCAAGGGCTAACAAAGGAGAGTAGTGATGATGTTTAACGGATACGAAGACAATCTAATACAATGGATCAAATTATGGCTAAACGAAGATGTAGGCGCTGGAGATATCACTACAGCAACCACAGTTCCACAAGGACATAGTAGTCGCGCCGTTATTCATGCTAAGCAAGATGGAATACTTGCGGGGCTCCCGGTAGCGGAGTTAGTATTTCGCACAGTTCATCCTGATCTGAAGTTTCAACCTATCGCTCAAGAAGGACAAAAGCTACACAAAGGTGATATCATTGCAGAAGTAGAAGGCAGTACACACCATCTACTGACAGGAGAACGTCTAGCACTTAATTTATTGCAACGGATGTCGGGGATCGCTACTCGTACTCGTGAATATGTAGATGCTATTCAAGATTTGCCGGTAAGATTGGTAGATACACGTAAGACCACACCGGGACATCGTATGCTTGAGAAATATGCTGTACGTATTGGTGGCGGACATAATCATCGTTTTGGACTTTATGATGCTGTGATGATTAAAGATAATCATATCAAAGCAGCAGGCGGAATCACCGAAGCGGTCAACTCAGCTCGTCACCAGATTCCGCACACAATGACGATTGAAGTCGAGACTGAAAGTATAGAACAAGTACAAGAAGCTTTGACTGTTGGAGCAGATATCATTATGCTTGATAATATGTCACCAGAACGTATGCAAGAAGCAGTGCATATGATTCGTGAGCAAGCCCCGCATGTAAAAATTGAAGCATCGGGCAATGTATCGTTAAATACAATTTATAACTTAGCAGCCACAGGCGTTGATATTATATCTGTAGGACGACTGACGTATTCTTTTGAAAATCTGGATATTAGTCTGGATTTGGGTGCGAAGAAAGGGGAGTGACGCACTTTGATAGTTGTGATTGATATTGGAAATACGAATATCGTGTTGGGCGTATATCAAGGAGAACAATTGCTTCATCATTTCCGTATCAATACGAATCGTCAAGCTACACCGGATGAATATGGAGTGATGGTGCATAACCTTTTTCAGATGTCCAATATTGTGATTGATCATATTCAAGGAATTATTATTTCTTCTGTTGTGCCTCCAATTATGAACACGCTAGAAGAAATGTGTAGAAAATATTTACATCATACTCCTATGATTGTCGGACCGGGCATACGCACCGGTCTGAACTTGCGTTATGAGAACCCACGCGAAGTGGGAGCAGATCGGATTGTGAATGCAGTAGCAGCTGTTGCAAAATACGGTGGTCCTGTCATTGTTGTTGATTTTGGTACAGCGACTACATTTGATTGTATTGACAGTAAAGGTGATTATCTAGGCGGCGCAATCGTCCCTGGAATTGGGATTTCTACAGAAGCTTTGTATCAACGAGCTTCCAAGTTACCGAATATTGAATTAGAGAAACCTAAAAAAGTCATCGGACGTAATACCGTTCATGCCATGCAATCTGGTATTATATATGGATACGCTGGACAAGTGGATGGAATCGTCAAACGAATTCATGCTGAAATGGGCGTGATTGGTAAAGTCGTGGCTACTGGTGGTTTGGCAGAACTGATTTCCAGTGAAACCGAAACAGTCGATGAAGTGAATCCAATGCTTACACTTGAAGGATTACGTTTGATTTATGAGCGTAATGTAATAACCACACCGATAGACAAAACTTTTGGTACGCCTAAAGCGTCTAAATAAAAATAGAAGAACCATGCTCATTGGAAAATACAGCAAGAGCAACGAGAGGAGCCATTACAAATGGAAAATCAACAACACACAAAACCGGACCTTGTCGTCCGTGGTATAGCATTAGGTGGTAAAGTACGTGCATTTGCTATTCGCTCTACTCATTTAGTCGAGGAAGCACGTCAACGTCATGATACATGGCCTACAGCAACAGCAGCAATGGGTCGTACGCTGACAACAGCAGCAATGATGGGTGCTATGCTTAAAGGCGAAGAAAAATTAACATTACAAGTAAAAGGTGACGGCCCGATCGGTCAGATCGTAGCGGATGCCAATGCGAAAGGCGAAGTTCGTGGATATGTTGATCATCCACATGTTCATTTGCCAAGTAATGCGATGGGTAAATTGGATGTAGCAGGAGCAGTAGGTACAGAAGGCTTTGTATATGTAATCAAAGATTTGGGACTTAAAGATCCTTATCGTGGAAGTGTGCCGATTATTTCAGGAGAGCTAGGCGAAGATTTCACGTACTATTTTGCGAAGTCTGAACAGACTCCATCTGCGGTAGGTATTGGCGTACTTGTAGATACAGACAACTCTGTTATTGTAGCCGGCGGATTTATTATTCAATTGTTACCCGGTCTTACCGATGCAGAAATTGACCAAATCGAACAATCGATCAGCACGTTGCCACCTGTAACGACTCTTTTAGCAGAAGGATTAGAGTTAGAAGAACTGTTACGCCGTGTTGTGCCTGATGCTCAAGTGATGGAAACATCAGATGTGCGATTCTATTGCCCTTGTTCTCGTGAACGTGTAGAACAAACGTTGATGAGTCTAGGTGAATATGAATTGACGCAATTGATCGAAGAAGATGGACAAGCAGAAGTAGTATGTCATTTCTGCGGTGAAAAGCATTTATTCAATCGTCAAGATCTGGAATCTATTCTTGCTGAAGCTAAAAGTTAAGGAATACGAAATATATGACTAGAGGCAGATCACCTGTATGGACAGCCGTCTTGGTCTTATTATCTGTAATTATTATGCTGCTCGGTGCCTTTTGGGTGATCCGGGCAGTTCAACATTCTAGCTCTTCTACAGTAGCGATGGTAGGTAATGAGTCGATCAGTGAACAAGAATGGGTTAATGAATTGAAGCGAAGATATGGCAAAGAAATTTTGACACAAATGCTGAATCATCAAGCGGTCAAGCTTGAAGTGCAAGTACGCCATATCGCAGTTACTGAAGAAGAGATTCAAAATGATCTAGCAGAGCGTATTAGCGGATATTCTTCACCAGCAGACTTTTATCAAGAAATGAATACTCAATTTGGATTAAGTGCAGATGATCTGAGACAAGAATCTGAATATCAGATTGAACTGGAAAAGATCGCTACAGCAGATATCAAAATTACAGATGCAGAAGTGGATGCGTACTTGAAGCAATACGAACAATCGATGCAAAAGCATCAATTTGATTTGGCGTGGATTGAATTAGACACTGAAGAATCAGCGCAACAAGCAATAGAACGTATCGATCAAGGAGAAGTGTTCTCCTCAGTTGCACAATCGATGTCAGTGGATACATTTTCAGCACCACAAGGTGGAGCACTTGGATGGATCGATCAAGATGATCCTTTTCAACCACCTGAATTGTTAAAAGCTATTCAAGATATGCAAGCAGGTGATGTTGTTGGACCGATTGCATTAAGTACAGGTCATTATGCGATTGTACAAGTCACCGATATTCGTCCAGCTCCTTCTGCCAAGCAGAGCATGAGCCGGGAGACTGCAAGACGCAAAATTGCTCTAGGACAAGCCAAACCTTTAAATGAAATTGAGCAACAATTAAGAGAAAAATATAATGCGTACATTTTATCTGTGGCAGAATAAAATATTTATTCAATCTTAGCGATTTCGTGTTATTTTTGCTAAATGCTAGATTGACAACGCTGTGACAGATTGATAATATAAAAGTATATTAAAACCTACTATTTTACTCGGAATAGCGTAGATTAGACATATAGAATAGAGTTCGTATTCACAGCTACGTTCTATCATTTGAAGGAGGGCTATAGGCATGGCAAAAGTCGTCAATAACATCACAGAACTTATCGGAGGAACACCGCTAGTTAAGTTGAATAGTATCGTTCCTGAAGGAAGCGCAGATATCTATCTGAAGCTTGAATATCAGAATCCGGGTTCCAGTGTCAAAGACCGAATTGCAATCAGCATCGTAGAAGAAGCGGAAAAACAAGGTTTACTCAAACCTGGTGGTACGATTGTTGAAGCAACTAGTGGTAACACAGGTATTGGACTAGCTATGGTCGCTGCTGCTAAAGGATATAAATGTGTAATTGTAATGCCTGAGACAATGAGCATAGAGCGTCGCAATTTGCTGCGTGCATATGGAGCAGAATTGGTTCTTACTCCTGGATCAGAAGGTATGAATGGAGCAGTCAAAAAAGCAGAAACGATTTTGAGTGAAAATCCAGATTACTTTATTGCAGAACAATTTAAAAATAAAGCGAATGTTAAAATTCACCGTGAAACAACAGGCCCTGAAATTGTAGAAGCGATCGGTTCGATCGGTGGAACATTGGATGCTTTTGTAGCAGGTATCGGTACAGGTGGTACTATTTCTGGTGCGGGTGAAGTTTTGAAAGAATCTTTCCCAGAGATCAAAATTTATGCAGTAGAACCAGCAGCTTCTCCTATTTTGGCAGGTGGTCAACCAGGCCCTCACAAAATTCAAGGAATCGGCGCTAACTTTATTCCTGAAATTTTGAACCAAAACATTTACGATGAAATTATTCATGTTGAAAATGAAGAAGCCTTTGAATGGGCTCGTCGTGTAGCCAAAGAAGAAGGGATTCTTACAGGTATTTCTTCCGGTGCAGCGATCAAAGCCGCTCTTCAAGTGGCTAAAGAGTTAGGTACAGGTAAACGTGTCGTTGTGATTATCGCAAGTAACGGTGAACGTTACCTTAGTACACCGCTATACAACTTCGAATCGTAATTAGAACTATCGGATGATCTACAGTATCTTTATTGATATGAAGATGTTTCCGTATTGAGATCAAGTTGTATGATACACTGATCTTTTGTTCTAAGATGTTATATTCGAATATATATGGATCTCAAGCTTCTACCTTTGTCTACACGGCATAAGGCTAGAAGCTTTTTTATATTCCGCATCTTCTCATTCGATCCATGCTTTAGTATACTAACGACAATGAATAGATCATCAGGTTGGAGGAAGATCGATTGACCAAAGTATATACATCATTTCAACAATGGACAGACTGGCAAGCAGAAGGATACACCCAACTGCCTTATATCGTTCGTATCCCGTTAGAAGATCAACTTTTACCGGATAGCTGGGAACAATTGTGGCAAGAAGAGATGCCTTATTCTTTTGTATTGGAAAATGGGAAAAGTGGCAGATACAGTTATGTTGGACTTTCTCCTGTATCTATACTCAGTGGTCAAGATCAGCAAGCACATATTCGAAAGTCCACAGATACCACTCCTGTTTTGGCTATACCGAATGCACAACCTGAATATATAACCGATGCCTCTTATACAGGCAAGCCTTTAGATATATTACGAACATGGATGTCGACCGATCGTGCTCCCAAATTACCAGAAGTGCCTCTATTTACAGGAGGGTGTGTAGGCTTTCTAAGTTACGATGTCGCTCGTTCTTTAGAAAAATTACCCGATCATCTAAGCAATGATCTAGGGATGCCAGATTATCTATGGATGAAATTTAACCAAATCTGGGTGATTGATCATACGGATAAGCAGTTGTACTGTTGTGTCCATACCTCTATAGGTAAAAGTACAGATCATCAATCTTCGTATAATCATGCGGCTACATGCGCAACGCAGATGGCAGAGCAGTGGCAGAATATTCTACAACAAGCTCAAGCATCATCGACAATAGCACGTAAGCAATTTCTAACAGAACATCCAATAGCATTAACCGATTCACGTACGGATGGGTATGGATTTGAGACCGAATTTGATCAGATTCAATTTGAAAAAGCGGTGCAAACGATTCAGGAGTATATCCGTCAGGGTGATGTATTTCAAGTCAATTTGTCTTTACGCAGTCATCGACCTTTAGCTTCGACACCAGAATCGGTGTATGAATGGCTTCGTTTAACCAATCCGTCTCCATATATGGGATTGCTACGTACACCTGATTTTTATTTAGTATCGGCTTCACCCGAATTATTGGTACGTGTTGTAGATGGCAAAGTCTCTGCACGACCGATAGCAGGTACAAGGCGTAGAGGTACAACTGAAATTGAAGATCAAGCGATGGAAGACGATCTTTTATCTAATGAAAAAGAACGTGCCGAACATATTATGCTGGTCGATCTTCAGCGTAATGATCTCGGACGAATCGCCAAATATGGTACAGTACGTGTGCCTGAACTGATGACGATCGAACGTTATTCTCATGTGATGCATTTAGTCTCTGGAGTCGAAGGTGAACTAGCCGAGTCCAAAGATGTGTATGATGTTATCGCTGCTGTATTTCCCGGTGGAACAATTACCGGTGCACCGAAAGTGCGTACGATGGAAATTATTGAAGAATTAGAACAGACTCGTCGTGGTGCGTATACAGGTTCGATGGGCTGGATTGACTATAATGGTAATATGGAATTAAATATTATTATTAGAACATTAACGGTCAAAGACCATATAGCGTATATGCAAGCAGGTGCAGGTGTGGTGATCGATTCGGAACCGTATCGCGAATATCGCGAATGTTTTAACAAATCGAGAGCGATGGCAAGAGCAGTTATGTTAAGTGAGCAATACGATCAAGTGCAAGCAGAGAAAGGGAGAATATAATGATACTCGTTATAGATAACTACGATTCATTTACGTATAATCTTGTTCAATATTTAGGCGAATTGGGTGAAGAGGTTGTTGTTCGTCGCAATGATGAGATCGATATGGCGGGTATTCGTACAATGGCACCCGATCATATTTTATTATCCCCGGGTCCATGTACACCGACAGAAGCAGGTATTACTTTAGACGTAATCAACCATTTCAAAGGCGATATTCCGATCTTCGGTGTTTGTCTGGGTCATCAAGCGATTGGTCAAGCTTTTGGAGGCAATGTTATTCGCGCAGAGCGATTAATGCATGGTAAGACGTCACCTATTTTGCATGATAAGAAATCTGTTTTTGAAAATCTACCTTCTCCATTTACTGCGACTCGTTATCATTCATTGATCGTGGAACGTGAAAGTCTACCGGATTGTTTAGAAATTACAGCGGAGACAGCGGAAGGCGAAATTATGGGTCTACGTCATAAAGAATATGCAGTCGAAGGTGTACAATTCCATCCTGAATCGATTGTGACCGATCATGGGCATGAAATGTTGCGTAGCTTTTTGAGTCGTAAAGTAGATAAAGCACCAACATTATGAAATATGTATCATTAAACGGACAAGTTATTGCTACAGATCAAGCCGTGGTCTCTGTCATGGATCACGGTTTTTTGTATGGAATGGGATTGTTTGAGACGTTTCGTACTTATAATGGACAGCCTTTTTTACTGAAGCAACATCTAACTCGACTATCTACAAGTTGTGAATCGCTCAGAATCATGTGGAACGAATCGGTAGATCAGGTGCAAAATCAGATTCGAGATCTCATGTATGCTAATGAATTAACAGAGGCGTACATTCGGTATACGATTTCAGCAGGAACCGATATATTAGGTTTGCCTTCTGGAGCCTATGAGCAACCGAATATCATTATATATGCCAAATCATTACCTCCAGCACGTCCTGATTCAATGTCGCTTATCGATCATCTATATAGTCATAGCAAGTCATTACGTTGTTTACACACATTACGCAACACACCAGAAGGCGATATTCGTTTTAAGTCACTCCATTATATGAATAGTATTTTGGGCAAACGCGAACTGATGCAATATCAAGATCATCCATCTACGGCTGTAGAAGGGCTAATGCTGACCAAAGAACAACATATAGCAGAAGGTATTGTAAGCAATCTCTTTTTTGTGAAAAATCAGCAACTGTATACACCTGCTATAGATACGGGCATACTACCCGGCATTACGCGCGCTTTTGTTATTCAATTAGCCATGGCAGCAGGTATTGTTGTGCATGAAGGTCATTATACATGGAAGCATTTACTTGAAGCAGATGAAATATTTTTAACCAATTCAGTTCAAGAAATTGTTCCTGTAAAGCAATTATTAGAAGATACAGCAACGTATGAGGTTCCTCAGGATCTTTCCCATTCAATGACTTTGCAATTAGCTTACGCTTATCTTAAGGAGGCTTATCAGCAGTGAAACAGCCTATGCGCTATACAAGAACATACGATTTGGGTTCGACCAACTTAACACTTGGAGATACAACATTAATAATGGGTATTTTGAATGTCACTCCAGATTCTTTTTCAGATGGAGGACAATATACATTAATCGAGCGAGCTGTCGAACATGCTTTGCAAATGATGAAAGACGGAGCAGATCTGATTGATATTGGTGGCGAATCCACTCGTCCCGGACATGATCCCGTATCGACAGAGCAAGAGTTAGAACGTGTAATTCCTATTATTGAAGCTTTGCATCGTCAAGCTCCCCATATTCCATTATCAATAGACACCTACAAAGCAGAAGTGGCTAAGCAAGCACTGCAAGCCGGAGCACATATCATTAATGATGTTTGGGGCGGACAAGCTGACCCTCTGATGGTACAAGTAGCTGCTACTGCCCAATGTCCGATTATTTTAATGCATAATCGAGATAACATGGATTATACCGATCTGGTATCTGATGTCCTTCATGATCTTCAGGCTTGTATCGATCATGCTCTGCAAGCAGGAGTCCAAGCTGAATATATCATTTTAGATCCGGGTATCGGATTTGCCAAAACAGCGCAACACAATCTACAACTGATGTCCCAACTCGATCAACTATCTTCACTAGGCTATCCATTATTATTAGGAACATCTCGCAAAAAGTTTATTCGGACAGTACTTGATCTAACTGCTAACGATGTAGTTGAAGGAACAACAGCTACCACTGCTTTTGGGATTGCTCAAGGCTGTCAGATTATTCGTGTGCATGATATTAAGCAGAATAAGCGGATGGCGATGATGTGTGATGCGATGCTAGAGTCTACCATCAATCAATAGAAGTTAATCAAAGAAACAGATACACAGGAGGATAAATACTCAATGGATAAAATGATTCTAACACGGATGGAATATTACGGTTATCATGGTGTTTTTGAAGAAGAACGTAGATTAGGTCAACGTTTTTATGTCGATTTAGAATTAGAAATGGATCTGGCAACTGCTGGACAGACCGACGATCTTAGCACAACGATCAACTACGCTGAAATTCATGAAAAAGTAAAACAAATCGTTGAAAAGCAGTCTTTTAAATTGATTGAAGCTCTGGCAGAATGTATTGCATCCTCTTTACTGGACGCTTATACTGGGGTACATGCACTAACTGTTAGAGTAACCAAGCCTCATCCACCGTTTGATATTCATTTTCAAGGCGTTACTGTGGAATTGCGGCGTACACGAAAGTGAGAGTCGGTCATGAAGTCATCTGTTCCCTCTGAATATTCAGAGGCTTATATTGCTTTAGGCGCTAATTTGGGCGATCGTGAGCAGACCTTAACAGAAGCTATACAGATGCTGAATGATCATTCCGATATAGAGATTGTTCGTTGTTCAGGTCTGTATGAGACAGCACCGGTCGGGTATATCGATCAACCTTCTTTTTTAAATATGGTATTAATGTTACGTACCACATTAGAACCGGAACCGTTATTAATGAGCATGTTGGATGTTGAGAATAAGTTAGGTCGGGTACGAGATATTCGCTGGGGCCCACGTACAGTCGATCTCGATTTACTATGGATGGATCATCAACAATTGCATACCGAGCGTTTAGAGTTACCTCATCCACGAATGAACGAACGTGCTTTTGTACTGGTGCCATTAGCAGAAATAGTATCCTCTGATCAGCACCCCGAGTTATTTTATTCGGTTCAGCAATCGCTACAGCTTATTGAAGCCGAACAACAAGGAATTCACTATGTCAAAGCTTTTACTATGCCCTTTAATTCAAAATTAAAATAAATATACAGATTATAAAATCTGTTGTTTGATACAGGGAATCAGTCGCTTGTTTGCATGCTACATTATGGATAGAGATACAAGGAGTGAACCCGAATGTTAAAAATCGGTGATATAGAAATGAAAAATCAGGTCGTACTCGCACCTATGGCTGGAGTATGTAATCCTGCTTTCCGTTTAATAGCCAAAGAATTTGGTACAGGTCTAGTCTGTGCTGAAATGGTAAGTGATAAAGCCATCTTGAATGGTAATAAGCGTACACACGAAATGTTATTTGTGGATGAACGCGAGAAGCCGCTAAGTCTGCAAATTTTTGGAGGAGATCGTGAATCTCTAGTTGCCGCTGCCAAAGTGGTCGATCAAGATACCAATGCAGATATTATTGATATCAATATGGGTTGCCCGGCTCCCAAAATTAACAAAAGTGATGCAGGAGCCAAATGGCTACTTGATCCGAATAAAATCAATGAAATGGTCGCTGCTGTAGTTGCTAATGTAAGTAAGCCTGTTACCGTTAAAATGCGTATCGGTTGGGATAGTGATCATATCTTCGTAGTCGATAACGTCAAAGCGGTAGCTGATGCAGGTGGTAAAGCGGTCAGCGTACACGGTCGTACACGTCAACAACTATACACAGGACAAGCTGATTGGTCATATATCAAGCAAGCCAAAGAAGCAGTCTCTATTCCAGTAATCGGTAATGGAGATGTGATTACTCCTGAAGATGCGAAGCGTATGCTGGATACCACAGGTTGTGATGGGGTTATGATCGGACGGGGCGCTCTAGGGAATCCATGGATGTTATACCGTACCATCGAATACCTTAAGACCGGTCAATTACTATCCGAGCCAACCGCAGAAGAGAAAATCAGAATAGCGATTTTGCATATGGATCGTTTGATTGATCTCAAAGGGCAACATGTGGCTGTGAGAGAAATGCGTAAGCATCTTTCTTGGTATTTAAAAGGAATCAAAGGATCAGCCAAAATCAAAGATTCTATTATGGAAGAAGTAAAGCGTGATGAAATGGTACAGATTTTGCACAACTTCTTGGAAGGACTTCCTGTAGGTGAACTAAGTTCTCCGGGGAATGAAATCGAAGAAGCAGAGCAAGTATGTAGCATCTAAATGATCGTCATAGGTACAAATAATAAAGGCAGGATACAGTGTTTAATACTGCTCCTGCCTTTTTATTGACATTTCGTAATCATTCCCATATACTTTTTCAGTATAAATTTGCCTGAACTAAAGGTTTAGATACAGTAATTAAGCCTCTTTGGGGAATCCCTATTGCAATCATCATTTCGACAAGAAACCCCGAAGCGCGATGAGCGAAAATTATTCACATGACAGGAGAATCGGTTGAGATGAGCGACAAAGAAGTCATTTTAACACAGGACGGTCTGAAGAAGCTGGAAGACGAGCTAGAAATGCTTAAATCTGTAAAAAGACGTGAAGTAGCAGAACGGATCAAAGTTGCTATCGGGTACGGTGATATTAGTGAGAACTCTGAATACGAAGATGCTAAGAACGAACAAGCATTTATCGAGGGACGCATTATTACACTTGAAAAGTTGCTACGCAACGCTCGTATTATCAATAGTGATGAGATCGTTACTAATATCGTAAGTATTGGTGCTACTGTTATTGTAGAAGATATGGAATTTGGCGACACAATGGAATATACCATTGTAGGTAGTGCTGAATCTAACCCTTCACAGAATAAGATTTCGAATGAAAGCCCTGTAGGTAAAGCTATTCTTGGTAAGCAAAAAGGAACAACCGTTGATGTTAGCGTTCCTGCTGGCGGTGTGATCCAGTACAAAATTCTTGAAATCAAAAAATAAGATTGTCTTATGTACGTTAAGATAAGTAGATCGTATTTATGTTATATCCTATGAAAAAGCTTCCTTTGGGAAGCTTTTTTCTTGAAATGAATACGAAATATATGGACATTTCGCAAAGGTTAAGCAGATATTATCAGTTAAAATCGTTTTATAGATTTATGAATACTGCCAAATCAGTTACACTATACTCATAGTGTATATTTCATAGCCTGTATGTAACGCGATTAATAGATATGAAATATAGCCAACAGGTATTACTTTGAAGGAGTTGAAGTTCAGCAATGTCTGAAGAAAATGTAAACCCCAATCCAGAAGAGATGGATAACGAAAACGAAATAAGTGAGCTATTGCAGATACGTAGAGACAAATTAGACGAGTTACGCGGTCTAGGTATTGATCCATTTGGTCAAAAGTATGTACGTACTTCTACAGCAGCAGACGTTATTAGTGAATATGATAGTTTGACCAAAGAAGAACTAGAAGAAAAAAGTATCACAGTAAGTTTAGCAGGACGTATTATGGCTAAACGTGGTATGGGTAAAGCAAGCTTTGCACATATTCAAGATTTAAGCGGACGTATTCAAATCTATGTTCGTCAAGACAGCACGCCAGAAGTGAAGTACCAAGCGTTCTCTATTCTAGATCTTGGAGATATCGTAGGTGTTACAGGTAAAGTATTCAAAACCAAAACAGGCGAAACTTCTATTAAAGTAAGTGATCTAGAAGTATTGTCCAAATCACTATATCCATTACCAGAGAAATATCATGGTCTAAAAGACGTTGAATTGCGTTACCGTCAACGTTATGTAGATTTGATTGTGAATCCTGAAGTTCAGCAGTCATTTATCACGCGTTCCCGTATTATTCAATCAATGCGTCGTTATTTGGATTCATTAGGCTATCTAGAAGTGGAAACACCTACACTACACTCTATCGCAGGTGGAGCCGCAGCCAAACCTTTTATCACGCATCATAATGCGCTAGATATGGAACTGTATATGCGTATTGCAATTGAGCTTCACTTGAAACGCTTAATTGTCGGCGGTCTGGAGAAAGTATACGAAATCGGACGCGTATACCGTAATGAAGGAACATCAACGCGCCATAACCCTGAATTCACAATGATTGAATTGTATGAAGCATATGCAGATTACAAAGATATTATGAGTCTAACAGAGAATATGATCGCTCATATCGCTCAAGAAGTACTGGGTACAACACATATTCAATATCAAGGACAAGATATTGATCTAACTCCACAATGGCGTCGCCTGTCTATGGTAGATGCTGTTAAAGAAGTAAAAGGAGTAGACTTTGGCGTACACATGACGAATGAAGAAGCTCATGCACTAGCTAAGGAACATCATGTTAAAGTAGAACCGCATATGACATTCGGTCATATTTTAAATGAGTTCTTTGAACAATTTGTAGAAGAGACATTGATTCAGCCAACCTTTATTACAGGACATCCGGTTGAAATCTCTCCACTTGCTAAACGTAACACAGAAGATCCACGCTTTACAGACCGTTTCGAGCTGTTTGTTGTGGCACGTGAACATGCTAACGCGTTTACAGAGCTTAATGATCCGATTGACCAACGTCAACGTTTTGAAGCGCAAATGGTTGAAAAAGAAAAAGGCAACGATGAAGCACATGAAATGGATGATGACTTTATTCGTGCACTAGAATACGG
>NZ_CP126313.1:1298088-1348088 GCF_028594455.2 Paenibacillus sp. PK4536
ATGAAGGACGTGGCGAACAACGATAAAGCCTCGGGGAGCTGTAAGCAAGCTGTGATCCGGGGATGTCCGAATGGGGAAACCTAACTGGATTCATCTCCAGTTACTCACACCTGAATACATAGGGTGTGCAGAGGCAGACGAGGGGAACTGAAACATCTAAGTACCCTCAGGAAAAGAAAACAAGAGTGATTCCGTCAGTAGCGGCGAGCGAACGCGGAACAGCCCAAACCAAGAAGCTTGCTTCTTGGGGTTGTGGGACGTCTCTTTGGAGTTACAAAGGAATGAGGTAGGCGAAGAGGTCTGGAAAGGCCCGCAAGACAAGGTGAAAGCCCTGTAGCTTAAATCTCATTCTCTCCGAGACGGATCCCGAGTAGTGCGGGGCACGTGAAACCCCGTATGAATCTGCCAGGACCATCTGGTAAGGCTAAATACTCCCTAGCGACCGATAGTGAAGCAGTACCGTGAGGGAAAGGTGAAAAGGACCCCGGAAGGGGAGTGAAATAGAACCTGAAACCGTGTGCTTACAAAAAGTCAGAGCCCTATGAATGGGTGATGGCGTGCCTTTTGTAGAATGAACCGGCGAGTTACGTTCCCGTGCAAGGTTAAGGTGAAAAGCCGGAGCCGCAGCGAAAGCGAGTCTGAATAGGGCGACTGAGTACGTGGACGTAGACCCGAAACCAGGTGATCTACCCCTGTCCAGGGTGAAGGTACGGTAACACGTACTGGAGGCCCGAACCCACGCACGTTGAAAAGTGCGGGGATGAGGTGGGGGTAGCGGAGAAATTCCAATCGAACCTGGAGATAGCTGGTTCTCCCCGAAATAGCTTTAGGGCTAGCCTCGGAAGTTGAGTCGTGGAGGTAGAGCACTGATTGGATGCGGGGCCCGCAAGGGTTACCAAGTTCAGTCAAACTCCGAATGCCACAGACTTTATTCCGGGAGTCAGACAGTGAGTGCTAAGATCCATTGTCGAAAGGGAAACAGCCCAGACCATCAGCTAAGGTCCCCAAGTGTGTGTTAAGTGGGAAAGGATGTGAAGTTGCACAGACAACCAGGATGTTGGCTTAGAAGCAGCCACCATTGAAAGAGTGCGTAATAGCTCACTGGTCGAGTGACTTTGCGCCGAAAATGTAACGGGGCTAAACACACCACCGAAGCTATGGCTTGATACTTTGTATCAGGGGTAGGGGAGCGTTGAATGAAGATTGAAGGTGTACCGCAAGGAGCGCTGGACCTCATTCAAGTGAGAATGCCGGTATGAGTAACGAAAAGATCAGTGAGAATCTGATCCGCCGAAAACCCAAGGATTCCTGAGGAAGGCTCGTCCTCTCAGGGTAAGTCGGGACCTAAGGCGAGGCCGAAAGGCGTAGTCGACGGACAACAGGTTGAAATTCCTGTACCACCGAAAGCCGTTATGAGCAATGGGATGACGCAGGAGGATAGTGACGCGGACTGATGGATGTCCGTTCAAGCAGTGAGGCTGGTATGTAGGCAAATCCGCATACCCTAAGGCCAGGCTGTGATGAGGAGCGAAAATTGTAGTAGCGAAGGTCATGATTTCACACTGCCAAGAAAAGTCTCTAGCCAGGAAGCAGGTGCCCGTACCGTAAACCGACACAGGTGGGTGAGAAGAGAATTCTAAGGCGCGCGGAAGAACTCTCGTTAAGGAACTCGGCAAAATGACCCCGTAACTTCGGGAGAAGGGGTGCCCCGGTAGTGTGAATAGCACGAGGGGGCCGCAGTGAAAAGGCCCAAGCGACTGTTTAGCAAAAACACAGGTCTGTGCGAAGCCGCAAGGCGAAGTATACGGGCTGACGCCTGCCCGGTGCTGGAAGGTTAAGGGGAGTGGTTAGCGCAAGCGAAGCTATGAACCGAAGCCCCAGTAAACGGCGGCCGTAACTATAACGGTCCTAAGGTAGCGAAATTCCTTGTCAGGTAAATTCTGACCCGCACGAATGGCGTAACGATTTGGGCGCTGTCTCAACGAGAGATCCGGTGAAATTTTAATACCTGTGAAGATGCAGGTTACCCGCGACAAGACGGAAAGACCCCATGGAGCTTTACTGCAACTTGATATTGAACTGGGGTGCGATTTGTACAGGATAGGTGGGAGCCGTAGAAACCGGAGCGCAAGCTTCGGTTGAGGCGCCGTTGGGATACCACCCTGATCGCATTTGAGTTCTAACCTCGTACCGTGATCCGGTACAGGGACCGTGTCAGGTGGGCAGTTTGACTGGGGCGGTCGCCTCCTAAAGTGTAACGGAGGCGCCCTAAGGTTCCCTCAGAATGGTTGGAAATCATTCGAAGAGTGTAAAGGCATAAGGGAGCTTGACTGCGAGACAGACACGTCGAGCAGGGACGAAAGTCGGGCTTAGTGATCCGGTGGTACCGCATGGAAGGGCCATCGCTCAACGGATAAAAGCTACCCTGGGGATAACAGGCTTATCTCCCCCAAGAGTCCACATCGACGGGGAGGTTTGGCACCTCGATGTCGGCTCATCGCATCCTGGGGCTGAAGTAGGTCCCAAGGGTTGGGCTGTTCGCCCATTAAAGCGGTACGCGAGCTGGGTTCAGAACGTCGTGAGACAGTTCGGTCCCTATCTGTCGTGGGCGTAGGAAATTTGAGAGGAGCTGTCCTTAGTACGAGAGGACCGGGATGGACGCACCGCTGGTGTACCAGTTGTTCCGCCAGGAGCATCGCTGGGTAGCTACGTGCGGAAGGGATAAGCGCTGAAAGCATCTAAGCGTGAAGCCCCCCTCAAGATGAGATTTCCCAGTATGTAAGACCCCTTGTAGACGACGAGGTTGATAGGTTGGGGGTGGAAGTGCCGCAAGGCATGGAGCTGACCAATACTAATCGGTCGAGGGCTTATCCAAAATCTACAAACGCGATGTTTCAGTTTTCGGATTCAGTTTTCAGGGAGCAACACAGCCTGACTGTTTGGTAATGATGGCGGAGGGGTTCCACACGTACCCATCCCGAACACGACCGTTAAGCCCTCCAGCGCCGATGGTACTTGGACCGCAGGGTCCTGGGAGAGTAGGACGTTGCCAAGCAACGAGCAAGACCCAAAGAGTGATTCCTGTTTACAGGAGTCACTCTTTTTTTGCTTTGTTTTGTTTATTGATTTTGTTTTCATAGACTTTAAAGGATAGGTAAGGCAGACTAGAACTCCAATAGCATCTATACCCTTTGGTTTTAGAGGATGGGTAGAGATATACCATCTGAGCTACACCGGCATATGGTGGTGGAGATTGACGGGATCGAACCGCGGATTCCAACGGCAACGGGTTAGGGCAATCTCTTCTCTGTATCGATATGTAGATGTAGAGGATTTAATTTTATAGAAGAGTGTGAGATTCGGGTATAAACCGCTTAAGATAGATTGTATGGACTACATTCTAAGAATATCTAAGTGATCTTTTAGCTATACTTGGTTTGAACAGCGTTTAAAATATATCCAAATGATTAGTACGGGTTGTGTTTGAGTTCTATTAACTTTTACTTTCGATTAAATATGGAGAGTACGAATACAACTTAGATTATATACAGATAAAATAAGATTTTCACAAAATACTTATATTGCTTTTAGTTGATAAATAAGGAAAAAAATGCTTGAGTGTCTCTATTGGATGGACATTAGTTTGCGAGGAGAAGTCAAATCAAGATAATGCTTTAACATTCTTGACAGTCTGTAATACGCTTTGCTAAGATTGCAATAATATATTTTCAGAAACTGTTGCAGAAACTAATTCTAAGCTATTTTAACGCCTTATTTGTGTAAGGTTTTTTTATTATAGAATGAAAAAAAATAAGGGAGGAACATCCTTGTGTGGGAAACAAAATTTGCTAAAGAGGGACTAACATTTGACGATGTATTGTTGGTACCCCGTAAGTCTGAAGTTTTACCAAAAGAGGTAAGTGTCGCTACTGTTCTTAGTAAGCATGTGAAATTGAATATTCCTTTAATTAGTGCAGGAATGGATACAGTCACCGAAGCTGCTCTAGCTATTGCTATGGCTCGTGAAGGCGGTATCGGTATCATTCACAAAAACATGTCTGTCGAACAACAAGCAGAAGAAGTAGATCGTGTAAAACGTTCTGAAAGTGGTGTTATCACTAATCCATTTTCTTTGACACCCGATAAAAAAGTATCTGATGCAGAAGCAGTTATGGCAAAATACCGTATCTCTGGTGTACCTATAGTAGATGAGAATAATACTTTAGTCGGTATTATCACTAACCGTGATCTACGTTTTATTCATGACTATAATATTGATATTACTGAAGTTATGACTAGTGAAAAATTGGTTACTGCTCCTGTAGGCACTACTTTACAAGAAGCAGAAGTACTATTGCAACAACACAAAATCGAAAAATTACCTTTAGTAGATGAAAACAATATTCTTAAAGGTCTTATTACGATTAAAGATATCGAAAAAGCAATTCAGTTCCCTAATGCAGCGAAAGATGCTCAAGGTCGTCTATTAGTAGGTGCAGCTATTGGTGTATCTCAAGATTCCTTTGTACGTGCTGAAGCATTAGTAAATGCAGGTGTTGATTTGTTAGTCGTCGATTCTGCTCATGGCCATCATATTAATATTCTAGATGCTGTACGCAAACTACGCTCGATGTTCCCTGAACTTACAATTGTAGCAGGTAATGTAGCAACAGGTGAAGCGACTCGTGATCTCATTCAAGCAGGAGCTTCTGTAGTTAAAGTAGGAATTGGTCCAGGTTCGATCTGTACCACACGCGTTATTGCAGGTATTGGTGTACCTCAAATTACAGCTATTTACGATTGTGCAACAGTAGCTCGTGAATATGGTATCCCTATTATTGCTGATGGTGGTATCAAGTATTCTGGAGAAATCACTAAAGCTTTGGCTTCTGGTGCTGATGCAGTTATGTTAGGAAGTTTATTTGCAGGAACAGAAGAAAGCCCGGGCGAGTCTGAAATCTATCAAGGTCGCCGCTTTAAAGTATATCGCGGTATGGGTTCTATGGCTGCGATGAAACAGGGAAGTAAAGATCGTTATTTCCAAGATGACGATAAAAAACTTGTTCCTGAAGGTATCGAAGGACGTGTCGCTTATAAAGGGCCATTGTCTGAAACGATTCATCAGTTGATTGGTGGTCTTCGTTCGGGTATGGGTTATTGTGGTACAGCTAATCTTGATGAATTGCGTAACGATACACAATTTATCCGTATTACAGGTGCAGGATTGCGTGAAAGCCATCCACATGATATCCAAATTACCAAAGAAGCACCTAACTATTCGATGTAAATCAGATCCATTTAGTGTTTTAGCTAAATGTAACTAATCTTAAGATTAAATTACGATATAATAAGCTATAAATGAGCAAAAGGAGAAGGATTTGATATCTTCTCCTTTTACATTTTAATTGACGTTTAGACAAGCTTGTGATTTTAAGACAAGCTTGTCTTTTTTTGCGTTTAACCGTATGTTAAAATGAGAAAGTCATTGCGATATTCGGTAATTTGTAGTCTAAACCTCTATATGGCAATACATAATGACCAGGAACAAGAAATTGTAGAGAATGATATGAATGTATTGAATTGTATGACTATGTTTGAATTTAATTTAGGTTAAATTATATCGTTCATATAACTGTAAGCTACTTGGTTGGAATAGACTCTTTATAAGTCTGGTCATTGTAAGTGATAGCAGGCTTATTCGGAGTATAACTGTAATGAAGTAGCGGGAGTCTTTTGAACACGATTTACATGCTTAAACATTTGAGGGGAGCATCAGCACATTGAAACGCAACAAAGGGTTGAAAAAAGGAATTTGGAATAAGTCGAAACGTCAAATGGTTAAACAGGGAATTACAGTTCTGATGTTGGCAAACATGTTCTGTATGGCAGTCGTTCCTACAGTTACATTAGCTGCAGCCGCTGCTACAGATTCGAAGAGTACGACAACAGATAGCAAATCTACAGCAGCGACTTCAAATGCTACCGGGAAATTACCAACAGCTGAATCACTTGGGCTGGATGTAAAATCCGCAGTATTGATGGAAGCTTCTACAGGTAAGATTTTATTATCTATTAATGCAGATGAAGCTTTGCCACCTGCTAGTATGTCCAAAATGATGACAGAGTATCTGGTATCTGATTATGTAAAACAAGGTAAAATTAAATGGGACGATGTTGTCACAGTATCTGAAAATGCTGCTGCTCAAATCGGATCACGCGTATTTTTGGCTAAAGGCGATAAGCATACAGTACTTGATCTGTATAAAGCGATGGCTATAGGATCAGCCAATGATGCTTCAGTAGCATTAGCAGAATTTATTGGTGGAACAGAGCAAGATTTTGTTAAAATTATGAATGAAAAAGCAAAAGAGTTTGGGATGAAAACAGCTCATTTTGCTAACTCTACAGGTTTAGACATTGCAGATATGCCTGCTGCGACAAGACCGGATTCGGATCAAGAAACAATTATGTCTGCAATGGATACAGCGTTATTAGCTCAACATATTGTCGATGATCATCCTGACTTTAACGATGTTACTAAAATTCAATCGTTTAAATTCCGTCCAACAGACAAAGATCCTGTTGTGAACTGGAACTGGATGTTAGAATCGAATGCTTCTATTACTAACTTTAAAGCTTATGCTTATAAAGGATTAGATGGTCTAAAAACAGGTCATACGAATGCAGCAGGACAATGCTTTACAGGTACAGCTGAACGTAATGGTATGCGTCTGATTAGTGTAGTCATGGGTACGACATCCGAACCTGAACGCTTTATTCAAACGAAAAAAATCCTTGATTATGGATTTGATAACTTTGAAGTGAAGCAAGTCGTTGGAGCTAAAGCGGCTGTATCTGGACTAGCATCACTTCCAGTAGTGAAAGGAACGGCTAAAGAAGTGGGTGTTGTTACAGATGCTGCTGTTAATGTGGTTGTTCCTAAAGGTACAACACCTAAAAACGTAACGTATACTGTAGCTCCTGCTAATGAAGCAGCACGTACTGCACCGATCGAAGCAGGCAAAGCATTAGGAACGATTACGTATACGTATAAAGATTCCAACATGCCTGAGGATCAAGTAGAAACAGTGAATTTGATTGCGGCAGAGCCTGTTGAAAAAGGAAGTTGGATTCGATTGTTTTTCCGTGCGATAGGAGAATTGTTTGTTGATTTATTCGATTCTGCTAAAAATATGTTTTAATAGATAAAAGTTGCGTAACTACAATACGGATGATCCTATCAAATGTATTGTATATTCAATAGCTCTACTGTAAAATGATGAGTTAGATTCTGTCTCAAATTTAGCGATGAATTTGAGAAATAAGCATCCAGTTATTTATGATTCCTTATGGAGTATAAATAGTCTTTGTAATCGAAGAATAATCTTATGTTATATATCGAATTCAGGGGGCATGAACATGGAAACCGGTACATCAAGAGTTAAAAGAGGTATGGCAGAAATGCAAAAAGGCGGCGTCATTATGGACGTCATGAATGCAGAGCAAGCTAAAATTGCAGAAGCTGCTGGTGCTACAGCAGTTATGGCTCTTGAACGTGTGCCTTCTGATATTCGCGCCGCTGGTGGCGTAGCTCGTATGGCTGATCCAACAATCGTAGAAGAAGTTATGAAAGTTGTATCCATTCCAGTAATGGCTAAGTCTCGTATCGGTCATTATGTAGAAGCTAAAGTATTAGAATCACTAGGCGTAGATTATCTGGATGAGAGTGAAGTTTTGACTCCAGCGGATGAAGTTTTCCATATTGATAAACATGAATTTACAGTTCCTTTTGTCTGCGGTGCTAAAGATTTGGGAGAAGCTCTTCGTCGTATTGGTGAAGGTGCATCTATGATTCGTACTAAAGGTGAGCCAGGAACAGGTAATATTGTAGAAGCTGTTCGTCATATGCGCTTTATCAATAGCCAAATTCGTAAAGTAACGAATATGTCTAAAGATGAATTGTATGCTGAAGCTAAAAACCTTGGTGTTTCTTACGATCTATTGGTAGGTGTACATGAAGCAGGTAGCCTTCCAGTCGTTAACTTTGCAGCAGGCGGCATTGCAACTCCATCAGATGCAGCGTTAATGATGTATTTGGGAGCAGACGGAGTCTTTGTAGGTTCAGGTATTTTCAAATCAGATAGCCCTGAGAAATTTGCACGTGCTATTGTTGAAGCAACTACACATTATGATGATTATAAATTGATTGCTGAAGTATCCAAAAACTTGGGTGCTCCTATGAAAGGTATTGAAATCTCTAAATTAGCTCCTTCAGAACGTATGCAGGATCGCGGCTGGTAAGAAAGAAGGTAGACCATGAAGATTGGTGTATTGGCATTACAAGGCGCTGTTGCAGAGCATCTGAGAAGTCTTCAGTTAGCTGGCGCAGAAGCGATCAGCATCAAACGTACTGAGCAACTTGAAGAGATAGACGGATTGGTTATCCCTGGTGGTGAAAGTACAACAATCGGTAAGCTGATGCGGAAGTATGGGTTTATCGAAGCGATTCAGCAATTTTCGGAACAAGGGAAACCATTGTTTGGAACTTGTGCAGGTCTGATTGTATTATCAGAACGAATTGCTGGGCAGGATCAACCGCATCTTTCTTTGATGGATATGACGGTTTCTCGTAATGCTTTTGGGAGACAGCGGGAAAGCTTTGAAACAGATCTTGATGTGGTTGGGATTGATGAACCTATTCGAGCTGTGTTTATCCGTGCGCCGCTTATCCAAGAAGTTGGAGAACAGGTGCAAGTACTGTCTACGTATCAAGATGAGATTGTAACAGCTAGACAAGGTCATTTGTTAGCTTGTTCTTTTCATCCCGAATTAACCGATGATTATCGACTGCATCAGTATTTCGCAGACATGGTGCAGGAACATATCGCTAATCAATAATTAAATGCTGTAATGATCCAAAGCGTTAAAATACATTACACCTTAACTCTTGGCAGCTTCTGTGATTAGAAATACCTTCTAATGCAGATGGCGGCAAGTTCTCACTTGCCCGGTATAAAGCATTCACTCTTTTTGTAAAAGAATGAAGCTTGACGGCGGAAAAGAGAACCAGGAGTTAAGGTTATTTTCATTAGGAGGGTTTATAGATGTTAGACGTAAAGATATTACGTAATGACTATGCACGCGTAGAACAAGCACTACAAAGCCGTGGCAAATCATTAGATTTGATCGCAGAATTCCCTGCACTTGATTCTAAGCGTCGTGAATTATTGCAAGAAACAGAATTACTTAAAAATCGCCGTAATGTAGTATCTGGTGATGTGGCTAAACGTAAAAAGAATAAAGAAGATGCGGAAGAATTGATTCTTGAAATGCGTGAAGTATCTGATCGAATTAAAGGATTAGATGAAGAAATTCGCCAGTTGGAAGCGCAAATCGATATGATGATGCTATCTATTCCTAATATTCCTCATAGCAGTGTACCTGTAGGTGCTTCTGAAGAGGATAATGTGGAGATTCGTCGTCATGGCGATCCGCGTGAATTTGCTTTTACACCGAAAGCGCATTGGGATGTAGCACAAGATCTAGATATTATCGATTTTGAAGCTGCTGCTAAAGTAACAGGTTCACGTTTTGCTTTTTATAAAGGATTTGGAGCTAGATTAGAACGTGCATTGATTAACTTTATGATGGATCTGCATAGCAGTGAGCATGGTTATGAAGAGATCTTACCTCCTTATATCGTAAATAAAGATAGTCTTGTAGGTACAGGACAACTGCCTAAGTTTGAAGAAGATTTATTTAAATTAAATGATACAGAATACTATTTGATCCCTACAGCAGAAGTACCGGTGACGAATTATCATCGTGAAGAGATTTTGCCAGTAGATCAATTACCAAAACATTATGTTGCGTATAGCTCTTGTTTCCGTTCTGAAGCAGGTGCTTCTGGTCGTGATACTCGTGGATTGATTCGTCAACATCAATTTAACAAAGTTGAAATGATTAAAATCGTACAACCTGAGACATCTTATGATGAATTAGAAAAAATGACTGCTAATGCAGAGCGTGTATTACAGTTATTAGGTCTGCCTTACCGTGTACTTGCTCTATGTACGGGTGATATGGGCTTCACAGCGGCTAAAACGTATGATTTGGAAGTATGGTTGCCTGAGAGTAACATGTACCGTGAAATCTCTTCCTGCTCGAATGTAGAGGATTTCCAAGCGCGTCGTGCAAATATCCGTTTCCGCCAAGATACTAAGAGTAAGCCAGAATTTTTGCATACGTTAAATGGATCAGGATTGGCTGTAGGTCGTACGGTTGCAGCGATTCTAGAAAATTATCAGCAAGAAGATGGCAGTGTAATTATCCCTGAAGTATTACGTCCATATATGCGTGGAGCAGAGGTTATTACAAGCAAAAAATAATTTTTAAATCTTTTTTGATAAAAAGCTTGTCAAATCTTAAAATCCATGATATGATATTTATGTTGTGCAAGATTGATAAAGCTTTTCTGGAGAGGTACCGAAGCGGTCATAACGGGGCGGTCTTGAAAACCGTTAGGGGGCAACTCCACGTGGGTTCGAATCCCACCCTCTCCGCCATATATTTAAATCCAAGTCGTTCCTTTATAGGAGCGGCTTTTTTGTTGTTCATTTATAGAGTAAGAAAAAGGATAAGCAATTTTAGAAGTATGTATTTGATTTATGTAGGACAACCCACTATTTTATGTCATAATAAATAGTGAATAATATGCATATTTATTATGATCTTTTGATCGTATAGGATGTTATTACTTTAAACCGCCGTATGGCTTGCAGAAAAATGTGTTACCAAACTCTATATCTCTACGTACATAAGAATAGGAGGACATACCATGGTAGATAGTAATCAACCTCCCGATTTATCAACGTTTGTACCGATTAAGCATGGAAGAAGGTCTTTAAAAAGTACAATCCTACGTACGTTGCTGATTGTACTGGGTGCCATGATTGTAGCAGTGGCATTGGAACTTTTTCTGGTACCTAACAATATTACCGATGGTGGTATTACAGGTATATCTATTATTTTGTCTTATATCACCAAGTGGCAATTAGGTTTATTCTTATTTGTGATTAATATTCCATTTTTGATTATTGGATATAAGCAAATAGGGAAAACATTTGCTTTGTCTACACTACTGGGCATAACAGTAATGTCGATCGGTACATTCTTATTGCACCCTGTAGAAGCATTTGTTAAAGAAACGGTTCTTGCATTTGTATTTGGAGGTATGTTTCTAGGGTTAGGTACAGGTCTAGTGTTGCGTTCTGGTGGATCACTGGATGGCACAGAAATTATAGCGATCTTACTGTCACGGCGTTCTATTTTCTCTGTAGGCGAGATTGTTATGATCATTAATGTATTTATTCTGTGTGGAGCAGGCTTTGTATTTGGATGGGATCGGGCGATGTATTCGATTATTGCTTATTATATTGCCACCAAAGTGATCGATATTACGATCGATGGCCTGGATCAATCCAAGTCGGTATGGATTATTAGTGATCGTATTCAAGATATCGGAGATGCTATTATTCATCGGCTTGGAAGAACAGTCACATACTTATCCGGTGAAGGTGGATTTTCTGGAGAAGAGAAGAAAGTTATTTTCTGTGTTATCACTCGTCTAGAAGAAGCGAAGTTAAAAGAAATCGTGAATCATTTTGATGAGACCGCTTTTATGGCAGTAGGAAATATCCATGATGTTAAAGGTGGAAGATTCAAGAAAAAGGATATCCATTAACAAAGTGTAACTTCATTTTCCAAAATGTATGGTATGTTGGTAAAAGGTTATCTGTTAGGGTATAAGTGAAAAGTAAGTAATAATAACCATTTTTGAGTTTGTACCTTTCAAAATTAGCTGAAATGGGTTATTATGTATGCTGGCTTGATACCTGTCGTGCTTTGAAAAATGGAGTAAATACTTCATCGTTGTACAAAAAGAGAGGGGTAACAAAATGAAAAAAAGAATGACACTTGGGCTTTTAGTTATGCTCATGATACTTACAGTGGCACTTGTAGGTTGTACAAAGAAAGCTGAACCGAAAGAAGCGGTAAAGGCAGCAACAACCAACGCAGCTAAAATGACATCTTACGCTATCGCAACCAAATTGAAAGTAAATGAATTATCGTTTACTTCTGCTGATGGAAAAGCGACAAGTGATGCTCAAAGTGCACAAATTGCAAGCTTACTTAAAAATGCAGAATTTAATGTAACAGGGGTATACCAAGGTGACCCAATGCAAACAGAATTGACTATGGAATTGAAATTGAGTGGCGATATGGCAATGACATTTACAGTGCCTATGGTTATGACTCAAGAAGTTCTATATGTGAAGATTCCACAAATCCCAATGTTAGCATTGCCTGATACATTGGTAGGTAAATTCTTGAAAGTGGATCTAAAAGAATTGGCTGCTAAAGAAGGTCAAGAATACAAACCTTTAAGCCCAGCGACTACACAACAATTAACTCAAGATTTGTCTACTGCTGTTCTAGACAAATATGATCAAGCTAAATACTTCAAAGATGTAGATACGAAAGATGCTGCTCTTCCTGAAGGTGTAGACGCTAAACAAGTCGTTCAATTCGCAGTAACGAATGAAAATGCAAAAGAAGCAGTAACGATCTTCGTAAAACAAGCATTGCCAGCAGTATTGGATGTTGTGTCTAAAGAAGAATACCGTAGTGCTTTGAATATCAAACAAACAGACATTGATGATATGAAAAAAGAACTTCAATCTGAAGATTCTCAAAATAGCTTCAGCAAGTCTGTAAATGAATTGGATAAATATTTAACTCTAAACCAATTCCATATCAATACAGCAATCAACAAAGATGATTTCCCTGTATACCAACAAATGGTGATGGATGCTGTATTCTCTGACCCTGATACTAAACAAAATGTTAAATTGTCTTTAGATGGTAGCAGTCAGTATTCCAAAATCAATGAAAAACAAACATTTGCTATCGGTATTCCAGCAGATGCAGATGTAGTTACAATGGATGAATTCCAAAAACAAGTAGGTTCTATGTACGGTGGTTATTAATTAGTTGTAACAAAAAGCTCACTGCTTAAGCAGTGAGCTTTTTTTATGTGCAACATGAATGGGTATGAGAAGTAATAGCATTTAAAAGTGAGTTATATCTGCGGTGGAGTCGCTAGATTGAGGGGAAAATTCTTCTTTTAAAATCGAAAACATCTGATGATCTTCCCACTGATCGTTAATTTTAACCAACTTACGCGCAATTCCTTCAGCTTGGAAGCCACATTTCTCCAGTACGCGCCTTGAAGCAATATTATGAGGCAAAATACCTGCTTGTACCCGATGAAGCCCTAGAGAGCGAAAAGCGTACTCTAAAAGCAATTGTACACCCCCAGTCATATACCCTTTACCTTGAAAGTGATGATCCATAGAATAACCGATATCTGCAAATTGACCAACACCACGTACTAAATGCGTTAACGATAACGTACCAAGCAATTGATGATCGACTTGTGCAAATAAACCAAATAAGTAAGCTTTGTCTTCCCAGGCTTCTTGTTGTCTGCGGTAGATCAAGTCCAATTGGCTAGGAAGTGTAAAAAACTCTTTGGGATATCTTGGTTCAAAAGTCTGATTCGCTTCACGACTGTTCACTCGTAATTGCAGAAGAGCCAAAGCATCCTCTGGTTTGAGCAGACGAATATAAATACCAATTGTGCTATTCGATAATTGTAGCGACATATCATCCCTCCTTAGGCAGAATTATGATTGTAAAGGTTTAGGCTTTTTGAGTCGCAAACGTAACTGCTTGAAGAAGTCTGTTAATAGCAGAGCACATTCAGGTTGTAAAATATCTGTGATGATCTCTGTACGATGATTAAATCTTGGTTCTTGAAGTAAATTCATTAATGTGCCGGCACAGCCAGCTTTGGGATCGACAGTTCCATAGACAACAGTAGGGACACGACTCTGCACGATAGCGCCTGCACACATAGGGCAAGGTTCTAAAGTGACATAAAGAGTACAATCAAGTAGCCTCCATGCACCTAACGATTCACTGGCTTGTCTGATCGCTATAATTTCAGCATGAGCAGTAGCATCGAATGAAGTTTCTCGTAAATTATAACCTCGACCTACGATCATATTGTCTTTAACAACAATAGCTCCAATCGGTACTTCACCGAGCTGTTCCGCTTTGCGAGCTTCGGCTATAGCTTCTCGCATCCAGTACTCATGTACTTCTTGAGAAATAATAAACCCAACCTTTCACTGTGGATACTTTCTTTACTTGTACATCGAACAGATATTCGTTGTTAACACGTTGTGGATAGAACTGTGGATAACTCTTAAAAAACGAAAATGATAACGTTTTAGCTCAAAAAGTTGTGGATAACTATTTTAAAACGATCAAAAATAAGTCGTATCTACTATTTTAGGCAAACTGCAATTTATTTTCAATCCATCTATGGTAAACAAAATAAAAAAAGTAGACCTTAGATATACTAAGGTCTACTTTGGGTGATCGTTATTATTTACCGTTGTTCGCCATCGATTGAAGAGTAGGATTCACATCTTCATCCACATACTTACGAATAATCGATACTTCTACACGACGATTTTCTGCACGTCCCAAGTTGTTAGAGTTACTAGCAACAGGGCGATACTGTCCGTAACCAATCGCACTAAATTTACGTGGATCGAGTTTGTTATTCAGCAATAGAATTTTCATAAAGTTAAGTGCACGATCTGAACTTAAGTTCCAGTTAGATTCATATTGCGAATTGGAGATAGGAACATTATCGGTATGACCTGAAACGATAATATCGTAATCCGGGAACTGTTGTAAAATATTTGAGATCGATTTGGCGAGTACACGAGACTCAGGCTTCACTGTAGCTCGTCCTGAAGCGAATAACGTATTATCACTAATCGTAATACTTAATTGAGATTGATTAAGCTTGGTCGCTAACTGTTGGCTTAATCCATTGTTTTTGATGTAGCTGTCTAGTTGACGTTTTAACTTCTCTAGATTTTCCTGCTCTTGTTGTTTGAGTTTTTCACGTAAACTTTCTTTGGTTTTCTGAGTATTATCAGCAGGTGAAGCAGCGGATGCTGGTGTTTCATTATCATCCGATTTAGGCGTTTGACCGCTTGTTTCTTCCATAGCATTTTGCTCTAGAACACCTGTACCACCAGTGAAAGCTGCATTCATGGCTGCTGCCATTTGTTGAAATTTGGATGCATCTAGTGAACTCATTGCAAATAGAGTAATAAATAAAGCAAGCAATAGGGTCATTAAATCAGAATACGGAAGTAACCAGCTTTCATCTGGATGTTCTTCGTGCGGCTCATGCCTTTTTTTACTCACTCGGTACCGCCTCCCCTACGTTGCCACTGCTACTTTCTTCGCTGTTCATTTTCGCATTTTCAGTAGGTGTTAAGAAGACTGCCAACTTCTGACTAATCGCAATTGTAGATACACCAGATTGAATCGAAAGTAGACCTTCTACCATCATCAATTTCACTTCTACTTCAGCTTTGGATAAGCGTTTAAGCTTAGTCGCCATAGGATGCCATAATACATAACCACTAAAGATACCGAGCAATGTCGCCATAAAAGCACCGGCAATCGCATGAGAAAGTTTTTCTAAGTCAGTCAAATCTGCCATCGCAGCAATCAGACCAACTACCGCTCCAAGTACACCCAGTGTAGGAGCATACATACCTGCTTGTGAGAAAAGAAGTGCGCCTGAACGGTGACGTTCTTCTGTCGCATTAATATCTTCCATCAATACATCTTGTACAAATTCCTGATCATTACCATCAATAATCATACGCATTCCGTTACGAAGGAAAGGATGATCAATTTCTTCAACTTTAGATTCCAATGCAAGTAGACCTTCACGACGCGTAATTGAAGCCCACTCCATAAACATACCGACTAGATCTTTTTTGTCCATTAATTTTTGTTGAACAAATACGACTTTAAACAATTTACCAAGGCGTTTTACTTCGTTCATTGGGAACGCCATAAAAATGGTTGCTGCTGTACCTACAAAAATGATGACATAAGCGGCTGGATTATTCACCAGATTGATTAGGGGAGCACCCTTTAAAAGCATACCGAATATTAGTGAACCCAAACCAAGTACTAGACCGATAATTGTTGAAATTTGCATAATACACCTCGTCCGTGAGTATAATAGTTTATCTTTTTCATCATCCACTTCCATGTAATGATGTGTTTTCCAAAAACATCTGATACTCTTTTATCGACAAGATATGCTGCATTGTTAAGAGTTTTTTAGTGTATATTTGCGTTATAATGTAAATAAGCTGGAAAATGTAACAATATGGACAGATCGGGAGGTTAAGTATGGGCGTTAAGCATGGAAGAGATTATGAGGACATATTAAGTGATTTAACATCAGCAGTAGGGATGATTCCAGACAGTTATTTATTTTTTGATATGGAACCTCAAGAGTGGGAAGTACTTGCTGAAGGTGAACGACATGAAGTGAATGAAGCATTGGCAGAAGATTTATTTTTTGCGTTAGGCTCAGAGTCTATGATCAATGTAGGTAGTGGAGTTGTCATTTACGATGCAGATACCCATCGGATCGATATTCTGATTGGCAAAGAAGAAATGACTTTCGTAACTTTAATTTAAAACATCTATTATAGGTATGTAAAAAAGAAATACACAAAAAGCACAGAAGAATGAGTCTTATCATTCCTTCTGTGCTTTTATTTTAGAGATTAGGATAACGTGCGTTAGGCGGAGCTTGATAGACCATACAATAAAAAGGCTTCATCCCATCAGGCGTTCTGCGTTCATACATATCTGTAATATAAAAATCTGCTTTCTGATAGGTGCGAATAGCCCGTTGATTCCAGGTCAATACTTCTAAATCAATCTCTGCGGTAGCACTACGTTCCTGAGCCGTCTGCACAATTGCTCGTACAAATTCTTCTCCATAACCATGGCCACAAAGATCAGGACGCATTCCTATACCTAGTCTAATCGTATGTCCTAATGGAAAAAGTTGAGCAAATCCAGCTAATTGTTCATGTTGATCTAGAACAGATAGATATTGTTCTTCTCGAATTATCGGATCTCCAAATTCAATCCCTAATTCTTTCATTTGTTCCCATGCCATCCAACCATAGATATTATAAGGTGGTTCATAGATCCATGTGCATACTTCAGCGGCATGTAATTCTGTCAAAGGAATAGTATGAAAAACAGAATCTAGTGATGAGCTCATCTAGTAACCTCCTATGACCATACTTCATATGTATACCATAAAAAAAAGATAAAAAATTTGCAATATCCTGTTTACCATAATTACGAGTAGGTTAATAATAAGTAGACATAATTATAACCACAACAAAATATAAATTTTCAAAGATTCACAATTTTATGTAACCTATTAGACGTTCGATACGTCTTACTTATATAGAAACATAAAAAAACCACCAAAGATTCTGGCGGGAATCTTAAGTGGTCTGTAGGTTCATTTATATGAGTTGTTAATAGGATAATTAATTGTCAGTTGCGAAGGTGTTATATGTGGAATCACTCATAACGCGTTTAGCACCAACGTAACGATTTTGATAGTAATCCATGCTCAAACTGTCAATTCTCACACCTTTAGAAGTAGAAGCGTGTGCGAAGTTACCATTTCCTACATAAACTGCTACATGTGAAACTCCAGCCCCGGTAGTATTGAAGAATAACAGATCTCCAGCAATTAAATCACTTTTTGATACAGGCTCACCTACTTGATATTGAGAACTAGATTGGCGAGGAAGATCAATGTTCATTTTGCCGAATACATATTGTGTAAATCCAGAGCAGTCAAAACCGCTGAAAGATGTTCCACCAATACGATAAGGTGTTCCAATAGCTCCATCAATTACTTGATCCATTTTAGAATCTGCATGTGCACTTGTTACTCCAAGTGACGTAAATGCAATAGCAAGTCCCATTACTGCGGCTGTTAGTTTCTTTTTCATGTTCAAAATCAATTGTCCCCTTCCAATTGCCTACGAGGTTAGCTTAAGGATTCGGTAGAAGGTATTCCCCTATGATCCCTCCGAAACAAGATCAATTCACCCAAAACGGTTCCCCCGTTTCCCGGTACCAAGGAATTTGGCTCAAAGCTTGGTATGTACCGTTCACGGATCATTACGACAAAACGACAAATTTTTCATTACGCTATAAAGGTTACAGCATTTCATTTTAAAGTTTACAAAGTTGTTACTAAAATCTCACTGGATTTATTCTACCAGAGGTTTTTTACTTTGGCAAACGTTTATTCATCTGTTTTTAATATTTGCTTAAGCATTTTGACGAGTAATCTCTGTCAAAGCCTACGGTTGTCATGTTCTTAAAAGTTAAAAAAATTTAATCTTTTGATCAGATGTGGGTGGTTATTAGTGAATGATGACCACTATATATACTTTCTTCGGTTCACCAATCACAATAATGAACGTTTTTTACCTTTTTTTATGAAAAATCGTGACAATAATCGACTTTATTGGCTTTTAACTCATTATTCGCTACAATATGAGTAATAGATTAAAGTACCATTTATATGTATAACAGTCTTTATTTATACTGACCTACAAAGGAGTATTCTAACAATATGGATGAAAATCAACCAAGTAAAAAGTCAATGTCACTGAATATTGTAAGTAGTAGTGCAAAAAGTAGTAAACATAAGGGGTTTGGATCAGGAGCGATTAACCTCAATAATGTTTCCCCTATCATTATAGACCATGGCGAAGCAAAAATCGATGTTGGCGCTATGCATGCCAAAAGTAAGGTAGAAAAAGGAATCAAATTTACTACCAATCGTGAAGAATTAAATGGTGGTCGCCAAGTATGGTTAGTATGGGTCGCTGTAGATAAATTAGCTGAAGGTGTTAATTATGCAGGAGCGACGGCTTGTGAGATGTGGATCAATGAAGAAGAGAAAAAAGGCTGGAAAATTCTTGCCGAGCATGTGAATAAGTTAGATTATGCGATCAAGCGTCGCATTATGTTAGAGGGCTTAGGAACAGAAGAAAAAGCAGCGCTTAAAAAATTATTGGTTGCCCATAATGAAGAGTGGTGGAATCAGTCTTCAGAAGAGTTTAAATCTGCATTAGAAGGTTAATAATAACTAACATAGTCTACGTATTACACAAAAGACCGACGACCCTCAGATCGTCGGTCTTTTATCATTTCATGTCACCATTTTGGTATCACTTTTAAAAAACTTCTTCTATAGAAGAATAATATTTCACCAACAAGTATTAAGGATTCAAAATAGTAGGATTATCTTTATTTATATCATATAATAACAAGTAAAATATGGTAAAAAAGGTTATGAATGAGGATGGGATATCAAATGACTATAAAAATTGGAAATTTACTTCCTTCTATCTCTAAACCCTTGTTATAATTAAGAGAAAGTCATCATCGTAGGAAGCTGTCCCTTGCGTGACTAAAATATTCTACAGATGGAGGGAACACTAAATGCAAAAAAGCGAAGCTGCTTACACCAAGACATTAAAACAGCCTATTAGTACAGGTATCCCGGGACTGGATGATATTTTATGCGGTGGCATTCCCCCAGGAGGCGTCGTTATTCTGGAAGGTGAGCCAGGTACAGGCAAAACAACGATAGGTATGCAATTCTTGGTTGAAGGTGCTATTAAACATAACGAGCCCGGTATTTATATTACATTCGAAGAACTTCCTGAACAAATCTACGATGATATGGAACGGTTTGGATGGAATTTGAAAGATTTGGAACGGCGTAACTTATTACGTGTGATCTGTATAGAACCGGAAATTTTATTAGAACAGATGCTTGAACCCAATGGATTATTTGAATATATGATCAAAGAAATTGGTTGTAAGCGTGTAGTTATGGATAGTATTAGTTTATTTAGATTAATGAGTAGTGAACAAGAAGCCAGGACAAACGTATATACCATTCGCAATATTATGCGAAAACATGCGTTGACTTCTTTTTTTATTAGAGAATATTCCGAAGTGGAAGGTATGCATATTCCTTTCGAGAATTATATCTGTGATGGTATTGTCAGACTTTCTTTGAAGCCGTTAATGGAAAAATATCGTAAGCGGACGATCGAAGTACTCAAAATGCGCGGTACCCGAATTTTGGAAGGTGAACATACGTATAAGTTTGTTGAAGACGGCGTCTATATTATTCCTTCTTTATCAATGGCAGAAGACAAGATACTGGTACAAGAAACCGAAGTATTATCGACAGGTATTGATTCGCTAGATGAACTTCTGATGGGTGGTATTCCTAAAGGTAGTGTCTTTATGATCGATACGAATAGTAAAGCCAACTATAGATATCTTCTTTCTTCTATTTATGCACAACGAATCAAAGATGATGATTGTACCGTCACGATGATGTCTGGTAATACGACACTTGATATGTTTGCCGATACGATTGATTTGTTTGGCGTTTCTTTGCGTCAGGCGGTCGATGAAGGTAAAGCTCACTTTATTGAGCATTACAAGCGGGCTGTAGATAGTGGATTGGAAAAAGCACTGATTCGGGTAGACGATGTTGAAAATGATGAATATGCCAATACGCTGAATGACAAGCTTTCTCCTATTTTTGAATGTGAAGAGCTTTGCGATAAGCGCTGGTTTATTTATTACGACCTGAATACGATCATTTCAGAACGTGGTAAAGAATTTGTTGTGAAATACTTTTCTGAAGAAATTTCGCTCTGGCGTGCACTTGGTATTACAGTTATGGCTCATTGTAACTTTAGTGAAATCGGAACAGAGACGGCTTCCTTTTTGGAACGTACCTGTAATGGTGTTATTAGAACATGGGTAGATGGGAATTATCAGTATTTGCAGGTAACTAAATCACCAAGCGGAAGAGTGTCAGCCCCACACATCGTAGCTAATATCTCAGAAACACCATTTGTCCGGCTGGTATAAGGAGGGATTAAGCTTTTATGGTAGCAGAAAGCGATGTAATCACACTACAGATGGAATGTACCTTATTTTTTGAAAATAATCCTTACGCATTAGAAACCAGTACGGGCATGTCCAAAAGACTTGGACGAAATGCAAATTTGATTGAACGTGCTTTAAATCGTTTGACTGAATTGTCTATTCTTGAAAAAAACGGTCAAGGTACGCGTGCTATTTACCGTTATAAAACACCGTACATTCAGACAGAAGTGGACATGAATGCTTATGATTGAAAGTTACTTTATAGATGATAACGCAGACAGCTGTCAGGAACTCCAAAATGTATATGCGGAACTTACCGGTTTGTTTATTTTTATCACGAATGATCAAGGGCATTTATTAAGTACGCCTTCAGATGCTGAAATTGCTTCTCTTTTTGTAACGTATCCTAAAGAACTTGAAGATTCATTAAAAGCCGAGATCGATAAGTTAAAAGGTCTTCGAGTGACTGCTTTGTCGGATCAATGGATACCCGGAATCAAGTGGATTATTGCACCGATTAGTATTGATCAGCAACCGATTGAAATGTATATCTGGGCAGGTATTATGATTCAAGAAAATACCCGGCAAGCGATTATCGATCATGTGAACTATAATAGTCCAGATTTGAACGGGCCTAGTGAAGTGTTCCGTATGATGCGAGAACGTATTCAACGTATCCCTGAAGATCAGCCCACACAGATCGAATACAAAAAAGAAAAAATTAGCAAGTTGTCTAAAGCGATTGCTTTGATTTTGAAAGCAGGATATAAAGAAAAGCAGTTTGCACAGCGGTTAACAACACTCAACGAAACGTTACGCTCTGATACTAGTCGAAATATGCCGATTGAAGAAGTGACCCGTGCAGTACTGGCTTCGAGTGATCTGGCAGACGTATTTGGTTTTGCTTTAAAAACATCGCCTGGCACGTATCGAATAGTGAGTAGTACTGGACCTGCGGCGGCAGAGTTAAAAGGAGCTATTTTCCATGAGGGTGAAGGTTTCTTAGGGCAAGCGGTATTGAGTGAACAACTCAGCCATTGGAAAGATGTAGGAAGAGATCCACGAAGTCACTTTTTTCTACAAAAAGGGTTAGCTTCGATCTATGAAGTCCAATGTTTCCCTATTCGTTATGATGACGAGAATTATGGTCTATTATTCGGTATTGGATTGGAAGAAAAATTATCGGCAACAACGAATGTGCGCTTTGAAGAAACATTGATTTCTCTGATCGGATGGTATATTGGTAACCATATTACACATGGTCGAATGGAAAAGCAGATTCAACGCTTTAAGCCTTTAATGGAATTAGCTAGCGTTATGGTATCTGTACAGGATATTCAGCGCGTTTTGTTTATGTTGGTGGATATGAGCTTGAATCTAGTATGGACTCCATCTGCTTCTATTGTAGTGCATCGGGCGAGTGAAGATGAGAAAGTTCAGATGGTAGCTCGTGGTATGGAAAGCCCGGGTGGAGAAGCATATGCCAGAGATATTGCACGTCGTTATTTGGAAAATGGAAACAATCAGCCAGCAACAAGTTCCTATCTGAATCGTTCTGTCCCATCTGCATTGATGATAGAGTATCCAATCGTCTATGCGGATAAAACGAGAGCTGTCTTAGCCGTCGCTATAGGGGATGAACAAGAAGGCGAAGAATGTCGTGAGATTTTATCGGCTCTGGCAACGATGGGTAGCGTAATTATGAAACTTCTCTATGATCGACAGCAATTTTTGTCGAACAGCAATCGATTTGCTCATATTTTACATGAGTCCATTCGTGAATGGAATGTGGCTCAATATCAATTAGCAACCGATGCTCAGAAAATTGTGATGGAATTTGCTTTGTGGGGTGGCTTGAGTAAAGAGGAAGGTGAAACGACAGCACGTGCTTGTCTCATGTCGTTCTCTGATCCGAAGACGTTGCGTAGCTTCCCGCACTTGTTTGAACAAGAAGCAGCAATGATAGAAGACTTTAAGCAAATTCAACAGAATCCTAACCAATCGTCTTCTCAGGCATACTGTAAAGGCGGGCAGATTATGGTATTGGTATTTGCCTTAGCTGCTTCTGCCGATAATGATATACAGCTGATGAATGATTCCCAATTTACTAATATTGATCCAGCATTAATAAGTCAATTCCGTTTATTTATGCTTAGCCGCCATACTTTGCAAACTGAAATCAGCTTAATGGAAGAGAAGCCTGTTCCTCGTGCATTAACTGCTCAAGTAGCCGAAGGTCGTGGTCTGGATGCAATCGTTAAAGAATTTGGATTATCCCCACGGGAAAAAGAAGTATTAGAATTAGTAGTAAAAGCTTCTAGTAATAAAGAGATTGCTGCTGCTTTATTTATCAGTGAACATACTGTCAAAAATCATTTAACTAATATTTTCAACAAAATGAGTGTAACCGATCGCGCTCAAGCGATTGCTGCTGTATTTAACAAAAGTATAGGTTAGAAAAAAAGATCATCTTTTTTTAAAAAAGGGTGATCTTTTTTTTTATTTATGGCGATAAAAGGAAGAGGAGGGTTTTCCTATTTACTTATATGTATAAAATAGGAAATAAAGTCTATATATAACTGGGGCTGTTTCTAGGAGAATGAATCTGTAAGCTTAACAGGGTATGTTATTTGTTGGGACAGGTAATTTGACTAAAACAAAAGGGGAGAAAAATATGAAGAAGCAGAGCTATTCGGCCTTTGTAGTATTTTTAATTGTAACTTTAATTTTTACAGGCCTACCTCGATATGCGAATGCTGCTGTTGGCTCAATGACAGTTACTTCTGCAAATGGAGTACAAGTTGTTGGACAATCAGCTAATTTGTCTGTCACTTATAATTTAGGGGAGGTTCTTAGTCTTCTGGGGAGTATTACGTATACGTTACCCGCAGGGATTAAAGCCACAACGACTGACCAGATCAATGGTAGAAATCTGGTAGCTAGTGAAATTACCAATAATGGACAGACAGTTACAATTTCTACAGTCGCTTTGCTTTTATTACCGTCTACAACATTGACTCTTAATAATAAAACATTACCAGCCGCTGGTACGTATCAATTTACCGGAACCTCTAAAAATACATTAAATGTTTCTATCGGTAGTGCAACACAACAGGGGAGCTTTACAGTACTTGCTGCTCCAACTGCCCCTTCTTCAGCTCAAATTAGTGTAAATAATGTAGTCGTAGGCTCTTCCACGGTTACAGTTATCGGACAGACTTCAGGAGATACAATCTCTGTATATAATGCTAGTAATACTTTACTCGGCTCGGGTGTAGTCAACGCGCAAGGAACAGCTACTATTACAGCAACACTGGTTCCAAGTGGTGGCACAATCAATGTGAGTACCGTTCGTGGTACTGCCGAGAGTACTAAAACTTCTTTTACGTATGGCAGTGCTGTTTTAAATTCAATCCCAGCTGCCAATATCGCAGTCGATAATAAATATGGTGATCAAGATACAGTAACGGTTACAGGTGTCAGCTCAGGAGATGTCGTAACAGTATACAATGGTGCAACAGCTATCGGAAATGCTACAGCTAATGCTAGCGGTGTTGCTACTATTACAACTACATTAGCACCAGAAGGTGGAAGTGTAGGTGTTACTTTAAAGCGTAATACTATTGAAAGTACGCCAACAACAGTTAGTTATGGAGCACAGGTTATTCCTCCGATTGTTTCTGGAAATATTACAGTAACCAATTCTTATGGTGGAGCTTCTATTGTTAAAGTAGATGGTTTGACTATAGGCGATATCGTTACAGTATCATCTGGAAACACAGTATTGGCGACAGCGCCAGCACTTACAAGTAGCTTGAGTTTGCCTGTTGTTTTGACACCTACAGGTGGTAGCTTAAGTGTAACGATTAAGCAAGGATTAGTACAAAGTGCAGCAACGACTGTGAACTATCCTTCAATTACGGTTCCGCTTATTGGAACAGCTAATATTCAAGTTAATAATCGTTCAGGTACTACTTCAGATACAGTTGTTGTTACAGGTCAATTAGCTGGAGATACCGTGAACGTATATAATTCAGACGGTTTGTTAGGCACAGGAACTGTAAATGCTCAAGGTACAGTCACAATTCCTGTCGTTTTAACTCCTCTTGGTGGAAGTGTAAGTATCAGTTTGAATCATAATGGAGTAGATAGTTCTCCAACAGCAGTAGGTTATCTGGCTGAAGTGGTTACGCCACTACTTAGTAATCAGATTTCGCTTTCCCCTATTGTTGCAGGCAATGCAACCGCAACGATTAGTGGTCTGACCAATGGAGATATTGTGAAAGTCTATGGAAATGGTACGGTCTTAGGCACAGCAACTGCAGGAGCAACAGGTATTGTTAATATTCCAGTAGCTGTGAATCCTTTGGGCGGAAGTCTAGGAGTAGGAATTACACGAAATGGAATTGATAGTGTCACCACTTCGATCACGTATGGTGGGATTGTTGTTCCTGCTATTCCAGTAGCTAATATTACGGTGAACAATCTTTCAGGTAATGCAGATACGGTTCGAATTACAGGACAGACTCCTGGAGACATTGTAACGGTATATGGAAATGGATCAGTGATTGGAACAGAGATCGCGAACGCTCAAGGTACTGCATTACTCAATGTCACCTTAGTTCCTCTTGGAGGTGCTATTGGTGTAACGATAACCCATCAAGGTGTTGAAAGTATTGCAACACCAGTTCTTTATGGAGCAGAAGTGACACCTGCTATTTCTGCTAATGCTATCTTGGTTACCAATAACTCGGGTAATAACGATGTTGTCCAAGTAAGTGGATTAACAACAGGCGATAGTATTGAAGTATACGGAGCAGGCTCCCTATTAGGAACTGCAACTGTACAAGCAGATGGAAAAGCAACATTAAATACAACATTGCTACCTATAGGTGGTACAGTTGGAGTTACTTTGGTTCGCAACGGTGTAGAAAGTGCTGCAACACTGGTCAATTATTCAACTGAAGTTGTAGCTTCCCTTTTACAAGCAAATGTCTCTATTGTTAATGACATTGCAGGCAACTCAGCAGTGACTGTAAAAGCATTACAAAATGGAGATATCATCAACGTTTATGCTGACGGTTCTTTAATTGGAACAGCGCCAGCAGATGGCAATGGCATAGCAAAAGTAGCTACCGATCTAGCACCTAATGGTGGCGTGATCAGTGTAAGTCTTGTTCGTAATACAGTAGAAAGTGCAGCAATCCAGGTTGGATATGGCTCTATCTTAATTCCAGCTATTCCTTCGCAAGATATTGTACCTGCCAATAATTATGGCGATAACGACACAGTCACAATAGAAAATCTAGATGAAGGTCAAAAAGTAAATATTTACTCAGGGTCAGATTTAATCGGTACTGGAACGGCTTTAGCTAATGGTATAACGGTTATTGATGTAATCTTAATCCCAACAGGTGGTGCAATTAGTGCTACTGTAGAATATTTGGGATTAGAAAGTGAACCGGTTTCTGTTAATTATCCGACAGAAATCGTACCTCCTATTCCAGCAGCTTCGATTACTGTTGTGAATAATACAGGTAACTCAGATACCGTTACAGTTACGGGTTTACCAGAAGGAAATAAAGTTACAATAGCAGAAGCGGGTTCCATTTTAGGTACAGGAACTGTAGCTGCAAGCGGAAGTGTTACTTTAAATGTGACTTTGAATTCAACAGGCGGTACGATCTCAGCTACAAATACACACAGTGCTATTGATAGTGTACCAACACCTGTTGTGTATCTGGCTGAACCGACTCCTGTCTTGGCACTACCAGATATTCAAGTGCTTAATAACGTTGGTAATAGCGATACGATTAAAGTAAGTAATGTTCAATCAGGTGATATGATTTGGGTACTGGATTCAAATAATACTGTTTTGGGAACAGGAATTGCAGATGGTAGTGGTCTAGTGACTATTCAACTTGAATTATTACCAGCAGGCGGACAAGTATCTGTCATTTTATCTCGTAACCAAGTAAACAGTAATATTGTAAATGTTACGTATGCAGCAGAAGCAGTTGCTCCACCAGCAGATACACCGACAGCCGAGTTCACACAAGTACTAGGTGTTGATGGAGTTGTTACGGTGATAGGTATGGTCGAAGGAGAAATAGCCAAAGTATACGACGACGACGATCAGATTTTAGGTACAGGCGTAGCTAACTTGGATGGACAAGCAATTGTTAATTTTAAATTCTTGAAAGCTCAAGGTAGATTGTTTGCTCGTGTAATAATTAATGGTGTAGAAACGACAGTGAATACATTTGATTATCAAGGTATTCAAGTGCCAGTTGATCCAGCGACACCAACAGCAGTGTTATCTGATATTGTTGGAGATCAAGGAACAGTTAGTGTAGCTAATGCTACAAACGGCTCTACAGTGAAAGTATACAGTGAAGATGAGCAGGTATTAGGTACAGCGATAGTGGGTACGGATGGTACTGTTATCTTGAACTTTACTTTTCCAAATACTCAAGGCGAATTGTCAGTACGAGTGACAGTGAATGGAACAGAAACGGAAATTGCAACCTTGCCATACAGTGGAATTGATATTCCAACAACGCCAACGCCTGATGCTGTATTGTCAGACATCGCAGGTGATCAAGGAACAGTGAACATCACTGGAGTAGCAGTCGGCGAAGTCGTGAAAGTATATGACGCAGACGACAATGTTCTAGGAACAGCAGTAGCTGGAAATAATGGAACAGCACAAATCGTATTCACATTCCCAGATGCTCAAGGAGAATTGTCAGTACGAGTAACCATCAATGGAACGGAAACTGAAATTACAACATTACCATACAGCGGAATTGATATTCCAACGACACCAACGCCTGATGCTGTATTGTCAGACATCGCAGGTGACCAAGGAACAGTGAACATCACTGGAATAGCAGTCGGCGAAGTGGTGAAAGTATACGACGCGGACAACAACGTATTAGGAACAGCCGTAGCCGGAAGTAATGGAACAGCACAGATCGTATTTACATTCCCGAACGCACAAGGAGAATTGTCAGTACGAGTAGTTATTAATGGAACCGAAACTGAAATTACAACCTTGCCATACAGTGGAATTGATATTCCAACAACGCCAACGCCTGATGCTGTATTGTCAGATATCACAGGTGACCAAGGAACCGTCAATATTACTGGAGTAGCAGTCGGCGAAGTGGTGAAAGTATACGACGCAGACGACAATATATTAGGAACAGCCGTAGCAGGAAGCAATGGAACAGCACAGATCGTATTCACATTCCCAGATGCACAAGGGGAATTGTCAGTACGAGTGAACATCAATGGAACCGAAACTGAGATCGCAACGTTACCATACAGTGGCATTGATATTCCAACGACACCAACGCCTGATGCTGTATTGTCAGATATCACAGGTGATCAAGGAACAGTGAACATCACTGGAGTGGCAGTCGGAGAAGTGGTGAAAGTATACGACGCAGACGACAATGTATTAGGAACAGCCGTAGTAGGAAGCAATGGAACAGCACAAATCGTATTTACATTCCCAGATGCTCAAGGAGAATTGTCAGTACGAGTGAACATTAATGGAACGGAAACGGAAATTGCAACGTTACCATACAGCGGCATTGATATTCCAACGACACCAACACCAAGCGCAGCATTGACAGACATCACAGGTGATCAAGGAACAGTGAACATCACAGGAGTAGCTGTTGGCGAAGTCGTCAAAGTATACGATGCAGACGACAATGTACTAGGAACAGTAGTAGCAGGAAGTAATGGAACAGCACAGATCGTATTCACATTCCCGAATGCACAAGGGGAATTGTCAGTACGAGTAGTTATTAATGGAACCGAAACGGAAATTACAACATTGCCATACAGTGGAATTGACATTCCAACGACACCAACACCAAGCGCAGCATTGACAGACATCACAGGTGATCAAGGAACCGTCAATATTACTGGAGTAGCAGTCGGCGAAGTCGTCAAAATATACGACGCAGACGAAAATGTACTAGGAACAGCCGTAGCTGGAAGTAATGGAACAGCACAAATCGTATTTACATTCCCAGATGCTCAAGGAGAATTGTCAGTACGAGTAACCATCAATGGAACAGAGACTGAGATCGCAACGTTACCATACAGTGGCATTGATATTCCAACGACACCAACGCCTGATGCTGTATTGTCAGATATCACAGGTGATCAAGGAACAGTGAACATCACTGGAGTGGCAGTCGGAGAAGTGGTGAAAGTATATGACGCAGACGACAATGTTCTAGGAACAGCAGTAGCTGGAAATAATGGAACAGCACAAATCGTATTTACATTCCCAGATGCACAAGGAGAATTGTCAGTACGAGTAACCATGAATGGAACCGAGACCGAAATTACAACATTGCCATACAGTGGAATTGACATTCCAACGACACCAACACCTGATGCTGTAATTACAGATATCATCGGTGATCGAGGAACAGTAAGAATTACTGGTGTTACAGCAGCAGCTCCAGTCAATATTTATAGTGCTAATAATGAATTGCTTGCTACAGGAACAGCAGATGGAAGCGGACAAGTAACATTGACATTTGTATTCCCAGATGCTCAAGGAGAATTGTCAGTGCGAGTAACGACAAATGGATTGGAAACTGAAGTTGCGTCCTTACCATACAGCGGTATTGATATTCCAACGACACCAACACCAAGCGCAACATTATCAGACATCACAGGTGATCAAGGAACCGTCAATATCACAGGAGTAGCAGTCGGCGAAGTCGTAAAAGTATACGACGCAGACGATAACGTTTTAGGCACAGCCGTAGCTGGAAGCAATGGAACAGCACAGATCGTATTCACATTCCCGAACGCACAAGGGGAATTGTCAGTACGAGTAACACTGAATGGAACGGAAACGGAAATCGCAACATTACCATACAGTGGAGTTGTCATTCCAACGACTCCAACGCCTGATGCTGTATTGTCAGACATCGCAGGTGACCAAGGAACAGTGAACATCACTGGAATAGCAGTCGGCGAAGTGGTGAAAGTATACGACGCAGACAACAACGTATTAGGAACAGCAGTAGCCGGAAGTAATGGAACAGCACAAATCGTATTCACATTCCCAGATGCTCAAGGGGAATTGTCAGTACGAGTGAACATCAATGGAACCGAAACTGAAATCGCAACGTTACCATACAGTGGCATTGATATTCCAACAACGCCAACGCCTGATGCTGTATTGTCAGACATCGCAGGTGACCAAGGAACCGTCAATATTACTGGAGTGGCAGTCGGCGAAGTGGTGAAAGTATACGACGCAGACAACAATGTATTAGGAACAGCAGTAGCCGGAAGTAATGGAACAGCACAAATCGTATTCACATTCCCGAATGCACAAGGGGAATTGTCAGTACGAGTAGTTATTAATGGAACCGAAACTGAAATTACAACCTTGCCATACAGCGGTATTGATATTCCAACGACACCAACACCAAGCGCAGCATTGACAGATATTACAGGTGATCAAGGAACGGTCAATATTACAGGAGTGGCAGTCGGAGAAGTCGTAAAAGTATACGACGCAGACGATAACGTTTTAGGCACAGCCGTAGCAGGAAGTAATGGAACAGCACAAATCGTATTCACATTCCCGAATGCACAAGGAGAATTGTCAGTACGAGTGAACATTAATGGAACCGAAACTGAAATTACAACATTGCCATACAGTGGAATCGACATTCCAACGACACCAACACCAAGCGTAGCATTGACAGACATCACAGGTGATCAAGGAACCGTCAATATCACAGGAGTAGCTGTTGGTGAAGTCGTGAAAGTATACGACGCAGACGACAATGTACTAGGAACAGCCGTAGCCGGAAGTAATGGAACAGCACAAATCGTATTCACATTCCCAGATGCTCAAGGAGAATTGTCAGTACGAGTGAACATCAATGGAACGGACACAGAAATCGCAACCTTGCCATACAGTGGCATTGATATTCCAACGACACCAACACCAAGTGCAGCATTGACAGACATTACAGGTGATCAAGGAACCGTCAGTATCACAGGAGTAGCAATCGGCGAAACAGTAACAGTGTATGACGCAGACGACAACGCTCTAGGAACAGCCGTAGCAGGAAGTAATGGAACAGCGCAAATCGTATTTACATTCCCGAATGCACAAGGAGAATTGTCAGTACGAGTGAACATTAATGGAACGGAGACCGAAATTGCAACCTTGCCATACAGCGGAATCGATATTCCAACGACACCAACACCAAGCGCAACATTATCAGACATTACAGGTGATCAAGGAACCGTCAGTATCACAGGAGTAGCAATCGGCGAAACAGTAACAGTGTATGACGCAGACGACAACGCTCTAGGAACAGCCGTAGCAGGAAGCAATGGAACAGCGCAAATCGTATTCACATTTCCAGATGCACAAGGAGAATTGTCAGTACGAGTGAACATCAATGGAACGGAGACCGAAATTGCAACCTTGCCATACAGCGGAATCGATATCCCAACAACACCAACACCAGCCGCTGATCTTACTAATATTACGGGAGATCAAGGAACAGTGACTGTAAGTGGAGTAGCTGTTGGAAATACAATTTCAATCTATAGTGAAGCCAATAACGTATTAGCAACGGGAACAGCTAATGCTAATGGAGAAGCAGTATTAACATTTACTTTCCCGAATGCACAAGGTGAGTTATCTGTACGTATAACGATTAATGGAACCGAGACTGAAATCACAACATTACCGTACAGTGGGATCGACATTCCAACGACCCCAGCACCAGCCGCTGACATTACAACCATTACGGGAGATCAAGGAACAGTAACTGTAAGTGGAGTAGCTGTTGGAAATACAGTTTCGATCTATAGCGAAGCTAATGAAGTATTAGCAACGGGAACAGCTAATGCCAATGGAGAAGCAGTATTAACATTTACCTTCCCGAATGCACAAGGTGAGTTGTCGGTACGTGTAACAGCCAACGGAACCGAAACAGAGATTGGTACACTGCCATATAGTGGAGTTGAAGTTCCAACAGACCCTACTACACCTGCAACACCAGTTGTAAATCTAGTTGATGTTCAAGGGACACAAGGAACGATTGAGTTAAGTGGATTACAAGCAGGAGATGTAGTCACCGTACAAAGTGATGTCTATGAACAAGGTACAGTTCAGTTAGGAACTATTACGATTGGAGCAGACGGAAATGGAAATGTTAATATCCAACTTCCAGCTTCTGAAGGACAATTGGTAATTACACTGAATCGTAACGGCAATACAAGTGTTCTTCAGACGATTAATTATCGTGAAGGAGAAACACCGCCGCCAACCAATCCACCAACGAACCCAGGAACATCGGATGATGACGACAATGTAGGATCTAATCGTACACCAGGAGTTCTAGGAATACCGGCACCTGTCACAGCAGCAACTGTAGATACACCAGTACCCGCTGTAGAAGAGCCAGTAACCCCTCCAACAGATAATGCTGTTGAAGCAGCTAGTGGAGAGGCAACAGATGTAGAACTAGATAATGCTGACAAGATTACTCTAGTGACGATAGATAAACAGAACTTCAGCGATGTGAGTGGACATTGGGCAGAAGCAGAGATTAACCGACTACAAGATTTGTCTATTTTGAATGGTGTCGGCGATAATAATTATGATCCAAATGCATTGATTACACGTGCGCAGTTCACACAAATGATCAATAACTTATTGAAGCTATCACCAAACACATCCAGTAAAGCATATTCAGACGTTACAACAGACAAATGGTACTACAATGCTATCAATGCAGTATCTGCTACAGGCATCACGAAAGGATATACAGACGATTCTTACCAACCAGATCAACAGATTACACGTGAAGAAATGTCGAATATTCTTACTAACACATTAAGCTATTTAGAGCCATCGACATCGTTTGACACAGATGCTAATCAGACGCTTACACCATTTAGAGATAGTAATAACACATCCGATTGGGCAAAAGAAAGCCTTGCAACAACAGTAAACGAAGGTATTATGCAAGGTAGACCTAATGGATTAATCTCACCAAAAGACAATACAACACGTGCAGAAGCAGCAATGACGATCTCACGCTTAATGCAAAAAATGGCAGAAAAATTTAACATCACAGAATAAGCAAAGTCACATGATATCTTTTTATTAAAAATAGATGGTACGATTCGTAAAAGAATCTGCCATCTATTTTTTTAAAATCAAAAATTGGGATAATTTGCTATAACGAAAATAAGTGAAGTAACCGTTCTATTAAGTATAGAGCTGTGTACAAGGAGGTTGAGTATGGAACACATGTATATTCATTACAATTTTACGATTGTCGCATTATCTTTAGTCATTTCAATATTGGCGTCTTATATCGCATTGAATCTGGCAAATAAAGTCTCTCAATCGAGAGGTACACATAAAATCATATGGTTAGGTTCAGGTTCTTTTGTAATGGGTGGCGGGATATGGGCGATGCATTTTGTAGGGATGCTGGCTTTTCATACAGGTGTCAATATTCGTTATGATGTAGGGACTACCTTTTTATCTGCTTTTGCCAGCATAAGTGCGTCTTTCATAGCCTTTTATGTCACGTTAGATTCTGTGATGCGCTTGTGGAAAATAGCCGTAGGTGGAGCAGCGATGGGTATAGGGATTGTAACCATGCATTATACCGGAATGGTCGCCATGGAGATGGATGCTGAAATTACGTACAATCCTTTTTATTTGATGTTATCTGTTCTTGTGGCTTTGGGAGCGTCGTATGCTGCTTTATTTTTATTCCGTCGTTTTCGGAATCGACCGAACTTCAGTCTCTGGAAATTGTATAGTTCGATTGTGATGGGGTTTGCAATATCTGGTATGCATTATACAGGGATGGCGGCAGCTCAATTTCACTATACACATACCGATTCAGCAGATGAGTCGATGAAAGGACAACTGTTTTTGATTACAGGGGTTGCTGTTGTGACGTTTTTGATTTTGGCTGTTTCATGGGCTGCGATTTTTGTAGAACGTCATATTCTGGAACGTATGGCCTATAGTGATCCATTAACAGGTTTACCGAATCGACATGGATTACACCGTTATTTTGAAAAAGAATTTAAGTCGCAAAAAGCAGGTGCTGTTCTTTTTCTAGACTTAGATCGGTTCAAGTCAATCAATGATACGCTTGGACATGATATCGGTGATGAATTACTGGTCGAAGTAGCACGCAGACTTAAACTGTATATGATGGATCAGGGCGTTGTTTTCCGCTTAGGTGGGGATGAGTTTTTGATTGCAACAAATAAAGGGATAACCGAAGATATTGAACAGCTTGCAGAACAAATTTTAGAGGTGATTAAGAAGCCTTATCAATTAGGAGGCATTGAGTTATTTGTCACTGGCAGTATAGGTATTGCTCTAGTGCCTCAACACGGGTATGAACGTTCTTTTCTGATGCGTGCAGCAGATACAGCTATGTATGTATCCAAAAGTTCAGGAAAAAACAAATACAGTATATTTAGTGAAGATATGAATCGTCGTCAGATTCGAAGAATGGAATTGGAAAATGATCTACGGCGAGCGTTTGAAAGTAAGCAACTCTTTATTGTGTATCAGCCGAAATGGGATTCATTGCATGATCGTTTGACAGGAATGGAAGCATTATTACGCTGGAATCATCCAGAACTGGGTATGGTATCTCCAGCAGAGTTTATTCCTGTTGCAGAAGAAACAGGGTTGATCATGTTGATTACTCATTGGATGCTAGAAGAAACGTGTCAGCAGAATTTGACCTGGCAAACGCAACATCATATCTATGTCCCTATTTCAGTGAATATGTCAGCGCGGATGTTTGAATGTCCCAAATTTGCAAGCAATGTAGAAAAGGTGATCCAAGACACAGGCATTGAAGCTCGTTATGTAGAGCTAGAGATTACTGAATCCATTGCGATGAACGGTACCGAAGGCACTGTAGAACAGTTGCAATATATACAGCAATTGGGAGTCAAGATTTCACTAGATGATTTTGGCACAGGTTATTCATCATTAGGCATTTTGGATGAAATTCCGATTGATATTCTGAAGATCGATCAGATCTTTATTCGAAAAAGCGATATTCCTTCCAAGCAAGCCATTATTAGCACGATTGTCGCTATTGCTGATAATCTAAATTTAGATTTAGTGGCAGAAGGTGTAGAGACGCAAGAACAAGTTGAATTTTTGCAATCTAAAGGCTGTTATGTGATGCAAGGTTACTATTATGGTCGGCCGATGACCATTTCACAAATGGATCAATGGATACAAGCTTCTAATCAAAAGATGTCGCTAGCAGAGTAAATCTTCTGCCTATAGCGACATCTTTTTTTAGATTAAGAATCCAATAGTAGTGTAGTAGGCATCGCATTTTTGGCAGAAACATAAAGATGATTTTTGATATAAAAGCGCCATGGTTTACTTGCGTATTCTTCAGCATAATCGATATTGATTCGAGGTCCACATTCAATTTCAAATGACTCGTTTTCCAGAACAGGCGATTGTTCTAGGCGAAGTAAGCCCCCACTAGCGAGCAAATTTATACCATTTAAAGACTTATCAATCGCTAGTGCCTGACAGAGCTTACCTGGGCCATTGGATAGATTGCGCATACGGCGTGAATCGGTGGGTCTTAAAGTAGTCATTAATTGCTCGTCTCGCTTCGTTAAAGGTTCTACGGCACGAATAAGTACAGCTTGTGGATCATCAACATCGCCAGTGACTACATTTACACAATGATACATACCATAGATCAGATAGACGTAAGAAGTTCCACCTTGTCTAAACATCATCTCAGTACGAGCTGTCCGACGATTACCATAAGCATGACTTCCTTTATCTTCAGCACCACCATAGCTCTCTGTCTCAACGATGCGACAGCGTATTTCACCTGCTGGAGTTATTCGGCTAATGATTTGACCCAGTAGACGTGGAGCCGCATCAAGTGCCTTCATTTGGACAATATCTGAGATGTTCATGGATTCGACTCCTTTTTTAAAATGTATGATCTTTTTGTATCGTAGGATTCTATACGAATGGCTTTAAAGTTCCTTTTGCAGTCTAGTCTTATATCGCGTATAATGCGAAATGAATGTGGTAACATCGACCTTTTCGATTCCGACAAATATATGCGAAAGAAGGTAATAAATATGGAATTATGGTATACCGAAAAACAAACGCCGGTATTCGGCATTACAGCAAAAATTCGTGAGACACTTGTTACTGAAAAAACAGAATTTCAAGACTTAGCGATGATCGATACAGAAGAATTCGGACGCATGCTTGTACTAGATGGCATGGTTATGACTACCGTTAAAGATGAATTCGTTTATCATGAAATGGTTGCTCATCCTGCATTGAATACGCACCCTAACCCTAAGCATGTATTAGTTGTTGGCGGCGGCGATGGTGGCGTTATTCGTGAAGTATTGAAGCACCCAGAAGTAGAAAAAGCAGTATTGGTTGAAATCGATGGTAAAGTGATCGAATATTCCAAAAAATACTTACCTGAAATCGCTGGCGAACTCGACAACCCGCGTGTTGAAGTATTGGTTAACGACGGTTATATGCACATTATTGAAAACAAAAATAAATATGATGTGATTATGGTTGATTCTACAGAGCCTGTAGGACCTGCTGCTCCACTATTTGAACGTGGATTCTATCAAGGAATCTATGAAGCACTAAAAGAAGATGGAATCTTTGTAGCGCAAACTGATAATCCTTGGTTCAAAGCTGATCTGATTCAGCAAGTTAATAAAGATGTAAAAGAAATTTTCCCAATCGTACATGTATACGGTGCTAATATTCCGACATATCCTAGTGGTCTATGGACATTTACAATGGGTAGCAAAGTACATGATCCACTTCAAGTTGACGAAGCGTCTATTCCTGAAATGGAAAGCAACAAATATTATACACCACGTCTACACAAAGCGGCATTTGTTTTGCCTAAATTTGTAGAAGATCTGTGCAAATAAGAGATTTATTTTAGAAATAAATGAGTGAATTGAGAAGATCTGTATCCTCTTTTATATAATATAGAAGAAGACAGGTCTTCTTTTTGTATGAATAAGGGTAATATTATATAGTACATAGACGAATATTCCATGTATGTAACATATTCTAGGAGGATGAATAGATGAAGATGAACAATAATCGTGTTTCATATGGATCGTATCCATCGTTAAGTATAATGATGGTATTAGTTTTGTTACTAGGAATGGTTGGATTCAGTGCAACTCCTGTATCTGCCAAAACGTCAAAAGCATGTGATGTGAATAGTTCTACTCTTCAATCTCAATTGGAGCAAGGGCGTTCATCTAGCATTCAAGAAGATATTCATTTTACCGATACCGATTTTCTGAGTCAAACGACAGGTCGAGCAGCAGGAAATGGATTTTTGATCGGTACATCGGATAGTGGATGTCACTGGCAAAAAATTTATACGGGTACATGGCAGTTCAGTCAGATTGAATTTAGTACCAATACACAAGGATGGGCATTGGCCAGTGCAAAATCTGGACAAAAACCTGTATTTTTAACGACAACCGATGGCGGAGCAACTTGGAAAAGTCCGTATAAAGGTAATATTAGATTTAACAAAATCGATAAGAAATCAGGCAGTACAGGTTTTGCATATACCACATCAGGTGTATACAAAACGATAAATGGTGGCGCAGCATGGACAGCGATTCCTACACCTGCGAATACGCGCGGTGGTTATTTTCAGGATAGCAATACAGGTTGGGTACTCAAAACAGTATCAGGTAGCAACAGCGGCTACCGTATTATGGAGACAATCGATGGTGGTAACAAATGGACAACAGCGCTTAGCGTAGGTTCACTTGAAGTCTCTGGTGGAGAAATTTATGCGAGTGGTAAGCAAGTATGGGCAATCTTGTATGGCGGAGCAGGTATGTCTCAAGTCTCTTACTCGGTCTATGCAAGCTCAGATAGCGGCAAAAGTTGGCGTCAAGTCTTTGGACAATCGACAGCCGGCGGTGGCAAAGCACCGGGTACAGGCGCTCTAGGTAATGGTGAAGGACCTGCCCAACCGGGTGGACATCCAGGTAATATGCAATTTGTAGGCAGTACGATTTCTTATCTTGCAGGCGGATCACCAGCGGGTGGTAAAGTAGCGGTTGGACGATCTCTGGACAGTGGCAAAACGTGGAACAATATGCCAGCTACAATTGATGGTATCAGCGCAGACATTTCGTTTTTAAGTCAAAATGTAGGCTATCTGGCTGTAACCGATTCGTTAACGCCAGCGATCTATACGACCAAAGACGGTGGTAAAACATGGTCTGCTACATTAAAATTTGTAGCTACAGATAAACAGTAAGCATAAAGTAGAAGCGACTCTATATGGAGTCGCTTTTCTTTTCGTGTATATTTTGTAGAGACAGAAGTCAATGACATGGATCAGAATCTAAAGCATATTCCAATAAAAACGTATTTTTTTGCTTAGAATCTCTACGTACGGTTCAATATAATGGTACAATAGAAGAGATTGAGCTTATTGAATTAATCGTGAAAATGTTCTATATTCAACAAGCTAACATGGCGCATCATCAAAAATGGAGCTGGATCTTATGACTGAATTCAATCAGGTACAATTGACATTGCATAGCGATCAAGATGGAGAGCAAAGCACAACTCAATTTATCGGGCAGGCTTTTCAAAAAGGCAGCAGTTTATATATTCGTTACACTGAATCCGCAGATACTCTTCAGCAGGAAGTTCGTACTGTCGTGAAGATCGATGATCACGAAGTGAAAATTATGAGACGTGGTGGGGTAGAATCAGATCAGACTTTTCGTCAAGAAAAGCAACTACCTGGTTCGTATCGTTCGCCGTTTATGACATTTGCACTTTCGACACACACCACACAATTGACACAAGAGCTAGATGGACATCTTGGACGTGTAAACTGGGAATACGAATTGTATGTGCATGAAGAGCTTACAGGGACATTTAAGATCAGTTTACATATACAGGCATTGGATACGCACGAAATAGACGAAGTGTGAACCATGCGAACACAGGAGGAGCAGTAGAAGATGACACGTAATCCATTGGAACAAAGCCGCAGTGCAGTGAAAGAAGCTGTGCATGCAGCAGTAATCGCAGCTAATATTGTAAGCAGTGAAGAAGTACCTGAAGTGGTGCTTGAAGTACCTAAAGACAAAGCGCACGGAGACTTAGCAACCAATATTGCGATGCAGTTAACTCGAATCGCTAAAAAGAATCCACGTCAGATCGCCGAAGATATTATCGCTAACCTCGATCTCAAACAAGGCGATATTGAACACGCTGAGATTGCAGGGCCTGGATTTATCAACTTTACGCTGAACAAAAGTTATCTATATCCGGTCATCCAAGTTGTCGCAGAACAAGGTGAAAACTATGGACGTATCGAACACGGTAAAGGCGAAAAAGTCGAAGTTGAGTTTGTTAGTGCGAACCCAACAGGTAGTCTACATTTAGGACATGCTCGTGGAGCTGCTTTTGGTGACGCATTGTGTAATATTTTTGACTTTGCAGGTTACCAAGTCACTCGCGAATACTATATTAATGATGCAGGTAATCAGGTATCGAACTTGAGTAGCTCGATTGAAGCTCGTTATTTGCAAGAGCTTGGACAAGATGCAGCGATGCCTGAAGATGGTTATCATGGTGCAGATATCAAAGGCTTTGCTAAAGAATTAGTAGCACAAGAAGGCGACCGTCTATTATCGCAATCACCGGGTGAGCGAGCTGCCTTTTTCCGTCAATACGGTCTTGAAAAAGAATTGCAAAAAATTCAGCGTGATTTAGAAGCATTCCGCGTGAAGTTCGATATCTGGTTTAGTGAGACTTCGCTATACGAAACAGGTCAAGTACTAGACGCATTGGATGAGCTACGTGAGCGTGGAGAAGTCTATGAACTGGATGGTGCAACATGGCTTCGTACGACTGCTTATGGCGATGATAAAGACCGCGTATTGATCAAAAACGATGGTACGTATACGTATTTGACACCAGATATCGCTTATCACAAAGATAAATACGGTCGTGGTTACGATAAAATGATCAATATCTGGGGTGCAGATCATCATGGATATATTCCACGTATGAAAGCAGCGATGCAGGGATTGGGTAACGATCCTGAGAAATTGGTCGTGCTGATTGCGCAAATGGTTAGTCTTTTCCAAGATGGCGAGAAAGTCAAAATGTCCAAACGTACAGGTAAAGCTGTAACGATGGAAGACTTGATGGCAGAAGTAGGCGTAGATGCTATTCGTTATTTCTTCACGATGCGCAGTATCGATTCTCATCTTGATTTTGATATGGATTTGGCGATCTCGACTTCTAACGAAAATCCTGTGTTCTATGTTCAATATGCACATGCACGGATTTGTAGTATTTATCGTCAAGCCGAAGAGCAAGGTATCCAGTTGCCTGAGTTATCTGCAATTGATTACAGCTTATTAACAAGTGAGCATGAATATAATCTATTGCACAAAATGGGCGAATTGCCTCAAGAAGTTGCCCTAGCAGCTGAGAACTATGCTCCACACCGCCTGATTCGCTATGTCTACGAGCTAGCATCTATGATGCATAGTTATTACAAAGCAGAACGTACACTGACAGACAACGAAGCACAAACAGCTGCTCGTCTGGCTTTGTTAGGTAGCGTTCGTACCGTTATTGTGAACGTACTTCGACTTGTTGGAGTATCTGCACCAGAGCGTATGTAATCGACGAATATTGGTACAAATTTAAAACGTTATATCTCAAAACATGCAAATCATCCGATTTTTTGTAAAAAACTTGATTTTTGCTGATAAATAGGTTTTACTTAACTCAGCATTTTGCATTTTTTGTGCGAAAAAACGTGAATGATAAAGCGTGAAAATGGATCCGAGAGGAAGTGTCCGTAAGTGAGTACACCGCAAGAATTAAAAATCGATCCGGAAAAGGTACACGAAATTCCGATGGTAGATTTGGCTGTTGCTATTTTGAAAAAAATCAATACGCCTCTATACTACCGTGACCTTATGAAGGAAGTTGCAGAACTACGTGGCTTTACTAAAGCACAAACTGATGAATATATCGCTCAACTATATACTGAAATTAATGTAGATGGTCGTTTTGCCTGTGTAGGTACAAACCTATGGGGTCTTAAACGTTGGTATCCGCTTGAGCGTGCAGAAGATCCAATCGCTAATGCGAAGCGTCCTCGTATTATCAACGATGAAGAAGACGATGATATCGAAGACGAAGAATTCAATAACGAAGATGTTGTTGATGCAGATGAGCCGGAAGATGAGAACTACGATGCAGTAGATGAAGATTCCGATGATATCTTTGTTGACGGTGAAGATGATGATGAAGATAAAGCTGATCTTGTTATCGACGACGAAGATGATGACGACGATGAAGACGAAGATGAAGAATATGTAGAAGAAGATAAGAAAGATTAATCTTCTATCAATAAGGATCAAAGTCTGCCTGTTTTAGGCAGGCTTTTTTTCTTGAGGATATGTCTTGACACGGTATTAAGATACAGAGTAAACTATTGCTTGGGCTTATCATTTAAACCTATAACTAAACGTATACGCATTTTCTCAAATGCTGTAATAAATAAAAGTGCCCCGTAGCTACGGGTGTCACTTTTTTTGTTTTTTATAAGGAAAAGGGGCTGTGTAACCCCCCATATATCGCCGGAATTTCTGGAAAATAATTAGGAGGTCATACAGTGGCAAAGTATATTTTTGTAACAGGCGGAGTCGTATCATCACTCGGCAAAGGTATCACAGCGGCATCACTTGGTAGGTTGTTAAAGAACAGAGGTTTGAAAGTAACGATTCAGAAGTTTGACCCGTATATCAATATCGATCCAGGTACAATGAGTCCTTACCAGCATGGTGAAGTATTCGTAACTGATGATGGCGCAGAGACAGATCTAGATCTAGGACATTACGAGCGTTTTATTGATATTAACTTGTCCAAAAACAGTAACGTAACAACAGGTAAAGTATATTCCTCCGTAATTAGCAAAGAACGTCGTGGCGAATATTTGGGTGGAACAGTACAGGTGATTCCACACATTACAAATGAAATCAAAGAGCGTGTATTCCGTGCAGGTCGTGAATCAGGTTCTGATATCGTAATTACCGAAATCGGGGGTACAGTAGGTGATATTGAAAGCCTTCCGTTCCTTGAAGCAATTCGTCAGATCAAAAGCGATGTAGGTCGCGACAATGTGATGTATATCCATGTAACTTTGATTCCTTATATCAAAGCAGCAGGTGAAGTGAAAACAAAGCCAACACAACATAGTGTTAAAGAATTACGTAGTATCGGTATCCAACCGAATGTGATTGTATGCCGTACAGAGTATGAATTGTCTGAAGATATGAAAGCTAAAATTGCATTGTTCTGTGATATTGATGCTAATGCTGTAGTTGAATGTCGTGATGCTTCTTCTCTTTATGAAGTGCCACTAAATCTACGTGATGAAGGTCTAGATGAGATCGTAGTAAATCATCTCAAACTAGATACACCTCAACCAGATATGACGGAATGGCAGAGCCTATTAGATCGTATCAAAAACTTGGAAAAAACAGTCGAGATTGCGATTGTTGGTAAGTATGTAGCCTTACATGATGCTTACTTGAGTGTGGTTGAATCATTGTCTCATGCAGGATATCATGCGAATGCAGATGTCAAATTGCGTTGGGTCAATGCAGAAGAAATTACAGACGAGAACGTACATGAATTGCTTGGCGGTGTGGGTGGTATCCTCGTTCCAGGTGGTTTCGGCGATCGTGGTATTGAAGGCAAAATCAGTGCAATTCGCTATTCCCGTGAACGCAGTATTCCTTACTTCGGTATTTGTTTAGGTATGCAAGTATCTGTTATCGAATATGCACGTGCTTTTGCAGGATTAGAAGGAGCAAATAGTTCTGAAATTAATCCAGCTACACCTTATCCGGTAATTGACTTGTTACCAGAACAAAAAGATATCGAAGATTTAGGAGGTACAATGCGTCTTGGATTGTATCCTTGTAAATTACAACCAGGTTCACTGGCTATGGAATGTTACGGTGAAGAGTTAGTATATGAGCGTCACCGTCACCGGTATGAATTCAACAACCAATACCGTGAGCAAATCGAGAATATGGGTATGAAGATCTCGGGTACTTCACCAGATGGTCGATTGGTAGAAATCGTCGAAGTTCCAGAACACCCTTGGTTCTTAGCAGTACAATTCCATCCAGAATTTACTTCTCGTCCGAACCGTCCACAACCGTTATTCCGTGAATTTGTCAAAGCATCACTTGCACATCAAGGCTAATCAATAGATGATGATAAGGCGACTTCTTTCTTCCATTCGTGAAGAAAGAAGTCGCCTTTTTATGTATACATACACGTATTTATCCTAACTAGCTTCTCAATAAGATCAATTAACTATATAATTAACCTAATAAAATAGTTATTACAATTAGTGACTAATATTAGAAAGTAAACCTAATTTTTGTCGAAACAAATTTAGGAACAAGCAGGAAATGTACGATAAAAAGCGAATTTATATACTATGTTATCCGACGTCAATTTTGATATCTGTAAACTAATCGTTTGAATTGTACGTTCCTCCTCATTCTAATTAAGAAAAAATCACAGCATACTATTCTAGCAACGATGAAGGGAAGGATGACCCGTGGAACAGAAGAAAATCCTTATTGTCGATGATCAAAACGGAATTCGAATTTTACTTATGGAACTTTTCGGTAATGAAGGTTACCAAATGTATCAGGCAGCAAATGGTAAAGCGGCGCTTGAAGTGGTAGAGCAAGATACACCTGACCTTGTTCTTCTGGATATGAAAATTCCAGGCATGGATGGATTAGAAATTTTAAAACATATCAAATCAACGCATCCGCAAATTAAAGTGATTATGATGACAGCTTATGGAGAATTAGATATTATCAAACAAGCTAAGGATTTAGGCGCTATCAGTCATTTCACCAAACCTTTTGATATTGATGAAATGAGAAATGTAGTGGATCAAAACCTGCGCGGTAATCAAGTCGATCAGCAAAAATAGAATCCTATCCTACAAAGATAGGTTTTTTGCTATGCAAAGACGCATAGCTCTTTTTAAATTGCTTGTTTAGTATTTGAAGTGGGTTGTGTTATAATAAGCAACGTATGCGAGTATCGGCTTACAAATACCATCATTCTCAAGGAGGATATCATTATGCCATTAGTATCTATGACAGACATGTTAAACAAAGCACTTGAAGGAAAATATGCAGTGGGTCAATACAACATCAATAACCTGGAGTGGACTCAAGCGATTCTGGGAGCAGCGGAAGAAGAAAAATCACCAGTAATCCTTGGTGTATCTGAAGGTGCTGCACGTCATATGGGCGGATTCACTACTGTTGTTAAAATGGTAGAAGGATTGATTCATGACTTGAAAGTTACAGTTCCAGTTGCTATTCACTTGGATCATGGTTCTAGCTTTGACAAATGTAAAGAAGCAATCGATGCTGGATTTACATCTGTAATGATCGATGGATCTCACCATTCAATCGACGAAAATATCGAAATGACTAAAAAAGTAGTTGAATATGCACACGCTAAAGGCGTTTCTGTTGAAGCTGAAGTTGGTACTGTAGGCGGACAAGAAGATGACGTTATCGGTGGTATCATGTATGCTGATCTTAACGAATGTGTACGTATCGTTAAAGAAACAGGTATCGATACATTAGCTCCAGCATTGGGTTCTGTACACGGTCCTTACCACGGCGAGCCTAACTTAGGCTTCAAAGAAATGGAAGCAGTTCGTGACGCAGTTCAAATTCCATTGGTATTGCACGGTGGTACTGGTATTCCTACAAACGATATCAACAAAGCAATCTCTTTGGGAACATCCAAAATCAACGTAAATACAGAGAACCAAATCGTATTTGCAAAAGCAGTTCGCGAAGTACTTGCTGCTAAACCAGATGCTTACGATCCTCGTACATTTATTGTTCCAGGTCGCGATGCTATCAAACAAACAGTTATCGGTAAAATCCGTGAGTTTGGCACAAGCAACAAAGCATAAGAATATTGTTTTTGTATAAGACATTTTAAATAATAGATTGTGGGAAGAACACCGCCTAGTCGGTGTCTTTCCATTTTCATTACCAAAATTCAACATCACGTATCGTTTACCGGATGCAAAACACGTAGGGGGACATTAAGCTTTATGGAAAAATTAATGATTAGTGGCGGACGCCCGTTGCAGGGAACTGTAACGATCAGCGGTGCAAAAAATAGTGCCATTGCGCTTATTCCTGCGGCATTGCTTGCGGAATCGGAAGTCGTGTTGGATAACTTGCCGCTATTAAGCGATGTAGCCGTTTATGCAGAAATTTTAGAAAATCTTGGAGCAAGTGTAAGCTGGCACGAAAGTGAAAACCAGATGCGTATTAATCCAAGTGATGTCAGATCTATTCCTATGCCGAATGGACCTGTCAAAAAGTTAAGAGCTTCGTATTACATGATGGGTGCACTACTTGGACGTTTTGGAGAAGCAACGATCGGTTTGCCAGGAGGATGTAATTTTGAGCCTCGTCCTATCGATCAACATATCAAAGGTTTTGAAGCTTTAGGAGCGACAGTAACGAATGAGCATGGTTCTATTCATTTATATGCTAAAGAATTACGTGGAGCTAAGATTTATTTGGACGTTGCAAGTGTAGGAGCAACGATTAATATCATGCTTGCGGCTGCAAGAGCCAAAGGGCACACTATTATTGAAAACGCGGCGAAAGAGCCTGAGATTATAGATGTAGCAACATTGTTGAACGCGATGGGAGCCATTATTAAAGGTGCAGGCACAGAGACTATTCGTATCGAAGGTGTCACTGAAATGCACGGCTGTAGACATTCAATTATTCCTGACCGTATTCAAGCAGGAACATATATGGTGGCAGCAGCAGCCACTCGCGGAGACGTCTTGATTGATAATGTTATTCCTAAGCACTTGGAAGCTATTACAGCCAAGTTATTAGAGATGGGTGTTCAAGTCGAAGAGTTAGACGAAGGTATTCGTGTAATGGGTAGACCGACGTACAACCATGTTGATGTAAAAGCATTAACGTATCCAGGATTTGCGACAGATTTACAGTCACCAATGACAAGTCTGCTTACGCAAGCTCAAGGGGTTAGTGTGCTTAGTGATTTTGTATACAGTAGTCGATTTAAGCATGTTCCAGAATTAGCACGAATGGGCGCTAAGATCAAAGTAGAAGGCCGTTCTGCGATTATCGAAGGTTCCCCACTGAATGCAGCCAAAGTCAAAGCGACGGATTTGCGTGCAGGTGCTGCTCTTGTGATTGCGGGTTTAACGGTTCCTGAAGGAATTACAGAAGTGTCAGGTGTTGAATTTATCGATCGTGGTTATGATCATTTGGTAGAGAATTTACGCAACTTAGGCGCAGATGTTTGGAGAGAAATCGTATAAATAGGTCAGACCATCGTTTTTGAAGTCATCCCTCTGTTGGGGAGGAGAACTCTTTTGTATTTTCCAATAAAATACATACCTCTTGAATATCTCCTCCCAAAATGGGTAATGCTATCCTATGAACGCATTTGAAATAATACACTCCTTTTACATGTAGTTTCTCCATTTTCCTATCTTTATATTAGTAGGCTTATATTTGTCTCAACAATCTTGATAAAATTGAATAGGTGGTTATTTTATGGATTTACAAATTTCCGATTTGGAAGAAATGAAGCTGACTGATCTGTATAAGCTAGCTAAACAGTATCAGATTCCTTATTATGGACAGCTCAAGAAAAAAGAGTTAATTTTTGCAATCTTGCGTGCACAAGCTGAAAAAAGCGGTTTGATGTTTATGCAAGGTGTGCTTGAAATTTTACCTGAAGGTTATGGTTTCTTACGACCGATTAATTATCTTCCAAGTCATGAAGATATCTATATTTCAGCATCACAGATTCGTAAGTTTGATCTTCGTACCGGTGATCTGGTCTCTGGTAAATGTAGAGCACCTAAAGAAAATGAACGTTACTTTGGATTACTTCAAGTCAATGCAGTCAATGGAACAAGCCCTGAACAAGCCGCAGAGCGTCTTCATTTCCCAGCATTAACTCCTCTTTATCCACAGGACAAACTAGTCTTAGAAACCGCTCAGAATAAACTATCAACTCGTATTATGGATGTTCTTGCACCTGTTGGACTTGGACAACGTGGTCTAATTGTTGCACCTCCCAAAGCAGGTAAAACTTTGCTTCTTAAAGAGATTGCGAACAGCATCTCCACCAACAATCCTGAGATTGATTTGTTTGTATTGTTAATTGATGAGCGCCCGGAAGAAGTAACAGATATGCAGCGTTCCGTTAAAGGTGAAGTTGTGGCTTCTACATTTGATGAATTGCCAGAAAACCATATCAAAGTTGCTGAATTGGTACTTGAACGTGCACTTCGTCTGGTAGAACATAAAAAAGACGTGGTTATTTTGTTAGATAGTATTACTCGTCTGGCACGCGCGTATAACTTGGTGATTCCGCCATCTGGACGTACACTAAGCGGTGGTATTGATCCAGCAGCATTCCATCGTCCTAAGCGTTTCTTTGGAGCAGCACGTAATGTAGAAGAAGGCGGTAGCCTAACGATTCTAGCGACAGCATTGATCGATACAGGTTCACGTATGGATGATATCATTTATGAAGAGTTCAAAGGTACAGGAAATATGGAGCTTCATTTGGATCGCAAATTGGCAGAACGTCGTATTTTCCCAGCGATCGATATTCGTCGTTCTGGTACACGACGCGAAGAAGATTTACTTGGCAAAGAAGAACTAGATACAATCTGGCATATTCGTAAAAACATGAACGAAACGCCAGACTTTGTAGATGGATTCCTCAAAAAAATGCGTAACACAGAGACGAACAAAGAGTTCTTAGCTTCGTTTGATACCTCTGAAGAAACCAATACGAAAAGCAAAAGCAGTGGCGCGAAAAAGCCTACCAATAGCAGTGCTTCAAGTAGTCCGGGAAGACGACCAACGCGATCTGCAACTCCAGCTTCGACAAAGTGACATAAGATTGAAATCTAGTGGCGTTTAGGATTCGAAGCGCCACTTTATGTGATAAAAATGAACTTTTTTAAAACAAAATATCTTGTCCATTGCATTAGAAGCTTCTCTCGGTTATAATAATTTAATGCCGTGCTAGATGGGGAGGTAGCGGTGCCCTGTAACTCGCAATCCGCTGTAGCGAGGTTGAATTCCTGTTTTAGGTTTTGTCGATGTGAGGCTGGTATCTGAATACGGTGTTGACGGCTGGGTCCTTCGCAAAGGACTGCTGTGAATCTGGTCAGGTTCGGAAGAAAGCAGCCATAAGCAGTTTTGTTCTTGTGCCGAAGGAGTGCCTATCCTGAGTCGTGGTTCAGAAAAACCGCTTGGATCGCAATAATCGATAACAGGTGCACGGTATATAATAATGTATTCAATAACACCTTTTGTCTCAGGACATCAGGTGTTTTTTGTTTGTAAAATAGAGCTTCGGATGTTTTGCTTAGGTCTAATCTATAGTATAATTAAATGAAGTATTCAAAGAAGAAAGAGGGTAAGCAAGTGGAGCATATCGCACTTTATCGTGCTTGGCGACCGCAGTCGTTTAAGGACATGGTTGGACAGCAGCATATCATTCAGACGCTGCAAAATGCCATTCGGGAAGAGCGTATTTCACATGCCTATCTGTTTAGTGGTCCAAGAGGAACAGGTAAAACGTCTGCTGCCAAAATTTTTGCAAAAGCGATTAACTGTGAACATGGGCCGGCTATAGAGCCGTGTAACGAATGTGAAACTTGCAAAAGGATCACATCAGGCAATATTATGGATGTGCTTGAGATCGATGCTGCATCCAACCGTGGTGTAGAAGAAATTCGTGATCTACGGGAAAAAGTCAAATACGCGCCTACTGAAGTACGACGCAAAGTATATATTATTGATGAAGTCCATATGTTAACAACAGAAGCATTTAATGCGTTGCTTAAGACGCTGGAAGAACCACCAGCTCATGTTGTTTTTATTCTAGCTACAACAGAACCTCATCGATTACCAGCTACGATTATATCACGCTGTCAGCGTTTTGATTTTCGCCGTGTATCTTTAGTAGAGCAGACAGATCGGCTTGCATTGATCGCCGGAGAAGAACAGATTGAAGCCGATCGTGATGCGTTAGAATACATTGCTCGTTTATCAGATGGTGGGATGCGTGATGCAGTTAGTATTCTGGATCAAGTATCAGCTTTTACAGATGGCAAAGTAACCTATACTCAAGTATTGCAGATGACCGGTGGTATCGCTTCTGAACAGTTTGCGGAACTAGCCTCTGCATTGTTACATGGAGATATCGGCAAAGTACTACAGATGGTAGAGTCATTTATGCAAGAAGGTAAAAGCGCAGAGAAATGTATGGAGAATCTACTCTATTATTTCCGTGATGTATTGATGATTAAGATGATCCCACAAGCAGGAGATTTAACAGAGCGAATGCTCGATCCCGAGATTTTTCGAGAAACAGCAGCTGCATTTACAAAAGAACAATTGTTTGCCATGATTGATACGTTGAATCATTATCAGACCGAGATGAAGTATGCTGCTCAGCCTCAGATGTTATTTGAGGTGGCTCTGTTGAAATTAGGCAGTATACCGAATACAGGATCACATGGAGATCATACGGCAGAAGTGACCACGTCTTCAAGCAGTCATACGCCCACAGATGCTTCAGAGATTCGACAACTCAAACAGCAATTAGCTCAATTAGAACAAAAGCTAGATAAAGCGTTAAAATCAGGAATAGCGGCAAGTGGCGATGCAGGCGACCGTAATCAGACAGGAAGCTCTGGAAGACGTCCTCCAACAGCAAGAGTATCTTCAGCAGCCAAAATTCCTTCTCA
>NZ_CP126313.1:1353088-1905447 GCF_028594455.2 Paenibacillus sp. PK4536
TGAGTCGTGGAGGTAGAGCACTGATTGGATGCGGGGCCCGCAAGGGTTACCAAGTTCAGTCAAACTCCGAATGCCACAGACTTTATTCCGGGAGTCAGACAGTGAGTGCTAAGATCCATTGTCGAAAGGGAAACAGCCCAGACCATCAGCTAAGGTCCCCAAGTGTGTGTTAAGTGGGAAAGGATGTGAAGTTGCACAGACAACCAGGATGTTGGCTTAGAAGCAGCCACCATTGAAAGAGTGCGTAATAGCTCACTGGTCGAGTGACTTTGCGCCGAAAATGTAACGGGGCTAAACACACCACCGAAGCTATGGCTTGATACTTTGTATCAGGGGTAGGGGAGCGTTGAATGAAGATTGAAGGTGTACCGCAAGGAGCGCTGGACCTCATTCAAGTGAGAATGCCGGTATGAGTAACGAAAAGATCAGTGAGAATCTGATCCGCCGAAAACCCAAGGATTCCTGAGGAAGGCTCGTCCTCTCAGGGTAAGTCGGGACCTAAGGCGAGGCCGAAAGGCGTAGTCGACGGACAACAGGTTGAAATTCCTGTACCACCGAAAGCCGTTATGAGCAATGGGATGACGCAGGAGGATAGTGACGCGGACTGATGGATGTCCGTTCAAGCAGTGAGGCTGATATGTAGGCAAATCCGCATACCCTAAGGCCAGGCTGTGATGAGGAGCGAAAATTGTAGTAGCGAAGGTCATGATTTCACACTGCCAAGAAAAGTCTCTAGCCAGGAAGCAGGTGCCCGTACCGTAAACCGACACAGGTGGGTGAGAAGAGAATTCTAAGGCGCGCGGAAGAACTCTCGTTAAGGAACTCGGCAAAATGACCCCGTAACTTCGGGAGAAGGGGTGCCCCGGTAGTGTGAATAGCACGAGGGGGCCGCAGTGAAAAGGCCCAAGCGACTGTTTAGCAAAAACACAGGTCTGTGCGAAGCCGCAAGGCGAAGTATACGGGCTGACGCCTGCCCGGTGCTGGAAGGTTAAGGGGAGTGGTTAGCGCAAGCGAAGCTATGAACCGAAGCCCCAGTAAACGGCGGCCGTAACTATAACGGTCCTAAGGTAGCGAAATTCCTTGTCAGGTAAATTCTGACCCGCACGAATGGCGTAACGATTTGGGCGCTGTCTCAACGAGAGATCCGGTGAAATTTTAATACCTGTGAAGATGCAGGTTACCCGCGACAAGACGGAAAGACCCCATGGAGCTTTACTGCAACTTGATATTGAACTGGGGTGCGATTTGTACAGGATAGGTGGGAGCCGTAGAAACCGGAGCGCAAGCTTCGGTTGAGGCGCCGTTGGGATACCACCCTGATCGCATTTGAGTTCTAACCTCGTACCGTGATCCGGTACAGGGACCGTGTCAGGTGGGCAGTTTGACTGGGGCGGTCGCCTCCTAAAGTGTAACGGAGGCGCCCTAAGGTTCCCTCAGAATGGTTGGAAATCATTCGAAGAGTGTAAAGGCATAAGGGAGCTTGACTGCGAGACAGACACGTCGAGCAGGGACGAAAGTCGGGCTTAGTGATCCGGTGGTACCGCATGGAAGGGCCATCGCTCAACGGATAAAAGCTACCCTGGGGATAACAGGCTTATCTCCCCCAAGAGTCCACATCGACGGGGAGGTTTGGCACCTCGATGTCGGCTCATCGCATCCTGGGGCTGAAGTAGGTCCCAAGGGTTGGGCTGTTCGCCCATTAAAGCGGTACGCGAGCTGGGTTCAGAACGTCGTGAGACAGTTCGGTCCCTATCTGTCGTGGGCGTAGGAAATTTGAGAGGAGCTGTCCTTAGTACGAGAGGACCGGGATGGACGCACCGCTGGTGTACCAGTTGTTCCGCCAGGAGCATCGCTGGGTAGCTACGTGCGGAAGGGATAAGCGCTGAAAGCATCTAAGCGTGAAGCCCCCCTCAAGATGAGATTTCCCAGTATGTAAGACCCCTTGTAGACGACGAGGTTGATAGGTTGGGGGTGGAAGTGCCGCAAGGCATGGAGCTGACCAATACTAATCGGTCGAGGGCTTATCCAAAATCTACAAACGCGATGTTTCAGTTTTCGGATTCAGTTTTCAGGGAGCAACTAACCTGTCTGTATATGATTTAACATGGAGAGATACCCAAGTGGCTATAAGGGGACCCTCTGCTAAGGGGTTAGACTGCGTTAGCGGTGCGAGGGTTCGAATCCCTCTCTCTCCGCCACTAGATCTTATGTTAAATAAGAATAGTGGACAGCATATCATGAAAGACTAGTTTTTAAATGTGGCGGTGTAGCTCAGCTGGCTAGAGCGTACGGTTCATACCCGTGAGGTCGGGGGTTCGATTCCCTTCGCCGCTACCATACATATCCCTGGAGATTTAGCTCAGCTGGGAGAGCATCTGCCTTACAAGCAGAGGGTCGGCGGTTCGATCCCGTCAATCTCCACCACCATATGCCGGTGTAGCTCAGTTGGTAGAGCAACTGACTTGTAATCAGTAGGTCGGGGGTTCAAATCCTCTCGCCGGCACCATTTTTATTTCAAAAAGTTATATAACCCTGGAACCGTGGTGTAGGGGTTAACATGCCTGCCTGTCACGCAGGAGATCGCGGGTTCAAATCCCGTCGGTTCCGCCATTTTTTTAATTAAATAAAATATATAATGAATATGTTATGGCTCGGTAGCTCAGTCGGTAGAGCAGAGGACTGAAAATCCTCGTGTCGGCGGTTCGATTCCGTCCCGAGCCACCATTTTTTGTATTCATTATGGAGGCTTAGCGAAGTGGCCAAACGCAGCAGACTGTAAATCTGTTCTCTCCGAGTTCGGTGGTTCGAATCCATCAGCCTCCACCAGTTTTATTTACTTTAAACTTAATATGAGTCATTAGCTCAGTCGGTAGAGCACCTGACTTTTAATCAGGGTGTCGAAGGTTCGAGCCCTTCATGACTCATCATATTAAAAAGCATCTTGCTAATCAGCAGGGTGCTTTTTGTTTTGTCTGCTTTTTTGTATAATTTGATGGAGTAGTCTTATTATGTTGATTTTTTATCTATATAATAAGTAGCCATCAATGTATGATTCTAGCTATGGAAGGAATTTATGATATGAACTGGAGTACATTAAAAGAACATATTGAATCAATCATAGATTACCGTATTGAAGAACAGTCTGTGGCTGTGAAAGATTGGGAATCAGATACGTATCGAGCGGGTCGAGAAGAAAGTGGATGGATCGCTGTGAAGCAAGATCTTGCTATAGTTACGTTATGGCAGATTCAACCGAAAGCTATTTCTTTAAATGCTTCTAGTACTTCCAAAGATTCAGAAGAGTCACTAGATAGTGATCATCAATATGTTATCCGTAAGCTTAGATCATTGTTAGAGTTATTGTTGCCTGCATTTACAGCATCTATGGCTACAGCAAGTCAGCCTTCTTCATTGTCTATTCGTGAACAAGGGATACAACAGCTAAGTGCTTGGATGACAGAGCAGCTAGATATGGGGCAGTCAAAAGCGATTATTCCGGATGGGTATCTTCTGAAAGAAAGATTAACCAGTTCGATGATTCCTTTTTTATTAATTGCGGATAGTCTTCAGACGGGTGTGCTTACAACCAAAGAATTAGAGAAGCTATTATATAGTTATTTTGGTGGAGAAGTATTATTATTGCCATTATCCCCAAATGAATGGTTTATCCTCACAAATCGTGAACTGATTGAAGATAGTTCTGATTTAAAACAAAGTCATGGTCGTGACTCTGATATAGAAGTAGAAGATACGGAAGAAGATGTACTGATGGATTTTTCATTAGGATTGTATGAATTGATTGCTAGTGAATGGGTAGGTATATTTCATATTGGTGTATCCAAGCCGATTGTTCCTAGTGAACGATTACTGGCTGAAGTCTCTCTATTGAAAGAAACAGTCACTCTAGGTAGACTTTTTCATGTTAAAGATCATATTCATCTTCCCTGGGAACTGTCTTTGGAGCGTCTATTGTACCGGATTCCTGATGAAGACCGTGCAGAGTTTGTAGCTAGAGCAGATCAATATTCAGATATGCTGGCTGATGAAGAGACAGTGGCTACGTTGGAGACTTTTTTCAAAATGGACTGTAATGTTAGTGAGACGGCAAAGCAATTGTATATTCATCGTAATACATTATTGTACCGTTTGGACAAAATTAAGCAGGAGACGGAATTGGATGTACGGCGGTTTGAAGACGCTGTTTTGATGAAGTTAACACTGCTATTGTATAAAGTGACAAAAAGCTGATGATTTTTTTGTATAGTTTGTCGATAGATGTCTTGGCGTGATTAGGGTAAGATAATAATAGAAAAAGAAATCGGTTACATAGGCGATCGTTATCACCTTCGCAGCCGTAATTCATAGCTGATTTTACTATTGAAATGAAGTTATAACTTATCGAAAAGATGTTGTAAACTCTACTCGATATTACAAATCAGACTACGGATTGATCAAGGACATATGCTCTATGATGTAACGTTATTACACTTTTAATTACAAAATGACATTCATATTCCAGGGAGGCTATTATTATGGCAGGCGTACGCTTAGAACACATTTTCAAGAAATATCCGGGTTCTGACAAAGCAACAGTTATCGACGTTAATTTGGATATCAAGGATAAAGAGTTCCTAGTACTGGTTGGACCTTCAGGTTGTGGTAAATCTACAACTCTTCGTATGATTGCTGGTCTGGAAGAAATTTCAGAAGGTAAATTGTACATTGGCGATCGCGTTGTTAACGACGTAGCTCCAAAAGACCGCGATATCGCGATGGTATTCCAATCTTACGCTTTGTACCCACATATGGATGTATATTCTAATATGGCGTTTGGTTTGAAATTGCGTAAAGTGAAAAAAGACGAAATCGAAAAACGTGTACGTGAAGCAGCTAAAATTCTCGATATCGAGCATTTGCTAGATCGTAAACCAAAAGCACTTTCTGGTGGTCAACGTCAGCGTGTTGCTTTGGGACGTGCGATTGTCCGTGATCCTCAAGTCTTCTTGATGGATGAGCCTCTTTCTAACTTGGATGCTAAACTTCGTGGTCAGATGCGTGCTGAGATTACTAAACTAGCTAAACGTCTTCAAACGACTGTTATCTATGTAACGCATGATCAGATCGAAGCAATGACAATGGGTGATCGTATCGTTGTTATGAAAGATGGTATTATTCAACAAGCAGCTTCTCCAGAAGAATTGTACAATCACCCACGTAATATGTTCGTAGCGGGCTTTATTGGTTCTCCTACAATGAACTTTATCCGTGGTACATTGTCCGAAAAATCAGGCGGTCTAACATTCAGCGCTGCTGGTGTTGAGCTTGCTATCCCTGGTGGTAAAGCACAAATCTTGAAAGACCAAGGATTCACAGGTAAAGAAGTGATTCTGGGTGTTCGTCCAGAAGATATTCATGAAGAGCCTGTATTCTTAGAAGCTTCTCCAGCGACTGCTTTTACAGCTAAAGTAGACGTATCTGAGAACTTGGGTCATGAAATGTTGCTATACTTGAGCGGTGTAGGTACAGATACTGTTGTTGCTCGTGTTGATGGTCGTTCCACTACTCGTGATAACGCTACAGCAACTATGGCTATTGATATGAACAAAGTTCATATTTTTGATACAGAATCTCAAGATAACTTGTTCTACACAGATCCTTCTTAATCCGTTACATCATATAACGTAAGAAGTTCTGATTGAACATTCGATAAAAGACTTACTATTCTGGTTTCGATCAGAAGGGTAAGTCTTTTTTTATGATAAAATGCGCATATCGGATAATGAACATGTAGTAGAGTTAGACGTGTAAACAATCTATAGATTTGTAAGTGAATCTGCCAATATAATTGATTTAACTAGCATTTTCTATTACGATGAGTACATTGGACATATTATGTACAGTGCGGAAAAGGATGGTTTGTGAAAAATCTATCTTTTTGGCGATGATCGTTTGGCTTTGGATTATGAATCACATAGAATACACCATACAGGATAAGCAACCTACTTAGAGAAAGGAAGAACAGAATGGCCAAACATGTGAAAGTTTCAGAATTGGTACAAATGTTCCAGCTTGAAGTTGTATCTGGAGGACTTGGCTTAAAACGAAATATTATGGTAGATGACTTGAACCGACCAGGATTAGAAATGGCAGGGTATTTTGAATATTATCCGACAGAACGTGTACAAATTCTAGGTAGAACCGAGCTTGCGTTTTTCAAAATGTTAACTCATGAAGAAAAAGCAGATCGTATGAAACGCCTTTGTAATGATGAGACACCTTGTCTTGTAATTACACGTGGACTTGAAGTACCTGAAGAGTTGATTGCGAGCAGTGAAGAGCATAATGTTCCTGTCTTACGTAGCAATCTGGCGACAACGATTTTATCCAGCCGTATTACAGGTTTTTTGGAGAAAAAATTAGCACCAACGGCTACGATTCATGGTGTATTGGTAGACCTTTATGGTGTAGGAATGCTGATTACAGGTAGTAGTGGTATTGGTAAAAGTGAAACAGCTCTAGAACTCGTCAAACGTGGACATCGTCTGATTGCCGATGATGCGGTAGAAATCCGTCAAACTTCGGATAATCAGCTTCATGGTACAGCTCCTGAATTGATTCGCCACCTACTTGAAATTCGTGGAGTCGGTATTATCAACGTGATGACTTTGTTCGGTGCAGGTGCGATTCGTAACAACAAACGAATTACTCTGGTCGTGCGCTTAGAAGCATGGCAACAAGAAAAACAGTATGATCGTATCGGATTGGATGAAGAAACGACACGTATTATTGATACAGATGTACCTTTAGTAACGATTCCAGTACGCCCAGGACGAAATCTAGCTGTTATTATTGAAGTGGCAGCGATGAACTTCCGCTTAAAACGTATGGGTTATAATGCAGCATTGCAATTTACTCATAAATTAACGGAAACGATTGCTGAAGATCTGGATGAACTGGACTAAGGAGAGTGTTACATGGGGACATCATTAATTAACCCGATTGCTTTCTCAATCGGAGCGCTTCAGGTGCACTGGTACGGATTAATTCTAGGTACCGGCGCATTAGTCGGGTTATTGCTATTAATTCGTGAAGGACGTCGATTCGGGATTCCACAAGAATTTTTTATGGATCTGGTACTATTCGGTGTTCCTTCCGCTATTATTGCAGCACGTATCTATTATGTAGCATTTCGCTGGCCGGATTATAGAGATAACTTTTGGGATGTTTTTAAAATTTGGAATGGCGGTATCGCTATATATGGTGCATTAATAGGTTCGATTATTTGTGCGATCATTTATACACGTAAAAAAGGATATAGCTTCTGGCGAATTATGGATTTATGTGCACCTTATTTGCTTGTCGGACAAGCGATTGGGCGTTGGGGGAACTTTGTAAATCAGGAAGCCTATGGTGGCCCTGTAGAAGAATCTTTTTTAAGAGGTAATCTTCATTTGCCTGATTTTATCGTCAATCAGATGAATGTGAATGGCGTGTTCCATCACCCTACCTTTTTGTATGAGTCGATCTGGAACCTTGTTGGTGTAATTGCTTTATGTGTATTACGCCGTCGTGCTTTCGTACGTAGTGGAGAGATCTTCTTCTCGTATCTGATCTGGTATGGAATTGGACGCTTCTTTATTGAAGCACTTCGTACAGATAGTCTTACTTTTGAAGGTCCGCAATGGTTAGTTGCTATTGTAAATGGTCTTTGGACTCCAATGACATGGTTTGGATTCCAACAGGGAGCGATTGAGCCAGGATACGGAAATATCCGAGTATCCCAATTGTTATCGCTTATCTTGATTGTAGCGGCTATTCTGTTAATCATTATTCGTCGTCGTGCAGGTCTATCTAAAGAGCATTATAGTGATCCTATTGTGTCATCTAAAGTAGCTCAACATGAAGTAGACACAGAACACGATAAAGCTACAGGATCTTCTTCAGCACCAACGGTTGATTCATCATCTACTGCTAAAGATAGATATGATCATCCAAAAGAAGATAAGATTCACAATGAACGCAAGGAGTAGTGAATTTATGATTGATACGGTTTTATTAGATTTGGATGGAACGATTGTAGATACCAATGAGTTGATTATTGCTTCGTTTATCAATACGTTGGAAAGTAATGGATTGAATCCATTAACTAGAGAACAGATTATTCCTCATATGGGATTAACTTTGGAACAGCAACTACGTGCTTTTTCAGGTGTGGACGATGTAACTTCTTATGTTACAGCATATCGTGAGTATAGTGCGATTCATCATGATGCGATGGTGGCTCCTTTTCCAGAAGTGAACGAAGTATTAACACGTTTACAAGCAGCAGGGATTAAATTGGGTGTAGTGACAACCAAAATTCGTCCGAATACGCTCAAAGTATTGGAAATGTTTCAATTGGACCAATTTATGCAGGTGATTATTACACAGGATGATGTTGAGCATACCAAGCCTCATCCTCAACCGATTGAACGTGCTATGGAAGCTCTAGGTTCTTCTCCTGAGCGTACACTGATGGTGGGTGATAGTCCTGCCGATTTGCAGTCTGCATCAGCAGCAGGTGTAATGTCAGCGGCTGTTGCCTGGTCGCTTAAAGGTGAGGAAGAGCTGTCCAAGTATCATCCACAGTATATTTTGCACAGCATGAGTGATCTATATGAATTGGTGCTTGGCGATACGGTCGATCGATGAGAAAAACCGAGCGTTTTCCTGTCAAAGAGGGACCTAATGCCTTGCGTCAGATTTATCGCACAGTCAGCCCGTGGAAAGGCGTTCGGAACTTTATATGTATTCAAGCTGCGCGGTATTGTCCAATCTTGGAATGGAAAAATTGGATTTACCGCCACTTGCTACATATGGAAGTCGGCAAAGATACGGCTTTTGGACTGATGGTGATGGTGGATGTATTTTTCCCGGAAAAAATAAAGATTGGGACAAATACGGTAATTGGATACAATGCAACGATTCTTGCTCATGAATATCTAATTCGTGAATATCGCTTAGGGAATGTAGTGATTGGCGATGAAGTGATGATTGGAGCAAATACTACGATTTTGCCAGGTGTTACGATTGGTGATGGTGCAGTCGTTGCTGCTGGATCGGTTGTACATACAGATGTAGCCGCAGGTACATTTGTTGGTGGTAATCCGTTGCGTGTCTTAACTCGTCGCAATCCGGAGAATACGATAAATCTCAAAAATGATGAAGATCTACTGCATTAAATAGCTTTACAAGAGCGTTGTGGTACAAGAGCGCAGCATTTCTGGACTTGTTCGGGAACAGAATAAGTCGAAATATTGCATCATATTGATGTACCATTTTAAAGAATAAGGGGATGCTTTTACATTGAATCAAATAAAGAAGGAACGGCTAACACAGCTTGATTTCTTCCGTGCGATTGCCATTATTGGGGTACTGCATGTTCATTCTACATCGGTGGCAACGACAGAAGCGATGAATACGTCGATTTATTATCTGTTTAATTTTCTAAATATTTTCTTTAAGTATGGAACACCTTCATTTATCTTTTTGAGTAGTTTTGTATTGTTTTATAATTACTATGACAGACCACTTACAGGCAAACTAATCGGGAGCTTTTATAAAAAAAGAATGCTCTATATTTTGTTGCCGTATGTTTTGATATCGGCTTTGTATTTCTGGTATAAGCTTGCTCAGCGTGGTCAATTAGATGATCCCCCACTTCAATTGTTAGGGGATTACTGGTATGCGATCACTCATGGTTCTGCCTATACTCATCTGTATTTTGTATTTATTAGTGTGCAGTTCTATCTTCTATTTCCAATTATGCTTGCTTTGCTGAAAAGTCAGCGTTGGGTAGCACGTTGGGCGATTCCAATCGGGCTTGCTTTGCAGTGGGGATTCGTAATCTGGAATAAGTACGATCTTCATTATGCTACAAAAGGCAGTCTGGCGATTTCATATTTCTCTTACTATATGATGGGTGCATTTGTAGCGATTTATTTCAAACCATTTCGTGCATGGCTCATGAGCAAATGGACAGACATGTCTGAAAGGCAAAGAGTTAGTACGATATTGTTGTGGGGTACTTGGCTAGTTACTGGATTGATCTATGTACAAATCTGGTATAGTGCTCGTATGACCAATGAATGGTTAGATTCGTTAGTCTATGAACTGATGTGGAATGTATATACGATGTTATCTTCATTAGTATTACTTCACTCTGCTTTTATTCTTAATCGGATAGCTCCCAAATGGGTATTAGCGATTATGCGCCGATTAGGAGAATTATCGTTTGCGATTTATTTAGTTCATCCATTTGTATTGGCTTACTATCGTGAAACAAGAGAATTTCTTACATTAGGCACATTAGGTTATTTTATCTGGATCTATGGCGGAATGTTATGTGCATTAATCATTTCAGCCGTCTTCGTACAAATGGTCTTTAGAAGAGTATCGTTCTCATGGGTATTGCTAGGCAGTATTCCAGCTTCATTATCTGGACGACACAAAAACAAAAAACAAGCAAAATCAAATAGTCGTACAACCAAAACAGACGCTGTGAAAAGACCAAGTCCCTAACAGTTGTCATGACATGATTCAGTTGAAGTCTGTATGTGCAAAACCACCTTTAAAGCTAAGGTGGTTTTTTTATTTTCCGGGAAATAATGTGAGATATGATTAGCTAGGATTAGTTAGGTTGATCGTATGGTTAATGATACAATTAGAAATATAAAAATCTGATAAACCCATCTACTTTGGAATACATATTTACAGGTAAAGTTGCGTTGACGGTCGATATCGATTTGTGTTATTATATCCAATATCCTTTACTTTATTAGCAAAGTAACACTTTAAAGCGTTAAAATATTGATCAATTAGAGGTGACTGTTTTGTCCAAGCCCAAAGGATTCGAAAAGCCCGCAGGTGTACGTGATTATCTACCGCATGTTGTAACCAAATTGCGTCATATTGAACGCAATGTACTGGACTGCATGTCTGAGTGGGGCTATCGTCAGATTATAACGCCTACAATGGAATATTATGATACGGTTGGTGTAGCTAGTTCTACATCAGATCGCAAACTATATAAAATGTTAAATAACCGTGGAACAACGATGGTATTACGTTCGGATATGACCACACCGATCGCTCGTGTAATGGGTTCTGTTTTAAAAGAAGAATCATTGCCTGTTCGTCTGTCTTATCATGCCAATGTGTTCCGCTCGATTGAAGAAAAAGCGGGACGGGAGACAGAATTTTTTCAAACCGGTGCAGAATTAGTAGGAAATGATTCGGCTGAAGGAGATGCAGAAGTGATTGCTTTAGCGATTGCTTCATTGCAAGCAGCAGGAGTAGAAACATTCAAAATTTCACTCGGACATGTTGGGTTTTTGACAGGCTTATTGGAAGAAGTATTACCGGATCAAACGATCGAACAAGAAGCACTGAAAGAAACGTTGCTTAATCGTGATTTTGTTGGCTTCCGAGAACAGTTAGCACATTTTCAATTGTCTTCAGAACAGCGCCAAGAATTAGAAGGATTGCTTCGTTTGCGTGGAGCGCAAGATATTTGTCGTCAAGCGACAGCGTTAAGTAGTAATCCACGTGCTATCGCTTCGATTCAGCATTTGTGCAAAGTATGGGAAGTGCTAGAAGCGTATGGCGTATCTGAGCATGTGATGATCGATTTAACGATGATTGGAGACTTTTCGTATTATACAGGTATGGTATTTGAAGGGTATGCAGCAGAGCTGGGCTTTCCTGTATGTAGTGGAGGACGGTATGATAATCTGCTTACCCAATTCGGAAGACCTGTAGCTGCTACAGGATTTGCTTTGAAAACGAATCGGATACTGGACGGGGTTAATCTTCTTTTACCACAAGAAGAAGCGCCCGTACTGATCGCTTATGATGTAAATAGTCGACGTGAAGCATTCGCACATGCTACAGAACTTCGTCGCCAAGGCAAAATTGTGATCACTGAACATATCGAAGCGACTCACAGACTAGAACCATCTGCGGATACTCATCCATTAACAGTGAACTATAGTCAGACAATTCGTTTTACCGATGGACAAATCATTTCTATCTAAAACGTAATCAGATATACAGTAAATAACAGGGAGATGTACCCTTCTATGACACAAATTCTTAAAGTTGCGATGCCAAAAGGGCGTATCTATAAAAAGGCAGCAGAGCTTTTTCGTAAAGCAGGGATTGAGGTTCCTTTAGATGTCGATGATTCACGGAAATTAATTGTACATTTACCTGAAGTGGGTATGGAATTTATTCTAGCCAAGCCAGTCGATGTACCGATCTATGTGGAACATGGAGTTGCCGATATCGGTATTGTTGGTAAAGACGTACTGATTGAAGAAAATCGAGCAGTATACGAATTATTGGATCTGGGTATAGCTCGTTGCCGGATGTCTGTAATTGGTCTACCGGATTGGAAGCCCGGTATTCAGCAACGTGTAGCTACCAAGTATCCAAATGTGGCTTCTCAATATTTCCGGGAGCAAGGGCAACAAGTTGAAGTCATTAAATTAAACGGTTCGATCGAGCTTGCACCGATGATTGGTCTTGCTGATCGTATTGTGGATATGGTCGAAACGGGAGAAACATTACGCGAAAACGGATTAGTTGAAATGGAGACTTTATTTGGTATCACTAGTCGCTTGATTGCTAACCGTGTCAGTTATCGGATGAAAAATGAAGAAATTCAACAGCTATGCGATCAATTGCAACGGGTGATTCCAGAGCCAACATGACTTGAATAAATATAAAGTAATCTGTATAGATGGATATATTACACCCTAGATAAACAGAACACAGTGGGACAGATAAGGGGGAAATAGCAGTGAAGATCGTATCTGCACGAGATTTTGATTTGCGAAGAGAAGTGGATTATGGATCACCAGAGCAAAATGCAACTGTGAAGCAAATTGTGCAAGATATCAAGCACACTGGAGACCAAGCTTTGTTACAGTATACCAAGCAGTTCGATGGTGCAGACCTGACAGCAGACTTGCTTCGTGTCACCGATGAAGAGTTACAAGCAGCTTATCAAGAAGTAGAACCTTCTTTTGTCCAAGCGATTACAGCGGCGGCTCATAATATTCGTCAATTTCATGAAAAGCAAAAACGTAACTCATGGATGGATCTACAACCGGATGGAAGTCTATTGGGACAAATTATTCGTCCGCTCAAACGTGTCGGTGTCTATGTTCCCGGTGGGAAAGCAGCTTACCCTTCTTCTGTACTAATGAATGTGATTCCAGCTCAAGTGGCAGGTGTACCAGAGATCGTGATGGTGACCCCTCCTTCAACAGGTGGTAAAGAAGGAATTAACCCTTATATTCTAGTCACCGCAGCAGAAGCAGGAGTGACTGAAATGTATCGTGTCGGTGGAGCTCAAGCGATAGCGGCACTAGCCTATGGTACTCAAAGTATAGAACCGGTGGATAAAATTTGCGGACCGGGTAATATCTATGTTGCACTGGCGAAGCGGGAAGTATACGGTGTTGTTGATATTGATAGCATTGCAGGCCCAAGCGAAATTGTTGTACTAGCAGATGAATATGCGAATCCAGCTTATATTGCAGCAGACTTGTTATCTCAAGCGGAACATGATGAGATGGCTTCTGCCATTCTAGTAACTTGTTCTGAACAGCTGGCAGCTGCTGTAGCTTCAGAAGTACAACAACAATTAGAAACATTGCCTCGTCAAACTATTGCTAATGCTTCGATTCAGAATCATGGAGCAATTATTGTGACAGAAACGATCGCAGAAGGTATCGATGTAGTCAATCGACTTGCTCCTGAGCATCTGGAGATTATGGTCGAACAACCGATGAATTATGTAGGCATGATCGAAAACGCAGGAGCGATTTTCCTCGGAAATTACAGTTCAGAACCAGTAGGTGATTATTTTGCTGGACCGAATCATATTATTCCGACCAATGGAACAGCGCGCTTTTCTTCCCCTGTAGATGTCGATGATTTTATCAAAAAATCAAGTATGATCTATTATAGTAAAGAAGCATTGTTTGCGAATGGGAATACGATTATGGAATTAGCTCGTCATGAAGGATTAGAAGGTCATGCACGCGCAATCGCGATTCGTTTGGAACAAGAAGGTTAAGCTTTGACCCATAGATACTTTAGAACCCAAGCAGGAGGTATAGGTATGTCAACTGAAAACCAGAATACACGTCAAGCCGATGTCAGCCGTAAAACCAATGAAACGAATATTCAGCTTGCTTTTAACGTCGATGGAACAGGTATTTCTGAAATAGAGACAGATGTTCCTTTTCTAAATCATATGTTGGATTTGTTCACCAAGCATGGACATTTCGATCTAAATCTCAAAGCACAAGGTGATATTGAGATTGATGATCATCACACGGTAGAAGATATCGGTATCTGTCTTGGACAGACGCTACGTGAAGCATTAGGTGATAAACGTGGGATTAAACGTTATAGCAGTGTATTTATTCCGATGGATGAAGCTTTGGCACAAGTGGTGATTGATGTGAGTAATCGTCCGCATTTTGAATATCGTGCTGAATATCCTTCTTCACAAGTAGGCAGTTTCCAGACAGAACTGGTTCATGAATTTTTGTGGAAATTTGCTTTAGAAGCGCGAATTACTCTTCATGTCATCGTACATTATGGGCAAAATACGCATCATATGATTGAGGCGATTTTTAAAGCATTAGGACGTGCTGTGGATGAAGCAACAACGATTGATCCACGTGTGACAGGAGTACCTTCGACGAAGGGAGTGCTATAACAGATGGCGATCGCTATTGTTGATTATGGAATAGGCAATCTGCATAGTGTCAGCAAAGCGATTGAACGATTAGGCTATGAAGGTATAGTCACAGGCGATCGTGATGAGATTCTGAATGCAGAGGGTGTCGTTTTACCAGGTGTAGGGGCTTTTGGAGATGCAATGAATCATATTCGTGAAGGCGGTATGGATCATGTTGTACTTGAAGTTGCCAACAGTGGTAAGCCTTTGTTGGGTATTTGTCTAGGGATGCAGTTGTTATTTACAGAAGGTGAAGAGCATGGTATTCATCAAGGACTGAATATTTTACCGGGCAAAGTAGTGAAGTTCGAAGATAGTGATTACAAAATTCCGCACATGGGCTGGAATCGACTAGAGTACAAACAACCAGATCATCCGCTAGTGCGTGACCTTTATAACGGGCATGTATACTTCGTTCATTCGTATCATGTCAAACCCGATCATGCAGATGATCTGATTGCTGTATGTGATTATGGGCAACCGGTTACCGCCATTGTAGGACGAGATAATGTATACGGTATGCAATTTCATCCTGAAAAAAGTGGAGAATTGGGTACATTGTTATTACGCAATTTCTTAGCATTATGTACGGTTGAGCGAACGAATTAAGTTGAAAAGAAATCGTTAAATAGATTTTATATATTTTATCGAATGACTTATATAATCAAGGGGGAAATCATATTGTCTTCTTTTACTATTTATCCTGCTATTGATATTCGAGGAGGTCGCTGTGTCCGTTTGATTCAAGGCGATTACAATCAGGAAACTGTCTATAATGATGATCCTGTGGCTGTAGCTACTGATTTCACAGTAAAAGGAGCACAATATGTCCATCTTGTCGATTTGGATGGTGCCAAAGCAGGGCATCCTGTCAATCATGAGTTAATTGGTCGTATTGCTAATGCTGTGTCTGTACCTGTACAAGTGGGTGGCGGATTACGTACGCTGGCAGATGTAGAGACGTTATTGAATCTTGGTGTCAGTCGTGTCATTATCGGTACAGCCGCTATCGAAGATCGTGAATTTACAGAGTCTGTATTGGGTACATACGGCAATCGTGTAGCAATTGGTATCGATGCACGTAATGGATTTGTAGCGACTCGTGGCTGGTTAGAGACTTCAGAAGTGAAGGCAGAAGTGTTAGCCAAAGAATTAGCGGCTAAAGGAGCCGAAACGTTTATTTTTACCGATATTTCACGTGATGGTATGATGCAAGGTCCTAATATTGATGCGATTGCAGCAATTGCTCAAGCTTCAGGTAAACAAGTGATTGCTTCTGGTGGAGTAACTGTACTGGATGACCTAGTGAAGTTAGCAGCACGTCGTGAAGAAGGAATTAGCGGAGCTATTGTAGGAAAAGCAATCTATACAGGCAATATTGATCTGGAATTAGCTTTACGTACGATTCAGTAAATGTTATCAAGCTTGAGGAGGGCGAACCATGCTTGCAAAGCGTATTATTCCATGCCTTGATGTTAAAGAAGGGCGAGTCGTCAAAGGTGTGAATTTTGTTAATCTGCGCGATGCAGGTGATCCGGTAGAATTAGCGGCTCTGTATGATCGGGAAGGTGCAGATGAGATTATATTTCTGGATATTTCAGCTTCGATTGAAGGCCGGGAAACGATGATTGATGTTGTGCGCAGAACAGCGGGTGAAATATCGATTCCTTTTACAGTAGGTGGCGGTATTTCTAAAGTCGAAGATATGAAAAATATTCTACGTGCGGGTGCAGACAAGATCGGAATCAATACAGCAGCAGTGCTCAATCCGCAATTGATCAATGATGGTTCACAGCGATTCGGAGCACAGTGTATTGTAGTTGCGGTAGATGCAAAGTTCAACCCGGAATGGGGCGAGTGGGAAGTGTACACTCATGGAGGACGCAAACCTACAGGTATTCGTGCATTGGCATGGATCAAAGAAGCTGAACAACGTGGAGCTGGTGAAATTCTGCTAACCAGTATGGATGCGGATGGAACCAAAGATGGATTTGATATTGATCTGACTTCCGCTGTCTGTGAAGCGGTTAATATTCCGATTATTGCGTCAGGCGGAGCAGGAACATCAGAGCACTTCTATGATGTATTCACTAAAGGCAAAGCTGATGCCGGGCTAGCGGCTACTATTTTTCATTACAAAGAGATCGGTATTCCTGAGCTTAAAAATCAGTTAAAAGACAAAGGAGTGGAGATTCGATGAGTGGATCTGATTTTCAACACGAGATTATTCATCAGTCTTTATCTTGGGAACAACTGGTCGCTAATATCAAATGGGATGCTGATGGACTTGTACCTGCGATCGTACAGGATCAGAATAGCAAACAAGTACTAATGATGGCTTATATGAATCAAGAATCGTTACAACGCTCTCTAGACTCTCAAGAGACATGGTTCTGGAGCCGTTCTCGTCAAGAATACTGGCATAAAGGTGGAACATCAGGCAATACCCAACAGATTACATCGCTATCTTATGATTGTGATGGAGATACGTTATTAGTCATGGTTCATGCAAAAGGCCCTGCTTGCCATACAGGCAGAATAAGCTGTTTCTATAATGAGGTGAATGAAGTGGATAATCAACCAACATTTAATAATAATGAAGAACAAGATGCAACGTTATTGGCTTCTGGTAAAGATCGCTTTGCCATTTTAGCAGAACTGGAACAAATGATTGCTGACCGTGATCGTGATCGTCCTGAAGGTGCGTATACAACGTATCTATTTGAAAAAGGAATCGATAAAATTTTGAAAAAAGTAGGCGAAGAAACGGCTGAAACGATCATTGCAGCTAAAAACCAAGATAATGATGAACTTCGTTATGAAGTTAGTGATCTGATCTATCACTTGTTAGTATTATTACAAGAGCGTAAATTGCCTTTAGATGATGTACTGGCTGAACTGGATCGCCGTCATGAGCGTCCACGCAAAGATTAAGAGCGGAGGCGAAAGTCTATGCAAATAGATTATCATACCCATCATGCACGCTGTGGACATGCTGTAGGTGAGCTAGAAGAGTATGTACAGCGAGGTATCGCTATCGGGTTGTCTCATCTAGGGTTATCGGATCATCTGCCACTGATTCATGTCGATCCTGCAACGTATTATCCTGAAATGGCGATGCCTATGGATGAATTGCCTCGTTATGTTGAAGAATGTCTGATGCTCAAAGAAAAGTATCGTGATCAAATTGCGATCAAAGTTGGTTTGGAAGCAGACTATATTGAAGGATATGAAGAGAAGATTCAGCATATTCTGAATCAGTATCCTTTTGATTATGTGATTGGTTCGGTTCATTTTCTAGGAGAGTGGGATATCTCCGATTTTCGCCAGACCGCAGGTTGGGAAGGTAAGCATGTACTGGATGTGTATCGCCAGTATTATGATGCAATCAGCAAAGCGTGTGCGACAGGATTTTATGATATTGTAGGGCATTTGGATGTGATTAAGCGCTTTGGTTATGTGCCTTTGCCAGAAGAGACAGAGGAGCGTATTGCTCTGGAAGATATGGCGCTGCAAGCGGTAAAACAGGCAGATATGGTGATGGAGCTTAATTCATCCGGTCTATCTAAAGTTTGCAAAGAAATCTTCCCCAGTCGTCGTATCGTGGAGCAAGCGATTGCGCTTGATATTCCGTTAACGCTAGGCTCTGATGCTCATGATCCGTTGAAATTAAGCGATCATTTGGATGAAGCTAGAGCATTGTTGCAAGAGTTAAATGTGCAGCAATTGGCAGTGTTTGAACAACGTCAACGTTCGTTTGTTCCTTTAAATGGATAAAAAATAACCCTTTAGCTGAATTCAGTTAAAGGGTTATTTGTATGGTATATCATGCTATATTATTGGTCTTGTTTGAAATGTACTTACGAGTACGATTATACTTTTTGTGGTTTACCACCAGAAGGTAAAGTAGCAGATGAATCAGTAGATGTTGTATTCACATTAGTATCAGATGTAACTACAGTTGTACCGCTATCTGTAGGTCCTTCAGGTAGAGTATTCACACCATCCCGTTCAGCTTTGCGTGCTTTACGACGCTCGTTCAAGATCAGTAAGAAGATCACGAACAGAATACAAGTGATAAGAATCAAGAATCCACCTAGCTCTTGTGAAAAGTATTTTAGATCTCCACCACGGAAACCAAGTCCGCGTAAAAATTTGAAGTGCCAGGATAGAGGTAATGCATGACTGACCTGTTGCAAAATAGGTGGTAACAACGCTACAGGAATCTGAGCACCACTTAAAATAAAGGATGGTAACAGGATCATCGTAATTCGACCTGCTGCTTTGGCAGGAGAGGAAGCACTCCAACCGACCATCATACATAGCAACGATAAAGCGATAGTATACATAATGAATGGAATAAATAACTGAAATACATTCGCTTCAAATCGTAATCCGCCTACTTGTTTGAGACAACCCATAACCAAGTACATCGAAGCTGTCGCAATTAAAGAGTAAGGAATAACTCGGAAAACGATGCTAAGTGGTTTCTGCACCATACCTGCAAGTAAACCTTGTTCACGTAGACGCGGTACGATCCCCAGTGTGGCTCCACCTAGAATCGATAGAAACACCGTATTTACAAATCCGATAACTGAACTCATTAACATGTTATTCGTAGGGTTATACAGTAATCGAGTCTGCAAATTGAGTCCTGTAGATAAATTAGTAGCCTGTGTAGCGTTCAGTCCCATCGCTACAAGCTTTCCTGAAGAAGCAGTAGAGTTCTCTGCTGTGATGACTTCAGTAGCCCCTGTACGCAAGCTAGCAGTCGCTGTCGACAAAGCTGTATCCACGTAGAATCCAATATTGCTTTGGTTCCCTTGAGCGCGAGCTTTCTCTAAGCCTGCTGGCAAATAAATAACACCTAAATATTTTTCATTGTACAAAAAATCATTTGGATCTGTGTAGTTGTACGTAATGTAATTAATATCAATATACTGATCAGCATCGAGTTGTTCAATCAGATGTTGACTGTATGTGCTGTGATCCATATCGACCACAGCAACAGGTGCTTCATTTAATTGATTGTTTTTAAAAACATAGCCAAAAGCGGCTGAAATAATCAATGGAGCAATAATGATAATGAAAATAAATTTACCATTCAGAATGAGCTTGAATTCATCAATTATTGCTTTCATTGGTTAGAACCTCCACCGTCATTCCCGGCAGCAATTCAGATGTGCGTTTCACATCGACACGCACAATGAAAGAAGTTGTGTCGGCTTGACCTTTTTCACGGCTCATCCGCAAAGCAGCATACTGTGGTGCAGATGTAATATAACGAACAGTACCTTGTACATCTTTATTAAGTGAAATCACATCTGTTTTCACTTTAGCGCCAGCTTTGAACGTTTTGATATTTTCTTCGCCAACATAAAGGTCATAATACAATTTACCTGTTTCGATCACGACTACCGGTGTACCCGCAGAAACATTTTCGCCTACTTTGGGTACGACACGAGTTACTTTACCGTCTACCGCTGCTTTTAGCACACGACGATTTTTTTGAACGTTTAGTGTATCTAGGTTGATTTGCAATGAATCTTTTTGTTTTTGCAATAATTCGATATTGTATTTACCGTTACCGATATCTTCTTGCCCTTGTTGAATTTGTTTTAAAGCTTGTTGAGCTTGTGCTACTTTGAGACTAGCTTGCTCACGATCTTCAGCAGTTGCTCCATTTTTCATTTTTTCAAGTGCAGTTTCTTGTGCTTTTACTTGATTACCTGTGAGTTCTACTTGTTTTTGCGCAGTCGCTAATTGATCTTGTGCGCTTTGTAATTGTTTATTTGCGGTATCTACAGCATTTTGAGCACTATCTACACTCGCTTGTGTAGCTAATCCATTATCAAAAAGAGATTTGTTACGATCAAAGCTGGTTTGAGCGAAATCAGCAGCTTGTTGAGCAGCTGATACGGCCGTTTGTGCAGAAGTCACTGAATTATTCGCAATTTCAACTGATTTTTTAGCCGAATCGACAGCGATTTCTTGGCTGGTAATATCTTCGGCACGAGCGCCTTGATTGACTTGAGTCTCTGCTAGTTGAGCCGCTTGAATATTTAATTTAGCATTGGCTTCTTGTTCTGCTAATTTATTAGCTTGACTGGTTAAAGAGCTTCTAGCTTGACTGATTTGGACATCGACTTGAGACATTTGTTCTTTGATTCCTTTGATTTGCAAATCAATATCATTGGTATCTAACGTCATCAGAACTTGTCCTTTTTTCACACGTTGCTCTTCGATAACTTTAACAGAGCTTAATTTACCAGCTTGTCCTTCAAATGAACTGTTCACAGTATCAATAGTGAGGACACCTTCTTTTTTGAGAGCAGCCATAGAGACAGCATCTTTACCATGCATAGTTAGTAAGTATCCACCTATACCTAGGGCAGCTATTAATACAACAATAGGGATTAGTTTTACGATTTTCACTTGTTTGTGCTCCTGTTCTTCATCAATTAAATATCATTTTTTTAATATAAAATTCAAACTATCTCCTCGACGTTATCTTAAAAAGATATGGTACGGGGGCTGATAGTAAGGTTCCGTATTACTTTGCCAAAAAAAAAGTTAACCTTGTTTAGATGTTTCTAGTCCTGCTTGAATCTTGTACAATAAACGATGTAGCACTTTTTGTTCATCATCGGTTAGCTGAGACATCATTCTATCAATCTGTTCCATATAGATAGGAAGGGTGTCATGAATCAATTGCTTACCTTCATCGGTTAAATGAATAGAGGTCATTCGGCGATCCTCATGTGCACCACGTCGAATTAATCCGTCTTTTTCTAGACCATTAATGAGTCCAGTCATTGTTGAACGAGTTACACCTGAATATTCAGCAAGATCGGAAGGTTGTAGCGGTTTTTTGCGTAACAATAATGGCACCAAAATACGCATTTTACTTGGTGATAGTCCATGTCTAGCAAGCAAAGTGGATGTTTCATTAAATATTTCATGCGAAGTACGAATTAATAAAATCGAAGTACGCATACAATCGATATTGAAATCAGGGTATAATTTACTTAATTCGCTTAATTTGTCCATCTCTTCCGATGGAGTATGCTCATCAGATGATTCTATTATCGACATTTTCTTCACCTTTCTTTAGGGCAAAACTAACATTTCAATAATAACGGCTTATGACTTGATTAACATATTGTACGGTTCCGTACTACATTTAGTCAAGAAAATTTTATGAAAGTTTCTGAATATGGTTTTCTTTAACGCTTTATAATGGTTTCCGGTATGATAGAAATAAATAATCTATCTGTAACTACCGATAATATAATGTTAGGTTGACGGAGTCTGGATATGAAATAGGAGGCGCTTATGAAAGATAAATTACGTATTTTCTCAGGATCATCTTGCCCGGAGTTAGCAGCTCAGATTGCCGAGCGACTCGGTGTACAGCTAGGCAAAATTAAATTATCTCAATTCAAAAGTGGCGAAACCTATGTTCATTATGAAGAAAGTATTCGTAATATGGATGTATTTTTGGTGCAATCGTTATCGCATCCGATCAATGAAATGTTTGTCCAATTATTAGTGATGATTGATGCGGCGAAGCGTGCTTCTGCGCGTACAATCAATATCATCGTTCCTTATTATGGATATGCAAGACAAGAACGCAAGTCTGCTCCACGTGAGCCGATTTCTGCCAAAATGGTAGCTGATGTACTGACAACAGTAGGTGCTCATCGTGTGATTACAATTGATCTGCACGCATCGGCTATTCAAGGATTTTTCAATATTCCTGTCGATCACCTGACAGCTCTGGATCTGATCAGTGGTTATCTTAAAACGAAAAAAATAGAAGACGCTGTCGTGGTATCTCCTGACGCTGGTCGAGCTTCTATGGCGGAAAAGTTAGCTAATCGTCTGGATTCTCCTTTTGCCATGATGATCAAAAAACGTCCGGCACATAATGAATCGGTTATTACGCATGTGATCGGTAATGTAGAAGGCAAAACGCCTATTATTATCGAAGACTTGATTGATACAGGAACAACGATTATTAATGTAGTCGAAAGTTTGAAAGAGCGTGGAGCCAAAGAAGTGATCGTCTGTGCTACCCATGGTCTTTTCTCAGGAGCAGCTTTGCAACGTTTGGATCATCCGTATATTCGTGAACTGGTTGTGACGGATTCGATCAGCTTACCTCCAGGGCATCTCGATCGCTTAACTGTATTATCGGTTTCGCCGATGCTTGCTCATGCCGTACGCATCATTATGGAAGGTGGCTCTATCGCTACTTTATTCAGTGATGCAGGGATCTAATTATACTTTGGTAGTAGGGTGATAGAACCGTAGCTTTAGTGTGTCAGAGGGATATGATATACTTACTTGATAATGATTTTTACATGACAATCATAGTCGTCTAATTCTAAATAAATGATATAACTATTGATAAATGTGGTATAGAAACAAAGGAGGTGCCTTGATCCGGTGAATGATTATAAGCGAAAAGTAGAAGAAGATGGGCGTAAAGTCATCTCTCTTCATTGGGATGCTAACTTCTTTTTCGAAAGAGCTGTCCGTTCATTAGACCGTCATCATTATGACAAGGCATTGAAATATTTTCAAAAAGCTGTTGAATATGAACCTAATAATCCTGTGAATCATTGCAATCTAGCGGGTATATTATCTGAGATGGGTAATTATGAAGGATCGAACCAAGTACTTGCTGATATTCTGGACGGCGTAGACCCTGCAATGGTTGAATGTCATTTTTATATGGCGAATAATTATGCCAATATGAGTCAATTTGAACAAGCAGAGACTTCATTGTTAACCTACCTTGATTTAGATAAAGAAGGTCAATTTCTAGACGAGGCTGGCGAAATGATGGAGCTATTGAATAAAGAATTGAAGCGTTCATCAAGTACCGATTCACATACGCAGTTACCTGTGAGTGATTATGATGCAGCTCAGCGTTTATTGCAGCAAGGGCATTTTGCAGAAGCATCTGAAAGCCTAAAGCAGATCATAGCGGTGCAACCTGATCTGCATGAAGCACGTAATCAGTTAGCGATTGCGCTGTACTATCAAGGGAAGATTACAGAAGCGGCTATACAGATTGAAGAGGTTCTTTTACAAGATCCGTATCATTTGCATGGGTTATGTAATCAAGTGATTTTGATGCAACATCTCGGACAGACAGAACAAGTGAAGCAACGTATGAATATTCTAAAACGAATGATTCCTTTTCAACAAGAACATTTGTTAAAGTTAGCGACTACACTTGGTATGCTGGGGGAACATCAATTAGCGTACACGTATTTTCGCAAGCTGATCAAACAGCAAGAATCGATTCATCAATGGGCGATTTATCATTATGCGGCAACAGCAGCCTGTCATTTGCAAAAGGTAGATGAAGCTCAAAAGTTATGGCAGATGATTTTGCGCTTTGAGCCAGAAGCGGAAGTGCCTGCATTTTATATGGAACATTTGGAACAGATTAAGCTTGGTGAGTTGATGCCTTCTTATCAGTATCAGTTGTTATCTCCATCAACAAGTACAGCGTATCCCAGCGTGAGTATTGAACATTATATGTATGCAGAACCTACATATATTCAATTGCTCCATATGTTAGCTCATGGAAATGAACAACAACAGCTACGTGCGCTTCAATCTTACGTATTTGATGATAATGATGAAGTGTATCAAGCTTTACGCCAATTGTTGATCCAGCCACAGATTTCAGAGACATTACGTACTGAAGTCAAGCGGGTATTACGACAATGGACAACAGCACAGACATTGCCGACTGACTATTTTAGAGTGGATACAGAACTTGCAAAGTCTAGTCTACCTATTGTAGATTAGAAAGCTTGTCACATATATCTTTTAACTACATCAAGGAGGTTTTCTATTTATGTATAAAACAATCGTTATTGGTACAGGACCTGCTGGATTAACAGCAGCTATTTATTTGGCTCGTGCAAATCTAAAACCGTTAATTATTGAAGGCCTACAACCAGGTGGACAATTGACTACAACCACAGAAGTAGAAAATTTCCCGGGATTTACAGAAGGTATTATGGGACCTGAATTAATGGACAATATGCGTAAACAAGCAGAACGTTTTGGTGCAGAATTCAAATCAGGATGGGTAGAACAAGTTGATCTATCTCAACGTCCTTTTAAAGTAAAAGTAGAAGGAATGGGCGAGTTAGAAGCCGAATCCGTGATTATTTCAACAGGTGCTTCTGCAAGATATCTAGGCATTCCTGGAGAGCAAGACAATATCGGTCGCGGTGTAAGTACATGTGCGACTTGTGATGGATTCTTTTTCCGTGGTAAAAAGCTAATTGTTGTCGGTGGCGGCGATTCAGCAATGGAAGAAGCAAGCTTCTTGACTCGTTTTGCAACCGAAGTAACAGTCGTGAATCGTCGTGATGAGCTTCGTGCTTCCAAAATCATGCAAGATCGTGCACAAGGCAATCCTAAGATCAAATGGCAGTTAAACCGTAAGCCGCTTGAAGTAGTATCAGACGGTATGGGTGTTAAAGGTCTAAAAGTGCTGAACAATGAAACAGGACAAGAAGAAGTCATTGAAGCAGACGGTGTCTTTGTAGCGATCGGTCATACACCGAACACTGGTTTCTTGGGCGAACAGATCCATACGGATGGACACGGTTATGTCACAGTTACTCCAGGTACAACAGAAACCAATATCCCAGGCGTATTCGCTTGTGGTGATGTGCAAGATACACGTTACCGTCAAGCGATTACAGCAGCAGGTAGTGGTTGTATGGCTGCAATGGATTGTGAGAAGTATCTTGAAGGCAGTATGGTACACGACTGGAGCGAATCACTCAACGAGTAAAAACATAGATGGAGAGGGAGCCATTATGGCTCCCTTTTTGGTGAGATTAGACAAGACAACAGAGCCGTGGGTTCGCTTGACCAGAATCTAAGGTTCGCTTATAGTGGGATACGTACATTCAACTGAATCATGTTCTATCTTATATATTTTCAAGCCTAATCCTATATATGATATTTATTCATCATTTTGTATACTTTTCTATGTCTAGAAGGATGATACAATGACATATAATCATAGTAGTGGTTAGAGATCTTATAAATCATGAACTATTAAACTTTGAATGGAAAAGGTGGATCGGTCATATGTCTGAAAATATTTATATTGGTGTTGATCTTGGCGGTACAGCTATCAAAGTAGGTATCTGTAATCAAGAAGGAGAATTGCTTCATACGTACGAAGGTCCGACTGAAAAAGAAAAAAGCTCAGATGCGGTTATCGGTAATATTGAAAAATATGTACGTCATATCGTAGAGCAATCACCTTATGAGTGGGATCAAGTGGTAGGTGTTGGAGCTGGTGTCGCTGGCTTCACTGATGTTCGTGCTGGTGTTATTTTGATGGCTCCTAACATCAATTTTCAGAATGTGCCGATCCGTGCTATTTTGGAAGAACGTCTAGGCAAAACGATTCGTGTCGATAATGATGCTAACGTAGCGGCTCTAGGTGAAGCTTGGAGTGGAGCAGGCAAAGGGATTACAGATTGTGTCTGTTATACGCTAGGTACAGGTGTAGGCGGCGGTATTATTGTTAATGGTCATATTTATCAAGGATTCTCAGGTTTAGCTGGTGAAATTGGTCATATTTCAGTTGTGCCTGATTTGGAAGCGATTAAATGTGGTTGTGGCAAAATGGGCTGTCTAGAAACGGTATCTTCTGCAACGGGTATTGTTCGTATGGCCGTTGAAGCTGTAGAACGTGGCGATCATACATCATTATCTGCCATCGAAAAAGTATCTGCAAAAGATATTTTTGATGCAGCTAAAGCAGGCGATGAAGTGAGTATCCGTATTATTAATCGTGCTGCTTTTTATCTTGGTAAATCGATGGCTGCTGTTGCAGCAACATTGAATCCAGAACGCTTTATTATCGGTGGCGGTGTATCCAAAGCAGGCGATATTTTGTTCAATGAAATCCGTAGAGTATTTGCTGAACTCACTCCTGAACCGTTGCAACGTGGAGTAGAAATTATTCCTGCGAAGCTTGGTAATGATGCAGGTATTGTTGGAGCAGCTGGTTTATTGTTACGTTAAGGTATAGAGATCATATCAAAGTCTAGATTCGTTAAAGGGAGGGTACTTGAGCATGAGCAAAAGCGAAAATTCATCGATAGCCACAATGATTATTATTACCGGAATGTCTGGAGCGGGCAAAACGATTGCTGTACAGAGCCTTGAAGATCTTGGGTTTTTCTGCGTAGATAATCTGCCCCCTGTACTGATTCCAAAGTTCGCTGAATTAATAGAGCAATCCAATGGTAAAATCGGTAAAGTTGCATTGGTTATCGATTTACGCGGACGTGAATTTTTTGCTGCTCTGTCTGAATCCCTGAATTATATCAAAAACCATTATACGATTCATTCTGAAATCTTATTTCTGGATTCTAGTGACTCTGTATTGGTTCAACGGTATAAAGAAAGCAGACGTCGCCATCCGTTAGCGCCTGAAGGTATGCCGCTCGATGGTATTCGTTTAGAGCGTCAGATGTTAGATGATCTCAAAACATCAGCGACTCAAATTATAGATACAAGTATTATCAAACCTGCTCAATTAAAAGAGAAAATCATTTCTAGCTTTTCTCACTTGGAATCGAATCGCTTGTCGATCAACGTCACATCATTCGGGTTCAAATACGGTATTCCAATCGATGCAGATCTAATTTTTGATGTTCGCTTTTTGCCGAATCCTCATTACATCGATAACTTAAGACCTCATACTGGGCAAGATAGCGATGTCTACGAATATGTAATGAAATGGCCGGAAACACAAGCTTTTCTGACCAAATTATTAGATATGCTACACTTTTTAATTCCTCATTACCGGAATGAAGGTAAAAGTCAGGTTATTATAGGAATTGGCTGTACAGGCGGTAAACATCGTTCTGTTGCGATTTCTGAGTACTTAGGCCGTATGCTTGGTGCAAGTGAAACAGAAACAGTACGTGTTAGTCATAGGGATGCTGATCGTGATCGGCATTAAGGAGTGAAAGATATGTCTATTTCACAACCCACTTTACCTGTGGTTCGTCCTCGAATCGTGGTTATGGGTGGTGGCACAGGGTTGTCGGTTATGCTTAGAGGTCTCAAAGAAAAGCCACTTGATATTACCGCTATCGTCACTGTTGCAGACGATGGCGGAAGTTCAGGGATTCTGCGAGATGAGCTAAAAATGCCGCCACCCGGTGATATTCGTAATGTACTTACCGCTTTAGCAGATGTAGAACCTCTTTTATCAGACATGCTCAAATATCGTTTTCAAAAAGGCGAAGGACTTGCAGGTCATAGCTTAGGTAACCTGATTCTGGCAGCAATGACAGACATATCGGGTGATTTTGTGACTGCTGTTCGAGAATTGAGTCGTGTATTTGCTGTGCGAGGACAAGTGCTTCCAGCAGCAGAACAGGCTGTTATTTTACACGCCGAGATGGAGGATGGCTCTATCGTCACTGGGGAGTCTAAGATTCCCGAAGCCGGTAAAAAAATCAAACGTATTTTTCTGGAACCTGATCATGTAGAACCTTTGCCTGATGCGGTACTTGCGATCGAACAGGCAGATGCGATTCTGATCGGACCTGGTAGTCTGTATACCAGTCTGTTGCCCAATTTGCTCGTGCATAAGCTTGCAGAAGCGATGTTAAATTCCAAAGCCCTCAAGCTATTCATTTGCAATGTGATGACACAGCCAGGAGAAACAGACCACTACACGGTGAGTGATCATTTGAATGCGATCTATGAGCATGTCGGTCATCGATTATTTGATTATGTGATTGTGAACAACGATCCGATTCCTTTAAAAATGCAAAAGCGCTATGCCGAACAAGGAGCCAAGCCAGTGATTCTGGATCTAGAAACAGTGGAATCGCTGGGTTATAAAGTGATCGCGGATAAGTTGGTACTTTATGGTACGTATCTTCGTCATGATGCGGATAAGTTAAGTCATCATATTTATGAGCAAGTTAAAAAATCTATGTTATCGAAAGGGTGAGTCCATTGTCATTTGCGGCGCAGACGAAAAAAGAATTAACGATGGTAGAGGCTGATGACTGTTGTGAACATGCAGAACTGTCTGCGCTTATACGGATGAATGGTTCAGTGCAGATTTCCAACAAAAAAGTCATTCTGGATATCTCCACTGAAAATGCCGCTATCGCAAGACGGATCTATTCCCTGATCAAAAAGCATTTTGCTGTGCATACCGAATTATTAGTGCGCAAAAAAATGCGTCTCAAAAAAAATAATGTCTATATTGTTCGTATTCCTATGGGTGTACAGAGCATTTTGACGACGCTCAAAATTGTTTCTGAAGGATTTATGTTCACACCGGGAATCAATACCGAAATGGTACGTAAAAACTGCTGTAAACGTGCTTATTTACGCGGTGCTTTTATGGCAGGTGGATCGGTCAATAATCCTGAGGGATCATCGTATCACTTGGAGATTGCTTCGATGTATGAAGAACAGTGTCAGGCGCTCGTCGATCTTGCGAATGAATTCGAATTGAATGCTCGCTGTATTGAGCGGAAAAAAGGATTTATTTTATATATCAAAGAAGGCGAAAAAATTATTGAATTTTTGAGTATTATCGGAGCGCATCAAGCGCTATTCAAATTCGAAGATGTCCGTATTATGCGAGATATGCGTAATTCTGTGAATCGTATCGTCAATTGCGAGACTGCTAACTTGAACAAAACGATCGGTGCAGCGGTTCGTCAGATCGATAACATCAAATTTATCCAACGCCGTATTGGACTGGAACAATTGCCTGATAAATTACGTGAAGTGGCAGAAGTCCGTTTAGCAAATCCTGATATCAACCTCAAAGAAGTTGGTGAAATGCTCAAAGGTGGAGTCAGCAAGTCAGGAGTCAATCATCGGCTACGTAAATTAGATGAGATGGCTGAAAAAATGCGTAATGAGCACTATGCTTGAATAAAATAATCTCACGTAAGCTTTATTTTTTTCTAGTACGGTGCGTGCTATAATGGTATAGTGTTATGAACATGGTATTAAACACTGTGAGCTACTTAGGTACGCTCAATAGATGTAATGAATATGTATTATAGGGGGTAACGATCTCATGACAAAACACCCGGTTGTTGTTCGATTGAAAACGGGATTACACGCAAGACCTGCAGCATTGTTTGTACAGGAAGCGAATAAATATTCTTCAGAGATTTTTGTTGAAAAAGATGATAAAAAAGTGAATGCTAAAAGTATCATGGGCATTATGAGCCTTGCGATCAGTTCGGGCACTGAAGTATACATTAGTGCAGAAGGCGCAGATTCAGAATCTGCTGTAAACGCTTTAGTCAGTCTAGTAAGCAAAGAAGAATTAGAAAACCAATAAGCCCCCCATACGATATGGAGGGCGTGCCGTCACAGATTTCTGTGGCGGTTTTTTGTATAGAGATATTCGTTTAGCTCAGGAAGATCCCTTTTTTGGCAAAATTCAATTTCAACTGAAAAGCATTCCACGAGCTCTGGTAACCAAAGCCATCTCGCAATACAGCAAATGGAATATACATACGTCCGTTGACAACCTCCGCATCAGGTCCATTCCACTGATGGTTGTTCAGACGCATAGTAACGCCAGAACCGCTCATGATCATATCGAGCTGATCATCATTTTGCAATAATGTATATGTTTTGACACCGGATTCGTATCGCAACGTCATTCCAATAGAGTCACGCAACATGACTACTGGAATCATGGTATTTCCGCCGATTAAAAGTCCATTTTGTGGAAGACGGGTTCCATTCCATTCTAACTTCACTTCACGCGGCTTGGCTGGAGTGGCAGCTTGAACAGCTGTTGTATTAAAGATTAGAATACCCATCATAAGCAGAATGGAACCCCATAGACATTTATTTTTTAACATGGTGACTCTCCCCTCATTCTTATTGTTCCCGATCTCGTGTACTCATTATAGCTCTAAAGTCCATAATGGTGGGATTATATGAGATTATAAAAAAAATAATCTAACTTGTCACGATGAACTTGAACAATGTGTAACTTGTTGTGTGAAATAGACAATATCTTCTCTCTATTCTTGTTATTCTTCAGCAAAATAAACGATCATTCTTCTTCAAACAGAGCGTTAAATCATGAACGATGCAACTTTTATTCACGCCTTATCGTTTAGTAGGTATAACCTTTAAGGAGTGAGTAGCATGAAGAAAACAAGTAAATCCTTAGCTTCATTGATGATCGCAGGTACACTATTAACAGGAATGGGAACACTTATAGCACTGCCTAGTCAGACGATGTATGCTGCTGAGACAGTTGCTCCTGCAACAGCAACAGGCGTGATTAACGTAAGCGGTACAGGTAAATTAACCGTCAAACCCGATATTTCATACCTATCGATCGGAGTACAAACAACGTCTACAACAGCAGCCAAAGCGCAATCGGCTAATGCTGAGAAAATGGCGAAGTTGAATACTTTACTCAAAGGAGACTGGAAGATTCCAGCTGCGGATATTGAGAGTGTTCAATTCTATGTACAACCCAACTATGACTATAACGGTAAAGACCAGCAAAAAGTTACAGGGTATACGGCATATCATAGTGTACAAGTGACTTACCGTGATCTGGACAAACTAGGTTCGTTGTTGGATGCTGCTGCTAAATCAGGAGCGAATAATGTTGGATCTGTGAGTTTTGGTATCGAAAATGAAGATACCTACCAAGAGCAAGTTATTGCTAAAGCGATGGCTAATGCCAAAGCAAGAGCACAATCGATTGCCAAAGCAGCTAACCTTTCACTAGGAAGCCTATTGTCTGTTAGTGATCCAGGAGTGAGTGCACCACCTGTAGTCTATATGGAGAGACAAAGTGCTAAAGCAACAGAAGATTCTGCTGCTGCGAGTACAGCTATCGAACCAGGTACAATCGAATTAAATGCTACACTTAATGTGCAGTACTCTATGAATTAATAGTATGGAGCCACAATTGAATCTGATTTTGACAAAATAATCAGATTTGTAACTAATTATACGTGCAAATCCACGTATCGTTTCAGTATAGTAGAAGTTTACTAAAGTAGAACTATCCTCAAATTAGAAACGTTTATCCTGTTCAATGTGTATGCGATCAGGGTAAGCGTTTTTTCTATATTTAGCCAATTGTGCTTAAAATGTCTTACAGTTTCATCATTTTTACTATAGCAATCGTGACTATGTTGTAAATTGATATTTAGTTATTTGTAAATCTATCTATGGTTGTTCACAGTATAATGATAAAGGTTAAACCAAATATAACATGATACATATGATAAGGGAGAGATGATTTATGAAAACAACTCAAAATAATACATCTAAAACACATTTGAAAAAAATATCTGCATTTTTGTTAGCAACCACATTGGCAACGGTGGGAACAGTAACAGTTCTGCCAGGTACTTCTTCTACGGTACAAGCTGCAACAACCAAAGCTTCTACTTCGAATGCGAAGTCAGCTATTCATGTACAAGTGGAAGGCAAAGCAATTGCAACTACAGGGATTGTAAGTGCCAATGGTAGCTCATTGCTTCCTTTGAAAGATACAGCCAAAGCAATCGGTGCTACAGTCACTTTCAATGCGAAAGAGAAAACAGTAACAGTGACAAAAGATAAACACAAAGCATCTTTTGCTCTAGGATCAGGTTCAGATGACGGTGTATTTGTGACATTGGATGGTAGTACCATTGGGGATAGTTATGATGCCAAAATAGTCAACGGTACTTCTTATGTAGCAATCAAAGCGGTGACAGATCAATTGGGATATCGTGCGGTATGGAATGGTGCTACACGTACTGTAAATATAACCAAAGAGGGCTTAAACAATATTGAAGTAACAACAACCACTCTAAAACCAACCAAAACGAACAGTTATACAGAGACCAATATTAAATATCCAGTGGTATCCGGTCTAGACAATGCAGAAGCTGAAGCAGCGATTAATAAAGCTTTTGCAGCACACGCTCAAACGTATTTAGAAAAAGTACAAAAACAAGCTAAAGAATTTGGTGCACCTCCTAAAGATTCAGTTATCACTTATGAAATCGATAGTGGTTATAAAATAACGTACAATCGTAATGGTGTACTAAGTATCCTAGTGACTGATTATGAATATCTTGGTGGGGCGCATGGTAGTTCTATACAAACAGGCATGACATTCTCATTAAAAGATGGCAAGCAAATTCAATTAGGCGACTTGCTCAAATCCAATAGCAATTATCGTAAAGATATCGACAAAATTATCAATGCTCAAATGAAAAAAAATGGAGATCTTTACTTTAAAGATAGTTTTAAAGGAATTGCTGCTAATCAAGGATACTATTTAACAGATAGCGGAATCACTCTGTTTTTCCAACAATATGATATCGCACCTTATGCAGCAGGTATGCCAGAATTCCCGATTACTTTCAAACAAGTGTTGCCATCAGGCGTGAATCCACTTGATGCATACAAAGCTTAAATAAAAAAGTATACAAAAAAGCCTCCGGTTTATACCCCGGAGGCTTTTTCGCGTGTTGTTCCAGCATGCTGGAGTAAAATTATACCCCTTGTGGAGGTGTATTTTCAATCACTTTATCAACGATACCGTAATCTTTTGCTTCAGCAGCAGTCATAAAGTAATCGCGGTCTGTATCTTTTTCGATACGTTCCAACGGTTGACCTGTACGTTCTGCTAGAATTTTATTCAATTTATCACGCATTTTAAGAATACGACGAGCACGGATTTCGATATCTGTTGCTTGTCCTTGTGCTCCACCAAGTGGTTGGTGAATCATAATCTCGCTGTTAGGCAATGCAAAACGTTTACCTTTAGCACCAGCGTTAAGTAAAAATGCGCCCATACTTGCCGCCATACCTACACAGATGGTAGATACATCAGCTTTGATAAATTGCATTGTATCGTAAATAGCCATTCCCGCAGTGATCGAACCGCCTGGACTGTTAACATATAGGTGGATGTCTTTCTCCGGGTCTTCGGCTTCCAGAAACAGCAATTGTGCGATAATCGCATTGGCTACAACATCATTGACTTCAGAACCGAGAAAAATAATGCGGTCTTTTAACAGACGAGAGTAAATGTCATAGGCACGTTCCCCACGACTGCTTTGTTCAACGACCATTGGAATATAACTCACTAGAAACCCTCCTTCAAAGTTGTACATCATCAATAGAATAATTATAGATCAAATATTGTATTAGAAGATACTCATTGTTCTTACCACATTATAGGATAATTCAAACCAAAAGTCAAAGAAAGTCAAACTATCCTGACCAAAAGTGAAGGAACTTCTGCAAAATAGGTTAATGAAGAAGAGAGCAACCTAATTTTGGGTATAAAAATAACCAGCATCGGCTGGTTGAAGGGTATTCTGCGTTTATAGGTAATTCACTTAATGTTGCGCAAATACTTCTACGATAGGATAGAACATATAAGTACGTACATAATCGTATTGATCATAAAAACAATACTACATTATAACTTAATTAAAATGGCGCGCCCGCCAAGAATCGAACTTGGATCTCAGGCTTCGGAGGCCTACGTCATATCCATTGGACCACGGGCGCACGTAAAACAGCAGTACGATTGATTATAGGATATCTACCTATAAAAAGCAAGTTGACGATTCATACCATAATCAAGAAAAACGATAACATCAACCTCTCACAGAATAGTTGCATGAAAAACTTGCTTCTGCATGGAAAATTGGTTAAGATAGACGTGGGACTTAAAAAGTTACGCCGGGACGTTTTAAGTCCAATTTATTGAATAACGGATATAATGGACACTGAGCGAGATAAGTTGCAGGAGTGGAATGCATGCGAAAAATATTAGAAATACAAAAGCAGCTTCTGCCCGATCTCACCGAAGTACTCAAAAAAAGATATACGATTCTGCATCAGGTTATGATGGTAGGGCTGGTTGGAAGAAGATCACTCGCCACATCGCTTAATATGACTGAACGCGTCTTACGTGCAGAGACCGATCTTCTCAAATCGCAAGGATTGCTTGAGATTGAAAGTACGGGAATGAAGGTTAGTGAAGCAGGCAAGCAATTGCTTGATGAACTTGAGCCTATTATTCAGGAACTGCTTGGATTATCCAATCTGGAAGAACGTATTCGCACTTTCTATAAGCTGAGACAAGTCATTGTCGTTCCTGGTGATAGTGACATATCTATTATGGCTAAGCAAGAGCTTGGACGAGCAGGAGCCAAAGCGCTGCTCAGTGTAATCCGTGAGGACGATGTCGTTGCTGTAACAGGAGGCTTTACATTAGCTGAAGTCGCCGAGCAACTCAGTCCATCCATACCGGCACCTCTCAAGAATGCCTGGTTTGTACCGGCAAGAGGCGGACTTGGAGAGAGTATGGAATTTCAGGCGAATTCGATTGCTTCCACTATGGCAAAGCGTGTAGGCGCACAGTATCGGTTATTGCATATTCCCGATTTGTTACGTGAAGATGCTTACGAATTGCTTTATCAGGATCAGAATATCCGTGAAATTGTGGGTCTGATTCGTAAAGCACGTATCATTATGCACGGAATCGGAGATGCGATGGAGATGGTGCGTCGCCGTAGACTTGAACCCGAGGCAGCGGAAGAAATTCATGCCGCTGGAGCTGTTGCTGAATCATTCGGTCATTATTTTAATGAACAGGGTGAGACGGTGCACCAGATGTTGACGATGGGACTTCAGCTCGATGATATTTCCAAAGCGGAAGTGGTTATCGGTATTGCTGGAGGCCGTAGCAAGGCCAAATCGATTCATGCTGTACTCAAATTCGGTCAGGAAGATATTCTGGTCATTGACGAAGCCGCCGCTAGAGAAATTGTGAAAGAACTAGACTAGTCCTTTTGCTTCATTTTCGCACGTCTAGCGGTACGGCACACAAGTTTTACTCTATAATGTTGTCTTGACATGCCTTTAACGGGTGTGTCTTGAAATAAATTAAATACACTATCTCTAGGAGGAATTAACTCATGGTTAAAGTTGGTATTAATGGTTTCGGACGTATCGGACGCTTGGCTTTCCGTCGTATTCAAAATGTAGCAGGTATTGAAGTGGTAGCAATTAACGATTTGACTGACGCTAAAATGTTGGCTCACTTGTTGAAATATGATACAACTCAAGGTAAATTTGACGGCGAAGTTGAAGTTCATGACGGATTCTTCAAAGTAAACGGAAAAGAAGTAAAAGTTCTAGCTAACCGTAACCCAGAAGAACTTCCTTGGGGAGATCTTGGTGTGGATATCGTTCTTGAATGTACTGGATTCTTCACAACTAAAGAATCAGCTGAGAAACATTTAACAGCTGGTGCTAAAAAAGTTGTTATCTCTGCTCCAGCTACTGGCGAAATGAAAACAATCGTTTATAACGTAAACCATGAAATTCTTGATGGTACTGAAACTGTAATTTCTGGTGCTTCTTGCACAACGAACTGTCTTGCTCCAATGGCTAAAACATTGCAAGATCAATTCGGAGTAGTAGAAGGCTTGATGACTACAATTCATGCTTACACTGGCGACCAAAACACTTTGGATGCTCCACATGCTAAAGGTGACTTCCGTCGTGCTCGTGCAGCTGCTGAAAACATCATTCCTAACACAACTGGTGCTGCTAAAGCAATCGGTCTAGTTATCCCTGAATTGAAAGGTAAATTGGATGGTGCAGCACAACGTGTTCCTGTAGCAACTGGTTCCCTTACTGAATTGGTAACTATTTTGGAGAAAAAAGTTACTGTTGATGAAGTTAACGCTGCTATGAAAGCTGCTTCTGATGCTGAAACTTATGGTTACACTGAAGACGAAATCGTTTCTTCTGATATCAAAGGTATGACTTTCGGTTCCCTATTCGATGCTACTCAAACTCGCGTTCTAACTGTTGGTGACCACCAATTGGTTAAAACTGTAGCTTGGTACGATAACGAAATGTCCTACACAGCACAATTGGTTCGTACTCTTGAGTACTTCGCTAACAAAGCGTAAGAATCATTCGTGAACTGAAATAAATATTAATTCCATAAAGCGGAAACAGGTTTCTTGTGTTTCCGCTTTTTCTAAATGAATATCTGTTTTAAATTGCTCGTTAATCAAAATTCAGGGCATGGAGGAACAATATAATGAATAAGAAAAGTGTTCGCGATATAGAAGTAACAGGTAAAGTGGTATTTGTACGTGTAGATTTCAACGTACCTATGGAAGACGGTAAAATCACAGATGACAAACGGATCCGTGAAACATTACCTACTATTCAATACCTTGTTGAAAAAGGTGCGAAAGTTGTACTTGCAAGTCATATGGGTCGCCCTAACGGTGAAGTGGTTGAATCATTACGCTTAACTCCACAAGCAACGCGTCTATCTGAATTGCTAGGTCAACCGGTTGCTAAAGCTGACGAAGCGATTGGCGATGCTGTAAAATCACAAATCGCTGAATTGAAAAACGGTGACGTTTTGGTTCTTGAAAACGTACGTTTCTACCCTGGCGAAGAGAAAAATGATGCAGACTTAGCTAAATCTTTTGCAGAATTGGCTGATCTATTCGTCAATGATGCATTTGGTGCAGCTCACCGTGCGCATGCTTCAACAGAAGGTATTGCACACCACTTGCCAGCAGTATCTGGTCTTTTGATGGAGAAAGAATTAGATGTATTGGGTAAAGCTTTGACTAGCCCTGAGCGTCCTTTCACAGCAATCGTAGGTGGATCTAAAGTAAAAGATAAAATCGATGTAATCGATAACCTAATCAATCTTGCAGACAACATCATTATTGGTGGTGGATTGACTTACACATTCTTCAAAGCTCAAGGTCATGAAGTAGGACAATCTCTTCTAGACGAAAGCAAATTGGATGTTGTACTTGGATTCGTAGAAAAAGCAAAAAAATTAGGTAAAAAATTGTATCTTCCAGTAGATATTGTTGTTTCTGACGATTTCAGTGCAGATGCAAACACAGATATCGTAACAATCGACAAAATTCCAGCAGCTTGGGAAGGCGTAGACATCGGTCCTAAAACTCGTGAAATTTATGCTGATGTTATCAAAAACTCTAAATTGGTTGTATGGAACGGACCAATGGGCGTATTTGAAATCGCACCTTTCTCTGGTGGTACAAAAGCAGTCGCAGAAGCTTGTGCAACAACTGAAGCTTACACAATCATTGGTGGCGGTGATTCCGCAGCAGCAGCAGAGAAATTCGGCTTAGCTGACAAAATGGACCATATCTCTACAGGTGGCGGTGCTTCCCTAGAGTTTATGGAAGGTAAAGCTCTTCCAGGCGTTGTGGCATTGAACGATAAATAAGTTTAAAATAGATATAGATTTGGGTGCTTTGGGTCATACAAAGCACTTCAGTATGGCTTAGGTTAGCATACTGTAGTTATGCAAACAGAAGGAGTGATATCGCAGTGAGAACACCAATTATTGCAGGGAACTGGAAGATGTTCAAAACCGTTCCTGAAGCAAAAGCGTTTATTGAAGATATCAAAGGCAAAGCAGAAGTAGATGGCGTAGAAAGCGTAATTTGCGCTCCTTTCACTAATCTTCCTGCTTTGGTTGAAGCAGTAAAAGGAACTTCGATCAAAATCGGTGCACAAAATCTTCATTTTGAAGACAATGGCGCTTACACTGGCGAAATCAGTGGCGTAATGTTGAAAGATCTTGGTGTGGACTATGTAATCATCGGTCACTCTGAGCGTCGTCAATATTTTGCTGAAACAGACGAAATCGTTAATAAAAAAGTACATGCTGCTTTCCGTCATGGTTTGACTCCTATCGTATGTGTAGGTGAAAAGCTTGAAGAACGTGAAGCTAATCAAACTAAAGAAGTATGCAAAGTACAAACAGAAGGTGCTTTTGTAGGATTGAGCGCAGAGCAAGCGAAAGAAACTGTTATCGCTTATGAGCCAATCTGGGCAATCGGAACAGGCAAATCTTCTACATCCCAAGATGCGAATGAAGTTATCGCTTATATTCGTGAATTGGTTAAAGGTCTATACAACGAAGAAGTGGCTAACGCAGTTCGTATTCAATACGGCGGTAGCGTGAAACCTGAGAATGTTAAGGAGTATATGGGACAAAGCGATATCGATGGCGCACTTGTCGGCGGCGCAAGCTTGCAACCTGATTCTTACATTCAGCTCGTTGAGGGGGCGAAGTAAATGTCAGCACCCAAACCAGTAGCATTAATCATTATGGATGGATTCGGTCTACGCGCAGAAGTAGAAGGCAACGGTGTTGCTCAAGCGAAAAAACCGAATTATGATAGATATCTAAGCGAATACCCACATACAACTTTGACGGCTTGCGGCGAAGCTGTAGGTCTGCCTGAAGGACAAATGGGTAACTCGGAAGTTGGTCACTTGAATATTGGTGCAGGTCGCATTGTATATCAAGATTTGACTCGTATTTCCAAGTCGATTCGTGACGGAGACTTTTTCCAAAATGAAGCGTTGGTTGGCGCATTTACAAATGCAAAAACAAACGGTAAAAAATTGCATGTGTTCACCCTGTTATCCGATGGCGGTGTACATAGTCATATCGATCATTTATTCGCTACACTGGATATGGCTAAACGCGAAGATTTCCATGATGTACTGATTCATGTATTCTTGGATGGACGCGACGTATCACCAGATAGCGGTAAACGTTATATGGAACGATTGGTTGCTCAAATAGCAGAAGTTGGCGTAGGTAAAATTGCTACGGTTCAAGGTCGCTATTACGCAATGGATCGTGACAAACGCTGGGAACGTGTGGAAAAAGCTTACCGTGCTATCGCTTTCGGCGAAGGTCCGGCATTCAAAGATCCAGAAAACGTTATTTCTTCTTCTTATCAAAATTCAGTGTTTGACGAATTCGTTGAACCATCTGTTATTGTCGATAGTGAAGAAAAACCAGTGGGCACAGTAAGTGATGGCGATTCAGTGATCTTCTTGAACTTCCGTCCTGACCGTGCAATTCAGTTGTCTCAAGCCTTTACTCAAGAAGCATTTGAAGGATTCGATCGTGGACATGCACAACCTAAAAACCTGTACTATGTATGCTTAACCACATACAGCAATACAGTAAGTGGAACGGTAGCTTATGGACCGAAGAATCTAAATAATACACTTGGTGAAGTTTTAGTACAGCATGGCAAAAAACAATTGCGTATTGCTGAGACTGAAAAATATCCTCACGTTACTTTCTTTTTCAGTGGCGGTCGTGATGTAGAACTAGAAGGCGAGACTCGTATCTTGATTAACTCTCCTAAAGTCGCTACGTATGACCTACAACCAGAAATGAGTGCACGTGAAGTAGCAGATGCTTGTATCGCTGAGATTGAAGCAGAGCGTCAAGATGTTATCATTTTGAACTTTGCTAATCCTGATATGGTAGGTCACTCTGGTAAGCTAGAGCCTACAATCAGAGCGGTAGAAACAACCGATGAGTGTGTAGGTAGAGTCGTAGATGCGATTCTAGCTAAAGGTGGCGTAGCTCTAATTACTGCTGACCATGGTAACGCTGAGACAGAGATCGACGAATTGGGTCGTCCGCAGACGGCACATACAACGAACCCTGTACCATTTATCGTCACAGATAAAAATGTTACTTTGCGTGAAGGTGGTATTTTAGGTGATATCGCACCAACCATTCTTGATTTTGCACAATTACCTAAACCGGAAGAAATGACAGGTACATCTATTGTCAACAGCCGTAAGTAATTGCTCGCTATAAAAGATATGCATTAAAATGTAATGATCATTTATGATCTAAAATAACGATTTAAAAGGAGAACATTTAACCATGACTATTATTTCTGATGTTTATGCACGCGAAGTTCTTGACTCCCGTGGTAACCCTACAGTTGAAGTTGAAGTATACTTGGAATCAGGCGCTTTGGGTCGCGCAATCGTTCCTTCTGGCGCATCTACTGGTGCTCATGAAGCTGTAGAACTTCGTGACGAAGATAAATCTCGTTACTTGGGTAAAGGCGTTCTTAAAGCAGTAGAGAACGTTAACGAAATCATCGCTCCAGAAATCATTGGTATGGATGCTCTTGATCAATTGGGTATCGATAAAGCAATGATCAAATTGGACGGTACTCCTAACAAAGCTAAATTAGGTGCTAACGCTATTCTTGCAGTATCTATGGCTACTGCTCGTGCAGCTGCTGATGCTCTTGATCTTCCATTGTATGTATACTTGGGCGGATTCAACGCTAAACAATTGCCAGTACCAATGATGAACATCATCAACGGTGGTGAGCACGCTGATAACAACGTTGACGTTCAAGAATTCATGGTATTGCCAGTTGGAGCTCCTAGCTTCAAAGAAGCTCTTCGTACAGGTGCTGAGATTTTCCACAGCCTTAAATCTGTATTGAAAGCTAAAGGATTAAGCACTTCTGTAGGTGATGAAGGTGGATTCGCTCCTAACTTTACATCTAACGAAGAAGCATTGACTTCTATTGTTGAAGCAATCGAAAAAGCGGGTTACAAACCAGGTGTTGACGTATTCTTGGGTATGGACGTTGCTTCTACTGAGTTCTACAAAAACGGTAAATATGAACTTGCTGGCGAAGGTAAATCATACACTTCTGCTGAGTTCGTAGACTTGATGGCTTCATGGGTTGATAAATACCCAATCATTACAATCGAAGATGGTTGTTCTGAAGATGACTGGGAAGGTTGGAAATTGTTAACTGAGAAATTGGGAGACAAAGTTCAATTGGTTGGTGACGACTTGTTCGTAACAAACACTGAGCGTCTTGGTCGTGGTATTGAAGAAGGTATTGGTAACTCTATCCTTGTTAAAGTTAACCAAATCGGTACGCTTTCTGAAACATTTGATGCGATCGAAATGGCTAAACGCGCTGGTTACACAGCTGTTATCTCTCACCGCTCTGGTGAATCCGAAGATAGCACAATCGCTGACATCGCTGTAGCGACAAATGCTGGACAAATCAAAACAGGTGCTCCTTCACGTACAGACCGTATTGCAAAATACAACCAATTGCTTCGTATCGAAGATCAATTGGGTGACCTTGCTAAATATGATGGTCTTAAATCTTTCTACAACTTGACTGCACACAGAGGCTTAACTAAATAATTCACTTTTAAGTGATAGACAACCATCCGGTATCATGCCGGGTGGTTGTTTTTTTATATATATTTTATATCTATGGGTGCTCTTTAAAATTATGTATATGTTGACACTATAAAAGAAGAGCTGGAGTCAAAACCTTACTTTACGATACATATCGGAGTAAAAAGATTGCTTTTCACTTGAAAAATATGCTAAAATAAGAATGCTGTTTTCTATACGATTATTACATACGATAGTGGTGGTCAATCACTGTTGTTCTTATATGATAACGATAGATGTTCGGCGTATTCGTTTGAGGAGGTGGAATTCATGTTATTGACTTTGAAAGTACTGCTCATGATTTTTTCCGTTGGGTTGATCGTTATTGTTCTACTTCAAAAAGGTAAAAGTGCTGGACTTTCTGGTGCCATCTCCGGCGGTGCGGAACATCTTTTTGGTAAAACCAAAGCGCGCGGAATGGAACTGGTGTTGGAACGTACAACAGTAGGACTGGCTATTGGATTTTTTGTTCTAGCTATTCTTGTAGCGGTATTTAGTTAAATCATGAATCGCCTGAAGTGGTAAAGGATACCTTTACTGCATCAGGCGATTTTTATATGGTAAGCAATTGTAAATAGATGCTCTTTGGTAAGTGATTGTTCATAGAGAATTCATATAGGGGAACTATACTTGGAATTGTTCCCGAGCTTGTCCATTATTCCCACGTAAGTCAAGTAAGGCCGAAGTGCATGATGTGCAATACCTTTAAGGCAGTTTTGTTATTCCCAACCAAGGAGGGGATAATAGAACTGCCCTCTTTTTTTATGCAGAAGGATACAGGAAACTGAATATTTCGGTCGAATTGAATAGGTGAGATTAAATTAGTGTATACTAGGGTATGAGTATACTAAACGCTACAATGCATGCAGTTATACATACGGATCAAGAAGGGAAGATAAGCTTACCCTGAAGGTCGTCCGAGGTGAAATGATATGATTACTGAACAACAAGTATTAGATGTAATAAAAAGTATCGACTATAAACCAATGACTTATCAAGAATTGGAGCAGCAGCTAGAGATTCAAGCGGCTTCAGACTTTAAAGAATTGGTCAAAATATTAAATGAACTTGAGCGTACAGGCATCATCGTACAGAACAAGTCTCATCATTATGGTCTACCGGAACATATGGATTTGGTTCGTGGACGTATTCAAGCTCATGCCAAAGGATTTGCTTTTCTAATTCCTGAGGAAAAAGAGCATGGTGATGTCTATATCAATGCCAATGATATGGGAACCGCAATGAACGGGGATATCGTATTTGTTAAAGTGACGTCTCGCAGTACGACAGGTGGTCGTATGGAAGGTGAAGTCGTTCGTGTCATCACTCGCAAAAATACACGTGTGGTTGGTGTATTCCAAGGGTTGGATACGTACGGATTTATTATTCCAGATGATAAGCGGATTAACCGCGATATTTTTGTGCCCAAAGAAGCATTCGGTGGTGCAGTCGAAGGCGAAAAAGTGGTTGCTGAAATCGTCAGCTACCCAGAAGGCAGAGCAGCAGCAGAAGGACGAATTGTTGAAGTGTTGGGTCACAAAGATGATCCGGGCGTAGACATCTTGTCTGTTATTCGTAAGCATCAACTGCCAGAGTCTTTCCCTGATGAAATTATGGATGAAGCGCAAGCGGCTCCTGATTCCATTACAGATGCAGAGATCGTCGAACAAGGCAGACGCGATCTACGTGACAAAAATATCGTCACGATCGATGGCGAAGATGCCAAAGACTTGGATGATGCTGTTAATGTAGAGCGTTTAGACAACGGACATTACCGTCTAGGCGTGCATATTGCAGACGTAGGCTACTATGTCAAAGAAGGCTCTAAGCTCGATATCGAAGCTTACAACCGCGGATGTAGTGTGTATCTAGTGGATCGCGTGATTCCAATGTTGCCACATCGTCTATCGAACGGAATCTGTAGTCTTCATCCACAGGTAGATCGTCTAACTCTTTCATGCGAAATGGAATTCGATGAGCATATGAAAGTCGTGAAGCACGAAGTATTTACCAGTGTAATCAAAACCAAAGAGCGTATGACGTATACCAATGTACGCAAAATTTTGGAAGATGAAGATCCAGAATTGTTAGAGCGTTATGCTCCACTTGTCGAAGATTTCAAATTAATGCGTGAACTTGCGATGCAGTTACGTGAGATGCGTGCTCGTCGTGGCGCAGTTGATTTTGATTTTGACGAAGCGAAAATCATTTTAGATGAAAAAGGCAGACCGATCGATATTGTGAAGCGTGAGCGTTCTGTTGCAGAACAGATTATCGAAGAGTTTATGTTAGCTGCGAATGAGACTGTAGCCGAGCATTTCAGTACACTTCAAGTGCCGTTCTTGTATCGTATTCATGAGAATCCAGATCAAGAAAAATTACAGAACTTCTTAGCATTCGCTTCTAACTTTGGTCATGTTATCAAAGGAACAGGCGATCATGTTCATCCACGTGCATTGCAACAATTGTTGCAAGATATCAAAGGTGAAAAAGAAGAAACAGTAATCAGCACAATGATGCTTCGTTCGATGAAACAAGCGAAATATTCCGCAGACAGTTCAGGTCACTTTGGACTAGCCGCAGATTACTATAGTCACTTTACATCACCGATTCGTCGTTATCCCGATCTGGTTATTCACCGTGTCATTCGTGAAGTGATCGAAAATGGTGGTAAGCTTAAGCCGAAGCGTCAAGATTACCTAAATTCACGTATGGCGGATATTGCACAGCAATCGTCAGAACGTGAACGTGTTGCTGTAGATGCAGAGCGTGATACCGACCAACTGAAAAAAGCAGAATATATGCTGGATAAAGTGGGCGAAGAATTCGAAGGTATGATCAGCAGTGTTACTAGTTTCGGTATGTTTATCGAACTGGATAATACAGTAGAAGGTCTGATCCGCTTAGGTATGCTGACTGACGATTATTATCATTTTGACGATAAACAAATGATCTTACTTGGTGAACGTACTTCCAAAATCTATCGTATCGGTGATGCGATTACCGTACGTGTAGCTCGTGTGAATATGGAAGATCATACGATCGACTTTGAGCTGAAAGATATGCCGAAAAGCAACCGTCCTGAACGCACAGATCGTGGCACTCGTCCTCCACGTGGAGATAGCGATCGTAAAGGCGGACGTGGCGGAGATCGTGGTAAAAACAAAGCAGCTAGTAAAGCGGCGAAGTTTGGTAAAGCAGCGAAGGCTGCAAAAGCGAGCAAAGCGCCTACAGCATCTGTAGCTCCAACCGCAGATAGTGGTAGCAAAAAGCCAGCAAGACGTAAACGTAAACCGTCTACAGTCTCTGGTCAAACGAGTGCTGTAAGTGTACCGAATACACAACAGCCGCGTGCTACAGAAAATACGGTATCTGCGAGTACCAGTAATAGTGAAGGTGCGCCTAAAAAAGCGAAAGGCATTTCGACTCATGCTCCGAAAAGTTCGAGTAAAGACAACTCTCGCAACTTCAACTTCGGTTCAGGTAAAGGTGGCTATAATAGTCCTGTCGAAAGTAGCAAAAAGCGTAAAGGCAGTCCAGCACCAAGACGTAAAAAGATAGAAGGCCCTGTATTCGATCCAGAAGCAGGCAATATCCAAACGTCTTCTGCCAAAGCAGATCCTAGCAAAACAGGTGGCGAAGTGAAAAAGAGTCGTCCACGTAAACGCAAACCAAAACCAACAGAACAAAAACCTGAATAAATAAGATATTGATCGGCTTTCTTCTTTCTCTGTACACCTTAGAATGAGGATGGAGGATGGAGAAATGCCGATCTTTATTTGTAAGTAGAGTATGATCACTAATTCGGTAATAAAGGAGTGAACCCTTATGGCGCCTAAAAAGGGTGAAAGTAAAGTTCTAGCGCAGAATAAAAAAGCATCACATGATTATTTTATCGAAGATACGTATGAAGCAGGAATGGTCTTAACTGGTACAGAGATCAAATCATTGCGCCGGGCAAGAGCCAACATCGGTGATGCGTTTTCCACGATTCGTAATGGCGAAGTGTTTTTACACAATATGCATATTAGCCCATTCGAAGAAGGTAACCGTGCCAATCCAACTGATCCGACACGTACTCGTAAACTGCTATTGCATAAAGGTCAGATAAGCAAGTTGATCGGTGCTTCTAAGCGAGATGGTTATACGATTGTTCCGCTTAAAATCTATATCCGTAACGGGTATGCGAAGCTATTAATCGGTCTGGGTAAAGGTAAGAAACAGCATGATAAACGTGCGACAGCTGCCAAAAAAGATGCAGATCGTGATATTCAACGGGCATTACGGGATAATCAAAAAGTTTCTCGCTAATGTATAAAGTGCGTAATACTCATTTCTACCCATTTGTAGCGAGTTAGTTACAATATGAAGTGAGATGGGTAAATGGATAGTGAAGCTGGTGTAAATCAGTGACAATGTTCGTCTAGTCTGGCTTATAAAGCAGATAGAGGGCTAGAGGAATTACATGTTCATCCATGCTGAGAACAAAGCTTGTGCATATAGGCAACTGTTCAAAGATGCTGAAATGTGGTATACTCATAGTCTGTGGTCGTTGTATATTCTTTCAATAGAAACAGCATATTGCTGATACAGGCGACACTTTACAGTTCTTTCTTATGGAGGGAAAGACTGTTGCTGTATATTCGGATAACGAGACTCATGTGATCCGTTCTAATCCAGCACCCTTATATTAAGGGGGCGTTTATGGATTCGACGGGGGTAGTTCGAGCATGGGTAGCGGGTAGTGGGGACGCGTCCGCTTTATCAACGCTAAAGCCTATTAAACGGCAAACAACAAACTAACTACGCTTTCGCAGCTTAATAACCTGTGAGCGTGCTCTCCCCTCGCATCGCCCATGTGCCAGGACGAGGGCCCAACTAATAGTGGGCTACGCTGTCACATCTCCGCCTGAGGTGTGCTGAATAAGATAACCAGGCTGACCCAAAGGGAATCCGGTGACAGGGAGTTCCTAGGGTGACATCAAATCTGTCACTACACCCGTAGAAGCTTATGTAACGTTGCCTTCGGACAGGGGTTCGACTCCCCTCGCCTCCATTAGAAAAGCCCGCTCATTTGAGCGGGTTTTTAATTTTTCTAGAATTTTAAAAAGAATGATTAGTATTTTTAAAGTTTATTTTCTAATATCTTGTGTATTTATATAAATTTTCACTCTTATAATGCTATTATTATTTAAAAGATACTTTTTAATTAAATAAAAGAGGTGGATAAATTGAAAAATGATTTTGTTAATTTGTTATCTGATTATGAATATCTTAGAAAAGAAAATAATTTAAAAAAAAGATTTACTTATGGAGAATTCAAAATAATTGTTGATCAAGCAAGGTATCCAATATCAAATGTGATAGAGATTTTTAGTAGGTATAATTTACAACCAAGATATCAAAGAAATAGAGTTTGGGATAAAAAACGTAAATCTAGATTAATAGAAAGTTTGATTGTTAATGTACCAATACCTTCAATTTTTCTTTATGAAGTAGAGTATGCAAAATATGAGATTTTAGATGGTTTGCAGAGAATTTCAACTATTATTGAGTTTTTAAGTGACGATTTTAAATTAGAAGGATTGGATCTGTTTCCTGAATTTAATAAACACTCTTATTATGAACTTCCAGAAAAAATTAAAAACTCAATACATAGGAGATATTTATCTGCAACAATAATTGTAAAAGAATCTAATTATGATATAGATACAGAAGAACAAATAAAACAATTTATATTTGAGAGACTTAATACTGGAGGAATGGAACTTTCAAATCAAGAAGTAAGGAATGCTTTATATGGTGGATTTTTTAATGATATGTTAATAAATATAGTTGAATATCCTAAGTTTGAAAAAATGGTAAACATTTTAGAGAAAAAAAAGCTACAAATGGAAGATAAAGAGTTAGTTTTGCGTTTTTTTGCTTATAAGAGTGCATATAAAAATGAAATTAAATTAGGAACAAAAGAATTACTTGATCTTTACGCTAAACAAACTAAATTGTTAAAAACTTATCAAGTGGAAGAGGCAGAAGAATATTTTTATTCGTTAATAGATATTATTTATGAACTTTTTGGAAAAGATGCTTTTAAAAAAAGAAGTCAAGTTAAATTTGAAAAAATGATTTACGATACATTAATGTTAAGTGTGTCTGAGTTAATAGATGAACATGGGGAAGAAATATTTTATATTAATGATTCGATTAAATTAATAGAATATAAAGAAAATATAATAAAATGTAATAGAGAATTATTTAACGGTAAAAATACGGCGTTCAATAATGTTATTGAAAGAGTAAATTTTTTTAAGAATAACTTATTAGAGGAGCTTCGGAAGTGAATAAAGAAACTATGAATAAGCATCTTGACGAATTAATAAACAGTTTTGATTTAATGCCGTCCGCGCCTTTCATAAGTTTAAAAATACAAAGAATAATACAAAGAAATTTTATAATATCTTTATATTCAATATGGGAAACCTATATTAAAAATAAGCTATATGATGTTTATATGAAAAATGAAGATATTTTATATAACGAAGAGTTTATTAAAAAGTATTTTGAAAAAACTTTTAGTAAGAAATATACTATCAAAATTTTTATGGATAATATATCTGATGCTCATATTAAGAAAGAAATATTGTTCGACTCAAATAACTTAAGTTGGTATGAATTTGAGAATTTTATTAATGCAATTGGATTCGATATAAGTAGATTGAAAAGTAATCTTACTAATAGAGATGAGCTAGACAAATTAAGTTCTATTTTTATGGAAAGAGGTATAACACCACTTTATAATCAAAAAAATAATGAGAAAGATATCAAAATGAAAAGAATAGTAGGATATATTCAGTTAATTGTTGAAAATAGAAATCAAATTTCTCACAATTTTGATACTGATTTACCAGAAAATATAAATAAAAAAAAAGCTTTGATATTTATTCATTTTATAAAAGTCTTGACTGGAGAGATTGAGCAATTTATTGAAAAAGAAATAGCATTGAAACTCGAACAAAATGGAGATTTAAAAGAAATTCTTGAAATAGTAAATGTTATTAAGGGTTGTAATATGAATATCGATCAAACATGTATAGTAGAAGTTCATATACCTCAAGACTTTAAAGAGCTTCCTAAAGATATATATATAAAAAGTGAGACAGGTAGTGTGAAAAAAGCTAAAATTATAGCTAAACAATATAAAGGAATAAATTTATCTAAGATTATTAATAATAAAATTATCTCAATAGAAATTCAAGTAGATATGAAAATAAAAACTAATAGGAAGTATTCTATCTGTACTAGAAAGAGTACTACTGAAAAAATGAAGTTATTACAAACATCATATGATAAAAGTAAGCTTTCCATCTATTAAGGGTCTCTTTTTATAAAGCTGTTATTAATTAAGAACATTTTAAAAAGTAAACAAGTTTACTGTGATATTCTAGATATACTTTTCCTATGAAAGCTTGTCTATAGACTCAATAATAAACTTAAATAAATTGTTTTAAAGTATTCTTATAGCTAATAACTATAGCCAGATATACCTTTTTAGCTTACGTAAAGAAAGTCTCCTCATGTTAAAATAAACCAATCATCATTAATCGTGAACAACACCAAGGGGGATTTTAACATGAGTGATAAATTTCAAATCGTAGGTAGCTTGTTGCGACCGGCTGAGTTGTTAGAATATAAAACACAAATCGAGCATCGTGATGATATTCACTATCCATTTTATCAGGAGTTCGATGGATATGAGCAGACGGAAGCGAAAGCGATCCAGTCTGTCGTGGAAAAAGAAATCGAAAATGATCTGTCGATCATTACAGATGGGGAATATTCCAAATCCATGTGGCATCTAGACTTTGTCTGGGGCTTTCAAGGGATTGAACGTTATATTGCAGATCATGGATACTTTTTCCGCGATACGGATGGAAGTTCCAAATATGAGACACGCAAAGATATCGGATTACGGATCACAGGCGAACTTGGCGGGAAAAATCATCATTTTATCGAAGTATTTAAAAAGCTAAAAGATCATGCAGGCGATCGTGAGACCAAGCTCTGCGTACCGTCTCCATCCCATATTTTCGGTGAATTGTCGTGGTCAGATAATATCGGTGGTACTGATTCCGTATACCAAAATGCGAAAGAACTCAAAGCAGGTCTGGTCAAAGCCTATACTGAATTTGTGAAAGAATTTGCAGAAGCGGGCGGTAAAATCCTGCAATTCGACGATTGTTTGTGGGAACTATTTGCAGATGATAACCCGAACTCTCCGTATACTGGCGAGCATATTAACCAAGAAGAAGTACAGGCGCTTGCGACTGAATTTATCGATATTAGCAATACGGTCATCGACTATGGTCACAGTCTTGGACTGAAAATGTGGACACATAACTGCCGTGGTAACTACGATTCTCGTAATATGGGTGGCGGATCGTATGTGAAGATTGCGAACTTGTTCTTGAAGCAACTCAAGTATGATCGCTTCTTCTTGGAGTGGGATGACGAGCGTGCAGGTTCGCTTGAAGCACTTGCTGTGTTCAAAGACAAACCAAACACTGAGGTTGTTTTAGGCTTACTATCTTCCAAAACCAGTACGTTAGACGATGAAGAACGTGTTCTTCGCTTGTTGGATGAAGCATCTACGATTATTGATAAAGATCGTTTGTTACTTTCTCATCAATGCGGATTTGCTTCTTGCGATGGTGGTAACGAATTGACGGAAGCAGAACAGTGGAAAAAAATCAATCAAGGGCAGAAGATTGCTGAGCAGTATTGGGCGAAGTGATTTTCCAATTGATGAAAGAATATACATGTGATTAGATTCTTGAATGAAAGTATAAAAGAAGCCATCTATTAGATAATGATAGGTGGCTTTTTACTATTAACTATGATATTCTCTACTCAAAGTTATAACAGTTATAACTTTATAACTTGAATGATTAAACAAATAATAGAGGTGATTAGAGTGCACAAAACGATAAAGCTAAATCAAAAAAAGTCAGATCATAACGTATATTCTCGTAAAATTGGTCGGATGGGTAACAGTCTTGGAGTTAGCTTTCCAAAGTTGCTGGCTGAGAAGTTGGATATTTCTCAAGGCGATGAGATTGAATTTATTGAAAATCATGATGGTGAGATTATATTAAGAAAGGTTCGTCAGATAGAGCTTCCTGAACATGTTCGACCTGAAGTATTAGAAGCATTTTATGATGTTTTTGAGGAAGATCGTGCGATATTTGATGATTTGAAGGACAGATAATATGACGCTATTTTTGACTAAAGAAGAAGTGATTGCTGCTCATTATTATATGATGCGACAAATGAATGATGTAGATCAGGCAGGGATCAAAGATCATACCTTGCTTGATTCTGCTATACATAGACCGATGCAGAGTTTATTTGGCGAAGATGCGTATCCTAGCTTGTTTGACAAAGCGGCGGCGTTTTTAGAATCACTTGTTAAAAACCATTGTTTTCATAATGGTAATAAACGTACAGCGTATTTAGTGGTGAAGTCTTTTTTGATGATTAATGGTTACCATTTGAGAATGGAACGTGTATTTGCTGTTGAATTTATTGTGGATATTGCTACAGGAAATACTTCTTTTGAACAAATTGTAGAGATACTTCGTAAGTACTCTGCATCCAAATAGTATTCTATGGAAAATGTGAAAATAAATATAAAAACAAATGTATCTCGACCTAGTATAGATATTTCGGTTTAATTATGATAGCTTTTTCTATAATTAGCAGTACATCTATCTGTGTTGTTGAAAGAACTCTTGATAAATCTTTAAAGCACTATAAATAAACCAATAGAACGGAGCCAAAGCCCATGACCAACCTATCGCTTGAAATCCAAAATGCCACAGGCAAAATCGTAGCTTCTCATACCGACACCAAACAAGTACATCTCGTGTACACCCAAGCGTACCAACCCGAAGATATCATTATCCTCAAATGCTCCAAACCCAATACATATCTCATCATCCAGCTAGAAGACTCGATGGGTGAAGCTTTTATTTATATGACAGGTGAAGAATACCGATATCCGATCCCTTTTGCTGAAAAAAGATCCTCCTACTCACCGAAATCTTTTACAGGCGAGATGCATCTGTTGACTGCACGTCTAGCAACGAAGGAAGAGATTCAGACTCATCGCAACGTAGCTTACAACCCGTACGATCAACATACCAATAACGTCTGCTATCCACATGCTTCAGCAAATGTAGAGACGCGTGGTGAAGCTGTTTTTGCAGCGCGGAATGCAATCAATGGTAATCGTGCCAACCATTCACATGGAGAATGGCCTTACGAATCTTGGGGAATTAATCAGCGTCCCGATGCGGCGATTACGATTCATTTTGGGCGTAATGTATTGATCCATCAGGTAGTACTGACATTACGGGCAGACTTTCCGCATGATAATTATTGGGAACGGGTGACGTTGACGTATTCGGATGGAAGTTCAGAGCAAGTGAATCTGGTTAAGACGCATCAACCGCAAATCATTTCGATCCAAGAAAAAGCAGTAGAATGGGTTACATTGAGCGAGTTAATCCAATCTGATGATCCTTCTCCTTTTCCAGCTTTGACACAGTTTGAAATATATGGTCGGGAAGCTTGAGATCGATGTGATTTTTTGATATCATGTTCCACTTATCGTAAAGAACTAATTTTAGTCAGCAAAGTTAGTTTTTTTTCATTATGTACACTTGCTCTACGTTTTGCTTTTGCACAAGATGAAGTACATAATATAGATAGATCAACTAATCAGGAGGCGATACATTTGAGTACATCAACGATAGGCGTTCCATTGAAAGGATTTGCAGAATTTAGTCGTAAAGTGGCTGCTGAAGGTGCAGTATTATTGAAAAATGAGGGTCAGGTTCTTCCGATTCAGAAAAAAGAAAGCGTTTCAATATTTGGTCGGACACAGGTCAATTATTATCGCAGTGGTACAGGTTCTGGCGGTAGTGTACATGTAGCGTATACGACTAATCTGTTAGATGGATTACGCAGTAAAGCAGATATCACAGTCAACGAACAATTAGCATATGTCTATGAAAAGTGGATCGAAGAAAATCCGTTTGATAACGGTGGTGGTGGCTGGGCAGCAGAGCCTTGGTTCCAGAAAGAAATGCCGTTGACAGATGAATTGGTCGCCGAAGCACGTAAACATTCGGACAAAGCGATTATGATCATCGGACGTACTGCTGGGGAAGATCAGGATAATGCAGATGAGCCGGGAAGTTATAAATTAACGATTGAGGAACAATCCATGTTGCAACATGTAACTGCTCATTTTGACCAGACGGTTGTGATCTTGAATGTATCCAATATTGTAGATATGAGCTGGATTAATGATACAGGATACATACACCCGATTAGCAGTGTCATCTACGCATGGCATGGCGGAATGGAAGGCGGTAACGCGATTGCAGATGTGCTTGTCGGTGAAGTGACACCTAGTGGTAAGCTAACCGATACGATTGCTTATTCGATTGCAGATTACCCGTCTACACGTAATTATGGTAATGAATTTAAAAGTGTATATGAAGAAGATATTTATGTAGGTTATCGCTATTTTGAAACGTTTTGCCCGGAGAAAGTACAGTTTGAATTCGGATACGGCATATCTTATACAGACTTTACGATCGACGCTCAAGAAGCTAAAGTGATCTCCAAAGATGGAGAAGAACATATTGAGTTCACGGTCAATGTGCATAATAGCGGTTCTACATTTGCAGGTAAAGAAGTGGTACAAGTCTATGTAGAAGCACCTCAAGGAGAACTGGGTCAACCTGTGAAAGTGTTAGCAGGGTTCGGCAAAACGAAGCTGTTACAACCGGGAGAAGCAGAAACGTTAACGATTACGTTCCCTATGTCTTCTTTGGCTTCCTACGATGATAGCGGAGTAACAGGGCACCGTTCTGCTTATGTTCTAGAAAGTGGTACGTATATTTTCCATGTAGGAACCAGTGTGAAAAAGGTACAACCTGTACAGGTAAATGGACAAAGTGGTTATGTACTGGAACAGTTGCATGTGGTGGAGCAATGTGCAGAAGCGATGGCTCCTGTTGAAAGCTTTAATCGGGTCAAACCGGGTACTCGCAAAGAGGATGGCACGTATGAACTGAGTTCTGTCGAAGCTCCAACACGCCAGATTTCGCTAAAAGAACGCATTCAGCAAAACCTTCCTGAAACCCTAGCGCAGACAGGAGATAAAGGACATAAGCTGAAAGATGTAGCCGATGGCAAAGTCAGTATCGAAGAATTTGTAGCTCAATTGAATAACGAAGACTTGGCTACTCTAGTCCGTGGGGAAGGGATGAGTAGTCCACTGGTAACATCAGGGACAGCATCTGCTTTTGGCGGCGTGAGTGACAATCTATTTGGCTATGGCATTCCAGTCGCATGTACAGCAGATGGCCCGTCTGGGATTCGTATGGATAGCGGAGAGCAATCTACACAGGTATCGATTGGAACACTGCTTGCAGCAACATGGAATAGTGAACTGGTTGAAGAATTGTATGTGATGGAAGGTCAGGAAATGCTGATTAACCATATTGATGCTTTACTTGGACCGGGACTTAATATCCGTCGTAGTCCGTTAAATGGACGTAACTTTGAGTATTTTTCAGAAGATCCGTTGATCTCAGGTGTGTTCGCAGCGGCTTGTACGCGTGGAATTATGAAAGGCGGTTCGAATGCGACACTGAAGCATTTTGCTTGTAATAATCAGGAGAAACATCGTAGTAAAGTCGATGCTGTTGTCTCTGAACGTGCGCTTCGCCAGATTTATTTAAAAGGATTCGAGATTGCTGTGAAGCAAGGTGGAGCGAACTCGGTCATGACTTCATACAATCCGATTAATAGCCATTGGGCGGCTTCCAATTATGATCTGAATACAACGATTCTACGCGGTGAATGGGGCTTTAACGGTATCGTGATGACCGACTGGTGGGCGATTATGAATGATACGGCAGAAGCTGGTCCCGCTGATCGCAAAAATATGAACGCTATGGTACGTGCGCAAAATGATCTGTATATGGTTGTGCCTAACTATGGAGCAGAAACCAATGCTTGGGGCGATAACACGATCGAATCGTTAGCGAATGGATCTTTAACCGTAGGCGAGTTACAACGTTGTGCGATTAATATTTGTGAATTTATTATGCAAGCGCCTGTGTTTGCCCGTAAAGAAGCCTTTGTTGAGAGTATTGATCTATTCAAAGGCAATGCTGGCTTATCCGCAGAACAAGCACAAAAAGTAACACCTAACCAACCGATTCCACTGGATACCGATGAATCTACATTTATCGAAGTCAAAGAAAGCGGAATGTACCGATTGTTCGCTTATGTCATGTCACCTGATAATGATCTGGCGCAAAGTGCTTGTAACTTAACGTTCAATGATCAGCTTGTGACCACGATCCAGACGAATGGTACAGAAGGCAAGTGGGTTACACAGAAGTTAGTGAAGGTGGAATTAGAAGCAGGAGTATACGAATTGAAGTTTGAATTTGTGAAGCCAGGGATTGAAGTGAAGCATCTGGAATTGAGAAAAGTGTAAGTATTCTTCATAAAATGAAAGATAACAAAACCACTAGTGAGCAAAGGGCTAGTGGTTTTTGCTATCCTTTTCTACCTATTTTCCACTAATTTCAAAATTAAGCATTGAAAAGTATAGCCATAGTAGAGTAATATGGCTATATAATATGCAATTATATTAATTTATTAATATTTATATTAACTATAGAGAGTAGATAGGAGAATAATCATGACTCAACTACAAGATCAACTCATCGTACATTATAAGTTTGATAATCCAGAACATATTGAGCAAGATTCTTCAGGTAAAGGAAATGATGGGATCGTCACAGGCACGATCAAGCCTGTAATCTCTGAAGTCTTTGGTAGACATGCAGTTACGTTTGCAGGAGGACGAAATGGTAGTTCATTTATTCAACTTCCTGTTCACGCACTTCAAAATGTAAGCGATAACAATGGAATAACAGTTACGACATGGGTGAATTTAGGGATGGGCGTAAGTATCTGGGAGCGCCTTTTTGATTTTGGTAATGGAGAAGGAAGTCCGTCTTTATTTATGACACGTCAGATGCGCGGAACCCTGACTGCTGATGGCGATCTAGCGATAGATCCGGGTAAAGGATTTGTGCGAGACGAATGGATGCATGTGGCTTTATCTGTGAAAGGAACAGAAGGTGGAACGCTTAGTAGCGCCGGCCCTGTGGTCTATGTAAATGGTGAAGTACTTGCCGATGGATCAATTAGCCAGACGTCTAGCGGTAACTATGCACGCTTGCGTCACTTTTTCCAAGCATTCGCAGAACAGACCACCAAGAATGCAAATTATATCGGACGTTCTCAGTTTGTTGCGGATGATGATTTTGTAGGTTCGCTAGCTGATTTCCGTGTCTATGAAGCAGGATTATCTGCGGATGAGATTATAGAAGTGATGTGCGATTCGTTAACCGATGAAGAGATTATTGGACTAGCACGAGATAAATATTTGTCTTTCCCTACAACGATTATTACCAAAGATATTGCATTACCACAGGAATTGATGGGTGGACGGGTAAATGTAGCATGGACTTCCAATCAACCAGCATGGTTATCGGATCAAGGCCAGATGGGACAAGTTACTGAGCCACAAGCAGTTACATTAACAGCTGTATTGACTCGAGGCACGACTAGACTTGAAAAGAGTTACCATGTGTCTGTATTACCTGCTCATTTGCCACCGTATACGCTAACTATTCATGGCGATCAGGAAGTATTGGATGTTAGTGAAGTGATGTACGGTTTATTTTATGAAGATATTAATAATGCAGCCGATGGCGGAATCTATGCAGAATTGATACAAAATCGTTCGTTTGAATCGTTTGCATTTGATACCTATTCTCATGCTTCTGGTGAATGTGGATGTTCGACTGGACGTAACCGTGAGCCGTTATTTGCATGGTTTGGAGATACAGAGCAGATGACTCCACAATCCAGTGGTGGGTTAAATGAACACTTTGGCGTACAAGATCCAGAAGTGAACTCTTATTATGTGACAGTAGCGGATGAAGCAACGATTTATAATCGAGGATTTGGCGATACCAATCATAATTGTGCGATGGCGATTCGTATAGGAGCGCAGTATAACTTCACGATTTGGGCAAAAGCGGAATCTGCTGGAAGCATCACGATCCAACTACAATCTGCTGAGCATGATAGCATCAGCGAGCCAATTACTATACCGATTGAAGGCAATCACACATGGAAAAAATACGGAGTCGATGTTCCGATTACATTGACAGGTACAGCAGATACATTCGGGCAATTAGCGATTACATTTGATGGCGAAATCTCTATTGATATGGTCTCGTTGATGCCGTTCGATGTATGGGGGGCGACAGAAGAGATCTCATCTTCTTCTGCTCATGCTAACTATACAGGCAATCCGAATTACCGTTTACGTAAAGATCTAGTTAACGCATTGGTTGAAATGCACCCTAAATTTTTACGTTTTCCAGGTGGTTGTATCTCTGAGGGTTCATTTATCTGGGAAAATGTATACGACTGGAAAGACTCGATCGGAGATATTGAATTACGCAAAGAAAACTTTAACGTCTGGGGCTATATGATGACGATGGGTCTCGGTTATATGGAATATTTCCAATTAGCTGAAGACTTGAATGCTGTGCCTCTTCCTGTAATGGCATGTGGTGTATTGTGTCAGGCACGCTCCGATTATGCGCATCCAGCAGGTGGAGAATTACGGGATTACTTTATTAAGAACTTTACCGATCTGATCGACTTTGCGATTAGTATGGATTTTGAAAATAATGAATGGGCAGCCATGCGTCGCCATATGGGACATGAAGCACCATTCGATCTTCGTTATCTAGGCGTTGGTAATGAAAACTGGGGTGTAGAGTTTTTTGCTAACTTTGAAGTGTTTAAGGTCGCGATTGATCAGTACATGGAGAAGCATTATCCGAATCATGAACTGCATATTATCTCAACCGTTGGAGCGCAAGCAGATGATGATGCCTACCAACAAGGCTGGAAATTTTTGAGTGGCAATATGGAAGGGTCAGCAGAAGTGGCTTTTGCCGATGGGGAGAAAGTAACCGAAGAAACTGTCACATGGTATAAAGATCAATCCAATTATATGGATACGATTGCCGATGAGCATTATTACCGTTCCAATGAATACTTACTCAGTAATGCAGACCGTTACAACTATTACTATCGAGCGTATCATCCAGATGGCAGTATCGACTGGCAACAATCGTCCAAAGTATTTGTCGGTGAATATGCATCTACCGATAAAAATACACTTGCAGGCGCTGTAGCCGAAGCCGCCGTGATCACTGGTTTTGAAAATAATGCAGATGTGGTTCGTCTAGCCGCTTATGCACCACTATTTAACAAAGTATTAACCGATGGAACATACCGATGGACACCGGATTGTATCTGGTTCGATGATGAAAGTGTCTGGTTTACTCCGAACTATTATGTACAGCATTTGTATGCGAAATATCTGGGAACGAAAGTACTGGGAACTTCCTTTTCAACTTATAAAAATGGAAAAGCGATCGAATGGATTCCGCGTGGTGGGATCGAGATTGCGACTGGCAATGCTGAGATGATCGTTAGCCGTGTCAAAGTGATATCGAATAAAGATCATTCTGTACTGCTGGAACAAGATTTCACACAAGAGTTACAACCGATCTGGCAAGACATTCCGGGTTCTGTAGGCTATACGATCGATCCAGCACAAGGATTAATTTTGAAAGCACAAGCAAGTGGGCTTAATGGTCTTTATATTATCAATGAAGAGTGGACAGATTACACAGTGGAGGTGGTGGCTTCTAGAGTATCCGGTACAGATGGATTTTACATTGGTGCAGGTCTGACTGATATCTCTGCGGAGAACAAAGATGTGATCGAGTATGCGATTGGTTATGACGGTCAGGCTACAGGTGTTAAAGTGCATAAGCAAGGCGTAGAAAGCTATACATTAGGTGATTATTCGACCAGTACAGCCGCAGGTAATCTAAGAGCAGCTAGCTATGAACCGATCACTAATCATACACCGTATACGATTACAGTTAATTATGGTGGGGATACAGGCAATCGCTTAATCTGCTTCTATACAGACGGTCAGACAACAAGTAAAGTACACGATTACAAGCTAGAAGCCTACAACCGTGAAGTATTCCACTCCGTTACCAAAGACGAGAAGCATATCTATATCAAATTAGTAAATGCCGATGATGCTGACAAAGCTACACGCATCAACCTGCAAGCATTAAACGTCTCACCAACAGCCCAATTCATCACATTAACTGGTGATGCTGAACTTGTACATGTTCCCAATGTAAACAAAAAGAACGACGAAAAAGTGGTACCTCAAGAACAACAGCTACAGATCGAGGATCAATCGTTAGTCGTTCCATTGTCTGCAAATTCTGTGAATGTGCTGGTATTGGATATACAGTCGTAATCATTCATTTCTATTCTTATTTTAGTCACAAAGAGCGGATGACTATGGTCCGCTCTCATCTTTATTATGCGGAAGGGGCACAAGTAATGAATAAAGGTTGGATTCAAAAAGCAACTGCACTGACATTGATGATCTCATTAACGATTCCTGCGATTGGTTTTGGAGGAGCTACATCTCATGCAGAAGAATATGAGTTGAAGCAAGCCGTCACTACCCCTACATTTTCCAATGTATCGGTACATGATCCTTCGATTATCAAAGCAGGTGGAACGTTCTATGTATTCGGTTCCCATATTTCGGCTGCTAAATCGCAAGACTTGATGAATTGGACTTCATTTGCAAACGGTTACACTACTCCGGGAAATACGATCTATGGCGATCTTTCCAAAAACCTAGCCGGTTCATTCAAATGGGCAGGCGAAAATGATGCAGATAGCAAAGGCGGATTCTCGGTCTGGGCGCCAGATGTGATCTGGAATCCTAAATATGTGAATGCGGATGGCACCAAAGGTGCATATACTATCTATTACTGCACATCTTCTACCTATATTCGCTCTGCCATCGGTATGGCGGTATCTCAAAAAATAGAAGGACCTTATACGTATGTCGATACAATGATCTATTCTGGATTTACCAAAGATAAAGCATTCGACAACAACAGTACAGTTGATAAAAAATGGACGAACACCAATATCCAGACGTTGATCAATCAGAAGAAATTAAGTGGTGAAAGTTCAGCATGGTTCAATGCAGACGGAACTTATGCGAATCAGAACTATCCTAATGCGATAGATCCAACGATATTTTCGGATACGAAAGGTAAGCTATGGATGACTTATGGTTCATGGTCTGGCGGTATTTTTGTTTTAGAAATCGATGCCAAAACAGGCAAACCCATCTATCCGGGCAAAGATGGTCAAACCAAAGATGGACGCTTGATTGATCGTTATTTCGGCACCAAAGTTGCTGGCGGTTACGGTCAGTCTGGTGAAGGGCCTTATATTCAATACAACAAAGAAAGTGGATACTACTATCTGTATATGACGTATGGTGGATTGGCTGCAAATGGTGGATACAATATGCGTGTCTTCCGCGCGACCAAGCCAGATGGTCCCTATCAAGATGCGAAAGGGCAACAAGCCACATGGCCTGCGCAAACGTCTAATGTGACCTATGGTAATAAGCTAATCGGTAATTATTTATGGGATAGCAAAGTAGGCGATCCCGGGTATGGAGAAAACTTCGGCTATGTTTCTCCAGGTCATAACTCGGTCTACACGGATGATAAAACAGGGCAGACATTCCTTGTCTTCCATACTCGTTTCCCGGCGAGAGGTGAAGAGCATGAACTTCGTATTCACCAGATGTATATCAATAAAGAAGGCTGGCCTGTTTTATCTCCTTACCGGTATGCAGGTGAGACGTTAGCTAAAGTAAGTGAAGAGATGGTTGTAGGCGATTATCAATTTATCGATCATGGGAATGATTCTTCTGCGGCGATCAAAAATACACAATATATTCGTCTCAACAAAGATCGTACGATCTCGGGCGAACTGCAAGGAACATGGCAGAAAAAAGGCACAGCAGATGCTATACTCACGATTGATGGTGTGAAGTATACAGGTGTATTTGTGAAAGATTGGAATCCAGTGACCAAGCAGTATAATATGACATTCACAGCCTTATCGACCAATGGAACAATGGGTTGGGGTAGTCGTCTCGTTGAGGAATCGGATAAGCAAGTGGTCGCAGATGTGTATAGTGATCTAAGTCTAGGTGATGTATCCAATATAATCAGCAATGTACAATTGCCGACTGTAGCAAGTCGTGGCACATCGGTAGTCTGGACAAGTTCCAATCCAGCAGTTGTTAGTAATACAGGTGTAGTCACTCGTTCACAAGCAGGACAAGCACCAGCAAATGTTACACTGACTGCTTCTATTAGCAAAGGTAGCATCAAACAAACCAAAGTATTTCAGGTAACCGTACAACCTTTTGTAGAAGCTACATTAACAGCGCAATACAGTTTTGAACATAATTTAAAAGATACAACAGCAACATTTGGACAAGGAACAGTGACTGGAGATCGCTTAGACTCTACAGTGGGAACGATTACGTATGGTACTGGAGTCAGTGGACAATCAGCTGTTTTCAACGGGACATCTGGTATTCGTTTGCCACAAGGATTGATCTCTAACAATTCGTATTCGGTTGCGGTATGGGTGAAGCCAGATCAATTGACAACCTATTCACCTGCCTTTTTCGGGGCAAAAGATACCGATCACTGGGTAAGCTTAATCCCGCGTGGTGCAACAGCAGACAAGGCGATGGTCTGGTCTGGCACAGCGTGGTATGACGGAGTGACGGGCGTGACGATTCCAGCGAATCAATGGACGCATCTGGCTTTCTCTGTCGATGAAGGTAGCTTAACGATCTATGTGAATGGAGTTCAGCAGTTTAGCGGGACGAACTTCCCGGATATTTTTACAGGTGGTAACGCTAGCTTCGGTCTAGGTGTGAACTACTGGGATACTCCTTTCAAAGGGCAGATGGATGAGTTACGTATTTACAAAGGTAGTCTAACACCTGCTCAGCTTTCTCAATTAGCGAAATCATAAAAACATCCAAGATTGCGCCAAAGTATTGTTCTTTCATGTAAAGAATGATATATTCATGTACGCAATCGACGAACATGAGCTTGGACAACAAGCTTATTATATTGACACTATCAATCATGCTCTTCAGTTGCTTTTGACCTGAAGAGCTTTTTTTATACTATTTTTTTCTAGTTATATTGTAATAAAGCCCTTTTGATACACTAATGTCGGTCTATTTCTCAGGTATGCCCATTCTAATGTAAAAGAAGTGAATTATGATGCAACCATTTGAACTTAAGTTTAAGCGAAGTCATCGACTACTGGATAAGTACTTTTCAGGATCAACGATTCATTATCGTCAGATGATTGCGCTGTTTGTACCGATTTTGATCGATCAGATTTTTATTATGGGATTGAACTTAATCAATACTGCAATGATCAGTTCAGCAGGCGTAGCCGCAGTCAGTGCTGTCAATATGATCGATTCGATCAATATTTTTCTACTGAGTGTATTTATTGCTGTTGCGACAGGCGGAACCGTAGTTGTTGCGCAGTACAAAGGACGCGAAGATGAGCGTGGAGTCTCTGAAGCGAGTGCAGGAGCCGTTTCTTCGGTCTCTTTACTGGCGATAGCCGTAGCTTTATTCGGGATTATTTTTCATGCACCGATTTTGAATATCCTTTTTGGATCGGCTGAAGCGGATGTGATGAATCTAGCACGAACGTATTTAATCGGAAGTTGTACTTCTTTTCTGGGCATAGCGATCGTGGAAGCCGTATGTGGAGCATTACGTGGGGTAGGTAGTACACGAGCTTCATTGATGTTATCGCTGATTATGAATTTAATTTATGTGTTGTTGAATTTTGTCTTTATTAACGGGTTACATATGGGCGTATTCGGAATGACCTTGTCGGTGAATATTGCAAGATATTTGGGCGCTGCTTGTGCAATCTATTATCTGTTCAAAATGGATGTTAACCTGAAAGTTCAATTGCGTGAGATTTTGATTATCAAGTTCTCGATGTTGAAAAGAGTGCTATTTATCGGTCTTCCTTTTGCCGCTGAACAAATGTTTTTCAATGGGGGTAAAATTTTAACCCAGATTTTTATTGTAGGTATGGGAACGTATGCCATCGCTACGAATGCGATCTGTTCTTCATTAGCAGGCGTGATGCAGATTCCAGCCAATGCATTAGCGCTTACGATTATTACAGTAGTTGGTCAGTGTATTGGTAGCGGACATATCCAAGATGCTCGCAAATTTACCAAGTCATTTCTCATTTTATCGTCGCTTTCATTTGTCGTGATGGGATTATTGATCTTCCCATTCTTCTATCCATTAATCTCGATCTTTAATCCGCCAGCAGAGATTGTAGACGATATTTTCTTAGTTCTTTTAATCAATACGATTGCTCAAGTTCCTTTGTGGGCGATTGCGTTTATTACTCCTTCTTCGTTACGTGCAGCAGGAGATTCCAAGTTTACTTCACTGGTGTCAATGTTATCTATGTGGTTATTCCGGGTTGTACTGGGTTATATCCTTGGGATTACGCTAGGTTGGGGTATTCTCGGGATCTGGATCGCGATGGATTGTGAATGGGCCGTCAGAGGATTGATCTTTATGAAACGATTCCGAGGAAATAAATGGCTTCAACATCGAGTCATTTAGACAAATATCAATAAGCCTTGATTGCAGATGCAAGACGTCTGTAGTCAGGGCTTTTTTTACGTTATTTTAAAGTATAGTGAATAGGGGCATTACGAATAGAATGCTAGACAGTCATCAGATTACGTTTATAATGGGACATGTTCAGATCTTTAATCAAGAAAGGATGAGTATGAATTGCAAAAGTCTCAAATATATCGTCTGCTTCGTCTGGGTTGTGTATTATGTATCGGATTATTGATTTCTTGTAGCCAACCTTCAGCAGAAGCAGCAACGAACACATATTATGTCTCGCCTACAGGTAAAGATAGTCAGAAAGGAACAATCACTTCTCCCTGGAAAACGCTCCAACATGCAGCAGATACAGTGCCCGCAGGCAGTACGGTCTATCTGCGAGAAGGTGTCTATAAGCAACAGCTAGCGATTACTCGCTCAGGATCAGCAAGCAAAGGCAATATTACTTTTACTCCTTATTCTTCGGAAAAAGCAGTCTTAGATGGAACAGGTCAAGCTGTTGATGGACTGCAAGGAATGATCGATATTCAAAATGCTAGTTATATTACGATCAAAGGATTAGAAATTCGTAATTATACGACTATTCATGCGGATGAAGTACCAACAGGCATCAGTATACAAGGAGCAGGTAGTCATATTCAAATTACAGGAAATAAAATTCATGATATTAAAAGTACGGTCTCATTATCAGGTAATCATGCAACAGGTCGAGATGCACATGGTATAGCAGTGTATGGCAACAAAGCACCAGAGTCGCTACATGATATTACGATCGATCATAATGAGTTATACAATCTTGTATTGGGCTCAAGCGAATCGCTAGTCGTCAATGGGAATGTAGAGAAATTTACGATCAGTCATAATCGTTTACATGATAACGATAATATAGGGATTGATGTGATCGGATATGAAGGAACAGCGCCTAATGTGAAGTACGATGTTGCCCGTCAAGGCGTGATCAAAGGCAATACCATCTACAATATCTCATCTAATCGCAATCCTTTTTACGGGAAAAAGATACCCAATAACAGCAACTCGGCAGGCGCTATCTACGTAGATGGTGGCAAAGATACAGTGATCGAACAAAATAAAGTGTATGACAACGATATTGGGATTGAGATCGCTTCAGAGCATGCCGGCAAATCAACCGACAATATTACAGTGCGTAGCAATATTATTTTCAGCAATCGACTTACAGGCATTGCGATGGGCGGATATGATACCGAGCGGGGTTCAACGATCAATAGTCATATTATGAACAATACGCTGTATAAGAACGATACCCTCAATCGTGGTAACGGACAGTTGTATGTGCAATACGATACACGCAACAATGTGATCAAAAATAATATTATGGTCGCTGGTGCATCCAATGTGCTTATCTACAATGAATATACCAAAAATAGTGGCAATATTATTGATTACAATCTGTACGATGCACCGGATGGTAGCGCAGAAGCCACATGGATTTGGAAAAATAAAGAGTATGCAGGCTTTCCAGATTATCGTAAACGTAGTGGTAACGATGCCCATTCACTATTTGCTAATCCCAAATTAGTAGATCCTGCGAAGCAAAATTTCCATGTACAACAAAGCTCACCAGCCATTCATCAAGGGATTGCTGATCCATCTATAGTAGGTACACTGGATATCGATGGACAACCTCGCAAAAGCCATTCGCCGATTACTATAGGTGCTGATCAATAATAATCATAATGCAGTTACATTTTAAATATGGAGCCAGTACCGTATTCCAAGTCCAACCAGTATACCGATGACAACAGTAAGCAGAAATGAACGGGTGACTTTAATCATTAATGCAGCTACTATAGAGCCACCGAGAATAGGCAATGAGATAGAAGATGATCCATGGTTAGTCGTAAATATTTGATCTACAATAAGCGCCACCATGATCGCAATCGGAACAAAGTTGAAATACAAGCGCAGGGTGGGATTCAATACTCGCCCTGCCATCATTTCGACGCCCATCAGACGTGACAGAAAAGTCACGATACATAGAACAATAATCAAAACCCACGGTTCAGCCATGATGTGACCTCCTTGCAATATAGAGTCCAACCAATGGAGCGATAATACCTGTTAAAATAAGATTAAATTCACTATTTGGCATCATATGATGCAATAGACTAGCCATACCTAGCGCTGTGATAGCAGTAGCAATAATCGGTTTGTGAGTCAGAGCAGGAATAAGTAAAGCTACAAATGTAATTGGAAAAGCCAAGTCCAACCCCCAACGTACAGGATCAATAAGATCACCAAGGTAGGCGCCGATATAAGAAGCAACAACCCATGCACTATAAAATGTTCCTGCCACCACTCCAAAATACAAAGGATCTGCTCCATACTTCTGATAACGTATATTTCCCAGAACAAATGATTCATCTGATACACCAAATGCTAATAACCAGCGATATTTTCGAGAAGCAGGTGCTAGATTATCTGCCAGTGCAGCTCCATATAACAAGTTACGCAAATTAAGCAATACCGCAGTGATCAGCATACTTGGCAAAGCAGCCCCTGATATAAACATAGCCACGATCACCAATTGCACAGAACCGGAAAAGACGAGCAAAGACATAAGTATCGTACTCCACAGACTCCAATGTGCTTGTGTAGCCAGTACTCCATAAGATAATCCATAAGCGGCTATCGCTAATGCTAAAGGTAAAGCTTCAAGTAAAGCGGTTCTAACGGTTTGTTGTTTAGTGAGCATATACCAATTCTCCTTGTATTCTATTTTGTGAAAGTATAAAGTAATAACTAATTAGTATATTATAATTAACTTTTGTATGATTATAGTATAGATTATAATTGAAAGTAAAATAAAATTAACTTTTTATAAAATTAAATATACTCTCGTGTAGAATAAATAAGAAAGAACTGAATATAAAAGGAGCTTATTATGGATACAACTGCTGAATTTCAAGGAAAAGAAGAAGAAGTGGGTAAGCAGATCGGAATTAACTTACGACAATTTCGGACAGCTAAAGGGATTACAATCGAAGCCTTTGCCAAGCAAATAGGAGTGAGTAAATTAACATTGATTAAGATTGAACAGGGAGAAGCAAACCCTACGTTATCTGTGATCTGGAAAATTGCAGATGGTTTACATATTCCGATTGCAGCATTGTTATCTGGAGAGTCAGATGTGTCTATTATTCGCAAACAAGAAGGGATGCAGTTAAAAAGTTCAGACGATGCTTTTGTAGTCGAACCTTTATTTCGCTCGAATGGATTTGAGTTATATCGAGGATATTTACAGCCCAATCGTTCATACACATCTGAAGCGCATCAAGCTGGAGTGACTGAATTTGTAACCGTAATGTCAGGTCAACTTACAGTAGAAGTGAATCAAGAACGGTATGATCTGATGGAGGAAGAATGTATTCGTTTCAAAGCTGATCGTCAGCATACGTATAGTAATTCATCTGAATCTATGGCTATTTTACATTTTGTGATTACCTATCATTAGGATTGCGAGTTCTATTTTAAAGCTAATAGTAAAGAAAAATGGATTCATCGATTATGTGAATCCACCCTATTAATATGTAATATGAGAATTATTGTTCTTCCATTGCAGTAAAAAATCTTCCTGGTGGTGTAGACCAACCGGGTACATTAGGGACAAAATTAGCAACCGCGATTTGTGTCATGCCTAGCAATAGAGTCCCTGAAATGAACATGATAGCTCCTATAAAGACAATTAATTTGCTCATAATTATACTATTCCTTTCTAAAATGACTTTGAATTAAAGTAGTAATCAATAAGATTAGACCTATACACATGAAGATAATACTAATAATATAAGGTGTTTTTAATCTGAGAACGTCTAAAAAATTATTGAATTGTTCAGGCATATCAATAGGTCCTCTAGTATGGGTAAACATATTGGCTACGGCTACATGTACAAATCCAAACAAAAGAGTACCTGCAATCAAGAAAACAGATCCAATGATCAACCGAGAATAGTTCATTACTGTCTTTACCTCCTTATCTATAGCATCAATAAAATAAGTGTATACAAAAAATAAAGCTGCTGGATTAATTATCCAACAGCTTTTATAGTAACACAGTCGCAGAATAACACCATAAAAGGGTGCGTATCCTGTTCTTTTTATCTACATATATAGAGGGTTAAATTTACGCTTCGCCCCATGCACGATCACCGGTTAAATACTTTTCCGTCAAAATGGAAAGCAGTTGAATACCCACTTCATTTTGTCCGCCTTCAGGAATAATCAGGTCTGCATATTTTTTGGAAGGTTCAATAAAAGCTTCATGCATCGGTTTGACTGTGGTTAAGTACTGCTGGTGAATCGATTGAATACTACGTCCACGTTCTTCGATATCTCGCAATACACGACGTAAAATCCGCACATCTGGGTCGGTATCCACAAATACTTTGATATCGAGTTCTGCACGCAATTTCTCATCAGATAATACATGCAAACCTTCCACAATCGCAATATGATTGGGATGCAATTCGAGCGTCTGATCCACAAATCGTGAGTCGGTTGTAAAATCGTATACAGGAGCAAAAGCCGCCTGTCCTTGTTTGAGCAAATTGAGATGTTCGATCATTAGTTCATTATCAAAGGCAAACGGATGATCATAATTAATCAATCGGCGTTCTTCCGCAGTCAGTCGGGAGTGCTCTTTATAATAATTATCCTGAGATATAAAAGTGACTTTGTCTGTGCCAAGACGTTCAATCACTGAACGAGCAACAGTTGTTTTTCCTGATCCGGTTCCTCCGGCAATACCAATAATCAGCATAGTGATTACTTTACCCTCCCTAAATGTTCCCAATACAATTCTAATATTGTAGCATAGCAGCAACGTTTTTTCATTATATTTCATCAAAATACAGTGACAAATCCATGATGATATTAACGGTGTGTAAAGGAAAATAGACAAAAGGAAGTATTCAAACCAAAATGTAGCATAAAGTAACTTTGAAATTAGATAAAATATGACATAATGTCAAATGACTTTTCTTCAAATTACGGTAAGATGTAAGATAGATAATCTTATTTGTTTTATTTAGTATGGAGAAATATGAACTAATTTTTAATATGCATTTAAAATATAAGTGTCACCCAAATAACGCATAACAGAATGGAGAGATCGAGATGCAACAACAAAAACTATTTATTAATGGTCAGAGGTTAGCAGAAACGATCGAACACTTTGCCGATTTTGGACGTACAGACAATAATGGTGTGACACGATTGGCATTGAGTGAACAGGATATCGCTGTACGTGGATATTTTCGCTCCTGTTGTGAATCATTAGGAATGACGGTTGTTGTGGATGATATGGGATGTATGTATGCAACACTAGCAGGTGTAGAAGATGTACCTCCGATTGTTATAGGTTCTCATATGGATACGGTAAAAAAAGGAGGTCGCTTTGATGGTATATTAGGTGTCATCGCCGGGCTAGAAATCGTCCGTACTCTAGTCGATCATGGAATTAAGCCTCGTATTCCGATTACTATCGTGAATTTTACGAACGAAGAAGGTGCACGTTTTGAACCTTCGATGATGGCTTCCGGAGTATTATCTGGGAAATTTGCCAAAGCCGATATGTTAAACAAAAAAGATAGCGATGGCATTACATTTGGCGATGCATTAGCTCAAAGCGGATATGCTGGAGAAGTCAGTCACCGAATTCAAGAAGCTACAGCTTATTTAGAATTACATATTGAGCAAGGACCTGTATTAGAACGAGAAGAATTACAGATTGGACTAGTCGATTGTGTGGTCGGTATGGTCTGTTACGAGATTGAAGTCACGGGTGAATCAGATCATGCGGGCACGACTCCTATGGATATGCGGAAAGATGCTTTTTTTGCTATGAATGATCTAGTGACGATGTTGCGCACGCAATTAAGTACGTTTGATTCGGAGTTAGTGTATACAATGGGACGAGCGAATGTATTTCCAAATATTCATACGGTCATTCCCAATAAAGTGACTTTTACATTAGAAGCTAGACACAAGAATGAAGAGATTGTACGTGAAGTGGAGCGAATTATTCAAGGGTTACCTGCGGTACAGGGAGATTGTGAAGTGACTAGCACCAAGTTGTGGGGACGCGATACCGTCTGGTTTGATCCGACGATTTGCGAAAGACTGGAAACATCGGTTCAGACATTAGGATATTCGTATAAAACAATGGCAAGCGGAGCCGGACACGATGCCCAATTTGTCGCTTCTTTTTTACCATCTGCGATGGTATTTGTACCTAGTGTGAATGGAAAAAGTCACTGTGAGGAAGAACTGACTTCGTATGAAGATTGTGAGAAAGGAATTAATGTGTTGTTGGATACCGTGTTGGGGATGTTGGAGAGTTGAATGGGATTCAGAATTTTATAAATCATACGTACCGCCTTTCGATAAATATCGTTAGGTGGTTTTTTTATAATAGTAATTAGGTCATTTAATAACAAAATCAGTGAAAATATTAACTTTATCCCAAGACACCTGAGAATATTAGAATCGTGAAAGAGACTTTGTTATTTGAATGTATAGTATGATGATGTACATATAAGATATATTATTTACCAGAATAGCTTCTAACTAGGGGGAAGTAATATGGAAAGAGATAAAATGAACTACCAAAAAAAGTGGGAGTTTTTAGATAAAAGACCTAGTCAACCTGGCATGATTATTGATGGCGAGAATGACATTGAGTTATGGATGAATTATAGTCAGGAGGAAATAGTCCAAAACCATATAAATCAAGATTTAATCGAAGATTCTATGTTCGAATTTGTAGAAATGTTTTGGAGTATAGAGCCAGATTATCAAGTATTAGAAATTGTATTTAACAAGGATTTTATATATGTATTGAATGGTAAATATGTAATGGTAAATAATAATGTTACAGATGAGAATAAATTAACCGTTCCTAAAATTAAAGAAATTCAGATGACACTTGATCCAGAGACAGAATATATTCAAACATTTGAACTTATTTTATACGAAATGCCTGATATAAATATTTTGAATGAGAAAGTAAGACAAATATCTTCAAACTTAGTATTTGAGCATAAGAATAATAAATTGAAACTAATGTTATCTGGAAAGAGCTTCATTATTTCTAACTGATCCTAATAATAAAAGAAAGAATCTATTGAATATATAACTTATATAAAACTTACATAAATTTTTTGAATAAAATAATAACCAAGATAGGAGCACACATTGAGAATACTTACAGCTGTATGTAAAGGAATCTGGATAATAGCTATAACTATAAATGTATTATCAATTCTATGGTTAGTGGTAGGTTCAACAGCTAATTTTCAAAGTTCTATGTATATTGTAGCGAGATACACATTATTTTCTGTCGGCATTTTCTCCATTATTCTGATCTCTCTATCTATCTTTTATTTGTGGAAAACAAAGAAGCAGAGTATAGGTGTTTCAGGTTGTGCTGTAGCTCTTGTTTTCTCGTTATTCTTACTGGGTTGCTCCTCCATGAATCAAGAGGGTGTGGTCGATAAAGAATGGTTTCGTGACTCTGTAGATCAAGATCCTATTAAGTCTACAACAGATGGGAAATATGATTATCGTCTGGAAATTATTAATAGAGGACAAAAAAATGTACGCCAACAGTTATATGTTAAAGAGTTAGGTGTTCCTATCCAATCATTTAAAATAAATACAGATGAAGGAAGTGCTGATTCGATTCTTTCTCAATAAGAATAGTAAAACGTAGCAAAATTATAAACGATTGAAACATCATATCTTGTTATAAAGTAGGAGGGTGCAAATTGGTAGGTGTAGTCATTGAAGAATATACACTTGAACTTAGCAGTCACAAATCAATTACGGGTGGAGTTTATTTTCAAATAGGAGATACATTTTTCCCTGATTGCCATTGGAATGATTTCATTATAGTTATTTTGACATGGTGGAATAAATCTATAAAATTACTTGAAACTTCGTCTGTTGGAACATCACAAAATTTTGATTTTATGGATGGTCCGTTCTATATGCATGGAGTAAAAAAAGATAGCTCACATATCACATTAGATTTTATAAAAAGAAAACAAGTTGGCTTGGAAGTCATTGCATCACTAGATACAGAGATTATTTTTTTTAAAAAATCAATTACAAAGGCTTCAAAAAAAGTGATGGGAGAAGTAGATGCTAAACAATGGATGACTGATGATATAGAAGAGTTGAGAAAGCAAATAAAATAATAGATATTTCGATGTTACAACCTTAGAGAAAAATTGAAGTTCACCCCTTAAAATAAACATTTGAGGTATCCATTACGTTATTGAAAAGGTGATAGAATGAATAAAGATAACTTATTAGAATTATCCAAAAATCTAGATACTGAATATGAGATAGGAATTTGGTCAGAGACAAGGGACTTACTTGAAAGACAGGATAATATCACAGACTTTTCTATTAAATATGCTGAGGGTCAGTATAATATCATAATTAAACTACAAGATCTTAACTTACACGCGGCAAAAACTTTATTTACATTATTAGTACAATTTATAGAGTATAATTCAACATTTTATGTAAGAGAAGATAAGAAAGATTCATTTGTATACTATTTACTTTCTTCAATGGATAGCAAAAAAGCGTTCTTATGTTATATAGTGATCCAATAAGTTTGAGATTTTGAGTAGGCAATATTTAAGAGTTTTCTTTATACCTAAAAGAAATGGATTGAAATATAGTATTCTAATAAAATGATTATTACCTTATATTCGAATTTGGAAAATAGCCTATAAAAATTCAATAGTTGAAGGTGAGTACTCTTGTTATTATCCAATTCAAGAAAAAAATATAGCATCCTATGTTCTAAATGCCATAAAGAACTTTACGGAGTAGGATTTGGAAGTCGATCAGATAAACTACAATGTTTTCACTGTAACATTTATTATGACTACAATTTAAAAAGTAAAGTTCTAAAAGAGTATAAAGATTATAGTAAGCTGTTAAAAAAATGGGATACAGGTAGTGGGGAATATCCTGGTATACTCACGAGCCAATTGTATAGTCTGTGGTATTTGAAGATAGGTATTAGATAAATAATAATCTAAGAGGTGATTCGGTGTTTGAAGAAGAAAAATTAAAAAGATTTATACATATGTCTGAAAGTATTTTGTCTTTGGAAGGATTAGAAACTGTAACACATTATTTTGAACATGATGAATACGAAATGTCATTTGAAGGTTTAGTGATAGAACTTTATACAAGTAAAATGTATACTGTAAAGTTCGATTTTACAGAATGGAAAGAACTTGCATTGGCTTTTGGATTAGATAAGGAATCTATTTTTGACGAGAAATTTTGGGATAACTTTATGGAATGGGGAAATGCGTTTAAGGTTAATGAATAATTTGATTAAACTGGTTATTTAAGAGATAAAGGATTACAACATTTCATATCATTAGATTATAATAGTAGTTCTTTTAAAAAAATAGTCACTAAAATAGTGTAACAGCTAAAATAATTACATAAGTATTTAAAGGAATTTAACTAATAGAGATCGTTATTAATTAACAGTATTTAAGAAAAAATGACATACAAAAATAGGCATAGCTTTTATTGGTAATTCGATGTAAGAGAAGAGGAATTAAAATGTTTAATATTCAGCTAATTTTGAAAAGCGTACCTTCTATAAATAGAGTATCAATAACGGATTCATCATTTGAAATGGAACTAGATGGTCCATTAGCCATTTTGATTGACATATGTGAAGTTTTTGAAATTTCAGAATCGATTTTATTTCTTGTTTCTGGTTTCGGACAAGAGCAATGGTCTGTCGATTGTAGAACTGATCTGTTAACAGTAATCGAACAAATTCCATTTATTTTAAAGAAAATAAGTAAAAAAGATTTCTCATTTCAATTGGATTTTTATGAACAAGGGATTGAACGATTGCTTATTTTTGAAGAAGAGAATAATCAGGTCAGAGTAAGTTGTGTAAGTTATACCAATTGGACACCTGATGAAGCTATTTGTATAGAAAAAGACGAGCTTTTAATGATGTTTGAACATTTTTATGATCATTTTTTAGAATATAGTCAAATCTTATGCCCTAATCTAGCGGATCACATTTTACTAAATGATTGGAAAAAAGGGTGAGAACGAACACATCTGATATTGAAAAAAGATATAACAGTATATGTTTGTATATTGATGCTATATTAGTAAAGATACATATCACACAATAAGAACTTAGGAGGAATGATCATGGATCAGCAAGAAATATTTATGCCAGCTTATAGAGATAAAGGTATCAAAATAACTTTTCTGGATAATTTGTTTGTAATCGGATTGTATGTTAATTATTATTACTCCAATAATGTTATTGTGATTTGTCCTGAAGAAGCTCATGATGATACAAGAATGCTTATTCCTATGACTGCTATCAAAAAAATAGAACCTTGGTCTTTGGATGATTATGAATTAGACGATTAGAATGCTCAATAAATTATGTAGTGTAATAAGAAAAAGCCTTTCTCCAAAAAACAGAGAAAGGCTTTTTCTTTAATAATTATTTTAAAATCGATTTCATTGTAAGTAGTAGATTAATAATTCACTTGAAAGGTTCCTGCATTTGCAACGACTGGAATAGTAGTGACTGCTATTTTATGTGGACCTACTAGTTTTTCGTCGGATTTAAGTAGTGTTGTAGGGCTACTTCCACTATAACTCATTGCAGATACTTGGCGACCTGCACTATCGTAAATTTTAATATTAAAGTTAGCATATTTACTCGGGTTGATTTTCACTTCAAATTCGCCATGTAAAAATAGCTGTTCTGAACTAGTACCTACATTATAAACGGGAGAAGCAGTAAACGATGGAGCTACACTTTGGTTGGAACTAGTTGCGTTTAGTGTGTTTGGAGTGCTAGAGACCTCACTAGCAAATCCAATAGGTGCAAGGGCGAGAGAAGCGGCGAGCGACAGGGCTGGAATTAAAATCAGTTTCTGTTTTTTCATCATCATTCTCCTTTGTGATTAGTTTACAACCAATGTCATTATAACACAGGTATACTTAATTTCCAAATATACCCTAAATTGTATTTTATATTGGGTTAATTACTGTTTATTTAGAAGACGTATTACTTTTTCCTAGCATAGATTACGCATTCGGATTCAGATATGGTAACGTTAATTCAAAGCTATAGTTAAGCATTGATTTTATTTCTATCAAAGGAGCTTATATCTATGTACAATAATCCTGAATCGACTTCAGCCCAGCAACCTTCTTTAACATTACGAGAAGCGTTTGCGCAAACAAATTACATTTTAGCAGGGAATGGTGATCGGAATATACATGTGTTGCAACAAGCATTTGCAGATATCAATGGAGACCTTGCAAGTGATATGTATGGTCGGGGACCAGTGATCGAAGATTTCCAGAAACAGATGGCAGATGTGTTAGGCAAAGAAAGCGCAGTGTTTTTCCCAACAGGTACGATGGCACAACAGATTGCTTTACGTATCTGGTGTGATCGCCAGAATAACCATAACGTTGCGTACCATCCTTTGTGCCATTTAGAGATTCATGAAGAAGACGGATTGAAAGAATTGCATCATATCCAGTCGATTTTACTAGCAGATCAAGATCGCCTGATTACACTTGCAGATGTACAGCAAATGGATCAAAAGGTTGCTTGTCTGTTACTGGAACTACCTCAACGCGAAATCGGAGGACAATTACCAGCCTATAGTGAACTACAAGCCATTTCAGCATATTGCCGAGAACAAGGAATTTTACTGCATTTAGATGGAGCTAGATTGTTTGAAATTTTACCGTATTACCAAAAAACGGCTGCTGAAGTATGCGCGTTATTCGATAGTGTCTACATATCCTTTTACAAAGGTATCGGTGGTATTGCAGGGGCTATCCTAGCAGGGCCAAGTGACTTTACCGCAGAATCTAAAGTCTGGAAAAGAAGACACGGTGGCGATCTGATCAGCTTGTATCCTTATATCCTGAGCTCCAAATATTACTACGAACAACGTGTTGGCAAAATGGAACAATACTACAAAGAAGCAGTGCAACTGGCTCATGAAATTAACCAGTGTACAGCGGTTCACACGCTACCAGAAGTACCTGTCTCCAACATGTTCCATATCTATTTTGAACTACCCAAAGAACAAATCGAACCGAGCTTGATCGAAATGTGTCAGGCTACTAATGTTGGATTAGCTCCTTATCTCACTGACAAAAAGGATGGAACACAGTGCTCTACCGAACTTAGCATCGGCGACCGCTATGGACAGATTCCTTTGGAGCACATCCAACAAGCTCTACACTGGCTAGATCAACGCTTGAAAGAAGTCTCAGCAAACCAATAGAAAGAGAGTGCCCCGTCAATTCTAGTTGAATGGAAGAGATAGAGTAATCTACATCGAGTGATAGTCATCATTTTAATAGAAAAACAAAAAAGCTAAGTCGTTGATCCTACACATCTTTCAACGACTTAGCTTTTTTTAATGATGCCAATACTTCTCTAATCCTGTTCAAACTCACCAATCCTTACCTCAAAAGCTTAGCTCCACTACCAAAATAAAAAAAGAGAGCCACATTAGCAACGTTGCCAATGCCACCCTCTTTACAAGAACAGTTTTCAATATTGAGAATATTCTCTCCACACAGCGACGGCAAGAACAATATTTTTGCTGAAGCGGTTTCCCTCAGAACATTTTCCTTGTGTAAAACCAACCTAACTCAGTCTAATTTAATATTATAATCTTCGCTCAAATACTGATGAATCCGTTTGAAATCTTCTTCATTTAGATCACGTAATTTTTTCGTTTCATGCCCTAAAATAATGCCGATCGTCTCGGCTGCAAGTGCAGTGGTGGGTGTAATACGTGCGCTACCATAAGCTTTGATCGAAGCACCGATATTTTTACCAGCGACTAGAACGTTGTCGTAAGACTTTAACTCAAATGAACGCAGTGGAATCCCATAGAAATCAGGTTTACCGTATCCTTTACCGGTTGGGACAGAACGTGTGCCTTGAATGTCCATCGGATACCCACCAATACTGACATTATCCCAGAACATTTTACTAGCAACCACATCTTCGTAAGGCAATACATAATCTGTTTCAAATCGATTGTAGTCTCGAATATACAAGTAATCCGGGAACCCGTTTAACTCTGCATGTTCATAACCCGGAATATTTTCTTTGAGAAACGTTAATACACGTGGTGCTTCTGCTTTGCCTTTGGCTATAGCGGCTTGGACAGATTCTGGATTCGCAGGATCGACATCATAGATTAGTAGCGCATTGATAATGACATCACCATCTTTCTGATACGTCGAGTTGATGCCACGCAATTTGAGCTGTGGATCTAGTGATTTGAAGTTTTCTGTGATTTTGTTAAAGCCTGTTCCAAAATCATAATCGACATACGTATTTGTTCCATATTTCGCTTCTAGATTAGTCAAAGGATAATCTAACAATGTGGCACTATGCAGCTTCAGCCAATCGACCCCTTTGAACCGTAACATATAAGTCGCCGCCATATATTCAGGCTTATCGCCACCGAAAATAGATTCTACACCTGGAATACGAGTGACATGAAGCTTAGACGTTAATGCGTTATAATCGCTATTTTCGACCCAATATTTTGCTGCGATCGTATGAGATTGTTGATCTTTTGTTTTGTACGTTAATGAAGTGATCGCATAGTTAGCATCGGTATCGCTTTGCTGAATCTGATCAATTTGAATCCCACTTTCTAGCGGAATCCCTTGAATTAAGCTGTTATAATAGTCTGTAAATTGTTCTTCCGTACGGATATCGCCTGCATTATAAGCGTTATACAGCTTTTTCATTTCGCCTTGTACCAGACTTTTCTTTTTGTTTGTATTGGGTTCATCCAGTACAAGCATTTGTCCTTGAATTAATTGTCCCCCTGGCTTTTCCCGTGGATCGATAATCAGCACCTTTTGACCTTCATCATGTGCAGCTTTTGCCATTAAGATTCCTTCGACTTCACTACCGATCACTACAAGATCGTATGTCTGGGAAATGGTAGGTGTAGCAGGTTGGGGTGTCGGTATATCTGCTGAATCATATGTAGAATCTGTTGTCGTTTCACCGGGTGGAGATGCTTGCTGAGTAGGATTAGATGCGGAGAATAGATTCATTCCTACAGGAATAAGTGCAATAATAACGATAAGTAATAGACCCCACAAAAGTAAAGATTTCTGTCTTTTCACTGTTGATATAACCACCTTATGTATAATTTTCATTGTACGGATTAAGGCTTGAAGCAAAATGCCGTATCTATTCTAGTGTACTGTAAAAGAGAGCCAGCAAGGTTACAAAATATAAATATCTACCTATAGAGCAAAGGAGCACAGCATAATGAATCCAACATCAACAGACAATCTATCTTTATCCTCTGAGCAATTAACGTTAGCAATGGGATGCTTTTGGAGCCCTGAAGCTTTGTTCGGACAATTCAACGGTGTGATCCAGACGGCAACCGGATATGCAGGAGGAACTACAACGCATCCAACATACCGTAATCTAGGAGACCATTCGGAAAGTATAGAGATTACATTTCATCCGCAACAGATATCTTTAGAACAATTACTTCATACTTTTTGGACTCATCATCGTCCTGAAGCGATCAATGGATATAAAGGAAGACAGTATATGTCGATTCTTTTTTATCGCAATATAGAGCAGTATGAAATGATGGTACATGTTCAACAACAATATGCACCCCAATCGCTTCATACAGAAATCTTAGCGTATACCGATTTCACACGAGCAGAAGAGCGCCACCAGAAATATTATTTGCAACGAAAACCAGAGCTATTGAAGCAAGGGATAAAACATTTAGATTCACAAGAAAATCTTTTTCATTCAATGATAGGTGCACGATTAAATGCATGGGTTAAAGGATACTTATCTGAGGTAGAACTTATACAAGAAGTGCAAAAGAATGAATATAACTATATTACCAAAAGGCAACAATATGAAATATTAGAATCGATTCAGCAATATTCATCAAAACAATAATTACTGCTAAACCGTATATTAGATAACGATCGCTATGATATTATGGATAACTTTTTCGCTCATAATAAGGTAAATATATAATAAAAAGGCAGAAATGAGCTTATTTTTAACCGATTTTGCTTATAAAGTGGTCAAAATAAGCTTGTAATCAGGTCTGAAATCATCTATGATAGTTCCAATATAAAAAGTTAAAGCGCTATAACTTATATAAAATCGTTTTGTTTCGTGGAAACATAGAAGTGGAGAAATACTATTTATCTCTTGAATACCTTCACAATCGTTATGCATAATTATGAATTTATATTCTTCAATGTAAAAAGTGATAGGAGAATGATATTAACTATAGGAGGTGAAAATAATACGATTTATTCCAGATATTAATCTAGCGTGTATTGTTTATTATTTCGAAAGTTAAAGCGTTATAACTTTTGTTGAAGCAGAAAAGATAGACTCTCTTCAAAAGAAAGATAGCATCTACAGCCGTCTTCTGATCGCAAGCATGATGCTCCTATTGTTGAAAAGAAATCTATATCTAGTCGTTCAGTGCAATATAATAAAAACGCTTATTCATACAAGAAATAACGATTTAGCGCATTGCAGTGTAGTCCCTATCCTATATCATCCTGTATAATGAGCAAAAACAGGATGTTCGTTTTTTAAATAGTTGGCATATCTATGTCCTACTTTCGAAAAACGGCATCAATTAGGAGAATACAAAATGAAAGCCAGTATATTTGATGTTGCTAAAAGATCAGGATTATCGGTTGTTACCGTTTCACGTGTGCTCAATGGTGCAGGAACCGTACGAGAAAATAATCGTCAAAAAGTGATGGATGCGATTAAAGAGTTAGATTACCGTCCAAGTGCTGCGGCTCGTTCACTCGCTCGTGGACGTACAGGAATTATCGGGTTGATTGTTACCACGCTACAAGATTCCTTTTTCGATGCTGTTGCTAAAGAGATCAATGATGCTTTAGCTCTGCAAGGTTATTTTTTAGCGGTATCTGTATCCCGTAGCTTTGGCAATCAAGAAAGTCATTATTTGATTCAAGAAGATCGGGTAGATGGATTGATTCTATTATCTCCCGTAGAAGAAGAACGTTTCGTATCGGAATTGAAAAAGCGTAATATTCCGTATGTACTTATTGATAATCAGTTGTCTGAAAATAATGCTTCTGCGATCACTGTCGACAATTACAACGGTGGTTATGAAGCGACTCGTCATCTTCTGGAATTGGGGCATACAAAGATCGCTCATTTGTGTGGATTAGATGTATTTACGAGTACCAAAGAGCGCCGACAAGGATTTATCGATGCTCTACAAGAAGCAGAATTAGAACCGTTTGCGATTGTCGAAGGGGATTACAGTATGGATTTCGGTTATCAGACTGCAAAAAAATGGTTAGCAGAAAATAATCTGCCTACAGCTGTTTTTGCAGGGGATGATTATATTGCGATTGGTCTGATCAATGCCCTCATGGAAGAAGGTATTCGTATACCTGAGCAGATATCTGTAGTCGGATATGACGATCAAAATATCGCTTCGCAATTGCGTCCTTTTTTGACGACGATGAGACAACCGGCTGATCGGATTGGACTGGCGGCGGCGGATATGATTTTGCGTAAGATTAGTAATCAGAGTAAGCGTACGACAGGACTCAAATTAAAATCAGAATTGATTATAAGGCAATCTACAGCACAATGTAACCAGGATTAGAGGTGACTCATATTGGATTATTACCTTGGTATAGATGCAGGGGGTAGTAAAACGCTTGCTTATATTACCAATGAACAAGGACAGTTGCTTGGACAAGGACTTGCTAGCGGTGGGAATCATCAGACAGCAGGATTACTGGCTGGAGAACAGATTGGATCTGCGATTGAACAAGCATTACAACAAACGGGTATTCAACGTGAACAATTAACATCCAGTTGTTTTGGCTTAGCAGGTGCCGATCGACCAGCCGATTATGCTATTTTACATCCGATGATTCGTAGCCTTGGATTTGCAAAGTATGATCTAGTTGGGGATACGCTGATAGGGCTTCGTGCTGGAACAACGCAACCATATGGTATTGCTGTGATCTGCGGTACAGGAACGAACAGTGCGGGTATTCATCCATCAGGCGAAAGTTATCAGTGTGGTGGATTCGATTACAAGTATGGAGACTTCGGCGGTGGTGGCTCATTATGTATCGAAGTCTTTCGTTCTGTGATTCGAGCATGGGATGGAAGAGAGCATCCTACGGTGCTAACAGAATTGTTATTAGATATGTTGAATTATAGAGATGTAGAGACACTGTTTCACGATTATTTGGATCATGATTATGACGTGCCTTTACGTGCGGCAGAATTATTATTTACCGCTGCTGCATGGGGAGATGGAGTTGCTTTAGACATTTTAACCAAACAAGGACAGGAAATCGGAAAGTCGATCACAGCGATTATACATCGACTCGCTATGCACACGTTAACATTCGATGTCGTGATGGCTGGAAGCCTATTAACACGTGGAGATCGGGGTTGGATTCGCCCTCAGATCGAGCAAGCCCTACAACAATCTGCTCCACATGCCTCATTAGTTAAGTTAGAAGTTGAACCTGTGATCGGAGCGATATTACGAGCTATGGAGCAAGCAGGACGTTATATTACACCACAAGTATATATGCAGTTGCATGATATTGGACGCTTGAATACAGCGCCTGGCACAGAGCGATCGATCCAATCTTAATTACAACCATCATAGGATACCACACGTCAATGTCTACTATTTTATAAATACAGGATGTGATCATGAATGAGTAAAGGGTTAAAGGTAGCTGTAATCGGCGGGGGTTCTTCGTATACGCCAGAGTTGGTCGAAGGATTTATTCGCTATTATCATGATCTACCGATTCGTGAATTGTGGTTAGTCGATATTGAAGAAGGACTTCATAAGTTAAATATCGTTGGCGAACTGGCTAAACGCATGGTTAAAGCTTCAGGATTGCCGATCACGATACATTTAACAACGAATCGAAGAGAAGCTATCAAAGATGCTGATTATGTAAGTACACAAATGCGAGTAGGTATGTTAGAAGCGAGAAGTGTAGATGAACGTATTCCATTGCAATATGGAGTGATCGGACAGGAGACGACTGGCCCTGGTGGAATGATGAAAGCGCTACGAACGATTCCAGTATTGCTTGAGATTTGCCGGGATATCGAGGAGTTAGCGCCACAAGCATGGTTGCTGAATTTTACTAATCCAGCAGGTATGGTCACTGAGGCGATCCATAAGTATAGTAAAGTACGCAGTATTGGCTTATGTAATGCACCGATCGGTCTAATCAAATGGTTAACAGCACACTATCAAGTAGAAGCAGATCGGATCTATGCTGAATTTGTAGGACTGAATCATCTACACTGGGTGACCCGAATTGATGTCGATGGGCAACCGAAATTAACAGAATTATTAGAACAACGCGAACAATATGCAGCTGCTAATGTTCCACAGCAAGGTTGGGATGCTGATTTCCTGTTATCTTTACAAGCTTTACCTTCGTATTACCTCAAGTATTTCTATATGACACCTCAAATGCTAGAAGATCAATTGCTTTCTTTTGAAAATGAAGGATCACGTGCTCAAGTGGTACAGCAAGTCGAACAGGAATTATTCCAGCTGTATCGAGATCCTGAGTTGAAAGAAAAACCAAAACAATTGGAGCAACGTGGAGGCGCTTACTACTCAGAAGCGGCAGTCAATCTGATGCGCTCTCTGCACAATGGCACAGGAGATATACAGACACTGAATGTTCCTAATCGAGGAACGATAGATTTTTTACCGCATGATGCTTGTATTGAAGTCAACTGTATCGTGACTCAAAATGGCCCGTTACCAATTCAATTGTCAACTGTACCCGAGCCTATTAAAGGCTTAATGCATGCCGTCAAAACCTATGAACAATTAACGATCCAAGCTGCGATGACAGGAGATCGTCAAGTCGCTTTGCAAGCAATGGTGCATCATCCTTTGGTGCCTTCGATTGCGATTGCCAAAGACATGCTCGATGAAATGTTAGAAGCCAATCGAGCCTATCTACCTTTATTTTTTCAAAAAGAGAATATAGCTGTAGCAGAGACGATTTAAGGAAATTTCAAAATATCTAAATATCAAAAATGTTAGATAGCTTTACCCAGTTCAGAATATGAAAGTCTACCCTATGATAAGGAGGAATTACTATCATGCGTACTCTATTGCCTGTATCTATTGCAACACGTTTAATAAGTCTTTCCCTTGTGGTTGTATTATTCATGATCTCGTTCTTGGGAATGTTTGGAGTATCCACTTCTGCTTATGCTGCGAATGAAAAGAAACCTTTTCCACAGCAAGTCAATTATACAGGGGTCATCAAGCCCAATCATGTGACCCAAGCCTCGATGAATCAATCGGTCGCTTCTTATTATAGTTACTGGAAATCTACGTATATCAAAAACAACTTATCTTCTTTGCCGGGTGGTTATTATGTACAAGGTGATATTACAGGCGATGCGGAAGGGTTTGAACCGCTAGGAACATCAGAAGGTCAAGGATATGGCATGGTCATCACGGCTCTTATGGCAGGACAGGATACGAATGCACAAACCATCTACAATGGACTATTCAAAACAGCTAGAGCGTATAAAAGTTCAGGCAATCCTGCACTGATGGGCTGGGTAGTAGCAGATGATGTAGCTGCTCAAGGTCATTTTGGTTCAGCCACCGATGGAGATCTGGATATTGCGTACTCTTTATTACTAGCACATGATCAGTGGGGCTCTTCAGGAACTGTAAATTACTTGGCTGAAGCGAAAAAAATGATTGGTGCGATCAAGTCCAGTTATGTCACCTCTAACAATGGAATTAATCTAGGCGATTGGGATAGCAAAAATAGTTATGACACCCGGCCATCGGATTGGATGCTCAGTCATTTTCATGCTTTTTACGATGCGACTGGAGATCAGACATGGCTAAATGTGATCAACAATTTGTATAGCAAATATACTCAGTTTAGTAGTGCCTATTCGCCTAGTACAGGGTTGATTTCAGACTTTGTTGTCGGCAATCCAGCCAAGCCTGCACCACAGTGGTTTTTGGATGAATTTAAAGAAACCAACGAATACAATTACAACGCTTCTCGGGTACCGCTTCGGATCGTAATGGATTATGCGATGTATGGAGATACTCGCGGCAAAACGATAGCTAATAAAATGGCGGTCTGGATCAAAGGTAAAACAAGTGGCAAGCCTTCCAGTATCAAAGATGGATATCAGTTAAATGGTACAGCACGAGGTACGTATGCGACGGCTGTTTTTGTGGCTCCATTTATCGCAGCAGGGGTGACTGATAATGCTCATCAAGCATGGGTCAATACAGGATGGGATTGGATGAAAAATAGCAAGGAAAGTTACTTTAGCGATTCGTATAACCTACTTAGTATGTTATTTATTTCGGGTAACTGGTGGAAGCCAGCAGGAGTATGATCTTGGATGATAGTCTTAGATGATAGCTCATCAAAGATGGGTTCAAGCGTAAATGCAAGTTAACGATTGATTGAGATAGGTTCATCATAAAAAACTTCAGTCCTTGCTAAATAAGCATCGGTTGGAGTTTTTTGCTGTATTTTGTATTTTTCTAAATCATGACTTCTGTATCTCATTAAGATGTCTATTTGGGATTATGGTATAGTGAGATAAAGTATTAACCGGAGCAATATAATGAGAATAGATGGAGCAGGTGACAATCATTGAAATGTTTAACACTGAACACACACTCATGGCATGAGACCAATCAATTAGAAAAAATCAGTCAATTAGCAGACTATATCAATCAACAACAGTTCGATATTATTGCATTACAAGAAGTCAATCAATCCATGAGTGAATCAGCTGTAGATGAAGTGATCTTAGGAGAGTCACGTTATTACGCTACTGATGCTCATGTGATGATTCGGCAAAATAATTTCGCCTATGTCTTGTTACAACAATTATCGTCAGACTATCACTGGACATGGGTTCCCACTCATCAGACAAGACATACGTATGATGAAGGATTAGCGATATTAACCCGTACACCGATCGTACAAGCCAGTTATGATTTCGTTTCGCAACTACAAGACTATAACAATTACCGTACACGTCGTTTGTTAATGGTGCAGACGGAGATCAATGGACAGCCAGTATGGATAGCTGATGGACATTATGGATGGTGGCATGATGAAGAACATTTCAGAGGACAATGGGATCGTACAGAAGAGTTATTAGCGCCGTATCAAGATCAATTAATCTTCATGTTGGGAGATCTGAACAATGTAGCCGAGATTCGAGATGAAGGTTATGACTATGTAATGAGCAAAGGCTGGTTCGATACGTATACGTTAGCCAAAGTAAAAGACGATGGGCATACCGTTGTCAAAGCAATCGCTGGTTGGGAAAATAATGCGACCCATCTGCGGATCGATTACATTTTAACGAATCGCTCGTTGCCTGTTCATTCTTCTACGGTAGCATTGAATGGGGTAAACGGAGCGATAGTATCGGATCATTTGGGAGTGGCTGTAGAGTTAGAATTGGAGTAATTCTATGAGTATAATAGAACATTCCCCAAAATATAGTTCATTCAGATAGTAAGAAAAAGAGACCTCAACTAGCAGGTCTCTTTTTTGATGTACTTATTTTATTTCTGATATTATTCCGCCCATTCGCGTCGTAACGCAAATAAGTCTTTTAACGCATCGTTAGACAGTTCAGTGATCCAGCCTTCTGAATTGGAAATCACATTGTCGCTTAGCTGTTGCTTACTTTCCAGCATTTCATCGATTCGTTCTTCTAGTGTACCGAGTGAGATAAATTTGTGCACTTGGACATCGCGTGTCTGTCCCATACGATAAGCACGGTCAGTAGCTTGATTTTCGACCGCAGGATTCCACCAGCGATCCACATGGAACACATGATTGGCAGCTGTTAAATTTAGGCCGACTCCACCAGCTTTGAGCGATAAAATAAACACAGACGGCTTGGTGGAATCGCCTTCTACAGCAGGTGCTTGGAACTGCTCGATCATCCGATCACGCGCTGTTTTGGATGTACTTCCATTTAGATATAATACATTTTCCTGTAACTCTTCTTCCAAAATCTTTTGCATCAACTGACCCATCCCAATATACTGGGTGAAAATCAGACATTGTTCGCCTTCTTCACGTAATTCTTTGACCATCGCCAGCAATCGCTCTAATTTGGCAGACCGACTGACCCATGCTTCGGTATTAAACCGTTTGCCTTTTTCCGGTTCAGGCAACGCTTCTTTGGTCACAAGAATCGGATGGTCACACAGTTGTTTGAGCTGAGTGAGTGCAGACAGGATGGCACCTTTACGCTTAATACCATCCAGATCGTTCATCTGTTGCATTAAGCTATTGACCGCTTGATCATACAATACTCCTTGTTCAGCTGTAAGATGAATATAGGTTTTCATTTCATTTTTCTCAGGCAAATTCAATTGAATATTAGGATCTTTTTTGGTACGACGTAACATAAATGGCTTAACCAGACGCTGTAAATGTAATGTTCGTTCTTCATCATGATCTTTTTCAATCGCATTGCTAAACCGTTCTTGAAATCCTTTAGCAGTTCCTAGATAACCTGGCGTAATAAAGTCATATATCGACCATAATTCAGCCAATCTATTTTCGATCGGTGTACCAGTTAGCGCAACTCGATGCATAGCGGATAGACTACGAACCGTTTGCGATTGCCTTGTTTGTGCATTTTTAATATTTTGTGCTTCATCCAGACAGATCGTTGCCCATGTATAACTTTGAAGCAGTTCTTGATCGAGTGATGCTGTTGCATATGACGTTAGAATAACATCAGCCTGATCAATCAACTGCTGGAACTCTTCTCCTGAACGGCGCTTACTGCCATAATGGAGCGCTACTGTAAGTGAAGGTGCAAAGCGACTGATTTCTTTTTGCCAGTTCCCCAGTACAGAAGTCGGACAGATGACAAGGGAAGTTGGGCTGAAAATAGTTTCTTGATGCATCTGTTGCATTTCTTCGGTCTGATGAAATTGTTCGGCTAATTGATGAATAGCAATCCCTGCATGTTCTTTAATATGCAGTAAATACGTGATTAATTGCACCGTTTTACCGAGCCCCATATCATCTGCCAGACAAGCACCCAGACCGAATTTTCTTAGAAAAGATAACCATGAATATCCTTCATGCTGATAAGGACGCAATTGCGCCTGTAGTCCTGCTGGAATCGGAGTGAGTGGAAGATCCACTTGCTGATTGATCTTTTCGATTAAAGAAGTCAGATGTTCATTCAATTCGACTTCCAGTTCTACACGTGTACTTTCTTCCTCAACCGCTTCTTCTTCGGCAACTTGAGCCGCACGATGCTGGCGCATCAGATGGAGTTGCAATACATCTTGAAAAGATAATCCACGTCGCTTATCGATCCCGTTCATCGCTCGCCGGATCTGTTCCAATAACTCAGGATCAAGCGCAATCCATTGTCCACGGAAAAGTACCAATCGTTCATTACGAGCCGCTAGTTCCAGAAACTCTTCTTCCGAAAGATCTGTATCTCCAATCGATACCCGCCAATCAAAGTCGATCAGTGCATCTAAGCCGAAAAAGGATTTGCCGTCCCGTTTTTCTTTATCTTCGCTAACTTTAGCACGCAATTTAGGCTTTTTGCGCCTTGCCGCTTCCCACCATGCAGGAAGTAACACTAACCAACCTGCTTGAAGCAGTCGATTACTTTCTGTAGTCAAAAAGCGCCATGCGGTTTCATTGTTCATCGGACGCTGTAAAATATCAGACGTTTCGGCGAATTGGGCTCGTGGTAAAGTGGCTCGTAGATGTTCGAGCCAGCCCGAAGCCCGATCTTGCACATGAATATTCCATGGCTCAGGCCATTTACCAGTCACATGTCCGTCAATTCCCAATTGTACAGGGACAAGAACCGTTTCATCGGCTTTGTCTTGTAGTACAAATTGGAGTCGCCAACCACTGTTAGAATCTTCCGGTTCCAGCAATTGAAGTGCCGGGCGAAAAGGAGCTGTATCGCTTTTCCAACCGATCGACACCAGCCATGTTTCTTCATCTAGCCCTGCTGTACTCTGATTGCGATCAAATAATTGCGGATATTCACGTCTTAGATCAGCGGCTTCTGCTTCGCTGTTGTAATATTGGCGGAACACAGTAGCGGAGAATGCCGCTTGTAATCCTTGTACAAATTGGAGTTGAGACGCATTTTTGAGCAAAGATCGTATCTCACGTTCGGCCCCATCTTCTTGCGCCCACTCTAAGAGCACATCTTGATCCCAGCTCCATTGCAATTTCCCTTTCCGATATGAAGCTAGACTGGGAAGATATTTACGTTCTTCCAGACAACGTTCCAGATAGGGAGCCAACTTCCGAATCTGAGCGGTCTCGCCTTCCCAATTCCACTGCACATGATGAAGCAGAGGAGCTGATGCAAAATACGGAATCACCTGTTCAGCAGGGAGCACAATTAGTTCCACTTCGGGTGTTTCTTCTACTTCTAACTCTGTTCCGTAAAAAGAATCTTCATGCCATGCAAATAGTAGATGTTTGAGATAGGTTGCAGGCACGAATCCATAAGCTTCTTTGGAGCCATAGATTAGAGCATCGCCATACTCGCTGAGTCCCATTTGGACAGTGATGTGTTGAAGATAATGACTCATGGTATCAGCTTCCCTTTCCGCAATTCTTCTTGAAGCGCACGTAGACGACTATTTCGCTGAGCAAATTGCTCGATAAAGTCATTCCAACGTGGTTCTTGCTTTATTTTTTTGTATAATTTAGCTAGACGTTTGAGTAATTTGACAGCGGCTTTATAGCCCTGTCTGTTTTTGTGTGCCATATGTCGTTCCACCGCTTGATGGTAAAAAGGAAGTAACATTTCTGGTGCATTATTTTCGAGCGGTTGCAGTTCGGTGACTTTATAATTGGCAGGATCATTACCCGCAGACAACTGATAATCCATCCATAATTGCCATTTCCCGTACGATAACAATTTTTGCTCGTAAATGCGTCCGCCGACAGGTAATAATTTTTCCAGTGCTGTCCACATTTGAGGTTCGGCTTCTGGTAGTTGGGTGATCACTTGTTCCCAATAAAGTGCATAATCTTGTAAATTAGATTGTTGCTGGCGTAATACATCAGCAAGCTCAGTCAGCCAATACGCTAATCGTGTCCAATTCGATTGATTGGTTAGACGCTCCAAATAATCGGGTAGACGATCTGGATAAAAATCTTGCTTGGTCGCTGCGGTATGAATGAGAGCAAGAGATATTGCATCTTGCTCTGCGCCACGTTCAAACTGAACATAACTTTGCGCTAACCACCATGCTTGCTTGAGTGCCGAATGACCGGAACGCGGTTCTAATCGTTCAAGTAGCTCCATTTCAGCTTGTAATAGTTGCTCGGTATCATCTGCAATAGAATGAGTTAACACTGGCAAGATCCAGTTAATCCATAGCCGTATATAGCTATTGAAAAATGTAAAAGAATCGCGTGATTCGCTAAGCATCTCGATACGAATATAAGAGAGTGTACCGCTTAACCATTCACGTTGTTCTGTAGACATAGCAGATGTGAGAGGTAAAGGTTCTGCGAAAAGAGATTCGATAGATTTTTGCAATTCAGCTACTGCCAGATGAGTATGATACCCAAGTGACGACATTGTGCGACTCAGCTTATTTTGCACAGGTTGGACAACAATCTGTAGCATATACAGATAGGCATTAAGCTTAAATAACGCCTGTTCTACCGCATCATCGGGCAACCCTTTTTGGAAAATAAGAGCGAGCGCTTCTGTCGTATATTGCACATTCCGAATCCCTTGTCCCAGTGGAACGATATCTTCAGCAAACTGCTCATGCCACTGTTGTACAGAACGATCTATATCTTGCTTTATATCCAATATCAACGTCATATCCTCTATTCTCCTAAGCGTGGTTCTCTATTCACGAATCTCTTTATTATACCATGATCTAGAGAAAGCTAGACAGTCTAACTAGAACTTGCACAACAAAAAAAGACACTATTCAGTGTCTTTATATTATGCGTTGCTTCTATAGAAATAAAGTATTTACTCCTATAAAGAGATTGACTATGCAGTGGTATTTGTTTTGATTTTAATCAACAGTCCGACCAGTCCGAGTCCGGCAAAGATCACAAATCCTACCGAATATGAAAATAGATCAATCACATTCCCCGCAATCAAAGCACCTACAAATTGCCCTGCACCAATCATCAGAAAAGAAAGGCTGATCCCCATAGAAGGTTGCTTGGTATAGACACGAGTAGACCACACAATACAGATACAGCTTAAAAAGATAAACGAAATTCCAAATAAGATAGCTGAAGCAAAGTTAAATCCAACAGACGGGATAATAAGGACTATGATTCCAATACTCATCATAAACATACCCAGACGATACGAAGCAGAAAGTCCAAGCCGATTGATCCATTTTCCAGAACTACCGGCAATCATACCTGATATCCCCATCACAATCCAAAACCAGATCGCTGTCGTATAAGATAATCCTTGTTCTACCGTCAAAAAGCTACGCGAGAACGTCCAATATATTGCAGAACTGCTTCCAATAAGTAATGAACCTACACACAATGCTAGACTGTGTGGCTGAAATAATTGGAATTGGTGCTGATCTTTAGTACTAGACGCAATAGGATGCCGATGCGGTATATTTTTGCTATTCCAATATAGGGTGATCAGAGCAATGATAGCGAATAGTCCATAACTTAAGCGCCAGTATTCGGTAAATAATAAAGCGATGGGACCGGATAACACCATCCCAAAGCTTGTTCCACTATTGATCCAAACATTTCCACGATCCCGATCGGCAACAGGAAGTTCAGTAGAAGCCGCATTGCCTAGAGCAGGGGATATCCAACCTGTACTTAATCCAGCAAAGAACAGACTGATCGTTAATATTAATGTATTTGGCGCCAAAGCCACACCGGCAATCCCAACCACTACACTGATTCCAGATAAGCGGATTACCTGATAATGTCCCCATTTGTGAATAAGAAAGGGTGCCGTTAATAATGCCAGACAATATGCAATATACATCACTGAACTGATCCAGCCTGCATCAGTAGTGGATAAAGAAAGAGAAGCAGAAATCTCAGGTAGAAATAGTCCAAAGCTGTATCTGCCTAATGTGTAGCAAACAGCGATCATCGCTATACCGGGAAATATAATTTTTTTAGCGTTCATAGGGTAACACTCCTTTATGTATTATAAATATATAGAACGATCATTATACTTTTGCTCAAATAAAAAGTGAGTATCTATATACTCACTGCGATCAGATATACTTTTGAACCGATAGAAATGATTGATCTTGGGTGCCAATAGTATGACTATAACAGAATACTTACTTGTTTAAGCCGCACGTACAAATAGTTTTTCGGTCATATCAATTAATTGGGCGCATACGGTGGCTGTATCTTCTGTCTCAGCCAGAGCAGTAGATCCTTCTAACAACAGCGAAAATTGTAAAATTTGTTGCGAAGTCAGGGAGGAGTCCAATTGCTCGATAAATTTCATCACATTTTCTTTATGACGATTCACAGTCTGTACGACTGGATGCGTTGGATCACCAGCAAATTCTTCTTTTGCCCGTAAAAACATACATCCACGTGATTGAATATCCATTAAACGTTGCGCATGACCTTTAGCCAAATTCAATAAAATAGCTTCACGATCATCCGTCAGAAAACGATGCAGATACTCCATATATTGTTGCTCACGTCGCTTCAACACTTCTACGATCAATTCATCTTTGGAAGCAAAATGGTTGTAGAGCGTCATAATCGCAATATCTGCTTCTGTAATAATCTGCTTCAGACCAATCGCATGAAATCCATGTTCATAAAAAAGCTTTTCAGCTACAATCAGTAACGTTTCTCTTTTTTTACTCAATTGGTACACTCCTTTATATAGAACGATCATTATATTTATTGTGAAGGAAAAGAAGGATATTGTCAAACCACTTACATAAAGGTTAACGAATTGACTACAAAAGCGTATACTGTATAACAATCTTACATACACAAAACTATAAAAAAAGGAGAGACGGACATGATTAGTTTTGGAACGATGATTGCTTTTGCCGCTGTCGCTTTAGGGATGGTATGTGCGCCAGGACCGAATATGATCTATTTGATTTCGCGTTCGGTAACACAAGGAAAGTTAGCAGGCATGATTTCTTTGTTCGGCGTGATGCTCGCATTTGTCGTGTATATTGTAGCGACCATGATGGGATTATCTGCGTTATTTCTGACAGTTCCTATACTCTACAGTATGATTAAATGGGCAGGAGCAGTGTACTTGCTGTGGTTAGCGTGGAAAGCGATTCGTCCTGGAAGTGGAAGTGATCGTAATATACTGGAACCTCAATCATTAGCGATCGAATCGCCTAAAAAGCTATTTATAATGGGATTTATGACAAATTTACTTAACCCCAAAGCAGCCGTATTGTATGTATCATTGTTACCACAATTTATAGATCCTGCACGGGGATCGGTATTGATGCAGAGTGCCACTCTAGGCCTGCTTCAGATTAGCATCAGCTTTATCGTTAATCTATTGATTATACTGGTAGCGAGTCAAGTGGTATCATGGTTCGGTAAACGTCCGATTTGGATGAGTATCCAGCGCTGGGTCATGGCAAGTGTGCTAACAGCACTTGCAGCAAGAATGGCATTCGATCGCAAATAAATAAGATGTAGCAGTATTGAAAAGAAATTCACATCATCCAATACAGAAATTCTCGAAACAGCCTAATGTGCATCCAACACGTTAGGCTGTTTTGATGATTTGGAAGAGGAGTTCTAGGATTTGCGATCATTATCATATTCTTGCGGAGTGCCTACAAAAAAAGAAAGGGTCTCAGGTATTTCGGTAGTCTGATTAGCACTATTTTTACTTCCACCAGATTCAGTGTGTAGATATTGAATTGCGTTAGGAATATCTTCTATTTTTGTACGATTTCCTGCTTGATCTACATAATAGTAATCGATTGTTCCTGTTACATTTGAGCCAGAAGTCGTAATATTCCCAGAAGAAGGAACTTGAAAAAAAATCCATTTACCTTCATATACCAACGGACTTGCATCAGGTTGATCAAAAGTAACAGTTACTTTGCCTTTATATCCTTCAGGAATCAAAAATATATACTGTTGACGATCTTCTTTAAATATTAAGAACAGACTGGCACCTATTAAAACAATAACACCTAGAACTCCAAATACCATTTTTTTATTCATTGTTTTCCTCTTTCTATATTTATTTTTATAATATCTTTATTGTCATAGCTATCTGACTTGATCATTATCATATTCAAATATTTTGTCCCATGATTCTCTATTCTGTGTTAGCATAAAAATACTAATAGATAAATAATAAACTATAGGTTTGAAAACGCTACCATAAATGGTATTCTGTAAGATTCTTGTAGTCTTCAGTAGAGTTATATAGGGAGTGTCATAATGAAAGAACTGTGTAGAATTTTGATCGTAGATGATGAAATTCTGGTAAGACAAGGAATTAAACACTATATGGTCTGGGAACAATTTGGATTTCAGATTGTTGGTGAAGCATCTAATGGAAAAGAAGCGCTCGAACTGGTAGATCAATTGCAACCTCATATTGTGATTACCGATATCGTCATGCCAATTATGGATGGCGAAGAATTCACACGAATTGTGAAGCAAAGGTATCCTCATATTGAAGTCATTGTACTAAGCAGCTATGGTGAATTTAGCTACGTACGTTCCACTTTTCAAAGTGGGGTAGCTGATTATATTTTGAAGCCAAAGTTAGAAACGCAAGAGTTGTTGCAAGTTCTACAAAAGACAGCACGTCGTATTCCTTCTCTTCAATATAATGAAGATAATGATCAAGAGTTATTGTCGATTGATCATATTATAGAAAAAGTGATCTCCGGGTATGAAGTGAATTATGGACAAGAACTGATCAAGCAAGCTTTCCCGTATGAGCATTATTGTCTGATCGGCGTTCAGCCTTCCGGTTATATTGCGAACAACCATACGTCTGCGGCTGTACAAAGTCACTTATCTACTCTAGGAATGAGACTGGCAGAAGTGCTTGAATCGCTAGGAACATCGATTGTATTTCGACCTGCACCGGTCAGTGATTCCGGTCTAATTGTATTTCTGGTGAATCTGGAAGAGTCTCAATATTCAACGTTAGTGACCGTTATTCAGCAATTAGCCGATGATATTCATGCTCAGTCTCCACAAATCGGTTGGGTGATGAGTAGTCCTTTTCATACATTTGAGCAGATCGATCCAGTGTATCATCAACAGATTTTGAAATTGTTAGACTATCGCTTTTATTTCCCGGATCGCAGACTCATGTTAGAATCTGAACTTCCGCCACCGGTTGCAGTACAAGGTGCTTTCAACCTAAAGCAATTTGCTGAAGAGATGAAGCGAGAGCATTTTGAATTTGCTTTCCAAGAATTGCGCCAGTATGTCACAGCGATGTCGGGGAACTATGTCTCGACTCCGTTTGAGTTGAAATCATTTCTAGGTAATGTTGTATTCAATATTATTACACTGCTTGGTAATCTGGATTATGATGTTGAACAACTGGATGCTGAGAAATATAACTATTTCAAACAGATTAACGAAGCCGAACACATTAATGAAGCAATCGATTTGCTAAATCGCTTTTTATTAGTAGTTGATCAGCAGATTGCAGCACGTACACAGCCGAACAGTAACTCAAATATGAAAAAGTTATTAGAGTATATCGATATTCATTTTGCAGAGTCGCTCAGTCTGACCGGGCTAGGCCAATATTTTCATTTTAACCCTTCTTATTTATCCAGCTATTTCACAACGCATAATAAAGAAGGATTTAGTGAGTATTTGAACAAAATCCGCGTCGAAAAAGCCGCCGCCATGTTAAAAGAAGACGAGTTCACGATTGCAGATATCAGTAGCAAAGTAGGCTATTCCGACCCTAGTTATTTCACCAAAGTATTCAAAAAACTAACCGGACTATCCCCAAGCCAATACCGACGTAAACACTTGCGTTAAGCGCTTGGCACCATAAGCGCGACCCAGTTCAATGAAAAAGTGATTTTTGCAAAGCAAAATATCTTACATCAAGCGCTTGGCAATATAAGCGCGACCCAGTTCAATAAGAAAGTGATTTTTGCGTAGCAAAATATCTTACTATTATAGTATGTAATGAATGGGTTAAAGAAAAGGGAATGAGTATGAAGAAAAGTATCGACAATTTCAAACAGCAAGGTCTGTTTTTTAAATTGTTTATTGTTATGGTGGTCAGTATCATTGCTGTTTGTTTGTTGACTTCGCTAGTAACGATTCGAATGTCAGAGCGATTATTTGCCGAGACATTCAGTATCACCAACTCGAAAGTGTTGAATCAGATCAAAACAAGCTTTGAGTCGTTTAACGATTCGATTGTAAATGCAGTTAGCCATGCCTCTCAGACGGCTACCGTCAAAAGCTTTTTAACGAGCGGTGAAGGCGATTCGATCGCTACAGGTAGTTCTTATTTCAGTATGGGTCAACAGATGAAGCAAATTAAATCAAATGTAGACGCTTATGAAGTAGGCGTAACGGTCATAGGAGTGAATGGCAGAAGTTATGCTTCCGATTATGGATACTGGCCTATTCCAATGCATACGTTGTCTGAAAGTATGATTACCAAGAATACGATCGCTGAACCGAGACGGCTGATGTATCAGTATGATGAAGAATCAACAGCTATTGATCAGCCGGCAGAGCATTATATTATTGCTTCCAAAGCTTTGATGGAGCGTACAAGTAACTTTCTGTATGGAACCATCTATATAGCCATTCAAGAGCGAGAATTCAAACGTTTTTATAGTAATTTTACTAGTACAGGAAACGATGTTCTGATTCTGAATGCGAGTGGGCAGATTGTATCGAGTAATCGAGATGATCTGATTGGTTCTTTTTCACCGGAGCTCCTCAATTATGCGACCCAGATTAACAAAAAACATCTGGATTATATGGATGCGGATGTCATGGGTAAAGATCATATTATTTTATCGAATTATGTACCTGAATATGATTTCTATCTGGTTAATTTGGTTGATCGGGAATTTGCCGTTGGACAGATTATCAATGTGCGTTCGGTGGCACTGATCTGTATTGCGATTGTCAGCGGAGCGTTGTTGATTGTATTTTTAATTTCACGTCGATTGACCCAATCATTGACCCGTCTGGTGAAGCAGATGTCTACGATTACGGAGAAAAATTTTGATAATTATATTCAAGTGAGTGGAAGTTATGAAGTTCAGGAGTTGGGCCGAGCGTATAACTATATGCTGGATGAACTGAATGATTATATCGAACGTTTAATTCAGACGCAAAAAGATCAACGGAATGCAGAGTTAGCTGCATTACAACGACAGATCAATCCGCATTTCCTGTATAATACGCTTGCTTCGATCAAAATCCTAGTGCAAAAAGGAAACAAAGAAACAGCTGCGGAGACGATCAATGCACTGATTTCATTATTGCAAAATACAATCAGTAATGTCAGTGAAACGATCACGATTGAACAAGAGCTGGGTAATATGAAAAACTACGTATTTATCAACCATGTGCGGTATGGACAACGCGTACAAGTAAATTATTTCGTTTCTCCAGATTGTCTGGAATACCATGTGCCCAAATTGATTATTCAACCGTTTATCGAAAATGCGTTTTTCCATGCATTTAATGAAAAACAAAACGGTATCATCTATATTATGGTGTCTCAATCCGATGGTGTACTGACCTGCGAAGTGGTCGACAATGGAGACGGCATGGACGGTCTTTCTGAGGTAGGCGAACAGAACCCGCTACCGAATCCGAAAAGCAAACGTCAATTATTCACCGGCATCGGCATCCAAAATGTCCACAACCGCATCACACTGCTTTACGGCGAACAATACGGCGTGACCATTTCCAGTACCAAAGGCGAAGGCACCAAAGTTAAAATCACCATGCCGTTAATTTTAGAACAACAATAACCTATAAAAAATACAAAAGACATCTACCATATCCCGTGTTCTAAACGGTATAAGAGATGTCTTTTGTAAATAGAAGAAAGGTAGACACTTAGAAATAAACGCCTACCTTTCTTCTATTTATAATGAAACAATCTATAAATATTCCTATTTTAAAAACACCAAGTATTTAATCCATAAACTTAACTCGATCTTTCTATATATAGTAGGCACAAATTCAAGATAGCTATATATTCACCAAGCCATTCCAATCTATTCTAATCCTCATTCTTTCCTGCCCCCCGCTCCCCAACATTCAAATTGGTGCTCTAAATAAGCTATCCCCGAAGCGGTTTCCCTAAATTTCCCCAATACTAACCCACTGCACCCAATTTCCATATCAAATTTATACCATTATCCAAATATATTACTAATGATAACGCTATCAAAAATTTGAAATATAAGAAAATCACAAATCCTTACAAAGATAGTCATACCGTCTTCAAATCAAGAGGTGTTAAGATAAATATACCAAATGGTAAACGCTTTCAAAAAAAGAACAGGGGTTGAACAAAAATGAAAAAAATGATGTTTCTTTTACTAGCAACCGTTTTCATGTTGTCTGCATGTTCCGGTAATGCTGGTAGCGGTGCAAGTTCTGATCCAGCTAAAAAAGAAATCACAGTATGGGCATGGGACGCTAAATTTAACATAGCAGCATTGAATTTAGCTAAAGAGAGATATATGGCTAAGCATCCTGATGTTACGATTAACATCATTGAAAACGCTCAAGCGGATATTGTACAAAAATTAAACACAGGTTTGAACTCTGGTACAACTAAAGGTCTTCCAAACATTGTGTTGATCGAAGATTACCGTTCACAAAACTTCTTGCAAGCGTATCCAGATTCATTCCGTGATATGTCTGATTCGATTAAATCAGCAGACTTTGCAGATTACAAAGCAGGTCCTACTAACTACAACGGCAAACAATATGGTGTTCCATTTGATTCCGGCGTAACTGGTATGTATGTAAGAACGGATTATCTTAAAGAAGCAGGTTACACACCTGAAGATATGCAAGATATCGACTGGGATAAATTTATCGAAATCGGTAAAGCAGTAAAAGCTAAAACTGGTAAAGATATGTTAACTCAAGATCCAAATGACTTGGGATTGATTCGTGCAATGATCCAATCTGCAGGTACTTGGTATCTTAAAGAAGACGGTAAAACACCTAACATTGCAGGAAACGCAGCTTTGAAAGAAGCTATGGAAGATTACAAAGCAATGTTTGATGCAAATATCGTAAAAACGAACTCTGACTGGAGTCAATTCTTGGCTGCATTCAACAGTGGTGCTGTAGCATCTGTTCCTACAGGTAACTGGATCACACCTTCTGTTAAAGCAGAAGCTTCTCAATCTGGTAAATGGGCTGTTGTTCCATTCCCAACATTGAAAAACACACCAAACTCTGTTCACGCATCTAACATTGGTGGTAGCTCATGGTATGTCATGAACGTAGACGGACAAGATACTGCTGCTGATTTCATGAAAGAAACATTCGGTTCTGATAAAGAATTGTATCAAGATATGTTGAACAAAATTGGTATCATCGGTACGTTCAAAGCAGCTTCTACAGGTTCAGCTTATGACAAAGCAGACGATTTCTTTGGCGGACAAAAAATCTATGCTGACTTTGCAAAATGGACTACAGAAGTTCCTAACGTAAACTACGGTCTACACACGTATGCTATCGAAGATATCATGGCTGTAGAAGTACAGAACTACCTTGCTGGTAAAGACATTGACTCTGTATTGAACGATGTTCAAGCTCAAGCAGAAGCTCAACTGAAATAAAACATTTTGATTCATTAAAAAATCATACTGTACCCGATCTGCTCAAAAAGTGGATAGAGAAAGCTTGCTGGGCGTAAGGCAATAGAAACAGCAATGAAACCTTGGGCTTTGCCGTTCAAGGTTTTATTGCCGTATCTAAGCCATAAATAAAAAAATAAAACGACCACAAGCGATATAAAGGAGATGAAAGAAATGAAAGCAGCTCAACCTCAATCCAAGTTCGGCCCTCGTTTCAAAGCTGGCTTAACAGGATGGTTATTTATTGCATTAGCCGTTTTGATGATATGTGCATTTTACTTTTATCCAATGATTCAAGCACTTATTCTTTCGTTCCAAACGGGAACAGGCTCGAATCTATCATTCAATGGTATTGATAACTATGCTCGTCTGTTTACAGATGATATGTTCCTTACAGCAGTAAAAAACACATTTATTTATTTGATTTTCCAAGTACCTTTAATGGTTGTGCTTGCTTTGTTCATCTCTGTATTATTGAATAATCCTCGTTTGAAATTTAAAGGATTTTTCCGTACAGCTATTTTCTTACCTTGTATTACATCTCTAGTTGCTTATTCTGTTGTATTTAAATACCTTTTCTCTTCGGATGGTTTGGTTAATGCGTTATTGCTTAAAGTGCATTTGATTGGTGCTCCGATTGAGTGGATTGCTGATCCGTTCTGGGCAAAAGTAACGATTATTCTCGCTATTACATGGCGCTGGACAGGTTACAACATGATTTTCTATCTATCTGGACTACAAAATATCGACAACTCTATTTATGAAGCAGCACGTATTGATGGTGCTTCCGCTATTCGTCAATTTTTCAGTATTACTATTCCTATGCTAAAACCTATTATTTTGTTTACATCGATCACATCGACAATTGGTACATTGCAACTGTTTGATGAAGTCGTCAATATTACCAAAGGTGGACCCGGTAATGCGACAACATCCATTTCGCAATATATCTACAATCTGTCGTTCAAATATTCAGCAGACTTTGGTTATGCAGCAACCGTATCGTATTCTATCGTAATTATGATCATCATATTAGCATTTATCCAGTTCAGAGTGGCAGGTGATCGCAATGAATAAATCCAAAACGTTTTTCACTTATATTTTCTTGAGTATCGCTGCATTTATTTCGATTTTCCCGTTTTTCTGGATGCTCGTCAGCGCAACTAACCTTTCGGTAGACGTTACACAGGGTCGATTGCTTCCCGGTTCTCATTTGATCGAAAACTTCCAAAAATTAACGAGTTCTGTAGATATTATAGGCGCATTAGGCAACTCTGCTAAAATTTCGATCAGTACAACGATTTTGGCATTGTTAATCGCTTCGCTTGCAGGTTATGGATTTGAAGTCTATCGCAGTAAAGCCAAAGATATCGTATTTAACATTTTACTATTGTCGATGATGATTCCTTTTGCAGCGATGATGGTTCCGTTATATCGTATGTTCGGTAAAATCAGTAATGTGGTACCAGTGATTGGGATCGATACATTAGCATCAGTTGTGATTCCAACCGTTACTACAGCATTCCTTATTTTCTTCTTCCGTCAAAGTACCAAAATGTTTCCGAAAGACTTGCTTGAAGCAGGTCGTATGGATGGACTAACCGAATTGGGATTGTTCTTCCGTGTATACATGCCAACGATGAAAACAAGTTATGCAGCAGCAGCAATTATTACATTTATGTCGAGCTGGAATAACTACCTATGGCCTTTGGTTGTTTTACAATCGCCAGAAAATCAAACGATTCCGTTACTTATTTCTAACATGGGATCCAGTTATGCACCAGATTTCGGTATGATCATGATCGCTATCGTGTTCTCTACATTACCTACAGCTATCGTCTTCTTCGTTATGCAGAAGCACTTCGTAGCAGGAATGGTTGGATCGGTAAAATAAATCTCCGAGTTGTGGAGAGTGGCTGTGGTTGTTGATGGGGACCGCTTCGTCTAAGGAATTGTCCTTGCCGCCGCTGGTAAAGATAAATGCTTTGAATGACTGCCAAGCAGTCGCATTTATCTTTAAAGGCGACGTTCAGGACAATTTCCTTAGACTCCGCTCTGCCGCATCACAGCCACTTTGCCATGTCCACAAAAAAGAGATTTAGTTTTACTTCGAGTAGGTGGGCAGGGTAGGAATAAGAGATTTGAATTTTTAGGTTCGAGAATTTAGGACTTATAATTTTGGTTTAAAATCTAGAGTTTAGAATTTAGAATGTAGGGATTTTAAGAATTAGGGTTTGATAAGATTTTAAGATTCCGATTTAGTAGCGCTTTAAGCTTATTCGATTTTGGGAGTAGCTTGAAATGAACTAGTTTGAGATCAAAGGCATTGTGATATCGATGCTAAAGCGAATAACAATGCTAGAGCGAGACTAAATATCATTATTTATGTAATGAAGAAACCATATAGCCAAAGCGCATACGAGATTAAAATTCCAAAGCGACAATGTACTTCAAAATGATAATGTACTCTAAAGGACGATGTAAGGTGTAATCTTTCTGCGGAGACGCATTCAAATGGAGTAGCAGTTACCTCTAGCGGAGGGGAATGGTTATTCTGAAAGTCGCCTTTAAGACAAGGATATCGACCACTCAGTGGTCCAATCAAGACATCCCAGTCTTACCAGCGACGGCAAGAATAACCATTCCCCGCAGCGCTAGTCACTCTAAAACAAAGAAAAGTCGGGGGTATGGACATGAACCAACAAAAGCCTAGTTTAGACTGGTTAACAGATGTCAGTGTATTTGCTGTAAATCGCTTGAAAGCGTACTCAGATCATAAATATTATGCAACGTTAGAAGAAGCACAGAAACGTGGCGAGATGAAGCTTCGTTCTTCTTTAAATGGAAATTGGAAATTCAACTATGCAACGAATCCAAGTACTCGTCCACAAGGATTTCAAGAAACAGACTTTGCTTGTGACGGTTGGGGAGATATTACAGTTCCCGGTCATATCCAGTTACAAGGGTATGGACAAATGCAATATGTAAATACGATGTACCCGTGGGATGGTCACGAAGATCTGCGTCCATTATTCACGTCTGAGACGGCTACAGTTGAAAATAGCCTTTCCACACAATCCAATCCTGTAGGCAGTTATGTGAAGTACTTTACAGTGCCTCAACATTTGCTAGAGCGCTCCTCAGGAGACAAGTCACCTGTTTATATTTCATTTCAAGGTGTCGAGTCTGCATTTTACGTGTGGTTAAATGGACAATTTGTTGGATATAGCGAAGATAGTTTTACGCCAGCAGACTTTGATCTTACACCTTATCTACAAGCGGGTGAAAATAAATTAGCAGTAGAAGTCTACCAACGCAGTACTGGTTCTTGGTTAGAAGATCAGGATTTCTGGCGCTTCTCCGGTATTTTCCGTGATGTGTATTTGTATACTGTACCTTCTGTACATGTACGTGATCTGCATGTGAATGCTGGATTAGATGATGCTTATACGCAAGGTCAGTTGTCGGTACAATTAACGTTAGAACAAAGCGTTGGAGCGAAAGCAATTATTGAAGTGCAAGATGCTACCGGTACAAATGTAACTTCACTTGAAGCGCAATTTGTAGATGGCAAAGCCAACCTTACAACAACGATCGATAGTGTACATACATGGAGTGCAGAACATCCTTATCTGTATACGTTATTGATTTCTATTTATAATGAAGCAGGTAACTTGGTAGAAGTGATTCCGCAAAAATCAGGCTTCCGCCGCTTTGAAATGATCAACAAAGTCATGTGCTTAAATGGTAAGCGTATTGTGTTCAAAGGTGTAAATCGTCATGAATTCAATGCTCGTACAGGACGTGCGATTACAGCAGAAGATATGTTGTGGGATGTGAGCACGATCAAGCAAAATAATATGAATGCTGTACGTACTTCACATTATCCGAACCAGACGCTCTGGTATGAGCTATGTGATGAGTATGGTCTGTATGTGATCGATGAGATGAATCTAGAAAGTCATGGTTCATGGCAGAAGATGGGCGCTGTTGAGCCGTCTTGGAACGTTCCTGGTAATTTGCCAGAGTGGCAAAATATCGTAATGGATCGTGCGATTTCGATGGTGGAACGCGATAAAAACCATCCTTCGATTCTGATCTGGTCTTGTGGGAATGAAGCCTATGCAGGAGAAGTCATTTTGAATGTATCTAATTACTTCCGTGAAACAGATCCTACACGTCTTGTTCATTATGAAGGTGTATTCCACAACCGTGATTATGATGCAACCAGTGATATGGAAAGCCGGATGTATGCTAAAGTAGCCGATGTTGAAGAATACTTGAATGACAATCCACAAAAGCCGTATATCAGTTGCGAGTATATGCACGCTATGGGTAACTCGGTCGGTGGTATGTCTAAATATACGGATTTGGAACAGAAATACGAAATGTATCAAGGTGGATTTATCTGGGATTATATCGATCAAGCGGTGATGAAAGAAGATCGCTATGGTAAAGAATATTTAGCATTTGGTGGCGATTATGATGATCGTGCAACAGACTATAACTTCTGTACCGATGGTATTGTCTACGCAGATCGTAAAGTTTCACCTAAAATGCAAGAAGTTAAATTCCTTTACCAAAATATCAAGCTTTTACCTGATCCAAGTGCGATTACAATTGTGAACGAAAATGTATTTGTAGGTACAGATGCATATAACCTTGTCTACAGCTTGCACCATGAAGGTGTAGAAGTGTACAGCCATACAATGCCAGTTCAAGTGGATGCTCAATCCCAAGCACGTATTGAATGGGTATTGCCAGATATGCATACAGCTTCCGGCGAATATGTGATTCATGCATCTCTTGTATTGAAAGAAGCCGAATTATGGGCAGATGCTGGGTATGAAATCGCATTTGGACAACATATTTTCCACGTGGAACCACAAGAAGTAGCCGTCTTGCCTACAGGTACATTACGAGTAGCACATGGTGATGTGAATATCGGTGTACACGGTACAGGATTTAGCGTGATGTTTTCTAAAGGAGCAGGTAGCTTAACTTCTCTACGTTACGGTCAACGTGAAATGATCTCTACACCACCAGCACCGTTGTTCTGGCGTGCAACAACAGATAACGATAAAGGAACAGCTAGAGGGTTCCATGCAGGCAACTGGTTCGCAGCTAGTCTTGCTCGCCAATGCGTAGGTATTGATGTGAATGAGCAAGCCGATCATGTGACGGTAACTTTCCATTATGGATTCAGTATTCATGCTGATTTGAAAGTAACGACAACATACACCGTATATGGAGATGGAAGTGTTAAAGTACAATCCACATACAATGGTGCTACAGGACTTGCGAATCTACCGATCTTTGCATTATCGTTTAAAGTACCGGCAGATTATGATCAATTAGACTGGTATGCTATGGGACCGGATGAGAATTACAGTGACCGTGCTTTTGGAGCTCGCTTAACTCATTTCCAGAATCAAGCATCAGATAATGTATCCGGTTATGTTGTTCCACAAGAATCGGGTAACCGTACGGGTGTGCGTCGTGTAGATATTACCGATCAACGCAAACAGGGTATTCGAATTACAGCGCCATCAACTGCACCGGTAGAATGTAATATTTCACCGTATACGGCGTTTGAATTAGAAAGTGCATACCATCAATATGAATTGCCAAATGTGTATTACACAGTCGTTACAGTCGCTGGTAAGCAAATGGGTGTAGGTGGCGATGATAGCTGGGGTGCTCCTGTATTAGATGAGTATCAGATTCCTGCGGATCAACCGTTAGCCTTTGAATTTACAATTCATCCACTGGTATAAATGAATAGAGTATAATCACAAGACTTTCCTATCCGAACGCACATGTTCTGGATCAGGAAAGTCTTTTTTGTCTATCTAGAGGTATACGTCAAAACTAACCTTGCGATAGAGTTTATTTTTTGGCAATCATGCTAAGATTTAATGAAGAGATGAAGCGTAGAACAGACCGAAATATCATCTGTACAACTCAACATCATATGATCAGAGGAGTGGTAATCATGCTTAATATGTCATCGCGCAGTTATATTATATTCACACTTGTTATTAACGGTTTAATTCCGTGGGGCGTATATGTGTGGCTTTCCCCGTATGTAGGAGGTTTGGCTGCGTTGTCGATTGCGACCTTGATTCCTTTAGTGGATAATATCTTTCATTTTGCCAAGCACCGAACACTCGATGTGTTTGGAGGTTTAATGTTAATGACCTTTATTCTTTCCTTTGTGATGATCTTGTTGGGTGGCAGTGAGAAGATTCTTCTTTTGCGAGAGTCGATGATTACAGGTGTGGTAGGTATGGTCTTTCTAGGTTCATTATGTGCAGGCAAACCGCTTATTTATTATATCGCTAGTCGTTTTGCGACTATTACTCATTTCGAACAAAAATGGGAATATGCTTATTTTCGCAAAGTCATTCGAAATATAACGTTGATCTGGGGAGTTCTTCTGGTGCTAGAAGCTTGTACTAAAATAGTCATGGTCAACGAACTTAGTGTCATGCAGGTGCTTGCCTTATCCAGTATCGTATCTTATAGCTTTATTGGTGTAGCGATTGGAGCAACGATACTTTATCGCCGTAGATCAGCAGTTCATATGAAGCATCTACAACAATCGATGTCTTAAATGATCCCTATAAAGAAGTCCTTCATCGTTGAAGGGCTTCTTTTTTAGGTGTATTTCCTCTATGATATTCACATTGTATATACAACAAAGATCGCATGACATGATCTACTTAAAGGAGAACGACTATGACCGAGCAGATTATCACAGTACAACAAGTCTTAATAGCAGATACGGCTAAAAGCTTTATCACTAGAGAATTACCTTCGATCGCTGTTGAACTGGCAGGTATTCCGGAAGATCGCCATTATGGATTGTTACGTCCTGCCGATTCCAGACAGAAAATATATAAAAAAGGCACAATGATTGCTAATCGTAGACAGATTAGTATTGTATCTTATGAAGATTGTGAACAGATTGCGATACGTATGAAATTACCAGAAATAAAACCCGAGTGGTTAGGAGCTAATCTAATGATCCGTGGCTTCGATCAGTTGACTCATTTGCCAGCAGGAGCACGATTAATTTTCCCTGATGGTACAGGTCTAATCTGTGAAGGGGAGAATCTACCATGTATTTTTCCGGGTAAAGTGATTGAAGAGGTATATGATATTCCCAAGTTACGTTCCAAATTTGTACCTGCTGCCCGCAAAGCAAGAGGTATTGTCTGTTCGGTAGAACGAGAAGGTAGGATTGCTCAAGGCGATACTGTGCAGATTATTACTGCTCATTTATAAAAAAACATAACTGATTGTGCTATGTAAACATTACTTTTGATTGGACAGAAGCACTCTTATACTACTAAGCGCTTACGGTATACTATAGAAATAACAACGATAGACCTGTACTACTTTCAGCAAGGAGGATGCCAACGTGAGTACCGAACTTCATTTGCCAACTATCGAATTATGGTGTGGAAAAACTGCTTTTGCTAAAGGGAAATCGTATTACCGTAATGGTAAAGTATCCTTTATTCAGTATGATCAATCATCTTCTGTGTACCAAGCCATTGTACATATTCGAGCGAAACTGACCGAGCAGGTTTCTTTAAATATAGATGAAGAAGGGGAAGTGTATGCTCAGTGTACTTGTCCTTCTTTGTCCTCTTACGATCATTATTGTCAGCATATAGCGGCTGTATTGATCCATATCTATTATGCGCATCAGCAAGGGATTGTGCCGATCTTAATAGAGTCAGCGGTGAAGCCACAAGGGTTATCGATCGAACAACAACAAAAGATAGACCATCAGCAGGAAGCAGAACAGCTTATACAGCAACAGCACGCGGATGCCGCGCAATTAACACAGCATTTGTTATCTTTATTTGCTGACAAAAAACAGCGTCCTAGTGGCAGTCGAGCCTACTTTGAGACGCGAACGACTCTTCAAGTGGAATGGATCTGTAAGCCAATTGCTTATGGTAATCGACAATATCGTATTGGAATAGAGATGAAAATAGGACCCAAGCGTCTGTATATTGTGCAACAGTTTATCGAATTTTTGGAACATGTGAAGCGCCGGGAAAGTTATTATTTTTCCAAAGCATTTACGTATGATCCTGAATTGCATAGCTTTACCCGTACAGATGACCGTCTTATTCAGCATCTACTGGATATTATGCAAGAAGAACAGCAATATGGAAGCTGGGAATCACAGGGTGTTGTAGCAAGGCAAAATCCTCGTTTGTTATTAATTCCTGCATCACACTGGCAGGAAATCTTGCAAGAATTGTCTCAAGCTTCTTCTACTGTATTGGAACATACCGCTCAGCAATGGGGAGCAGTTGTACCCAGTGAAGAAGCATTGCCGATTCAATTTGAACTGGATCGTCATGAACCATTATCAGCCGATTCAATCAACCCTTCGCAGTCGTTAAGTGCGCCACCTCGTTATGAACTGCATGTAGAAGGTCTAGAACACCTTATCGTCATGGAATGGTATGAAACGGTAATCTCTTATAGTCAGATTATTCATGTGCCTGAAAACGAGTGTCAGCGTCTGAGTGAGCTTCAATCGGTATTGCAAGCTTCACCACAATATCGAACACACCAGACAATGACGATCCCTGAGGAACAATTAGAACCTTTTATCGAGCAAGTGATTCCCGGGTTAATGACATTAGGTCAAGTTCATATGACCCGTGCAGTCTCGGAATATATTGTACGCACACCGCTTCAAGCACGATTGTATCTAGATCGTGTACGTGATCGTTTATTAGCAGGCTTAGAATTCCAATACGGACAAGTCACCATCAATCCACTGGATATGCAAGGAACGCAATTACCTGAAGGGCAGATTTTGTTACGAGATGGGAAGCAAGAAGAAGAGATTATGATGTTGCTAGATGAAGGTTCTTTTGTACAGACAGAAGGCGGGTACTTTTTGACCGATGAAGACGCTGAATATGAGTTTCTTTATCATCTGTTGCCCCGTTTAGAAAAGTGGGTCGAAGTCTATGCTACATCAGCTGTCAAAGCCAAATTATACAATCCTTTGTCTGCACCCAAATTAAAAGTAAATACCGATCCTCGTCATGATTGGCTAGAACTGACTCTAGAGTTAGATGGGATAGCAGAATCTCAGATTATTGAAGTGTTGAACTCCTTAAAAGAACAACGACGCTACCATCGATTACCTAATGGCTCACTATTACCTTTGGAACAACAAGAATTTCGCAAAATTATCGCTTTTATTCAGCAAACGGGTATGGCGAAGTCGATGCCAATGGATCAGTATCTGATCGACCTTGAGTCCAGTGAAGAACAGACCGGACAGTTGAAGATGCGTATGCCACTGATGCAAGGGTTAGCAGGGTTGGATCAAGAATCGCAAGACGAAAGTGTGCAGTTTGGCAAGTCTTTGCGATTATTATTGGAAAATATGCGTAATCCAGATCTACGTGAAGAAGATGTGCCAGCGCATTTAGCTCCTATTTTGCGAGATTATCAGCAGTATGGTTATCAGTGGATGAGAACACTAGCTCATTATGGATTCGGTGGTATTCTGGCGGATGATATGGGGCTTGGGAAGACGTTACAAAGTATTACTTTTCTAGCTTCAGTCTTATCGGATATTCGGCAAAGTGGCAAGCCTGCATTGATTGTCACTCCGGCTTCGCTGATGTACAACTGGCAACATGAGATTCGGCGGTTTGCGCCAGAAATGAATATTTGTCTGATCGATGGTACCAAAACGGAACGTAATCGGCGGTGGTATCAATCGCTAAACCCTCAGACCAGTGATCAACCTGTAGTTGATGTGATTATCACATCGTATCCACTACTGCGTCGTGATCTAGAACAAGTGCATCATTCTTCTTTTCACACGTTGATCCTGGATGAAGCGCAGACATTCAAAAATGATCTTACGCAAGTGGCACGAGCAGTGAAGCAGATTCAAGCTCAGTATCGCTTTGCATTAACAGGCACACCGATTGAAAATTCGATCTATGAATTATGGGCGATTATGCATGTGGTATTCCCGCAGTTGTTAGGCGATAAAAAGACATTTGCTGATCTCTCCAAAGAAATAGTTGCGAAGCGCATCCGTCCTTTTGTATTGCGACGATTGAAAAAAGATGTGCTGAAAGAATTACCGGATAAGCAGGAGCATATGCTGGTGTCTGAACTTTTACCGGAACAGAAAAAACTATATGCCGCCTATCTAGCTAGGCTACAACAAGATGCACTGAAACATCTAAATGACAAAGCAGTTCCGCAAAATAAAATCAAAATTCTAGCCGGACTTACCCGTCTACGTCAGTTGTGTTGTCATCCGGCGCTATTTATCCAACAGTATCAAGGTGGGTCAGCCAAGCTGGAACAGCTGTTAGAGATTGTGGAAGAAAGTCTGTCTGCAGGTAAGCGATTATTGATCTTTTCTCAGTTTACCGAGATGTTAGGGATTATCGGTCGGGAGCTTCAGCAAGCTCAAGTTCCTTATTTTAATCTGGACGGAAGTACACCTGTAGCGGAACGTGTAGAACTCTGCAATCGGTACAATGAAGGAGAGCGAGATATCTTTTTGATTTCGCTCAAAGCAGGAGGCACAGGGCTGAATCTGACAGGAGCCGATACAGTGATTCTATATGATCTATGGTGGAATCCGGCGGTAGAAGAGCAAGCCGCTGATCGTGCACACCGAATGGGTCAGCAAAATACAGTGCAGGTCATTCGCTTAATCGCGCAAGGCACTGTCGAAGATAAGATGTATGAATTACAGCAGACCAAGAAACATTTAATCGACGAAGTGATCCAAGCTGGTAATGATCAACCAGCCTTAACAGCGTTAACCGAAAAAGAGATTCGCCAGATCTTAATGATCTGACGAATCTCTTTTTATAGTTAAGTGTGTATAACTTTAGTTATAAGCAATCATTACGTATGCATGTGCGTGTTCAGACCTTCTACACCTGCAATCACAATCGAATGATGAGCCAGTAGATCCAGATCATACGGAGAAGCTAACCGCTCGCCTGCTTCGTTATAAAGAATCCGAATAATAGGACGCTGAGTAATCGACTTATGAATATGAACAACAACACCTTTAAGACCATTGCTCAAAACCACCGTAAGACCGATCGGATAGATCGCAACACGACTTTTGAAAATTTCCATCATGTACTTATCATACATTGTTCCATAGCCTGCATATAAGACTTCCAATGCTTGATGGGGCAGTAGAGCAGAGCGATACACACGACTTGTCGTCAATGCATCATAAGAGTCTGCAATAGCGATCCATTTCGCATAGTCATGAATATCCGGTTCTGTAATTCCGCGCGGATATCCGCTTCCGTTCAATCGTTCATGATGTTGATAAGCACAATGTGCAGCAAGAAGAGGAATGCCAGGTTCGTCTTTTAACATTTTGAATCCGTATTCCGTATGAAGCTTAATTTCTTCATATTCCAGATCGGTGAGTCGTTCAGGCTTGGACAAAATAGAGCTAGGTATTCTGATTTTGCCGATATCATGTAACAGTGAACCAATACCGAGAACATGCAATTCTTCTGTGGAGTATCCGTGAACTTTGCCAAGTAAAAGGGTATAAATACATACATTCAATGAATGATGATACAAATATTGATCTTTGACATGAATATTCATTAACATGATCATCACTTCAGGATCGGTACTGATATCATTAAGGATAGAATCGACCACTCCTGAGAACGATCGTCCAATTAAAGGATAATTCTTTTTCTGAGCTTGAGGATCAATCAGACTGCGAAATCCAACCTGAATTTCTTGTAAAGCTTTGCGGCGTGTCTCCGAAGTGATAATATCTTCAACCACGATATCATCAGTGTCAGCATCTTGAATATAGACATAATCTAGACCATGATTATGTAGTTTACGAATAATTCCGTTGGTTAATTCAGCATCTACAGAAAGGAGTACGACTCCTTCATCATTGTATATTTTTTTGGCTAATCGCATTCCCGGCTGTAGGGAGGTAACAGGTATCAACCTCAATAGTAGTCACTTCCATCTATAATAGTTTAAGGTAACAATTCCGCTTAGCTTGTTAGGCGGAGAGTTTATAGGAGCGTCTTATTGAATCGTTCGAAAATCATAATAAACAAGGTTAAAAAAACCTCGAACCAGCCGGATGGGTAAGTTTTCTTCTGTTATTTCGGTTCGTGTCTATACGGTAGAGTTATCATTTCAATAAGTGATACGTAATATGCCGAATATGATAAAAGAAAATCACATCGGATTCCGCACAAAATGGTTATACTCATTATATCGACACTTCACACTTATTTAATAAATTATGTAAGCGAATTTGTGAGGAATTATTAAAAAATTAAATTCCTACTAAAAAGTTTTTCACCAAGCTACATGAATTATATAGGGATTTTTTAAAATGAACCAGAGAGATTATGGAAATCAATCACACAATTTTAGGAGGTTTACACATGGATTTAGGATTGCAGGGGAAATCTGTATTTGTTGCGGCGGCTAGTAAAGGATTAGGCAGAGCCAGCGCACTAGAATTTGCCAGAGAAGGAGCAGAAGTGACGATTGCTAGTCGTGATCTTGAACAGTTGCAACAAGCGAAAGAAGAGATCGTTTCAGCAACAGGCGCAACAGTAGATATTGTACAAATGGATGTAAATGATGCTACACAAATCAAAGAAGCCATTGAACAGACGATTACACGCAAAGGTCGCTTAGACGTATTAGTGACCAATGCAGGAGGACCTCCTGGAGGAACATTTGCAGATATGGAAGATGAGCAATGGCAACAAGCTTTTGAGCAAAATCTGCTAAGTACTATTCGCTTGATCCGTGCCGCTTTACCTGCACTACAAGCAAATACAGGTGGACGAATCGTAAATATTGCTTCTTCCTCTGTCAAACAACCGATCGACGGCTTGATTTTATCGAATGTATTTCGTGCCGGTATTCAAGCATTGACCAAGACACTTTCTTCAGAATACGGGTCAAAAGGGATTCTAATCAATACCGTCGCACCCGGACGTATCGCTACAGACCGTATTATCGAACTAGATAGCAAACGTGCCCAATCTCAGCAGATATCTGTTGAAGAACTACAAACGCAAACTAATGCACAGATTCCACTTGGTCGAATGGGTACACCGGAAGAGTTCGCACGAATGGTTGTCTTTTATGGTTCTTTTGCCAATACGTATGTCACTGGACAATCCTTAATTGTAGATGGAGGAACCATCAAAGCTATATAAATAGAATATAAAATATGGATCAGATATCCGTAGATTCTTTATATTCGTAACGATATAGGGAGAGATCGACTATCGGATGGAGACCAAATGAAATCCCTTCTTCTTCAAGTAACATCTGCTGAAGAAAGCGAGATTCATCGTCTGCGATAGCGATCTCTCCTTTAATATTCACCACTCTATGCCACGGAAGATGATGCTTCTCGCTCATCGAATGTAAAATGCGTACTACTTGTCTAGCTCCGCGTGGACTTCCTGCTTCTGCCGCAATCTGCCCATAGGTCATCACTTTTCCATAAGGAATAGCTTGAATAATATGAATAACACGTTCAGTAAATGGTTGCATATAATCCTCCTATATCATTCTCTTGTATATAGTTATTAAATAAGTAAATTCCCTCAGGTCTAAATACAGACACCAAAAGTCGTTTTTGTCTACATAATATGTCGAAAATTGTAATAAATACACTTTTTTTATAATAAAAAGATTGATTTTTAGATATAATGGGTATAAAGTCTTATACAATAAGAGAGTCAAAGGTACGAAATAAAGAATATAAGATATAAGAAAAAAGTCGTGTTTTTGCTGATATTTATCATTGTTCATCAAATTATATATATATGTAATCTAAAGGAGACCGGAAAATGTCTATTTTCTCACCGAAAAAATCAAGTCTTTCGCTTCATTCCCTTGTTGAAGAAAGCCAAAAAGTTCTAACCCAAATTGATCAGCAAAAAGAATTACCACAGTTAAAAGTAACTGACGCTTCACCTGACGTACAAGCATTGGTTATCCATATGAATCAAGCGTTAGAAACACTATACAATCAGAAAAAAGATATTTCACTACGTCTGGATCTAGTGACTGAAGCGATTCAAGTTGGATTATGGGATATGAATGTCGTTGCTGGTGATCCAGTGAACCCAAGTAACAAATTTACATGGACAGATGAATTCCGTCATATGATCGGCTACCGTGATGAAAATGATTTCCCGAATGTATTAGATAGCTGGGCATCTCTACTTCATCCTGAAGAACAACAATTTGTACTAGATGCTTTTGCAGCGCATTTACTAGATCACTCCGGTCGTACTCCTTATGATATCGAATATCGTCTGAAATTGAAAAATGGACAATACCGTTGGTTCCAAGCTACAGGTACAACGATTCGTGATCGTCAAGGTGTGCCTTTACGTGTGGCTGGAGCTCTATTCGATATTCATGACAAAAAGTTAAAAGAACAAGAGTTACAAGCGCTTGTTACTCGTTATGATCTGATTAACAAAGCATTGATCGAAGCACCGTGGGATATGGAAGTGATTGCAGGCGATCCAGTGAATCCCAATAATGCATTCTGGTGGTCCCCACAATTTCGTTCAACACTGGGCTTCCAAGATGAGAAAGATTTCCCTAACGTATTAAGCAGTTGGAGTGATCGTCTACATCCTGAAGACAAAGAGTATTCTTTGAATGCTTTTGCAGCCCATTTGAATGATCATACAGGACGCACACCATTCGATGTAGATTACCGTTTACAGTTGAAAAATGGAGAATACCGTTGGTACCATGCAGGTGGCGCAACGATTCGAGATAGCAAAGGATTACCAGTACGTGTAGCAGGAACGATTCGCGATATTACGTTTGAAAAAAATAAAGATATCGTTGTGGAAGGCATGAATAACCGTATGCAACAATTGTCTCAATCGATCAGCGAAATGACAACAGCGATGGCATCCGTATCCGAACAAGCGCAAGAAGTAGCTTCGGCTCAAGAGAAATCCACTGAAGCTGCCAATGAAGCGAAAAACAGTGCAGACGAAACCAAAAACATTTCTACCTTTATTCGTGAAATTGCGAACCAAACGAATTTGTTAGGACTGAATGCAGCGATCGAAGCCGCACGTGCTGGCGAATTGGGTATGGGATTTGCAGTAGTCGCCGATGAAGTTCGTAAGTTAGCTGTAAATAGTGCTTCTGCTACCGAAAATATCGAAACCAGCTTAAGCGATATGAAAGAATTGATCGAACAGATTCTAGAGCATATCGGTAATATGACGACAATGACACAGACCCAAGCCGCGTTAACCCAACAGGTAAATGCGTCGATGGATGAGATTAATCATATGGCAGAGTCTCTTGTTGATTTTGCGAAACAAATTTAAGTGTAGATGAAGAGAGTTTTACGTTAGTCTATGTATATAGCATAAACTAACAGAAGAGTACTCTTTTTATTTCTATAGATGTTCAAAAGATACTCAAAACAAAAAGACCTGTACACCGACCACTTTTCACAAAGTATCGGATACAGGTCTTTTTGATATTTATTCAAATCATACTAAATGATGAAATTATACTTGTTGTACTTTGAGCAAGTTGGTATTACCAGATTGTCCAATTGGCACACCAGCAGACAATACGATAACATCGCCTTTGTTGATGTAACCTGTGTTGATGGCATTACGTGTAGCAGATTCGAACATCTCATCAGTAGTGCTTACAGCATCGCCTTTAACCGGGATCACACCAGACAATAGACATACTTTAGCCATTACTGAATCATGTTGAGTGACTGCAAAGATAGGTGCTTGTGGACGGTATTTGGAGATCATACGAGCGGTAAATCCACTCTCTGTTGAAATAATGATCGCTTTAGCCGCTAGTTCAAGCGAAGCACTTACTGCACTCTGGCTGATCACTTCTGTGATGTTGGTAGAGTGTGCTGCTCTTTTTTTAGAAAATTGTTCGTAGTAGTCGATCATCGTCTCTGCACGTTGTGCAACAGCTGCCATCGTTTGAACCGATTGTACAGGATACTTACCTGCTGCGGATTCACCAGACAACATGACTACGTCTGCGCCTTGCAATACTGCATTCGCTACATCACTGACTTCAGAGCGAGTTGGACGCGGGTTCACTTGCATAGATTCCAACATATGTGTAGCAACGATAACAGGTTTACCTGCTAAGTTACATTTATCGATCATTTCTTTTTGCATCATGGGTACGTCTTGAATCGGAACTTCAACCCCAAGATCACCACGAGCAACCATAATACCGTCAGAAGCAACGATAATATCATTCAGGTTAGTCATACCTTCTTGGTTTTCGATTTTAGAGTAGATTTGAACATGTTCTGCATTGTTTTCAGCTAAGATTCCACGAATTTCGCGAATATCGTCGCCTTTACGAACGAAAGAAGCAGCGATCATTTCGATGTTTTGCTCTAATCCGAAGTGAATATGCATAACATCACGTTCTGTTACCCCTGGCAAAGTTGTGTGAATACCCGGTAAGTTTACACCTTTACGAGGTTTGAGTGTACCACCGCTAATAATATCGCAGTAGATATCGTTTCCTCTGATTTCACGTACATTCAGATCCACCAGACCGTCATCAATAAGAATGCGATCTCCTGCTTTAACAACTTCATTTAATTCAGAATAGTTTACACCGATACGTTCAGCATCGCCCAAAATTTCATCTGTTGTCAAAATCAATTGTCCGCCTGCACGTAATTCGCAGGAAGCTTCTCTTAATTTACCGATACGGACTTCAGGTCCTTTGATATCCATCATAATTGGAACAAATGTATTCAGTTCAGAAGCAGCTTGACGTACATTCTGGATACGCATCACATGATCTTCTAATTCACCATGAGCCATATTCAGACGAGCTACCGTCATACCCGCTTTAATCATTTCTTTTAACATTTCTACAGAATCACAAGCAGGTCCCATCGTACAGATAATTTTAGTTCTAAGCATTGGTTATCCTCCTAGAAGCGATTTTATTTAGTATACACTTGAATGATTTTCGCACAATCAAATCAATTCATATTTCTTTCAATAAACTTGATTGTACGAAAATCATAATCAATTTCGTGATTATTCTATATGCGATAAAACACTTTTCATAAATTATTGTACCTGTAATAAACACAGTATGCTATGAACTATAGTACAATTAGTAGACTATAGTACGCTAAAATAGAAAAATTGATGTCGGAAATGCTCATATTATAGGATTGAACTTGCGATAAAGGAGAAAAGATGCACATGTTGGAGATTGTTGATATACAGGAGCATGACAAGGTAGATTGGTATGAGAAAGAGCCATGTAGAGGACAGATCTATTGCCTTAGTCTAGTGACTTATGGAAAATGTGTATATTGGGTGAATGAGCAAAAGCAGATTATTGAAAAAGGAGAAATGCTACTTATTCCTGCTCATCTTGCATACTATGGCAAAAGTATTCCTACTATGATGCACACTAAATTAGTCATTTATTTCCGTGTGCAACAAGCAGATTTAGAATTATCGATTTTGCGTCAAGCTGAGCCGTTAAGACTCAAACTAGGCTGTTATGATCTTATTCATGAAAAGCTAAAAGTGATTATTTTGCAATGGACAGAGCATACACCGTATTACGAATTGATGACACAGACGTTGTTAATGCAGTTATTAATTGAAGTCAGTCGTGAATACGATCAGAAGTTAATCAGTGCAGACAAACATCAATTAGTCGATATGATGAAGCACTATATTCAGCGTAATTACAACCATCGTATCACCAAAGAACAATTAGGTGAAGTGATTGAGCGAACACCGAATTATGCCGCTAATCTGTTCAAAAGTGTTACCAATCAGACGATCAGTGACTATGTCCATCATCAGCGGATGAAGCGTGCGGTGTATATGTTGACAGAATCTCAATTAACAATTGCAGAGATTGCTGAATTTTTGGGCTATCGTGATTTGTCATACTTTTATCGTGTATTCAAGCGCATGATGGGGACTGTTCCTTCTGAGTTGATGCAAGATCGTCCACCGATTTTATAACTAAAATATACGCACTACAATCGTTCACGAGTCTGTTTTGGCGAATGACCGATTACTTTTTTGAACATTTTAGAAAATAAAAATGGATCTGTGTACCCGACTGAACGTGAAATATCGCTGATTGATAATTGACTATGATGAAGTAACTCTAACGCTCGTTTCATTCGGTATTCGATCATAAATTGCTGAAGCGATACACCAAGTTCCGCTTTGAACAGACCGGATAAATAGGTACGATCCAGACCGACAGAAGCAGCGATATCCAGTACATTAATCTTCTGGCTGTAGCTATTTTCAATATATTCAATCGCTTGTTGCAAATAACGTTCTCTTGAAGGAGCTACCCGTAATGGAGTAGTTGATGCAGGAGCACAAGCTATTAATTCATAGATTAACTGATACAACATACCTTGCGCATAGACATCTTCGCCCGGTTCATTATAAGCGGCTAACAATTTATCATAAAAATGCTCAAACCATGACCGTCCCTGACTATCATACACAGGATGATCAAGTGTAAGATGCGCCCGTTGCATTAATGATTTGGCGTTGATCCCTTTAAATCCAATCCACGTATAGACCCACGGATCATCTGCATCTGCTTCATAATTCATAATCACATCTGGAAAAATCAGAAACCCTTGCCCTGCGGTAAGATGATATTCTCGCTCTTGAATCCGTAGAACACCTGATCCTTGATGAATATAGTGAAGAATATACGAATCTCTAACACCGGGGCCCCATGCGTGATTAGCCGTACATTGTTCTGTTCCAAAAAATAATAGGTTCAAATCCATAGGTGGGTAAGATACCGAATGAGTGTAATGCGTATACGGTAAATGGTTAAGCAACATCGTATCGATTCCTTTCCAAAGCACAATCGCTATCTATATATCTTTAGTATATCGTACATATTGACTTCATAAATAAAAAGATAAAATGGGATTATACCATGTTTATGATACTTTACTCTATGTTCTTATAAAGCGCTTACCTCTATAGTTAATCGTATTGAAGGCGCTTCATCAGATCTACATATGGAGGAAAATAATCATGAATAAAATTACTTTTATCGGCGCAGGTAGTACTGTATTTGTCAAAAATGTTTTGGGTGATGTGATGTTAACAGAAGCTTTGCAAGGCTTTGAACTTGCTCTATATGATATCGACCTCAACCGTTTGCAAGAATCAGAAAATCTATTAAATAGTATTAAAAACACCGTAGGTAGTACATGTGAAATTGTGACGTATCAAGACCGTAAAGAAGCGCTACGTGGCGCTAAATATGTGATTAATGCGATTCAAGTCGGCGGATATGATCCGTGTACGATCACTGATTTTGAAATTCCTAAAAAATACGGATTACGTCAAACGATTGCAGATACGTTAGGCATAGGCGGGATATTCCGTAATTTGCGTACGATTCCAGTGATGCTTGAATTTGCAAAAGATATGCGTGAAGTCTGTCCGAATGCTTTATTTTTAAATTATACCAATCCGATGGCGGTACTGACCAATGTGATGAATACCTATGGCGGGATTCAGACAGTGGGATTATGCCATAGTGTACAACAATGTATTCCGAACTTATTTGAAGCGCTCGGTATCGACCAGACGGGTATTCAGGCGAAAATCGCAGGTATTAATCATATGGCATGGTTACTTGAAGTGACGCGAGATGGTGTCGATCTCTACCCTGAAATTAAACGTCTTGCCGCTGAAAAGCAAAAAACCAAACACGATGATATGGTACGTTTTGAGTTGATGTTAAGATTCGGCTATTATGTGACCGAGTCATCTGAGCATAATGCAGAATATCATCCGTATTTTATCAAGCGTCAGTATCCGGAATTGATCGAGAAGTTCAATATTCCATTAGACGAATACCCACGTCGTTGTGTAGAGCAGATTAAAGGATGGAATGAAATGAAAGAACAGTTATTTGCGAGTGAGCATATCCAGCATACACGTAGTATGGAATACGCTTCTTATATTTTAGAAGCAATCGAAACAAATACACCGTACAAAATCGGAGCCAATGTGATGAATACTGGTCTGATTCCGAATTTGCCAACAGAAGCTTGTGTCGAAGTGCCTTGTCTAGTCGATGCTTCAGGTGTAACGCCAACGTATGCAGGCAATCTACCTCCACAATTAGCGGCACTGAATCGCACAAGTATCAATACTCAATTGTTGACGATCGAAGCGGCGATCACAGGCAAAAAAGAACATATTTATCATGCGGCTATGCTTGATCCTCATACTGCTGCCGAGTTATCAATTGACGATATCGTGGCACTGTGTGATGAATTAATCGAAGCACATGGAGATTGGTTGCCTAAATATATCTAAAAAGCTAGCGAGAAATATAGCCGAAATGGTACTCCTATGCTCCACAGGCATGTTATGATAAAGTCTAACATCACTTTGAAGAACATAGGAGAATATGCTAAATGATGAGTAAAAAATCATGGTCTTTGTCGTTACTGAGCGTGTTACTACTATATATAGGATTTATGCCAACGATGTATGGTGCAAGTTCGACATCGACTTCAAGCACAGATATCTGCTCGACCAATACTAAAGTACGCAAACATTATATTAATGTCTCCGTAGCGACTTTATGGAAGGAGCCCGGATTAGAACGTAAACTAGATGCCCCTTCGTTATCAAGTCCAGTCGATATGAAAAAGTGGACGTCATCGATGTCTTCCACTACACAGCGTAGATGGTTAACTGGCAAAACAGAAACACAAGCTTTGTATGGACAAGAAGTACGCTTGTTACAAGTCAAAGGGGATTGGGCACAGGTCGCTGTTGTGGGACAATCGACACCCAAAAGCAAATATGGTTATCCAGGCTGGTTGCCTAAAGTGCAAGTTAACACATTAAGTACTATCAATTATAGCCAGTGCCCTGTAGCGATAGTGAGTGCTAAGACAGCTCTTGTATACAACGCCGATCAGACCACCAAACGTATTGAAGTTAGCTTTAATACACGTTTTCCTGTGATTGCTCAAGAAGGGAGCTGGGTGCAAGTCTGGACACCTGCTGAAGGCAAATCATGGATACAGCAATCAGACGTGGCGGTATATGACTCATTGAAGGATATCCCTAAGCCAACAGGTGCTGATCTGGTAGCAACAGGTAAGCAATTTCTAGGATTGCCTTACTTGTGGGCAGGTATCTCAGCCTATGGATTCGATTGTTCTGGATTTACATCGACAGTGTACGGTTATCATGGTATAGCCCTACCTCGTGATGCTTCAGCTCAGATCAAAGAAGGTACAGCGGTAAGCTGGAATGATTTACAACCGGGCGATCTAATGTTCTTCGCAACTAAAAATGGCAAAGGTAGTGTGCACCATGTCTCCATGTATATTGGGAATGGACAAATGATGCATTCACCAAAAGCAGGTAAAACGGTAGAAATCATTTCAATCAACACAAGCGCTTATGCTAAAGAATTTGCAGGTGCTAGAAGATATCTTGATTAAAATGATGCTCAAAATCAAAGATTAATCAGAACTCTATGCCTTGAAAAGGGTATAGAGTTTTTTTGTATGCAACAAATTATAAGATTACACTTCATATAATTCATATAAACATTAATTAATTTACATATAAATAAATAATTAGCTTGAAATAATCCGATAAACGCTATATATTATGTTTGTAAGCGTTTTTATAAATAAAAATATTTCAAATTACTAGATATAAAACATTCTAAAAGATAATAAATGTATTAACGATTAAATATCTTGCATCCAAAAGGAGACTCATTAATGACAAAACACATGTGGACCAAAACAAGTCTGCTGGCATTAACAGCTGCATTACTTTTACCGGTAGGGCCAGCATGGGCAAGTGATAATGGCAATACATTATCAGCGTCTGAATCTGTATCTACAAGCAATCAAGCCCCTACATATCAGGAAGCTTCTGTGCATGATCCGTCTGTGATTCGTGTCGGCGATGAATTTTATATTTTTGGTTCTCATTTAGCATCTGCCAAGTCTAGTGATCTCATGAACTGGCAAATGATCTCTTCTGGTGTCGCCAATGGTAATCCGTTGATTCCAAATGTGAAAGAAGAGCTTAAAGAAACATTCGATTGGGCACAGTCAGATACCCTTTGGGCAGCAGATGTGATCCAGTTAGCAGATGGCAAATTTTATATGTACTACAACGCTTGTAAAGGAGATTCTCCTCGTTCGGCATTAGGAGTAGCGGTCTCTGATAATATCGAAGGGCCTTATAAAGATCAAGGTATTTTCCTCAAATCAGGGATGTGGGGCGAAGTTGGAGAAGGGGGTAAGATCTATGATGCTACCAAAGATCCAAATGCGGTTGATCCCGATACCTTTTTCGATAAAGAAGGCAAGTTATGGATGGTGTACGGATCTTACTCTGGCGGTATCTTTATTCTGCAATTAGACCCTGTGAGTGGTAAGCCTCTTCCCGATCAAGGTTATGGTAAAAAGTTAATCGGTGGCAATCACAGTCGTATTGAAGGGCCTTATATGTTATATAGCCCTGAAACGGATTATTACTACCTGTTCTTATCTTTCGGTGGACTGGATTCATTCGGGGGATACAATGTGCGTATAGCTCGGTCGCACAATCCGGATGGGCCTTTCTATGATGCACAAGGTAACGATATGACCAATGTCCAAGCCGATCCAGCCAAGCCACTATTCGATGATGCTTCGATTGCTCCATATGGTGTGAAAATTATGGGGAATTATCAGTTTGAACGTGCGATTGGTGATCCGGGTGAAGGTATCGGAGCTAATGCGGTATCACCCGGGCATAATTCGGCTTACTATGATGAAAAAACAGGCAAGTATTTTCTGATTTTCCATTCACGGTTTGTCGATCGTGGGGAAGAGCATGAAGTACGTGTACATGAAATGTTTATGAATGATCAGGGATGGCCGGTTGTGGCTCCTTATCGTTATGCAGGAGAAGCCGATCCTACTTCAACCATTCAAGCCAAAGATATCGCAGGTGAGTACCAGTGGATCACACAGGATAAAGAAATCAGTGCGAGTGTCCATTCATCAGTGACTGTGCAACTGCAAGCCGATGGTCAGATTACAGGAGCCGTACAAGGCACATGGACATTGCAGGGCGATCATGATGTACAGATTAAGATAGGCAATGTGCAATATGATGGTGTCTTCTTACATGAGACGAACCCACAATCAGGTGAGACTACGCTAACCTTAACAGCGCTATCAGAAAGTGGTGTAGGTGTGTGGGGTAGCCAGATGCAGCCCAGAAAAGACAAGCAATTCGTATCCGCTGTGGATAAAGATCTTGATCTGGGCGATATTAGCAGTGTGTTCTATAACCTTGATCTACCTGCTAAAGGTACGCATGACACGCAAATCACATGGAAATCATCCAAGCCAAACATCATCTCCGACAAAGGAGTCGTGACACGTCCTGAAGCAGGAACAGGTAATGCCAAAGTCACGATGATTGCAACGATCACCAAAGGCGATGCCAAAAAGAATAAAAATTTTAAAGTGACTGTGTTAGAACAAGGACGTGGCCCACTATTAGGTGAATATCACTTTGATCAGACGTCCGGTACAACCGTACAAGATAATACGTACAATCATTATGACGGTACACTTCATGGAGCGACTTGGACAACAGCAGGTAAGCAAGGTGGAGCAGTAGAGCTGAATGGTGCTGACGGTTATGTACAATTGCCAGGAACCGTTACCGATGGACAAGACTTTACATTTGCCGGTTGGGTGAAATGGCAAGGTGGGGCGCCATGGCAACGTATTTTAGACTTTGGGGATGGGATGAATAGCTTTATGTTTTTGACGCCTTCTCAAGGAACAGGGATGCAGTTTACGATCCATCAGCAAAATACGGATCAAAATCTAATCACTTCCACACCGCTTCCTTTAAATGAATGGGTACATGTAGCAGTCACTATTGAAGGAAAAACAGGCAAATTGTATGTGAATGGGAAGTTGTCTGCAACCAATGAAAAGATGACTTTTAATCCGAGTGATCTCATGACTCGTGAAGCATATTTAGGCAAAAGTCGCTTTGCAGCAGATGCGTATTTCAAAGGTGCCCTAGATACAGTACAAATTTATAACAAAGCGTTAAGCGAAGCAGAAGTTCAAGCGTTAGCAAAATAAATCACTCGTGAATCACAAATAGAATGACAGACTAATCATGTACCAATCCAAAGGTAGTCATAAAAATCAAATAGCAAAAAAGCGTCGAGTGCTGTATAGGCTCGACGCTTTTTGCTGTTCTCACAGAAACAGTATCTACATTTGTAAAGTGTATTACATCATAGGTCTTCCGTAATACATGATACAGAGAAATTGCAATCAACTGAGATCAGACCAAATGCAAATGCTGTTCAATCTGATCAGCCATATCCCAATCTTGCTTGGCTTTTTCAGTTTCTCCTAAAAAGTCGTAGATATAAAAACGATTGCGATAATACAATGCACTTGTCGTAGGATCACATTCTATTGCTTTGCTGTAATCCGCTAGAGCCGCTTCATAATCTTTGAGTCTTTGATAAGCAAAACCGCGGTTATTATACGATAAAGCATGGGTGGGATCAATAGAGATTGCTTGATCTAGGTACTGAATAGTTAATTCGTAATCTTTATTGTCTAAACAATACCAACTACACTCAAAATAAATCCAGACTGCATCAGGTTCAATCTCCATTAAGCGATGATAATCATGAATCACCCATGAACGGTATCCTTTGGCTTTGTACAGCGCAATTCGATTAATATAAGCTTGCTTATTGTGTTCGTCTAGTTCTATTGCTCTCGCATAATCGTGTAAAGCCAGTTCGTCTTCTTGCTTGCATTGATAAGCCCAGCCACGACTTACATAATATTTAGATGTATTAGGATAGAACGTAATAGCCATATTATAATCTTGAATCGCTAAATCATATTGTTGACGATGAAGATAGATCAATCCTCTATTGTTGTAAGCTCGTGCTTGATTCGGTTGTAGCTCTATAGAGCGTGTGTAATCTTCAAAAGCCAGATCAGCACGATCATACACTTCATTATGAATCCAACCTCGATTGTAGTACGCATCACCATAACCGCTTTCTAAAGCAATATACGTATTCAAATCTTCCAGTGCCAGCGCATACTCTTGCAAATCGATGTACAATAGTGCCCGATTGTAGTGCATATCGATATTATAATCGCCACATTCGCTTGCTAATTGGTAATATTCTAACGCTCGCTGGGTATCCTCTATTTTGCCATAGTAGATTCCTAGATTCACATAAGCATTCGCATAATTGGCATCCAATTCGATTGCCTGTTCATAGTCAGCAACTGCTTGCGTATAGTTATCCACTCGGGCATAGGCGACCCCGCGATTATAATACGCATTGGCATCGGGTTGAAGCTCAACAATCGTATTCGCATATTCAAGTGAGCGATAAAGGTCTTTCTGTACAAAATAAATCTGACAACAATGATAATACGCATCGATATGCTTAGGATAACGATCGATCGCTTGATGGTAACTACGTAAAGCTAGATCTAAGCGTTGATCTTGTTCATATAACAATGCCCGTCCAAAATACGGAATATCATTTTCAGGATGATACTGAATCGCTTGTTGATAATCTTTAATCGCCAAAGCAGGTTGCTTCATATTCTCATAGACTTCTGCGCGCAAAATATGTATTCTCGCCAACAGCAAATGATCCGCAGTCTGAGCGATTAACATATTCAAGCGTACTAATTGATCATAATTATGTTCTGACTTACGAATATGATCCAATTGTTGCTGTACTTCTCGATGTAAGCTGAGATTGTGGCTCGCTTGTAATTGTACCTGTATCAAACGATACAGCTTTCGCAGACCTCTAACTGCATAGACCCCTATAGTAATCAATGCAAAAACAATACCAATTCCAATAACGATCCATATCGGATTCCATAGATCAGGCGTACTCCATACCAGAAGATAATGATTCATCAGCAACATCCCTTAATATTCTCAAATGTAGGAAATAGAATAAGTACATTATAAAGTTTTCCATATCATATATGAAGAAAAGATTAGGAACAATAAAAAAATGTCGAAAAAACACATATTTCTATTTGACATTCATTTAAATTCGTAATATGATTTGACCAGAAAACTAAATTGGTTTTTTGGTCATGGAGGTAGAGCGAATGAATGATATACTAAACCAGAACCACCATTTGGAAGAAGAGTCTTCTTTAGAACAAATGTTGACGCTATTCATTTTTGGATCACTGGAGGATATCATGATGGAAGAAATATATGTAGACGAACGACGTTTGAAAATTTTAAATGCAGCCAAACAGGTGTTTTCTTTGTTTGGTTATAAAGGAACGACTGTGGAGCATATTGCTAAAACAGCAGGCATTAGCAAAGGTGCAATCTACCTCTTTTTTGAGACCAAAGAAGATATTTTAAAAGCGATCATTCATAATGTGAATGATGATCTGGCTCAAACGATTGATGACAATATGGCTATAGAAGGAACGATTCATGAAAAGCTTCATCATACAATACAGGGGTGTATGCAGTTCCGTAAAGATCATGAATTATTAAATAAACTCGAGCAAGAAGCTGTTGAATATTCGACAGAAGCTTCTAAGAACGCACTGGCAGAGATCAATTGTGAGACCGTTCATTTTATCGCCAGTCGCTTGGAAAAAGCGGAACAAGAGAATTTGATTCAAGTACCAGATAAGTTATTAACTGCTTTCTTACTGTGCCGTATGTATGAAGCATTGGTATTTGAATGGGAAAAGTTTGGTGATCCGTTGTCAGCAGATGAAGTGTTGGAACAGATTAAACGATTTATTTTATAACTATTTTTGGAATGATAAGGAGCAGATTAGAATGAAAATACGCAGTTTATCTGCTTTGTGCATCGTCTTAATGATGACTATTTTGAGCGCTTGTTCTACAGCAGATAGTCAAGCGCAAAGTGCCGAGCAAGCAAATGTGGAGTTAACCACTGTCAAAAAAGTAGCTTTAGATACAACCTATGATCTATCAGGAACATTAGCAGCATCAGATGAATATCCAGTGTCTTTTGAAATTAATGGAACGGTAGAAGACGTTCGTGGCAGTGTAGGGGATACCGTGAAGCAAGGAGAGTTACTTGCTAATCTAGATCCTGCTGATCTTCAATTAAAAATAAGCGATGCAGCGCAAGCCGCTCAGCAAGCACAAGCCGGTATCTCTAGTGCACAAGCAACATTGAAAAGTGCTCAAGGTGGGCTAAGCAAAGCACAGGCTTCGAAGCAATCGGCAGCCGCAGGCGTAGCCGCTGCAAATGCTAAAGTAGAAAGTGCTCGTGCAGCAGAGCGTGGAGTCACCGATGGTGCACGTTCACAACAAAAGAATCAAGCTATTAATGCTGTTAACAAGGCACAGACGACATATAATCAAAACAAAATTGAAGCGGATCGAGCTTCTACTTTGTATCAAAATGGGCTATTAACTAAGCAAGAGTATGAGCAAGCACAGACAGCGGTAGAAGTCGCTGAGCAAAGTCTGAATGATGCGAAGCAACAACTATCTCTTTTACAAGAAGGAGCAAGTGCATCTGACCGTGCAAGTGCAGCATCAGCAGTTAAAGAAGCTCAAGCTGGCGTGCAATCTGCTGAAACAGGTATACAACAAGCAAATGCAGAAGTGGAGCAAGCACAAGCCGCGATTGCACAAGCACAAGCAGGTGTAGAACAAGCACAAGCAAGCTATCAACAAGCGATTGTCGCTCAAAAAGAAGCAGCGCTTAGTTTATCCAGAACGACATTGAAATCTTCTGTAAGTGGTGTGATTTTGGAGAAAGATATCTCAAGCGGACAGACTATCTCAGCAGGAACTCCTGTATTTACAATCGGTAAAGTGAATCAGCTTAAAGTATTGCTACCGATTGCAGACCAAGAATTGAAAAACTGGAAAGTCGGTCAAAAGATCAGTATCAATCTGTATGATCAAGTTCGTACAGGAACAGTCAAAAAATTATATCCAGCTACCAACAAAAATACCGGTTCAATCAATGCAGAAGTGGTCATTGCTAATCCACAGCAAGATTGGAAACCCGGGCAAGTGGTTAAAGCTTCACAACAAGCTACAGGACGAACAGGCATTGCTGTACCTGCTTCGGCTGTGATCAGTACCTCGAACAATCCTTATGTATTTGTGAATCAAAAAGGAAAAGCAGTTAAAAAAACCGTTCAAATTGGTGAATTATACAATAATCAGTATGAGATCAAGTCTGGTCTACAAGTGGGTGATCAGATTGTCAGCAGTGGTGCCGATCGTCTAATGAATGGCGATGTGTTGCAAGTACAGAAGGGGCAATAACATGATTAATTATATCGTCAAAAAGCGCAAAATCACGCTGTTGTTTTTTATTGTTCTTATTATTGTAGGTGTAGCCAGTGGACTTCAATTACCAAAGCAATTAATGCCAGACGTTGTAGTCAAACAAGCGATGGTGACGACAGTCTATGCGGGTGCTAATCCAGATCGAGTCGAGCAGACAGTCACCAAGATTTTAGAGCAAAAAATCAAAGAAGTACCTAATCTCAAAACCGTTACATCTACATCCAGCGCAGGGGTATCGTCGATCTTAATCGAAGCACAACCCGATGCGGATGCAGAGACAGTCTGGAATGATTTGCGCAAAAAAATTCAAGATGTAGAAGCCGATTTACCAGATGATGCAGATAAGCCGATTGTAAATGATAATTTAACCAAATCGTTTGTTCAATCTTTTGCATTATATGGTAAGTCTACTGATGATATTTGGGCATTGAATGACTTGATGCACACATGGGAAGATCAATTGCGTTCGGTTGAAGGTGTAACAGATGTGGTGATTGATGGTATTCCGGAGCAACAAGTACGCATCGATGCCGATATGAATAAATTACAGCAGTACGGAATCGCCTGGGAAAGTATTTTGCAAGCGATCCAGTCTTCTAATGATCGAGTACCAACAGGAACGATTGATAATGGTACACGTAGTTATGAATTGAATGTACCGCTTAGTTACGATGTAAATAAACTTAAAAAAATCGTGGTATATCGTTCAGATACCAAAGTGCCTGTGTATCTGGAAGATGTAGCGAATGTACAGATGAGCCATGCCAAAGCAGAATACCTTTCTTATTATAATGGTGTTCCTTCGATTGCGATTAAGATTAGCAGCGAAGTAGGCTCTGATGTACCTACAATGTATGAACGTGTAAATACCAAAATGACAGAACTTCAAAAAACATTACCTGCCAATGTAAAAGTGACTTCGTTATTTGCACAAAAAGATGAAACCGATCGTATTTTCCATGCTTTAACGGAAGAGACTTTAATTGCGATTGCTGTAGTTGTTGTGATCTGTATGCTTGGCTTAAATATGCTGACTTCGTTATTTGTGGCTTTGGCGATTCCCGTATCAATAGCGATAGCCATGATCTTACTCCCTTCGATGGGGATTACGCTCAATCAGATGACGGTTGTAGGTTTGATCATTGTACTCGGTATACTGGTCGATGACGCTGTAGTAGTCAACGATAATATCGAACGGCGATTAAGTCATGGAGAAAGCCCGAGCGAAGCAGCAGTCAATGGAACCAAAGAAGTGGCGATCTCTATTCTGACCGCTACCTTAGCGACAATTGCTGCATTTGCTCCATTATTATTACTTACAGGTGATATTGGAGAATTTATTCGTCCGATTCCCGTGATTATTTCATTAGCGATGTTGGCTTCCATGGTGATGTCATTAACGATTATTCCTATTTTCCGTGAATGGTATGAGACCCGTCAATTGAAAAAAGGCAAAGCGACACGTAATAATAAGCCATCTGGTTTACTAGGCAAACAGATTCAAGGTGCCACCGATGTCTATGCTCATCGAGTGATGCCTAACATTTTGAAACGTCCTGTGTTCGTCGCTATCTTGGGACTTTTATTTAGTACCTTAGCGTATGTATTGGTGTTATTCACGCCTGTAGAATTGTTCCCTAAATCAGACAATGCAGAGCTTACGATCAGTGTGCAGATGCCTTCAGGAACATCGATCGAAGAAACGAATGATACCGTACAGAAAATGGCGGCATGGGTTAAAAAACAGCCGGGTGTAACAAAAGTATCTTCTTCGGCTGGAGGAACAGCGGCGCCACTATTTTCTAATATTACAAGTGTAGATAGTTATGGAACCAATCAAGGAGCTGTCGTATTAACAGGAGACAAAGACAAGTTAAATGTAGCTACAGCGTCTACACAATGGGCAACAGCATTGAAGAAAGACTTCCCGGCAGTCACGACTTCTGTCAGTATGACAGAGCTTGGTATCCCTGTAGGTAAGCCGGTATCGATTCGCATTTCAGGGAATGACTTGGCTGAAATTCGTAAACTTACCGATCAGGTAAAAGGTATCGTGGCTTCAACCAATGGAGCTACCAATGTGAGTGATACGATGGGCATCGAAAGCTATTCGCTGGATTTTGTAGTGAATCAAGCAGCGATGGATCAATATCAAGTCACATACAAAAACTTAACTCAAACCTTATTAATGATGGGTACAGGGGTAAAAGTAGGCGACTTTGATACAGGTAAAGAGTTAATAGATATGAAGATCTATATGAAAGACTTTACCAATCTCAATGCAGAAACGTTATTCCGTCAAGCCAATGTAACCAATGAAGCAGGTGTACAGGTTCCCCTTTCTCAGATCGGAGAGATGAAGCCTTCCTTCTCAATTAAGCAAATCAATCATTACAATCTGGAGCGCGTGAATACGATTGAAGCAGATGTATCCGGTCGTACCGCTACAGAAGTGATGGGCGATGTGCAGACTAAAATGGCAGGTGTATCGTTCCCTGATGGCTACAAATGGGAAACGGGCGGAGAAACGTCCAAACAAAGTGATATCTTTGTCGATCTTGGTAAATTATTTATCGTCGTGATTATGTTGATCATTATTCTGATTACAATGCAATTCTACTCCCTCTGGATTCCTGTGATTATTATGACAACAGTGTATCTAGCGGCGGCAGGAGGAGTACTGGGATTATTTATTACCCGAACACCGATCGGATTTATGTCGATGATGGGTGTAATCTCCTTAGCAGGGATCGTTGTACGGAATGGTATCGTATTGATTGAGTTTATCGAAGATGCGCGTAAGGAAGGCAAAGAATTGAAAGAAGCGATTATTTTAGCAGCTTCGGCAAGATTCCGCCCGATTCTTTTGACTTCACTTGCAGCGATTGTCGCTTTGATTCCAATGGCGACGGTAGGAGAATTATTGTTCCGCCCGCTTGCAATAGCGATTATTTTCGGCTTATTATTCTCTACGGTATTAACTCTGTTAGTGGTACCTTCACTCTATATGGTACTGATTCGTTCACAAGAGAAAAGAAAACAACGCAAGTTGGCAAAAGAAGCAAAAGTATAAATAGAATCGATCAACAGATGATAAGACGCTCTCAGGAGCGTCTTTTTGTTTATCATTTTTTGTGAAAAAGTAGAAAAATGTATAAACAAAGTATATACTTTAAAAAAGATAATCTTTGTGAAAGGAGATGAGAATTGTAATGAGGGGTACAGTTAAGAAATGGGGAAACAGTCAAGGTATACGATTGCCTAAATCTATTTTAGAAGAAGCTCATATTAAAGAAAATGATGAAGTCGATTTCTATGTGTTTGATGGCATTATTCAGATCAAGGCTGTAAAAAAACTGATAACACTAAAAGAACGATTTGCTTCATACACTACAGAAGAGTTAACGAGTAGTGAATGGGATACAGGAAGCCCTGAAGGCAAAGAAGTGTGGTGACTTATTTAAAACGATTTATGTATTGAGATCTAAACAATATAAAGGAAGCGAGCATAACGATGGAGTATATACCTTCACAAGGCGATATTATTTATTTGGATTTTAATCCTACAAAAGGTCACGAGCAAGCAGGTCATCGACCAGCAGTAGTAGTCAGTAATAATGAATTTCATCGTACAGGTATGATGATGGTTGTACCTGTAACTAATACAATTCGAAGACATCCTCTACATGTTCATTTAAATGAAGATAGTAAGATTAAAGGCGAGGTGATGTGTGAACAAATGAAGTCATTAGACTACAAAGCACGTTCTCCTTACAAAGTAGATGTACTACCGCCATCTATTCTAGAAGAAGTGATTGAGCTTATTAAAAGTTGCTTTTAATAAATACCATCGGATGAGTAAAATAAAAGTAACGATAAGTCATTTTTTACCTACTCAAGTGAACACAGTAATGTTATAATTTGGGTGATTTTCAATATGAGGCAAAGAATACATATCATATGCACTAACCAACTTCCAGACTGCCGCTAATCGGGAATTGCCACTTACATGATAAGAAAAGGGGTTAACCAATGTCCGACTTTCAACCACCACCGTATCCTCAAAACGATTCTAAAGATGTGCAAGACAATAAAGTGATGGCTATTTTAGCGTATATCATCTTCTTTATTCCTTTGCTTGCTGCTCGTAATTCACCATTTGCCATGTATCATGCGAATCAAGGATTAACGTTATTTTTAGTCGCTGTAGCGGCAAATTTAGTATTCTCCATTATTCCATTTTTAGGATTGTTACTTCCTTTTGTGAGCTTAGCTATTTTCGCATTTATGATCATCGGTATTGTTAATGCTTCTAAAGGCGAACGCAAACCGTTGCCATTGATGGGTAATGTTCAATTGCTTAAATAAAAAATAACTTCACAGTTCAATAGGTATACAGAAATCACAAAAAACCTTTACTGCTCTATTATGCAGTAAAGGTTTTTTTGCGATAGCCAAATATATTAAGCGTTTGATTTATACAGATATAACTCAAAATCACATTTAAATTACTGCCCTAACTGCTGGAACTGATTCATCAGTCCATTAATCTGATCGATTGTCTGAAAAATCTGCGAGTTATTTACTTTTTCTAGTGTAATCTGTCCGGCTTGAACTTGATCGATCAGTCCGTTGATCTCTGTACCTAATGTTTCGTTATAACCAACAAGCTTCTGATGTAGATCTTGAGCAAAACCAGGGGCTTCAAGATTGGCGAATTGATTGATCTGAGTCTGCATTTGCTGTAACTCTTGCACCAGTTGAGTTCGTGCTTCTGTATCGACCACAGCTTGTTGTGTCATTTCAGGAAGTTGGCTAGAAAATTGAGAAGCTTGATCGATATAAGATGTTGCTTCACTCACATAATTGACGGATTGATTGACTTGATCGAGTGCAGAACAACCCGATAGCAAGCTTATACTCAAAATAAGTAACAATAATCCTTTTTTCATGGTAGGTCACTCCTTTGACAGATATCGAAATCTTTTTGCAAAGTATCGTTATTAACGTATACTACTCTGAGAGGAACACAATGGTTTCATAAATATACAAGCCAATCTTAGAGCGACCAGATAAAGGGGACAAAACAAATGACAGATTCAACAACGATCGAACAGCATATCGCTGAATGGATGGTAGAACAGATCAAAAACAACGGTACATTAAAGCAAGAAGATGCGATTGCTTATGTACGTGCAGAGCATGGAGAAGAGTATATATTTACAAGTGAAAGTGGAAATGTCTCATTGTCCAAAGAAATCAAAAAAGCTTTTCGCAAGCACCATGCAGGTAGAGTCGCATGGGATCGAGACGGATTTTTCTGGGCATGGACATAATAGTGATCACAATCGTATCTAGCTGTTAAAAGCAGGATCATGGCGTAATTGTATGGACACAGTAGATGAGAAAGCGTTCATCCAAGCTCAGTCCATATCACACTTATTCTGGCGTGCTAAGCCAAGTTTCCATCTGTTGGCATATTCGATATACTTTACTCTAGTTGAAATGATCACTATCCATTGGAGGGAAATACATTGAACTCAACAGTAGTATTAGAACGCCAAAATGAGATTTTACGACGCAATATTGAAACGATGACGATTAAAAACAACAAAAATGGTCTAAGCCGTCAAGAAAGTAGCTTTTATCATACGATGGTAAAAGAATGGCATCAAAACCAGCGCGAGATCAATCATAAGCGTGATTAGATCATCAGGTACAACGAAGTAATATCGTCTGTACTGCTCTTACATAGGAGTATGTGAATCATGATAGAGTAGTCATAAAATAAAGCATAAATTAGAAGTGTCTGCCACAGGTAGATGCTTTTTTTGTATGTTATGGAATGAATGGATAGTACGAATATTAAAAATAAGCAAAAAAATTTCAAAAAATGATCTTTAACTATTGCAAAGCCGTATATTCCGAGTATAATACTTGGTATATAGAAAAGGATGAAGGTGATGGTAACTGTGAATCGTATTCAAGCAATGATTTCCGAACGTAATGATGATTATTTGGATCTATTGAATTACGCGATCCAATTGGATGATGGACAGTGGCAAGAGGAGATTTTGGAATCGATGCGCAAGTTGAACGCTTCAGAAGAAACGCAACAGGAATGGGCAACAACCGAAGACCTGTGGAGACAATTTGATAAGATCAATTCCAGACTTACCGAAATCTATTATTCGATCCGAGCCAGTAAAGATGATGCAGATAAGCAGCGCTTATTGGAACAAATGTGGGAGCTTAAAATGCAACGAATTGATGTATCTCGTCAAATTAAATCCGAAACTTCTAATATAGAATGTTAATACTTTACACTGTATGTATACAAAAAAGTGCCAGATCATTTCGCACATGATCTGACACAAGTAATAATAGATGAAATAAGTAATTGGATTTCGTAGATCTGATTAAACACAACAAGCTAGCTGTATTTCACATGGATATTGTGAATTACATGCTAGCTTGTTTCATGTCGCGCATCATTGTCATCATAGAAGTCATCATTTCGTCGCACTCTTGCAATTTACTCATCATCATATCCATATCCATGCCCATATCTTTCATGTTCATGTCCATGTTTTTACATTGTGTCATCATCATGTTCATGTTAGTCATTTTGCTCATCATATCTTCCATAGACATACCCATCATCATTTGCATACACATTTTATCCATTGGCTCATCTCCTCAAAGTATAGTGTCTTGCCCCTTGACTATACTATATCGCTCAGACAGTTACAATATAATTGGAAGATATGTTTCTTTATGCCAAAACGAATAAAAGATTAGACAAAAAAATGCTGTCTAGAACGATTGATTCTAGACAACATCTATGATGATTATGCTTAACGATACTGTTGCAAAAATGGATGAAGCTTGTTCACGACATAATGACTGCCACCCCGGCCGTTCACCTTTTCAATCACCGCAGCCAGTACAAAGGAAGACTTAGTATCAAACGTAATCACAAATCCATTCTCCTGACCCTGTTCACCTTTGGCTAATTTTAATTCGGCTGTACCAGTTTTGGCGGCAACTTGATAAGGAAGATCAGCTAGAGCATGAGCCGTTCCGCCTGAATTGCTAACGACTTGTAGCAAAGCGTTTTTAACTGTATCAGCTACTTCTGGCGTAATAATACGTTTATTCGCAGGTGTAGCACTGTTTAATGCTTGATTTTCAAATAAAATAGGGCTGATTAATGTGCCTTCTGTAATAAAAGGTGTGAATGAAGCCGCTAGATGAATCGGAGACATTAACATTTCACCTTGTCCATAAGCCGTATCAGCTAAAAGAACTTCTGAATCCAATGCTAAATGATCTTTATTCGCATACTGACTTGGCTTCAGATATAGAGCATCTAATCCAAACTGAGTATCAAAGCCGAACTTCTGAATGCCTTCGATAAATTTGGCTTTACCCATTTCGACTGCTTCTTGAGCAAAATAAATATTATCTGAATACATCAGTGCATCATTCATATTGACGTGTAGCACATCTTTGACACGAGTGACGTAATAGCCACCCCAACTATTATCTTTGCGCCATTGTAATCCTTGAATCGTATGCACTTTATCCGGTGTAGTGACTTTTTCGGTTAAGCCTGCTGCCGCTGTAATGGCTTTGAATACCGAGCCAGGAGCATAACGATTGGTGAAGCGATTGGTAAAAGGTAAATTTGGATCATTTGAATAGGCATCCCACTCTGCTTGAGATAAGCCAGTTACCATTTGGTTGGGATCGTAAGCAGGAGTGCTCACGAGAGCAAGCAACTTGCCGTTGGTTGGATTCATTAATACAGCTGAACCGGCATCTTGATCACTAGCCATCGTGGTATAAAGTTCTCGTTGTGCAGAGGAGCTGATCGTTAACGTTATATTTTCACCATTGACCTCTTTTTCTTCGGCAATCACCGATTTGCTTTTACCGGCTTCATTCACAATTTCGATACGTCCACCTTTGGTTCCACGCAATTGCTTTTCCATTGATTGCTCAAGCCCTGCTTTGCCGATCCAATCTTGCGCACTGTAATAGCCTTCGGTATCTTTTTCCAAATCTTCAGCTGTCGTCTGACGGACATAACCAATCAGATGAGCTGCCGCAGTGCCCAGCGGATAAGTACGTACTTCTTTGGTCTGCATAGAGACACCATGTAATTCAGTCGGAATATCCGGTTTTGTAGTCGTACCTATAGGCACAAAATAATCGTCTTTAACCCATGATTGCCCTAATGCTTTTTCAATCGTAGCTTCAGGAACGTTGTAATACTCACTGATTGCTGTCATAGAAGCTGCTTTAGTCGTATCATCTGTACCTAATTTGCCAGGAACGATTCCCCATTCAAAGATTGTGCCTTTGGTGGCTAAAGGATATCCATCTTTGTCGAGGATTTCACCACGTTCGGGATGAAGAATCTGTACTTTCACTTTATCGCCTTTTTCCATTTCAGGTAAAATGAGTGACGGTTGCCACTGGATACGCCATGTTTTGCCATGATCACTATCTTGCTGGATTAGCTTCAGTTGATATTTTGGATCAATATTACCGAGAAATGTATTCATTTGAGCTGAATAATTTAATGTGTATTGATGCTTATCGTCAGGCACAGGAACGGGTGCGCCAGCATTCACTTCAATCGTAGAAACTTTCATACCGTCGAAGATTAATTTATATTTCTGTACAAATTGTTCTTTGGTCATACCGGATTGTTGTAATGATTCTGGTGTCATTAAGTTATAGAGCTCGTCATAATTTTGAGTCTGTAGCGTATTGATATATTTCTGAATCGTTGTATCTGGTTGTTCTTGAAAGCGACTTTGCATATATACATATAGACCAAGCCCGCTTGCAATCAGAAAAGAAAGCAACCCGTAAATGATAATATGTTTGGTTTTCAATCGAGACACCTCATTTATATTGATCTTATTCAGAATAAATCTGATGATCAGTAGGATTTGTTGAAATCACTTTAGTATAATAAGATAAGGCGATACCAGCGCCTGTTTACACTATAAAAGGATGTACGTTAGCAAACAATAGAACAAATCTGATGAAATTATCATTGTTTACGTATAGAAGGAGAGAGATTCCATGCCGGACGTTATCAAAATCGTAATCCACACTGCCGGTCAAGAAGGCGATGGTTCTTTTGTATATATCCAAAGAGGACAAAGCATTCAAATCGGTAGACATATCGGAACAGGACAGATGGATCTACCTATCTACAATCAATTGGTCTCCAAGCAACACTGCACGATCCACCGTGTAGGCGATCAACTATATATTGAAGACCTCGGTAGTAAAAATGGGACAGAGCTGAACGGGCAACGATTGGTTCCATATCAGCGTTATGCGTTAACCGCCCAAGATCAATTAACGTTGGTCAATGGATTAGTAGGGTTGCAAGTAGAACAAGGTAACTTGTTAGAAGAAACACGTGAGTATGTATTAAGCGATCTGGTCGATCATAGTATTCAATTAAATGACTTTTTCCAACGGATCGAAGTAAGTGGCGAAAGTATAACGTTATCGAAAAAAGAATATCAGTTGTTCCGGTTATTGTATGGATGTCTGGATCATTTTGTAACTCGTGAGCAGATTATTGAAGAAGTATGGTCAGAACGCTATAGCGAAAATGTCGATCTAGTAGGAATAGATGAAGTCAATTCGTTGATCTATCGCACAAATAAAAAACTAAATAAACACTTTATGATCAAGTCAGTCTACAAAAAAGGGGTATATATGAAGAGAAGTATACATCAGGAAGTCAATCACAAAGGGGACTACATATGACAGTACTTTTTTCTTTTTTGAAAAAATATCGGGTTGCGGCATTTTTAGCGCTAGGTATGATGCTGGTCGAATTGGCGCTTGAATTGTTACAGCCTTTTTTGATCTCCAAAATTATTGATGATGGTGTAACGCAAAAAGATATTTCGACTGTATTATTATGGGGCGGTATTCTAACAGGTGGAACGATTATTGCTTTTTTTGCAGGGATATTTGGTTCCTTTTATGCTGCTCATGCCAGTCAGGGTCTAGGTTATGATTTACGGGAAGCAGTCTATAACAAAGTGCAATCCTTTTCGTATGCGTTATTTAACCGTTTCTCTTCCTCCTCTTTAATCACACGATTGACCAATGATATTACCCAATTGCAAGATATGGTCTTTATGGGATTACGATTTATGTTACGGATGCCATTGTTAGTTGTCGGTAGTAGTGTGATGGCTCTACTTGTGAATGTGAAGTTAGGATTATTGTTAGTTGTGGGTATTCCGATTCTTTTATTCTTTGTCATTATTATTATGCGTAAGGCTTCAGGATTGTTCCAACAAGTACAGCGTCGCTTAGATACAGTAAATAGTGTGATGCAAGAGAATCTCACAGGAATGCGTTTGATTCGGGTGTTTGTCCGTAAAAATCATGAACGTCAGCGATTTGAAGAACGCAGTAGCAATCTTATGCAAGGTACTGTGTCTGCTTTACGTTTAACTGAAACGACAATGCCTTTTATTTTGTTAATTACGAATGCCAGTATTATTGCAGTGCTCTGGTATGGTCATCTTGATATTATTGTTGGTCAAGCTTCCGTAGGTGAAGTGGTAGCGATTATTAACTATGCAATGCGTACGATGGGCGCTTTATCTGCATTTTCGATGATTGTAGCTTCGTTCTCTCGCGCTAAAGCTTCAGCAGAACGGATTCAAGAAGTGATGTTTACAGTGGAAGATGAACGTCCACTAGATAATCAAGATCAATATGTTGCAGGATCGTCTTCTTCTGTAAGCGCCTCACAATCATCAGATGTTTATGAAGTAGGTGTGGCTTTCCGTCAGGTGAGTTTCCATTATCCAGGTACAGAAGCTCAAGTGCTCAAAAATATAGGTTTTACGGCTCGTGCAGGCGTAACTACAGCAATTATGGGTTCTACTGGTTCAGGAAAGTCTTCACTCGTGCAATTGATTTTGCGATTATACGATAGTGATCAAGGAGAGATCGATGTATTGGATCGACGTATCCAAGAGCTAGATGATCATCAATTACGTGGTCTGATCGGGTATGTACCGCAAGAGATTGTATTATTTACCGGCAGTATTCGTGAAAATATCGCATGGGGCTATGAACATGCCACTCTTGAAGAAATTCAAGAAGCCGCTCGTATTGCACAGATTCATGATACGATTATGAATTTGCCACATGGCTACGATACATTGCTTGGGCAACGGGGTGTTAATCTATCAGGCGGGCAGAAGCAACGGATCTCTATCGCTAGAGCATTAGTACGCCGTCCAGCGATTTTACTGTTGGATGATAGTACCAGTGCGCTAGATGTACGTACAGAATCATTGTTGCTTGATGCACTACGTGAATTGTCATGTACAACCTTATTGATTACACAAAAGATCAGTTCAACGATTCGAGCAGATCAAGTGTTATTGCTAAGTGATGGTCAGTTGATTGCACAGGGCGATCATACTCACTTGCTAGCGACCTCCGAGTTATATCAACAGATCTATGCCTCTCAATTTGGAAAGGAGGAACTAGAGCATGTGGAAAGCGTTAACTGATCCTTTACGGTATCCTAAGCCAGCGGTTATGACCGAAGCGATAGCGAACAAGTCTGCCAAAGTTGAACCTGTTCCTAGCAAAAAAAGGCGTGCTAAAGACTGGAAAGGTACGCTAGCACGAATCTGGGGCTACCTTGCAGAACGCAAACTCAAGTTAATGTTAGTTCTATTTATGGTACTGCTAACATCAGCGCTAACTTTGCTCGGACCTTATCTTATCGGGATAGCGATAGATGATTTTCTCGCTCGTGATGCAGGTCAGATGTGGTTATGGTTTCTTGTTGGATTAGCTGTTGTCTATATTCTGAACTCGGTAACTTCATGGCTTCAAAATATATGGATGATAGAGATTGCGCAAGAAACGGTCTACCGGATGCGAGTCGATTTATTTTCTCACTTGCATCAATTGCCGATTCCTTTTTTCGGGAAAAGACAGCAAGGGGAACTGATGAGCCGGGTTACCAATGATATTGAAAATGTTAGTTCTACGTTGAACAGTTCGGCAATCCAAATTTTCTCCAGTGTATTGACCTTGATCGGTACATTGGTCGTCATGTTGTGGCTTAGTCCATTGTTGACGTTAATTACTTTTCTCGTAGTGCCGTTGATGGCTTTAGGAATGCGCTGGATTACCAAGCGTACAGGGCCTTTATATCGAGAACGTCAGAAAAATTTGGGTGATCTGAATGGTTATATTGAAGAGACATTATCTGGTGAAAAGATTATCAAAGCTTTTGCTCAAGAACAACGAGTGATTGGTGAATTTGGAGAGCGTAATGATCGTATCCGTTTATCTGGATTTTGGGCGCAGACGATTTCGGGATTTATTCCCAAATTGATGAATGGATTGAACAATTTGAGCTTTGGTCTGATAGCAGGAGTAGGCGGTATCTTAGCAATCAAAGGCATGATTACTGTGGGTGTGATCGTGATTTTTGTTGAGTATGCGCGTCAATTTACCCGCCCATTAAATGATCTTGCCAATCAGTGGAATACATTACTATCAGCTATTGCCGGGGCAGAGCGTGTTTTTGAAATTTTGGATGAATCGGTAGAAGCAGAAGATGAACAGCATGCTGTCCATGTCGATCATATCGAGGGTGCTGTTGTGTTTGATGATGTATCATTTGCCTATGATACAGGAGATGGTGATAATACATTACAGCATATTTCATTTACCGCAGAGCCAGGTGAAATGATTGCACTAGTAGGACCTACAGGTGCTGGTAAAACAACATTAATTCAATTGATTTCACGCTTTTACGATGCCGATCAAGGAAAGATTACAATTGATGGGCGAGATATTCAGAGTATTAAGCGAGAAAGTCTACGTTCGCATACAGCTTTTGTTTTGCAAGATTCGTTTTTATTTGAAGGAACGGTTATGGATAATATTCGCTATGGACGACTGGATGCCACAGATGCTGAAGTACAAGATGCCGCACGATTAGCGAATGCTCATTCCTTTATTGAACGTCTGCCAGAAGGATATAATCATCGTTTGAACCGGGATGGTGGAGGGATTAGTCAGGGACAGCGACAATTGATTAATATTGCTCGCGCGTTGTTAGCCGATCCTTCGATTCTAGTGTTAGACGAAGCGACCAGCAGTATAGATACTGTGACTGAGATTAAGATTCAAGAAGGATTACAACGCTTGATGGAAGGTAGAACGAGCTTTGTCATTGCTCATCGACTGAATACGATTCGAGCAGCCGACCAGATTCTAGTGTTACGAGACGGTCAGATTTTGGAAAAAGGTTCTCATGATCAGTTGCTAGACACCGGCGGATTTTATAGCGACTTATTTTACAGTCAACTTCACTCGTCCGATGCCCGGCAAGCTTGATCTGAAAGCTACCGTTATCATCCAAACTTAGCTAAGCAGTAAAAAAAGTAACGCAAGCACAGCAGGAGCACCTTGCATTAACCAGATTCTGCGACTAGAGGTTGCACCGCCATATAGAGCTGCGATCAAGACACAGATAATAAAGAATAATTGAATCTGGTAACCAAACTGCGCTGTCGGATGAACCAGTCCCCATATCAATCCTGCGGCAAGAAAGCCATTGTATAGTCCTTGATTGGCAGCAAGTGATTTGGAAGACTCGGCTAGTTCAGGGGTAAGATTGAACGTTTTTAGTGTACGTGGCTTGGTCCATAGAAACATTTCCATCACCATGATATACAGATGTTCAACTGCAACCAGTACAACAAAGATTATTGCCAGTAAATGCATACGTATTTCCTCTTTTCTTGAAAATAGTCATTTTTCTTGGAGAAGCAGTGTTAGCGTAACAGAATTGCTTCATATAATGAATAATAACACGAAAAAAGATGCCTTGTTCAAGGGCATCTTTTTCTATGTTACAGCAGCAACATCTATTATTCGTTCTTATTCAATGAAATCGACGGTGGAATGACATTAGGATGAGGCGAAGCAGATGTCGTATCGTGAGCATGACGATCCGGTATAGGATGCTGACGTAAATACTCGATCTGAGACAAAATATAAGCTTCTGTCTGATCATTCAATTCTTTGACCATTTTCGGGATCATAAATAAATCAATAACGATCCAGATAAATAAAGCTAATCCAAATAGAATCATAAATATCGTGAACACCATAGTACCGGTTTCACTTTCAACAATCGACATAAAAGCGAGCAAAAAATAAAAGATCATCGTAAACAAAAAAAGAACCAGTTGTACAATTCCGCTAGGGATACGTTTCAAATAAAATCGGTGTATACCTAAATGGCCACCAAGTAGCATCACATAGGTTAAACCTAGCGACTTTTCTTTGCCTCGCATTTCAGAATTCAATAGCATCATTTCTTGCGCAGATAATTCGTATCGAGATATAGCCATCTTAATAACTCGGTGGATCAATCGGTTTTTGAATAAGAATCTGATCAATAATATTACTTTCTACATAATCGTTACGATCTTTAACCCATGTGTGAAGCAAGAATGCATCTACAATCCACCATATGCTGGTTACAATCGATCCGACTATAGTAAGCGTCAAGATTAATTGAGCAATAGCCGATCCTGTTTTCCCCATATAGAAGCGGTGTCCTCCAAATATGCCTAGAAAATACCACAAAATATAAGCAACCACCATGTTTTTACCGTACGTTTTGACTTCTGATTCCAGTAACATCAGCTCTCTTGTATCTAGTTGAGCTTTACGTTGCCAGTTGTTATAACTCATGCCCATATGCGTAACCCCTTTACTTTGATATCATCGTTCATTTCCATCAACACTGCCATTTTAACAAGATTATCCTATTTAATCTACTGTATTCTACGTTGTTAGACGAGGAAAGTAACTGATATGTAGCACAATCTTTTAAAAAAGTTGGAATAAATCTCTCAAATCTCTTTTTCTTCTAATTATAAAAATAGTTGGTAACTCTGCATTATACATGGTACTATAGACAACGAATTTAAAAATAGATAATATTACCTAGTTCATTTTAACTATTCTTAGGGGGATTAACAATGTCTTTTTGTACAAAATGTGGTCAACAGCTCCAACCGAATGAAATACATACTTGTGTTTCGCCAGAACAGCCTTCTGTAAATGCTACTTTATCTTCTTCTACACCATCAACACCATCACCCATATTGACAACAGCAAGAGATCATTTAGCAAATGTAGACAAGCACAAGATTTTGAATTTAATCAAAAACCCAATGTCTGCTTTGCAATTAAGATCAGAAAGCGATTTGTTGTACGGAGTTCTAGGATTGGTCGTCTCATTGTTAGGTTTTGTTTTGTGGGCATGGTCATTTAAGCATCAATTGATTAAGCTCATGCTTTTGGGATTTGGAAGTTTGATTAACGATGAAAAAGAATCATATCGTGAAGCTAGTGAGTATCTCCCTATTGTGAATCATATGTTGTTACTAGGTCTGATCTCCTTAATCGTACTTGTAGGTATAACATTGTTATTAGGCAACAAAATGGGATTACATAAACTACACTGGAAAGATAGCATGGTACAGCTAGGCGGATTACAACTCATTTCAGGTATTGGATTTATAGTAGCAGCTCTTATGATGTTTATATCGATCAAATTATCATTTGTACTATTATTTACCACTTTACTAGCTACATTGGCTTTAACATTGGTTGCAGGTATCGAAATGTTCCGTATACATCGTGATCGTATAGCTTTGTTTATTGGACTTGTCGTATTGATTCAAGTGTGTGCTATTCTTGTTGTTTTTAACTCCTTCGGTAGCGAATTAATCGAAGAAGCTCAACGAATTAGTCGTAATTTATTTTAAATCATATAGAGCTACTCTAATCAATAAATAGTGATCAAAGAAAGGATATTATCTGTTATGTATTGTGGACATTGTGGAACAAAGACACAGCCAGATTGGGTATTTTGCAAAGAATGTGGACATCGGTTACAACCAGAAGCATCTGCAAGCGAAATAAACGTGCCAGAACATGTACCTGTAGCAGCTAAAGCACCACGTCAACCTATTCAATTATCTCGCCAAACCAAAATATGGGGTGGTATTGGCGCAGGAGTCGTTGTATTGTTGCTCATCACTTTTCTAGTATTACGTGCAACATATGGTCCTTCATCTGCGGAAGAGCTTGCTCAACAAATGGACAAAGCGGTTCAAGCAGGAGATGTGAATACGTTAGCTAGTTATTTAGATGATCCAGATTCACCATTGCATCAAGCTGATCGAATAGCTCTATTTACCGAGACACTTCAAACGGACGATGCTAAAAAAGCCTATACAGAAGGTATTGCGGAAGCTTTGGATAATGCAGAAGATCTTGATGCAGAACATTCTTCGATAGCCGATTCTGTGAAAAAACAGATTAAAGAAAGTCTAAGCGGGGGACACTGGTTGACATTCGTTCCTGTAGATTCATGGCGTGGCACCAAATGGACTGCTCATATTGAGCCTGTACAAATCGAAGCCACTCTACCTTATCTGAATGAGAATCTAACCACTTCGATGACGATTGGGAGTGTAGTGGCACAAGATAATCTGATCTCAGATTTGTGGCCTTCTGTATATACGTACAAAGGGATGATTAGTGGGGAATTCGCTGAGGTTCCGGTCACTGATAAGGTAGAAGCCTTTAATATACGAGAAAATAACAAAGCCATCTTAGATTATACAAAGCTTGCTTCACTGGAAGTACATCTTCCGACGGTAGAATCGACGATAACGCTAAATGATAAAAAAGTAACAGGTACGCCTGGAGATTATATCAATATTTTGCCAACACCAGCACAAGCCAAATTCGTCGTGTCGACTCAAGCACAAGGATCTGAGATCACAGGAGAAGCAACACTTCAAGCTGATGCACAAGATCGATATGACTTGAATACTCTTCTACAGAAGCCTATTGCTGAAAAGTCTTTAGATCTTATCTATAATGCTTCGACCAGTCTGGCAGAAGCAATCAATACGAGCAACGCCAAAGCAGTCAAAGGTGTTAATCCCAATTCAGATTATTACAATCGTGCGACATGGGAAATGAATAGTTACTTTACGCAACCGAAATATACATTGCAAAAAGTAGTGATCGATCTCGATTCTATTCAAATCAACAAAGAATCTATCGAGATTTCAGCTACACAAGTTTATACAGCCAAAAACGAAGATGGAACGTCCAATGATAAAAATGTAAATTGGACTTACCAGATTACCCAACAGCCTAATCAAAAGCAATGGTGGATTGATTCGGCGTACACAAGTTGGACGAATGCGCTAAATGCTAAAAATACGATTGAAAAAGCAAGCAATGCAACCACTACATCAGCAGAAACAGACTCTACAGATCAAGTATCTGCCAATACAGTATCTACAAGTACAGCATCTACAGACGAAGCATCATCAGAAAGTTCGGAAGTAACAGATACATCGATTCATGATTTTATGACCGAATATCTAAGCACTTCAGTAGAAGCAATCAATGCAGGCGATTTTAGTATGGTTTCTTCATTATTGGATGCACAAGGACCTGTATACAAAGAATCTTCTAGTTATATCGACCATCTCCAAAGTAAAGGGATCACAGAGGAGTTAGTAAGCTCAGGTGTAGAATCTTTCAAAGCGAATACAGATCAGACGTATACCGTAAATACAACAGAAACGTACAAGATTATCGCTAAAGACGGTACTTTCAAAACAAAATCATTTCATTCTGTCTATACACTGAAATTAATCAATAACGAACTTAAAGCGTATCAATTGGTGAGTACGAAAGAAATCTAAATAAAAAAGAACCTCTTCCGTAACATGGAGAGGTTCTTTTTTTATGATTAATTACGCCATAACCGTGTAATTTTTAACAAAAGAAGGACGTGGGAAGATAGAGGGTTGTTGCGCAGTAATCCCTTCAGATGAATCCCGTTTACGGTGTGCGTGGCTATAGGCTTGCGATTCTTGCCATGCTGTGAAATATTCTTCTGATGCCCATAGCGTCATGATGACATATGTATCATCATCAAGTGGACGCATAACCCGAATACCGACAAAGCCCGGTTCATCTTCTACTTTGCGCGCACGATTGCTAAATCGTTCTTCAAAAGTAGAGCGACCATCCGCAGTCACAGGAATATTGTTGAGTACAGCATAGCTACCACCAATCGTTCCACTGCTATCAAGCACTTCATATCGTGATGAATTTTCCGTATGGAAATCCAGCGGTTCATCAATCTCTAATACATAACGAGTCTCATCATCATGTTGCAACGTAACCGCCTGTGGCAATTCAGCCGCTTCTGGAAAATGTTCTTCAAGCAGGTGCGAGCTAATATAAATATACATCGTGATCCACCCTTCATATTAAAAAATAGTTTAAATGATTTTTACCTATCTTGATAATTACTTGATATTTATAATTTAGCATGTTTATGAACTCTATCCTATAGATTACCAGTATATACAAATTATAATCTCACAATATAGAAAGAGAGGTAGAATATATGGATAATCTCTATCATCACATTAACAAATATATGATCCGTATTCCACTTTCCCCTAATTCGAGTGCAGAACTTCAACCGGATGAACAGGAAATTTGGTTGAAAGACTTATGCCAAAATCCATTATTTAGAGAACAAATTTTGATATCCAGCAAAACATTATATGATACTATCCGTATTTATTTGAATTCTCCTGAAAAATTATCTGCTAAGAAGAAACGGAATTTTATTCTAGCTATCGCTAAGTATGCTAATCGTCGATCTACACGTACAACTCCATTTGGGTTATTTTCCGCAGTAGGTGTAGGTTCATTTGATTCTCATAATCACTGGAAATTTGATCAAAGTACCTTTTACAAAAAAGCACGAGTCGATTTAGAGTGGCTTTTTCGTTGTATTCAAAAAATAGAAAAAGAGCATGCCGATCAAATGAATTTTAAATTAAATCCAGCTTGTTATTTAAAAGGAGATCGTGCTTTCTTATTATACAGTACAGATAACCAATCCGAGGAAATTCATATTCGAGCCACACCTGTCTTTTTGTTGTTACATCAACACTGTCAACAATTAATGAGTTTTGAGCAAATCTCTACTTTATTACAAACGCACTATCCAGATACACTAGTGGATCGAATAAAAATGTATTTGATGGAACTCATCAATAAAGAATTTTTAATTTCTAATGTGCGACCGCCTTTAACTGTGGACGATCAATATCAATATGTTATCGATCAACTTCAGACGAGCAACATTGCACCGCTGTGGTTAGAACAGCTACAAGATATTCAATCACAGATTGAGGTATATAACCATCTTCCTTTGGGAGAAGGAGAACATTTATACATACAGTTGATCCAGCAAATGAACCAAGTGATGAAGTCTACTTCACCTTTACAAGTCGATTTAGGATTAGCAGATGAGCATATCACTATAGATGAAAATCTGGCGCAAACGATTAATGAACTTGCAAGCATGCTTACTCGATTAGCGGCTCCATTTGCAAAGCAATCGACCTATTTAGAAGAATACAAAAATAAATTTATAGAGAAGTACGGAATTGATCGTGAGATTCCTTTGATGGAAATGTTAGATACCAGTTCTGGAATTGGTGCACCTGTATCTTACCAGCAACCTGCCAATGATTTTTATGAAAATGTACATCTTAATGACCAATATTCTGCACAACTCAAAAATTTCTTTTTATTAAAATATTGGGAAGCTGTTCAAAATAAACACGCTATTCAATTAAATGATTCGCAATTCAAACAATATTTAGATCAGAATATTGATCCGCAAGAGGTGCCTTTTTCTTTAGAACTTAATTTTATCGTCAAACAGCATAATCATCATCCAGTGTTACATTTAGGTCCGAATGTAGGCTCTATTTTAGCAGGCAAAACATTTGGACGCTTCTCTTATTTATCTTCGCAAATTACGGATACATTAGAAACTTTACATCAAGAAGAGTTAAGAATTCGTAACGGCAATAGCACATTATGTGAATTAAGTTTTGTTCCTAATCAGATGCGTTCAGGTAATGTCACTCGGAATGCGAGTTACCGGAATAAAGAAATGTCTTTATTTACAAATAGCTCCAAATCATCATCGGATGAAGTGAGACTAGAAGATATTCGAATCGGAATCAATCAAAATGTTTTTTATGCTCGTGATTGCCAATCAGGCGATATTGTCGTATTCGAATCAAATAATATGTTAAATCCGTTGATGAGTAGTAATGCGATTCGCTTTTTACAAGAAATGAATGAACATGGTAAGCGTCAATGGAACAAATTTGTATGGGTAGAGTTATATCAAGATTTTAAATATGTACCTGAGATTAAATATAACGACATTGTTTTATCGAGTGAACAATGGTATATCACACAACGTGATCTGGAAATGACAGATAAGACTAGTTGGGAAAATTTTTTAAAACAGTTTGCTGAATTTCAACACAAATTTGATATTCCTCAACAATTTTATATCGCCAATTCAGATCATCGCCTTTTTATTGATACTTCTAATCAACAAGCAATGCACATTTTATTTGCTGAAGTCAAAAAAACGCAAGATCATGCACTACATCTTGTAGCTGTTGAGCAAAATAGTAATTTAATCCAAGATCAACATGAGCAGTATTACGTTGCAGAAATTGTTGTTCCTCTTCTTAAGGTGGAGCCGGAGCCGACTAGAACAATACCTATTCGTGATATGCAAATGATTGAGTTACATGAACGGATAAAAATACCATTTGATGAATGGCTATTTGTTAAATTGTACGGTAAACAATCACGTGAACAAGAATTAATTGCTTTTGAAATGGATCGTTTTTTTACTGAATTAAATCAGACTTATGATACCAAACACTTTTTTATGAGATATATGGACCCCAAACCTCATATTCGATTGCGAATAAATAGTCATACTCAGAATTTATTTGAAATTTTCCCGAGTATACTTGCCTGGTTACAGCAGTTGCAACAGCGCGATATCATTTCTGATTTTGTTATTGGATCCTATGATCGTGAAATCGAACGGTATGGAGGAATAGCCCTAATTAGTGCGGCTGAGGATATATTCTGTATCGACAGTATTGTTGTAGAACAATTAATTGGTGCTGTGCGTACCAAACAGTTAGATATCGATATTGAGTTAATCGCTATGATTTCTATTATTAAATATTTAGAGCAAGCAGGCTTGAATTTTGAAAATCAATTGAGTTTGATCCAGCTTAATACAGATCACAATCGATATCGCCAAGAATTTAAAGAAAATAAAGAAAAGTATCTTCAACTATGTAATGCCGATCAGAATTGGAAAACATTAGCACAAACTGCTGACGGTCAACAATTACTTTCTATTTTAGATTTACGTCAATCGGCTGTTATGAATTATGTACAGCTGATGCAACAACAAGCTGTAGTGACGACTAGTTTTGAAGAGATTATTTCGAGTATTGTTCATCTACACTGCAATCGTTTGTTAGGGACGGATCGAGAATTAGAATATAAGATTATGAATTTAGTCGCTCATACGCTGTATGCCCAAAGATATCAAAAGACAGAAGGGAATCTATTATGGAAGTAAAAGAGCAACTTCATTTTAAAGATATCATTTCTACACTCTGTCAAATGCCCAAAACATTGAGTCTAGTATTTAAAATGGAAAAAAAACTCTTTATTAAAATTGTGATACTGAGTTTGATTACAGGTATTATTCCTATCATTTCGTTATATGTATCTCAGGAATTAATTAACTCTTTAGTTCGTATTCAGACAGAACTCAAAACAGTTCTTATAATTTTCTGCATCTATATTGCTGTTTCTTTTTTCTCGGATATTATTTCGCAAATCTCAGAATATTATAATACTAAGTTTCAGTTCAGTATGAATTACAAACTAAATTACGTCATTATGGAAAAAAGTAGTAAATTATCGCTGGAAGATTTCGAAAATCCTGAAGTCTATGACAAGTTAGAGCGTATCACTAGAGAAGTCGCATACAAACCTTATCAGATTTTTCAATCGGCTATTACGATGATTACTGCCATAGTTACGCTCATATCTGCACTGACTTTTTTGATGGTGTGGAATCCTACGATGTCGATGTTAATGCTACTTGTGCCTGTGATCTCACTATTTTATTTTCTGAGAATAGGTCAACAGGAGTTCTTTATGCAATGGAAGCGTACAGGAGAAGAAAGACGCTCATGGTATTTAAATTATATTTTGACTCATGATTTTTCATTTAAAGAAGTGAAATTGTATCGTTTGAAAGACTATATATTGGAAGGGTATTGGAATATTAAAAAGAAATTTATGGCTCAAGATACGTATATTTTGCGCAAAAAAACGATTTTTAATCTGATCTATGAAGTACTTGTACAAATCGTAGGGGCGATTGTGATTGTTGTTGCTATTTTGGCAGCCTATACAGGAAAGATTATGGTAGGTAATGTGCTAAGTTATATTCGCTCTGTAGGTTTAGTCCAAAGCAATTCACAGAGCATTATTAACAATATTTATTCGATCTATAATAGCAATTTGTATATGAATCAATTATTTGAATTTCTAGAGTACAGAGAAGAACATACCAATGACGATCAAACGACACAACGATTAGAAAAGCCTATTTATGCAGTAGATATCCAAAATGTAAGCTTTCAATATCCGAGTAGCGAACAATTATCTCTGCAAAACGTAGAATTATCTTTTCGTGCTGGAGAACGAGTCGCAATTGTAGGACCTAACGGTTCTGGAAAAAGTACATTAATTAAACTACTGGCAGGTCTGTATCAAATTCAAGAGGGAGATATCAAATTAAACGATATTTCAATCAAAAACCTTCATCAAGAAAGTTATATGCAACAAATGGCTGTATTATTTCAAGACTATATGAAGTATGAAATGACACTACAAGAGAATATAGGATTTGGCCAAATCACAAAAATAGATCAAACCGATCAGATTAAAAAATCACTTAATAACGTTCGAGCTGACTTTTTAAAAAATCACTCAGAATACGACTTAGATACTCAATTAGGATTGTGGTTTGATGACGGTCGACAATTATCAGGAGGACAATGGCAAAAAGTAGCTTTAGCACGAACCTATTTCAGAGAAGCGTCTCTCTATATTCTAGATGAACCTAGTGCTGCACTTGATCCTATAGCAGAAAAAGAAACATTTGATACATTCTTTAGATTATCGCGAGAAAAAATAGGGATTTTTATTTCACATCGACTTATTGCCGCTCAACAAGCAGATCGAATTATTGTGATGGATCAAGGAAAAGTGGTAGGGCAGGGGAAACATGATCACTTGATGCAAAACTGCGCTATTTATAAACACATGTATGAGTCAGAAAATTATGAAATTGATACAAAGGGGGAAACAGAATGGAAAGAAGCACTGTAACTGACATCCAATTTGATATTGTTTCTACCGTTAAAAATATAGCTATTCGTATGAAGCAATACGATGCTTTACTACAAGTAGTTAATCACCCTCGTCAACAGTTATCTTTGAATGGTCAACATGTTAATCCGTGGAATCCTCTTACATTAAGTCATGGTATACCCGGTGTATGTATGTTGTATGCTGAATTAAATGCTCATTTTCCAGAAGAAGGTTGGGATCAACTAGGGCATCAATATTTATCTATTTTGGTAAATGAAATAACAGAGCAAGGCATCCAGAGTAGCTCTATGTTTTCTGGAGCAGCAGGAATTGGCTTAACCGCTATTTGTTTATCACAAAACTTCCAATACTATCATAAATTTATTGAGCGTATTGATGATTATTTATGCACACATGTACCTTTGATGATTACAGAATGTCAGCAAAGAGATGCTTTTATTAGTGATTATGATGTGATTGAAGGATTAAGTGGAATTGCTAATTATTTATTATTGCATCCTGAAGAGGAACGTATTCAACAATTACAAATCAATGTTATAGATTATCTGATCCAATTAAGTAAAGACAAAGAAGTGAAAGGCATAAAAGTACCAGGATGGTATATTCCTTCTGCACATCAATTTACAGCACAAGAAAGTGAACTCTATCCAGATGGTAATTTCAATCTAGGATTATCTCATGGCATTTCAGGACCATTATTACTATTATCCAAAGCATGGAAACAGGGAATTAAGCGAGAAGGACAAGATCAAGCTATCCGTAAAATGGCAGATTTTTTATTACAATTTGCTAGTGAAGAAGATCATCATTTATTTTGGAAAGGATTTATTAGCTGGAAAGAATTTGAGTCTGGGCATGCATCAACAGAAGAAAGCTTTAGAAGAGATGCTTGGTGTTACGGGAATCCTGGTATAGGACTGGCTTTGTGGTATGCTGGCACCGCCTTGGAGGAACCATTATATAGCGATCTCGCAATTACCAACCTCAAAGAAACGGTTCAAGATATTCACAGTATTTTCTCACCTACATTTTGCCATGGCTATGCAGGCATTTTACAAATTCTACAAACGATAGATAAGCAGTCAAGTGTACCCCATTTTGAAGCAGAAATCAGTTTGCTAAAAAACATGATTACTGTGTTTTATGATAAACAGTATTTGTTGGGATTTCACAACTATGAACATTTCCAAAATAGCGGGTTAGTCCCTGTAGATTATGTAGGGTTGCTGGATGGTGCTACAGGGGTATGTCTAACTTTACTGGGCTTAGAACTTAAGAAAGCGACTCCGTGGGATCAAGCATTTTCATTATAATTACAAATTAGTAAATATATGAAATCTTGATAGAATCTTGATAAATCGCTTTTATAATAAAGGTATCCCAAAGGAAAGGAGCTAACCCTAATGGCTAAATTTAATGATTTCGATCTTGATTTGGTACAAACTCCTAAACAATCGAATCAAATCGAACCACAATGGAAAAGTCAAAGTTTCTGTACACCTGGCTGTGTAACTGGTGTTTTGCAAACATGTTTCATTCAAACTGCAACATGTAACTGTCATATCAGTAAGTAATATAGTACAGGTATACATACATATGTATACACATAAGCGATAGAATATATCATTCCCGAATTATACTCTATCAGATAGCGAGTGAGAGGAAGAATACGAACCAGATTTCTAGGGGAGTGGTCTTTTATCTTCACTCGCTTTTTTATCTTAATTTTCGATAAAGGAGAGACATAGCAATGAACAAAAAAGGATTATACTTTTTGGCAATGACTGCTGTTTTTACTTTATCAGCATGTCAAAGCATAGATGAATTCACACACAAGGTAGTGACAGAAACGCAAAAAACAGCACATTTTACTGTGGATTCAGATTCTGCTCATACGACTACTATTCAACAATTGATTGATGAAGGAAAAGTGGATCAGTTTGTATATGAAGACAAAACGTATCAATTACAAAACAAAGTGGATAACAACAGTAAAGGGTCATTGATCGGAACAATAAGTCAAAGTTATTATGTGGATCAAAATGGAAAACGATGGACAGCTAATGAACTTAAACAGCCATATGTGTACAAAGATCCCAAAAAAATAAGAGAAAAAAAACCAATGGTCTATGGATCGGTGTATAGTATCAAATCCCAAAATAAACAAGACAAAGAAGAAATCATTGTAGAATTTAACCACCAATTGTATCGTGCTACTTTAATTACACATTCGTAAAACTTCTTCTGTCAAACGATAGATATAAGAGAGAGGTAGAGACCATGACAACTCCTTTATTAGAAATTAAACATCTTCAGAAAACATTTGGTAAAGAGAAAGCAGTCATAGATGTTTCATTACAAGTTCAAAAAAATAGTATTTTTGGATTGTTAGGCCCTAATGGAGCAGGTAAATCGACAACGTTAAAAATGTTAACAGGTTTACTTCATCCTAGCGGTGGAGAAATTATATTTGATGGACATCCATGGAGTCGAAAAGATTTAAAGCAGATTGGAGCACTTATCGAAGCGCCTCCGCTATACGAAAATTTGACGGCCTATGAGAATTTGAAAGTACATGCTACTCTGCTCGGTCTTTCAGATCAACGCATTGCTGAAGTGTTAGAGCAAGTAGATATGACGCATACACGCAAAAAACGTGCAGGACAGTTCTCGATGGGGATGAAACAACGGCTAGGCATCGCGATTGCTTTAATTAATCATCCTACGTTACTTGTTTTGGATGAGCCTACAAATGGACTTGATCCTATCGGTATTCAAGAACTCAGAGCTTTAATTCGTTCTTTTCCGCAAGCAGGTATTACAGTTATTTTGTCCAGTCACATTTTATCAGAAGTTGAACAAATAGCAGATCATATCGGTATTATTAGTGATGGTATTTTGGGCTATCAAGGAATAGTAAATCCAGATGAAGATCTTGAACAATTATTTATGAATGTGGTTAAAGAAAGCAGACAGAAAGTAGGTGTCGTCGTATGATGCAATATTTGAAATCAGAAAACCTTAAATTTAAAAGAACCTTTTCGCGTAAATTATTGATTGCTGTTCCTTTATTTAATATTGGGTTTTCTTTTTTTATGAATCCATCTTTTTTAATCACAAATACATTTAATTGGTGGTCTATTTTATTTATTCCCCTTACTATTGCTATTTTATGTGCTTTGTCTCATCAAAAAGAACAAAAAGCAGCTAACTATAACGGAATCTTTACGTTGCCTGTATCATTATCGACGATCTGGTATAGCAAAACGATTATTATCGCTTTATATATGTTTATAATGCTGACCTTTTTTGTTGTTATGATGATGTTAATTAGTATGGTACTTCCAGGCAATTCTATATCGTATATTAAAATCATAGAGGCTAGTGCTGTATTATGGCTATCTACGTTATGGCAGATTCCTTTTTGTTTATTTCTTGCGAAACGTTGGGGATTTGTGGTGACTTTGGTCGTTAATATTGCAGGGGGATTTTTGTTAGGTATTGCTTTAGCGACACAATCGCAATGGTGGATAAGTCCTTGGAGTTGGTCTATTCGTATGATGAGTCCAATCGTAGGTGTTCATCCTAATGGAGTGCCTTTGCCTGTAGGTAGCCCATTATGGAATCTACAAGTGGTTCCGGTGGGTCTGGCATTATCTATTTGCTTTTTTGTGATAGTGACTTTGTGTAGTGCAAGTAGCTTTAATCGTGTGGCAACTGCCTATTTGAAAAAGCAGGGAGGAATCTAATATGGTATTATGGAGACTTTTAATAGCGGATTTTCAAAAGGTGAAACATACTGCTTTTCTTTGGGTACACCTTATTGCTCCTATTGTAGGTTCTGGTCTTTTTTTGGCATACATCAGTGGTCGCGTTTCACAACCACTGAATACATATTCAAATTTTCTTGAAGCGATTGGTGTTATTTTACCTTTAGCTATTAGTATTTTATGCGGTATTGTAGCTACTCAAGAGGAAAAAGCAGGCAAATTTCAAGTGTTATTAGGAAGTGCTGCACTTAAAGAAATGAGTTATATCAGCAAATTATTATTTTTAGTAATAGGGAATATTATTTCTGTCGGTTTGGCTATCTTCACATTTCTTATGGGTATGCGCTATATTTTAAATATACCTAATATCCCTTATCTCGTTTTTTTTCAAGGGGCAGGGTGGTTGATTGCGAGTAGTGTTATACTATATATGATCTATTTATGGGTAAGTTTTACATTTGGCTTAGGAGCCTCCAGTTTATGTGGTGGCTTGGGGTTATTGGTATCGGCTCTGATGATTACAGGGTTGGGTGATGGAATATGGAAATACATACCGTGGGCGTGGGGCGTTCGTTTTGCAGACAGTGTAGGTGTCTTACGTCTAGGAAATTTTAACTCGAATATTAAGTCTGCTGTTCATTCTGATTTTCAACAAGGTCAAATTTTGTTCATGATAATCACAGTTATTGTTTTCATTGTTAGCCTATTATGGTTTCGCAAATGGGAAGGCAAAAAGTTTTATGAATAATTGAGGTGAAGAAAATTGGCAAACATATTAGCTATTGACGATGACAAAGATATTCTTGCTTTGATTCGTAATATTTTGCAACGGGATCATCATCTTGTGTCTATTGAAGAACGAGCTGACATGTTAACGATTGATAACGTACAAGGATATGATCTGATTTTACTTGATGTCATGATGCCTGAGATGGATGGCTTTACGTTTTGTAAACAGATCCGTTCCTTTGTAGATTGTCCTATTTTATTTTTGACAGCTAAATCTGATGAAGAAGATATTGTTCAAGGTCTAATGAATGGTGGAGACGACTATATTACCAAACCTTTTGGTGTGCAAGCATTGAGTGCTAGAGTAAGTGCACATTTAAGAAGAGAGCATCGGGATAAAGCAGGTTCAAAACAAACCATTTCTGGTTTTACATTTGATTTTGATAGTAAAGAAGTATGGTTTGCAGAAGAAAAATTATTACTAACTAAAAACGAATATAAAATATGTGAATTTCTTGCTAGGCATAAAGGAAGAGTATTTACGCGAGAAGAAATTTATGATGAGGTATACGGTCTAGATGGAAATGCACTGCATTCTACGATTACAGAATTTATTCGTGCTATACGCAAAAAGTGTAAAGGTTGTAATGAGATCCCTATCAAAACCGTCTGGGGTGTAGGATACAAGTGGGAATAAAAAGAAAGCAAAATTACCGCAAAACAACAATGCGTAGAGAATTATTCAAGTATATTTCTGTGCTAGGCATTAGTTGTATCGTTATGATTGTATTGTATTTAATTTTTACATGGGCAGCGATGCTTATTGGGTTTATTTTACCTGCGAATTATAATGAACAATATATTAATCAAATTGCACCAAAAGTGAAATCTGCATCTGTTGTTACGGAAGCTGTTATTCCACCAGGTTCGGCATATATTGTGTTAGACAAAAAAAATGAGAATAAATGGTATGGCAATATGGAAGAAAAAGATATTGCTATAGCTAGAAAAGTTGTTGCAGGAAATGTTCCAACATATTATGGGCAAAAGGTATACAGTGTGATCGAACGAGAACAAGATTATTGTGTTATTCAATCGTACTTACGTCCACAATTTAGTTCACCTGTATTAAAAAAATATTTACCAGATTTCGAGTGGACGAGTATCGTCATTTTAATCGGTCTTATTATTACTGCTTCTTTTATCATTACAACTATTTTTGCTAAGCAATTTAGCAAAAACTTAAATATATTGAGTAAAATGACAAACAGTATTAAAAATCAAGATTTGGACTTTGAACAGCAACATTCTACTATTCAAGAGTTCGATGACGTGATGGTATCTTTGATTGAAATGAGAGATGCACTTAAAAACTCTTTAGAAACACAGTGGAAGTTAGAGCATACCAAAAAAGAACAGATTGCCGCTTTGGCTCATGATATTAAAATTCCAGTTACTATTATTAAAGGAAATGCAGAATTATTATCATTGTCTGACCAAAGTGAAGAGCAGTCTTTGTATACAAAGTACATCTTAAATGCAGGTGACAAAATTGAACAACATATTCGTTTATTAATTATGATGTCCAAAACAGAAGAAGCACTGACTGTTCAGAAAAATAATGTGTCTTTATCCGCATTGGTATATAACTTGATTGAAGATACCAAAGCATACAGTAAATATAAATCTGTAGAGATTGTATATAAAACAGAACACCAAGATGATATTGATATCTATATTGATCCATCTTTATTACATCGTGCACTTATGAATATCTTAACAAATGCAGTAGATTATACACCTGAACAAGGTAAAATAATGCTTGATATGGCTTACCAAAATCAGCGGATTTTTTTCACTATTACCGATCAAGGTAATGGATTTTCGTCTGAAGCATTAGAAAAAGGCGTTCAATTATTTTACAGAGGAGATAAAAGCCGCAACTCTGATGGACACTACGGTATGGGTTTAACTTTTGCAGAATACGTGATCAAATTGCACAACGGTACTCTACTTCTTCAAAATGATCCTGTTACAGGAAGTGGACAAGTAAAAGTTGAACTAAATGTAAGTTCTGCAATCTAATTAAATATAGATCGGTATTCTAATTCCAATCTGACTAGTATGATCCCCGACTAAAGTCCAAACCATAAAACCGTCCTTAGGCGGTTGGAAAGAAGACTCCTATTTTCTATGATATAAGAAAGAGAATAAGAAAGAGGAGATCAATAATGAGAAAATTGTATCGTTCTAATCGGGATAAGTACGTTACTGGTTTAATTGGTGGACTGTCAGAAAGTTGGAATATCGATGCAAGTCTGTTACGGATTTTATTTGTAATTAGTGTATTTGCTACAAGTGGTGCTAGTTTGCTGGTTTATGTACTTGCTTTATTATTTGTACCGAAAGAATCAACGTATTGATGTATATGAATTGCATATGATCAAAAGTCGCATTTTCTTCTACATGTAGAAGAATGCGATTTTTGGTTTTTGTACTTATTATAATATAAATAAGCTTATTCTAACTTTCTCCATGTTCTCGATTGATAAAGTAGCTATGTCATCTATGTATTTATCTGCCTGATAATTTAATATAGTACCAGCTCATATGCTATACTATGGAATGGAAATCCCCGGCAGATTCATGCGCTGTCACCATCAAGAGGAGGAAAGTTATGAAATCAAAATATTTGGCGGGTGGATCTTTAGCGATTATGGCGCTTGGATTTATAGCCACTCTGTTTTTTCCGAAAACAACGTTATTGTTGATTATTCAAGGCGGCTTTGAAGCCGGTCTTGTCGGAGGGATCGCGGACTGGTTTGCGGTGACTGCATTATTTCGTCATCCACTTGGTATTCCGATTCCGCATACATCACTTTTGACCCGTAATCGAGATAAAATTATTCGCTCTCTAATCTCAGCGATGGAGAATGAATTGCTCAACAAAGAAAGTATCGAAAATAAATTGCGTCAATTCCGTATTTTCCCGTTTGCACTGTCGATGTTAACTCGTCAATTGGGCAAAAAGAAAATGCGGCGTGAGCTGTTAAATATGATGATTCCACCGATTGAACGTTTGCCTCTTGAGCCTGTAGCTACATTTATTGGTAAAGGGTTGGCGAACTATACACAAAAAGCAGATTTACAGTCTGCGGCAACAACCGTATTAACGAATGCACTTAACGAGCGTTATGATGAGAAAGCATTAGATCATATTTTGAAAGAAGTACGCACATGGGCGGCTCGTCCACAAAGTCGTGATACGATGGGTAAAATTGCGCACGAGCAATTAGCTAACATCAACATGGGTGGATTGAAAGGTTTTGCTTTTCAAGCTTTCGCAGGCATGATGAATGAAGAAAGTCTAGGTAGCATTTTGCAAAATATGATCATTTCCGGTGTTGGCAAATTACAGGAAAAAGATAGTGAATACCGTGAAGCCATTATCCGTGAACTGCGTATCCAGATGTTCCAGGTAGTGGATGAAGAAGATAACTGGCTGAAAATCAAAGACTGGACCGCAGAGTTAATCCAAGGTGAATTTGCGAATGCATTCATGATGGAGCGTCTGGAAGAGTTGCGTCGTCTATTGATCTCTATGCTAGAACAAGAGCGAGATGGTGGCGGTCGTCATGTATTTGCAATCTATCGCTCGATTATCCGCGATCTAGGTAAAGACCCGCAAAAAGTAGCGGTGTGGGAAGATCGTCTACTACAAGGGATTATTCGTACCGTTGAGAAAAATCATTATCGTATCGGAATTCTGGTTAAAGAAAATCTGGATCGGATGGACGATGCTGCATTGGTCTATATGTTAGAAGAAAAAGTAGGACAAGATTTGCAATGGATTCGTGTAAATGGTGCGGTCTGTGGTTTCTTAGTCGGTATTATTTTATCGCTTATTCAATTAATCTAATGTCTCATAAGAAAAGGTATCTTCACTGTGATCTACAGCGAAAGATACCTTTTTGGTTATATACATATGCAGATGGTACTAGATGATATATTTATTGATCTAAAATCGACAATCCTCGGAAAGCTAACGATTCATAGGGATGTAATGTTGTTTGTTGACCTGATTTCAATGCTTGTACAACTTCTTCGGAGTGTTCTCCATGTGTACCTATCATTAATTCAGAGTGCTGAATACGCTCTACCAGTTGCTCGGGCAATTGCAGGTCTGTAGAAGATTTGGAGAAGTTCAGGATGATCAACCAGTGTTCGTCATTCCATTCACGAGTGTATGCAAAAATATACGGATCATCTGAAAGTTCGCAAGCATATTTACCATAGATTAGAGCCGAACTTTCTTTGCGAATGCCGATCATTTTACGATAGAAATGAAAAACAGAGTCTTCGTCTTCCAATTGCTGAGCTACATTGATCTCTGCTTTGTTGGAATGAGCAGGTATCCAAGGCGTTGCTGTAGAGAATCCAGCATGTTCGCTGTCGTCCCATTGCATCGGGGTACGAGCATTGTCCCTAGCTTTAGCACGAATGCGCTCCATAATGACTTCAGGATCTTCTCCTTTTTCTTCCACCATTTGTTTGTAATATCCTTGAGCTTGTTGTTCTTTGACATCTTCTATCGTTTTCATATGTTCAGCATTGGTCATTCCGATCTCATCCCCTTGATAAATATAAGGGGTACCACGTAGTGTCAGTAAGAACATCGCTAGCATTTTGGCAGAATCTGTACGATACTCACCTTCATGTCCTAGATAGGAAACAAGACGCGGGTGGTCATGGTTGCTGAGATAGATTCCCATCCAACCTTGTCCATAAATATCTTCTTCCCATTTAGCGATGATTTCTTTGAGATCATGAAGCGACCAGTCTTTACTTTGCCACATATCATTATCTGCATCACAGACTTTGGATGCTTCAATCATCAAGACCATGCTCATTTCTTCACGATCTGGATTTGTGTATTTTTTAACATCGTCGATAGAGACGCTTGCCGCTTCGCCTGCGGTAAACATTTTATAATGAGAAAAAACATCGGTATATAATTCATGTAAATATTCGTGAATCCGTGGACCATTTTTATAAAATCCTTCAGCATTGGCTTGAAGTTTGTCAGATGGGGGTGCATCCGGGAAGCTGGTATCTTTGGAGATCATATTAACAGCATCAATCCGGTACCCATCAATGCCTAGATCTAGCCAGAAGCGCATCATTTCTTTCATATCATGACGGACTTTAGGATTCTCCCAATTGAGATCGGGTTGCTTTTCACTATAAGAATGTAAATAGTATTCATTAGAAGCTTCATCTAATTTCCACATAGAATCTCCCAAGTAAGAGATCCAATTGTTAGGTGCTGATCCATCTTCTTTGGGTGCTTGCCAGATATAGTAATCACGATAAGGATTGTCTGGAGAAGAGATCGCTTGTTGGAACCATTCATGTTGATCTGATGTATGATTCACCACTAGATCCATAATCAACTTCATTCCACGACGATGCACATCGTCAAGTAACTCTTTCCAATCATCCATCGTTCCATATTCGGGTTGAATATCACGGTGTTCTTTAATATCGTATCCATAATCAACATTAGGAGAAACATATACAGGAGTCAGCCACAAAATATCGACTCCCAATTGTTGTAAGTAGTCTAATTTCGAACGAATTCCCGGAATATCGCCGATGCCATCATTATTGCTATCTTTAAAACTACGAGGATAAATTTCGTAAACAACACTTTCTTTCCAGAATTCTGGCTTCATAATCGTCTTCATTTGTCAGTCTCCTGTTCTGATGTAACATATCTAGTTACTTACTAAGTATTACCCCTTCATACATGACAACAATCGCAGGACGTTCAAAAGAAATAATGAGCCCTCACTATATATGACTAGAAAAATAAAAACAGGTTAAGTATAATGGTATCAAAGGATGGTATCATAATATGAACAATAAGCAACGTAATACATTAATAGATATTTTTGAAGATCCTTTACGTTCTAATATTGAATGGACAGATATTGAATCGTTATTAAAAGCTTGTGGTGCAGAGATTACAGAAGGAAATGGTTCGCGTGTTCGTTTCTATTTAAATGGAGTTAGAGCTGTTTTTCACCGTCCACATCCTAAAAAGGAAACAGATAAAGGTGCAGTGAAATCAATACGTAAATTTTTAATAGAGGCAGGTGTATATAATCATGATGAAATATAAAGGGTATGTAGGTGTTGCTCAATATGATAGCGAAGCTGAAATTTTACATGGCGAAGTTATGAATATCAAAGATGTCGTTACTTTTCAAGCTACTTCTGTCGAAGAACTTCGAATTGCTTTTCAAGAATCGGTAGATGATTATTTAGACTTTTGTGCAGAAAGAGGAGAAGAACCGAGTAAGCCATATTCGGGTCAGTTAACACTTAGGATATCACCAGAAAATCATCAGTTGATTACGATTGCAGCATACAAAGCTGGAAAAAGTCTGAATCAATGGATTGCAGAACATATTCAACAAGATGCAGAAAAAGAAGTGGGTACGTTGATATAAAAGGAGTAAGCAAAAGATAGTAAAAAGAACCTTAACCCCATACATGCTGAGGGATTAAGGTTCTTTTGTTATATTACTGAACTGTTCTCAATGCTCTTAACTACCCATCAATCGGACTTCGTGCAAAGTTGGAGTATACCAGTTGTTGGGATTGTTATGGAGTACAGCATTTACCATATTAATACGTACATAACGAGCCGTAAATGACACTGCATCCGTTGTAAAGCCATAGGTGGTATTGGTTGTGCGATCAATCGTCGTATAATTTATGCCATCGGTGCTGTATTCAATTTTGTATTTATAATAAGCCTCAGAACCTTTGTACATAAACCATGAAATATCTACTTCACTAATCTTTTTCGCAGCGCCTAGATCGACTTGCCACCATGCCGGCCATGTTGCAGAAGCAGCCGCCCAAGAAGTCTGAGCATTACCATCATTGGCATTGCTTGTTGCAGAAGAAGAAGCGGTAGAAATGGCAGTTGCGGGTTTACCCAGAGCATGGTTGGTCAACGTTGGCAAGCTCACTGTACCTGTAGCGGCATCTATATTCCAACTGCTGTACCAATTCAATGTAGCTGTGCTGTTGCTATCATTTAAGGTTAAAGGTAACCAGATAAACTTGTGGTCACTGAGGTTAAGCGGATTCCAGCGATCCCCCATATAAATATAACTGGTACCTGCACTACCTGTAATGGTAGCGATGGAATGGATCTGTGTCGCATAAGCAGAAGGATCGCCAAAAGGAGACAGTGCCGACCATGTACCTGTTATCGAAGAAGCTGTTGCATAACCGCCTTGATTCGGATACCAGCCAGAAGCTTGAGAAGTGAACAGATAATATTTACTTCCTTTTTTCACAACCGCAGGTGCTTCCCGATAAGCTCCTTCGAATACCCAACCGACCAAAGAAGCGACACCTGTATAATCATCGGTTAAGCGGAAGATTGCCATCGAGTTGTTGGCACCACCATTATTTTGACGAGAAGCTGTAATGAGATAAGCTTTATTATCTGTATCTACAAATACCGTCATATCACGGGATTCATAATCGAGCGGACGGAAGCTTCCTTTATACGTGAAATTACCATCGGGTGTATCACTAGTCGCTACAGCTACACGAGCTAGCGAATAATCACTACCATTTTCATAATGTGCCCAGAGAATATATTTTTTCGTTGTTGCATTGTAGATCACTTTGGGGCGTTCAATCTTACTGGAATTAAGTTCAGTAGCGGAATTTTTGGTGAGGATGCTGTTGCCAAATGTCCAGTTTTTAAGATCAGTGGAAGTATATACGTTAACTTTATCAAATTTACCGTTGGTTGCATGTTCACCGTACCAGTAGTATGTAGCTCCGACTTTGAGAATATTACCACTGTTGGCTTGGATCGGATTACCCGCGGTATCTGTCCAGTTGGTGCCATTGGTAATCGTAGTACTAGCCGCTTGAGCAGATTGCCCGTTAACACCTAAGCCAGTGATAACAAGCACCAGACTAAGCCATAACATCAGCGTTTTACGTGAAAATTGCCAAGAGATTTGTAAAATAATAAAAACCTCCTTCGGTCATTCTAAGATAGTCTCTCTACAAAAGAAGGGAGACTTCAAATTAATCTTAAGTATTTTTGTAAGCGTTTACAATAAAATAATAACGAAATAATGACATAAAAATACAGTAGCTAAAGATTGTGAATGGTGGTTATAATCTATTTTGGTAACATATTCTATAATAGAAAGTTGAAGGAGGGTAGTCTAAATTGCACCATCTCTACATCTAGCAATATACGTCAAATACTATGCAATGCTAACTTACTATTTGGACAATAAAATATCATATCAGTCTAACGCTTTATCGCAGAAGCGAGACGATCAAAGGGGAAACGTAGAAACACATGAATAAACACAATACTACTCCGATACATAAGATTCGGAAAATAGCTTTATCTGCACTGCTAATCAGCAGTCTCACTTTATCATTCGCGTCCACGACATGGGCAGGCGCTAGTAAAATCTATGAGTACGATATCAATGGAAGACTCTCCACCACGTATACCACGACTGAGAAGACCACATTTACGTACGATGCCAATGGAAATCTATTACGTAAGCACGTGGAAAAAGGGGATTACAGCAGTCAAATCAATCCACAAGCTCCTGTTGTTACGCCAGCTCCAACGCCAACACCTGTCCCGCAACCAGAGCCTACTCCACCAACACCTGTGCCAGTTTTTGATCCATCAGTCACACCGCCACCGGTTCCTGTGCCGACTCAATCCAATCTTGGAGTAATTTATCAATTTGATCAAGCTTCATATGATAATCAAAGTAGATTTATTCATATACATGGATGGTATTTAGATCCAGTAGGTATCGCTAAAGTTGAGATATATATTAATGGCAAATATGCTGGACTTGCAAGAATGGGAGAGTCTAGAGAAGATGTTTATCAAGTATATTCATCTTACAATAATCATACTGCGGGTTTTGCGAAAGACCAAATTCCATTGATAGGTGAAGGTACACAATATCGAAAAAAAAATAATAAGAAAAATAGATGGGAAGATGTTCCAGGATTATTTCAGCATACAGTCCGTTTGGTTATTAGTAATCGAAATGGAATCAAAAGCGAGCTAAATGAAATTCTAATAATAAATACTATTTCTTAAAGGGGATTACGAATTGAAAAGAGTAAAACATATACAGAGGAAAACATATACTATATTAGCAATCATTTTATTGATAACATTTGCTTACCAACCAGCTTATGGTGCAATAAAATCCGATAAAATTTCTTTGAAAGATATAATGCCACCAAGTAAAACTAGCGTATCATTAACAGACGCTTCTCAACAATGGAGTGTAGATACAAAAACTGTACGTAATGAAGTTTACAGTGACACAGATTTATCAGAAGATTATGAACTAACAACGTTATCAACAAAAATAAATAATTTAGATATAAAACACTCAATTTCTAAATCTCAGCAAAAATTCTCAATCTTTGCAGATTCTGCTGACTCAAATAATGAAAAGCAAAGTCTTTCTCTATTAGATATGACACAAGTTGAACAAATAGTTATGGAAGGAGGAGAGTTGCTAGATGTATACTGGGTAGCATTTCTTTCTAAAAAGACTAATATAGATCCCAGAAAAATATGGGAAGAAAAGAAAATTGAGAATTTTAGCTGGAAACACTTAGAGAGTAAATATATAGGAGAAGATATATTTTTTCCTTCCGTCACCGATGATATTTATACAGATACTCAAGAACAATTTTTAGGTAAAAGTAGTAAACGTTTTTTGGCAGCAGCGACTAGTCAAGCTACAGACGATTTAGATTCAAAATACACTAGTGTTTTGAATGGACTGATTGCAATGCAATCTATTCATCAGACTAATAAAATTCAATTTGCAGAATATAATAAGGAAAATGAATTGATTGATCCAGCTTCAGGTAGCTTGACGTGGAAACATAACGAAATGAGTTTTCCAGGTAGAGATGGTTTAGATTTAAATCTAGGAATTATGTATAATTCGAATGAATCTTCACCATATGAACGTATAAGTAATAAAAAAGGATACGCAAGAACATTTAAAGAAAATTATTTGTTAAATCGATATGATTTAGGATTAGGTTGGTCATTTCAATTTCCTTCTGTGCAAGTTGAAGAAAATTATATGTACTACCATAACGGTGAAGGTGCTGCATATAGATTAGATTACAATAGTGCAGGTAATGGACCTACAACAGAAATGAATTTATATCTTTATCAAGGAAAAGATTTAAGATTTGTAATTGATTCGGGATCATTTAATAATGGAGAAGAAAACTCAGCATATTATTTAGAAAATGCAAATAAAAAAAGAGAATACTTTTCAAAAGACGGAAGATTAATAGGGATAGTAGATCGCTTTAATAACAAAATAGTTTTTAATTATATAGATCATGAAGCTTACAATGACAAAGTTAATCAGACACCTATATTGCCTAAAATGAGTAAAGTTATTTCAAAAATTACAGATAGTTTAAATAGGACTATTGAATTTAAGTATGATAGTAATTTAAGAAAATCTGATTTTCAGGGAGATAATATAACAGTAATTGCAAAAGATAATACAAGTAAAGAAATAAAAAGAGTTGTTTTTACTAAAAGTAGAATCAGTTTGGATAGTGAGAATGGTTATGCTCCCTTGTTACGTAGCGTCCAAAATAGCTTGAACGAAGAAAAACTATTTGAATATGATCTCAAAGTGGGATTATTTACTTTCCGCGGAAGTCATTATCCACTTGATACAATGGGTGCTCAAGAACCATTTGCACTGCTTCAACAAGTCAAAAATCCAAGACTTGTTACCAATTATAACTATGAGTCTAGTGTGCATGGTCTCGGATCTAAGGGATCTGTTAAAGATTATCGTATAAAATCTCGTTATGACCAAGTTTATCGACAAGCAGATAAAGAAGTTGAACCTGTAGGAGATTACAACCGTGTCGATTATAGTTACGTAGGGAGTTATAGCAATCAAAGATATCCACTTACTGAGCAAGAATACCGTTATTCTAGTACCTCCAATAGTAACAGAGGAGGTTTAATACAGACCAATACATTTAACGGATTTGATAAATTGATATCTGAAGACACACTTACTAATAAAGGTGAACGGACTATAGTTAATAATTTAGAGTTTAATAGTACTTTTAGGCTGAAACCTACTGTAACTCAAACGATTCAACAAGATGCAGATGGTAGCACTACACGTACTAGCGAAACGATATATAACGACTGGGGAGGCATTCAAAGTCAGACTGACGCTCTGACAGATAGCGACTTCAATAACGCTACGACCAAAGCTCAACACACGATCAACTATGCATACGAAGATACCTACAAACAATTAGCCAGTAAATCGTGGTATCAAAGCGCTGATAAACAAGTCAGCGAGAAGTATAACTATACAGCAGACGGTCGTCCGCAAAGCACAACCAATACTGCGGGTGAAACAACAACGTATAGTTACGAAGCTTCTCCTTTGAATGCTCATCAGATTCAAAAAGTGACTATTTCCAAACCTGTCCGTTCAGGAGTAACATCCACAACAACGACAGCTTATGGAGAAGCAACCAATTATGCTTACCCTACCGAACAGACACAAAGCATAACGAACACCGCCAGAGATGGTAGCAAAAATACGCAAGTTATTCGTCAACAAACCAAGTATGATATGGGCACAGGCTTACCTACCCAACAAATCGACAGCAACGGCAAAGCCACGACTACAACATACGATGCACTGGGTCGCCCAGTCAAAATTGTATCGCCATCGATCACCAACTTGGATGGAACCGTCTATGCTGTGGAAGATCAATATGGCTATACCAATCGGGCGTATAGCACGGAAGCCGATAGCACCAATGCAGGCATCTTAACGATGCGGGTCGATGCCATTCGTCAATACACCAACACCACTACAGGAGCGGTTACCGTACTGAGTCGTCAATCATCATACTATGATGGATTTGGCTTTTTGCGAGTGGATGAGACGTACAACGAAAGTAACGGCTGGACGCGTTCTCAGTATCATCCGGACGATCAAGGACGAGCGATTTATGCGATCGATCCACTAGGGAACACGCAGACGGCGAGTTATGATGCATGGGGACAACAAGTCGAAGCGACCGATCCTTACGGCAACCTGTATATTACCGCCAACCATATGACCCAGCGGAAAAACAATCATTTTGCGATTGCAGCTTCAGATGTATCCGCTTATCGTACAAACACAGATAACCGTAGTATCCGTCTGAATGCAGTGGAACAATCCTATGATTTTTACGGCAATCTAGCGACAACAACGGCGTTCAAAGACGGCGCTTCTCAAAGCCAACCGATTCAAGAAAGCTACACCTATGATCTACAAGGCAATATCCTAAGCTACACCGATCCAAACCAGACCAAAAACAGCAGTGGAGTCACCAACAACTATACCTATGATGCTTTGAACCGACTGACTGCGGTGCAAGATGGGATCGACCAGACCACTCGCTATGCGTACGACGGTACAGGAGGTCTGACGAAGATCACTGTAAACGACTCTGGTGGCAAAAGCGAAACGTTATACACCAAAGCGTACAACGAAGCCGGACAACTGACCGACAAAACCGATACGTCAGGCAAAAACACAGCCAATAGCTACAGCTCTCGTGGCTTAGTCGAAGAAATGCGAGATCGCAACGGAACGATTACCAACTACCAATACGACGAGCGAGGTCAACGTACCGTAGCGACCTTAACTGCAACCAACGGCAACACGTTACAAACCAAAACCATTTTCGGTAGTGGGGGTAATATCCTAACCGATCGACACGAACTGTATCTGAACGGCACGAAGACTGCGACTCAGACCAGTACGATCGACAAACAAGACCGCATCACCAGCCTGACCTCGACCGGAACGAACCAATACAGTTCCCGTCTGGATGTCGCTTACGATACGCTTGACCGGATCACCAATCAAAAGAATAGCTTGTCAGGCAGTAGCTTCTTCACCAACTATGGCTATGATAAGCTTCGCTTGAGCCAGATTCAGACGAACGGCGCACAGACACGCAATACCGCAAAAGCGAATAATGTGAACTACGAATATACGCCGTTAGGCATGGTACAAGCGATCACGTTCCCTACGTTAGCGGATGGCAGTGTGCTCAAAGAAAGCTTTACCTATGATGCCCTTAACCGCTTGAGTCAGATGAGCAATACGAAAGGCAGTAACACGTTGTCTGCCTACAGTTACACGTACGACAACAATGGTAATATCCTTACGGTGAGTGAAAGTCTCAATGGTGGAGAAGCCAAAACATCCACCTACACGTACGACAAGCTCAACCGCCTAGCAACCGTGAAACGAATCGACGGAAGCACCGCCAGCTACACGTATGATCTACGGGGCAATCGGAAAACGCTGAGTGATACGCAGGAAGCATCGGCGACTAAAGAATCTAATTACAGCTATGATCTAGATAACAAACTCATCACTGCAACAATTGATGGAACCAAGACTACTATCGACTATTTACCGGACGGACTACGTTCTCAGAAAGCGACAGGAACAGCGACTACCCAATACGGCTACAATGGTAGCGGACAAGTGGTATCGGAAAAAGGAAGCAACGGCAACTCTTCGACCTACATCCGTGGCGATCGGGTATTGGTGAAAAAAGACCAGACGGCAAGTAAAGATTACTATTACCTGTTCAATGGACATGGTGATGTGGTGCAGATGGTCGATACCAGTGGAACGATTGTGAACAGTTACGGGTATGACGAGTGGGGGAACATTGCCAAGCAACAGGAAACGGTCTCCAACAGTTTCAAGTATGCAGGTGAATCGTATGATAGTGAGACGGGATTGTATTATTTAAAATCGAGATATTATGATCCAAGTCAGGGAAGATTTTTAAATGAAGATAGTTATGAGGGGCAGATAACAAATCCTTTAAGTTTAAATAATTACACTTATGTTGAAAATAGTCCATTAATATATATTGATCCTTTAGGATTTGCAGCTAGTTATGTATTCTACACTACTAATCCAGATTCAAATTTTAAAGCGCAAGCAGATTTTCAGAAAGAAAGACTCGAAAAAAATGGTGATACAGTAAATATGATGGAAAGTAACACAATTGAAAAATTTGAAGACGGGTGGAACAATATTGGCGTAGTAGATGGAAAACAAGTTGAAGTAAATGAAGTGGTCATTATCTCACACACACGTGAAAATGTTATTATTTTCCAAGACGGAACAAGTACAAATGCAATGAGCATTAGTGGTAAAAATTCGTCAGGTCAAAAGATTGGGAACTTTAGCCAATTAGAATCTAAAAAAATGACATCATTAACATTTTTAACATGCAATGCAGGTCATTTGGCTACCTTTTCTACTGGAAATGATAATTTAGCATCATATTTTTTAAAAAATAAAGTAGATGGTGGTATAGTATATGCATATGATGGAAATGTAGTATTTGGTAGTAAATGGACAAGATGGGCTACAAATGACTTAACCTCTCGTCTTTCTTCAGAACAAGATACACATTATAGTATTTTAAAAAAATATCATCAGAAGGCTCGAAAACCTTATGGTAAAGTATCATATCACATAGATGAAAATGGTAAGGTTTTGGCTGGCTTTTAAGGAGTAGTGATTTTGAAGTATAATAAATTATTTATTGTAATTTTAGTATGTTTAGTATCTTTGTTTATATATTTTTTATTAGGAAATCAAAAAAGAATTGAGAAGGATTATTTTTTGAAAGCAGGAATAACTTCTTTTTTTTACAAAGATATTCTTTCAAGTAAAGGTAGACCTTTACTTGAAAAAGAAATAATTGATTCAGAGAATGGTAAAAAGTATGCAAAAGATTTATTATATCCAGGCTATCGTTTATTCTTTATGAATAAAAATTCTACTAATAATCAAAAAGATTATTTTTTAGCCAATGTAAAAATAACAGATAAAAATTACCGGATTGGAAGTGAAAAAATAGGTATAGGAACCTCAAAATCGCTTGTAGAAAAAGTATATGAGGATAATAAGAGAATACTAGATATAAATGATGGATTTATAGATGGTGATACATGGATACAATATAAATTTGATGAAAACCAGAATGTTAGTGAAATTAAAATTTATTATGGACCTTAATAAAAAAATCAAAAAGTTTATCTACTTAACGTAGGTAAACTTTTTGATATAAAATAATGTATTCAAATTAAATACTAGGAGAAATCGAATTAAGAATAATTAATTTCATGTATTTCATATTTCTTCTATTTTTACTATGCAGGTTTTAGGACTTAAATCTGTTAATATCGGATCAAATGACTGCGTTACATAAACCTGCTATACTCGCCAAAGATGAAAATAAGCAAATCATACCTATTAGAAACCAGATTTCTTCTTTTGTATAAACATATCTATTTGGTGATTAAAAGTTAAAAAATTGTGAAATCTGCTTGAATTACTACTATTTCTGAATTAGTAGCAAAGAGGGTAGTAGGTACTCAATTTACATTTAGTACGTAATGGATTACATCAGATAGTAAGGTGTTAAAAACAATTTTAATCAAAGAATATAAAGGACCAAAACTATGCTTATCTAATCCTCGATATATTCAAAGCTTTATGATCAAGCAGAATTTAATACAGATAATGAGATGGCAAAATTCAAAGCACTTGAATCTACTCATGGTTCTATTACCTTTATAGAAATATTTATAGACCAACATTATGAAAATCAATGGAGTTTTGGATATATTTATATCGATCCGCTAACACTCAAGCGATTGATTGTGGCAAGCAATGGAGTCTATTTCGAATCACCAAAAATAAAGTGGCTATAATCAATGCAATATAAAAGTTTCGATAAAAAAAGGAGATTGATTCATTTATATGAACCAATTTCCTTTTTTATCTTATATCAAATTCTTATAATACAAGTTCGTAGCATCCAGACCCCCTGTTCCAGACTTAGCATAGTTCGGGATTTGCCCAGCTTGGCTGTATCTTAGTGACTGATATAGTCGATTAGAAGGGTCGCCATCCCGGGTATCTAGCACAAGTAGAATTCGTTGTGCCAAGCGTGCTTGTTGTTCGACATGCTCCATTAACAGCCTTGCTATACCATGACGACGATAATCCAGATGCACCATTAATTTAGCAACTTCAGCTCTGTGATCGCCATTGGGCTTGGTACATAGATGCAATTGAATCGTTCCTGCAATCACATCATTAATCTTAGCAACGTATAAAAGAGTTGCAGGTTGCAACACCTGTTCCCAATAGGCTACAGCTTCTTTGTACTCCAGAGGCGGTAGGAATCCAATAGATGCACCCGCATCTACAATCTGTATGAGCATATCTGACATTTCATCCAGATAAGGTTCAATAGAGTTTACTTGTTCGATAACAACAGTCTGTAGCAAGATATCCACCTCCATGTATAAAATCTGTCGTGTTATACCTTTTATTCTATCGCTTGGCTGTAAGCATAAAAATAGCAAAATAAGCACGCATTCTTTCCACTTTTAGTACGGAGTAGACTCTATCGCTTTAATAAATTACGTTTGGTGGAACCAGAGCGTATCGAAATTGACCCATCCTTTGTGATTAACATCCACGCCACGCAAAGAGTGATGATGAATGGTACTGGCTGTGCGTACCACTAGAAATGCACTTGTGCATGTATCACTCAATAGCCGATTCACAGCAGTAGACCAATGTGAAAGCGCATGTTGATCTGTAGAAGCAAGCATAGAATAGGTGAGTTGATCCAATTGAGCAACTATGTCTAAAGGCAATGAATGTCTTATAAAATTACGATCCGACTGAATATATTCAAGCAGATGCAGTGGATTTTCACTAACCATAGCTTCGAATAAGATTAGATCTGCTTGTTCCATCGTTGCCACTTGAATCGTTTCTGACCATTCTACAATATGTACGTCAATCTTTATTCCATAATTCTGATACTGTTGTTGAAGCCAGTAGGCATCTTGCGTATGACGGTTAAAAGTATACAAATGTAGCGTTTCCCCAGCATATGTAGTGTATTGGAGTTGTTCTAGCAGTGATGTAGATAGAGAAATGGATTCTTCTGGCTCCGACACATGTTCTGTAGATGCTGTTGGTAGAGAGTTTGTATGGATCTGTAATCCTTGCGCAGGACATAGACGGGTTTCCCCTAATTTTTGTACCATATGCTGGCGATTGATAGCATTTACTAACACATTGCGAAATGTCTTATCTTGCAAAATGCCTTCTTTTCGCAGGTTAAAAGTAAGAGTGGATATCCCTGTGATTGTTTGTGTTAAAGGCATTTTCAAATTTTCTGGGATCGAGAACTCTCCTGTCACTACAGTCAGTACCCCGGGGCTAGTACCCAAACAAGCTTCTGCTTCATTTTCAGGTACAATAATAATCTCGATCCGATCGATCTGACCACGGTATCCAAAATACGATGGAAAGACTTCCAGTGTACATTTTCCAGCATGACGTGATACAACCTGATAAGGACCTGAACCGATAGGTAAAGAAAATTCATGATTCGAATCTACATCAGATGAAGGGAAGATCCATGCAGCACTATGACTCATATAAAAAAGAAATTGAGTATTCGGTCGGTGTAGTTGAATCTGGATTTGATACCTAGTGATCACTTGAATATGAGCGATATCTTGACCTAACCAGTGATGAACCACAGTCGGTGATTGTAGTTGTATCAGACTGGTATATACATCTTGTGCCGTCAGTTCTTGCCCGTTGTGAAATGAAATACCTTTGAGCAGATAAAATGTCCAGCAAGTAGCATCTGAATTACTTTCCCAGTGATGAGCGATGTCTTTGGTAAATGTACGCTGAACAGGATCGTAATGTACCAGTCTACTAAAGACCTGACCGATCAGATGCGTATCAAAAGCATATAGCGCATTAGCAGGCTCTAACGAGACAATCGGTCGATAAATGGGCAAACGTAGCGTTTCGATCATACGATCTTGCCCGATCTGCTGAGTTGTATATCCAAAATAACGAATAAGCCATTCCAAAAACTGTGGGCGTACCACAGCTAGTGCTTCATGTTGTTGTAGCCACTCAAAAGCAGATTGTACCTCTCCTTGTATCACCCGTTGCTTGGCTTCATCTAATAATACAGTCGTCACTGGCAACAAAAAGGTAAGCTCAGAAGTATGTCCACGACCTCGACCGGAGCGAAATTGTATCCATTGTGCATCTACCATTTTGGTGATGATGATTTTGGCATTACGAGCTGTACAAAATAAAGCCTGTGCTACTTCTTCCATTGCTATATGAAATGATTGCTGATCTGGATAATGGTGAAAAGCCAATCGAAGCTGTACATAATCTTCTGCTATTCGCAAGCCTGCCCGCTCCTTTCGATAATCTTCAAATGGATACTCTATAGATTCTAATGTACAACATCGTAGCAAAAAAAGAATTGTAAAGAAAAGTAAGTTATGATTAGAAAAATAGATATAATAGATAGATATCTGATATTGATTTCGAATGGAGACCCATACATGTGGATCGCATTACTCATCACAGCTATTGCTTATCTAAGCTACTGGATCTATCAGCAAATCAAGCCAAAGCCATTGCAGCCACCAGTCAAAGTCATAATAGGATTAGATATTCCGCCACCTGCATTATTCTTTTGGCAAGACACAACAGAAGATACCGTTATCGATTTTGGTCACAAAGCTACATGGTTACGTGTTAAAAGTACAGACTCTATCGCCGTTCAATCTGAAATAGATATTATTTTAGCTCAAATAACTAACGTTTCTCCACCACAGCCACAGACTAGAGAACAATGGATTTTGACTACAGTAGAAGATTGGGTACTGGTTAGCAGTTATGATATTCCCTTTCCTGATGATGCCCAGACAGTGATGCAACTCAAGCAACTGGTACAAGAATTAAGTAGGGTATTTGGAGAAGTTCATTATTTCGGCTATCATCGGACAGTCCAGTATTACGCCTGGGTCAAAGCAGTATCAGGTACATTAATACGTGCATATGCATACATAGACCAAGCAGAAGAACCCCTTTGGGAAGAAGGAAAATTAACGTTAGAAGAAATACAGTTAGAATTGGATTTTAGAGATCTAGGACGAATGGTCGAATGGGAAGATGCTAGAGAAGAAGATAATGATCATGTTCCTGATGAACAATCTGTTAAAATGATAGCTGCTGCATGGCGTACAACCAGTGATAGACGATCTATTTAGCTCATAAGCCATATACAATAATTAAAAAGCATAACTGCTATAGATAGGCAGTTATGCTTTTTAGATTCAGGCATGTATTACTTTTTATACCCGTATACAAAATGGAGAGCACCCGAGTAATCGGTATACACATCGTGTACATTCGACTTTTGTAGAAAATACGTATTAAAATAGTAAAGTGGGATCGCAACCATCTGATCGGTCAATATTTTTTCGGCAGCACGATATTCTTTCATACGAGCTTTGGCATTGGTCAAACTGTATGCTTTCTTCATATGAGCATCATAGGCATTGTTTTTCCAACCGGATGTATTTTCATTGCTCCATGAGGTGAACAAATCTAGAAAAGCAGCAGGATCGTTATAATCCGCTGACCATCCACCACGTACAATCTGATAATTTTTCTTTTGTTTTTCTTCTAATAAAGTATAGAAATTTTCTTCTTTTACTTTAACGGTAATACCTAAATGTCTTTTCCACATATCCGTAATCTGATCCGCTACATATCGATTACCATCACCATTCGTTAGTAATGTAATCGCAGGTAAAGAAGTGATTTTTTCTTCTTTCATCCCTTGTTGTAATAATTGACGAGCATGCTTGGAACTGATCTCAAAATTAGTCACTGGATACTCTTTGCGAAAAGTAGAAGTAGCTCCTTTGATCGCTGGAGGTACAAATCCATATGCAGATTTAGGACTAATCAGCAGTTTGCGCTCAATCGACATGGCAAAAGCTTTACGAATATTTACATTATTGAACGGCTTCTTCTTCACATTAAAAGCATAATAGTATAAGGATGCAGTATCTGGATAAACGATTTCTTTTTTCATCTGATCGGTCATTTTAAACGTAGGAATATTGCTTTCTGATAGACCCGACCGATCAATAGCACCTGATTGGTACATGGTGTACTCTTTGTTAGGATCATTAATAAAGCGAATAAATACATGATCAAAATGAACTTTTTCGACTTGTGCATATTGAGGATTACGAGCCAGTGTTATGGAATGACCTTTTGCCCAAGATTGAATAGTAAATGGACCATTGCTGATCATATTCTTAGCAGAGGTATTCTTCTTCTGAATAGATGTATTGCTTGATGTATGTATAGGTGAATAAGCAGGATACGTTAATGTTTCTAGAAAATAAGGGAGTGGCTGTTGCAACACAACTTGTAATGTATGATCATCTAATGCTTGAAATCCTAGCTGGCTGGAATCGGTAAGCGTTCCTTTATAATAATCTTGAGCATGTGCGATAGGGAATAGCAACGAAGCAGATAGAGAACGGGTTGCAGGGGTAAGCACTCTTTTCCATGCATTTACAAAATCAGCAGCGACCAGTGGATCGCCATTACTCCAACGAGCATTCGAACGTAATGTGAAAGTGTACGTTTTGTTATCCGGTGAAAGGGTCCACGATTCAGCTACACCAGGTTCCACTTTGCCATTTGCATTGGTGCGAACAAGCCCTTCAAAAATAGCTTCAATAATCGTACTGGTCGTTCCATCACTGGACAATGCAGGATCAAGAGTAACCGGTTCTAAATACAGATTAAAGCGGAAGGTTTGCAATGGATCACTTTCGGCGTGTGACATTCTGGGAGTGATCGTACTGAACAATAGCACAAATGTAAGCACAATGAATATGCGCGTGATGTAGGTATTTCTCATAAATAGATAGTTCCTCCTTCAGAATAAGTACGTTCCTTCTAGTTATAACATACTATTCTACAACTTAGGTGATGAACTAAATAATATAAAATATCTTTTGATTGCTATTGATATCTATCCCTCTTTAGCAAAATGGTAAGTCACAGACGACTGAAATAGGGTAATACCATAATGATAGAAGTAAGAGTAAGGAGGTACTGATCCAATGGCGAAAGTAGAAGTGATGCAAGCCGAGCAAGACAAATGGACATGGTATCAAATGAGAGATGCTAAGCTGTTGATGGAGCATCCTGATTTTGATGAACATTTACAAAAATGGGCACAGGAAAGTCTGATGTGTACACATAATCAAATTACTTCTGTTTATTATAAAGAAAAGAATGAAAATTATATCAGCGGAACATTAGCAATCAATATGAATCCAGATCACTGGGAAGATGTTCATATTCTCCATTATTATATTGATGAGAAGCGATTGGTAACGATCGGAGATCCTACATGGCTCTTTCATAATATGGACAATCACGAATGGAATCAGTATATTCTGGGTTGTGATTATCCGGTAGATGGCTTTATGTTTGTCGTTAATGCGATTATTCGTGCTTTTTTCGGACGGATGGATGAGATTGAGATGCAATTGAAAGAGATCGAATTTCAAATGAAAGAAAATAATGGTGGGAAATTGCTACGTGAAATTGTAGATTTGCGCAATCAGATGACACGCTGGAATGTACAGACGGTCGCATTGAAAGAAATTCGGTTTGCGATTGAAGAAGTCTTTCCTGCTCTGGTTAAAGATGCTCAGACATTCCATACTTTAAAAGTCAGATTAGCACGGATTCAAATGCTTCAAACAGCATACGAACATGAAATTGATACATTGCTCAAAATTGATGATAATGTTGCTAATTACCGTTCAAATAATATTATGAAAACATTAACGGTATTTACAGTTCTACTGACACCAATGACAGCATTAGGCGCAATCTGGGGAATGAACTTTAAAAATATGCCTGAATTAGAGTGGAAATGGGGCTACCTCGCTTCACTTATCTTAATCTTTGGACTTACTGGCTTAACCTACTGGTGGCTCAAACGAAAAGGGCTGACTGGCGATATTTTGGATATGAATCTTGAACATACTTCTAAAAAAACACGTAAAAAGACTGTGCACCCTAGCGAATAGATATATAGGATATCTCTTAGAGAAGGGACGTTGATTTATGTATCAGAACATATTGTTAGCGGTAGATGGTTCAGACAATTCATTGCGAGCAACAACAGAAGCGCTCAAATTAATGGAGTTACAACAATATGGTGAGATCGAAGTAGTGTTTGTCGCTGATTTTGGCAAAAGTCGTGATGAAGTCTTACGCTATGGCGATATTGATGAATTAGAACTTTCGAGACGACAAAAGCTTTTTCCCATCGAAGAACTTCTCAAACAGCAACAAACGACATATACGATCAAAGTATTACATGGAGAACCCGGGCAAAGCTTGATCAGACATGCCAATGATCATGGATTCGATCTAGTGGTGATGGGAAGCAGAGGATTGGGTTCTTTTAAAGAAATGGTACTTGGAAGTGTCAGTCATAAAGTCGCTCGTGGTGTGAAATGCCCTGTCCTGATTGTGAAATAATACCAAAAACACGTATACAGATGGAGTGTGTAAAGAATACTCCTGTTCTGTATACGTGTTTTTAAGTTGTTTGGATAGTCTAATATTAAGCGATAAATGCTAACGATTGCCGTACATATCTCTGAATTGTCACTTTTCTATTGTAACCAGATATTATGACTTGGGAACAGATACAGGAACGTATTTGGCAACATCTACAGCAACCTGCTCTAACTTCGCTTTACCTAATAAATGATAGGGTGAAGAAATCGTTACATACCGATCATCTAATTTGAATGTTAACATATCTACTTTATCGGGTTTGTACCATTTTGCTTTTACATTATTGGAATTAGGAAGAGTTACCGTTTTGCCTTTATAACTATATGAATAATCACGTGGAGAGACAGATACCGTCATATATTTAAAAAGAAAAGTTACACCATCGCCCATGCCACTGACTTTGCGGAAAGCATCGCCTTCGATCATACGTGTAGGTACATATGGAGTCTCAAACCCATCAAAATTTGCAAAAGCTTGTGTGATTTTTTTCAATTGAGCGGTAGAGTAATTCACATTGGTTACAGGGTATTGCTTACTCATTGTGGTAGAGCTAGACGTTGTTTCTTTGGGTGTTGTTGTAGAAGTTGTTGCCGCATGTGTAGTCGTAGCACCTGTTAATAGTACTCCTGCGATCACGGAAGTAGCGATCCATTTACTATAGTTCATTATTGTACATCTCCTCTGTGGGGTGGTTTGTTTGTCTTGCCTTTATCTTACTCGTTAAATGTATCTAACTTAAATGCCAATTGTATCCAACTTGTAAATAATGATCATAACTTCGATAATCATTAAAAAACTGTTGCTAATTTATGACGAAGATTTGGTTGTTCGGTAGAGGTAACGATGATAACTTACATATAGTCGATAGATATGCACACACAGATCCTACTTATCCATGTAAAAGGATTCCAAAATAAATAAACAAACATGGAAACTTTTCAGGAGCGGTGTGCGTCTAATAGACGGGGAATAAAAGACAAGCTTGGCAGATAGCGTTTGGCACTATTTCGGGGGAACGAGGATGAATACAAATGAAAAAGAAGATTTGTTCAGCAGTATTAGTTACAGCTTTGACGGTAAGCGGAGGTCTACATACACCATCCGTCAGCGCAGCAACACCTATTAAAATTACAATTGACGGAGTTCAGCTAACAACAGATCAGGCACCTGTAATGTCAGCGAATCGGACGATGGTACCATTAAGAGGTGTTTTCGAAGCGTTAGACGCGAAAGTACTTTGGAAGCAAAGTACCAAAACAGTCACTGCAATCAAAGATGGCACCACGATTGTATTACCTTTAGGTTCTAGAACAGCAACCATCAATGGCAAAAAGGTTACGTTGGATGTACCTGCTAAGTCGATTAAAGGAAGAACGGTTGTACCGTTACGCTTTGTTAGTGAATCGTTAGGCGAGAAAGTAGGCTGGAACGCATCTACGAAGACCGTGAGTATTACGACTACGAATGCCAAGCCGACCACACCCACTACACCAACCACTCCATCGACTTCTATCTCACCTGTACCTTATGTAAATGCCAAAGTTGTAGGACAACAAGGAAATGGAAATGATTTAGAAATTAGCTTTCCGGCTTCTGCTAGCACTAAAGGAATCAGTCAATATCGAATTCTGGTAGTCAAAGCTAATAGTAATACATTTAACGTCAATACAGCATTAACAGTGCCTGCGGCGAATTATACAGGCATTCCGCAAGGCAGTAGCAATTATACAATCACATTAATGCCTCAAGCCCGTGATACAGACGGCGCATTGATTCAGAAAAATGTAAATTACCGTGTCTATGTATTGGCAGTAGGCGCAAGTGGATATAATAGCTCTTTATCTGTAAGTTCACCGAACGTATCTTTGGGCGTTGTGGCTACAGCTTCTGCGATAGCTACAGATGTTAAAGCAAGTGATGTCTCTGACAATGGCGATGGACGAGATTTCTCAGTCAGTTTTACCAGAGCAAGCGATGAGAGTAAATTAAGCAATTACCGTGTGTTTGTTGTAAAAACAACAAGTGCAGGAAGCTTTAGCACAACAGAAGCAGCTAAAATAAGCAATTCTAACTATACAACGATTAACAAAACAGGCTCTAACCCGACTACACGCTTAACGAACACAACGCGTGATACATCTGGTGAGTTAATTACAACAGGAACAGCCTATACTGTATTTGTTATCTCGATCACAAGTGGTGGCGATAATATTGGAATATCCGCAGGTTCTAATTCATTAACATTAGGACGTACAGTAGAAGCACCTTCTATCACTAAAGTAGAAGATGTAAGTAATTTTGCAGACGGACGCGATATTCAAGTGACTTTTACCAAGTCTTCTGAAGAGTCCAAAATCAGTGGCTATCGTGTATTTGTCGTTCGAAGTAAAGTATCTGGAGATTTTGATATTGCGACTGCTAATGGTCTGGCATCTAGTCGATACATCGATGTATCCAAAACAGGTAGCGATCGCACTGTGACGCTAGCAACATCGCTTAAAGACAGTGGTGGAGACACGATTGTGAATGATGTGCCTTATCGTATCTATGTGATGGCGCTTGGTTCAGGTTCTTATGCGAATAGCTTATCTTCCGCATCTTCTACACTGACACTAGAGACAGGTGATCGGACGGTAGGCAATGTGAGTGGCATCGCTGTTAGTGATATTAGCGATTACGGAGATGGACGCGATCTGCAAGTGACATTTAACAAAGCAAGTGATGAAGGATTAGTGAATAATTATCGTGTTATGGTCGTTAAATCGATCAATGCGAGCAAATTCAATCTTTCTACAGCAAATAGCGTATCCAGTTCTAACTATTTGCAAATCAGCAAAAATGGTTCGAATCGTACGGTTGCGTTCAGTGCCGGATCAAAAGATGTAAATGGTGACCTCATTAAAAATGGTACCAATTACCAGGTGTTTGTCTTAACAACAGGTACAGGTAGTGCTTCTGGCAATAACTCATTATCTAGTGCATCTTCTGTTATTACATTAACATCAAATGGCGCAACATCGGCTGTAAATAACGTAGCGACTACCAATAGCGCTTCGACCAATACAGCATCCGATATTACATTTAGTTTTGTACCGGCTAATGATACAGGTATTTCGGAATATCGTGTCTATGTAGTACGTGCAGACCAAGCCGGTTCATTTAATCTCACTACAGCTAACAATACAGCCGCAGCCAATTATACACGTATTGCCAAAACAGCGACTAAAGTGACACAAGCTTTAACCACAAGTACGAAAGACTACAACGGAAATGCGATTGTGAAAGAGGTAGCTTATCGTGTCTATGTATTAAGCGTAGCAGATGGTTCGGTACGCTCGGTTAACACCTTATCTGGCGCATCTAATGACTTTACGATCAAGTCATCAACGGTTGCTCCAGTGACTAATGTTAATGCTAGTGCAACTAATGGAGGAATCAAAGTGACATTCTCCAAACCAGCAGGTGAAAACGGTATTGCTAACTATGCTGTAATGCTAGTACCGTCTGCAAGCTCAAGTAATTTCTCATTGGCAGATGCGAATCGTGTGAGTGAACGCAATTATAAGACAGTAACGCAAGGGGTATATAGCGAGTGGACCTTTACAACCACAGATGTAGATGTAAATGGTGCTGCTATTCGCTCAGGAGTGACGTACAAAGCGTTTGTTCTATCGATTGCTGATGGACGTTCAGCTACAATCAATGCTCTCTCTGTAGCTTCTAGAGAAGCTCAAATGATCACTCAATAAAAGAAAAAAAGATTATTTTTTAAGCAAGCTTTTATCGGTATTCACCGAAAGAGCTTGCTTTTTTCCTATTTCCAGATTGGATAAAGATCGCTAGCGATATCAAAATAATGTGGCTCAATATGTCTATTTTTGGTTATGATAAGTAAGTAAACATCTATCTATTCGCTAGATCATGCAAACTTGCCTCAGGGCGGAAAAGAGGGACATTGATGCAATATGTAAAGTTAGGTCGTACCGGTCTCGATGTATCGCGAATTTGTTTGGGATGTATGAGTTATGGAATACCTGATCGTGGAGCACATCCATGGACCTTAGATGAGCAGAGCAGTCGTCCTTTTATCAAGCAAGCTTTGGAAGCAGGGATTAATTTTTTTGATACAGCCAATGTGTATTCAGATGGTACGAGTGAAGAGATCGTCGGAAAAGCGCTCAAAGAGTATGCAAACCGAGATGAGATCGTTATCGCTACCAAAGTCCATGGCAAAATGCGTCAGGGCGCTAATGGTGGAGGACTTTCTCGCAAAGTCATTATGGCGGAGATTGATCATAGTCTACAACGTCTGGGAACGGATTATGTAGATCTGTATCAGATTCATCGCTGGGACCTGAATACACCTATAGAAGAAACACTAGAAGCTCTTAATGATGTTGTCAAAGCAGGGAAAGCAAGATATATTGGTGCTTCATCTATGGCTTCATGGCAGTTTATGAAAGCTTTAGATATTTCCAAGCAAAATGGCTGGGCACGCTTTGTTTCGATGCAGAACTATGTGAACTTGCTCTATCGAGAAGAAGAACGTGAGATGCTTCCTTTATGCAAAGAAGAAGGCATCGGTGTTATTCCGTGGAGTCCATTGGCACGCGGCCGCTTAACCCGGGATTGGGAAGAAGAGACTTCACGTTCTGAAAGTGATAGCTTTGGTCAAAGTCTTTACAAGGCAAGTGCTGAAGCCGATCGCAAAGTGGTAGAACGAGTGGCAGAGATTGCATCGGAACGTGATATTCCACGCGCGCAAGTCGCTCTAGCATGGGTATTGCAAAAAGAGCCGATTACCGCACCAATTGTAGGAGCAACCAAATTACATCATTTACAAGATGCTGTGGCTGCTGTAGATATAGTATTAACAGAAGACGAGATCAACCGTCTGGAAGAATCATATATTCCGCATCCTGTCACAGGATTCTAATATAAATCAAAAAAACACTCCAACCCTTTTGCACAGAAGGATTGGAGTGTTTTTTGTTTATTATACCTTGGTGACTTAACTTACTTCCGTATGAGGAGCAGTCACTGTTTTATTTTTACCTGTACGCTTTGCCTCATACAGATACGTATCGACTTGTTCAAAGAGTTGCTCTTTGGTCTTCTCCGAGCCATAACTTTGCAGTCCAATACTGACAGTAACGGACTTGCCATTCATTTCAAGATGTTGTAATTCGGCAACACTACTTCGTATACTTTCAACCAGTGCATACGCTTCTTCAAATGTCTGATCGAACAAAAGCAGTGCAAATTCTTCGCCACCATAGCGAGCCGCTATATCGCTAGAAGACATATGTTGCTGAATCACTTGAGAGACTTTGCCAAGAATAGTATCTCCTGCTTGATGACCATACGTATCATTAATGACTTTGAAATCATCAATATCGATCAATGCTAGATGAAGCTTAGCACCTTTGGTCGCATAATCAAAAGCCGTATTATAATAATCTCGAAACGAAATCTGGTTATACAGATTAGTCAGACCATCTGTTTTGGAAAGCTTGCTCATAATAGCATTTTTGACAATTAGATCTTGCTTGGCAGACATGGTTAACTGCAAATCGGCTAGAATTTCTATACCGCTAGCTACAATAATATGAGCGATAAACGTACTTACAATAATAAAAGAAATGACAGCGATAACGTCAAAGGACGAGAGATAGTTGCGAAAATGTGAATCGGCTAGATACAATGAAGTGAATGCGATAAGCTGTAATACAGAAGGAATCCATAACAAGCAACGTCTGAAAAAGACAACAGCTGATAAGATCGGTAACAAACATAGTGCTGTAATAATACGAATATCATAGTTGAGATAAATAATCGTCCATGTGATTAGCGTACTTGCACTGAATAACACGTAAAAAGATAAATGATTCCAACGGATATATATCCATCTTGTAATCAAAGTGACTAAGCTCATCAAAAGAGTAGGCATAATTAGAATATAGATATAGAAATGATAAGCATCATCGTCATAATCTAAAAAGACAAAAGAACCCCACTGAGAGAAAAAGTGGACACCAATGACAATCCAGTATACTTTGAAAAACTGATGTATCCATTTGGACTGTTTATTCATAACATCACCATACAGCCTCAAGATTTAAGATGTGCAATCTTGCACATTCATGTAAAGACAAGTATAAATCATTATACGATCATAAGAAAAGACAAGCTTTACCAAAATAAAAAATATCATTGAAATAGGAGGTATTCATAGATGATCGATTCTATATGGTATTCACAACTCGTCCTAGAAGATTATGCATATGATGTAACAGAAGAGGTGACTTTTGAAGGCGAATATTCTTTGCACATAAACAATCAACAGTTATCTATTCATGTTGAATTTATACAGAGTATTGCGAATGAAGAGGAGATTGAGCATCTAACAGCTCCTTCTATAGTACAGCAACAGTTATGGGAGCATTATATAGAACATTGCGAATCTATTCAGGAGCCAGTATTACAAGCTATATTAAACCATTATCAACACATCGAAGAACAATATCGTCAAGCCTGGCAAATTGATCTGCAAGATCCTGCAACAATAGAAGAAAGAGATCAATCGATTCCGTATATCCAAAATGTTAATCAAATTGCAGATTATATTACACTTCAAGGCTTTTTGATCGGAGATTCACCATCTGGGGATACGTATTACCTTAATTTTCATTGTACATGGGACACAGAACATGGATTAGGAGTCAAAATGGTCAATCATCAACCTGTTCATGTGAGCAGTTTTTATACAGCCTACGATATAGATTAAAGACAATTTACTTTAAAAGTATACGCTTACATTTATTGCTTGAAAGCGATTCAGTTCTGTATGCTCTGGTATAAGTATAAAGTGAGCCTTATGACCTTAGCGATTGCTGACGAAAAATGTCACCATCTAAGATGAAAGATGCGGTTTAGTGAAATTACAAAAATTACCTGATAAAGACGTTGTATTTATTCGTGCAATCGGTTATAATAAGAGTAACGAAAACGTGACTGGTACTCACATATTGTAGAGGGTTGTTATATGGGAAGGCGAAGAGCCTTGTACAATATGTGATTATTCTATTTTATCGGATGTTAATCTTCTGAATAAAGAAGGTCATGTAAATTTAATTTCTTTGGAGGTACTACAATGCAAACAGGTACAGTAAAATGGTTTAATGCAGAAAAAGGATTTGGTTTTATCGAGGTTGAAGGCGGAAGCGACGTATTCGTTCACTTTTCTGCTATCACTGGCGACGGTTTCAAAACTTTGGACGAAGGTCAACGCGTTGAATTCAACGTTGTTGAAGGAAACCGTGGTCCACAAGCTGAGAACGTTGTAAAACTGTAATTCAGTTTATAAGACGCCCTTAACGTTAGTTAAGGGTGTTTTTTTATTCAAATATTTGCAACTTGTGCAAGAACAAATAGATATTACTACTGGGAGGGGACTACACATGTACTATTCACGGAAAAATCCATCGCAAGAGATTCCTACAGCAATGACCGATATATGGGAATGTACGAATCCAGATTGCAAAGGATGGATGAGAGATAACTTTGCACTTGCAGATGTACCGGTTTGTTCACAATGCAAGTCGCCCATGACCCGCGCTCAAAAAGAATTGCCGGTGTTGGATAATACAAGCTATAGTAGACCCAACAAAAAGCGTTAATTCTTATGGAACGTTTATGTAAGAATCATAAAAAAGCATTAGTTTACTGATGGATGATCATAATCCAGAGGTAGACTAATGCTTTTTTTAATAGACATTATGACTACTAAAGAGGATACTTTTACATAAACAACCAAAAATAATAATTAGATTCCAAATATTTAGTCTATTCCTCTTTGCATAAATGATATAACATAGTATACTAAATGATAATAGTAAATCTAAATTGAAGGTGATCGTATGGCAGATAGTTCAATATCGCTCAAACCTCGATATGAGCAGATGTATTTAACATTACGTGATCGTCTACATTCAGGCGAATATACAATAGGCGATAAGATTCCATCAGAGAAAGAATTAATGGAACAATTTGAAGTGAGTCGTATTACTTCCAAAAAAGCACTGGACATGTTAGTACAAGATGGATACATTGTACGGCAACCGGGTAGAGGTTCTTTTGTTATTCATAATGGCAATCATATAGAAGCTATTGAACCTGCTGAAGCTGGCAAACATGATTATAACAATAGACTACGTACAGCAAGTGATCAGATTGTTCTTGGATTGATTATGGAAGATTTCAGTGACAGTTATGGGAAAGAAATGTTGGTCGAAATGGAAAGAACCGCTCAGAAAATGGGTGTGTATTTGATGTTACGACTTTCTTTTTCACAGACTGATATTGAAGAAAATGCGATTCGGATGTTAAGAGATTATGGTGTCGATGGCTTGATTATTTATCCAACTCGCGGACAAATTTTTAATTCTGAAATTCTAAAATTAGTGATTGATCGTTTTCCACATGTACTGGTTGATCGTTATGTCAAAGGCATCGATTCGACGTCGATTAGTACCGATAATGTAGCAGCAGCAAGCTTTGGCACACATTACTTGTTGGATCAAGGACATCGTCATATTGCATTATTAACCTCCAAAGTGACTGATAATGTAGCGATTGAAGAACGAATAGAAGGATTTGTACAAGCTCATGCTGAACGCGGAGTTGTACTGGATCGCTCTTCATGGCTTACCGATATGCACTGGAATAGTAATCAAGAAGAAGATGAACAAGTATTGGTACAACACAATGTAGATATGATTCAACAAATGATTGAAGCTCATCCACAGATTACGGCTCTTTTTGCTATGCAGTATGAACTAGCATTATTTGCCAAAGAAGCGATAGAACATATGGGACTTCATATACCGCAAGATATCTCGATTATCTGCTTTGATAGTCCTCAAGCTAGTGCGGCGTTATATCCGTTTACACATATGGAACAAGACCAACAATCGTTAGGTAGACTGGCGATCGAAAATGTACTCGCACTGATCGAAGGAGCAACATTACCGAGTAAAATTTCGTTACAAGCTAATCTGGTTCATGGTCATTCCGTGACCAAAGCGTCTGTTCGTTCATAAGTTATGGTTAGAAGATGTATCTTGCTTATACAGAGGATACATCTTTTTTGTATATCTATACATTTATAGTTCTTAATATTTTTCTTTAATAACATAATATAATGTATTGACATGTTAATAAGCTGTGATCTATTATATAGCTATAAATGTAAGCGCTTAAAAAAGGGAGGATTGCAATGAATGATATAGGAGATGGAGTATTGCCATTATCTGTCCAGCAATTAATTACAGAGGTCGAAGAACATTTACAAGAACGTCCCAAGCTTGCACGAATGTTCAAAAATGGGATCAGTAATACATTGACGACGACGCTCAAGCCTTTAGAAGATGGAACCGTATTTGTGATTACAGGGGATATTCCAGCGATGTGGTTGCGGGATTCAGCAGCTCAGGTCAGACCTTATCTGATATTGGCGAATAAAGATGAAGCATTAAGCGAACTCGTTACTAATGTAGTCAAGCGGCAGATACATTATATTCATCTTGATCCGTATGCCAATGCTTTTAACGAAGAAGCCAATAACAATGGACATCAAGAAGACAAGACACAGATGAGCGCATGGATCTGGGAACGTAAATATGAGATTGATTCGCTTTGCTACCCGATTCAGTTAGCTTATCTACTCTGGCGCACGACAGGAAGAACAGATCATTTCGATGAACATTTTCAAAAAGCTTGTCATATTATTATGACATTATGGCATACAGAACAGAGGCATAGTGAACAGTCACCTTACACCTTTGAACGTGTAGATTGCCCTGAATCAGATACGCTTCCACATGAAGGTAAAGGTAATCCAGTAGGATTTACAGGCATGACATGGTCAGGTTTTCGTCCAAGTGATGATGCTTGTCAGTACGGATATTTGATTCCTTCGAATATGTTTGCTGTCGTGGTACTCGGTTATATGGAACAGATCGCAAGCGAAGTGTATCAAGATCAGGAATGGGTCGTCAAAGCCTCTTTGTTAAAAACACAGATTCAAGCAGGTATCGAGCAATATGGGATTGTAGATCATCCAGAATTCGGACGGATGTATGCATATGAGACAGATGGTCTGGGCAATCACAATCTGATGGATGATGCGAATGTACCTAGCTTATTGTCACTTCCTTATCTAGGATATTGCACACTTGATGATCCACTGTATCAAAATACAAGAAAGTTTATACTCAGTCAGCACAATCCTTATTATTACAGCGGTACAGCTGCTCAAGGGATTGGTAGTCCTCACACTCCTCCTCATTATATATGGCATATTTCATTAGCGATGCAAGCTTTAACATCCCAAGATCAACAAGAAATTCTTTCTTTATTACACACGCTGGAACAGACAGATGCAGGCACTGATTTTTTACACGAAGGATTTCATATGGATCGACCGGAGGAATATACACGTGAATGGTTTTCATGGGCCAATTCGTTATTTAGCGAAGTGATCTTAACCTACTGCGGGTATACGGTGCCAAGCGGTAAAATTCAGTCATCCTAAATTAGATCAGCGATCAGTATCAAGCCATATTTTAAATTACACCTTAGATGTCACATGATGTTGTACCCAGAACCAACGATAAGGGAGCGATAACAATGGCAAAAGGCAAACGCAAATGGATGACAGGTTTATTGGTAAGTCTGACCGTTTTAACAGCAGCTTGTTCGAATAACAGTGCAGGAACGAGTGCTTCAGGTGGAGATTCTTCTAACAAAGTCGTCAAAGTCGCTTATGGAAAATGGAATGAAACAGATAACTGGGGCAAATGGCTAACCAGTGTGAAAACAGAATTTGAGAAAGCACATCCGGGTGTAACCGTTGAACTGCAACCGATTCAAGGAGCCCAATATGCGACTAAAATTCCTTTATTGATGTCTGATCCAAGTAGCGCTCCTGAAGTACTGGCTGAAGATTCTTTTATGATCAATGCAGATAGCGAAGCAGGATATTTGGAACCGCTTAAAGTAGATAGCTGGTCAGATTGGAGTAATTTTAACGAAGCGATCAAAGCCGCAGCGAAAGGAAAAGATGATAAAACGTATGGTGTACCCTTTTCGACAGATGTACGTGGATTGTATTACAACAAAGAACTATTTAAAAAAGCAGGATTACCTGTACCGTGGGAACCTAAAAACTGGCAAGACATTTTGACAGCTTCCCAGACGATTCATGAGAAATTACCAGATATTATTCCGTTCTGGATGAACTCCGGTAAAGCTGGGCAAGAAGCTACAACGATGCAGACATTTGAAATGTTGTTATACGGTACAGCCAATCCATTATATGAAAATGGTAAATGGATCACACAAAGTCCGGGTATCTTAAGTTCACTTAACTTTATTAACAATATCTATTCCAATGGCTTTGGACCACCACTGTCTCAAGTACTGACTGCACAAGCAGGGCAAGTATTAGAAACGGATCTAATGCCAAATCAAAAAGTAGCTATCGCGCTAAATGGTAACTGGTTAACAGGAACATGGGCAGCTTCAGGAAGCAAACCATGGCCAGAAGCATTAGACGTCTATGATTTTGTAAAAATGCCAACCGAAAATGGACAAGCACCTGGATTCACTTCTATGTCCGGTGGATGGACACTTGCTGTAGGTGCCAAATCTGTTGAAAAAGAATTGGGTTGGGAATTTATCCAATTGGCGATCAATGAAAAGCACAATAAAGAATTTGCGATGTTAGACGGTGCTTTAACACCTCGCCTTGATGTAGCGAAAGACAAAGAGTATAGCGAGCAACCGGGCACGTTGTATGCCAAAGCCGCAGATTTCATTACGTATACTCATGTTCGTCCAAGTACTGCTGATTATCCTGTGGTTTCTACAGCTATTCAAGAAATGGTTGAAAAAGTAGTTACCCAAGGAGCTAGCCCTCAAGACGCTATGACTCAATATGCGCAAAGTGTAGAACGTAGTGTAGGCGCAGATAAAACAGAGACCAAATAAAGTAACCTATCAATTCATCTATCCGCTGACAGATCAGGTTGAGTAACGGCAGAGTATAGCCGATCAGCCTGATCTGCTCGTGAGGATAGAAGGCTGTGTTTAAAGGAGGAATCCAGATGGAAGCGTCACATCCGCGTGTGTCCAAACCCAAACGCAACGGAGGTGGTGAGCAGTGGCGGGCAGCTTTATTTTTATCGCCTAGCTGGTTGCTTTTGTTGCTGTTCTTTTTTGTACCGACGATTTTAACCTTTTATTTTGCATTTACGAATATGGCACTTACAGGTGCAACAGCAGCCAAAACGGAATTTATCGGGTTCGAGAACTTTAAATATATGTTTCAGGATGCTAACTTTCGAACTTCCGTGTGGAATACCCTTATTTTTCTAATCTTCTCCGCAGTGATCGGGCAACAGGTGATGGGCTTTATTATCGCTGTATTGATGAACGGTCGCAAACAGTGGTTCCGCAGTGTGATTGGTTCGATTGTTATTGCTGGTTGGGTCGCTCCCGAAGTGGTATGTGCGTTTGTATGGTTTGCTTTTTTGAACGATACAGGTACAGTCAATGCGGCAATTGAATCACTAGGGATGAAGCCAGTGGCATGGTTGTATACATTTCCAATGGTATCAGTGATTGTCGCTAATATCTGGCATGGAACAGCCTTTTCTATGATGGTATTCCAAGCGGCATTAGGAGATGTCCCTAAAGAAGTCGAAGAATCAGCTATGATCGATGGTGCTTCGGCATGGCAACGTATGATTCGTATTACGTTACCGATGATTATCGGATCAGTGACTACCAATATGGTACTGGTTACGCTACAGACACTCGGTTCATTTACATTAATCTATGCGTTGACCGGTGGTGGACCGGGTATGGCGACTGAGACGTTGCCAATCTATATGTATCATCAAGCTTTTGTAAATTATCAGTTAGGTTATGGCACAGCAATCTCGCTAATGTTGCTAGTGATCGGGATTGTAGCCAGTCTACTGTACATGAGGATGTTGAAAGTGAAGTTATAAAGGAGGAGAGACCATGAGCAGTCTAAATCTTGGCAAACGGCGTAAAATGAATCGGTTTGTGATCGCGCGTACGTTGCCTTATATTATTCTCTCTCTAATTGGTTTGTTATTTCTATTACCATTATTATGGTTATTGTTTGCATCGCTTGATCAAAATGCAACATTAGCGCTCAAAATTCCAAGTGCATTGACGTTAGATAATTACGTTTCTACTGTTACTAATACCGATAATCAGAAATCATTTGGTAATGGATTGATACTGGCAGTAGGTCAAGCTTTGCTGGTTGTGGTTGTGGCTGGACTGGCTTCGTATCCATTGTCCCGCTATCAATTGAAGTACAAGCGTTCATTTATGTATATTATTCTGTTCGCTACAGGTTTGCCGATTACAGCGGTAATGGTTCCTGTGTATCAATTTTTTATCTATTTTAGAATGCAGGATTCGCTCTTTTTTACCGTCTTATTTTTGACAGCATCGGCGCTTCCGTATTCGATCTGGATGATGAAGAATTTTATGGACTCTGTGCCTCTTGAACTGGAAGAAGCGGCATGGGTCGATGGAGCTTCGATCTGGACTACACTTCGTCTGGTTGTTGTACCGTTAATGTTACCCGGTATTTTTACTGTAGGTATTTTCGCTTTTGCAGGAAGCTGGGGAAATTTCCTTGTTCCGTTTATTTTATTGCAAAGTCCAGAGAAATTGCCTGCCGCAGTTACGATTTATCAATACTTCGGGCAAAATGGTCTGGTACAATATGGTACGCTTGCTTCGTTCTCGATCATTTATACGATTCCAGCCGTAGCTTTATACATCATTGGACAGCGTTACATGTCTCAAGGATTTAGCTTTGGTGGAGCGAATAAAGGTTGATTGTAGGCAGATAAAAAGTTAAAAAAACATCTTCTATTTTTAATATAGAAGATGTTTTTTTATTAAGCTAATGTTTCCATCATAGTATAGAAATATTTATTGTCGCCTGTAGTGAAATAGGTATACCATGCTTCTAACGTTTGCTTTTTAAATACATCTAGCAAGGCAATCACTTCACGTGCTAACAAAATGCCACCTGCGGCACTCGTAGTAATAAGATTACCATCTACAACGATTTTTTCGTCTCTATAATGGGCAGCTCCTCTATAATCAGGACAGAACATAGTCAAATACTCCAACCCGTTGCTTGTGTGTGCACGATCATCTAATAGACCTGAATCGGCAAGCGCTGTGGTCGCTCCACATATTGCAGCAACATTGCCACCTTTATCTAGCAATTGTTTTGCTTTTTCGATCATCGGTAAGTGTATGGGGTCTTTCCATGTATCTGCTCCAGGTAGAAGTAGTATGGCTGAAGTATCATGTGTGATATCTTCTACAAGTAGATCAGGAACAATAGTCATCCCTCCTTTTGTCTTGATCGAATGTTTGGAGGCTCCTACCAATTTAACAGGAATACGACTTCCTTTATCTTTAAAATATTGACCTGAGTTAAGTTCAGCTATCACATAACCAAGTTCCCAATCTGCCATCGAATCGAGTATATAAGCATAAGCGTATTTCATTTTTTCCTCCTAGTAATCTATGTTTTCTTAATTCATCATAGCTTTCTAATACTGACAACAGTATGTCAGTGATTTTTGTATGTATTCATTAGATTCTAAAAGATTGTTAGAGTGTTTACATAAAATTTACTGAAATCACTTGGTACAACAGGATCAGGTATTGTATGATGTAGGTTGTGAAATCATCCTAATACTTATGAATGGACAAGGTGAATAAATACAATGAAACCAATAGATTTGCAATATAAGATGCCTGCGGAATGGGAACAACATGAACGTACATTATTATCATGGCCGATTTTGGATTCGATGGTCTATCCTGATGATTATGCTACAGTCTGTGATGGATATGAAGAATTAGTCAGTGCTATCGCTGAATTTGAGCCTGTTACACTGGTTGTTAATCCAGATGATCTAGAAAAAGTAAGTCAACGTTTTGAAGGTCAAGCGGTAGACTTTTTGCCACTTGAACATAATGATGCTTGGTTACGTGATAATGGACCTACGATTGTAGTGAATGATAAAGGTGAACGTGCAGGGGTAAATTGGCACTTTAACGCTTGGGGTGGCAAATACGAGCCGTGGGATCTGGACGATGCAGTGGCTCCAGCGATTCTCAAACATCTTAATATTCGTCAATTCGATGCACCACTTGTGCTTGAAGGCGGTTCAATTCACGTCGATGGTGAAGGAACAATGTTAACGACAGAAGAATGTCTGCTGAATACGAACCGTAACCCTGATCTAACGCGCGCAGAAATTGAACAACATGTTAAAGATTTTACGAATGTGGAGCAAATCATCTGGCTTAATCGCGGACTTGCTGGAGATGAGACAGACGGACATGTAGATAATGTGGCTTGTTTTGCAGCTCCGGGTAAAGTGATTATTCAAGTGTGTCATGATCCTGCCGATGATAATTATGAGATTACGCAAGAAAATCTACGTATCTTAAATGATGCTGTCGATGCTCAAGGGCGCAAATTAGAAATTATCGAAATTCAACAACCACCAATGGTTATGCATGGTGAACAGCGTTTGACACTAAGCTATTTGAATTTCTATTTCGTCAATGGTGGTATTATTCTGCCGGTATTCGGTGGCACAGCAGAAGAAGCAGATCAACATGCGATGAATGTATTACAAGCGATATTTCCGGATCGTAAGATTCGTGCGATTAATGGTATGGCTGTTATTCGTGAAGGCGGTAATGTTCACTGTACAACGCAACAAATTCCAGCTCAAGCTTAATAGCATAATCAATAACCTTATTATAGAAAGGATGACTACAATATCATGAGAAATGTAAAAGTAGCGGCTACTCAAATGAGCTGTACTTGGGATATCGATGACAACATCCGCAAAGCAGATAAATTGGTTCGTGAAGCGGCGGCACAAGGTGCACAGATTATTTTGCTACAAGAATTGTTCGAGACTCCATATTTCTGCCAGAAAGAAAAAGCAGAATATTATCAATACGCGACTGAACTTGAGCAAAACAAAGCGATCAACCATTTCCGTCTAGTGGCTAAAGAGTTAGATGTCGTTTTACCAATTAGCTTTTATGAAAAGAAAAATTATGCTCGTTATAATTCACTTGCTGTGATCGATGCAGATGGTGAGATTCTTGGTAAATATCGCAAAAGTCATATTCCAGATGGCCCAGGATATGAAGAGAAATTTTACTTCAACCCGGGAGATACTGGATTCCAAGTATGGGATACCAAATATGCCAAAATCGGCGTAGGTATTTGCTGGGATCAATGGTACCCTGAAGCGGCACGCTGTATGGCATTGATGGGTGCAGAATTATTATTTTACCCGACAGCTATCGGTTCTGAGCCACAAGATACATCGATCGATTCCAAAGATCACTGGCAAGCATGTATGCTAGGCCATGCAGGAGCGAACTTGATTCCTGTGATCGCATCGAACCGAATCGGTAAAGAAGAAGACGAAGATTCTTCAATCAACTTCTACGGTTCTTCCTTTATTGCAGGAGCACAAGGAAACAAAATTCAAGAAGCAGATCGTAACAGCGAAGGCGTATTGGTTGCTGAATTTGATCTGGATCAATTGGAAACACAACGTCTGGAATGGGGTATTTTCCGTGATCGTCGTCCTGAATTGTACGGTATTATCGGTACGTACGATGGCGAGAAAAAACTGTAATTCACTTATAGATGTAATGATGTAAAGCAATTTAAAGTATTAGCTGATACTAGCACCTTGTGATCTTTGTAGATCACAAGGTGTTTTTTTGTGCTATCCAGACTTTGATATGGGGTGTAACTCCTTTTATAATAGATGCCAAGTCAATGAATTGTTCTTAATACCTTAATAACGGTTAATAATAAATTAAAGGATGAACAGACTGCTAAGGAGGATTACAGATGACCCACAAACGACAAATTACACTTAAAGATGGAACCGTTCTACCTGCAATCGGACAAGGCACATGGAATATGGGCGATGATTCTTCTCGTAGACAAGAAGAGATCGACGCGTTGAAATATGGTGTAGAGTTAGGCATGACAGTGATCGACACCGCAGAAATGTATGGTGAAGGACGTTCCGAGTTGTTAGTCGGTGAAGCGATTCAAGGGATAAGAGATCAAGTATTTCTAGTATCCAAAGTCTATCCTCACAATGCAGGGGGAGATTCTCTGATTCGTAGTTGTGAACAAAGCTTGAATCGACTGGGTACTGATGTTCTAGACTTGTATCTATTGCACTGGCGTGGACGTATTCCTCTGGAAAATACGATTCAAGGAATGGAAAAGCTAGTGCAAGATGGTAAGATTCGCCGTTGGGGTGTATCTAATCTAGATACAAAAGAAATGCAGGAACTGATCAAATTACCCAATGGAGATCACTGTGCTACCAATCAGGTATTGTATCATTTGGGATCACGAGGTATTGAAGTAGATTTGTTACCGTGGCAACAAGAGCAAGGAATGCCTGTTATGGCGTATTCTCCATTAGCTCAAGCAGGATCATTACGAAGTGAACTGACGACCGATGCTACGGTACAACAGATTGCAGAACAACATGGAGTTCATCCTTTCCAAGTGTTACTATCATGGTGTATTCGCGATGGCAATGTACTGGCGATTCCCAAAGCATCTAGTCGTAGTCATGTGGAAAGCAATGCGCAAGCAGCAGAGTTGATGTTAAGTAAAGATGAGATCAACCAGTTGAATCAAGCTTTCCCAGCTCCAGATCACAAAGTTTCTTTGGATATTATTTAAGAATATGTTCTTTAACTACGTCAGGTTTTTGATCCATTAGCTCCAATAATCTTGAAGCAGAACCATTAGGGCTATTGGTGCCTTTTTCCCAAGCTTCAATTGTTTTGACAGATACTCCAATAGTTTGAGCAAATGTTTTTTGAGTGAGTGTCATATTTAAGCGAATACGTTTGATATCTTCTTTACTATAAGATTCTAAAGGTTTAACACTAATGGTTTGTTGACGGGCTGATTTCGTATTCCCTTGTTCATATTCTATAGCTTGTTCCAAACCTAATTTAATTTCATCAAAAAATGAAAGATTTTGTTTAGTCATAATTACACCACCTTATAAATAGATTACAGATATATACTTTTTAGTTGAGCTACTAAAGATTTAAGTATGTTTTTTTCTTGTTGTGTAAGATTAGCTTGTTCATTTTTACCAAATACAGCGATTAGAATGATTTCTGACTGGGAAGGCATATCTAAATAAAGAATACGAGCATCGCCACTTTTGCCTCTTCCTTCGCGAGCGTATCTTAATTTACGGAGTCCGCCAGCCCCTGAATCACATCGCCTTTGGAGGGAGAAGTCAATAAATCATTTTGTAAAGCTTTAAGGTCTGTATCATATAGATCAAGACTTGCAAACTTTTTATCAAACTGAGCGGTCATTATAAATATTCTTTGCATAGATACCTCTTTTATATAGAGCATGAATGATTAAACAACTTATAGAAAGTATAACTTTATAATACCCTATTGAATAGGGTGTTTCAATGATATAAATAATATATTTCTTCTAAATATGATGGGAGATAACTTATGTACCACTATCGGTTCACCAGTAGCTGGAAGATGGAGACGCCAAGAGCAAAATTATGGGAACTTGTAGATCATTTCGAAGATATCGATTTCTGGCAAGGCGTCACTTTTGCTAAAGTAAAGCAAACCGATGATGCACAGGGAATAGGGGATGAGTACGAATGTACTTTTCGGACTAAAATGCTATTTAAGCTCAAAATTTTTCTGAAAGTCGTGGATAAAAGTAAACCAAATGCGTTTAAATTAAGGGTTGAAGGCCCTCTGGCTGGAGAAGGTACCTGTTATTTGGAAGAATTAGATGATGGACGTGCGACATTGATTCGTTGTATCTGGGAAGTACGTCTGGATCATTCGATGTTACGCGTGACCAATCCTGTGATGCGCCCTGTCTATGTATGGAGTCATAATAAAGTAATGGATGAAGGAGTAGCAGGAGTAGGTCGCCATTTACAAGCCCATGTATCTGAAGCTTCTCATACAACCAAAATCTATCGTTGATTATGTAATCATTTTTGCACACAGGGGGCATCACTATGGGGAAATACCAATTTACAGAAAGCTGGTTATTGGAAGCGAGTAGACACGAAGTCTGGAATTTGATTAAAGACTTTGAACAACTTCGTTGCTGGCAAGGGGTCTCCTTTCAACGTTTGCAAGAAGGCACAAGCAAAAATGGAATAGGCGATAAATACAGAATGAATATGAGAACCAAGCTATGGTATACCATTTCGCTTGATTTCGTTGTGACTGAAAAGCAAGAAGAGACACTGATTTGTCTGGAAGCGTATGGCGATTTGAGCGGACAGGGCGTATTTCGTTTGCAAGAAAGCGGGACATACACTCGCTTACATTACGACTGGCAAGTGCACACCAACAAACCATGGATGCAACGTTGGGAACCATTGTTGCGTCCTCTCTTTATCTGGAATCATAATCGTGTTATGGGGGAAGCTGTGCGCGGTATATCTAATCAATTGGGTGCGCGTCTGGTATAAATAAAGTCTGTAAATCATTATATTTAGATTTGCAGATTGTACATATCTAAAAAGAAGTCCTGTTATGTCAGTTGTTGAATAACTTTTTTAAGATAAATTCAACTTTAATTATTTATTCTTTAATCCTTGCTTATATAAGGTTTAACTTAGAAACAAGCGGGTAAGTTGTAGATAAGCAATACACACAAGGAATCAAATGAAATTAACGTATATATTGAATAGAATGAAGGAGGAAATGAAAATGACTGGAAGAAAAGCGTTATGGAGTGCAATCGGAATGGGTGCAGCATATCTTATGCGTAATAAAAGTGCACGTGATAAAGTAATTTCTCAAGTGCGTCGTGTAGCAACATCAATGCGCGACAAAAAATCAGGTAATTCATCCAATACAACAAATAACAATTACTAAGATATCATTGAAATAAATAGAACTGAAACGCCGATGACGTATGCTACATACGAGGTTGGCGTTTTTTTATTGACAAATACCAAGTTATCGGATAGGATTTAAAAATAAACCGACTGACGAGTCAATCAAGGGGTTGATCGTATCGATAATACAACATTAAGTGCTCGTGAACAGGATGCTATCGAGAAGCGAGAAAAGTTAATGCAGATTGCGCTCAAGCAATTTGTAGAGTCTGGTTATCATGCTACAAAAGTTTCAGATATTGTAGCTGAAGCAGGCGTTGCGCAAGGAACGTTTTACTGGTATTTCAAAAGCAAAGAAAGTGTTGCGCTCGAAATTGTAGAGCAAGGTAGACAACAATTATTAGAAGTAATCGGTGTTGGTTATCGGACACATTCTGGTACAGCCGATGATATGGTACAAGCTTCTGAGAAATTACTATATCAATTATTTCAATTTGCAGAACAACATACTCATTTGATGCGGATGTTGTTAGATGGTACAGGATTTAGTGAAGCAGTACGTGAGCAGATTATGCTCACTCGTTCACAGATGGAGCAAGGATTTGTACACAATATTCAGCGGGCGGTAGAGTTAGAGATGTTGCCAGCACAGACAGAACCTTCTGTCCGTGCAGCTTTTCTAATGAGTCTGATCGAAGGTGTTGTTGTCCGTTGGTTGTTTAGCGCCGCTAATGGTTCATCTTCTGGTCTGGTGAATCATAACGCTGAACAATTGGCTAAAGAAACAGCACGTTTTGAATTTTATGGTCTGCTAGGCAGAACCGATTAAAGGAGAATAATAGAATGAAATTATTGCGTCGTACGTCTACACCGATAGCTTTGGCTATGTTGCTTATGGTTGTACTGGTATTGAGTGCTTGTGGTAATGCCACTCCACGTTCAGCAGATACGAATACAGCAAGTAATACCACTTCAGAAAGCACAGCAACAACAGCTTCAGGAAATGAACTCGAAAATATTAAATCTGCCGGTGTACTTAAAGTCGGTCTGATGGGTACTTATGCACCTTATAACTTTTTGAATGCAAACAAAGAAGTGGACGGATTCGATGCAGACATCGCCAAAGAAGTTGCCAAACGTCTAGGGGTAAAAGCTGAATTTACAACACAAGCATTCTCCGGTCTCATTCCAAGTCTACAAGCAGGCAAATTCGATGCGATTATCAGTCAGGTTACAATTACAGATGAGCGTAAGCAACAACTGGATTTCTCTGATCCTTATATTACCAATCAGGTGAAAATCATCGTTAACGAAAATAATAACGAGATTACCAAGCTAGCTGATTTTAAAGATAAAAATATTGGTGTAGGTCTTGGAACGAATGATGAAACCTATCTTCGTACCGAAGTGTTGCCACAAGTCGGTAACTTCAATATCAAAACATACAATGATGTGATTACTTCATTACAAGATTTGAATGTAGGACGTATTGATGCCACAATCAACAATATTTATGCACTCCAACCGATCGTTGAAGAAAATGGATTCAAAATCAAAGCTGTCGGTGATGCGATCAAATCCGACCAAGCTGGTATAGCTATTCGTAAAGACAATCCTGAACTATTAGAAGCATTGAATAAAGCAGTAACTGATATGAAAGCAGACGGCACGTATGAGACTATTTTTGTTAAATGGTTTGGCGAAAAGCCTGCTGCTGAATAATAGTAAAGATGAAAGCTTGATCAGGACTGCGTTCACTACGGTGCGCAGTCTTCTGTTTTACCGTGATCAAGAAGGGAGATTATACGTATGCAATTAGTATGGGATAACCTACCTTTTCTTTTAAAAGGTGCAGGTTATACATTGTTGATTACGATCATATCTATGTTTTTTGGATTGATTATCGGTGTGATTGTCGCGATTGCACGTATGCAAGGCAATCGTCCGATTCGCTGGATTGCGAGATTCTATGTCTCTATTATTCGAGGGACACCTGTTCTCGTTCAACTGGTTATCGTGTATTACGGACTGACCGATTATGGCATTACACTGGATGCTATTCCAGCGGCTTGTATCGCATTAAGTATTAATATTGGTGCATATTTATCAGAGACCTTTCGTGGAGCAATTTTGTCGATTCCCAAAGGTCAGACAGAAGCAGCCTATGCAACAGGGATGACTTCAGCGCAGACGATGTGGCGTATTGTGTTACCCCAAGCAGCACGTACCGCCATTCCACCGATGGGCAATACCTTTATCGGCATGCTTAAAGAAACATCGTTGGTATCTGTCATTACAGTAACCGATCTATTGCGATCGGCTGATTTGTTGATTGCTCAATATTATGTTTATATGCCTTTTTATATCGGAATTGCGATTATGTACTGGATCATGAGTACGATTTTTTCAACGATATTAGAACGTATCGAACGACGATTGGCTAAAGCATACTAAAACGAATGTGAGGGAAGTATTATGATCCAAACTCGTGGATTGTCCAAAACATTTGGCACACATACCGTATTACATGAGATTGATCTGAATATACAAGCAGGCGAGATTGTGGTGTTGCTAGGACCCAGCGGTTCAGGGAAAAGTACATTGTTACGTTGCTTGAACGGATTAGAAGATCTAAGTGCAGGTTCTATCGAAGTGAACAGTATCGAAGTAAAAAGCACCATGAAGCTGAAAGAACGTCAACAACGTATGCTTCAAATTCGCAGACAGACCGGTATGGTTTTTCAACAATTTAATTTGTATCCGCACAAAACGGCTTTGGGCAATGTCACGGAATCGTTGCGTATGGTCAAAAAGTTAGAACGTACACATGCTCGTCATGTTGGCGAACGAATGCTGAACCGTGTAGGGTTATTGGAGAAGAAAGATCAGTATCCTTCTCGTCTATCTGGTGGACAACAGCAACGTGTAGGTATAGCACGTGCACTGGCAATGGAACCTGAAATTATTTTATTTGACGAACCGACATCTGCACTTGATCCTGAATTGGTCGGTGAAGTGTTGGATGTGATGAAATCGCTGGCGCAAGAAGGGATGACAATGATTGTAGTCACCCATGAGATGAAATTTGCCCGTCAGGTGGCGAATAAAGTTATTTTTATGGATGAAGGACGTATTATAGAACAGTCTGATCCAGAATCCTTTTTTGAACGACCAGCGACAGAAAGAGCCCAACGTTTTCTTAGTAAAGTGATGGATTATTAATTTCAAATAAACGAATGAGAGCAGGTAGACATAATGAATGTAACAACAGTATGGAATGGTAAAAGAGCTTTTGAAGCTGTAGGGCCTTCGGGTTATCCGATCGGGATGGATGCTACGGCTGCGTATGGCGGAGATGGCAAAGGCGCAACACCAATGGAGTTATTACTTGCAGGTCTAGCAGGTTGTATCGGTATTGATATTACAATGATTTTGGATACATTTTTGCATAATATTCATAAGATTGAAATTGAGACAGAAGGAACGCGCAGAGAAGCTATGCCTAAAGGGTTCACAGCGATCGATCTTATTTTCAAAGTCGATGGTGATATTCCAGATTACCGTGTATGGAAAGCAATCCAGATGGGAAAAGAAAAATACTGTGCCGTATCCGATTCATTGAGTGCAGATATTCATTATCGACTCATTTTGAACGGCGAAGAAGTTATACAACCTGCTTAATTAGAAAGAGATATCTTGTTCATTAGACAAGATATCTCTTTTTTGATATCAACAGAATAATTTCAAAGGATTATACGTGAAAAATTATACATAATAAAGATCGCCAATGCCTATTCGTTAAACGTATTAAAGGGTAGTTTATAGATATAGAAGATTTCCAATTCGAAATCGTGAGAGTGTGTACGGCAACATGGAGGGGAATACAGTGATTAACCATTCAGAACAAAACCAAATTATTTACGAACATATATATCGTATGTCTCCTTTCGGGATTGCTGTGATTTCACCAAGCGATGGAGCATGGCTACAGGTGAATCCTGCTTTTTGCAACATGCTCGGGTACTCTGAAGAAGAAATGTGCCGCATGCGTGAAGAGAATATTACCCGTTTAGAAGATCAATTCCAAGCAGGATATCAAAGTATATATACACAAATGAAAGAAAGTTCATCGGAATTGTATCATACAGAACATCGTTATTTACATCAAAAAGGTCATTTGATCTGGACATCTGTTGATGTGTCTTTGATTCGAGATGTGGATCAGCAACCTTTATATTATATTGCTCAATTCCAGGATATTACGTCCCAGAAAGAGCATGAAATGATTATTGCTGAGAATGAAGATTTGTATAATTTAATTACAGAGAATGCACGGGATTTAATTTCATATAGTACGCCAGAGGGAATACTACGCTATGTCTCGGATTCATTTTATACGGTACTCGGGTATCATCCTGAGGAAATGATCGGACAAGATCGGATGCAATATTACCATCCTGATGATGCATTACAAATGAAAAATAGCGGTAACACCTATCTGGAATGGGGTACAATGACCCGCCGCCTCAAGCATAAAAAAGGGCATTATTTATGGTTTGAGATTTTATTTCAAGTGGTGCGTAATGAGCAAGGTGAGATTGAGAAAGTATTAGGTGTTGGACGGGATGTACATGAACGCAAAAAGAATGAAGATCGCTTAGCTGAAGCCCAACGAATTGCTCATATTGGAGCATGGGATTGGGATATTATCAATAAGTCATTTAGCTTTGCTGAAGAGACCAGACGTTTATTCGGATATGTGTTTAAGTCTGAAGAGCCATATAGTGAAGATGTTTTGAAAATGATTCATCCAGAAGACCTGTCTGATTTCCGTAAAGCGATTCGCTATACGTTACTTACAGGTGAAGGCGGAGAGCATGTGTACCGGATCGTGCTAGCCGATGGGACGATGAAATATTTGCAATCGCATTGGAGTGCCGCTCTGGATGACCAAGGGCAACCGATTCATCTGATCGGGATGACGCAAGATATTACAGAGCGTACACGTATGGAAGAGCGACTGAAAGATAGCGAGCGTAATTATCGCTTGATCTCTGAGCAGTCACTTGATTTTATTTCACGTAATTCTGTTGAAGATACGACCTATTTATATTGCTCACCTGCGTGTTATTCGATTCTAGGCTATCAACCGGAAGAGTTAGAAGGTACACCGGCAATTCATTATATTCATCCAGATGATGTTGATAACGTCAAAGAATATATGACTCTTAATTTGCAAGGGGAACAGCCTCAACCGATCACTTACCGCCAACGTCACAAATCAGGCAGCTATGTATGGATGGAGTTGTCCGGTCGTTATGTATATGATGACCAAGGTCATATTCAAGAAATGGTGTCGATTGCGCGTGATATTAATGAACGCAAACAAGCGGCTTTATTGATCGAAGAAAGTGAACAACGCTACAAGTCATTATTTCAATATAATCCAGCCGGTGTATTTTCATTTGATGTTAACGGTAGGTATACCACAGTTAATTCCAATATGGAAAAATTGTTAGAACGTACAGAAGCCGAATTGATTGGCATGCCTTTTGAACCGCTAGTGGCTCCTGAAGATATCTATGATACCGCAGAACATTTTGAACTGGCTTTAAAAGGAAAACCGCAGACGTATGAATCTCAAATTATTTTGAAAAATGGCGATCGGCGTGCCATTAGCCTTGTAAATGTACCCATCGTGGTCGACAAGCAAATTGTGGGTGTGTATGGGATTGCTACCGATATCACTGAAATGAGAAGATATATCGAGCAGATTGAGAAATTAAGCAACGAGTATACGCTTATTTTGAATTCAGTATCAGAAGGTATTTTTGGACTGGATAATGAAGGAATTGCTACATTTATTAATCCGGCAGCGACTCGTATGTTAGGGTATCATGCACGGGAATTAATTGGTAAGCATTTATTGGATATGTTCCAGTTGGCTCATCCTGATGGTGGCCCTTATGTGGCTAAGGAGAATCCGATCTATGTAGCACTGCTAGAAGGCTGTTTTCACGAAGAACAGGAAGCTATTTTCTGGCGTAAAGATGGATCAAGCTTTCTGGTGTCTTATCGTATCACACCCATCTGGGATCGTGGCAAACGCAAAGGTGCTGTTATTGTTTTTAATGATATTACGAATGAAAAGCAAATTATTCGTGCCAAAGAACTTGCAGAACGTGCCGATCGTGCGAAATCAGAGTTTTTGGCGATTATGAGTCATGAGATTCGTACACCGATGAATGGGATTATCGGAATGGCTGGATTGCTTGCAGATACACCGCTTGATGAAGAACAACTTAGCTACACCGAAATTATCAAAGATAGCAGTGATGCCTTACTGCATATTCTAAATGAAATTCTCGATTTCAGTAAAATAGAAGCTGGTAAAATGGTACTTGATCATGAACCGATTGATCTGATTGTTCTAGTGGATAGTGTACTTGATCTCTTTACTTCACGGGCAGCCGAAAAAGATATACAGCTTACGTACCATGTAGATCATCGAGTCCCTTCTTCTGTTGTAGGCGATGCATCGAGATTGCGTCAGGTATTGGTTAACTTGATTAGTAATGCGATTAAATTTACTGATCAAGGAAGTGTACGTCTATCGATTTCGTTGTTGGATATACGACCTACAGGAGAAAGTATTTTGGAATTTGAGATCAAAGATACCGGAATCGGGATCTCATCTGACAAACAGGATAAATTATTCCAATCGTTCTCTCAACTTCATCCTGCCATTAATCGTAAATATGGCGGTACAGGTCTAGGACTGGCTATTTGCAAAAAGTTGATCGAATTGATGGGTGGTTCTATTGATGTGGATAGTGAAGAAGGACAAGGGGCTACCTTCTGCTTTGTAGTTCCTTTTCAACCTTTTGAAGAATCTATGGATAGATTGATCCAAATAGGAGCGAGTAGTCATTACAAAGATCACTATCTCACACCTGAATTCAAATATGGTCCTTTACGGATTCTTTTGGCAGAAGATCATCCGGTGAATCAGAGATTAATGGTAGAAATTTTGAAAAAAATTGGCTATCAAGCTGATGTCGCTAATAATGGACGGGAAGCATTATCGGCAGCGATTGCTCATCCGTACGATATTATTTTTATGGATATCCAAATGCCTGAAATGGATGGAATCGAAGCGACTCGTAATATTCGAGCACGTCTGACAGAACAAGAGCAACCTGTGATTATCGCAGTAACTGCTTTTGCTCGTATGGAAGATCGGCAGATGTGTCTGGATGCAGGGATGCAAGATTTTATCAGCAAGCCATTACGTTTCCCTGAGATTGATCGTGCACTACAACAATATGCTAAATACATTCAGTCATCCGAATAAAGGAGGGATCACATGAAGCGCAAACTATTAATAACAGGTGCGAGTGGTGTGATTGGAAGCAATCTTTATCGAGGGTTACAACAAGAATATGATGTACTAGCAACAGATATTGAAGCTGATGCTGATCAAGGAATCGAATCATTAGATATTACAAATGCACAGCAGATCAAGCAAAAAACCATCGGGATGGATACGATTCTGCATATCGCCTGGCAAAAAGATGAAGATGATTTTCTAGGAGTAGCTTTGCCTGTAAATGTAACCGGTGCTTATCACTTATTTGAAGCTGCCAAAGAAAATGGAGTACAACGGATCATTTTCGCAAGTTCAAATCATTCCACAGGCTTCTACAAAGTAGGAGAAGATATTGATGTGAATGATCCTTATCGTCCGGATAGCATTTATGGATTAAGTAAGTGTTATATTGAATTGTTAGGTCGATTGTATAGTGATCAACATCAACTGTCTTCATTTAATATTCGGATTGGTAACTTTCCCGGTGATGATCGTCCTCATTCTGAGCGTGCGACTCATATCTGGATCTCTGAACGCGATCTTGTTCAGTTGGTCAAATGCTGTATCGAAGCGCCAGCCGATCGCAAGTATATGAATCTGTATGGTACATCAGCGAATACAGATAATTATTATAATATTGATTATCTCGCCGAAGAGATCGGATATCGTCCTCAAGATAATGCCGCTGAATTATTAGCGGCTGAGAATACCCACAAAGAACAGCTTCCTCAAGATGAGACTGCTTTTCAAGGCGGGCAACACGAATAATTTGAATCATCCATAAAAAGCCAGTTATCTCCGAATCCGATCTTAGATCAGAAGCGAAGATGACTGGCTTTTGTCTGGGTTAAAGCGTATCGAATAGAAGCTACTTATACTTTAAATACAGAAGCAGCGGTATTCAATTCTTCAGCAAGTTGTGCTAAAGAGTGTGAGGTTGCGGCTGTTTCTTCAGAAGCGGCAGCCGATTCTTGACTAGCCGCAGCGATGGATTCAACAGCAAACATTACTTCATTGGCTTGAGCGGCTTCTTCTTCACAAGCGGCAGCAATCTCATTAACTTTAATCGCCGAATCATTCACCACATGAACAATTTTTTGAAAAGCTTCTTCTGTCTGTACCGATTGGGTCACACTTTCAGTAACAGCTTTGACGCTCGTTTGTGTATTTTTTTGCATCACTTTGATAATCGTAGAAATTTGTTTAGTAGCATCTATACTACGTTCAGCCAGTTTGCGGACTTCATCAGCCACCACAGCGAATCCTTTACCTTGGTCGCCTGCACGAGCGGCTTCAATAGCTGCATTTAGCGCAAGAAGGTTAGTCTGATTCGCAATATCGTCAATAACGCTAATAATATCTCCGATACGTTGAGAATCTTCTTCTAATTTGTTCATGGATTGACTGACTTCATGCATAGATGCTTTAGATTCACTTACAATCTGTCCACCTTGCTGTGCCATATCTACAGTGAGATTAGATAATTCAGCGGCTCCGCTTGCGCTAACGGCTACAGAATCAATCGCAGCAGATAGCTCTTTAAATAATTCAGTAATCATTGAAGCAGATTCTGCTTGTGTATTACTGGTATTTGCAATTTGTTCTGTACTTGCTGATATTTCTTGAGAAGAAGCGGCTACATTTTCAGAAGATACTGTAATGCGTGTAATCAACTGACGTAGGTTATCAGCCATGATATGAACCGATGTAGACAATTGTCCAACTTCGTCTTTGTTATGATTTTCTAAGCTCTGGCTAAGATCGCCTTTGGCATAGTTAGAGATGAGATCTGTAAGCTTACGTAGAGGAGACGAGATACTGCGTGAGATAAGAGAACCTAGCAAAATACTAAATAATGTTACTAGAATAAGAGAAACGATAGTGATTTTGACACAAGTTGCATAACTTTGCTCAATTTCCTGACTGGCTTGTAGAGCAAGATTCGAGTTGTTATCAATCATGCCAGAGATACTATCTGCCACCTGATCGCCAGCAGGCTTAAGGGTATTGTCTTTATATTCGTTAAATGCAGCTAAGTTATTGGCTCTTGCCAAACGAGTAGCTTCTTCATACAGCGTTAAGTAATCGTTATACGCTTGATTAAATTGATCAAATTCTTGCTTTTCATTTGTGGTGGTGATGGAATTACCATACGTTTGAGCCAAAGTTTCCATATTTTTTTGAAAGTCTGTCATTTTAGTAAGTAATGTTTGTTCTTTTTCTGGAGTCTGTGCTGTACTCAAATCACGAACAGCTACCCGTAAGCGTTGATAATAAACTTCCACTTCGGATAAATCTTTAACCGCTATAAGATTATGGCTATACATATTTTTAGCCTTAGTATTCAGATCTTTTAGATTTTGCAAACTGTATAATCCGAAAGCAACAAAGATTAAGGTAATAATTAAAAAAGCAGAAATAATTTTGACTGATGTTCTCAAATTCCGAAACCACTGCATACCCAAACCTCCCAAGTGCATAATGTAAACATGATATATATTTCGACACTATTTGATAATTCTTAATAGAAAATTAAAACTTTTGTACCAAAATTTAAAAAAAATTAATATTTTGCAAATATTTAGTTAAAATATGCACGATATGGCGTTGATAGCAGACTTGTTTCTGGACTAGCAATAAAGGTGATAAAACAATAAGAGGAAGTAAATCCAAACACATTTGCAGATTCATGCAAAAAAGGAGATTGTACAGATGGAAAAAGTAATCGAGACAGAACAAGGGCTTGCTCTACAAATAGATGGAGAAACCAAAGCTGAAATCGGATTTAGTGATTATGATGAGCAATCAATGATTATTGATCATACTTTTGTATCAGAAGAGTTACGTGGTCAGAAAGTAGGGCAAGATCTGGTGAAGCGTGCTGTCGATATCGCACGTGAACAAGGGAAAACGGTTGTGCCTGCTTGTTCCTATGCATTAGCCCTATTCAAACGCAATAAAGATTATCACGATATTTGGCGTAAAGACGTTTAAAATCCAAACAACTTTGAAATGTTCAAACTGTTGTCACCAAAGTGCTTACCCTCAACTCCAATATAAAACTATAATGAGAGTATGAACTTGAAAGATGGGGAGCGTTTGCATGGATAAAAATACACAACCTAATGTGGTAACACCAAAAACGAATAAAAACTTTGCCGGAACGATTATTACAGTATCGGTGATTGCTAACGTTATTATTCTGCTGTTATTTTTCTCACCAGCGATTGGTTACAAAGGGACAGTCGGTTTTGATATTACAATGTTGCCACGGATGAATGCCATTTTTAACAGTTTTACGTTTATTTTTCTAGTTGCAGCATTGATTGCTATTTTGAAAAAGAATATTAAAGTCCATCGTGGATTTATTTTAGCTGCTTTTTCATCGACGTTATTGTTTCTAGTGACGTATCTGACGTTTCACTATTTATCACCAGAAACAGCTAAATTCGGTGGTGTAGGTATTATTCGTCCTATTTATTTCTTTATTCTGATTACTCATAGTTTTTTGGCTGCTATTATTGTTCCACTTGCTCTTTTTGCTCTAGTGTGGGGATGGACAATGCAGATTGCCAAACACAAAAAGATTGTACGTTGGACGATGCCTATCTGGTTATATGTAAGTTCTACTGGTGTTATCGTATATCTAATGATGGCGCCGTATTATTGAACCATATGAATACACAAAAAAACCGCAGCGATCCGGGCTGCGGTTTTTTGATATGAAGCGATAATTAAGTTATCGTAAAAAGCGTATCTTATACGATTCCGTCTTTATAATTGTTCTGCCAGTGTTTGTCACCTTTGTGAGTGAAGTCTTCTACTGTTCTTTCCAATGTTTCTACCAATTGTGCTTTGATCTCAGCGATCGTATCACGGTATACGCGTTCTTCGTTACCATTGATTCTGTCACCATAGATTGCAAGTGAAGCAGTATATTGGCGGTGTTTTTCAACCAATTCATCAATAGATTCTAATGCGTGCTCTACATACCGAGTAATAGATTGTTGGTCTTTTGGAAGCATATCACGAAGTTGTTGTACTTTACTTGTATTTGTCATTTTCGGTCACCTCTTATTATTAATTGTAAATTTACATTAACACTTTTTCACATTAATTACCTTAAATTCGGATTAAATTTTGACGAATTTATGAACAAACTATAACGACAGTCCAATAAAAGTGTTGATACATAAGGGAAAACTATATATATGATCAAGACCTTTGAATTAGATCTAAGGTCATTGTTTACTGAAAAATGATGTGTCCAATGTGTGTCTGTTAATGTCTATACTATCATTTCGGTAGAATTATTTTCAAATGTTATAGCAAATACGACTTTAGTCACAATTTGTCGATAAATAGGAACTATGTCCTACTTATATTCCTAGTCACACTAAGAAAGGTCATTTTCTAGTACTATTCTAGTATAAATTTTTATACACAGTATAAATTTACATATAAATCTATGATATACATTATAACCTCTTTTCCAAATAATCAACCTGTGATACAGTAACCGTCAGATTGTCTATACTTATAAGCACATCGGAAAAGGGACAATCTCGTTAGTAGAATACATATTCAATATCCGAACAACGGTGTAAAGAAGATTATAATGTCTATGATCAACAGCACATCGAACACATCTTAATAACGAGGACGGTGAATGTATGGAAGTACAATCGCTACGACAGGTCGAAAAACTAGCACTTGAAAAAAATCGGATCTACAAACAAAGCAAGCTTCGTTATTTATCGCGTTCGATGCTTGCCAGTATGTTTATCGGGTTTGGCGTTATTGTTGCTTTTAAAACAGGGAACTTCTTTTATGCAGTAGAATCCCCGATGGCGTATCCAATGGCTGCGTTAACGTTCGGAGCGGCGATCATATTGATCTCTTACGGCGGTGGAGATCTATTTACAGGAGATACATTCTATTACTCCTATGCTGCGATACGGCGCAAGCTGAGGTGGTTAGATGTGATAAGAATGTGGATTACCAGTTACTTCGGCAATATACTGGGGGCGTGTGCATTTGCGCTACTGATTTTCTTAACCGGCTTATATGCAGATCATTCGGTAAATGCTTTTCTGTTAAATGTCGTTCAGCATAAAATGGAAGCGCCTACGATGCAATTATTTTTCCGTGCGATATTGTGTAACTGGCTCGTCTGTCTCGCCTTCTTTATTCCGATGGGCTTGAAAGGCGACGGCGCCAAACTATTTGCAATGATGTTATTTGTATTCTGTTTCTTTATTTCTGGATATGAACATAGTATTGCTAATATGTGTACTTTTGCGATTGCGTTAGTGGTCGATCATCCAGCGAATATTAATTTTGCGGGTGTTATTCATAATCTTATTCCTGTTACGCTTGGGAATCTGATCGGTGGAGCAGTCTTTATGTCTACCATGTACTACTATGTCAACAAACCGTTTATGGATGAAGAACATGAAGCGTAAAAAGATCAATGTATCTCATAAAAAATAAGCAAAAAAACCAGCCCAGTGATGACTATGGCTGGTTTTTTTGCTTGTCTAGGCTTAAAGAACTAAAAATATTTTTAAATTTTATATAAATGTGTGTTTATTCGACAAAATATTGGTTATAATTATATAGTAGTAAGACTTATTACATGTGTCCAACACAAAGGGAGAGCCAACATGAGTGTTTATCAATTTTCTGCAAAAGCTATGAGTGGTAGAGACGTTTCACTGGAACAATATAAAGATCAGGTAATTTTAGTCGTGAATACAGCAAGTCAATGTGGTTTCACTTTCCAATATGAAGATTTACAAAAGCTGTATGATCGTTATAAAGAAAAAGGTTTGGTGATCTTAGGCTTCCCTTGTAATCAATTTGCAGATCAAGAACCTGATGGTAATGACAAAGTAGAAGCATTCTGTATGTTAAATTATGGCGTATCGTTCCCAATGTTCCAAAAAGTAGATGTACGTGATCAAAATGCTCATCCACTATTTAAATATTTAGTAGAAGCGAAGTCATTTGAAGGATTTAATATGAATCACTCGGTATCTAAATTGATGGTACAATTGCTGAACGAGAAACATCCAGAGTATTTGCCAGGCGATTCAATCAAATGGAATTTTACCAAATTCTTGATCGATCGTAATGGAGAAGTGGTTAAACGTTTTGAATCGACAACAGATCCGTTGGATATGGAAGAAGATATCGAAGCATTGTTGTAGAATATAGTCGTCGTCCTATGTATTGATAAAGTCATCCATTTATTGGAGTCGAATATAATAAAAAGCCTGTTAGGAGTTAGTCCTTACAGGCTTTTTGATGTTTCATAAAGATGTATGCTGATAAACCACTTCTATATACATAAAAGTCTATACACATAAAAAAACCGATATCTTCACCTTTGAAGTATCGGCCTTGAGGAACAGATCGTGGTCATAGATTCAACCATTCTAATCTTCCTTATATATAGTATAACAAGATCATCCATATGATCTTTATTCTCAGTAAAAGGGATATATTTTGGTTCTCAACAACTATGCGCGAGTTCTAGAAGGAGTCTGGCTATGTTTCATATATTCTAATTTACGAATAATTTCTTTTTGCCATTTTAGATCGCCAATACGCACGGCAAGATTGAGAAGATCCAGATAATCGTCTGTTTGTAGTGAAGTTTTCTGTGTCATTACGTTCATCGAGATTCCGGCTCCTTTAAAGTCAAAATAGTATATTTTTCAAAAACAATTTTTATATTATCACTTCATTATCAGTTGACTAGGAATGATAATCATTATCATAGTTTTATTGTAAACATTAACGCAGTCAATTGCAAATGAATTATTCAATTTTTCTTAAAAATAAGTATTTATTTCGATATGTTCACATGATGTCCATACGTGAGATATGTCATAATCCTCCACAAACACGTACAATAGTGATCGCAAAGAGCAATTTTTACGTAATTAAAGGAGAGTTATATGTCATATACCAAAATCAAATGGATCATTTTATTTTTACCAACAGTGACGATCGGGTTGTGGGAATATATTCGGCATCAATTTCTAATGCCTTATCTTTCAATGGAAGTGGGTAACTGGTTATCGCCAGTTATTATTTATGTGGTTAGTGTGACGTTACTACGCCAGCTATTTGATATGCTTGAAAATACACGAGCAGCGCTGGATCAAGAGCGTATTGTCAAAGGAAAATTAGAAGAACGCCAATTGTTAGCAGGAGAACTTCATGATGGAGTGGCGCAATCTTTATTTTTGTTAGGGGTAAAGTTAGATCGAGCGAAGCGAATGTATGATGATCCACAAGTCCAAGAAACGCTGAATGATATCAGTCGCACAGTGAGCGAAGCCAATCATGATGTAAGGCAGGCGATCGCTGATCTTAAACATGTGCCACGGAGCGGAGAGACAGAAGAAGTCTCGCTGGCTTATCGTATCTGGGAAATGATTCCGCTAGCAGGTGTACAGACTCAATTGGATTGGAAGCTAGACGATCAATATATCCAGCCTGAAGAACAAGCAGAATTATTAGCTTGTATCCGAGAAGGATTATTAAATATTCACAAACATGCGCGTGCAAGTCAGGTATGGATACATAGCGAAGGAAATCCAACAGGGTGGCAGATTGTGATTGAAGATGATGGTGAAGGATTTCATGAACAGTCTTTGCAATTGCCCGGTCGATTTGGATTGAAAATAACAGCCGAACGTGCACAGTGGAGAGGATGGACATTTGCTTTGCAACGTGAACAAGAGCGAACTTTATTTATCATCAAAGGAGGTCAACATGATGAATAGTGTACGTGTCTTAATTGTTGATGATCATGCTCATGCACGCGAAGCGACGCGTGTTATTTTATCAGAAGATCCGATGTTCAATATTGTGGGTACGGCAATGAGTGGTCAAGAAGCGCTAGAGTTCACTGAACAATGGATGCCTGACCTGATTCTGATGGATATCTCGATGAAAGGGATGGATGGCTTAGAAACGACACGCCTCATTAAGCTAAGATTCCCATATATCAAAATTATTATGATGACAGTATCCGATGATGCCGCCCATTTATTTGAAGCAATCAAGCAAGGCGCACAAGGCTATATTCTCAAAAGCTTACCGCCTTCGATGTGGTTGGAGTATTTGCGTAGTGTGGTGCTTGATGAAGCAGGGCTTAGTCAAGAAATTGCATTGCGTATTTTGCAACAATTTCCAGCAACCAAAGCGCACAACGATCCAGTTGCGAATACGCTAACACCGCGTGAACGAGAAATTTTACACTGGGTATCTTCCGGGCTAACTAATCGGGATATCGCAGCAGAACTCAATATTTCAGAACAAACTGTCAAAAATCATCTCAAAAATCTGTTACACAAATTACAATTGGAAAATCGAGTACAATTAACAAGATATGCGATTGAGCATGGATTAGCGTCTGATCAGCTCCATCGTCCATAATTTTTTCAAATTTAAGCCATATTTAGAATAGATATAGCCCTATATAGTCATGTTCAGGATGAAGACACTTCTATAGTATAGAAATTGTGACTGCATACAACAGACTTCATAGAAGGCATCTCACATAAAGTAGGTGGAGCGTATTTATAGTTATTCTCATTTTTTAATCAGAAAACAGCATTTTTTGTTACCAGTATTACTGATGATAGTGATTATCTGTGGCGGATTATTTTTTCCACAAAGTACTTCTGCTCATTCGTATGTTCAAGAATCTTCTCCAGCTCAAAATGAAGTGTTAGACAAAGCACCTGATAAAATTACATTGTTATTCAATGAATCGATACAACCTGCTTATTATCAGATTATATTGATGGATTCCTCCGGTAAAAAAATCGATGGAGTCAAAGCTGTTATTGATAGTAAAAATGCGGCTCTGCTAGAAGCAGCTATTCCTGTGAAGCTTCCTGACGATATTTACAATATTTCATGGAAAGCGGTCTCAGGAGATGGACATCCCGTAGAAGGTGGGATTGTATTTCAAGTAGGAGACGGTGCTGGCAAAAAGATGTCTGATGCGGCAACTACAACACCGGATAGTAAATCGGTGAATCCGCTATTGATTCTGATGCGCTGGTTGCAATATACCGGTCAATCTTTGGTACTGGGATTACTTGCTTTATCATTATTCTTACTCCCTGCCAAATTACGTACATCTGAAGCGACAACATGGATGCGTCAACGTCGTTATACTCTATTTTTATGGATAGGTATGGCAGTCACTGTGATTGCATTGCTGATTCAATTGCCTTTGCGGATCGCTTGGAATGCAGATATACCGATCATGCAGACCACCACTGAATTCGCTAATACATTCCGTGAAACGACTTTCGGACAGGTATGGTTGATCCAGATTATTACCGCTGTACTGATGGTTATCGTATTGGCTTTATATGCTCATAGCAAACTGTCTTCCTCGGCGAAGCGAACCTTTGGTATTATTGCTGTGGTGCTGATGATTGTACAGTTACTTGCCAAGTCGCTTGATGGACACGCTTATGCAGAACCGTATGCAGGCATAGCGATCGCGGCTGATTTTATTCACTTGGTCTCTGCTCTCGTCTGGAGTGGTGCACTGGTAGCGATGGCTGTGTTTATCCCACGTATTGTGGCTCCGTTTGCAGGAGATGAACGCAAAGTCGTATATTGGAGTATTGTTCGCCGATTCTCATGGTGGGCAATTATATCAGTAGCGGCATTATTAGTAACAGGTATCTATGGAAGTATTATTTATTTGCCTAGTCTCAAAGCACTGTTCAATACTGCTTATGGCTTAACGCTATTATCTAAAATGTTGTTATTCTTGGTTATGGCAGCATTTGGCGCGATGAATTATGTGAAAGGGCGACAGCAAAAAGAAGAACTGGGCAAAGACTTGATGTGGGAAGTATTGACTGGCTTTGTGATCTTGATGCTAGCGGCGGCACTGGTTCATTTATCCCCACAAGCAGGGCCGATCAGTAATGGAGCCACACCGAAGCAGACCGTACAGACACAAGAAGTGGATGGATATGAGATTAAGTTAGAAGTACCTAGCGCACAGATGGGTAGCAATAACTTTATCGTATCGGTCAAAAATAAAAATGAAGCCAAACCTGTAGATGTTGAACAGATCACGTTAACCATGAATCATATGGATATGGCGATGGCACCTACTGAAATCTTACTGACTGCAAGTGATGGAAAAGACGGCGTGTATCAGAAAGCAGGTATGGTGAGTATGAATGGGAACTGGAATGTGAAAGTTCATATTTTGACCAAATCTTTGGATACAATCGACACTGAGTTTACATTACGAGTAGGTTCATAATTTGTTCAAAAACAGGTAATTCACTATCTGCCTGTCTTTATATATACATGACAAAGGGGCGTATACAGAATGAAAACAAATTCAGTATTTACCAAAATGATCACAATCGGTTCCGCAGTAATGGTAGCAGGATTCCTTACATTTAGCAGTATTGCTAGTGCTCATGTAACGGTTAAACCTGCTCAGTCCATGCCTTCCGCATGGGAGACGTATACGATCAAAGTACCTTCTGAAAAAGACTTGCCAACGACTAAAGTAACCTTAAAAGTACCGGAAAATTTATCGTTCAAACAATATCAACCTGTACCGGGTTGGAAAACAACGACTGAGAAAAATGATGCTGATGAGATTACATCGATCACTTGGGAAGCTGAAAGTGGCGGTATCGAAGCAGGTCAATTTCAACAGTTCGTATTTGTAGGTGAAAATCCAGCCAAAGATGGCGAATTGGCTTGGGATGCTTATCAATACTATAGTGATGGTAGTGTAGTGGAGTGGACAGGCAAAGAAGGCAGCGAACTTCCACACTCGATTACAACGATTACTGAAAATGCAGCTACAGCTACACCAGCAGCGCCAACAACAGATGGACATGATGCAGCCGCAACAGAAGATACTGCAACAGCGACAGATGAAGCGACAGGTACAACAACAGATACAGCACCATCGACTGATATGAATACTATGCCAATGGAACAACCAGCGAGCAGTAATGGTCTTCAAGTGACAACATTGATTATTGCTATTATTGCCTTGGTTCTTGGTGGAGTTGCTGTGATGAATTCACGCAAACGCAAATAAATAGTTTATGTATACGTACAATAGAAACGTATGAATCAAATAACGGCAAAAGACCAAGAACATCATCTTGGTCTTTTGCCATTTTGTCTGCTTTTGTTGTAGCATCGATGACTTACTTCTTTTTCACATAGAACTTGATATAATTAGAAGATACGTGGACGAACGAGTATGGATTGAGAATAGAGGAGGAACAAGCTTGGACAAAAAGCTTATTTCATTTAGCAATGGGATCAAATTATATTATATTCTTGTAGCGGCTGTGTGGGTGTTCCTGATGATCCGCAAATCCAATTTGATGACACAAGGTGCCAGTACGGCCGATCAACAGTCTCTCTATATAGCTGTTGTTACAGTAGGAATACTTGCTATTGTTCCTGCGCTAATCTTGGCGTGGAGAGGGTTATATCGCTGGATAAGCAAAGCACCAGATGTGAGTGCTTCTATGCGCAATTTTCTTTTAGTAATCAGTATTCCCATGTTATTAGTGATTGGATATATGATCGAACTGGTATTAATTATGATTTTTGTTGGATTAGGCGGATAAATTCAAAAAAAGCTAGTGATATAGCGGAGGTATTGGCTCCTAATCACTAGCTTTTTTGATGTAGATTATCTTTTATTGTAGAGATTCGACTTCAAATACAGGAATAGTTACATTAGCATCCAGATTAGCAGGAGCGTCAGGTGTATCGACTCCATAATCAGGCTCTTGCATTAGCCCTGTCTCATCGGTAGGCACTGTGTTTTCTTCTGTAGAAAAGTTATTTTCTGCTGAAGGATCAGTTTCATTGCTACCTGATGAAGATGTGAAAGGTTCAAATTCTCCTCGGAACACACCGGATACGAGGAACGTACCTGTTGCCCAATTAAGCGCACCACGAAGGCGAATATATTGCTCACCTACTAATGCTATCGCACCCTGATCATCAACTGATACGATATTGGCTTCAAATGAAACAGGCTCATTGAGATAGCTAGTTAATGTGGCTCCATCAATCGAAGTATATTCATTCTGTGTCTCTGTACGTGTATACTCTCCGTCTTCATTACGTGTATAGATCGCTGTCTGTCCTTTAGGAAGATCAGATGGATTTTGCACCTGAATCGTTTGGTCATCACCGATGGTATATCCGTCAGCTTCTACTGAAAGCAGTGCACGAAAACCACTATTTTCTACAGCATAAAAAGAATAAAGAGCTGTACGATCTCCACTCGGCTCCGATTGAATCTCAATAACAGGTTGATCGGGTGTTCCTAATGTATTCACAATAGCCAGCGTACGAATCTGACCAGCATTCTGTGCAATTTCTCCAGATAGAATACTGGTTGCTCCATCAGCAGTCATGCGACCAATATAGAGATGATTAGCAGAATCGGTTGCCAGTGCATATACATCTGCATTCAGCCCATTGGTGCCTCCGACCACATGTTGATACGTCACTGAAGGATTGGAACTTTGTAAAACATAGAGTGGATCACTAGAAGCCCATGCTAACTTGGTCTGCCCGATCAGCGTAGTCATATCTTGCACAGGTTGTAAGGCTTGATAAATATCAAGAGCTTGCTGATATTGGCCGGCTGTAACCAACGTATTTGCTTCACGAATTAACGAAGCAATCTCATTATTGATCGTTGTCGTTACAGGAGACGAACTTAAGTTCACAGTCGTTACCCATTGATTGAAGCTTTGAGCATGAGTCACAAAGTTACTGATCTGCTGACTTGTAATATCTTTGTTAAGAATCGTCGCTGCATTATTTTGAGCAATAGTCAGTACCCATGTTGCGCTCCAATTATGCTGGTGATACCCTTCCCAAGTGATCCGTGCTTGCTCTAGAAAAGCAGTAAAATCGCCAGCAGCAGCCAATCGTGTTAATTTGGTCTGATCATATGTTTTGAACAGTGTATTCAAGTAAGCTTGACGTGTACCTTTGACCGCTAAATATTTCTCTGGAATCATTAATAGATTCCATTTGTCGGATTCATCGGTATAATTGCGCTTTTGTATATTATGTTGCAGACCGGCTTCAAACAGTTCACGGAATGCTTGGAAATCAGTCTTGAGTTGCTCATTGATCTTCGATTCATTGGTAATCTGTTTATACTGTACGGTGTATCTTTGATCTGCTTGTTGTTGCTCACTGATCCGCTGTTGCCATAATTTATAACCAGTCATATAAGCTTGAAATTGCTGGGTGCTAGCGGCAGATTGAAGCTGTTGTTGACTGGAACTTACCGTCTGTTTCCAATCGGTAATAGGTAATAATTGAAGTAACCGAGTAGCAATATGTTCATTCTGATAGTGAATCGATGTGTTGGTATTGGCTTTTTGATAAAAGGTTTCCGCTTCGACCCATTGTTGCTGTGCATAATAACGATCAGCTTCTTGCACCGCATGAATCTTTTGCGAAATCTGAATACCTTTATAGATCGCTAGTCCAGCTGCAATAGCGCAGGCTACAATTAACAGATTGCGTAATGCAAATAAACGAATAATACTCATGAGATTCCTATTCCGGTAACAGCAGGCTCAAAATCAGAATCACCTTTATACAATTCCTGGCGGATATTCTCTAGATCGACAGCCATCGTACTGTCTTTTTGTGCAGGATCATTTTGGATCATCCGGTATAGACGAAGAAAGCGATCTTTTGGCAAAAAGCGTGCATAACGGCGAATAAATCCTGGATACATCGTGACATAGCGCTTCATTCGTACCGCTGAAGACGTGACACTGACCAAAATGTTCATGCCATTTTCCATTTTCAAAATTTGCGGTTCATGGGCAATCACATAGCGGATTGCGCGATCTTTCACCATTTCACGCTTAATCTTAGAGATTTCACCGATATATTCGGCTAATAACGGATCAAAATCATGTACGATCAATGAATCGAGATCTAGATCCATATCACTGCGTAACCGAAAATTTTGTAACAGGGATAATTGAGCTAATCGTAGTCGATCATTATGCACTACAACAGCTGCTTGGCGTAACATATGATATCCTTCTACATCTTCACCACTACGTACAACCGCTACTGCTGTCGATTGATCACGTACAGTACCTTCATAGATCGTTTTGCCTTCTGTTTTGAATAGTCGGGCTAACTGCCTTAATGTTTCTTTGGATAACATGCGACGTTGTACCAGAATTAAGGCAACGATCAATACGACACCTGTAATCACAGAGATTATGATTTCGGTCATCTCTTTAGATACAACAACCGCTATAATAGTAAGAAGAAGAGCAAACAGAATTTCATTGAGCATTTTGCGCTTGGCACGTAGGCTGGCTTGTCGCATCACAGGAACAAGAGCTTGTTTGCCACAATCTGGACAGGCGTCGCCCGGTAAAATAGTAAAGTTTCGACATTTAAGACATATCCGTAAAGGATCATACACCCGCCGGGTGCGATGAAGCACAGGTAATTGAATCGATTTTTTGGTGGTTGTCATGGATTAAGATCACTCGCTATACATCGTATTTATAAATAACGTCAGGAGTCAGATAACAAGGAATTGGGCAAATCTGCGCATCCGTTAGCTTCTTTGGTTAATAGTAGATAGTAATTGCTTTTCTAATTCGTCTTCTGTCGGGACACGTTTGCGTTTAAATGCGTACATAGACAATCTTATGATAACAAAAAGAAACAAAACCGCGAGACATACGTATGCAAACATATGACATTCCTTTCTTAATCAGATTTATCGAGTTTAACTTTAATCTAAGGGAGGATCGTGATTGCTCGTTGAATTATAAAATGTTCAACAACCTCACTATACCTATATTTTAGCGCATAATCTATTACAGAATAGCGAAAATGGTGAGCAATATTCAACTTTTAGCCTATAGTCCAGTGGCTTCCCCCGTCTTAAGGTGGGGAAAATATTTGGGAATATGCGTTATAATGGTATCCGGCTTGTTATGATCAAAAGCTCATATGGGTTTGTGATTTATTATCCAAAATGGAGTAAAATGGATATTGTAATTAGAATAGTATCAAATTTTTCACTTTATGATTTTTAAGGCATGTTAAGGTGAAATTAACCAGCGCTTAATGAAAATGTCGTAAGATGGTGTATCGTAGAGCCATCTATCTATCCAGTGAAGGAGTAGACTTATGTCCCGAAGAAATACAAGTTTTATGTATATCCTGCTGGCTTTGGTTCTGTGCCTGACACAGCTGCCTAGCACGATGTTCGCTGCTTCAGCGACAACGAGCCCCAATAATTCGACTACATCTGTTGATGCCGTATTGGTACTGGATGCAAGTAATTCAATGAAATCCAGTGATCCACAACAGCTTGGTAGTGAGGCGATGAAACTATTTATAGATATGCTACCATCGCAAGGCGATCGCGTAGGAATAGTATCGTATACAGACCGCATTGAACGCGAGAAAGCATTGACTGCTATTCAGTCTGCTGATGATAAAACAGAAATGAAATCGTTTATAGATGGACTTACCCGAGGAGCATATACCGATATCTCGGTAGGGATGAAAGAAGCCGTTACTATTTTACAGGATAATTCTCAACAAGGGCATGAACCGATGATTGTATTGTTCGCGGATGGTAACAATCAGTTGAATAGTAATTCCGGGCGTAGCAATAGCCAAGCCGATACGGATCTGAATACAGCGGTAGAACAAGCGAAGAAAGATGGCTATCCAGTCTATACAATTGGTCTAAATGCAGACGGTAAGCTGAATCAAGAAGCTTTGAAAAAAATTGCTGATGATACAGGTGGTAAATCTTTTGTAACAACTTCAGCAGAAGAATTGCCAGAGATTTTAAGTGAAATTTTTGCAGCTCATCAAGAAGTGAATGTCGTACCTGTCGATTCAATTACAGGGAATGGACAATTTCAAGATGTGAAAATTCATATTCCAAATGCCAACGTAAAAGAAGCGAATATCTCGATTATGTCTTCAGAAGCGGTTGAAGTGAAATTAGTCGATCCATCTGGAAACGCCGTATCTGTGCCATCGGATAAAGTAAGCATGTCTACTTCCAAAAGTTATTCGCTAGTCAAATTACTATCTCCAGAGCAAGGAGATTGGACATTACAGGTTAAGGGTGTCGATCAAGATAAGATTGATATTAATCTGGTGTTCAATTATAACCTGGAATTAGCACTAGATCCTATTCCGACCAAAGCGTACAGTAAAGGCGATAAGATCGATATCGTTTCTTATTTAACAAGCGGTGGTCAGAAATTAACAGATAATTCGCAAGCCAGTAGTATGAAAGCTGTACTCAATGTGACGGATGTGGATACAGGAACCACCAGTCAAGTTCCTTTAACCACAGATGGTAGTGAATTTAAAGGTACCTTTGAAGTACCAGACAACCATGTCTATCAACTGGTTGCTCGTGCAGAAGAACAAAGCTTTTACCGTGAAACAGCGCCTGTAACGATTGATGCTAAAGGTGGAGTATCAGGTAGTGGTGAACAAGCAGGCTTAGGTTTGATGACATGGATCATTATTGCAGTCGTAGCATTATTGGTACTTGCAGGCTTGTGGTTCTTACTGAGTTTCTTGAAAAAAAGAAATCGTGGATTTGTCGGACAAATGGTTATCGAGATTCGTGATGAAAATACCGGCGAACGCTCATACCCACAATACAAAAAACTGACTACATTCCGTGGCAAGTTCAACCTGCACCAATTAGTCCAACTTGCACCTGAACTTAAAGAAACGGAAAATATCGTATTCACACCAAGCAGTAACGACCGCATTATGATTCGGAACAACGCCGATAATGTGATTGAAAAATCTGCTCGTGCGATCGATGCTTCTAAAGGCTTTGAACTCAAAAGCGGTGACCGCATCACGATTGGATTACGTCAGGTCGATAAAACCATTTTGCTTGAATATCTAACATAATAGTGTACACAAACTATTCATATGACTGATGTATACTAAAAAATTATATAATTGCTTATTCGTCATCTAGTTCTTCTTTCCAAAATCTCATAATCATTAAGTACAATAGATTATTGAAACCAAAACCCGTACTTTAAAGTATGTATTTCATGACATATATCTTTAAATAATCTATTCATCTTCTTATTCTCACAACACTTCAAATTTTTAGAGAATGTTTAAACGACAACCCAGCACCGGATTGCAAATCCAAGCGCTTCAATCTTTCTTCTTCCTACTCAAGCGCTCCAAAGTGGAAGGATGCACAAGCGAAGGGGATGGAATCATTCTGAAAGTCGCCTTTAAGACTCGGATATCGACCACTCTGTGGTCAAATCAAGATATCCGATCTTACCAGCGACGGCAAGAATGATCCACCCCATAGCGCTTGTCCTCACCTCCACCTCACCAACCAACAAAACAAAGAAAATTTAATTCGCCCAAGGGGGATCATTCATGAAACCAATCGTTAGAGAACACATTCAACAACTGGACGTATCACTTGGCGGTGGTATTGTCAGTGATAAAATACGCGTCGACACGATCGACAACCCGATTTTGATTATTGGACTTGGGGGTACTGGTATTGATGCACTATTGCGTCTGAAATACCAGATCAACCGACGCTTTAAGCTTCCAGAAGATCCAATGACTAAGAAAAAGCAAGACAAACCGGATAATGTCGAATTTCTTGCTTTTGAAACGAACGAACAAGATCGCAATAAAAAATATAAAGGTATCGGACTTGATCCAATCAATGAGTTTGTATTGTTATCTAATGCAGAGATTGGTGGATTACTTCAAAACCGTAGCCTATTAGAACCGTATATCACGGAATGGTTATCTCCAGAACTAGGGATTACTGATGGTATGAATGGCGCGGCTGGTGTACGCCAAGCAGGACGATTGCTGTTATTTACAAAGATTAATCAAGTCGTACAAAGTATCGATAAAAAAATCAAAACGTTATCTGTCGGTACAAACAAAAAATTAATGGTCTTTCTACTGACAGGGCTATCGGGCGGTACAGGTAGTGGTTGTTTCTTAGATATTTCGTACATTGTGCGTGGTATTGTAGAACGTGATTATGGCGCAGCAGGAGTAGACCGTCTGAATATGCTAGGTTATTTATTTACACCAGACGTCAACTTATCCAATAAAAGCTTAAGCGAGCATACACGCGAATATATTCGCAAAAATGGATATGCTGCTCTGAAAGAGCTCGATTACTGGATGAATGTAGACAGTCGTGGGGAACGTTTTAAACAGCAATACGGCAGTATACTGAATGTCAATTCGCCACTGGCTCCATTTAATCTATGTCATTTGATCTCAGCGACGAATACTGAAGGTAAATTGCTTGAAAATGCATACGATTATTGTATGAATGTAACTGCTGAGAATATTACCAACTTTATGGCGAGTGAAGAAAAAGCATCTGGTGAAGAGTTTGCGATCCATGATTATATCAGTAATATTCGTACCAATATTGCACAGATGAACCGTGCGTATCCTGCGAACTATGAATACAACATTATCGGTGCATCTTCTGCGGTCTTGCCGATCGAAGAAATGACAACCTATCTTGCGTATCGTCTGTTCCAGAAAATGGACAAAATGTTCGATCAAGCGCCAGATCAAGAAGCGGTAGAGAACTTCGCTCGCAAACTAGGTGTAGATGTCGAGACAATGACCAAAACATTCGAATCTCGTGTTCCAGAACCATTGCCTGGATTTGAAAATAGTGAACGTCTCAGCTTCAACAATGTAGTCAAAATGCAAGCTGTGAATATGGATACGGAACTTGAGCAAACATTCTTGATTCGTGCTCGTGAAGAATACATCAAAGCGAAGCAACAATTGCCAGGCGAGATTGTCGGACAATTTTCGGATCAGATTCGCCGTATGTTCTTGCATCCAGAACAAGGTCCTTTCTATGTATCACGTCTGTTGTACTCAGAAAAAGGATTCTCATTACTGAAAATGCTACTTTCGTATATCGAAACCTTGCGTGAAAGTCAGACTCGTATTCCACGTGATATCGAATCAGCGGCTGATTATGCCAATGAACGTCTAGGCGATGCGAAAAGTGCTTTTGTATCCAAAGACAAAAAGAAAAATGTATATATTGAAGCTAAAATTGATGAATACTGGTTGCGTGCTGATGTAGAACGTACTCAACAAATGATCGAATTTTATGAAGATTTGTATGAAATGTTGAATCGTGAAAATAATCGTATTTATGGTGTATTTACCGAAGTACTTAATGCATTAAGCTCTATTTTCGAGAAAAATGGTGAGTTGTTGACCAATGCGAATGAGCAAGAAGATCATCGTGGTAACAAAACGTACTATTGGAATCTAGTCAGCGTACCGGATATTTCTAAAGCAGTGAGCGATATTATGGATAGCAAAGATGGCGATGATCTGATTCGTGATTTCTCTGCACAATTGCTAGAGCATTCCGATCAATGGGTGAAAGAGCAAGAAGTTGATATTGTACGTTCGATCTCTGATTTCTTAAGCGACAAATTCGGTGATCTGATCACACGTTCGATGGAAGATTTCTTAGTGATGAAGTACGGTCAAGATGAGCCGATCGAGAAATTTGTAGAACGTACCATTGCTAGTAAATTGGACGATGAAGCTGTACCGGTGTTCCATTTGAGCAATAGTGCAGGTAATCTTCATTTCCCTTCATGGGGATTCGTGTCTGTTCCTGTTCAAGCGCCGAGCATTTTGCGTGGTATTCGTAACTTCCAGAATAATGCACTGGGTAAATCCCACTTTACGATTAAAGAAAGTAAAGTGAAAAACCGTATATTCTGGTTGAATACTCGTAACGGTGTACCATTGTTCGTGTATACACCACTGAAAGTGTATGAAGAGAACTATGAGCGTACGATTCTTGACCGTGAAGGTATTGGCCGACATTTGGTACAGACGGAGAAAGAAAACTGGACGTACTTGCCTTCACCGATCCCTGAACAATCATGGGGTGAAACGTACACTAATGCTCGTGTACAAAGTTACAATGCTCGTGTGCGTGCAGATTATGCTCGTGCGAAGCAACTAGGCATTATTGTTGAAAAAGATGCAGATCAAAACACCAGCAGTCGTTTTGCGGTTCATTTCACACAATCATTCGATCTACTTGCTGCATTAGCTAGTTATGATATGCGTCTGGATGCAGCTCGTCCGAATCTGGGTGAGGTTAAGCGTGCGCTAGCCGAATTGAGACGCTTAATGACAGAAGGATTGCCACATGAATCGACGAAAGATATCTTTGGTAGCTTTAACGAAGATCTAGCACGTGAAAACTTGATTCGTTCACCAAAAATGATCGAACGTGTACGTGCAGAACTGGCGAAGTATGAAAGTATTCAAGCTAAAATTGCCGAATTAGAAGGTATGTTAAGTCGTTACGAAGGTGAAGAAAAACTGACTGATCAGTTCTTACAAGCCCTTTATACCGATACAATTACCAAAAAAGGTGCATTGTACGTATATGATCGTGATCCAGAAGAAGAAGCATGGGATGCTTTTGCAAATCTGATGAAGAGCCGTAATTTTGTGGAATTTGAAGTGTTTGAACATTTCCGCAATCTGGATCAGAAAAACCGTGCGACATTGATGCGCAAAGCCGATCGCCGAGATAACGAGATGACTTCATCCGAAGATATCGCACCACTTCTTAGCAAATTGGATGAATTGTATGAAGCGTATCTAGAAGCTAGAGATCGTCTAGAATACGAACGTGTTGAATTGGCTAATGGTGATGAAGCTTACCAATTCTACAAACAAATGGTTACGAAATTAAGCGATATTCGCCGGAAGTTGAAATAAGATGGACGTTCGGCTGAAACAATTCGCAGATGCATATGCTGCTGACGAGGAGAAAACAGCCGGGCAGGGAGATGGGCGGAGCAGTATTCACTACCCCGCCGTTTTCCTGTTTATCGGGGATCTGATTCAAGATGCTGTACGTCCTGTTATGCAGATTAATGCTCAGAAGTGGGATAATAGTGCTGGTGTCATGTATGTCGAAATTGCTCCTGAACCGACAGGAGAAGAGCAACAAGCTAGACGTGCTAAAGAAGCTCGTTATGATCAAGGACATGTTGCTTCTATGCGTACAGGTCAGAGTACAGATGCGTTAGAAGCGCAAAAAATTACGACTTTTTTATCCCGTCCTACTGTTAATGATCATCACAAAAAAACGCAACGCCCTGATTGGCATCATCATTTTCAAAAAGATGGCAAGCATCTGCTGGAACTGAATCGTACGTTCCGGCAGGCGGCTCGCCGTTTAGCTGAGTTCGGACGTATGTATTCTTCGTTTGATCGATTGCATGTCTCTGTGATTACACGTGTCGATGATCCGATGAATATCCTAGTTCCTGAGATATCATTGTTAGCTCGTTCGATTCTAGGACAGTCTTTCAAGTCTGTACAAATGGATATGTATGCGCTCATATATGAAGGTGATCAAGAAGAACTGTTCGGTTATTCCAGTTCAGCAGGTGTTGCTTTTTTAAAAGAATTGGAACATATACAATCAGCAGATTATACACTGACTGCGCCGTTACAACGTACTGAAGACGAATTGGCCGTTATGGTACAACATTCGCCTTCTCCATTATTCGAACTGGCTTATGTATTATCTGATCGTAATGAACGAGGTATCTCGGTCAATGGTGGAATGGAAAGTAGCTACGATATTATTTGTCGGATCAGTCTGCTCAAAAACCGTCAGCGTCTGGAAACGGGTGGCGAATCTTCTGTTTATGGATCAGATTACAATAATAATGCGTTCAAAAATAATGTGCGTAATGGAGACGGCAATCAAGGCTTAGTGTCTGCTGGATTTGCTAGAGTTAGACGACCTGATCGAGCGATTGCTTTGACTGTATTGGAGCAATTCTTTTACGGCATCATGAAGCGGATGAAGCATTCAACGATTGTGGGTAGCCGTGAGAAGTTCGAATTATTAGGTCTCGATGAACAGCGTATGGATGATCGAATAGATCATTTTGTACCTAATAGCAGTCGTCTGGAAGATATGAATGGTCTTATGACACGAGCGACAAGCTTTAATCAGCTCAAATCAATGAGTCTTCGTGAAGCAGAACATGCTCTGTTCGAATATGGTGGCGAAAGCTTTTTCCGTGATAATTATGAGCAAGAAATGATTAAGCAGATCGAACAATGGGATGCTGGACGTGAACTGCAAGCGAATATCACAGAGATGCTTCGTCAACATCCTCATATCCATTTCTATCAGTTAGCAGAATGGACCGATGAATCAGGAGAACATAGCATCTGGCAGGATTATCATGCACGTACTCGCGATCTAATGAACACCTTAGAAAATGCACAAGCCGAACTGGATGAATGGTACAACAGTCGTGCAGACGATTTATCATTCCAGCGATTACCTTTTATGGAAAAGCACAATATTCGCGGACTTACCCGTGCATTGATTGATACAATTTATCCACGTAAATTGCATATTTTGCGTTTGCAAACTAGATTGCGTTTGTATCGCCGTTTTGAAGAGCATCTGGCTACGGTTCATCGTGACAGTATGCAACAGGTGAAAAGTATGGACACGCTCGGTTCTAATTTACAAGTAGCTGCAACAGATAGTATTCGTACAGCAGATGATTATATCGGGCAAAATATCCATGATTACTACAGTCGTCTAACCGCTGAAGTTATGGACGAAATTGAAGAAAAACGTGGAGATGGTGCCTTTTTCGAAGAGCGAAGTGTAGGCGACGTAACGTTATGGTTACAGCAAGGAGCTTCTACTCTATTGGAACGTCTGATGGACGTGTGCCGTAAAGAATTATTAGCATCCCGAGCATTTACACAGACCTTTGAACAGGAATTATTGAATCGTGCTAATGTTACGATCGCATACGAGAATAAACAAGCGTTATCGCAAGAAGATTTGTTCAAAGAGTTGTATCGTACGCTTGAAGACCGAGCTGTTATTCATATTCGTCTGTTGGATTACACCCACAAACATCGTTATGAAGAAAAATATATGTTTGGTAATGCAAATGGTGAATTTGTACGGTATGCCGCAGGTGTCGATAATACGACTCGTATTTACAAAACAGGATTTGTCCATGAAGATCGCACCAGTGGTGTAGAAAAGCTGAATCTGATGGGTGGATTTACAATTGAAGACTTGATCTACTATCGTAATGGTAAAACATATTATGATACGTATATTGCAAATGGGTATGATTTTCATGTATAGCTTGTACGTTGGTTTGACCGCTTTAGGAAAAGAATCACTCTTGTCGTCGCTGTTCCAAATCGATACCTTGAATAACCGCTTTGCGGTCGGTATCGATTTGGAAATACGATCGCTTCGCTCTTTCAGAGTGATTCTTTTTCCTCCGCTCAGAGCGGGGAGTACATGCTAAAAATTCAATACAGTAGCATTTGCCTGGCAGGGTGGGGTAAGAAGAAAGAAAAGAACAAGTTACTTGAAAGTTGGTTTCTCGTTTTATTTAAGACACCATGTGATGAGTAAAAAATAAGGGGTTTCTAAGCTTTTTAATTTTTTTAAACTATGTAGCCACTTACCACGTAACGAAGAGGAAAAGGATCATCTTTTCCTCGAAGTGGTCAAACTTACATCCACTCCCTACATAGCTTTTTTATATCACCACCGCACTTTATTTAAGGTTGAAGTTTAATTCAGAAACTCCAACTATTCAAAGTCTATAAACGAAATTTTACCTACTCCAATGAAAGGGGAGATGCCACATATGCAACGCAAAGTGAATTGGCTTATGCTATTATTCAGTCTGATTGGAGGCGCGATTGGCTTTATTTTGGGGGAATGGTTGATCCATTCTTATTTTGATCGGATGCCGCGTGTGATTCTAATTGGATTATATTTCGGAATAATTAGTTTGTTTATTGGTGGGTTCTGTTTGTTAGCCGAAACGATTTCACCGAAATTAAGTGGGGCTTCATGGCGTCAACGTTATGCAGGGCTTTCTTGGAAACTATTTGTACCTGCTACATTGGTTCTTATGTTTCTTGGAGGTCTTGGAGGCGAAGCGATTTACCAGATCGGATTTAATGGAGTAAAGTCGATTCGTGATGTTGTCGTGGTAATTGATAACTCTGGTAGTATGCTAGAAACAGATGCGCAAAATCAACGTTTTCAAGCGGTTAAAAATATGGTCAATTCAATGGATGATGATAAACGTGTAGGTATTATCGGATTCAGTGATCAAGCCAATGTGGTTTTGCCATTGACCGAAATTAATGATGCATCCAAACAGCAGATTACGACTACAATGGATGCAATGGCAACAACTACAGGAGGCACTAATTTTACAGGTGCTTTAGAAACAGCGATGCAACAAATTACAGCTCAAAATGATGATACTCGTGGTACTGTGGTAATCATGTTGTCTGATGGATATAGTGCATTGGATTCTTCAGCACTGGCTCCTTATCAAGCTAAAGGAATCTCGATTAATACAGTAGGATTGAATTTGACAGATGCAGGTGGAACAAATCTACTGACAGATATTGCTAGTCAGACAGGCGGTAACTATTATAATGTATCTGATGCTTCTCAATTACCACAGACGTTCCAACAAATCTACGATACATTAGATAAACGTACACTGGTCACAGAACGTAGTGAACCGTTTTACAGCAATCTCTACTATGTTATTCTACACGTGATCCTTGTTATGTTGTTGGGAGCATTAATGGGTGTCGGTATGGGATTAATGTTTGATAACCGTTTTCTGGCACGTAGCTTTGGAATTGGTGGTGGAGTCGCTGGTCTGCTGGCAGGATGGTTACTGGAATGGGGTATCGGTAAAACGGATTGGACGGATGGAGTCGTACGCTTTTTAGCAGTGATGATTCTAGCGTTTATTATCGCTATATTTACACTGGTGGTACCTATTGGTGAAAATAGCAAACGAATGATCAAACGCAGTTCTACACCAACGCCACCTACACCTTCTGAAGGCCCACGCCGCCGCCGGGGAACAAGTAGTGGTACATTCCAACGTTAATTCTAACTTTTAAAATATAATCCAAGCTATAGATAGATGCAGACCAGGAAAGGGGATCTTTACATGCTGTATACCGAACTGAAAACCAATCAAGGGATTCATGGATTGACCGGACAAGCGCAAGATGGATTATGTACATTGCGATGGTTATGGCCACGTGATGCTGAAGCTGTCTATATCGAAAAAGTAACGCAGATGTCCGCAGTTGGCGAAGAAGGATATAGTCAGTCGGATCAGCCAGATTCTGCTCCTGCCAGTCTGCGTCTATACACTAAAGAAGAATATAAAGCGAATAATGGCTCTTATACAGAACGAGTCGATCATTTTGGCAGAATGACGTATACCGTCTATCTCACGTATGAAGAACAAGGAGAAACGGTACTGGTGCGTCAACCCGATGGTCAAAATACGATAGAACTCAGTGCAGGGAAAGCTAAAATTTACTATTCGATCAAACAACAAGGAACATGGTTTGGTAAACGTAAAACAGTTCGGATCGAAGTTCATGCAGAAGTTCCTATTCCCAAAGAAGTATTATGTTATGTGAAAAAAGAAGGCGGCTATGCTACAAACAAAGATGATGGCATTATTTATCCTTTTGCAGCTCCTTTTCAAGCAGGACGTAACGAATTGCCAGCGATTGAAGTAGGCAAAAATGAATATGTAAGACTCTTTTTTACGGATGGACGTACATATGGACAGATGTACGAATTGATTTTGGAGTAGGGGGAAGATAGTTGATATGAATATCTTCGATTGGTTCAAAAAGAAACCGGAAGCCGCACCTAGACCGTTATTTTATGATATCGTATGCCCGTTTTGTTTTAACAAATTTTCACCGGAAGATGTAGAGTTTCGTGCTTCGCATCACCGTGAAGATGATGAAGATTATGGACTCGGTGAAGATGCGAAGTTAAACAAGTACCGCTCTCGCTTTGGACTTGATACTGTGCATGATATGGAAGCTGTATTGCTTCCGACGGATGTCCCTGAAGAGCAACGTATTTATTCGGATCATGTATTGGTTGGGCTAAATGATCGTTATGGTGAAGTTACACGTCGTCGTCTGTGTCCTCATTGTCATAATGAATTACCTGTTACTTCAGGCAAAGTACCGAGTAATATTATTTCTATCGTTGGAGCTTCGCAAGTAGGGAAATCGGTCTATATGACAGCGCTGATCCATACCTTGCAAAATACAACAGCAGAGAACTTTGATGCCGCTTGTATGCCACTGACGACAGAAATTAGTCGCAAGTTCCGTATCAATTATGAAGAACCTTTATTTGAACGTGGCGATCTACTCGGTTCCACGCAAAAAGAACGAATGCAAGAACCGTTTATTTTCCAATTCGTATTCAAAGATGAATCGAAGCCACCTTTAACACTGGTGTTTTTTGATGTGGCTGGTGAAGGTATGGTCGATCAAGATTATCTAGGTCTACACGGTCAACATATTAAAAATTCTGCGGGTATTTTATTTATGGTTGATCCGCTACAGATTCGCTCGATCCGTGACCGTATTCGGATTAAGCTGGGTGATGATAAAGGCGAATGGGTGTCCCGTTATGATGAACCTCGTGATGTGGTCTTAACCTTATTTAGCGACTTTATTGCTCATCAAGAAGATAGCAAAACCGATATCCCAACAGCTGTGGTACTCACGAAAAGCGATATGTTGGAATCATTACGTGGAGATGAAGGCGAGTATATCAAATCCAATAGTAATGTGTTCCATAATGTTATTCATCGTGATTATTTTGATTTGAACGAATTTGAAAATATAGATGGTGAAATCCGCCGATTTATCGAACGTGTGGATCGTCCATTTAAAGGAACGATGGATGTGTATTTCAAAGATACTGCTTATTTTGCAGTCTCTGCATTAGGAAGTAATCCGATTGATCAGAAGCTACAAAGTGTAGTTAGCCCTATTCGTGTGGATGAGCCATTTATCTGGCTATTGTACAAACTGAATTATATCGAGGGGAGAGGGAAAGCTTGACTTTATTCTCGAATGCCCTGATCGATCAACAGATGTATACACGCGAGAAAAGTGGTATTTTCCGCTCTACTGAAGGTTATGATACGGTCGCCAAATCTTCTGGGTTGGATAACTCTTTTATTAAAAAGTATATTCATCCATTATGTGTATACGATGCGCCAGCAGAATTGTTAGCTAAAGGTGAAAAAGAAGATGCATTATTCCCGTCTGCCCTACAACTGGTACGACTGGAAACAGGCGATATGGTACTGGGAAATAGTCATTATGTAAATGCCGATTTTACAGGATTAAGAAGCACATTCTTTTCGCACAATTATGTGATTCCAGCAGTACGTGCTGAAGAATGGGTACATCAATATCATACATGGTTACAAGCCGATTTTCAGGAACAATATAATGTTGATCAAGGACAGGACTTACCACAATTACAAGATATCCCTTCGACTTCTGCTGCATTCAATCGGATAGCATTGTTAGAGCAATTGGAAATAGATGGTGCTGCTTTTCGTCAATTGATCGGAGCAGTGATGTCTGCAATTCACAAGCGGCGTAAAGTGTATATTTCGCTCAATGTACCGATCAGTGAATTATCGATCTATGCGAAGCAATTAACAGCAGTGATTACCGAAGCACTTCCATATGCTTTCCGTCGTCGACTAGGATTTACTACGTATGCCAAAGAGCCGGAAAGTCGTAAAGGGATGCAACTGATGTTTGTCGAAAGTGGATCGATTCGTGCAGGTGATCGCAATATTGAGCGTGATTACCATTTTGATTGGAGTACAGGTCGTATTCATCCTGCTCAACCGGAAAAAGCAGGTCAAGTGTATACCGAATGGGTCTGGGAACATTTAGCACAACCGGATCAGTTGCGTGCATTGCAAGAATTTGCGGATAGCGGACAAGCTGGACGGGATGCTTCTACAGAAGAATTGCCTGATCCTGCTCAATATGATGAGTGGACCACGCTATTTCGTGTCGAAGCGGGAGACGAGCAATTGTACAGTGAACACCCTGCTTCCATCTTGCAGTCTTTGCTCAAACATCTACGTCCAGCAGGTGCATTAGATTCAGCGATACGTGTAAATGATTTATTTTTATCTCGTTTTGATCGTGAATTTGATGAAGTGCGAACAGGCGCTGTACCTGATATTGCGATTGCCGAATGTTTTGCCGAATATTACGGTATTGATGAAGTACATACCGGACGCAAAATCGTAGAGTATTTTATCTGGGCGACTCGTAATGCGGTAGCAGCAGGACAGACCGCAGCAAGTCAGGCTTTGTATATGATGATGGAGAAACACCCTGCTTTGAATGAGGCTTTTATCCATATGGCAGGAAGTCAGCCGACACTGGCTGTGATGTTATTGAACCCTTTAATAGAGCGCAAATTCCATCAAGCACAAACGGTTGAAGAAGTAATTCATCTGGCTGTCGAATGGGGCACAACCTATCCACAGTTATTAGAGATGGACGATTATTGTAATCGTGCAGGTCAGTCCTTTATGGAAGCATTACGTCATAGTGCAGACTTGATGATTGCGACAGGAACAGTATTTACATTATTAGACGAAGTAGATACAGGTTCGTTAAACGGACAAACGATTCAACCGGAGGCTTGGATACAATCAGGTCTAGGTGATGATATGCGAGCTTCTGCTGAACGATTGTTATTGAATGACTTGGAATGGTCTTCGTTGACACGTGAAAAGTTATTAACCGCAGACTTCTTATCGCTTCCTTTACCAAGTGATGAATATCCTGAACGTGCGGAACGTCGTTTGAATGCGAAAAAGTTAGCTTTACAACTGCTATATATCTGGTTTACCGAAAAAGAATTATCCGCAGAGTTAATGAATTTACTACATCAATTGCAACCGAATGAAAAAGATCAGGTTCAACAGTTAGGTCGGTTGTGGTTAGCTGAAGATATTCGAAAAGGTCAATTTGGTCGATTGGCAGCGGCGTTTAGCTATAGTGCTGAACCCAATGATTTGGATTATTCTGCAATGGTCGAAGCTGTTCGTCAGCATGCCTCTAGTCCTGAACAAATTTATCCATTTTTCCATTGGTCTGAAGGAAGAGTAGAATTTATGCGACCAGATCCTCATCATTCGCAACCATCTACGTCTGATAACAGATTGACCAAAGATAGAGCGAAGACAACAGACACGAACAAAAAAACGTCCAGTCGTCAGTCAAAGCATCCCCAATTTGTACCTGCGTATGAGACAGCTATTTTGGCTTATTTTCGTCGACATGATCCAGAAGCATTCCGTAAAGGAACACTTGCTGCTCAAGCCAAAGCTGATTTTGCAAATGAAGGACCTGCTTTACGGTCAGTATATGTTAAAGCGAGAGATGAACTAGCGACACCACTTTCCAAATGGTTTAAACGTAATCGGAAACGTATGCCCTTATTAGCGCTGCTAGCAGTGGTATTACTAGTAGCGATCGGTGGACTATCGTTTTATGGACTGAAAGTGTTTGGCGTGATTACAGTGGATCAGACGACACCTGTAGTAGAACCAACCCCAGAAGTAATAGAACCACCAACAGAAACGGTTCAACTGCCTAAAGTAGTAGTTACCTTACAGACTCCAAATGCTTCTACAAGTACAACGTCAACAACAAGTACAGACAGCAATGTGACAGGATTAGCTTTCCATTTTGCTGATCTGGCGACTTGCGAAGCTTTTGCGCCTACCAAAGCTACTTTAATGATGGGGAATGGGCAAAAAGTAGACTATACTCAGTTAAATGCGAAGTCGATCTGTAAAGCACCAACAAGTAGTGGTAGTGATACCTCGTCAGAACCATCGACTAACGATTCTACAGCAACGAGTGATGACGATACAGCAAGTACAGTTGGTGGTAATGATAGCTCTACTGTAACGATGGTATCTACAACGACTAATAATACAAATAATGATGCAAAAACATCTGAATCCACATCAGGTTCAGATACAACCGATCCAACGGAAAGTACAGATACTGATGCAACAACAGAAACAGGAACAACAGATTCTTCGACATCAAGTACCACACCAACAGAAGAAGCCGAACCTGTATCTCAAGCACAACTATCTGAAAGTAATCCCTATACCGTAACGATTGATTTGCCTGCCAAAACAGATAGCCATAATATCAACAAAATCAAAATTGATAGTACCGAGTATGTTATCACATCTATCATGGATGATTCCGCAACAACAGATACACCTTAATAGGTAGTAAAATAAGAACGACTCGATAGACCATTTGATATGTAAAAGCTCGCTTTTCTGTTTCTAAGAAAGCGAGCTTTTACTATATACAGTACGATACAATCACTTCAATAGATATCGAGCCTAAAGGGGATAACGATGGAAAAAAGACTAGCAATCGGAATGATGATTGGCTGGAAAATACGATTAGATTTACCTCTAGCTTGTGCATTGATAGCTCATAGCCAAAATGTTGATTTTTTCTACTTTTATCCTTCAGGAGTAAATGAACAAACACGCACAATAGACGGACAAGCATGGGATGGTACCCAATGGATCAGTCACACGTTTCCTTATCCCGATGTGATCTACGATCGGATGCGGCGTAAAGGGTCAGACCAATTCGGTACTATTTATGAAAAATTATCGGGTATTCCGCTGACTCATACGCTCAAAGGACGCTCTATCGTCAAAACCAAAGTCTATAATGTACTTCGTCGTGATGTGAGTTTGAAAAAATCATTAATTCCTTTTATGACCATGAGAGAACCAGATAAAGTGATCGATTTTGTTCATAAACATCAAAAAGTGATTTTCAAAGCAGATGGTGGTGCTTCTGCGCAAAATATGTTTACTGTAGAATTGAAAGAAGATGGATATGAAGTGTTCGATCAGACGTATTTGCATACGATGAATCAGGAGCAAATGGTCGAAGTAGTGACTTTATTGATTGAACGCAAATACTGCGCACAGAAATTAATTAAAAGTACTACTATACAGGATTTCCCTTTTTTTATTCGTGTGCATGTATCCAAAGATGGTCAGGGGGAGTGGATGGTCGCTTTCTGTTCGGTTTCCTTGTCGCTTAATCCTATGATCAAAGTGACCAATAGTGAAAGTACATTCCGTGTTACGACTACATGGACTCGTTTTCTTACTCATCAATTTGGCGAACAACCAGATGGACCCATGGATCGTAAAATTCGAGCCTATGCGATTGAAATTTCTCAATATCTTGAGCAACAATGGGGAACAGGATTTCATGAAATCGGATTAGACCTAGGGATTGATCCGCAAAATAATATCCGATTATTTGAAGCAGGATTAGGGATTCCTGATACGTCATTCCATAATATCGAGCTGGCTCAACCTGCTATTGCTTATTGCCAATACTTAGTACGCCAATCTCAATCGTCCTAAATCTATATATCTGTGGTGTAAGGATTAAGCACTTTGTAACAAGTAAAGGAGAATAAGGATGGAAAAACGATTCACCATCGGGATGCTGATCGGGTGGAAAATAGAACCTGAATTATGCCTTGCCTGTGCATTTGCAGCCAGTAGTCAGCAAGCCCGCTTCTTTTACTTTTATCCTAAAGATGTTAATGAAGAGACTCGCACTATCACAGGAACCACATGGGATGGAACACAGTGGATCACCCAAACATTTGACTATCCCGATGTGATCTATGACCGAATGCGCCGTAAGGGCTCCGATCAATTCGGTACTATTTATGAAAAGTTAGCTCAAATTCCTATTACTCATACTTTAAAAGGTCGCTCGATTTCTAAAACCAAAGTGTATAACCTGATTCTTCGTCATCCTGATCTCAAGCAGGTATTGATTCCTTTTATGACGATGCGTGAACCGGAGAAAGTGATCGAATTTATTCATAAACACCAACAGGTTGTCCTCAAAGCAGATGGGGGAGCCGCTGCCAAAAATATATTTACTGCACAAGTTAAAGGCAGTATATTAGATGTTTTTGACCAGACTTATATACACCATATGGATCATGAGCAGTCTTTGGATTTGATGAAAATGTTAATTGAACGACGTTATTGTGCACAAAAGTTGGTACAGAGTACAACCAAGCAAGGATTTCCTTTTCATATTCGTGTTCATGTGGCTAAAAATGGTCAAGCAGAATGGATTGTTGCTTTTTGCTCAGTTTCATTATCGTTGACTCCAGATATGAAAATCACCAATAGCAAAAACACATTCCGTGTCACCACCACATGGAATCGATTTTTAGAGCATCAATTTGGTGAATCGTTAGATGGTCCTATGGATCGTCATATTCACCAAACGTGTCTACAGATCGCATATTATTTAGAGCAACAACTAGGATCAGGGTTTCACGAAATAGGTTTCGATATTGGTATTGATCCAGATCAGCGTATTCGCTTATTTGAAGCAGGGATTGGCATACCTTCGACGTTATTTAATTACGTTGAACTGGCACGTCCAGCGATTGATTATAGCTTATATTTAGCACGGCAATCATTGAAATAAAGAGTACCTTTATGTTGTAGATCAAAGGAGGTGTAGCTATGACGATTCATTCTAATGGTTATCGGGATATTCATCATTGTGATGTATTGATTGTAGGAGCAGGACCTACAGGGCTGACGCTTGCGATTGAACTGGCGAGACGCGGCATCTCATATCGTATTATCGACAAATGTGCTCATCCTTCGATCTATTCCAAAGCGCTAGGTGTGATGGCACGGACATTAGAATTATTACATCAAGCAGAGGTAGCAGATACATTAATCGCTCAAGGACATCAAGTCACCGGAATGCAAGCATCAAGCTATACCAAAGTACTCGCACAGGTCGAGTTCCCTTCATTGATCCAGAGCCCTTATCCTTATGTGCTGATGGTTCCACAAAATATCACCGAACAGGTACTTATTGATCGCTTAACAGCACTAGATGGCACTGTAGAACGGCAAACTGAATTAATATCATTACATCAGGGTGATGAGGAACATTCTCAGGTACATGCTATCGTGCAACATATGGCAGGTGACGCTCAGTTAGAAGAAGAGATATCTGCACGCTGGATAGTAGGTTGTGATGGTGCTCATAGTACGGTTCGTCATCTGAGCGGGATTCCATTTGAAGGCGAAGCGTTAGCTCAATCGTTTGCTTTGGCAGATGTAAAGATCGATTGGAAGCAAGATCATAACAAACTGCATGTGTATCTTAATAAAGGCTATCTGACTGCCTTTTTCCCGATGTTAAATCATCGACATCGAGTCATTATCGGGATGCCACCTGAGCATGTGATTTCTTCTTCCAAAGAGCAATCGATATCATTAGCCGATATTCAAGCAGTACTGGATATTTGTCTGCCGATCAAAGTAAATATGTCTGATCCGATCTGGTTGGCAAAATTCGCTGTTCATCAGCGTAAAGTGAAAAACTATCGCACAGGGTCTATTTTTCTAGCAGGGGATGCCGCTCATATTCATTCACCGATTGGTGGACAAGGGATGAATACCGGGATACAAGATGCTTTTAATCTAGGGTGGAAATTAGCGCTAGTGTGTCAGGGGTATGCTGCGGAGAGTCTATTGGATAGTTATCATGCTGAACGTGAACCGATTGGACAGCAGTTGTTACGAGGTACATCATTATTCACCAAGCTAGCGACTACACGTCATTCTGTACCGATCGCTATTCGCAATACAGTCGCTCCGCTACTCTCTTCACGTAAAGTAATTCAAAAACGCTTATTCCGCTTACTTTCAGAAACAGGTATAGCATATGACCGTAGTCCAATCGTACAACACGGCAAAGGCTGGCATCGCCCGATGCTTCATGCAGGAGAACGAGTACCTGATGGAGGATACGGACAATCGCCTCGACATACGCTACTTTTATTTGCAGGAGAACATCCCGTGATTCCAAGTCCTAAGCCACCAACACTCGAAGATGATATCGACGAACCGGATCACCGTTCTTTACTGACTCAAGTGGCTGTGAAATGGAAAGATATTATTGACGTGCATATTTGGTTACCGGATCATCCGTTAATGACTCCTTTACCGTTACCTTCTCATATTCATGTGGACGCAGACCATGATCTTCATCAGCGCTATGGCATGGGCAAAGGGGGATATGTACTGATTCGTCCGGATGGATATATCAGTTATATCGGAGGTCTGAGTGATGAAATGGATCTGATCGGTTGGGTACATCGCTCTTTTCAGATTCCAGCCAGATTATAAATTTGTAAGCAATTGTAGAAAAACTGTAGAAAATAAAAAGAAATAAACGAAAATATGTTCGTAACCTATACCATTCTCCCATCGGGTTCATGTATAATGGGATATTATGTTTACCAAACGGATTATCAATATTATTGAAGGAAAGGCAAGGAGTCTATTATGCATTCACCATCGCCAATATCCTATACAGATAGAACCTATACGGCATTATTAAGCTTCGAAGAAGATCGAGGCTTTTTCCTGCATATTTCGCGTGCAGATGGAGTCGTGGAAGAGGAACAAGCTGAGGAAGTACAGCAGATGGTTATGGGTAAAACACTTCGTAATGCTGATCATAGATGGCAACATTCTTCTTACGGGCATAGTGAATGTCTGCTCAAGCCAGAAGAAGCGCATAAATTATACACTCGATTAGCGCGATTAGTCCCGGGTACATTAGAGTTGTTTGATGGTACCCCTATTGATGCTAGTTATGACGGAAGTGCAGAAGCCGTCTTATCAGGAGGAAGCGAGCCTACCACAACGATAGCAATCTCGACTTCAGCTGAATCCAGTTATGCTGTCGATGATCTTGATCATTATTTAGAGGATACGGTGGATGAAGAAATCATCTATGGTATTGATCCTGCTTATGCACAAGATCAGAATTTTCAAGTGGCTGACGACTATATTCCTTATGCGGCTCCGGAAGAATTTACCGATGGGGTACATGTAGAAGCCAAATGGGTGTTAGAAGGTAGACGAGATGCCAAAAATGGTGTTGGACAAGTGACAGCAGTACCGATGATCGAGATTAGTGGGATTCGTTATCCTGCGGTAGAATTGTCTCGTCGTCTTGGTGCATCTGGAACCTATGTGGGTCTTCATGAGCATGGACAGATTGAAGCCGATGTTCTAAGAGAATTAGGGCTAGGACCGATGGGGAGAATGGCTGACGGAACATCGCTTGATAAAAATAGTAAATTAACATCGCAAGAGATTATTCAGCGTGGTTCTGAACGACTGAGCGGACCGTGGGAACAATTGTTGATTCCAGATTTGGTATTGCCGACAGAGCGTGATCTAGAACAGCATTTTGAGTTTTTGACACACTGGGGAATTTCAGGCGGCATCTTAGGTGGCGTGATGAGACACAGCGAGTCTTTACAGCATTTTCTGGAAGAATATATTCGTAAATTTCCAGCATGTAAGATTGCCATTATTGGGAAAAAGCCTCTACTGACTGGATTGCAAAAATTGTGGCAACCCACACTTGGTTCGTACTGGCAAGAAGCGTCTGAACTATCGAGCAAGACGAGTACTGCCAAAAACAAATCGACATTACCACTTATAGCTGTGCCTGCAAGTCTTTTGACTGGAAGAGCCGCCATTTTACCAGGTGGCGTCGATATTGCTATTTATTTAGAACCTGATGAATTAACAGATAGTGTGACAAGCAAAGTCTATAAAGCGATGAATAAGTTAACCACTCGCTTACGTTTAGCGATCTATGCAGAAGGTCAACAGTTAGATGAACCTCATATGCGAACGGCTCAGACCAGTCTGCTCAAATTATTTCATTCGGTTGTGCGTGAATATGCGATTGTTGATCCTGACCATCCTTTGACTGAATTACCACCTGCTTTTCCAATGATGGTGAAGCGTGCACTTCAATCTGGATTGCCACAAGTGAGCGAACGTAAAGGTGGATTTGCTGAATTTGAGTGGGGAACTGAAGAACGTGGATTGCGTATCCCTGAGCGTCCAGCTGATATTTCTATAGATACTACAGACACCACATTAGACGAAGATTGGAAAAAAGATCATATTATCTATGACCATCAAGGCTGGCTACAGTCTTTTCAATATAAAAAAGAAGATACTCCTTCTGTAAACCTCTCACCAGAGTCGATCTCAGAGCGACCTTCACGTGATCGTGATCCGGATGAGATCAGTGGTTATGAAATGGAGCTTCAACAACCAGCTACGTATAAAGTAGTGAATTCCAAGCAGCAGGCATCTTATATTCCTGTAGATTGTGCATCGATGTCTTCATGGAAGATTCCACCTATCGATGATGCTGAACATCAAGTGGTACACTCACAAGATGCTGTAGAGAACCCTGTAGCAGAAATAAATCTTGAGCTTCCCGATCATCGTATTCAACACGATCACGAAGAAGCTGCTACGATGAATACAGATCTAGCACCGGTATATGTTTCTTATGCTGAATCGTCCAATTCTATCTTAGTAGAAACCGATGAAGAACTACGTTCCAAGTCAGCGATTCAGACCGCAGAACACATTTTTGCGAAGCGTGCTCATGAAATGATTGAACATCGGGAAGAAGAAGCTGAATTTGTACCCTTTATGAGCTACTGGCCGACTTACGAAAGTATGACCTGGCGACAGAAAAAGTGGTATTTCTACTGGAGACAAGAGGTACGTGAAGGTCGATATCCTGCAACCGATTTGTCTTATATTTTCTTAATGTGTTATGAGATTATTAATGGAGCAGGCTGGCAACAACCGTTAGAAGGACATCAATATTTAATGAATTTATGGCGTCAATATCGTAAAAAATTTATTAAATTAGATCGATATATTCCACAGTGGGTATTGGACTTTGGGCAAGTACATGGACTGAATGAATCGTTAAGCGAATTGATGATTGCAGCGCCAGACCATTTACCAACCGAACTGGATGATCTGGAATGGGAGCGTATCTGGTCATCACAGCCTGTACAGATTCCATTTGAACTATTACATCGTTTACTGGATTACGATATTGAACGTAGTCGCTTTTATGTTGAAAAGGGTAGCGAATGGATTCAAGAATATGTGCCCAAAGTATTAGCGGCTGTCGATGCTTTTCTGGAAAAACAGCAGGGTGCACGTCTAATTCAAATTTTCCGTCCAACCGTCTATCGGGAAACAGAGCGCTATCTGTTCCGCAGTGCTGTCTATGACTCAACCATCTATGGTCGAACAGCTACTGTCAGACGATTACCTTTGTGCGAACATAAGCCTTTACGAGATTTTCTAACCAGTATCGTCAAATTAACTGAAAATGAACTACGTCGTCATCTCGAATTCAGTGGTCGACTGCGTATTAATCCACCAATTGAACCTGAGATTGCTCGCTTGATTGAACGGTATATCAAGCGTGTATTTACAGTGCAAGAAGAAGTGCCTGCACCAAGACAAGTTCAGATCGATACATCGGTGTTAGAGCAATTACAAGCCGATTCGGATGTGGTTCGCCAAATGCTGACTTTACGGGAAGAAGAAAAGATCAGTAGTGAAGAAGAATGGACAACATGGATCGCTGAACATGCTGTAGCTATTGATGCTCCTGTGCTCGAAGCGAAAGAACAATTAGAGCAAACTCAACAATCTGCACCAGAACCAACTATACAACAAGCAGAGCAAGTACAGGGAATCGAGCAATTACAGTCAACAGCACAAGTGGAAAACGAGCAACAACTTCCAGTGGCTTCACCGTCCTTGTCTAATATACAACCAACCGATTTATCGACAATCACTATTCTGTCTCCTTTGCCTGCTGAATGGGATGAAGCGTGGCAAGATTGGATCGATGGTCTACAACCGCATCATATTCAATTTTTGGCGGGATTATTGGATGAAGTTAGCGATTCTGTTTTACGTGATATTGCTAGTAAAGGTGGCACGATGCCAGCACTGCTAGTTGATGAAATTAATGATCTGGCGATGGATACAATCGGTGACCTTTTACTTGAAGAAGGTACGATTATGGAAGAATATAGAACAGTGCTTGATGCAATCATCATGAGGTGAAAAGAAAATGAATGAAGTGAAAATACCCAAACGTATCACCACCGCATTAGTGAATTCTTTTGCGGCAGGGGTTGTTCCCCGTATCGGTCTGGAACATGTAGCGGTTGGTCGTAAATATGAAGTGGAATCGATTCTACGTGAGCTGGATAATGTGGCCGATGGTGGAGCAGCGTTCAAATTGATTACAGGTCGTTATGGTAGTGGTAAAAGCTTTTTACTACAAATGATCCGCAATTATGCAATGGATCGTGGGTTTGTGGTAGCCGATGCCGATCTATCTCCGGAACGTCGTCTTACAGGATCGAAAGGTCAAGGACTTGGAACATACCGTGAACTGATGACCAATCTATCGACACGTACCCGTCCAGATGGCGGAGCTCTTGAGTCGATGTTACAGAAATGGATATCCACACTACAACAACAAGTAATGGAAGAAAATAATGTATCTGCCGATGATCCTTCGATCGGGATTGAAGTGCAACGTCGTATCCATTCGGTAACATCAGAAATGGAAGGCTGGGTACACGGATTTGATTTTGCCAAAGTGTTGTCGGCGTACTGGCAAGGGATTCGCTTAGGGGAAGATACGCTCAAGCAATCGGCACTACGCTGGTTACGTGGCGAATATCCTACCCGTACTGAAGCCAGACGTGAACTGAATGTAGGCGTCATTATTGATGATGATGGCTGGTACGATTATATGAAATTATGGGCAGAATTTGCCGCTCGTATCGGTTATCAGGGGTTGCTATTATTTGTCGATGAAGGCGTGAACTTATACAAAATTTCCAATAGCGTCTCCCGTCAAAGTAACTATGAAAAGCTACTCACGATCTTCAATGATACGATGCAGGGTAAAGCAGGGCATCTGGGTGTATTTGTCGGTGGAACACCTCAATTTGTAGAAGACCCTCGTCGTGGATTATATAGCTATGAAGCGCTGCGTTCCCGTTTATCTGAAAGTCGGTTCGGTAGCAGTGGAACCAAAAATTTTGCCGGTCCTGTGATTCGCTTGGAAATGTTATCTCATGAAGAAATATTGTTAATGCTACAAAAGCTACGTGATATTCATAGTCAGCATCACAAATACCAATCGACATTAGAGCAACATCAACTGGTCGCTTTTATGCAAATTGCGGTTTCCCGGATGGGTGCAGAAGAATTGCTGACACCTCGTGAAGTAGTGCGTGATTTTGTAGATTTGCTGAATACTCTTCATTTCAATGAAGAATTATCATTCGATGAATTGTTAGGGCAGTTAGCGACAGCACCAACAAATTCACATGGTGGAGGATATGGTGCAGATCCAGATGTGGAACCTAATCCATCACCGAATCAACGTGCAACATCAAGCGGGACAGCTCCTCAACCGTCTGCGCCTAAAGATGAAGTGGATGATTTTCTAGCGGAGTTTGATTTATGAGTAGAAATCATCCCTTTTACCGACTGGCTCCGTTTATACAAGAATACATGTATCGCAGTGGATGGAAAGAAATGCGTGAAGCACAGGTGGAAGCTTGTCGCGTCCTTCTGGACACACCTCATCATCTGCTTATCGCTTCAGGGACAGCTTCTGGTAAAACAGAGGCTGCTTTTTTTCCAGCATTAACGGCTTTACATGAGCATCCGTCCAAATCGGTAGGCATTTTATATATAGGGCCGCTCAAAGCTTTAATTAATGATCAATTTGAACGGCTCAAAGGCGTATTGCGAGATTCAGATATTCCAGTCTGGCACTGGCATGGAGATGTCCCTCAGTCACAGAAGACCAAGCTGATGAAAAATCCTTCAGGTATTTTACAGATTACACCGGAATCACTGGAAGGATTGTTGATGAATCGTCCCAATTCGATTCCGGCATTATTCGGTGATCTACGGTATATCGTTGTCGATGAAGTCCATGCTTTTATGGGAGCCGATCGTGGCATTCAGGTATTATCTCAATTATCCCGTATTGAGCGTATGGGTGGTTGTCGTCCGCAACGGATCGGATTATCTGCGACACTAAGCGATTATGAAAGTGCGACGCAGTGGTTAGCCGCAGGCACAGGGCAACCGGTTGAGATCGTATCGCCTGAAGGCAATCGCAAATTGCGCCTCAGTATCGAACACTTTTCATTTCCCAACGCTCGTAATGAAGAACAAGCGCAACAATTAGAATATGCTCAACAGGCGTATCATAACTTTATTTACGATCAGACTCATCATAAAAAAGCACTGATCTTCACTAATAGTCGCTCAGATGCTGAATATATTACACTGGAAATGAGAGCTGTCGCGGCTAATCGTCATGAACCTGATATTTTTCATGTGCATCATGGCAGTATCTCGGCATTGTTACGAGAAGAAGCCGAAGCCGCTTTACGTGAAGGATATGGGCCTGCTGTTGCCGCGGCTACGTTAACACTTGAACTCGGGATCGATCTAGGAGAACTTGAACGTGTGATCCAGTTAGGAGCACCTTATTCATGCTCCAGCTTTGTACAGCGCTTAGGACGTTCAGGACGGCGTGAAGGTTCGGTCTCAGAAATGATCTTTGTCTGTCCGGAAGAAGAAGATGAAGAAGCGCAATTACCTGCACGTATGCCGTGGATTATGTTGCGTGCGATTGCAGTCATCGAATTGTATGTGAAGCAGAAATGGGTGGAGCCTTTCAGTGCTCGCAAATTACCGATCGGGATTCTGTATCACCAGACGATGAGTATTCTCAAAAGTATGGGCGAAGCTGAGCCTGCTGAATTAGCACGTGCTATTCTAACGTTACCGCCTTTTAGACATTTTAGTGCAGAGCAATATCAGTCTTTTCTACAATATCTACTGCAACTGGATCATCTTCAATATACCGAAGAAGGAACATTGATTATCGGTCTAGCAGGTGAAAAGATCGTAAACAATTTCCGTTTCTATGCGGTATTCAAAGACGATGAAGAACATGCTGTCTACAATGGATCTGAAGAAATTGGTTCGATTACTACTGTTCCGCCACCGGGGTACTGCTTTTCATTAGCAGGTAAGCTCTGGAAAGTAGAAGAGATTGATAGTCGTCACCGTGCTGTCTATGTGAAGTCATCCAAAGGTAAAGTCGATACGCTCTGGCTTGGTGCTGGCGGTGATATGGATACGATGATTATGCAGAAGATTCGTGAGATTCTGGCATCGAACGATCATTATCCGTATCTAGCTCCACAAGCTAAAGCACGATTAGAACGAGCCCGTCGATTAGCGAGAGAAACCGATTTGCTCAAAAAAATCGTGTTACCTGCTGGAGGTGATTCCTGCTTTATTTTGCCATGGATTGGAAGCAAACCTTTCCGTACACTGGAGCGTTTGCTCAAAAACAATCTATCTGAGCGTCTAGGGCTGCGATCAGTGACACCGCTAGAACCGTATTACTTCGTGGTATCTGGTCAAGCTGATGCCGCCGAGATTGCTGCTGAGATTATTGCAGAGTGTGAACGGATTGAGAATCCAGAACAATTACTAGCAGAAGAAGAAGCTCCGTATCTAGGCAAATACGATGAATTTATTCAACCGATGCTTGTTCGGCAAGCCTTTGCTACAGATGGATTAGATATAGAAGGTCTTAAAAGTGGATTACATTCCCAGAAACCTCAAATTAATTTGTGATCTGCAACCGATAAAGAAGCTAGAGCGTAATGATGCTCTGGCTTTTTAGGTTACGCAAACAGGTTGTTGATTGCAGTCTATGCAAAAGTTGACAAGGATTAGTATCTTAAAATATAATTAACTTATTAAAAGTAAGTAATAAAAATTACTATTTGAACTATTATAAATAAAGCTACTGAAAAGCAAGGTAAGGAGAACAATCTGATGGAAAAGGTTGCAGATGTATGTATAGTTGGAGCAGGGCCTGGCGGTGCATTGTTAGGTTATTTACTGGCTGCACAAGGAGTATCTGTTATTTTGTTAGAACGTCATGGTCATATTGATAAAGAGTTCCGTGGTGAACATTTGAATACACAGGGTGAGCAGATTCTGAAGCAATACGGGCTTTATGAAAAAGTTCGTGAAGCAGGGCTGTTACTGATGGAACGTGTAGAATATTTTCAGCATGGTCAAATCATCAAAACGATTCAACCTGCACCTGGAGAACAACATACCGGTATTCATGTACCGCAAAAACATCTGCTACAGGTTCTATTAGATCAATCTTTACCGTATTCTAATTATGAATTGATGATGAATACCACGGTGATTGACCTGATACGAGATCCACAGTATGGGTCTGTTAACGGTGTTAAAGTAAGGCATGAAGGGCAAGAATTAATCATCCGTAGCCAGATTGTAGTAGGTACAGATGGTCGATATTCTTCGGTACGTAAGCTGGCGGGGATTCATGCAGATATTGTAAAGCATGGGTTCGATCTATTATGGGCACGTATTCCTGCGCCTGCACAGTGGCCTGCAACGGTACGAATGGCTCTGGCACAAGATGCGCAGTTATCGGTTTTCAGTCAAGAAGGCGGGTATCTCCAAATCGGTTGGAATATTCCGCAAGATACGTATCCTCAATTACGCAAGACTCCTTTTGAATCTTTTGTGCGCTCACTGACTGAAGCCTTCCCTGAATTAACACCTATTGTCGATCAGCATATCCGTTCATGGGAAGATTTCGTATTGCTCAAAGTGCAGAGCTGTGTCTGTGATACATGGGTGCAAGATGGATTAGTCATTATGGGAGATGCGGCGCATACATTTAGCCCCACCGGAGCTATTGGTGTAAATAGCGCGATGAAGGATGCTCATGTATTGGCTCCGATTCTCATTGATGCGCTGTCTACTCATCAGTTTAGCGCAAGCCGATTAAAAGAATTTGAACATGCCCGTCGTCCTGAGACTGCGGCTGAACTGGATAGCCAACTGGTCAAAGAAGCTGCTTTTCGCGCACAATTTGCATCTTTCCAACATGAAGGCATATAATCCATATCACTTCATATAACGTATCTACAATCATATACAGGATAGAACATGAACATATGGACTCTGGAGGTAATAATAATGATTAATCCTAAAATTACAGCGGCTTTGCAAGATCATATTCAAATCGTACCTAGCTCAGATAAATCAATCTACTTAGTAGGGCCGATTCGTTTACCTGTCAATTTGGACAATGAGACTGTTGTATTCCAGTGGTATTGCTGGTTGCGATGCGATAGTATGCCGGGGAATTTGTGCGGTGAAGGTGATTATGATCAAGCGGCTATTATTGAAATGTTATCTTCATCTAATTTAGCAGAAGCGCAACAATCGAGTGTACTTGTATATGGTGATTTCAAACAATCTCCAGATGCTTTAATTCGGATGCATAGCATTTGTCATACAGGTGATATCTTTGGAAGTAAGCGTTGTGACTGTGGATTCCAATTGAAGCAGTCGATGAAAATGATTGCAGCTCACGGATCAGGTGCGTTATTTTATCTGGCAAATCATGAAGGACGTGGTATTGGTCTATTCAGCAAAGCGATGGCTTATGTCTTGCAAGAACAAGGAATGGATACGGTAGAAGCGAATCTAGAACTTGGATTTGAAGATGATATGCGTAATTATGATGACGCGATAAATGTGTTGAATCATCTACGTACATTGCCGGTAACATTGATTACAAATAATCCGCGCAAATTAGAAGCATTACAACGTTCAGGAGCCGAAGTGAAAGAACGTGTACCGTTATGGGGCGATATCTCTGAATTTAATGAAAAATATTTAAAAACAAAAGTAGCTCGTTCAGGGCATTTTGATATATAATTAAAGGTTGACGGTATAGTTCACTTTAGAATATAAAGTACGTGTAAATCTGATATGGTAGAATTAGGAATCGTTTGGTAAAATTCTTAGAAAGTACTCTATTTACATGTTGTACTGTTTGATGAAGACTAGGCTTGTAGAAGATTGTATAGAAAAGAATAGTTTTCATGATAATGCTTGATAAGATACTGCGGTAGGAGGTGAGTTTCTTGGAACATCTAAAAGAGATTGAGGAATCGATAGAACTAGAGCGCCGGGAACTTAATGAAATGGTGCAGTTTTATGACCTTCACGATCGCCGCGTATTGGACCAGTCTAGAAGAGTAGATTCCATACTTAATCAATACAACCATCTCAAACAAGCTTTACTAGGCAATCGTAGTTCAATTGTAGGTTGATCGCTTATAACGAAAAATAATTCAAATAGCGAATAGCGCTTGAGTTATTATTATGCTTCCGGCAGATGTCGGGAGCTTTTTTGTATCAAAAAAAGCTTGAATGCACTCTGTTATAGCAGTACATTCAAGCTTTTATTTTAGATTTAGAAATCGAAGTTGTCTGGATCTGGACCGGTACGCTCATTTTTGTTGAGTGCACTGATACGATCAATTTCTTCAACCGTTAATTTGAAATCAAAGATTTCAGCGTTAGAAGCGATACGTTTTTCTTTAACCGAACGCGTGATCACGACGACACCTTTATCGAGTACCCAGCGTAAGATCACTTGAGCAGGCTCTTTACCATATTTATCAGCGATCTCTTTGATCACTTCGTTGTCGAATAATTTACCACGTGCTAATGGAGACCATGCTTCCAATTGAATTCCTTTTTCTTCACTATACGCAAGCAATTCGGTTTGCGTTAATAGCGGATGGAATTCCACTTGGTTGACCGCAGGAACCACTTCAGCATCAGCTAACAAATCATCTAAATGATGGGTTTGGAAATTACTTACGCCGATCGCACGAATACGTCCGTCTTTGTATAGTTTTTCCATAGCACGCCATGTGTCTTTATATTTACCAGCAACAGGCCAGTGAATCAGATAGAGATCCAATACGTCTAGATCTAATTTCTTCATCGTTTCTTCAAAAGCAGCAAGAGTCGATTCATACCCTTGATCTTTATTCCATACTTTTGATGTAATGAATAGTTCGTCACGAGCAATCCCTGATTCTTTGATTGCTTTGCCGACACTTTCTTCATTACCATAAGCAGCAGCTGTATCTATTGCACGATAACCGCTTTTAAGTGCAGCTTTTACCGAATCAATCGCTTCGTTACCATCTTCAACTTGCCATACACCCAGACCAAACCAGGGCATATTTACACCATTGTTCAACTTCTTAACTGAAATTAAATCAGTAGTCATTATTTAGCTCCTCCTTTAAATCTGATCTCTTATAAAACATACCCGATTTTAAGGGTATTCACACATACTTGATTGAATTAGCTAGCAGAAGCTGTTTTTTCTTCAGGATGAATAAAGCCTTTACCGCCTGCCATCATTCCGGTATAAAGAATCACGAAAGTAGCGATTACCAGTATACTGAGCGGTAATTTCCAGTTGCCTGTGACATCATGTAGTATCCCGAAAAGGGTAGGACCACATGCCGCAAGCAAGTAACCAATTGATTGCGACATTCCAGATAGATCAGCCGCTTGATTAGCAGTATGTGTACGCAGACTGAAAAACATCATGGAAAGACTGAATGAAGAAGCACCTGCAATCCCTAATAAAATCAGACATGTAGCTGTCCACCATAAGTAGCCATCTACAAAGATAATGCCCAGCAGTGAAATTAGGTACAACATTACGGTGAATAATACCAGTGGACGCTGTGTTTTGAGCTTCGCCGCTAGAATAGGAATAATAAAGTTAAATGGCAACATCGAAAATTGCATTAAAGATAACATGTAACCGGATTGAATATTAGTCAGTCCTTGTTCTTGCAAAATATCAGGCAACCATGCGATCGATACATAGAAAATCATAGATTGCATACCCATAAAAATTGTAATTTTCCAAGCCAAAGGAGAACGCCATACACTGCGAGTGGCTTTGACACTGTGTTTCATTAACTTGGCAGGTTGATTGTAACGTTGTTGCGGAATCCATAAGATCAGTGCGACCATCGCAAGCACCGTCCAGATCAAAATCGAACCTTTCCAACCGAGTCCCGTATTAGCTAAAGGTAGACTTACTGCTGAAGCGGTAGCGGCGAATACATTCATACAGATCGAATAAATACTGGTCATAATCCCAACACGAAAAGGAAATTCGCGCTTGATCATACCCGGCAAAATTACATTGACGATTGCAATCGCCAGACCTGTTAAAAATGTACCGATTAACAGCATAGGCAGTCCGCCAAAAGGACGTAACCAACCACCGACGGTTAAGACCATCAGCGAGATAATAATAATACGTTCCATGCCGTACTTTCCAGCTAGCTTAGCGACAAAAGGAGAAAGAATCGCAAAAGCAACCAAAGGAATAGTGGTCAAAAATCCAGCCATCGTATTAGAGACTGGGAAATCGTGACGGATCAAATCCAGTAACGGACTGATCGCCGTAATAGGGCTACGCATATTAATAGCGGTAAACAAAATACAAATCAATACAAAAAGCGGATTCCTCAGGGATAATCCTGATTCCGCATCGTTCAAAGAAGTACGGTTCATTTCTTAGTCCTTTCTATAACACTTGATCGTTCAAGCGTTGATACCCTAATAAGTAACACATGGATAGATCATCCTTGGTCTTCAGGCGATGGAGAGTGATCCAATGACTGAAGTCGATCCGTAAAATAAGTAATATAGTCATCTACAATCAACATCGCTTGTTCACTTTGTTGTTCACGAATCGCTTGAATCAAATTACGATGTCCTGTGCAATACGAATCACTCAGCTCAGTTGTACTGGTAATCGACATTTGAATCTGTTCAAACAGGTGAGCATAGAGATCAATCAGCAATTGATTGTAAGAAGCGGTTGTAATAGCTTGATGTAGCTTAAAGTCGGCTTCTACAAATTCAGCGATCTGCCCTGCATCGATATGTTGCTGGCACAAATCAGCATAATGATCCATCTGTTGTAGATCCTCATCGGTGCGTCTAAGGCAAGCGAGTGCAACGGCTTCGCGATCGAGTGCATGCCGCACTTCAAGAACTTCAACAACGGTGGAATTTTGTACCCGCTTTTGCAAAACAGAATGCAGTTCACTGTTAGCGATCACGAATGTTCCGTCCCCTTGTCTGGTCGATAACAGACCGACATGAACAAGTGCACGAACAGCTTCACGTAATGTATTACGACTGACACCGAACTGTTCCATTAATTCAGCTTCTTTGGGAATACGCATACCAATTGCCCAGCTGTTATTTTTGATTCGTTGTTCAATCTGTGAATAGACTTGATCTACCAACGATTGTTTTTCTAATTTATTAAAAATAATATTCACTCCTAAAGGTAGGATGATTGGTCTATTGGACATTTTATCGAACTATACCCAAATTGTAAAGTGAAAAAGACAATTTTGAAGTGATTTCCATGTTAGATTACATTATGCTTAGACGAATCTATATTGCTATCAGACCTTTTGCTCTGAACAATAGATAAGGTATAGATAGAAAGCGATTTAGAGTAAAAGGGGTACTTTATTTATGATCATAAAAGATATGTTTATTAATTTTTGTATCATCTCTACTTTTTTATTTTTTGGGAATATCGTTTTTCGTAATTGGCGTAGCAACCCGCGTATTAGTCCATTTGTTTTAAGCTGCTTAACAGGGGCTTTTTTGGGTTTATTTGGTATTATTCAGATGCACTTTACATTCAAATTAGATAACGGAACATTACTGGATCTGCGCCAAATTCCTATTATTGTAGCAACAGTGCTCGGTGGAGGCATCTCAGGGACGATTACCACCCTTATTATTTCAATTGCACGCTTATGGCTGTCTGCTCCAATCAGTATCGTTTCTTTTTTAGGGATAGCTAACGCCTGCATGACACTTCTAATCACCTATCTTGTTTTTCGAACCCGGCAATCGTTTAGTCGTAAATGGGTAATAACTTCATTGATTTCGACATTGAACTCATTATTCTTTTTCCTAATCTGGTCAGGGTTTACCAAAGAAACGACACTGATTCTGTTTATCCTTATTTTATTTTCATCATTTATTTTTACATATTTATTAATTGAGCGGTTAAGACGGTATAACCAACTGTATGATGCTATGAGTCAAGAAGTACAATTGGATTTTCTCACAGGGTTATACAACTATCGGGGATTTGAAATGAAGTACAATCAGTTAAGTCAGGAAAAGCATATCCCGTTTGCATTGTTTCTGTTAGATATTGATCATTTTAAAATGATTAATGATCAGTACGGTCATTCTGCTGGAGATGCTGTACTGGTTCAATTTGCAGAGGTGTTACGTCGTAGTGTGCGTGTCTGTGATCATTGTTCTCGCAAAGGAGGAGAAGAGTTCTCTCTGATCTTAGAACATGTAGAACAGCAAGCGGAGGCGATAGAATGGGCAGAGAACATTCGCAAAAATATAGAGAAACATACCTTTGTGATTCCTGATGGACGACAAGTGTCGCTTACTGTATCTATTGGTATTGGGTTTTATCCACTGCACCCGTGTGACGAATTATTAGACAAAACAGATGATGCATTGTATCAAGCGAAAAAAGCAGGCAGAAACCAGTTTTGTATCGCCCTCTAAAATAATAAATAAGGACTATTGAATAAAATCGTTAGACTGACGATGTATATAGATATACTTATTATTTTCGCAGTCAAAGGGACGTGAACAAATGTTGTTCAAAGACTTATTTATGAATTTTTGTATTCTAGCAACATTTTCTTTTTTTGGAAGTATGTTATTGAATTATTTGAATGCCCATTTCAAAACAAGTACCTATATAAAGCGTCAATGGATCGGACTTTTTTTCGGTTGCTTGGGAGCGACATTGATGCAATTCACCTTTCCAGTTGGAGATAATGTTTTGCTGGATTTACGCCAGATATCAATTGTACTTTCGATCAGTATGGGTGGCAGTGTAGCTGGGATTATCACCACGATTATGATCATGATCACCCGTATTATATTGAGTCCAACGATAGGGTTAAGCGCAATATTAGGATTAATCAATGCGGCGACGCTGTGTATTGTCGCTTCATGGATTTTTTCGCGAAGTATGACTTTTTATAAAAAATGGTTATATTCAGGCATTGCACTGACGATTATTGCTACGGCTTCTTTATGTATTGTATTAGGAAGAAATGAAATTGATAAAGTATTGGTTTTTATTGTCGTGGAATCAGCGGCGACTTTATTTATTTTTATGCTTACTCGATCCCTGCGCAAAAATAACGAATTGTTTGAAAAAGTCAGCAAAGAAGCTCAATTCGACTTTTTGACCGGATTGCATAATCCAAGAGCTTTTGAGAAGAAGTTTGAGCAATTGCAACATCAGGAAACCGATATGGCACATTCGCTACTGTTTATTGATATTGATCATTTTAAAAAAGTAAATGATGTGTATGGTCATCCTGCGGGGGATGCCGTACTTTTTCAGCTTGCTAATGTAATTCAACAAAGTATTCGCAGTACCGATTATGGTGCTCGCAAAGGTGGAGAAGAATTTGCAGTCTGGCTGGAATATTGTCAATTAACCGAAGCCAAAATGATTGCAGAGACGTTACGTACCAATGTGGAGAAGAAGAAATTTATATTACCTGATGGCAAAATGATTCATATCACCATCTCGATCGGCATTGGGATGTATCCTGCACTGACGTGGGATGAATTGTTAGAAAAGACCGATCAAGCGTTGTATCAAGCCAAACAGCAAGGGCGCAATCGTTCCTGTCTAGCACAGTCTTCACTTTAATAATCTAGCCAGTCCTATAGTATTCAAAATAGATATACGATCTCTTATTGTTGATGAGATCGTATTTTTTAGTATATTTACAGTGTTCTGGATGTTTAAATTTACTTTTAATTAAAAATTTACATAAAAGAGGAATTAGATAGACAAAATAGAATTATGATAATAAGAGAATCAGAATGAGTTATTCTGTCTCTACCTATCAAAGGAGGAATTGTTATATGCATAAGGTGGTAACGAAGCAGTTAACGATAGTGCTTTTGACAGCATTATTGATGTTCATTTCTTTATTGGGTGGATATCGTCCGGTAGCAGAAGCAGCAACAACATTAACTGTTGCTCAAGCGATTCAGGCTCAAAGTGGCGGGTCTACAATTACAGTTAAAGGGATTGTTGTTGGACATGCTTCAGGAGCTTCTACAGGCGATTTTACAAGCCCATTTGCAAATGATTTCAATGTATTAATCGCAGACAGTAGCAGCGAACGTACAACAAGCAAGCTGTTAGATGTACAATTGAGTACTGCTTTTCGTTCACAGTTCGGTTTACAGAGCAATCCAAGTCTAATTGGCAAAACGATTGTCGTTACAGGTACAGCCGGTGCATATAATAATTTTGCAGGTGTGAAAAGCCCATCATCTGTTACTTTAGATGGCGGCACAACTACACCTCCTACAGAACCAGGGACAGATACACCTCTTCCTAACGGTACAGGTAAAAAAGTATTGTTTGATAACACACATGCTCAAACAGCGGGTGCAGCAGATTGGGTAATCGATGGTGGATTCTCTGACTTTGCAAATGGACTCAAAGCAGATGGATTTACAGTAGATGCACTTACTCGTCCAGTACCCTATACATTTGGAGAGCAAGCGATCACTTATGATAAGATCAAAGGATACGATGTATTCGTTATCGCTGAGCCTAACGTTCCTTTCAAAGCAACAGAACAAGCAGCAATGCTTCAATATGTAAAAGGTGGCGGTAGTATTTTCTTTATTGCCGATCATTATAATGCAGACCGTAACAAAAACCGTTGGGATGGATCTGAAGCGATCAATGGCTACCGTCGTGGTGCTTACAGTAACCCAACTAAAGGCATGACAGCTGAAGAAGCGGCTTCTCCAGCAATGCAAGGTGTAAGCGGTTCGGACTGGTTAGGGTCGAACTTTGGTATTCGTTTCCGTTACAACGCGCTAGGTGATGTGAATGCCAATGATATCGTAGCTTCTTCCCAAGCATTCGGAATCACATCAGGCGTGAGTTCAGTAGCGATGCATGCAGGTTCTACACTAGCTATTTTAGATCCAACCAAAGCTAAAGGAATTGTATATTTACCATCTTCTGTATCTAAATGGAACAATGCAGTCGATCAAGGGGTATACAATGGCGGTGGACGTGCAGAAGGTCCTTACGCAGCAATCTCTAAAGTAGGAGCAGGTAAAGCAGCATTTATCGGTGATTCTTCACCAGTCGAAGATGCTTCTCCAAAATATCTACGTGAAGAAACAGGCGCTAAAAAAACAACCTATGATGGATACAAAGAAGTGAATGATGCGAAGTTGTTGGTACAGACTGTAAGATGGTTGGCTGTGAAAGAAAGCTATACAAGCTTAAGCCAAGTATCGGGTCTGACTGTAGATAGCCCAACATCATTGTTGCCGATTGAGACACCTGCTACTTCTACAGAACCACAAGCAGAACCATGGGCAACACCAGCGGCAGGATACAAATGGTATGATCCTACAACATTTAAAAGCGGTTCCTACGGAGCAGCTTCTTAATTAAAGTAGTAAACGTATAAGTAATGAAAAAAAACAGCTTTCGGTCTGAGGATATTCTTCAGATACGAAAGCTGTTTTTTTGATAATAAATGGATCTACATAACAAACGTTCCGATTACAAAAGAAATTCCGATAATCAACGAACGTAACAGTTGAGCAATAGCCATATTTCCTTTTTCGATCTGTTCACAGACTTTAGTGCGTGGTGTAACCCAATCGAACACCAGATACACCAGACAAAGAATCACAATACCGATCCCTGACCAGATTAATACATCGAGCCATGCGTCAGAGTTAATCGAGACTAACCCTACAATAATACATAATCCTAATAACTTACTCCCCATATACATGCCTGCCGCTTGGTTGCCTTCAGCGATTTGCTGGTTATCATTGTAGCGTGTCAATAAGCTGAAGATATAATACCCGACAAACAGAATCGCAAATAAAATCACTAATCCTATTCCGATATGTAATAAATCGGTTCCAAAGTTTTTCACTGTATTTCCTCCTTCAAAGTTAAATGTAGAATTTAGTGTGATCGATCTGATACAGATGGATCAACAGCCGCTGCACAGTAGCAAGCCAGATTATCGGTGACTTTGCCCCCAATACGAGGAAGTAATCCTGCAAACTGACCACCGATAACAAAAGCACCTGTTAACAAATAACCATCAAATGTTCCCTCAGTCGTTGTGACAGATACAGGTTCCATAGGGTGCAATTGTTGATATATTTTGGGTTGATCTTCATAATAAGCGGCAATCTCTTCGGCTTCTGTAGGTATAGCATTAGAATCAATAATAGGGGATTCAGATACAGCTACCGAATGTTGTTCGGGTTGTTCGATCAGATGTGTACCTAACCCTTCACGTCCAAAAAAACCTTTGACCACATAGGGAATCTGTTGTTCTACAAAGACTTGATCTGTAAAATACGTCGGTAATAAATAATGCTCAATCCATTCACATTCTTGGGCTGTAAATAAAGTGAATCCCGTATATTCTGCCATCTGTTCATTCCGTTCATATAACGACCAGATCGTAGCCATAAATCCTTTACTTTGCGTTAAAATATGTTGCGTTGGATTGAGTAGACCTAGCTTCCCGGTGTTCACTAATTGCAATAAATCTTCACCCACCAGCCGACCTGAATCAGCTTCCCGATCTTCGACGAGATACTCTAATGGATACAAGCGATATAGAATAGAAATACGTTCTACATCATGATACAGCCCTTTACCAGGGACAATCTTCAATTGTTCCAAAGGGATATACTTCGCTTCAATACCTAGCGCTAGACATTGTTCCATCATATATAACGTATTTGCACGATCTTCATCATGCCAGTCGTAACTGGTGAAATGGATGATTCTCCCCAATCCCTGCTGTTCATAATAATCAACGGCTTGCTTGAACATTTGACGAATACAATTATTCATCTGCCTTGAAGCAGGTTGTAGATCAGGTGCATAACGCAACAATTCCTGTTCTAAAAAAGCAACTTCAGGTATACCGCTTGGGGTATCTGTATTATTTTCGATACATTTCAGCTCACCTTGAGAGCTAATAATCCAATCTAAGCGAGTAAATCCATCGATAGGAATAGCTTGTCTTGCGCTTTCGATCAATGCAGGATGAATGCCTAATTGTTGCAATAGATATTCATCTGGCAAATGTGCTTGTACAAACTGTAATGTTTTGCGATACAGATGATCTACATTTTCAGAACCAACTCGTAATTGTTCTAATTCGTAATCTTTATACAGCGTGAGCGCTGTTAAGCAGTAAGGTTTCTCATACATCATATGATACGGCACCTGTTGTTCAATCCGAGGGGTAAATAATTGTGCTCGTGTATAGGGAAGAGCGCGTGTCTGTCGCATCTACTTAACCTCCAGAAAAGAAACCACTAACTCCACCACTGCCGAAGCCACTATGGGAGCTACTTTTTTTTGAATAGGACGAGCCACCGTAATAGCTACTGTGGGTATTACAGTTATATGCATTACCGTTCTGATCATACTGACAATCGTCATCGTAATCGTTGCCACAACCAGAAAGGGTTGCAGGAACAGCTAGCATTAACGAGAAAGCGATCATTTTGGTACGATTATTCATGATTCGTTCACCTCACTTAAAAAAATCATCACTTTCTGCCGATCTGCATCCAGTACGGTGTACAAAATATCGTAAGTGATATCTTGCTGTACCAAATAGTGATCCAATAAGCGAAGAGCAAGATCAAGCGGAGCGACATAGGAATCTATCGCATGACGACGTTGAAAGGCTTTGCCATCCCAAAGCCAGTATTCAGGTGACAGACCGCTTGGATAATCTTTTTGCCCGCTGATCGTGGTCGCCAGACTGCGCTGATACGTAGACGGTAATTCTTCTGCAAATGGACGCAGATAGATCGTATGCTTCTCATGATCGACAGACTCATGAGAGACATGAACCCATATGCGATCATTTAACTTTACGGCATCCACTAATTTATGTACGAATAATTCTTCTTGTGACAACGAATGTATGTGATGCACTTCGCCGATTTCAGCTTGTTTGGCCTCTGACCATTCGATATATCGCAGAGGATAATACATAGCGTTCACTCCCTTTTGAATAATGTATCACTAGACTATTCCTTTTACGTCGTAATTTGTAAAAAGATGCACATTTTCCAGTATACCGATTTCTTTGCAAATAGGAACAAATATTTCGTGTAATCGGCTCTGTATCATGCAAAGTCAAGAATATGAATAACAAATTCGCAAACCGCAAAGGCTTGCTTGTATAATGAGCCTAACAACGTTTGTGAATAAGGTAGAGACGATCCATATGGTCTTATTTTCTTGGAACAACGTCTGCCACTTTTGTAACGATACAAGGAGGTATGACTGATGACAGATCGACTCTATAGACACACTCGTAAGCCACAACGTCTGTCCATGTCTCTATGGATAGAATGGCTGTTATTTTTGCTATTACTGTCAGTAGGACTAGGGTTAAGGTTATGGCTAGGAAGCCGTTATGCTGGATTTATGAGTGATCAGAATTTATTTGTACAATGGATGAATGCCTTACGACAATATGGGCTGGGTACAGTCTATATACATGATCCCAATATTAACTACCCACCACTATTTTTGTTATTTATGCAGGGTTATGCTGCTTTTTTGCATGGATTTGGAATCACGATTCAAGCGGGTCAATTGTCTTTCAAATCATTATTAATTGTACTGGATCTGGTTGCAGGCATAGCTGTATTTGGCTGGTCGCTAGGGAAAGAAAAGGCGATTGTTCGTTGGGGGCTACTGTGTCTGTTTGTCCTGAATCCAGCACTGATTGTGAATAGCTCGATCTGGGGACAAGTGGATATTTTGAATGGGATGTTGATGGCTGGAGCCTTATTAACCTTTCTAGCGTCGCCTATTTTGTCAGGAATACTCTTTTTTTTAGCATTATTAACCAAATTGCAGGCAATTGTGATTGCTCCTGTGTTTGGATTGTATCTATTGAAATCTCTGTGGCAACGTAATATCAAGCCTTTGATCCATATGACGATAGGTGCCGTCATTCCTGTAATAGGGGTCGCTATTTATTTTGCTTCTTATGGCGGATTACAAGCGATGCTCAAAAGCGCGTATATGAGTGCAGTAGGCTTGTACACTCAAGTGACATTGAATGCACTCAATATCTGGTTTTATGTCGTAGGTACGGTTCCAACAACAAGCGATACAGCAAAGCTCTGGAACATCATTTCATTGCGTAATCTAGGATTTATATTGTTGCTATTAGCTGTGATCTATACAGGTATCTACCTCTGGAAATGCCGTACGATTACAACAGCTATTTTACTCAAAGCCGGTGCATGGATATCCTTTGCCTTTTTTATGCTACCTACGGAAATTCACGAACGCTACAGTATTCCTGCGTTAATCTTGATCTTGCTGGTGACAATGTTGGATCGTAAATGGATTGCGATCGCATGTATATTGAGTGTAACGATTACGTATAATCTATGGGGTGTACTCACAAGCAACCTTCCGCAACTTTCTGGCATAGTGGTTGTGTGGATTCATATTTTTATTTTGCTATGGATCGGATGGTTAATGTATCGGGATATGCGAAGTACGAGTAGAGGGATAGTGTGGGTAGATACAAATAACTGATACTTAAATAATCTTATTACTATTAGAAAAGCGTGCTTTACAGTGGTTTGCTTCTCAATAAATCAAAAAACGCCTACAAACATCATGTCTGTGGGCGTTTATCAACTTGCTGGAATTAATCTGTACTCCTCTATTCAATCGGAGGATTATTGTAGCATTTGCGACACACCGGATAATAACTTTCGTTACCGCCAATTTGAATTTGCTCGCCTGTATACACAGGTTTACCATCTTTGACCCGCAGATTCATAATGGCTTTCCGTTCACAGAACCAGCAGATCGTTTTCATTTCTTCGATTTTATCCGCATACAGTAGCATATACTGGCTACCTTCGAACAGATTATTTTGAAAATCGTTTTTGAGACCGAAACCCATCACAGGAATACTTAATTCATCCACGATGCGTACCAGTTGCAAAATCGCTTCTTTTTTCATAAATTGGCATTCATCAATTAATACACATGAAGGCTTAGGGGAATAATTTTTGACAATACTGTAGATATCCGTATCATCGTGAATAGCAATCGCTTGACGACGTACACCAATGCGAGAAGATACATAACCGGTCTCATCGCGATTATCTAGCGCAGATGTAAAAATCAGAACATGTTTATCCTGTTCCTCATAATTGTGGGCCACTTTAAGAATCTCAATAGACTTCCCACTGTTCATTGCACCATGCTTAAAAAATAACTGTGCCAATGGTCATAATACCCCTTTCTGTAGATCGTTCTTTCTGTCAGCGTGATCTATTGTAGCAGGAATTAGAGGGAGAGACCAATTTAAAATCCAACGAAAAAACAACAAATCCAAAAACGAGTATGAGCCACTAGACTACTCTTATGCTTGCGTAGAAGAAGCTTCTGTTAATAATCCATCGAGCGTAGTTACCATTTGGCGTAAATACTGGATATCTTCTGCTGTCCATACATGATCTGGTTGGTATAGAATGAAGTTAAGGATTTCTTCACAGATATGATCGATACCTTCGTACGAGAGCGTAAGTGCCAATCCTTTGATAGCATGGGCATGACGATGAATCGCATCAGGTAATGTACGATGATCTGCTGACAATCGCCCGTGATCATAATCTTCGAAGCGATGTTGTAAATCTTGCATTTTGAGAGAAGCATCCGCCAAAAATCGAATTCTAGTTTGCTGAATGATCTGTTGATACCGATCTGCTTTTGACATGAATCTTTCCCTCCCTATTTTTCTGCAAAGGACGTGTAACCGTTTCATGAAAAAAATAGTTATTATTGATGATAGCGCTCCATTTACATTGTTGATTAAGCAATTGTTGGAAACAGAAGATGTAATCGTAGAATCATATGAGGATGCTGGTGACTTTTTGAAAATCCCTTCGCGTATTACAGGATATGATTTGATTATTTTAGATATTCATCTACCGGATGTAGACGGACTGCATGTACTAGAAAATCTTAAAAACAAACCAGCTACCAAAGATATCCCTGTGTTACTGTTGTCAGGTGATTCTCGTTCTGAAATGGTCATTCGTGGTATGCGTATGGGGGCAATTGATTTCATGACAAAACCAATCGATCCTGCACAATTGATCGAGCGAGTATTGGATCATTTAGACAGAGGAATAGATCAATCATAAAAACGCTTTTACAGGGTACATTTTAGCATAAATTTAAAGGAAATAGACAGGATGTTTTGTATCGTTTGGATCAGGATACTTTATAAAAGAACTGTCTGAACCATTTTAAAATGAAGACTATAGTAAAAAAAGATGGAGAAGCAGCAGCCTATTTATTTTTAGTAGGCTGTTTTGTTTGTCCAATAAAATAAATATATATACCTAAAAAAATAAAATATCAATTAACACTTGAATACCCTATGGGGGTATGCTAGGATAGAATTATAAATGATTACAGGGGGCTACTTTATGGAGAAGATGGATCATCTGAATATCGAAGGTTCACCTCAGGAACATCGTGAATCTTGCGACCATAGCCCGGGAGAGGTTCGGCACAGTCACCATTCAGATGAGATGAAAAGTAATATGATTCGCCGTCTTAATCGTGTGGAAGGACAGATTCGCGGGATCAAAGGCATGATCGAGAAAGATACGTATTGTGATGATGTACTGAATCAGATTGCAGCTGCCCAATCCGCATTGAATTCGGTGGGTAGATTGTTGTTAGAAGGGCATATGAAGAGCTGTGTAGTAGAGCGAATCGAAGCCGGCGAGAATGAAGTGATTGACGAGCTATTGATAACGATTAATAAATTATTGAAATAATATAATCATAACTTTTTGAAGGAGGACATAATCATGGCAACGATCAAATTAGAAGTAGAAGGTATGTCTTGTAATCACTGTGTTCAAGCGGTAGAAGGAGCACTGCAAGAAATTGGTGCTAAAGGCAAAGTGAATTTGGAAGCGAAGTCTGTAGATATTGAATACGATGCAGATCAAGTGGATATCATGAAATTGACCGATGCGATTGAAGAACAAGGATATGACGTTATCTCCACAGGCGGTTAATAGAACGATAGAGCTGTATACTGATTTATGTATGTTGAAATGAAGTGAATGTGTTGCCCTTAGTAATCCTTCGGGCAACTTTTTTTGGAAATATAAATACCCTATAGGGGTATAAAAAATAAAGAATCTTATCGAAAAAGGAGGTTATTAGCATGAACGCATCATCAGAAGATCAGACCAAGCAATTAACATTACAAATTGGTGGCATGACTTGCGCTGCTTGTGCAACACGAATTGAGAAAGGATTGGGTCGTCTTGACGGGGTAGAAGAAGTGAATGTGAATTTAGCTCTTGAACGAGCTTCTGTCACTTATACCCCATCTACAGTAAATAAAGAACAAGTGGAACAGAAAATCGAACAATTGGGTTATCAATCACTGAAAGAAACTGTCGATCTAGATATTGCAGGTATGACCTGTGCAGCGTGTGCTACAAGAATTGAAAAAGGAATCAAGCGGATGGAAGGCGTCTCATCAGTCAATGTAAATCTGGCGCTGGAAACCGCTAGAGTTCAATATACGCCGGGTAGTCTAGAAACAACCGATATTATACGCAAAGTGGAAAAGCTAGGCTATACCGCATCTCCCAAAAAAGAAGAAGGTCTTCAACAACGACGAGCACATGAAGCCACTGTGCGAAAGTGGAAATTAATCGCTTCGGCGATCTTATCACTGCCTTTACTGTGGGCGATGTTCGGTCATTTTAGCGTGACATCATGGATTGGTGTACCGATGTTTTTAATGAATCCATGGGTACAATTAATACTTGCTACACCGGTTCAATTTATTATTGGAGGAGCTTTCTATGTGGGTGCTTACAAAGCATTGCGTAGCGGAAGCGCCAATATGGATGTACTGGTAGCACTGGGAACATCGGCTGCTTACTTTTATAGTTTATTTCTCATTATTCGTTCGTTGGTAGTACCGGGAACGACGGTAGAATTATATTTTGAAGTGAGTTCGATCTTGATTACATTGATTTTACTAGGCAAATGGTTTGAACATCGTGCCAAAGGACGTTCTTCGGATGCGATACGTAGCTTGATGGGCTTACGAGCTGTAACTGCTCGTATTGATCGCGATGGAGAAGAAGTAGAGATTCCAGTCGATGATGTGCAAGTTGGCCATATTATTATTGTCAAACCGGGTGAAAAGATTCCAGTCGATGGTGAAGTGGTCGAAGGGCATTCTTCTATTGATGAATCGATGTTAACCGGAGAAAGTCTACCTGTTGAAAAAACGGTCGGTGATCAGGTGATCGGAGCCACTATTAATCAGAATGGACGACTTAAGTTCCAGGCTGTTCATATCGGCAAAGAAACCGCGCTGTCTCAGATTATTCGTGTTGTAGAAGAAGCTCAAGTCTCCAAAGCACCGATTCAGCGTCTAGCTGATGTGATTTCAGGTATTTTTGTACCGATTGTAGTCGGTATTGCATTATTAACCTTTGCAATCTGGTTCTGGGGTGTAACGCCCGGTGATTTTAGTGGAGCACTTGAAAAAGCAATTGCGGTACTGGTTATCGCTTGTCCATGTGCACTAGGGCTAGCTACACCGACTTCGATTATGGCAGGTTCAGGTAGAGCTGCTGAATACGGTATTTTGTTCAAAGGTGGAGAGCATTTAGAAGCGGCACACAAAGTAGATACAGTTGTATTAGACAAAACAGGAACGATTACACGTGGTGAGCCTATTTTAACAGACCTTCGATTTGCTAATCATCACGAACAGATTTCAGAAGATCAATGGTTAACATGGGTAGCCGGAGCGGAATCAGCTTCTGAACATCCATTAGCTAGAGCCATTGTACAAGGGATCAAAGATCGTGGATTAACACCTGTTCATGTAGATACCTTTGAAGCGATACCCGGCAAGGGTATACATGCAATGACAGGACAACAATCGCTATGGATCGGAACTCGTCAATTGTTACAATCTCAGCAGATTGATGTAGATTATCTTGAAGCAGAGATTCAAGAAGTTGAACAGCAGGGTAAAACAGTGATGTTAACTGCTATTAACGGTCAGTACGCAGGCTGGATTGCTGTAGCGGATACGGTTAAAGAAACATCACAAGCAGCAATAGCTCGTCTCAAACAAATGGGCTTACGTGTGATTATGATTACAGGCGACAATGAACGTACCGCTCAAGCGATTGCTAGCCAAACAGGTGTCGATCACGTATTGGCAGGTGTACTGCCTGAAGGTAAAGCTGCCGAGATTAGCCGTTTGCAACAAGAAGGTCGTATTGTAGCGATGGTAGGAGATGGGATCAATGATGCTCCTGCTTTGGCAACAGCCAATACAGGGATTGCGATTGGTACAGGAGCCGATGTAGCGATGGAAGCGGCAGATATTACCTTAATGCGTGGAGATCTGAACGGGATTGCCGATGCGATTATGCTCAGTCGCCGGACGATTCGTAATATTCGCCAAAATCTATTCTGGGCGCTTGCTTATAATGTTATTGGTATTCCTATTGCTGCCCTAGGTTTGTTAGCTCCATGGTTAGCCGGGGCAGCAATGGCTTTTAGTTCCGTATCGGTGGTATTAAATGCGTTACGTTTACAACGAATCAAATTATTATAAACTTGCATTTAGTACTAATTAATATGATAATAGTTATATATAATTAGTTAGTTATAAATGATTAGTAGACAGGAGTGTTCCTATTTATGAATGATACCATTTCTTTATTAATGAAGCACCGTTCGATTCGTAGCTATAAATCTGATCCCGTTACCGAAGAACAATTAGAAGCGATTGTTGCTGCTGGGCAAATGGCATCTAGTTCTAGTAATGTGCAAGCTTATAGTGTGATTGCTATTACAGATCCAGAGCGTAAGTCCAAGCTATCTGTGCTTGCAGGGAACCAACCGTATATTGAGCAATGCCCTGTATTTCTAGTATGGTGTGCAGATATGTATCGCTTGGAAAATGCGGTTCAACAGCATATGCCTGAAGCTGAATCTTATGGTGATGCCGCAGAAAACTTTATTGTGGCTACCGTAGATGTTACTTTAGCTGCACAGAATGCCGCAATAGCCGCAGAGTCTTTAGGACTTGGTGTAGTCTATATTGGTGGGATTCGTAACCATATCGAAGAAGTGTCTGATTTCTTAGACTTACCGGATCATGTGTACCCTATCTATGGCATGTGTCTAGGCTATCCGAATCAAGAGCCGGGTATTCGTCCACGCTTACCACAGAAAGCAATCTTGCATCGTGAATCCTATCAAGCAGATACAACTTTAGAAGCAATGAAAGAGTACGATGACACAATGGTTCGTTATTTGTCTGAACGTACAGGTGGAGCCAAAAGTGCACCATGGTCAGCTTTGATGGCTGAGAAAATGACGGCTCCTTCACGGATGCAATTAAAATCATTTTTAGAACGCAAAGGATTCAATAAACGTTAATTGTAATATCGTGATTTTACATCATAATATAGTAAAAAACCGTTATCGATTGTTCTCACGAAGAGTCCACGATAACGGTTTTTTATGCTTTATTCAGCTAATATTTTGATCCAACCTAATATAGAAATGATAAGCATCGTGAAAAGAAGGGCAGATAACCGTACAATGCGAGGTATAGCCAGCCAATACTTTAGCATTTTCCACTGTAGTTCTTTCCATTTTTCCCAATTGATGATCATGGAGCAGACACTCCTCTATTGAAGTCGTGTAGAACTTGTTCAATTGTATCGAGTTTATTAAGAACGTTCCAGTGCTGGCTTAGCATTGGACTGATTGGGAGTTGGATGAACAGTAGGTGCTTCATGCTCTCGAATCGCCTGAAATAATTGTTTACTAGAAGGTAAGAACAGAGCGACAATCAGATTCAATATCGATACAGCAAACATCAATAGAAATACATAATGAATTCCAGATGCTAATTGAGAGGTTGTCCCTGTTGTCACAATCGCATTAAATACCATGCCGAATACAGCCACACTGATCGTCTGTCCAAGCGAATTCATTAACGTATTGGTAGAAGTCGCTACACTACGCATCTGGAAGCCGACAGCGCCCTGAATAATAACCAGTGATGGAGTCACAATAAAGCCCATGCCCAGTCCAATCAGAATCAATGAACCTACGATCACACCGTAAGAAGATTGAGCATGCATAACAGCTAGCCATAGACTACCGCCTACAACCAATGCTGATCCAAGTACAATCAGTAATTTGGCGCCTACTTTGTACATCCAGCGTCCGGCTAACGTAGAAGCGACAGGCCAGGCAATCGACATCGGCATTAGAGCCAGTCCAGCACTCGTAGCACTATAGCCGAATACATCTTGTATCCAGAGTGCACAATACACCGTTACACCCATGACCATCCATCGTGTAGAGAAACCAAGCACATAAGGAATAGATAAAATACGTGAGTGAAACAGCGATAACGGTAACATCGGTTCAGTTGCACGCTGTTCAATCCGTAGGAACAAAGCCATAAAAATAACAGTCACCGCAAATAAACCTATAATCATCGGTGAACTCCAAGCATATTCTTCTCCACCTGTTAAAAGGGCTAACAACAAAGCGGTCATTCCGATCGTAAACGTAATGGCTCCTGCATAATCGATCGACTTCTGCTTTTTCTCAAAAGATTCGTGGAAATAAATAAAGATAAACAAAATAGCGATAATACCTACAGGTAAATTGATAAAGAAAATCCAGCGCCAGGAGATATAATCGACGAAATAACCACCAACTAATGGACCAAACAGCCCAGCTACAGACCATACCGATGAGAATAATCCCTGTACTTTGGCACGTTCTTTACCGGGATACAGATCGCCTACGATGGTAAAGGTTACCGGAGTAAGTGCTCCTGCGCCAATCCCTTGAATCGCACGATACCAGATCAATTCAGTCATCGAGTTAGCAAATCCACACATGATCGAACCCAGCACGAATACTCCAAGTCCTATCGCAAAAATAGATTTCCGACCAAATAAATCACCCAGCTTACCAAAGATAGGCGTGGCGATACATGTGGTTAATGTATAAATAGAGAAGATCCAACTAATAAGGTTCAGTCCACCGAGTGAAGAAATAATGCGCGGTGATGCTGTACTGACTACTGTAGAATCTAGGGCACCAATAAACAGGGCTGCAAGCAGACCTATAGTAACCATAGACCGATTGGTTGCTTTGGACATGTACATTGTTCCTTCTTCCTGAATCAAGATGTTTATTATTAACGAAAAGAGAGTTATTTGAAGCACTGCACATCGTATATCAGAATAAAAGGAACGTCAAGACCTTTGAAGCATACGAACACTTGTAGTGAGTTAACCATTTTTTACAAAAAAGATTGTATTAAATCGAGACAATTGCTGGAATTTAGCGTATTCTTGATAGAGTATGAATATCTTTCTATACAAACATTAAGATGGCACAACAGAGAGGAAGATTGTCTAGCAAATGAATTACAAAAACCAACAAATCTTTGGATTTAGCATTGTTTTAACAATAGCTATTATATTCATGGTTATTGAATTTATTATATTTCAGAATGGCTCATTTACAGGTACAGGAATGGTCGTTGCTCTGTTATCTATTCTTCTTATCGTAGTTGGAGTGGGAATCGCATTTTGGACGATCAGAAGAACAACCCATCAGTTAAAACAAGTCACGACAGTGATGGAACAGATCGATTTTGATACGTCTGAACCTTTGCCACGTCTACATGTTACAGCTAGCGGTGAAATTGGTAATATTGCTACAGCTTTTAATAAAATGTCTGAAGCGTTAGAAGTGCATACTCATCAAGCAAGTGAATTTAATAAGCATATCGAAGAAAGCAATTGGATCCAGACTCAATTGGCTCATATTGGAAATGTCTATCGCAATGTAAATGCAATCGATGATCTAGCAGATCGATTAATTCATGAATTAACATCTGCTGTAGAATCAGCATATGGTATTTTTTATTTTTGTGAAGAAGAAAATGGAATTGAATTATTAAAAAGAAAAGCGTCTTATGCTACCTACAGTGATGTGCCTGATCTAGTTCATGCATTTAAATTTGGTGAAGGTATTATTGGACAAACGGCCCTCGAAAAACAGACTCATATCATGAAAGCTCCATCTGATCACCCGATACGTATTCAGACAGGTGCAACCGTTATTCCTATTCAAGAAATTATGATTGTGCCCATCTTATTTGAAAATCGTACAGTCGTTGTCATTGAATTAGGAACAATTCATGGATTTTCGCAAAGACAGCAACAACTGGTTGAACGTATCGCTAATACTTTTGGCGTGGTTGTGAACAATATTGATAATCGGATGCAAGTGGATCGGTTATTACGTGAGTCTCAGACACTAACAGAAGAACTACAATCACAACAAGAAGAATTACAAGTCCAACAAGAAGAACTGCAAGCTACCAATGAACAGCTTCGTGAACGTAATCACTATGCTGAGATCAAAACGGAAGAATTGCAGATCACGCAAAAAGAACTTCAATTGTATTCAGAAGAATTGAGCCGTAGTTCTCGGTACAAATCGGAGTTTTTAGCGAATATGTCCCATGAATTACGTACACCACTCAATAGTATTTTAATTCTGTCTCAATTGATTAGTGAAAAAGAAAAACAGCATGAAGAAGATGATGTTCCACATTTTGGAGAAGTGATCAATCGATCCGGGCAAGATTTGTTAACCCTAATCGACGATATTTTGGATTTGTCTAAAGTAGAAGCAGGGATGGTTGAAGTACAACGTGATTCGGTAGCGGTCTATGATCTACCTGAAGTCATGGGATATAGCTTTGACAAAATTGCAGAGCAAAAAGGTATTGAATTCCATTCTCATATTGATGAAAATGTGCCAGATGTCTTCTATACCGATGAGAAAAGATTACAACAAATCATGAAAAATCTACTTTCTAATGCGTTCAAATTTACAAGTAAAGGTTCTGTAACAATCAATATTTCGTTAGCAGATGAGTCGATTGTGGCTAAAGGATATAGTATTCCTGAGCAGATGGATTATATGTTAGCGATCTCGGTAACGGATACTGGAATAGGAATCAAAGAAGATAAGCAAAGTTTAATCTTTGAAGCTTTTCAGCAAGAAGATGGTACTACAGAGCGTCAGTATGGAGGCACAGGATTAGGATTATCTATTTGTCGTGAGTTCTCCAAATTGCTAGGGGGCTATGTAACGGTTCAAAGTGAACTAGGCAAAGGGAGTACATTTACATTATACCTTCCTTCACTTGCTATCAATGAAGAAGGACAGCCTGTGACCAAGCCTGTATCTCCAACATGGATGGACAAAGAAGAACAAGAAGATTCATTGGCTCGATTACAAGGCAAATCTGTGCTTGTGGTTGATGATGATTTGCGTAATATTTTTGCATTAGAAGGCGTGCTCAAGCTCAAAGGGATGCATGTTCGTAGTGCACAAAATGGGGAAGAAGCGATTGCACTTCTACATGCCGAATCTACAGATATTGTATTGATGGATATGATGATGCCGATTATGGATGGATATGAAGCCATGCGCTGGATTCGCTTAGAGGAAAAGTGGAAAGACTTGCCTATTATTGCGTTAACTGCGAAAGCGATGAAAGATGATCGTGAATTATGTATTGAAGCAGGAGCATCTGATTACATCAGCAAACCGATGAATGTAGAACAGTTGTTATCTGTTATTTTGGTATGGCTTTCCGATTGGGAGCAGCTTGATCAAGTCAGCTCACCTGAACAAGAGCAGACTCAAGAACAAAATAAATAATTTACATTAAAATAATAAGGCACATTGTCCGCATAATGGACAGTGTGCCTTATTTTATGTGTAAAAAGATAGTGTGTTTTGATACAGTATCTGACGTGCTTCTTTCTCCGTTAGTCCTTGAATCTTCGCCCATTCACGGCATACATCAGCAGTCATCATAGGATGAGTCATCTGTTCTGCAAAAGAACCTTCAAATGGCCACGGCCCATCGGTTTCAACCATAACGAGATGAGCAGGATATACGGCTGCTAATTGCTGAATCTCCTGTTCATATTGGATATCCGGTGTAAATGAAATGGAGTAACCGTTATGGATCATACGCTGAATCGTTTCAGGATATCCTTTGAACCAATGAAAATGTGCTTTGGTAACACCATATTGCTCTAGCAAATCACAAGCGATTGCAGCATCTTCATAGACTGCATGTAAGATCACAGGCTTATCATAACGAGCAGCCAATTGGAGCAAAGCAGACAGTACATCTTGATATCCTTGCTCGTCCAATAACTCGCCACGTTCTATCGCTTCAAGCCGACGATAATAAGGTAATCCAATCTCCCCAATAGCAATCAGTCGATCTATACGCTGTTCGATCCACAACAATAACGTCTGAAGCTCTTGAGCGTCAGGTAAAGGCTGTTCTGGATGATAACCATACGCAGGTTGAACAATAGACGGATAGCGCTGAGCAAGCTGTTCTGTGCGCTGACAGGAAGACAGATTCATTGAGACGCTGATTAAAGATTGAATATTCAGATCAGCCAATGACCGAATCATCTGTTCAATCTTCGGATCATCATATTGATCCAGATGAATATGACTATCAATCAATGGAGCATAGACCTTATTCATCATAGATCACCTTCGTCTGTATGACGCATCGCATTCATCAGTTGTCTACGTAAAGCAATAAATGCTGGATCATCGGTAATCTCTTCTCGTCTTGGGCGCGGGAAAGGTACAACAATATTGTGTAAAACAGTCGCTGGACGACGAGACAGTACATAGATGCGATCGGATAACAGCAAAGCTTCTTCAATATGATGTGTAACGAAAATAACCGATCTTCTATTCTCTTCCCAAATATTCAACAACCACGATTGCATCTCACTGCGTGTAAAAGCATCCAAAGCACTAAATGGCTCATCCAGACAAAGTAAGTCACGAGGACCTAGCAATGCTCTAAGAAAAGCGACTCGTTGCTGCATACCGCCAGATAAAGTATGAGGATAAGCAGAAGCAAAATCACCCAATCCCACTTTGTCCAACCAGTGACGTGCTAAGTCTAGTGATTCTTTACGTGGTAATCCTGCAACCTCACGTGCTAGAATCACATTATCCTGAATCGTTCGCCATGGCATCAGTGCCGGTTGTTGGGGCATATAGCCACTTAATCCTTTACGTCCTGTTATATTTTGACCATCTAACAGAATATCACCTTGATCGGGAAGAACCACACCGCCGATCATCTGTAACAGTGTGCTTTTACCTGAACCGGAAGGGCCGATAATCGAGACAAATTCTCCTTGATCAACATGCAGAGAAATCTCTTGTAGCACATGTAAAGATTGCTTACCTTGTGCAAAAGATTTACTGATCTGTTGTAATGCTAACAGTGGCGTAGAAGTGTTCGTGATGATAGGTGAAGATTGAGATTTATTGATCGACATCTTTGGAACCTCCTTTGCCAGAACGCATCGATGCAGGATGATGCCAACGAATAGACCATTTTTCAATAAGATTGATAATCATAAATAACAAAAGACTGATAGCGACAACGACTAGAATCGCTAAAAACATATGATCAGTACGGAATGCTGATTTCTGTAACATCATATAGTAGCCTATTCCCTCACTACTGCTGATCCATTCTGCGATAATTGCACCCATCACACTATAGGTTGCTGCAATTTTTACGCCAGAGAAGATCGAAGGTAAGCTAAAAGGCAATTCTAATTTCCAAAAGATTTGGCTTTTGGAAGCACCAATCATTTGCATATAATTGAGCATTGTTCGATCGGTTGTAGCCAGTCCGCTGAGTGCCGCAATCGTGACCGGGAAAAAGCAGACGAGAATAATCACGATTAATTTGGATAAAATACCAAATCCGAACCAGATGACAAGTAGCGGTCCCAGTGCAATCGTCGGAATATTTTGACTCAAAATCAATAACGGATATAGCGCTGAACGTAGAAACGGAGTGTAATGAAGTACTCCTGCTACCAGTAGACCTACAGCGACCCCGATACTAAAACCGGATAATGTTAACTTTAAAGTTGCCCATGTATGCAGACCCAGTCGATCTTTTTCACTCCAAGCTTCATGTCCAATTAACGCAGGACTTGGCAGAATCCATGCTTCAATATGGAATAGACTGGTTGCCAATTGCCAGATGACCAATAATAAAACAACCGCCCCCAGGGGCGGCCATATGCTTTTCCACCATGATCTCATAGCAGACATTAGCGGTACTTCTCGGTCAATCCATCCATACTGATACCGGATGGACTATGTGCAATCTTGATCTGAGAAATGATACTAGGACTACCTTTCTCCACCAAAGCTTCATGCATTTGACGAACCACTTCTAGCAATTCGCTAAGTTCGCCTTCCATAGTAGTCTCAAGTGGATGAACTTCATATTTCACGCCGGATGCTTGAATCACTTCAATCGCCCGATCTACATAATCATAAGAGTTCTCGCCTGCTTGTGTTTTGGGAATTACTTGAATACTGAGTAACGTATGTGCCATTCTATCCATCTCCTTATGCTCTATTTAGTCGTTGCCGCAGGTAAATAATCATTGGTGTAGGCTTTAGTTGCATCTAATGGACTATCGAGCAATTTTTGCTTGAACATCCAGTTGGCATATCCTTCCCAGACGGATTGTTTTTGTTCACCCCAGCGTGGTGCATCATCTTGATAACGTGGAGATAACCATTCTTGACTGGCTTTTACTAATTTAGGATCAAGATCAGGAACAGCTTTGAGCAAGATATCCGCAGATTCGTCTGGATGCGCAATCGCATATTCATACCCTTTACTGGTTGCCGCCATAAATGATTTGACCAATTCAGGATCGGTAGAGATCTGCTTCTCATTGGTTACGATAACAGGGGTATAGTAATCCAGTTGGTCAGAATAATCTTTAACATATAACATATCTAACGGCTGACCACGAAGTTCAGCTTCTATGCCTGTCCATGCGTAGAATATCCAGGCAAAGTCGATTCCTTTTTGTACTGCTGTAAAATAGTCGGCATTCCCGATATTCACACTTTTAACTTTGCTAACATCGCCGCCGTCCGTGTCCATAATTGATTTCATGACAGCTTCTTCAACAGGAGAGCCCCAAGCGCCATAGGATTTGCCTTCCATATCTTTAGGCGTCTTGATCCCGCGATCTGTAGGTGCCGCGAAGCCAGAAGTATTATGTTGAATAACAGCAGCAAGCGAGACGAGTGGAACACCTTGTACTCTAGCTTGTGTGACACTTTCTTGGTAGCTGATTCCAAAAGGCACTTCACCAGAAGCGACCATCGTATCTGCTCCGCCTTGTCCGGGCGCTATAATTTCGACATTCAATCCTGCTTCTTTATAAAAGCCCTGTGCTTGGGCTACATATAAGCCGGTATGATTTGTATTGGGTGTCCAGTCTAGAACGACTTTGACATCTTTAAGTGTAGATGTATTGCCCGCTTCATCTGTTGTATTGGTTGTACTTGCTGCTGAACCACATGCAGTTGTGATCCATAATAAACCTACCATTAACCATGGTAAGCTTTTCCGCCACCCTTTTTTATTTCCAATCATCCTAACCCTTCTTTCTGTTCAATCAAATAGTAGAATCGGTCTTCACTTGATAAAAGGCATAAAAAAAACGCCCCCATCGGGACGACATAGGTGCAATTATAAGCTCAACATACAGCATATAACGACTTGTTACTTTCCTACGCTGGCATTATCCAGATCAGGTATAAGGGTCTGTATTTATCACAATACACTCTCAGCCAGTTGCAACTAGCTCCCCTGTACGTATGCGGTTTTTTTACATTGTAATTATAGACCAGAGGGTATCAACTGTCCAGTACAGAGAATGCGTTGTCATCAGCAATAGACAATCTATTTCGGTTCAGGAACTCGGTCTAAGGGTATTTACATATACGGAAGTTTGTAACTAATAAAGTTCCATTCAATCTTTTTCTATCATATCTATTCGATATACATAGACTAAGAAATTGAATACACCCATACGTTTATATACAGGAGGAGATTGATCATGAGTAAAACAGCTGAAGAACAAGCAATTTTGACTGCATTAGAAGGTAACCCATTTTGTGCACTAGGTACTGTAGAAAATGACAAACCTAAAGTACGTTATATGGCGCTATATAATGAAGGCTTAAATATTCATCTCGCGACGAACCGCAAAACACATAAAGTCGAAGAGTTAGAAAAAAATCCGAACTGTTATGTATTGTTGGGTTATGAAAAAGGCGGCACAAGTCAAGTCGTTGAAATTGAAGGCGTAAGTTCTGTATCTACAGACGACGAACTCAAAAAACGTGTCTGGAAAGAAGAATTTAAAGAATGGTTCTCCGGTCCAGAAGATCCTGATTATGTGATCCTAGATATCAAACCACAAACGATTGAATATACAGATAAAGATGGCAACAAACAAACTTGGACTGCATAATATTCTTTTTCAAAAGAATTAAATAGGCAGTAATAGTATAAAAAACTCGGGATTTGAATTTGCGAAACAAGTAAAATGAATGCAAAATTCAAATTCCGAGTTTTTTCGTCTTTTTATTTCCAAAAAAAGGATAAAATAGGTACTTGAGGAACTTGATAAGGTATGCCCAAATAAGGTATAAAAAGATAAGTAGAATTATTTTAGATCATAACATGTAAAATGCCGATGGTGGGATAAACTGAGAGTTCTTATTGTAGAACTGTAAAGGAACTATACTGGAGGTGGTTTCCTTGAATTTAAAACAGATTGAACAGCAGATCGAACAGGAACGCCGCATACTGAACCAGATGGCAGAAGAACACGGAGTACGTGACTATCGTGTGTTGGATCAGTCCGAGCAATTAGATCGAATTTTAGATATGTATTTTCAATATAAAGATCAAGATGCCGATTTTTTAATACCTTAATGTATAGATTTTATGAAAAGAAACATGACACAATCATGTAAAATATAGAATTTTTCGTAAAATAAATATCATTTTCATAAAAAATAGAACTAATAACCCTTCAAATATATCAGCTGATAGTATACAATTCTATCATGCGTTTCTTTTGGTAGCCTTTTCTTCTTTATCTTGCCTATTCTATAAATAGATTACAATATATAATGTAATCGTTTTAAAACAGCATGAATTATGGTTAAGCGAGTTATTCATGCTGATAATACATATCGGGCGCAGAGATAAAGTCGTAAAAGGTCAAGCAAATGCGAATATATTTGGGAGGGGTTTTTTATTTTGAACTTAGGAAACAAAACATTTAAAAAAGCAATTACTGTCATCGCAGCGCTGCAATTGTTTGCAGTGTCGGCAGTTCCTGCTTTTGCAGCAGAAACCACTTCTTCTGAATCTACAGTGAAATTGCGTTTGTTGGAGACAACAGATATTCATGTTAACGTAATGAACTATGATTATTACTCGGATGCAACTACAGATCAATATGGTTACGCTAAAACAGCGACATTGATCAAAAATGCTCGTGCAGAAGCAACCAATAGTGTATTGATTGATAACGGTGATCTATTGCAGGGTAATCCGTTAGGCGATTATGTAGCTAAAGTCGATCCTTTAAAAACAGGCGAAGTTCATCCTGTCTACAAAGCCATGAACCAATTGGGCTACGATGCTGGAAATATCGGTAACCATGAATTTAACTATGGCCTTGATTTCTTAGGCAATGCGTTAAAAGGTGCTAATTTCCCTTATGTAAATGCTAATATTTATACAGACGATGGTACAGGTAAAGGCGAGAAGAACTACTTTACACCTTACCTTATTCTAGATAAAGAAGTAACTGACGAAAGTGGAGCTAAGCATACAATTAAAGTAGGCGTTATTGGCTTCGTACCACCTCAAGTCATGCAATGGGATAGCGCAAACTTGTCGGGGAAAGTGGTTGCTAAAGATATTATCGAAACAGCGAACAAATTTATTCCACAAATGAAAGCAGAAGGCGCAGACATCATTATTGCTGTTCCGCATTCTGGGTTTGAAGATATTCCACAGACTGAATTGATGGAAAATTCCGTGTTGTACTTGAGCAAAGTGCCAGGTATTGATGCGATTATGTTCGGACATGCACACAAAGTATTCCCTAGTGCTGATTTTGCTGGGAAAACAGGCGTTGATCTTGAAAAAGGTACAATCAACGGTGTTCCTTCTGTAGAGCCAGGATTCTGGGGCGATCACTTGGGTATTATTGACCTTGAATTGAAACAACAAGGCGACAAATGGACAGTAAGCGATTCTAAAGTAGAAGCTCGTCCAATCTATGATACAGCAACCAAAAAAGCATTGGTTCAAGCAGATCAAGGTGTCGTCGATTCTGTATATCATGAGCATGAAGAAACACTAGGTTATATTCGTGGACCTGTAGGTGAATCTACAGCTCGTATTACAAGTTACTTTGCACTGGTAGAAGATGATCCTTCGATCCAGATCGTAACGAATGCTCAGAAATGGTATCTGGAGAAACAACTTCAAGGTACAGAATATGAGAACTTGCCAATCCTTTCTGCTGGAGCTCCATTCAAAGCAGGTGGACGTTCAGGAGCAAGTTACTACACAGATATTCCAGCAGGTACAATAGCAATCAAAAACGTATCTGACCTTTATGTATACCCAAATACAGTTCACGCTGTGCTTGTCAATGGCGCTGAAGTGAAAAACTGGTTGGAATGGTCTGCAGGACAATTCAATCAGATCGATCCAGCTAAATCCGGTGAGCAAGCGTTAATCAATATGGACTTCCCAACGTATAACTTTGATGTTATCGATGGCGTAACATACCAAATTGATGTTACACAACCACCTAAATACGATGCAAAAGGAACGGTTCTGAACGCATCTTCTAACCGTATTGTGAATTTACAATTTAACGGTAAAGCGATTGATCCCGAACAAAAATTTGTTGTAGCTACAAACAACTACCGTGCATCTGCGTCTAAATTGGCGAATCCAGATGGTAAACGTATTATCCTAGCTGCACCAGACGAGAACCGTCAAGTGATTATCGATTATATCCGTGAAAATAAAACAATCGATCCAGCTGCTGATGGTAACTGGTCACTTGCACCAATCAAAGGCAATCCAACGGTGACATTCAATACTTCTCCAAAAGCAAAAGATGCACTAGCTAGTGCTAAAGCGGTAGCAGGAGCAGATCCAATTGCTTATGTAGGCGAAGCAGCAGATGGTTTTGCTAAATATTCTATTAATCTTTCGAATACAGCACCAATCAAAGGCAATCCAACAGTGACACCAGCCAAACCGGTGAAACCAGTAACACCAGCGAAACCTGCTAAGCCAACAACGAAGCCAGCTCCAAAACCGACCAAACCAGCTGTAGACAAGCCAGTGAAACCTACAGATGAGCAAACGTATATCATCAAAAAAGGTGATAATCTGTACCGTATTAGTCTGAAATATGGCGTAACATGGGAAGAACTTGCTAAATACAATAAAATTACAGATCCAACGAAACTTCAAGTTGGAGATGCTATCGAGATTCCAGCTAGCTAATAGCGAGGAATATGAATCCAAAATAGGATCGAATCATACACCAAAGACTGCAATAGAAAATAGATTGCAGTCTTTGGTGTATTCAAAATCAACATTTAAACCGATAATAGACAGAGTGTCTAATGTTATCTGCGTTTAAGGATGATATAATTAATAAGATTAAAAGTAGAAGTAACTTGTCTGTAAATCATTATATTTTGACGTTCATCTTATGTTTTTGCTTTATTATTAAGGAGGATTGCTATGAATTGTAGCGGTTGTAGTTATGTTCAACCTATAGAAGACCAAGGAACAGTGTCCTTGCGACCGCTTTCTCCTTCTCTTGAAACTCTAATCCGACAACAATCTTATGATACGTATATCATGGAAGATATTTGTTCTATTTCATATCAGTCAAGAGGACAGATGCTTGATATTATGCAGTGGGTACGAAGTTTACCTGAAGACATTACATCATGTGTATCTGTAGGTTTGTTGGGTTCAGACGATATTGGTGGAGAGCCTGTGTGGCTTTCATTGTCCGTATTTGTCACCCGTTTGCAACATGATGATGTTGTAGAGATTATTCGGAAAAAGCAGTTTACCAGCCATATGCAACCTATTGTGGATCAACATGAGCAAGTGATCGCATATGAATTTCTTCTGCGTCCGATTCAAAATGGCCCTACTTTTCAGCCGTATCGGTTATTCGATATCGCTCGTAAAACAGGATTACACTCTTTTCTAGATCGTGCGGCTCGCATCTCAGCGATTGAGGTCAGTGCTGAGCATTTAGAACCGGGAATTAAACGGTTTATTAACTTTTTACCATCTTCTATTTATAACCCACAATATTGCTTGAGTCATACATTTGAAGCAATAGAACGCCTTAATCTCAATCCAAAAGATTTTGTGTTTGAAGTGGTGGAGACAGAGAATATTATCGAAATGCCTAAATTGCAAAATATTTTTGACGTGTATCGTAGCAACGGGATATCGGTAGCACTGGATGATGTTGGTTCAGGTTATTCAAAGCCTGAATTAATCGATTATCTTCAACCGGATTATGTCAAAATAGATCGCAGTTTGATTGATCATTGTGATACTCATCCTGAACAACAACAAAAGATTATTCATATTCTTGAACGTTCACAAAAGCACGGTTCAACTGTATTAGCAGAAGGCATTGAACGCCGTGAAGAATACGAATTTTGCCGCAGTATCGGCATCGAACTAGCACAGGGATACTTGTTTGGGAAACCATCTGATTCTCCTAATCTTCAATTAGGTTAACTGCATTAATAACCTTATAAAGAAAACCTCTTCTACTCAAGTATATTTAATGTACTTGAATAAAAGAGGTTTTTTGGATTATTTATAAAGATTTGGTTGCTTGTGAAGAAGAGGATTTAAGTTTTGGTTCGGGACGAGACTCTTGAAATAAATGCTTGAATTTGGATGTACAAGCGATGATTAGTATAAAGATAATTAGAGCAATTCCTGCAAATGTAGTTAATGTAATCAGATTAAAGTAACGGGCAACGATACCACCGGAAAGGAGACCTAACACAATACCCAATGTTGTCAGTGTTTGTAATATAGAGATACCTCGACCACGAAACGGTTTGGGTGTGATTTTCAAAAAAATAGAAGTGATCGGTAAGTTAATAAGCGCATTAATACTCCCGATAGCCAGACTCCATACATAGATGGGGGATAGATTAGAAGTATGTATGTAGTTAAGCGGAGTCACGCAGCTCATTAAGATACCAAAAGCTATAATCGTACATACTAATAATAGACTGGAATTTAATTTACGTAATAAAAATGGACCTACAATAGCACCAACAACAGCACCTATACCTTCAATACTTTGAATCTGTCCATAATCTATAGCAGGTAAACGGAATACTTGAAGTAAGATCGAAGTATAAGTTGTATCAAATATGCCTGCTACAAACATAAACGGAATCAGAATCATCAGTAAAAAGAATAAAGAAGGGATATTATAGACTGTTTTTAGTCCAGCTATCATAGAAGCCCAGATCGGTTCATGTGTTACTTTAGTTGCTTCTTCGGGTTCAAGGACTGCGGTAGAAACCACAAACGAATTAGCGATAAGAATAAAGATAATAGACAATACATACGACAATATATCAATTATAAAAATAATAGGAACTGAAGTCGTTGTTAACAAAAATCCTGCTATAGCTGGGCCGATAATATACACTGTAAAATAAGTACTCTGACTAATCGACATCGCTTCATTCACATGTTTATCGCCAACAATATCTGGAATAAATGAAGTACGTGCTGGATAAAAGACAGTTGTTCCTATTCCTTTTAGAAACACAAGTACAATAAGGGCAATAGGAGAAGAAATACAGAGAATGATGACAATATTGATAAGTACTCTAAAGATATCCATATAAATCATAACAAGATGCTTAGGGAAACGATCAGCTATAGAACCAGCAAATAGTCCAAAAGCAGTTGTCGCAAATAACTCTGCAAAAATAACCAGACTGATAAAGATAGGATCAGAAGAGTTAGAACCAATAAGAAAAATAATAGCTGTAGTGGCTATCGCATCACCTAGTCTTGAGAAGACTTGTGCTAGCCAAAAATGAAGAAACGCAGGGATTCGAAATAAAGCTAGCATAATCAACCTCCTTTGCAATAGAACATCATGATCTCTGCCAACGTGCTGTTCCATCTGCTTGAATATCAAAATAAACATGATAAGAAGCTGATAATTGATTGAGTTGATCCATGATTGAAGATTGAGCATTGAAAACAGGACAGCCTCTACGATAACGTGGTAATTCATGTCCGAGAGAAATAGGGTGGATAGATAAATCTACTAATTGACCATTCTCCATTGTCCATGATGGGATAAACGAATGCCAGAATTTTGGATCAGCTCCAAAACTAGAGGTGCCATTTTTACTTTTTTTGTCCATCAAGTCAGCAATATTATGAGTATGATTTAAATTCAAATGATGATAGAAGTCAGCAGGTAACGCTTCAACCGTTTCATTTTGAAAAATAAAGTTACCCAAACCATAAAAGATCGGGCGTTCTTGATAAATCTCAATTCCTCGAATCTGATGAGGTCCATGACAAATCATTGCATGTGCTCCTTCATCAATACATCCTCTACAAAATTCTTTCAAAAAATCAGCAGGTTCGGCTTCATTTTCTTCTTTCATTTCATGAGAATGTACACTTAGAATCACATAATCGGCTTGGCGTTTGGCTTCATGTATCGATTGATAGATGCGTTGAAGATCTATCGGATTACATGTAGTCAATGTACCTTCTTGTGAAGCATTGTCTACTGCTACAAAGTCATATTCACCAAACATAAAAAAAGAATCTGGAAGTTGATCTAATAAATGTCCATGTTGCATTGCAATATTAATCTCTGCATTGATTGAAGTAGCCGCAACGAGTTGTTTTAATGATGCCATATGTGTATGACTAATCTGATGAACGGTGTCGTATCGTAAAGGATTAATTCCAGGTCTTCCCGTACAATCAGCACGATCCTCACCAGCAATCGCAGATTCGTGAAAAGTAGAGGTAACTGCAATCACAGCGATTCGTCCTTGTAATGTTTCTAAGTATTTGGGCTTGCTTGCGGCATGTAGGGTAGATCCAGCACCACAATAAAGTAAATGAAGTTCATTGATATATTTTTCAGTAGCTGCTAATCCACCATACGAATAATCAAGCATATGGTTATTCGCAATAGATAAGACGTTAAATCCGTAGGATTGTAAATGTTGTAATACTTGAGGATGAGCAGAAGCCCATGTTCCTCCACTTTGAGCCGCAGGAAAACCTTCGTTATCACGAATCGTCGTTTCTAAATTAGTAAAGCGAACATCATGACTTTTGATAAATTCAGTTAATTGTTCCCATTTTGGATGGGGAGGAGAAGTACGTGTAATAAAACTATCTCCTGTAGCAACAAAAGATACTGTGGAATTAGGCATGAATTATACAGATCCTTTCTTTTGGATAAAGCAAAGGCTACTGAATATATCAGTAGCCTTTGCAAAGGTATCCGATTGGCCGACAGACAAATTAATCAATGATGATAATACGATCTCTTTTCATAAATATTCACCTCCTTAACGTAGTATACGTATGGAATGTTACTTATAGAGATTAGATTTTTTCACAAATATAGAGCATTTGAGGTGCATTGATGCGGTAAGGGCTACGATCAAAGTCTCCAAAAATATCAAGTACTTTGAAGCCACTACTGGACAACATTAGATTAATTTCAGTTGCACTAAACAACCTCATATTGAGCCTGTAATTTTTCTCAGGGCCATCTACAGTAAGACGCTTTTCTTCAATATGAAGTACACTGGTTGTCGGATCAAATCTACGTTTTTCTAGCATGTATTTGCCTTCGTCGTTACCAAACCATGCTAAAGAATGAAAATGGCGTACCAGATAATCTCGATTAATCAGTGTCAGAATAAACTTACCACCCGATCGTAGACAACTATGTATCGATTGGATAATTTTGAGATTATCTTCATAGTTCTCAACATAACCTATCGAATTTTCTAGGTTCAGAACCACATCGAAATCTTCTTGCCCTACATACTCTCGACCATCTGCGAGAATAGTATTCACAGTTCCGTGAGAATTTTTCTGAATTAAATCTAAATATTCTTTATTAATATCTAAGCCTGTTGTTTGAAATCCCATTTCAGACAATTGCAGAATATGTCTACCGTTACAACAGAAGAAGTCTAGTATTTTGGATTCAGTATCAGGATCAATGATAGAAGTTATAAAATCAATTTGCTCTTGTAATCCATCCACCAATATTTTTTTATAAACATCCAGATAAGATTGATCGAAATAATTGGTATCGTAATCTTCAATAGGCTTTTTGATTTCAGTGTTATTCATCGGGAATTAACTCCTTTTGTTTGAATTAAATCCATTTGTTGTAAGTTATTATAGCACGCTGATCTGTTTTGTAAATAGTTAATTTCAATTTATTGGAATCAAAAGGATAATTATGGTTATTTTCTTGATTCCAATGTGAGATTAAGTGACTTTAAAATTGTAGAAAATAAAAAAACTCATAGATAGATACTGATTTGCACCATTTCATGTTACTTATGGTTGCAAGTATCTATTTATGAGTTTTAATTATAAAAATAAGCTATTTATCTATATTAGCCTTTTAAAGACTTCAATTCTTCGTAAGCGGCAATGACTTTATTGTAGTCTTCGCTGTCTTTGGCAAATCCAGTAACGTCGCTTACCACAGGGCCGAAGCCTTCAGCTTGGATACGTCCTTGTAGTTCAGCAGATTGAGGATCAGCTGTGTTGTCATAATGGAATGCCGCTGCAATTCCTTTAAGCAAATGATCACGACTAAGATCGAATTCAGTCGCCATTTTTACAGGGCCTACAAGACGATCGGCTTGTCCTAATTTACGTAAAGGTTCACGTCCGACGCGAATTACTTCATCACGGATATACGGATTTTTGAAACGAGTTTCAATTTTATCGATATATTTCGCATGTTCATCCGCATCAAAGCCATGTTTTTGCACAAGAGCCGCGCCGCTTTCTTCCATCGCAGGGCGTACAATCGCACGTACACTTTCATCTTGAATACTTTGATCGATCGTTTCTAGACCTTTCAAGAAGCCAATATAAGCCGTAATCGCATGACCTGTATTGAGTGTAAACAATTTACGTTGTACATAAGCAACCAGATTGTCTGTCAATTTCATGCCTGCAATTTCAGGTGTACCGCCTTTAAGCTTAGGCTCTTCGACAATCCACTCATGGAATGCTTCTACACCTACATCTAGAATACTGTCACCCTGGAAAGGAGGAACGATACGGTCAACAGAACAGTTAGCAAAGCCTACATGTTCTTCAGCATACGCTTTGCCTTCTTCTGAAAGGTGAGTCAACACCTGCTCTTGTAGATGGCTTGTTGCACCTACCATGTTTTCACAAGCGATAATATTCAGTGAACCGCCACCAGCATTACGTCTAGCTTCGATCCCTTGTGCAATCGTGGGTGCGATAAATTTCAGTACGTTAGGACCTACCGCCGTAGTGATAATATCTGCATTTGCGATTTCATCAACAATATCTGTACCGTTAGACAAACAACCGGATACATTGGTAATCGTTTCCACACTTTTTTCCAGATCTAGAATATGAATTTGGTAACTTTTTTTCTCATTCAATTCGTTGATCATCTGTTCGTTAATATCTGCAAACACCACATGGTAGCCTGCATTTGATAATAAAGCACCAATAAATCCACGTCCGATATTTCCTGCACCAAATTGAATAGCTTTTTTCATAATATTGCACCTCCGTAAGTATTTGTAGGTAATCATCCTGTCAAAAACAAAATAATACCTTTAGATGTAGCTTATATAAGCAAAAGTAGATATAAACAGGTTAAATCAGCAACGAAATCGCTGCTGATTCAACCGGAATAACTATAGGATTAGATAGAGAATGTGCGATAGATTTCTTCAGCATCTGTTACTTTAGCTAAATGTTGTACAGTCGCTTCATCTTCAATCGTTTCTGCAATTTTAGTGAGGATTTGAAGATGTTCTCCACCTGCACCTGCAATACCGATGACAAGATAAGCAGTACCGCCTTCAAATTCCACACCATTTGGATATTGTAGAACAACAATACCGGATGTTTGAATTTGTTTTTTCGCTTCACCGACACCATGAGGGATCGCTACACCGTTACCGATATAAGTGGAAGCTACTTTTTCACGCTCATGCATCGCTGCAATATAGTCATGTTTGACATAACCAGCGGCGGCTAGCATTTCGCCTGCTTTGTTAATCGCATCTTCTTTAGAAGTGCTGGTAAGACCTAGAACAATATTCTCTTTACGCAAAATACTAGAGCCTGCATTAGAAGTTGTTGTTGTATCTTGTACCACATGTGGAGCATTGTGACTCAATACATTACTGACTTCTTCTTTCACACCCGCAGCATTATCTGGAATCGAAGAATCTGCATTGCCTGCTGTAGCTGCTTTGAGACGTTCAATCATATCATCATAAATCGGATTGTTAATAAAGTTATCAATGGATACATGCTGTGCATTTGGCGCTTTGCCTTTCGCACGACTGGTTAGATTTTGCTGTGTAACAACGATATCTGCATCAGAAGGGATCGCATCGATCGCTGTGTTAGTTACGTTAATAGGCAAGCCGGCTTGTTGTACTTTTTTACGGAAAGAAGAAGCACCCATAGCACTTGAACCCATACCTGCATCACAAGCAAATACGATTTTGCGAACTTCACCTGTTTGAAGATCGTTAGCCGATGTCAAAGCAGGTCCACCAGCGTTACCGCCAGACTTCATGTTTTTAGAAGCGGCTTGAGCTTTTTCCAAATCTTCATCGCTTGGTGCTTTGCGTAAGAAGATCGCTGAGAAAATAAAGGAAACAATGGCTGCTGCGGCTACACCTGCTAATACAACCAGATGACCACCTTTTGGAGCTAGACCTAAGATTGCGAAAATACTACCTGGAGAAGCCGCACTGGTTAGACCACTACCTAGGATACTATTTGTAAATACGCCAGCCATACCGCCAAGGATAACAGCGACAAACAAGATTGGACGCATCAAGACGTAAGGGAAGTAGACTTCATGAATACCACCAAAGAATTGAATAATGATAGCACCTGGAGCAGAACCTTTAATTGTTCCTTTACCGAAGATCCAGTAAGCTAACAATAAGCCAAGACCTGGACCTGGATTAGCTTCTAAAAGATAGAAGATTGATTTACCCGTTTCTAGAGATTGTTGCGCACCAAGTGGTGTAAAGATACCATGGTTAATCGCATTGTTTAAGAATAGAATTTTACCTGGTTCGACGAAGATCGAAACCAATGGTAAAAGGTTGTGAGCAACTAAGAAGTTAACACCTGATTCGATTAACATTGTAAATGCTTCAACTAATGGACCAATACCTACAAATCCAAGAATCGCAAGCAACATCCCGATAATACCAGCAGAGAAGTTATTAACCAACATTTCAAAACCAGTTTTTACTTTACCTTCGATCAATTTATCGAACTGTTTGATCACATATCCACCAAGTGGACCCATAATCATCGCACCGATAAACATTGGAATCTCGGCACCCACGATAACGCCCATTGCGGCAATCGCACCCAGTACACCACCACGATGACCTGCTACAACTTTACCACCTGTGTAAGCGATCAATAAAGGAAGCAAATACTTGATCATAGGATCAACCATTGTTGCTAAATCAACATTAGGCCAGTAACCTGTTGGAATAAATAGTGCTGTCAGTAGACCCCAAGCGATAAATGCACCGATATTCGGCATAATCATAGCACTTAGAAAACGTCCGAACCCTTGAACGCGATCGCGAGCACTTTTTCTTTCTTTTGTAGCTGTCTGCACAGAACTCATAATTGTTCGACCTCCATCATATATTGTTCAATTTTGCGAGTGTATAAATCTTTCATTAGACTAGAAATTTCAGCCGTTAATTCGACCGCACTACCCGATACAACTCTAGTGACAAAGCCAGGGCGATCAATCAGTGATTTACTGACTTCGTTGACTGCTTCCAAATAGGACTTACTGCTGTCTTTAGGAGCAAGCAGTACAATTGCCGCATACAGATCAACCGATTGTGAAGCAGCTGATATCGGATGTGCAAATCGCATCACGCCTAAAAATAGTTTGGGTACGACAGAGGAACGACAGTGTAATAGAATCAATCCATCTTGTGAAAGTACCGTTTCACCTAATCGTTCACGTTCATGTAATTCTTGTTCTAATACGTCTGCCCGTTCAGCAGAAGCTGTAAAAGTGGTGGCTATCTGATGAATCAAGTCAGTCACAGAAGTAGCACTGTATCCATCTCGTATTGCTAATCCTTGCGTAAGATCTAAGATGCCTGTCAGTGTTTCTTTGTGTGTACTTAGCGTTTCAGTTAAGCGTACACTCGGATGGATCGATTGTTGTAATTCATGCTGTGCATGATGAGAAGTATCTAGCTTGGATAAAGCTGTTCGAATATCGATAATGTCTTCTGATGAAAGTAAAGGCGATACACGTACCGTTGGAATCACACTATCTACTTCTACGGTCGAGATAATAATGTCAGCCCGCTTTTCTAAGCGAACCGCTTCAGAAGAAGAGACCACATCAATAATTTGCAGTGTTGGGAACTCACGCTTGACTCGAACAGATAACAGACTGGACGTCCCCATACCACTTGCACAAGCGATTAAGGCTTTAAATGGTTTTTTCTGAGCGGCGGCATATTCAGACATAGCTCCGATATGCATTGCCATATAGCCAATCTCTGCTTCCGGTACTTCTTTACCTGTAAATTGAGCAAGTAATGTAGAACACTTACGTGCCACTTCAAAGGTAGGACCATATTGTTCTTTGATCTGAGCAAGTAGAGGATTACGAATATCTAAACCCAATCGTAGACGTTCTACCGCAGGCCCCAGATGATTGATAAATCCGGCAAATAACTTGCTGTTTCCTTTGAGCTCGAAGCCAGTTTCACTTTCCGCCATTTTCAGAACATCCCGGGCAAGCTTGACCAGTTCAAAGCTGACATGCTCATAATACGGATCAGATTCGACACTCAGTCTTGTTTCGGCGCCTTTCAAATGCATGGTGATATAACCCATCTCATCTTCAGGAATCATAATATCGAAAGACTGTTCTAACTTGATCGCAAGTGTACGTGCTGTTTCAAATTCACTTAGTTGCTTAAGCTCATCCAGTATGCGTGGAGCAATTGTAATACGTTGCCCTCTGCGAATACGTTCAATCGCCAGTGCTAAATGAACAGCAAGCCCGATATACGCGCTATCGGTTAATTTCATATGCATTTCACGTTCCAGATCACTCAAGTACTGCTGAAGCTGGTTCATCATTCCATCATCAACCAGGTTCAGCAGGCGGTTGCGGATATGGAATTGTACGCGTCCCGGTTGTTCTTCGGTAGGGAAACGGTCACGTACCAGATGATTCAACTGATATTCATCTACACTTTCATAAAGAAGATGTACCAGTGCAGAACGGATACTACTTTCGGTTCCTTCAATATAGACACCTAAGCCCGGTCTGCGAATCAATGTAATCTCAAAAGCTTGAAGCCATTGTTCTATTCGATCGAGATCGTTACTGAGTGTGCCTTCTGTGACTTTGAACTGTGAAGCAAAGGTGTATAACTTAATCGGTTCTTTGGAAAGTAAAAGTTCACTAATAATGAAGTAATGCCTTTCTTCACGGGTGTAGTCTTTCTTCGGTGTCTGTTCTTCCAGTTCTTGCTGTACAATAGCCAGATGTTCTGGACTACCTTCCAGTGCAAGTCCTGTACCCGGTTTGCGAATCAGGGTTAGCTGTCTTTGATGCAACCAGTCTTCAACGCTCGGCAATTCACGCTTGACCGTTTTCTCACTCACATCTAGATGATCGGACAAGTCCCTGATTGTAATATAGTCACCATGAGAGGCAACCAGAAACTGTAGCATCATTGTGAGGCGAGCGGTCAGCTTCTCCAAAATCGATATCCTCCTTTCCAAAGTCCGATTGAAAACGATATCATAAACATAGGGCTAAGAAATAAGAACTAGTAGTGAATACTTCAAAGTTTAAGGTTTTAAGATGAAGATATCAATTGAAAGATGATACGATTTGTCCTTTGTGTATAAGGGACAAAGGTAAAGAGGGAGCGAATAAGCAGCGAAAAGCGAATGACGAAAAAGGATAAATTGAGATCTCTTTTTCAAAAAAAGGGTGTAAAAAGTCGCATAAATCTGTAAAAGATATTCGACAAAAAATGATAAAAATTGAATTAAAATACTAAACAATGTATAACATAAACCTAAATAATACTTGTTGAAACACTTGAATAAAATGTAAAAAAAGCTTATCTATTTGAATATCGGAACCTTGTTCTCAATACTTAATATAAAATTCAATACTCTATATGTTATTGTAAAAAAAGGGAATCCTTTTATCTAAAGATGAAGCGAATAAATACTTTAAAATGATAAATGATATGCATAATAAGAGATCGTCTACCGCTGATTACATATGGAATAAATTATAAAAAAACTATAAAAAAGCCTACTTTCTATAAAGAAAGCAGGCTTTTAACATACAGGTAGTTTCTATATCTATCGATTTTAGGATTGAACAGCTTTTAAAATAACAAATGCAAAAGCAGGTAGCTGCTCTTCTAGACGTCCATTTTCAACATGAAGTGTGGTGTGATCCAACATATTTTCCCATTGTGTCGTCTTCACATCAATACTTACTGTTACAGGTTCAGAGGAGCTATTCATTGCGATGACAAATGTATCTTTATCATCAGAACGCTCATAGATCAGTCCATTATTACCTTCTTTGGCATGCAAGAACTTAAACGTCCCTTGACGTAGAGCCGGATATTGCTTGCGTAGCGCAATTAATTGTTGGTAAAAAGCAAATAACTCTAAATCTTGATCTTTTTCATCCCAGATCATACAACGACGGCAATCTGGATCATTATCGCCTTCCATTCCAAACTCATCTCCATAATAGATACAAGGAGTACCACTATACGTCATCTGGAAAGTTACCGCTAATTTGAGACGATCTTTATTGCCTTTAGCGAGTGTGAGCGCGCGAGCGGTATCATGGCTATCTAGTAGATTGAACGATACCTCGGTTACTTGACGAGGATAGCGTGACATCTGTGTCCCAATCGCATGAGCAAAAGTTAACGCATCGGTAGTATCTTCAACAAAGAAATCTGTTACCGCATTTTTGAACGGATAATTCATTACAGCATCGAATTGATCGCCTTGTAACCATGGAGAAGATTCATGCCAGATTTCGCCCAAAATATAGACGTCTGGATTGATACTTTTCACCGTTTGACGGAATTCACGCCAGAAATGATGATCCACTTCGTCCGCAACATCTAAGCGCCAACCATCGATTCCAAATTCTTCGACCCAGTATTTCGCTACATTGAGTAGATACTCTTTAACTTCTGGATTTTCAGTATTCAGCTTCGGCATCAATGGCTCAAAATCAAATGTATCATACGTTGGAATACCGTCTTCTACAGCTAACGGGAATTTACGTACATGGAACCAATCTTTATATTTGGATTGTTCGCCTTTTTCCTGTACATCGACAAATGGAGCAAATGTTTTACCCGAATGATTAAACACCGCATCAAACATCACTCGAATCCCTTTATCATGGCAAGTTGCAATTAATTTCTTCAATGTTTCTTTATCCCCGAAATGAGGATCAAGTTCCATATAATCTTCTGTATCGTATTTGTGATTAGTCGTTGCTTTGAAAATAGGTGTCATATAAATCGCATTGATACCCAGATCCGTCAAATGATCTAAATGATCGATAATCCCTTGCAGATCACCACCGAAAAAGTTAAACCATTCTGGCTTTTCGCCCCATGGCAATGTGTCTTTAGGGTTAATCGATGGATCACCATTAGCAAATCGCTCCGGGAAAATCTGATAAAAAACAGCATCTTTTACCCATGCTGGTGGTGTAAATACATCGACTGGATTGATAAATGGAATATCGAATAAACGATCCATTTTCGGCTCTTCTTTGCCAAATTTATCTTCATCCATCCAAATTTCTTCGTCATCATTTTTAAGAAGAAATCCGTATTTGATACGGCGGAAAGGAGGAACAACTTCACATTCCCAATAATCGAACCAATCATCTGTTGCAAAAACATGCATTTGTACACGTTCTTTGGACTTTTCCCACATGTATTTGTCTCCAGCCAAAGCCCAGACTTCTTTGACATCCTGCTTTTTGGTACGTAGACGCAAATGAATCGTTTTGAGATCATAAGGATAGCCCCAATTCAGCTTGGGACGATGATAGACAGCTTCGATTAACATAGATGTTCCTCCTATTAAAATATGTATGATAGTGCTTTTGCTCTATCGATTTATACCCGAAAAAGAATTGATGGAACCAATTAGTTAAGCTCTACATCGGCGCAGGTCTGTAGCTTATCTATTAGAAGAAATAGAAGAATAAAAAAGGTTACGATAACAAGCCATATCTAAGCTTATTATCATAACCAAATTGCTGAAGATCCGAAATTATTTATAAGCAGTCATTACTACTCATAAAAGATACTTGTATATGATCTGTATTGAATATATAAATGAAAGGTTAACTTTACAGATTTTTTGGCAACCATTCAGGGCGATTAGATCCTCTAGGGACAAGTACAGTGTTGTAATGCCCAGGTGTCTCAGACATTTGAACTTGATCGGTCACTCCTTGATAATCTCCACAGACCGTTTCTGCTGTAAATAAGTCAGGATCAAGATACAGATGTTCGTCCGAAGAACCTGCTGTAGTATAAGCGTAATCTTTATCAAAAATACCCATCGACATCAACCATAAGGACACACGACTAAGCGAAATGTGTACTTTATAACTGCCACCTTCTTGTGTTCTTCTGGCTAATGCCGCCATGGCGCCAGCAGCAGCGAGCCATGAGATAATATAATCGTTAACCACCAAAATAGCGGGTAATTGTGGTTTCTCTGGTGTTCCTTCAAGACACATCACACCTGTCACTGTTCCAGCCGTCTGATCGAATCCTACCCGATCTGCCCAGACACCGTCTTCACCATGAAGGGAAACCGATACATGAATAATACCTGGTCGAATAGCAGCAGCTTGCTGAGGATCTAGTTCAAATCGATTCAGATATGAAGGTCTACGATTCGCAAAAAAGATATCCGCATCTTGAAGTAATGTTTGCATTTTAGCATGACCTTGAGGTTCGCCAATCTCTAAAGTAGAAGAACGCATACCTACACTAGAGGTGTAATAAGTGGTATCTACTTCCCAATCGGATGGTCGCCAGATATTAAGTACATCTGCGCCTTGAAGAGCCAGTGCACGTCCTATACCTGCACCTGCAATCACATGTCCCATTCCTAATGCGCGTATACCTTCAAGTGGAGAAGATACACCTTGAGACAACGGTTCAGGCTCACTTTCGCCGATTTTTTCAATTTGAATAAGAGGTAATTTGGCAACATCTGCAAATGTAGGCTCTTCGATAAATTCTTCTAATGTACGTGCCATCGGCATTACTACGCCTACTTTAGCAGCAGCATCTTCCAAATCTTTGGCATTCCATTTGGAGATGGCTTTAGCTACAGCTTCCGGTGTATCAGCACAATCTAATAATTTTAACGTATTGATTTTGAGCTTAGGATAAGGTTCAAGTGGCATCACCCAGCGATGATCTTTCGTTTCATAAAAGCCGAATTTGAGTGCTTGACTAGGATCGGAAGGGCTAGCAGGTGAATATCCGTTTAATTTCTCCCATTTGCGATCATAAAAAGGGGATAGTCGATGTAGAATTTTACGCAAGTCCAGTGATATATCTTGACCTTTACCCCCACGAAGTCGCCAGAGATTAGCGGCTGCCACAGACTTGGCAACCATTCCGATTCCAGCAGAACTAGCTAAACGCAGTACACTAGGGACAATCGGATCTTTCCCTGTAAATGAAATTTCTCCGCCACTATCTGCGGAAGATAAGCCGATATCTTGTAATACTTTTTCCAATTCTGTGTGAATATCAAAGTCCGTATGAGTAAGACGATTATGCTGAGCATCCAAAATACATTGTTTCATGTGATCAATCGTATTCATTTCTATATTTGTGGTATCGTTCATTATTGTCACTCCATCCATAAGTAAATGTATACATATAATTATAAACTTACCCAAAGTGACACTCAATAACCAGTGTGATAAGAAATGAGGATAAAGCCACAGATATCTTGAAATTGGGTAAAAAAGAAAGGAGTCTATACAACATCAATAAAAAAGCCAAAGCATCTTCTGGTCATGTTCCTTACAAAGGAAGCATATCCGTTCTAGCGAAGATTACTTTGGCTTATATACGTTTTAAATTATTTTTAAAATCATTCTCTTATGAATTACGTTTTAGGATGCTTTTGTGATGAGAGAATAGTTCAAAGCTTTGTTGTCCATGATATGAACCCATACCGCTATCACCAACACCGCCGAAAGGTAGGTAGTGTGAAGTCATATGAGATAGTGTTTCGTTAATACAACCGCCACCGAAAGAAACAGTGTTGAATACTTGGTCTTGTACTTCTTCATCGTTGGTGAACAAGTATAGAGCCAATGGTTTTGGACGTTGTACGATTTCGTCTAGAATAGGATTAAGGTCGTTATATTCGATCACTGGCAAGATCGGTCCGAAGATTTCTTCTTGCATCACCGGTGAAGTCCAATCGACATTACCAAGTAGTGTAGGTTCAATAACCAATTGCTCACGAATCGAACGTCCACCGATTAAGAATTCACCATCTTCCAAAAATTTCGCTAATCGATCAAAGTTACGTTGATTCACGATGTGTGGGAAGTTTGGATTTTGAGTCGCATTCTCTGTATATTTATCATTGATTTCAGCTTGTAATAAAGAAATAAATTCTTCACGTACATCTTCGTGCACCAATAGATAATCAGGAGCTACGCATGTTTGACCTGCATTCAAGAACTTACCACGAGCTAAGCGTTGCGCTGCCACTTGTAAGTTCGCATCTTTGTGAACGATACTTGGGCTTTTACCGCCTAATTCCAATGTCACTGGAGTCAAATGTTCTGCCGCTGCTCTCATAACAACTTTACCTACACCTGTGCTACCTGTGAAGAAGATATAATCGAATTTTTCTTTAAGCAATGCTGTACTGGTCTCTACTTCGCCTTCCATAACAGCGATATACTCACTAGGGAATGTATCTGCAATCAGTTCAGCAGTCACTTTAGATACCGCAGGTGTTAATTCAGAAGGTTTGATCACTGCACTATTTCCAGCTGCCATTGCACCGATCAACGGTCCGAATGCTAATTGGAAAGGATAGTTCCACGGTGCGATAATCAAAGCCACACCATAAGGTTCTGGATGAATAAAGCTAGTCGAATCTGGCAACGTAGAAGCAGTAGGTACTTCACGTGGTGCTGCCCATTGTTCTAAATGTTCTAGTGTAAAGTCAATTTCGCCTAAAACGATACGAATCTCAGAACCGAAAGCTTCAGGCTCCGATTTGTTCAAGTCGCTTTTCAAAGCATCCAAAATCGGTTGATGGAATTTCTCGATTGCTTTTTTGAGGCGATTCAATGCTTGGATACGGAATGTTACGTCTTTGGTGTTACCTGTATTAAAAAATTGTCGTTGTTGTTGAACCAACTCATGTGCTGTTGTCATATTTAAAACTCCCTTTGAATTTAGTTTTTATGATTTGCAAACCTATTCGGTTGATATGAATAAATTTTCATATTAAATTGTGATAAATTGAATTATACGCTATTGATCGTATAGTTACAATAACCAAACAGTATTAAGGTGTGGCAAAAGCGACAACTGTGTATAAAGTGGGTATATAACATGAAACAAAATAGAAGGAGGAATTCTGTTGCCAGACAAAAAGGTAGATCCTCGTGTGCAACGTACACGCCATTTATTACGAGATGCACTGATCGATTTGATGGATCGCAAACCGTATGCACAGATTACAATTCAGGACATCACCGACCTTGCCACCTTAAACCGTAAAACATTTTACCTACATTATGAAACAAAAGATCATTTATTATATACAACCACCGATGAGATTTTGGGCGAATTATTTGGAGATGCCAAAGAAGCATCGGTTGTTAATCCTTCGATTGATGATCTGCAACGCTATATTGCGAAAAGAATTTTTGAGTATGTGATTAAGTACAAAGAATTTTTTCGGGTGATGTTTGAACGCAAAGCCAGTATTAATTTTATTGAATACATGAAGGAGTATATTACTACTTTTTATGAGGAAAAGTTTTCGCGGTTTGATGATGATAAGTTATTTGTCCATAAAGATGTGATCGCTAGTTATATTGGTTCTGCTTATGTAGGCGTTATTTATTGGTGGTTAGATAACGATATGCCCTATACGCCTGAGAAAATGACAGAACAGATGATCCAACTGAATTCACGTGGGCCGATTCAGATTATTCGGATGTATGCGGAGGATAAAGAGTAACAGACATGCCAAAAAGGCAAATCCCGCTTCTTTAAATCTAAAGAGGATTTACCTGATATCTATACAAGCTAGAAAGATTAATTACTGATTAGTGATAGGTACGGATTCTGAAGCGATAATTGGACAAAGAGAAGGAGCAGTTGTGCTGGCGTTATCACGGACTTTGGTAAGAAGCTGGCGCAACAAGACAAGTTCTTCTGCCGAAATTCCATCCACCAGTTCCTGACCGATTTCTTCCATCACAGGGCAGACTTCATTTTCAAGTTGTGCGCCTGCGGGGGTAAGATAGATTTTGAAGCAACGTCGATCATCAGTACATGTGATTTTACGGACAAAGCCTTTGTTTTCCAAATTAGAAATCATACGTGTAATGTTTGTTTTGTCTTTCCCTAATCGCTCGCCAATTTCATTTTGCGTAATGCCGTCTTTTTTCCATAACAGCATCATAATGAAGTTTTGTTCAGGTGCGAGGTTAAAAGGAGCTAATTTATTTTTGATATGACCGGAGATTGCTAAATGAACATCGCGAATCAACACGGTATAACTCTTTTCTACGTCATAAGGCATAGCATTCACCTACTGTTTTAGTTGTTATAGCAACCTTTTGTGCAAAAATAGACTATCACTTGTAACCGTTATTGTCAACGAAGCTATTCACAAGTAGTATCAAAATACCGATAATAAATTGACGGAATAAGTAATGTTCATTCTGAAACTTTCATTTTTGTCCTTGACATTGTTCGACACAAGGTCTATTGTGGATTTTGTAAACAGTGTCTGTCACAAAAGAGACACAACGACGGATTGACTTTAAAGCGAGATTTGGATATGCGACGACTTCCTTTATGTAAAGTCGTACATAATAAAAAATGCTCGTTTATTTTTTGGCGATATAGTTGCTATATCAACCGTATCTTTTCGGCAAGTGTAAAATGACCATATTTTAATTAGATCAAATATACCCGCACGATAGAATAGAAAATGTGTTGGAGTAGGGTACTTTGGAGGAGAAACGAATGGAAGCAATGACTTTTGTATTGTTCGGCTCAACAGGGGATTTAGCAAAACGTAAAATTTTCCCTGCTTTGTATAACTTGTTTGTAGATAGCAAAATGCCTGAAGCTTTTTCAATTATTGGTTTAGGAAGAAAATCGTTCAATGATGCTACATTCCAAACTTACGTAGAACAGGCGTTAGAAGAATTCTCACGTAACAAACCAGAAAATCGCGAATCGGTAGATGCTTTTCTTCGCTCGATCCGTTACCATATCTTAAATGTTGATGATACAGCAGGTTATCAAGAACTGCTCAAAATCGTTGAAGCTCGTGAAACCGAATTAAATATTCCTCAAAATCGCATGTTCTATATGTCTGTAGCTCCTGAATTCTTTGAAGTGATCGCTACAAACATTAAAGATAGTGGACTTGGAACAACAACAGGCTGGAAACGTCTGATTATTGAAAAACCATTTGGACATGATCTAGCTTCTGCTCGTCAATTGAATGAACAGTTAAGCAAAACGTTTGCAGAAGAAGAAATTTTCCGTATTGATCACTACTTGGGTAAACCAATGGTGCAAAACTTGGAATCTTTAGCTTCTACGAACCCAGCGATCCAAGCTCTTTGGAACAACCGTCATATTGCTAATGTACAGATCACAGCAGCAGAAACAGTTGGTGTTGAAGAACGTGCAGGCTATTATGATCATACGGGTGCTATTCGTGATATGATGCAAAATCATATGTTGCAAGTGTTGATGATGACAGCTATGACATTGCCTGCTGGTCACACCGTAGACGATGTACGCTCTCACAAAAAACACATTGCTGAATCTTTACGTTCTATTTCTAAAGAAGATGCGCACAAACATATCGTGCGTGCTCAATATAGTGCGGGTGAAAGCAATGGTAAAGCATTAGCTTCTTATCAAGATGAGCCAGGCATCACTCCAGGTTCAGTAACAGATACATTTATTGCTGCTCGTGTATGGGTAGACGATTTCTCTTGGCAAGGTGTTCCTTTCTATATTCGTACCGGTAAACGTATGAAAGAGAAATCAACTCGTATTGTGATTGAATTTAAAGATGTAATGAAAAATGAAGATATCTGTGTAGCTTGTGATGCTCAACCAAATATGTTGGTAATCAGCATTAATCCAGATCAAAAAATCACACTACAATTAAATCATAAAAATGTCATCACAGGTCGCCTTGAGCCTATGACTGCTGAATTCAAAGTGGGTTCAGATAATGAGCCAGAAGCTTATGAATTGCTGATCAATGATGCATTACGTGGAGATGCTACATTCTTCGCACACTGGGATGAAGTTGAATTGTCATGGCAGTGGGTACAGCCGATCTTAGAAGCATTTGCTGATAACGATCTGCCAATCCATCATTATGCAGCAGGTACGTATGGTCCAGAAGCTTCCAATGAATTGCTTGCTGTTGAAGGATTCCAATGGTTAAAAGATCAACCTGTACAAGCTTCTACTCCAGTAGCAGTCGTTTAACAGGTATTATAAGTTGGGTAATACGCTCTGTGCTATGTTTTTACAGAGCGTATTCTACATGTTATCTAAAGCCAAGATTTGGCTTTGTAGATATAGATAAGAGAGAAAAGACTTATGGATAGTGAGTAACAACTACTTTTACAAAAAAGACACGGAGGGTTACACAATGAAAATCGGATTAGTTGGATTAGGAAAAATGGGTATGAACCTTGGACAAAACTTGATGGATCACAACCACGAGGTTGTTGCGTTTGACTTAAACAAAGAAGCAGTTAAAGAAATCGCTGATCTTGGTGCAACACCTGCATATACATTAGCAGAAGTAGTATCTAACTTAGAATCTCCACGTATCCTATGGATTATGGTTCCTCATGGTGTTGTTGATTCTGTATTGGGCGAGATCGCTCCATTGCTTAACGAAAATGATATCGTGATCGAAGCAGGTAACTCTCACTATAAAGAATCGATTCGTCGTTATAACGAATTGAAATTAAAAGGGATTCGTTACATGGATGCAGGAACTTCAGGCGGTATGAGTGGTGCTCGTAACGGTGCTTGTTATATGGTTGGTGGCGACAAAGAAGCTTGGGACGTGGTTGAACCGGTATTCCGTGACACTTCGGTTGAAAATGGCTTCTTGTATGCAGGCGAATCAGGTAGCGGTCATTACTTGAAAATGGTTCATAACGGTATCGAATACGGTATGATGGCTGCAATCGGTGAAGGATTTGAAGTATTAGAGAAAAGCCCTTACGATTTCAACTATGAAAAAGTAGCACGCGTATGGAACAACGGTTCTGTTATTCGTTCATGGTTAATGGAATTGACAGAAAACGCATTTGCAAAAGATGGTAACTTGGAAGAAATTCAAGGAATCATGCATTCTTCAGGTGAAGGTAAATGGACTGTTGAAGAAGCAATGGATCTACAAATGGCAACTCCAGTTATCGCATTATCTCTATTGATGCGTTACCGTTCTCTAGACAACGATACATTTACAGGTAAAGTTGTAGCAGCACTACGTAACGAATTTGGCGGACACGCTGTAGAGAAAAAACAATAATTAAGCGCTTGGCAGTCAAAGCGCGACTTCTTCTAGTTGAATAGAAAAGTGATTTTTGCGAAGCAAAATATCTTACATCAGCGCTTGGCAGTCAAAGCGCGACTTCTTCTGGTTGAATGAGAAAAGCGACTCTATTTTAAAATAGAGTCGCTTTTTTTATATCTCAATCTATAAATTCAATTTAACGTATTTAAGTTATTTTTGATCGTTGATTATGCTACAATAAGATAGGAAAGACAAAGTGCCGGTGGTGAATGATATGGCGACGCAACCCGAAAGGGCGTGAAGCCATGTCATACTTGGAGTTATTGCTTATTGTTTTAGATGCAGGTATCAAGTTAACCAGCTTAATCGTTGGATTGAACAAAGTTATCGCAATCTGGAAAAAAGCAAAACAAAAGAAAACCGCCGGGACTAAGAGGTAGAAGTCTTATTCGGCGGTTTTTCTTATGCTGTTTGACAGTGTAGCGTCGTCTTACTTGCTGCCTGTTCTTGTCGATCCAGCCTACAGTGTACCACCACTGTAGGCTTTCTTTATATTCTTAGTATACACAAAAGGACAATAAAATGAAACGTAATCATCTGATATAACCATAAATTTTAATAATAATAAATATGGATAGAGGATACGTAATAAAGATAATATAATAAATCTACATTAAATTATTATATAACAAAAAGTACATATAAATTTACGATATAACATTGACGTTAACGTGAGATAGTAGTATTATAGTTACATAATTAATATGTAAATATTTTTATATAAAAGAAGATTTATTTCAAAAAAGGTGGGGATAATAAATGACTCTCTACAAGATTGATGAAGTAGCTACAGCCTGTAACTTAACCAAGCGTACGCTTCGTTATTATGAAGAGATTGGGCTTGTTTCTCCTCAGCGTAGTGAAGGCGGAACACGATTGTACAGTCAGACCGATATTGATCGGCTCAAAAAAATCATCAACGCTCGCGATGTGCTAGGCTTCTCGCTTCAAGAATTACAGCATTATGTCAAAGTAACCGAGATGCTCAATGATCAGCGCGAGCAATACCGCAACACTACGGATGAAGAAGAACGACGACAGCAATTGATTGAAATGAACAAGACGTTAGATCAACAGCTACATATGGTGGATGAGAAATTAAGCCGTATTTATGCGTTCAAAGCAGATGCAGAATTATTGCGTCAACGGATTCAAGAAGGACTCGCTAAATTAAATTAACGTTTTCCAAGGAGGAATACATCAATATGAGTACCAAACCATCAACTTTAAAAGAACTGCCTGAACGTGGCGGGTTGTTTTCCCAACCTAAAGCAGTCTGGGCTGTTGCTTTTGCATGTGTGATCTCATTTATGGGATTAGGTCTAGTCGATCCTATTTTGCCAGCGATTGCTAATCAATTACACGCTAGTAAAAGTCAGGTGTCTTTATTATTTACAAGCTATAACTTGGTTACTGGTCTAGCCATGTTAATTACAGGTTTTGTATCCAGTCGGATCGGAGTGAAATGGACATTATTAAGTGGGATTTTGCTTATTATTGTGTTCTCCGCATTGGGCGGCGCATCAGATACGATTGCTCAAATCGTTGGGTTCCGTGGAGGATGGGGATTTGGTAATGCACTCTTTATCGCAACCGCATTATCTGCCATCGTTGGATTATCCACATCAGGTACAGCCAAAGCGATTATTTTGTATGAAGCGGCATTGGGACTTGGGATTTCAGTCGGTCCTTTGCTAGGCGGAGAATTGGGTTCCATTTCTTGGAGAGGTCCTTTCTTCGGGGTTAGTGTATTGATGGTGATTGGTTTCTTGTTTATTTTATTCGTGTTACCCAAAATTCCCAAACCAACTAAACGCAGTTCACTAGCTGATCCGTTCAAAGCACTTAGCTATCCAGCACTCAAAACATTAGCGATTGTAGCGTTTTTATATAACTTTGGATTCTTTACATTAATGGCTTATTCTCCTTATGTCATGGGCTTAGATGAACATGGACTTGGATATGTATTCTTTGGATGGGGAATCTTGCTTGCTTTCACTTCCGTATTTGTAGCACCTAAATTACAAAGCCGTTTCAATCTTGCTGCTTCGATGGGTGTTATGTTGACCTTATTTACTATCGACTTGTTAGTGATGGGTATCGGTACATTTATGGGTTCACCAACGACCGTGATTGTAGCTGTAATTGTAGCCGGTATTTTCTTAGGGATTAATAATACGTTGATTACAACAGCGGTTATGGAATCGGCTCCTGTAGAACGTTCTGTAGCTTCTGCCTCATATAGCTTTGTTCGTTTCTTAGGTGGTGCGGCTTCTCCTTGGTTAGCTGGTAAATTATCAGAATGGTACAATGCACAGATGCCATTTTACTTTGGTGCTCTAATGGTATTTATCGGGGTAATCGTATTGATTGTACGTCGTCGCCATTTACGTGATATTGATGTATCCCATGCTCACTAATCATTGAACTATATTTACAGTTCAAATCTATATAATAGAAGGAAGAGGATAACGATGAATGATATTCAAGCCCAAGAGCAGATGCCAACGAGTTCGATATTTAACAAAATATTAGTCGCTGTAGATGGATCAGAACATGCTGATCGAGCTTTGCAGAAAGCAATCGAATTGATTCAAGCTTTATCCAATAAGCCATCTCTTACAGCAGTTCATGTCAATCCGGTAATGATGGTTGCTGAACCACCCCTGGGGATCGATGTAGATGCCAAGTTAAATGAAGAAGGTTATGAAATGACAGAACCTTATCGTCAAGTGCTTAATCCTACAGGGATTCAGTATGATATTAATTATCAGACAGGTGATCCAGCGACCATTATTTGTGATCTAGCGAATAGCCAGAATTATGATCTGATCGTGATGGGAACGAGAGGGATGAGTAAAATGTCTGAACTATTCCTCGGTAGTGTTAGCCACAAAGTTATCCAGCATGCGAACTGTCCAGTATTGACTGTAAAATAACGCACAGAATACAAATAGATAACTATCGATGTATAAAGTCGATAGACCTCAATCTAAAGCAAAAGAGCTATACGATCTGATTATTCAGAAGTATAGCTCTTTTTTTATTTGAGAGTTGATCACTATTTAGAGTGAGCAGATAGAGTAGTTATGAATTAGACAACATCTTAGAAAGTATCGTTTTTAGCAATGACTACGGGTAGAACAGCTTCAATACTATTCTATTATCGATCTGCTGGATTACTCATTTTGTGGCGCAGTGGAAGAAGGGAAATAAAATCCTGCCTGTAATTCGCTTACAAAATGTTGCATCCGATCTTTCTGTTCCTGCATCAGCCTTTGGCAATGCGAACTATATAGTGACTTATTCCGGTGGTATCATAGTAACAAAATAAGGTGGCAATCTCTCTCCAGAAGTAGGATAACCAACAACTGCGAGGACTTCTGATCCGTATACTGTGGATTAGGTTACCGCTAGCAAATATGGTATTCTTACTTCTGGTTCTGCTTTTAGAGCAGTCATTCTGTTTATAATATAGAGAAAATAGAATTGGAGAGATGATCGGATGAAACTGGTTCCACCTCAGTCATTTACCTATCGCGGAGGAGCAAGGGCTGCTCTACTGCTACATGGATACACTGGCAATACACTGCATGTCCGCAAACTGGGACGTTTTCTGAATGATAGAGGGTATACCTGCCACGGACCGCTGTATAAAGGACACGGCAGTACTCCAGAGGAACTGCTACATACGAAACCTTCGGAATGGTGGAAAAGTGCTGTAGACGGTTATGAATATCTGGAGCAGGAAGGGTATGAAGAGATCGCTGTAGTTGGTGTATCACTGGGCGGTGTATTCTCCCTGCGACTGGGAACTCTGTTTCCCGCCAAAGCTATTGTCTCTATGTGCGCACCTATACGTGAAAAAGACAATGAGGATATCCTCAGACGGGTACTCGAATATGCTCGCTGGTTCAAGTCTATTGAGGGCAAAGAAGAGCCACAGATTGAGCAGGAACTGACGCAGCTGGCTGAAGAGCCACTATACAGTCTGGATCAACTGCGTAAACTAATCGCCTCCACCGCTAGTCAAGTGAAGCGTATCTCTGCACCGACAATGATTATGCAGGGAGAGCTTGATGAAGAGCTTTATCTAGAGAGTGCCCGAATTATTTATGAAGATCTGACTATGCCGCTCAAGGAGCTGAAATGGTATGACCAATCCGGTCATATTCTAACGATGGACAAGCAACATGATCTGGTCTTTGAGGATGTATACCGATTTCTGGAAGGTATAGAGTGGGATGCAGCATCGAGTTCGGAAGAGTAACTAGAAAGAATATAATATAGCTTTATAAATGAATATCTAATACAAGCAAAAGAGCTATACGATCTGATGATTCAGAAGTATAGCTCTTTTTTATTTGAAAGTTGATCACTATTTAGAGTGAGCAGATAGATTGATTATAAATTAGACAACATCACTATTTGGAATGATCACAGGAAGAACAGCTTCGATACCACTACGAATTTGCTGACAAGAATATTCGAACTTGACCTGCTCTTCTGCGGTCAGTTGAAGTTCGATAATTTCTTTGATGCCTTCACCGCCGATAATTGCAGGCACTCCTGCACAGACATCGTGTTGTCCATATTCACCTTCTAATATAGAAGAAACTGCAATGATTCGTTGTTCATCATTCAGAATCGAACGGGCAATATAAGCAAGCGCGTTACCGATACCGAACTGAGTGTTCCCTTTGCGAGTGAAAATCTCCCAGCCTGCATCTTTGGTTTTGCGAGCAATATCATCCAGATTCAGATCGGGAAAACGAGCCGTATGTTGATCCAGAATATGCAATAAAGGCTTACCACCAATCGTTACATGCGACCATGCTACAAATTGAGATTCTCCATGTTCTCCAAGCGCATAACCATGTACACTGCGTGGATCAATTGAAAAGACATCAGACAGCAATGTTTTGAGACGGGAAGAATCGATCGATGTCCCTGTTCCAATCACACGTTCACGCGGAAAACCTGAAATTTGCCATACTAGATGAGTAATCACATCTACCGGATTAGCCGCGACAATAAATACACCGTTGAATCCACTTGCGACAATCGGCTCTGTAATTTCACGAGCAATAGCCGCCGTCTCATGTAGAATATTCATTCGATTATTCTGACCGGGTACAGGATTAGCACCCGCTGTAATAATCACAATATCCATATCTCCGCAATCTTGTAATGTCCCTGCATACACTTTGGTCCGATGGGATGTGAACTCCATACAATGGGAAAGGTCAAGAGCTTGAGCGACTGCACGTTCATGTGTACGTCCAATCATCATAATCTCATCACCAATCGATTGATTGATCATCGAATAGGCACAACCTGCACCGACCATTCCTGCACCCACTATAGCGACTTTTCTTGATTTTCTACGCATAGCTAACCTCCTACTAATCTAAATATACCTCTAACGTTGATTGATCTATATGATACAAAACACAACTAAAGTGCATTTTAATGTCAATTAAGTATTCATCATCTTTTATTATACTACTTTATTTTGTCTATTATTAACAGGTGTGTCATGAAAGTTAACTTAATATTTATTATGAATGATCAGAATGTGAAAAAAGTGTGAATAAGCGATAGAATAGATGATTAAGGGTAATAGTAAAGAGTAAGCAAAACAAGGAGGAATAAATGATGTCTACTATTCAAAATGAACGCATTCTATTGGTAAGCCGTCCAAAAGGTGTACCTACCGCAGAAAACTTTACGATAGATCAGCAACCACTGGAGGAAGCTAAAGAAGGACAACTGCAAATTCAAACTTTATATATATCGGTCGATCCTTATATGAGAGGACGCATGAGTGAAGCGAAGTCTTATGCTGCTTCTTATGCTCTAAATGAACCTGTAGCCGGTGGTTCTATCGGTAAAGTTCTGCAAAGTAACGATTCTCGTTATCAAGAAGGCGATATCGTTGTTGGTGGATGGGGATGGCAACGTTATGCAGTAGTAGAAGCGGATACGTGCCGCAAAGTCGATCCCGAATTGGCTCCTATCTCTACAGCTGTTGGTGTACTGGGTATGCCTGGATTAACAGCTTACTTTGGCACACTACGTATCGGTAATCCGCAACCGGGTGAGACATTGGTTGTTTCTGGTGCAGGTGGTGCTGTAGGGATGTTGGTAGGACAGATTGGTAAAATTAAAGGATGCCGTGTTGTAGGGATCTCCGGTTCAGAAGAAAAAAATCGTTATTTGTTAGATGAACTTGGATTCGATGCAGTCATTAACTATAAAGATGAGAAACCTGTCCGTGAAGCGCTAGAAGAAGCTTGCCCGGATGGTGTCGATATTTATTTTGACAATGTAGGTGGCGAGATCTCAGATGCTGTAATCGATCTACTCAATACCAATGCTCGTATTCCATTATGTGGACAAATTTCACTGTATAACAATGAAAAACCAGATATCGGACCACGTATTCAACCGACATTACTCAAACGCACTGTGCTCCTTAAAGGATTCCTTGTAGGCGATTATGCCGCAGATGCTGCTGAAGGATTGAAAGAAATGGGTAGCTGGGTCAAAGAAGGCAAAATCAAATATCGTGAAAATATCGTAGAAGGTTTTGAAAATACACCTAAAGCCTTTATTGGATTATTTAGCGGCGAAAATCTAGGTAAACAATTGGTTAAAGTCACCGACTAATCCTATACTTTATCATCGAAGATCAATGAACTTTAATAATAGTGTACTCTAATACAAAAGCCGACTTTTATCTATATAGATAGAAGTCGGCTTTTTGTTGTTATTTGGTAGATGGATGAGACAACGAGATATCTGGATCTGAAGTCATTTTGCGATATTGGCGATACATAGAGATTCTCCAGTGCAATAATGTTCCAAATGCCAGAATAAAGAATACACCTGCTGTCTGCGGAATTGAAATATATTGCTCAATAAACCGATGCAATAGTAAGCGGATCATCAACAGACCAATCAAAATAAACAAAAAGCTTTTTGAACGCTGAACCACGATATCGGTGCCTGAACGTTCGAATCTGGTACCGCGAATTAAAGGATAAGAGAAAATAAACCATCCTGCTAAAAAAGCACCTAAAGCCCACATCCAGGATACCCGGAAATCAGCCACCACAAACATTAGAAAACCAGTACTCATTCCCATAGGTGGGATCAGAATTTTTTTGGCATTAACCGGTCGGTGATTGGTGCGAGAACGTACCAAAATAGCAGTTATCGCAATCACTAGAAGACCAACAGTAGATCCGATCTGTAAAAATGAGGGACTAAATTGTAGCATAATAAAGGTCAAACCCCTCTTCTGTAATTAAAATGGAATTACGCTTTCATTATATCATATTAACAGGAGCGATCGACGGTAGCAAAGCTTGTAAAGTCGTCTATTTTGTTAAAATTTTACTTATGATGATAAAGACCTACATCTATCAAAAGCAATTTTGTCGAAATAGTTAAATATAGTAAAATGTAGAGGAGATCTATTACCGTATATAATCTTGGCATCGCAAGACATGATTCTATAATCTTTTACAACAAAGGGGATACATGAAATGACAACGTATCAAATTTTAATCGCAGAAGATGAACCGGCTTTACGCTTTTTGCTTCAGGAAACATTAGCAGATGAAGGGTACAACGTGGTTGAAGCAGAAGATGGTAAGCAAGCTCAAGAAAAGCTGTCGAGTCACCCTTTTGACCTTGTGATTTTAGATTATATGATGCCAGAAGCGACAGGGATTGAAGTCTGTGAATGGCTACGTCAAAGTGGTGGAGTCAATGCGCAGAAACCTGTTATTTTACTGACCGCCAAAGCACAGGAGAAAGATCGAATCCGTGCAGAGCAAGCGGGAGTCTCTTTGTATATGTCGAAGCCGTTTAGTCCATTACAATTGATGGATGCAGCAGAAGAATTACTGTCGAGCAGCGGCGGAGGGGATGAATAATGAATCCAGCCCGCGGGGGACTGGCACGTCGCGTCGCATTATGGACGATTGCGCTTTTTCTGATTTTTGGCATTATTATTTTTATGGTGGAATGGTTTTTTAAGCAACAAACAGCAGATATTACGAATGATATTAATATCCATCTGGATCAGCAAAATCAGATTCAAGATATGGATGAAGATTATCGTACAGCAGTGTCTGATTTTAGAGCGTATCTTGCTTATGATCGAAATGAATTTTTGCTTGAAGCAGAGACCAGTCGTGATGCATTTACTGAACGATTAAATACATTTAAACAAGCACAGGCTGAAGATTCCCGGTTGGATGAATTATCAAGTAAAAGCACAGAGTATTTCAGTTACTTCCCAGTGATGCAAACGCTCAAACAGCAGAATAATCAAGCTGAAATCAATCGCATCTCGCAGACGATCACGACCAGTCTGGTGCAATCGGTCAACAGTGAACTGGATCGCTTAATGCAGATTGAACGGCAAGAAGTGAATGATCTGATTGCGAAAAGTAGACATTTGAATTCGTTAATACTGTTTGTACCGCTTGTTTTAATTTTTTTAGGATTAGGCACAGCGATTATCTTGATTCGGTATCTGCGGAAGTCGATTATTCACCCGATCGCTCAAATGGAACAAGTGGTCGAGCGGATTAGCCACGGCGAATATATTCATTTAGAAGATACGTTTTCCAAAGATGAAATCGGCGGTCTGGTTGGCGGTATTAATCATATGAGCGATCAATTGAAAGAACGTCATCAAGAATTGGAAGAAAGTCTCCGTCAAATGGGAGAACAGCATGATGAACTGGAAGCGCAGAATGAAGAGATTCTGATGCAACAGCAAGAGCAAGAAACGATTTTGGAACGATTAACCGAACGTGAGACACAGTTACAACTGATTAATTCGTATCAGGAAAAACTTACCGGTTTTGCACAAATGAATGACTTTTTGGAAAGTAGTCTGCGTGCATTGATGCAAGCTACTCGTCACGATGCTCTGATGTTAGTGGTGCAAGATGAGATTGGTAATCCTGCTTCTTCACGGATGGTGTATTCGATTGGATGGCCACATACGATACATGGAGAAGCGATTGAACATTTATTTGGCCCAGCATTACAAGTGTTAGAAGAAAAGCTTCCTGTGGTACGTAGTCGCAGTCTAAGTATGGAAGAAAAAGGCGTTCATCACGGATATGAGCGGGCTGACGATCATTATTATCCTATTTTCAACGAAGAGATGAATGTGCTCGGATTTGTTCTGTTTACCACATACGGTAGTCTTATGGTTCATATCAAAGACAAGCTGATGACTGAAGGATTAATCGGGCAATTCGGACTGGCATATCAAGCTCAATTAGCGAGTGAAGAGCGGCGTAAGCAAAGTGTTCGTCTGGAAGAACTCAATCTTGAATTGGAATTGGAAAAGCGGATGCTCAAGCAACAACGAGATACAATTCAGCAAATTATCGATTCTCTGCACGAAGGCTTAGTGCTGTGTGATCCTGAAGGTACCATTTCGTTTTGCAACCAGCAGGTCAGTCGTGTGAATCCAGAACTATCTACCGGTGCTAATATTACTTCGCTTGCCCAATACCTAGATCAGCATACCGTAGAACATACGATGCTTAGTGAGCAGATTCAACAGTTACTCACCAATGAGACGAAAGAATGGAAAACGCAGTTCTCCCTACAAGGTCGGGATGGTTCTATTTATTATATGGAAATGTATATGAATATGATCAAAGGAATGAATCTGGAAAATTATCATCTTTTTGTATTCCGCGATCGTACAGAAGAAGAGCAAGCCGATCAGTTGAAAAACGAATTTGTAAGTATTGTATCTCATGAACTGCGTACACCGCTTGCGAGTATTTTAGGCTTTGTAGAGATTCTGCTTCATCGTGAAGTAAAACCGGAAAAAGCGAAGAAATACATGGAAACGATTCATAGAGAAGCGAATCGGTTGTCTAATCTGATTAGCGATTTTCTAGATCTACAGCGGATGGAATCAGGCAAGCAGAATTATACATTGGTTCCATTTGATATGAATCCGATTATACAAAATGTCGCCAAGCAATGGGATAACAAGCAGGGATATACGATTGGTATTGATGTGCCTGAAGGCGTGTGTCTGGTACGAGCAGATAGTGACCGGATTACACAGATTATGCATAATTTGATCAGTAATGCGATTAAGTATTCGCCCGGACAAGAACGGGTCGATATTCGTTTGATGGATGGAGATACCCACTGGATTGCGGCGGTACAAGATTATGGTCTGGGCATACCTGAAGAATCGAAGCCCCATATGTTCGGTAAATTTTATCGGGTAGACAATTCAGATCGTCGTCAGATCGGTGGAACAGGCTTAGGATTGGCAATTGTGAAAGAGATCGTGGAAGATTTGGGTGGAGAAGTATACTTTGATTCGATTTTAGGAAAAGGCAGTACATTTTATGTGAAATTGCCTAAATTCCATCTGCGTACACTGGATAACAAAATCGTTGTGATCGAAGACGATGAAAATCTAGCACGGCTGATCGGAGCTACTTTTGAAGAACAGCATTACGAGATCTTGCGTATGGATACCGCAGAAGAAGCATTGTTAGCTCTAGAATATAGTGAGCAACCGCCACTATTATGTCTGGTCGATGTACAGCTTCATGGCCCTCAAAATGGCTGGGACTTTATTCAAGTGCTGAAAAACAATAAAGCGTATCGCCATGTGCCTGTGATCATCTCTTCTGCTTTAGATCAACCCGATAATTATGCAGAAACGTCGAATGAACGTTATTTGCAGAAACCATTTAGTGTAGAACGGTTGCTAGAGCTAGGGATGCATTTAATTCAGAGTAAAACCAAAAGTGCAGGGCTGGTAATTGCTATGCAAAATGAAGATACGGTCAAGACTACGTTGCAAAAAAATGGACTTGGCGAAGCGGAATTACAAGTAAATGAAGATTTTATTCAAGTGGATTGGATTAAAGAAGACCTTCACAATCCTGAATAAGCATTCCATCATAGAACACCTTCTACTGAAAAAATGAGCTAAGTCGATCCAATTGATCTATAGCCATTTCAGTGTGAAGGTGTTTTTGTGATACGCTTAGAATAGTAAATATTTACTCTGTTCATTTTATATGATATTATCGCAATACTACATATAACAACCGATTTATTTCGTGTATACACTTACGGATTCAAATTTATTTATTGTTATAACCTTGAAATTAAAGGAGTGAACATTCATGGATCAGGTGGATCAACATATTCTACTCTGTCTGCAAACCCAAGCACGTATTTCAATGACCGAATTAGGAAAAGAAGTAGGGCTGTCTCAACCAGCCGTCACGGAACGAGTACGTCGAATGGAAGAGAGTGGAGTGATTCAACAATACCGAGCAGTGGTCGCACCAGATAAGATTGGACAACATACAACAGCGTATTATTTATTCCGTGCGCATGATGGTATTTCGTTTGTGCAATTTTGTCAGGATACTGCTCAGATCGTAGAATGTCACCGAGTAAGCGGAGATTACAATTATTTGATTAAAGTAGTTACTGCATCTATTATGGATTTGGAACCTTTTGAAAATTGCATTACTAGCCACGGCTCGTATACTACGTTAATTACTCTTTCTTCTCCTATCGATCACAAATCTCTTGTTCCTGCTATGAGCAAAGATCAGCAAACGATCTAACGTTGTTTGGTGTTAGCCAAAAAAGGATCTTGTAGAGACAAGATCCTTTTGCGTGCTATAGACTGTTCTGGTAGTGATTATGATGTATCTAAGGCGTCTCTAATGTACTGCGACGATGTTGATGATGCCATTGTTCATAGATTCCACCTATTTCAGAAAAGGCTTGATTGGCTTGTTCTTCAATAGATATTTCATCTCTAGCTGTATAAGAAGAATCCTGTTGACGTTGTAATCGATCAGTATGTAGAATCAGTTGAATCGTATCTTCCAAAATCCAGTACACCACATCATCTACATCGGTCGTAAGTTTGTTGAGCATTTGCACATTGCGTTCGTACATTTGTAATACATATCCTTCGTCTGTAATCTGAACATATGGAGAAAGTTCAAATGGCTCTTGATCGAAAAAAGGAGCACGTACCCATTTCATATGGTGCTGTTGATCATAGATTGTTGTTTTCTGAAGTAGTGTTGTGATCTTTTCTATAATTTGATTGGCATGATAGATCATTATAACAAGAACCTCATTTCTAGAGCTTGAGTATAGCTCGTGTGTCATTTTGTCGTGTCTATTATAGTATAAATAAACTGAATGACTGCTTCAATCTCATTAAATGGTTACAAAATCTCAACCTGCAATCGCTTTCAAATATAGTCATATGTATGTTTTAATAGATATACATCACCAATTTATAGCCAAAGGAGTGTCTACAGCAGATGCAAATTTCTTCTTTTTTATTACCTAAAGAACAAGTCGCTTATATTCCTTCAACGATTTCGATGTTTGAAGCCTTAGAGATATTAGAGCGTCATTCTTATACTGCTTTGCCGATTATTGATGAATCTGGACGGTATGTAGGGACTCTTTCTGAAGGGGATTTATTATGGAAACTCAAAAATACATGCAATCTTGATTTTGAAAAAATGCGTGAGATTCCTGTCTATGATATTCAAAAGCATGTCCGCAACGAAAGTGTTATTATCACCGCAGCGATGGAAGATATGTTATCGCTTGCCGCTGATCAGAACTTTGTACCTGTGATTGATTCTAAAGGCATATTTCTAGGGATTATTCGTCGCAAAGATATTATTGAATACTATAATGATAATATTACAGACTAAGTGGTCTGTATCTAGAGATAGCATACGATTATAAAATCATACACGCCCAACTGCTCATCAGATATGAACAGTTGGGCGTTTATTGTTGTTGTTCTCTTATTAGCTAAAATCAATCGTTGCAATCGAAGCACCAATACCAGGATCATTAGGATTATTGATCCCGCGCGGTTGATCAAAATTACTGATATATAATGTGTTACCTACAAAATGAAGACTGGCAGGAAATTCTAACGGCCCATTGTTATTGTTGCTAGCGATATCACGTACCTGTCCATCCAGACCGACACGTACAATGGCATTTCTTTCGTTAGCTGCTACATAGATAGCACCATCCGGTCCGAAATTTAAGCCGTCTGCTCCATATAATAGCGGGCTTTGAGCAACAAGATGTCGTTGTCCTAGAGAACCATCGCTGTTGATTGCAAAGCGATTCACTTCTCCAGAGCTTGTATTGCTCACATATAATTGTCCATCTGTACCGAAAGCAATTCCATTCACTACGATTTTTTGCTCTTCACGTGTAGGCAAGATCCCGCTGGCATACGTACTGACTTGTCCGCTTGCCGAAACTTTATAGATAGCTCCGGTAGCTCCACCGCTTACATACAGATTACCACTATCATCAAAGGCTAATCCGTTCGCTCCCGGAACTCCACTGGCATAGGTGACTACTTTGGAAGAGTCAAAAGCCGCACTGGATAAGTCTTCTTCATTGATCCGGTAAATAAGACCTTCTTCGCCTCCGCTTGCAATATAGAGATTACCATCCGTATCAAGTGCCATTCCTGTACCTGAACGTGGTAATTCGGTCAATGTATCCATTTGTCCGGTATCTGCGGCAATCCGATATAATGTTTTACTTCCCATTTCGACAGTAAACACTTGATTATCTGCATTAGCAATCACACCTTCTATCCGCAGACCTGTAGCTGTGCTTGGATCAAGGTCTGTTAAAATCGAGACTGATTGGTAAGTGTCTGATGTTGCTGTAGGCGTAGGATTAGAGATAACAGGAGCAGAAGGTTGAATAGTGACAGAGCGAGTAGCAGAAGTATATATCACTTTGTAGTCAAAAGCTTCAAAAACAGCACGTACAGGTACGAGTACTTGGTCCCCTACAAGTTGTAGTGTAGGATACGATGCGGTTGTAGAGGTAGCACGATCACTGAGAGTGATTGTGGTTGTCCCTTTGGTCAGTGTTAATGTGCCTTGATCGGCATCCCATGTAGCTTGAGCATCCAACTGATCAGCTACCAAAGCATAAGGACTGTACAAGGTCTGACCGATTAATCGGCTGACTTGATCGGTACTTTTGCCATCTACAATAGTCTGGACATTCGAATCTACCTTATCTGCTGCCCACCCAGTCGATGGTGATAATAATAGACATCCCGTCATAGCGACAATAACCCCAAGCGACTTACTCTTTTTCAAAAATAATCCCTCCTGTACATTTCATTTGGCATCATAAGCCTAAGGGTAGCATTCGCTATCGAAAGGGAGCATCCTTCTTTTAACAACAAAAAGACAATAGTTACATATCTATCGAAAAATATACAAGAGTATCTAGTCTTTCAAGAATGATCTACATCGTATTTAGACTGGAATTATATTACATTTGTAGATGGGAAGAAAATAATTATTTTTTTAGCTATTTAAAAATAACCTGAGTCATGATTTATCGTCTGTATAAGTGAAGAGTATATGTAGCACAAAGGAGAGCCTATACGTGGAAGATAACGAAATTATAGAACTATTTATAACGAGAAATGAAGCAGCGATAACAGAATCTTCCCGCCATTACGGAAGATATTGCTATACGATCTCTTATAACATTTTGAGTGATTCCGAAGATGCAGAAGAATGCGTTAATGACACATGGCTTCGTACATGGAATGCCATTCCTCCACAACGCCCAAGTAAACTGTCTTTTTTTGTAGGCAGAATTACTAGAAATCTATCACTTGATAAATTTAAAGCGAAAAAAGCTCAAAAGCGTGGTGGAGAAATGACTATTATTCTTGGCGAACTCGATGATTGTATCCCTTCTGATTATGATGTCGAACAAGCTATTTTGGAAAAAGATTTGGCGAAAACGATCAACCAATTTCTGCATACGTTACCTGAGCGTGAATGCAATTTGTTTTTAGCCAGATACTGGTATAGCCGTTCACAAGCAGAGATGGCTGAGCAATTTGCTATGAAAGAGAACAATGTCAAAGCTAGTCTTTTTCGTACACGTACCAAGCTTAAAGCTTATCTTCTAGAGGAAGGAATCTACTTATGAATAGTGAACAACTTTATCGTGCTATTGGACAGATCGACGATGATTTATTGACCCGATATGAAGCACGTCGTCAACCAAGATCGAAGTATTGGCTGAAATGGTCAAGTGCTATAGCTTTTGCCGCGGCGGCAGTTATTATTTCATTTATGGCTACAAATGTCTGGAATCAACAAAATCCGATCTATACAGCATCTGGAACGGTTATTCAAAGTGAAACTACCCCTTCAGGCGGTATTCCATCAGATAGTTATGCGACACCTGTCAATGGAAGTAAATTCTATAGTCCAGAAGTTCAACAAGCTTTGAAGAAAAACGCAGGGAAAGATGTGAAATACTTTGTAGCGATTGATGTATTTAACGATATGAAGCCTATAGAGGTTAATAGTGCAGAAGCTGTGAACGAATTAGAACGTCTGACTGCGCTCCATTATAAGGTAGGTTATGCTACAGCGTGGACGTATCAAGGCAATCAACAACAAGTCGATTACTCCTATATTGCAGGTTATTTTACAGCCGATCAATTAAAGAATTTTGTAGCAGATTCGCAGTATGGTTACGGATTCCGCTTTGCTACCAATGGTGATGGTTTGCCTGTAGATGCGGATCAAGGTATTGATATCGATTTTAAAAAATAATGGGAAGCAAAAATAACCTGATCTGCTAAACGTCGTCTTTTATAGTGTAAGCCATTATTGTTCAAACATTCGAGGAGGAATTACCATGAATAACAAAAACAACAACATCAATAAAAAAATCGTAACATCAATCTTATCTGCATCTATTTTATCTTTATCACTAGGGAGTATGTCTTTTGCAGCTACATCTAGCGTTCAAGACTTGAATGGTGTAACCGGACAAGAAAGAATGGTGAAATTACATGCTCAACCGACTATTAATGGAGTTAGCAATACAACCATTGCATCCAGTAAAACATTAACACAAAAACAAGCGAGCCAAATGATTGAAAAAGCATTCAAACTGAAATCCAAAGCAGCACATTCTAACCAAAAGATTAGTCGTGAACGCTATATTGATGAAGTGATGACTGCTCTACAAACAGCAGGAAACATGCCAGCGATTGATGTGATTACACCTAATATCAAAGATATGAAAAAGTTAAATCCTTCCTTCTTAGGTTCAGTACAATTGGCTATCGTACTTGGGATTGTGAAGTTAGATCATAACAAAAACTTGAATCCGAAAAAAGAAATCACTCGTGCAGAAGCAAATGCGATCCTGCATCATGCTTTAGGATATTTGAAAAAGATTAAAAACGATAAAGTAGTAAAACCGAAAGACAAAGGAGTAAGAATCGATGTATTACCGCACGAGAAAAAAGGATCTGACCCTGTCGCTCAGCCCAATAGTGGAGGCATGGTATCTGAAAGTTATGCAACACCGAACAACGGAGAAATATTGTATGTTAGTGGAGTGAAAAAAGCTTTAGATCAATATGCTGGAAAAGATGTGAAGTATTTTGTAGCGATCGATTTATTTTCGAACGGCACTCCTTTAGAAACCCATAGCAAAGAAGTACAAGCCGAAGTCAAACGTCTACAAGGATTGAATTATGATGTGAATGTTGCCAAAGCATGGACATATGAAGGAAATGCGCAAAAAGTAGACTATACCTATGTAAGTGCGTACCTCACAGCCGATCAATTGCAACATTTCAAAGCAGATACCAATTACGGCTATGCTTTTCAATTTGCAAGTAATGGCGATGGTTCACCTGTCACTGGTCAAGCAGGCAGTATCAATGGAGTAAGTGGTAACAGCAATATTGCAGATTAATCATATAAATAGGTAAAAAAACGACTGTAGATGATCTACAGTCGTTTTTGGTGTACATTTGATTGATATTATGTTGATCAAATAAAATTCGGAAGTACCAATGCACCATAGACAAAAGCCGCTAGAATCACAAACGCAGGATGAATTTTGCGAATTTGCATCGCCCAGAAAGCGACAGCAGCAATACCAAGACTTTGCCAGATACCTATCGAGACAAACGAACCTGCTGTTAATTGCCATGTCAGTACTGCCATCATTACAGCGATAACAGGCTGAACCAGTAATGTTAATCCTTTGACTACAGGAGAAGTACGGTATTTCTGCAATAGATTAAGCAGTAGAATCAAAGCCACTGCCGAAGGGACAATCGTCGCAAATAAAGCGATAAATATTCCGCCTATCCCTGAGACATCATACCCGACAAAAGCAGCAATCTTTGTCGCAATAGGCCCGGGAAGTGTATTACCAAGCGCCAGCACATTCGAAAATGTTTTGTCATCTAGCCAGTGGTAATGCGCTACAATCTCGTTGTACATCAGTGGAATCGAAGCAGGGCCTCCACCATAACCAAGTACATTGGCTAGAAAAAAGCCCCAAAATAAACGAAGCCATTCGATCCAATCAATAGTCAGTGTCACCATTAAGCACCACCGCCTTCAGTCGGCTTTACAGGCGTATTAGGTGGGTTACGGCGATCTTTCAACCATTGAACAAATTTGAAATGAACCGCTCCATAGGCTAAAAATAATGCAATCACAATAGCCGCATGGACGTTTACCAGTTGCAACAGAATAAAAGCAACGATAAATAGTCCAATCCCGACTTTAATGCCTAGCCCTTTAACCGCTTTTTCGCCAAATTCGTATGCCATTACGCCTAGCATGACAGCAATTACAGGCACCACAGCAGCGATCATTCCTTGAATGATTTTGGACTGGCTTAAGTAAGAGACTGCTGATAATAACACGATCATCGCTAGACAAGAAGGGAGAATATGAGCGATCACAGCTAAAATAGCCCCGAGCACACCTTTGCCACGATAGCCCAAGTACGCTGCCATCTTCGTAGCAATTGGACCGGGTAAAGCATTGCCAAGCGCTAGAATTTCGCCAAATTCATCATCACTTAACCAGCGATAACGAGTCACCGCTTCATAACGAAAAAGAGGCATAACCGAAGGCCCACCGCCATAACCAAGAATACCGGTACGTACCATCGCCCATGATAATTCACTATAGGTCGCTTTATGATAAACAGGAGTCGTAGATGTAGATTTGGAAGGTGTAGTCGATGGTTTACTCATATATTACAGCCTCATTCCCATCCGACTTTTGTAACGGGTAATCAATACCTGGCAATCTACGCTCATAATACCCGGCATATTGTATAATTTATCTTTTAGAAAAGACTCCATTTCTTGATTGTCGATAAATAATCCGTGCATATGCAATTTGCTAGGGCCTGTCATATGGTAAAGGCTAGTGACAAACGGTTCTTCGGCTAATTGATCCGCAGTTTCTTGAAGATGCTTGGGTTCTACTTCTACATTGAAGAATGCCGATACAGTAATCCCAATTTTGGCAGGGTTAATAACAGCAGTGAAGCGCTCAATCACTTCATTTTCTATCAAAGCATTGATTCGAGCTTGTACAGCTACACGAGATAAACCAATATCTTTGGCAAGGTCAGTATATGAAATTCGACCATTTTTATTCAGAATGGTAATAATTTTGCGGTCAATCTCATCAATATCGACAGGTTGATCGGTTGAAGAACGGTGATGATTCATCTTATTTATGCCCCCTAATCATTTTTATTTACATCGTTATCTTATTTCGTTTTGGTTCGAAAATAACTCTTTCATTTACGATATGTTTAAATATATAATGATTAAAAATCGTTTTCAACATAAAAATTGAAATTTACTTACACAAAGCTTACGTGGATATGTAGGAATGAATAGGAATGGTATCGGTAGGAGGAATAGAGATGAGTTCAACATGGAATGCCTTTATGAACGAGCAATTGACGATGGCTTCATCTTCACCACAGGCGCTACAAGGATCACTTTCTGGATGGACATTCGGAGTTAAAGATGTATTTGCTCTTGCAGGTCATACAGCTAGTGCAGGGAATCCAGACTGGTTGCGGACTCATTCGCCTGCTAGTTACACTTCTTCAGCGATAGAGCGATTACTCGAAGCTGGAGCTATTCTACAAGGAACAACACATACCGATGAATTGATGTATAGCTTAAATGGGCAAAATGTTCATTATGGAACACCGATTAATCCACAAGCAGCGGATCGTATTCCGGGAGGTTCCTCTAGTGGTTCAGCTGTAGCTGTTGCCGCAGGTCTACGAGATTTTGCGATCGGTACAGATACAGGAGGTTCTGTACGTATTCCTTCATCGTATTGTGGTATTTATGGAATGCGTCCTACACATGGTTTGGTTCCGATCGATGGAGTGATTCCACTTGCACAAGGATTTGATACGGTAGGTTGGATGGCGAACTCTGCTGATATGTTATTAGAAGTTGGCAAAGTATTAATCGATTCCTCAGAAGAGCATAATGAGCATTCTCTATTCGATCATATTTATTTTTCAGAAGAAGCTTGGGCATTAGCAGAACCCGATACACGTACCGCTTTGCAAGAATCGTTGGAAGAAATGACTCACTATCTTAAAGAAAACAAAGGTCATACTTCATGGACAGAGATTGCACCGGAAGGATTGTCGGCATGGATGACTGCTTTTCGTACGATCCAAGCTTTAGAAATCTGGCAAGAACATCAGCAGTGGATAGAAGCTACACAACCTTCTTTTGGCAAAGATATTGCAGATCGATTTGCATGGGCTTCCACATTACGTCTGGAAGATCATTCATATTCATTTGCTCTAAAACAACAAGTGAGTGAGCGTCTATATCAATTATTGGGTACGCATGGACTACTGGTGTTGCCAACAGCAACAGGTGCAGCTCCTTATCTTAATATTCAAGGAGAAGAAAATGAACGTCGTCGTTCCCAGACGATGCAATTGTCTTGTATTGCAGGTCTAGCAGGTCTGCCACAGATTAGTATTCCAGTCGCTACAGTACAAGATGCACCGATTGGATTGTCAGTGATCGCAGGGAAAGGGCAAGATATTCGCTTGCTTGAATGGGTAAGAGACTGGACTCATAAACGTCAGAAATGAATAAATATCACATAAGCTCTATATCGCAAATTCCTTTTACATCTCGAAAGGTTTTCGATGAGAGCTTGTTTTATTTTACCAATATCTGGAGCAGAATTAATATGGTTTAACATTTGTTGACAAGCTATCAACATATCTATTACAATAACAATGAATTATATAGATAGTTACTAAATGTTACTTAATTCACAAATGAAATTAAGTTTATCGTTAGCTTTCATCAACCCCCACCCCAAAGGAGAATAAACCCATGTCTAACGCAATTAAGCCAGAAACGATTCAAGTGATAGAGCAACGCCATTCTGTAAAATCGTATGAAAAAGGTTACCAAATTCCACAAGAAGATATGGATACAATTCTGACAGCAGCTAATGATGCTCCATCTGCTTGGAACCTTCAACACTGGAAATTCCTTGTCATTGACGATGAAGCGAAAAAACAAGAATTGTTGCCAATCGCTTATAACCAATCTCAAGTGTCAGACAGTTCTTTTGTAGTTGCTATTCTTGCGGATCTAGAAGCGAACAAAAATGCAGGTACAATTTATGATGCAGCTGTTGAAGGAGGAGCATTGACTCAAGAAATCCGTGATTCATTAGTTGCTCAAATTGATGGCGCTTATCAAAGTGCTGAATTTGCACGCGATAGTGCAAATGTCAATTCTTCTTTTGCAGCGATGAACTTAATGCTTGCAGCAAAAGCATTGGGTTATGATACTTGTGCTATGGGTGGATTTGATAAAAATAAATTTGCAGAACATTTCAATGTACCTGCTCGTTATATCCCAACGATCCTAATCAGCGTAGGTAAAGCAGCAAAACCTGCTTATGCTTCTGGACGTTTTGATTTAACTGAAGCAGTTATCAAAAACTCATTCTAAGATTGTTTCTTCTAAATGAGTAGATGATATATAATCAAAAAGCCTGACGTGATATACGTCAGGCTTTTTGATATGTCATTGATATTAAAGTGGATTATTTTGTCATAATTAGCTTTAAACTATGAACTATTTGGAGTAATATGTCGAATATAGAGAAAGGATAGCAGATTCGTTAGAGGATGTGAGGATATACCCTATGGTACTTGAATTGATTAATAATTTAACGTTAACCTCAACCTTTTTGTTTTTAGGTAATTTGTTACTAAATAAAGTTCGTGATGAATTAATAAAACGAAAATGGTTTTTTATAAGTCTAGCTGGTATTGTGTATGGTCTTTTTGGATTGGTTCTTATTCTGTGGGGATTCCATCTTCCTGAAAGTCATGTTGTAATTGACCTCAGAGCATTAGCAGTGATTGGAGCCGTCTATACAGTAGGTAGACTATCTGGTTTGATTGCAGGAACAATTATTATTTTCGGGCGACTGTTCCTTTTTGAATACGGTGATATAGATGTATTAATGGTCAGCATAGCGATAGTACTGGGCGCATGGATATGTTCTTCACTATTATTGATTGGAGATCGTCGGGTACTGTTAAGTCGCTGGTTGATTACGATCTGTTGTTCGATGATTTTGCCGCCGATCTTATTTTATTTTACGTTAGAAGATCCAATGTTATGGCAATTTCTGATCGTTTTAAGCGTGTTTTTGGTAGGCGGATTATTCACTTATATCATTCTTGTGTACCTTACACGATCGAATCATTTGTTTCTATTATTGAAAGAGTTAGCGAATCGAGATCATTTAACAGGGCTGCACAATCCACGTGCTTTTGAAGCTTTATTCGAAGAAACGATGAATTATGCCAAAGCCAATCAAAAAAGTTTTTCTTTATTAATGATAGATATCGATTATTTCAAATCAATCAATGATACGTATGGACATAGTAGCGGAGACGCTGTGTTATCTCAGATGGGAGAATTACTACAAGAATTTGTACGCTCAGGGGATACATGCGCTCGCAAAGGTGGAGAAGAGTTTATTGTTATTTTAAATTACTGTACTCAAGACAATGCCAGTCATGTAGCTGAAAAATTGCGGAATGTGATTGAGCAGACTACATTTCTTTTACCTGATCAACGTACATTATCGATTACTGTCTCTATAGGTGTAGCGACTTTTCCAGATACCAAGCCGAATGTTATGCTAGCCAAAGTGGATGAAGCTTTATATGAAGCGAAGCGTCAAGGACGTAACCGGGTCTGTGCTGTTTAACAATGTTGTATAATGTGGATATAAGAAATAGAGTATTTTATTACACAAGGAGGTGAACCGGAGTCGTTATCTAGACTCTGGGGAATAATGAAAATTGCAGATCATATCGAAATGTTAGAAATTAAAATACCGATGGGCGAACATGAAATGGTGATCCATCCAGTGGTTATTTATACAGAAGATCAAGCGGTGTTGATTGATACGGGTGTTCCAGGTTGTTACGACACTATTATGCAACAGATTGATCCTGCGTATCCGGTCAAAACGATTATTTTGTCTCATGATGATCTCGATCATGTGGGAAGTTTACCTCAGTTTTTGGAAGCTACTCAAGATCAGTTAAATGTATATGCACAAGCTAAAGATGCAGGGGCGATCAATGGAACACATCCTTTTGCCAAAGCCAAACCTGAACGGATCGATACAGTACTTGAACCGCTATCTGAGCATTTACAACAATCATTCCGCAGAGTATTTTCAGCGAATACGCCGGATAATGTGACTCATGTTCTACAAGGAAATGAAATTCTTCCTTTTGGTGAGGGTCTACAAGTGATACATACACCGGGGCATACGCCAGGACATACGAGCTTTTATGATATCGCGAGTAAAACGTTATTTGCCGCAGATGCGATGATCGTCGAAAATGGTGAATTGCAAGGGCCTAATCCTATGTTTACATTAGATATGGAACAAGCCACTGAATCACTTCGTGCTTTTCAACAGCTTCCGATCGAAACGGTTATTTGTTATCATGGCGGATTATTTAAAGGGGATATTCAGCAACGACTTAACGAGATCGTGAATCCTTCGTGATTGAGCCAAAGCCATGGATCAGATGGTTATATACGCTGACACTTGCATTGATCGGTGGATTATTATTTAAAGTCATTCATCTACCGATTCCGTGGTTGCTCGGACCGATGATCGTTATTTTTATCAGTTCCAAATTATTCCCCTCATTACCGCCACTATGGCCGAATGCAGCCCGTAATGCAGGGATGATTATCGTCGGTTATTCGATTGGATTATCATTGACTATCGCAACTTTGCAACAGATCGGTGGACAATTGCCTTCGATGATCGGCTTAACCGCTTTGCTGATTTTATTTGCAGTGTTTACAGCGTATATCATTACCAAAATCTCAGGAATTTCATTTCCAACAGTATTGTTAGGGAGTATTCCAGGTGGATTAACACAGATGGTTATTTTGGCAGAAGAAGTCAAAGGTATTGATATAACTGTTGTTACTTTTCTTCAAGTCTCACGCTTAATGATGATTATTATTGGTGTACCGCTTTTGATATTTAGTCCTATTTTCGGTGTGGATATGGACAGTGTAACCGAAGCATTAGCCCATTCGACAGCCAGTTGGAGCGGATTGTTTCCGAATATCTTTTTATTTGCTATCGCTTGTACAGGTATGGCTATACTGGGTAAAAAAGTTCGGTTTCCTACCGCTTTTATTTTGCTTCCGATGATTACGACTGCTGTGATCCAGTTGGCAGGGATACACGCACCTGCTCTGCCTTCTGCGATTCTTGATGCGGCGCAATTGCTGATTGGTAGTGCGATTGGATTGATGCTCCAGCCAGAACGATTGACCAATAAGTTGCAAATGATCGCTTTGGCATTAGGTAGTGGAGCAGTTTTGTTGTTATTTGCTTGTATGCTTGCTTTTATATTGCTGAAATGGCATCATGTCTCTCCAGCAACAGCTATGTTAAGTATGTCACCGGGTGGTATGGATCAGATGAGTATTATTGCTCATGAAGTGAATGCAGATATCGCAACGGTAAGCTGTTATCAGTTATTTAGAACGCTGTTTATTTTTCTAGCAGTTCCGCCATTATTGAAATTGATTTTTCGGCGAATTGCCAGATGAATGATTCAATCCCCTCTCGGAGTCGTTATAAGATAGAGGAAGTCTTTATGTAGTTGATGACTGAAAGGGGATATAATCATGTCTGTTTTTGAAAATGAAGTCTGGTTCTATATCGGTACGTATTCAAGTGAAGAAGAAGTAGGTATTCAGACAGCAGTAATGAACACAGATACAGGTGAATTACGTCTGGTCGGTGGGATCAAAGGTATCGAAAATCCTTCATATCTCGCATTATCTACAGATAGCACCGTATTATATGCCGCTAGTGAAAAAGGCGAAGGTGAAATTTTAACGTATCAAATCAATCCTGAAACACGTGAACTTCATTTGTTAGATCGTAAGTCTACAGGTGGAGGCGCTCCTTGTTATGTACAATTAACACCAGATGGTATGCATCTATTGGCTTCTAATTATACAGGCGCTAATATCAATGTTTTTGCTGTAGGGGATCAAGGTGCTCTAGCTGAAATGACGGGTGAAGTGAAGCATACCGGAAGTGGAACCGACCCAGATCGTCAAGATGCTCCGCATCCACATTCAGCTGTCTCTTCATTAGATAACCATCATGTGTATGTATCTGATCTAGGTTTGGATAAGGTATTTACATATCGTTTAGAAGATAACGGTACATTGACAGAAGAAGGTGCTACTGAGCTTCCTGCACAATCGGGCCCTCGTCATTTGATTTTCCATCCTAATGGTCAATTGGCTTATGGAATCAATGAACTCAATAGTACAGTAACAGCGTATGGTCGTAATCCTGAAGATGGTCAACTAGAGATTATCGGTCATGTCTCTACATTGCCAGAAGATTTTACAGGTGAAAATACAGGCGGAGATATTCGTATCTCTCCATGTGGACGTTTTGTCTATGCTTCTAATCGTGGACATAACAGTCTCGTCCATTACAATATTGATGAACTTACAGGCGAATTGTCGCCGATCGAATGGGTGACTGTCAAAGGAGAAACTCCACGTAATGTAGCTGTTGTACCTGGTGGATATATTCTGGTGAGCAATCAGGACAGCAACAATATTGTACAATTTGCGATAGAAGCAGATACAGGAAAGTTATTACTAACAGGTAACGAGTTAACACTGAATCGTCCAGTCTGTGTGATGGCTGAACAACCTGAACCGGGCGTACAATAAATAGACAATCAATAAAAAACACTTCAGTACTCAAGCAGATCAAGGCTGCTGAACTGAAGTGTTTTTTTTCTTATTTGATCTCATTAGCTAAACCTTATTCATATTCTCCTACATAAGGACGTTCTTTGCGCTTCGGTTCACGTGTGAATCGGAATCCACTAGCAAAAATAAGAACTTGAGCTATCAACAGATAAGGTGCGGCTTGCAGACTTAACATATGTAAAAGACATAATCCGCTGATCAATAACGATAACCAGATAAATACCAACCTACGTGCATTTTGACGAAAATCGGCTGTGATAATCGCATACAATAACACGAGAGCGCCTGTACATGAAATAAAGCGCAAAATAGCGAATAAAACCGCAGGAGCTTGTAGATATCGAGCCGCCATAAGATCATTCCATAGATTCCACAATAATAATGATTCTATGACTAAGACGAGAAAAGGAATTGCCGGGCGGATCGTAAGCCATAATAGTAATCCCCAACGTGGATGTTCTCCGCGAGCTAATATCATTTTGCGCTCACGGGTCAACCTCCGAATATCACTGTCCAGTGTGCGATACAGTAAAGCCAGACTTTTGCGATCACGATCTTCCATATACTGATCAATTCGCTCTAACAATTCATCAGAAGCATACGTAGCTGCTTTGCAAGCCAGTACACTTTCGGCTGGAACCGGTAAAGAAGCTGGATTTGCATGAGTAGAAGAAAGACTTTTGCTAATCAGTACAGGATAGACTTGTCCTGCCGCTTGTGTTAAGCGATCCAGACTATTTTGAATACGGCGCATACGTTCATCATCTCTATATTTACGTTGCTTGGCTGTAAATCCGTACACGACTGCAAAAGCGAACAGCCCTACCATTCCGATCAGATATAAGCCTATAGCATGAGAACGCAATAAAATAGACCAATCCAACAGATTCACTCCTTTATCTATCATTCATGTGTTACACATTGTATTTTGATCATTACATCATATCCTTAACCAAAATGGTTATTACAGAATAAGAACGACTGGAATAATTCTGGCTACAACGTAGTAACTTTCTTTTAGAAGTATAACTCTTTGATGTATACTATAGTATATAAGTGCTTGAATACAATGCTTTTTGAAGCTTCAAGATAATCTATCTTATTTGTCAAAACAATCATTCTGATATAGATGAGTAGCGTATAGCTTATTTTAAGGTTAGCAAATAGATAAAGAAGGGGTGCACACTTATGGCATATAATAGCCGTTTTGCAGTGGCTATTCACACATTGTCATTATTGGATGCAAGTGATGGACATATCACTTCGGAATGGATTGCGGCAAGTGTTAATACGAATCCAGTTGTGATTCGCCGTATGATCAGCCAGTTAGCCAAAGCAGGGATTGTACGTACACAGCCCGGTGTAGCAGGTGCCCAAATGACACGTCCTGCCGCTGAGATTACGTTATTGGATATTTATCGTGCAGCGCAAAATGATGCCAAAGATGAACTGTTCGCTATTCATGAACATCCGAATCCGAATTGTGATATTGGACGTAATATTCAAGCGGAACTGGAAAGAGTATTTTATCGTGCACAAAAAGCGATGGAAGATGAGTTAGAAAAGATTACACTCCAGCAGGTGACAACTGATTTGCAGGAAATGGAACAGGTTCGTCAAGCGATCCAGAACTAATACTGAATCATCATCGGCTGAGCAGGGTATGTAAAAAGAAAGACCGCTCATGACGGAAAGGATGGAATCTTAAATGAAAATTGCTATTATTGGTGCAACCGGAACCATCGGACAACGCCTTGTACAAGAAGGACTACGACGTAAATATGAGATCACCGCAGCGACTCGGGATTCTTCCAAAATTGATAAGAATACAGAACGTCTACAAGGAATCAGTGTCAATGTACTGGATCCGATTAGTGTCGAAGCTGTAGTCGCAGGGCATGATGTAGTTATCAATGCTTTTGGCCCACAATTTGGAAATGAAGGCGAACTGATCGAAGCCGCTAGTGCTGTGGTAGAAGGTATGAAAAGAGCAGGTGTACAGCGTCTATTAGTAGTCGGTGGAGCAGGAAGCCTAGAAGTAGAACCGGGTGTACGCTTGATGGATACACCTGATTTCCCGGCAGAGATTCGACCGCTTGCTCAAGCCCATGTCGATGCTTATGAAATCTATAGCAAGAGCGATCTGGATTGGACTTATGTCAGTCCAGCCAGTTGGATCGAGCCGGGTAAACGCACAGGGAACTTCCGCATCGGTACAAATCGCCTTGTTACCGATGATGATGGAGCAAGTCGCATCTCTATAGAAGATTATGCAGCTGCTTTATTTGATGAAGTTGAAGATCCATTATTTACACGTACTCGCTTTACTGTGGCTTATTAAGCTGAATCTAGATGTAATCAATACACCGTCCTTAGGGGCGGTGTTTTTGTTATCTAGCAAATACGGTTAATACATAATAAGGCAATCGTATAAATACATCCTAAACATAAATGATGTATATAGAGGAGCGAATCGATAATGTATATTGTGACTGCACAACAAATGCGTGACTTAGACCAACATACAATTCAACAGCTAGGTATTCCTGCACTATGCCTGATGGAGAGCGCTGGTAAAGCGATCGCTGAAGAAGTGATTCAGTGGAGTAACAGCGCTAAGCTAGAGCAAGCCGATATTCCTTTCGGTTCAAGCTTGTCACATGTTGGACAGATTCGAAGCGATAAGAACCTTACTGTACATGATCAGAAGCAACATTGGCTTATTCTGGTCGGTAAAGGAAACAATGGTGGCGATGGATTAGTGGCTGCTCGTTATCTGCAAGATGCAGGCATTAAAGTCACTCTGTTGTATGCTCAAGACCCGGCAGAAATGATCGGTGATGCAGCTATTCAGCGTGATGCAACCCGGCAATCAGGTATTGATGTTGCAATCTGGAATAAGGACTGGGAAAAAGAATCCAACTGGCATTCCTATACAGGTATTGTAGATGCTCTACTAGGAACCGGAAGTAAAGGGGAACCGCGTGCACCTTATGATGCGATGATTACAGCGGCAAATCGTAGCGGTAAGCCTATTATTGCGGCAGATATTCCAAGTGGGCTTCATGCAGATACAGGGGAAGTGGCAAAGACATGTATTCAAGCATCGGTAACAGTCAGTCTGGCTTTTCTCAAGCGAGGATTAGTTCAATATCCGGGAGCAGGAGTCGCTGGCGATGTAGTTGTACGCCAGATTGGGATTCCACGATTTACTGCTCAAACGTTAGGTGTAGATACTCATCTGGTCACGAATGAAGTGCTAGAACATGTGTTGGAAGTCGATCCTGAACGTGCACGTGCAGTAGACGGACACAAAGGAACCTATGGGCATGTATTGATTGTAGGAGGAAGTATGAATATGAGTGGAGCTGGATTACTGGCTTCGCGTGCAGCATTGCGGATAGGGAGTGGATTAGTGACATGGGCGCTTCCACAAGCTTTGCTACCACATATTGCAGGTCATGTGCCTGAACTTATGCTTGCTCCTGCTGTAGAAGGCGTAGACGGGAAGTGGGAGCGTTCTAGCACAGATGCTATTCTTCCTTTAGCAGAAAAATGTGATGTACTTGCTATAGGACCGGGTTTAGGTCGATTTGAACAGGATGGAGAATGGTTACAGACGTTATGGGAAAAAACAGATCAGCCACTGGTCTTAGATGCCGATGGTCTGAATATGATCGCTGAAGCAGATGGATTATCCAGCTGGCAATCTCGATCCGCGGATACTGTGCTCACGCCACATCCAGGAGAGATGGCTAGACTTGCAGGTATCTCTACGCCAGAGGTACAACGAGATCGGATCGGCATCGCTCGTGACTTTGCGATCAAGCATGGAATTACACTGGTGCTCAAAGGCGCACGAACCGTGATTGCTTCAGCAGATGGGAGAGTCTATGTAAATACCACCGGACACCCGGGAATGGCAACAGGAGGCTCCGGTGATGCGCTGACAGGCATTATAGCAGGATTACTTGCTCAAGGTCTAAGCGGCATACAAGCGGCTACATTCGGTGTACATTTGCATGGACATGCCGGTGAAGTGGCAGCGAATCAGCGTACAGGTAATCCTGCTTCATTACTAGCAGGTGATCTTATCGAGTCGCTGTAAGACCGAAAGCATAATTTAAAGATTCAATATCAAGTAGCGAGATATGAGTATAATCTTGTTCAAGATAACGTGTAATCCATGGGTACGTAGACGTTGCTGTCCATAAATGTTGCGGGTGGGTGGCAATTCTACATACCCTGTCTACATATAAGCCCAGTATCGCTTGATTATGCTGGCGTAATATTAAGATGCGTGCAGTCATACATGATTTGGCAAAATCAGCTGAATCGTTGTCGTTCGAATTAGGTTGTAGACGCACCACAGGTAACGTACGACCATACCAACTGATTGTACCTAATACTTGTGGATCGAGTTGAGGTGTAGGGTTAAATAACTCAAAACGGATAATTTCCTGTACTGCATGAATAGGCAGAGCAATCCGCTGGTTATCAGCCATACATTCAATATATTGGTCGGACGATCTGATCATCATAAGTAGGACCTCCATTTATTATTATTTTGACTATACACCAGATCCAAAACTAGATTTTAAACGTAGTTACAGAAGAGTGGAGTTGATCTGCTAATTGAGCTAATGTCTGAGAAGAAGAAGCTGTTTGTTCACAAGCAGAAGCCACTTCTTCCGTAGCCGCAGCAATTTCATTAACCGAATGCATGACATCTACAGATTGAGCACTTTGTTGTTCACTCGCCGCAGCAATACCGTTAATTTTGAGTGAAGAATCACTCACCCGATGAACAATATCTTCAAAAGCATCACTGGTTAAAAGAGAGTGTTCTGCATTGCTATTAACCGCTTCAATGCTATGCTTCATATTGGTCTGCATCGAGCGAATAATGCCTGTGATTTCTTTGGTAGCTGCGCTACTACGTTCTGCAAGCTTACGGACTTCATCAGCAACTACAGCAAATCCAAGTCCTTGTTCACCTGCACGAGCAGCTTCAATAGCAGCATTCAAAGCAAGTAGATTCGTCTGATCTGCAATCTCATCAATCACTTCGATAATATCACCGATACGAGTAGAATCATTTTCAAGTTTGGACATTTGTTGATTCACTTCTTGAATCGCTTGTGTACCTTGAGCGACAATATGACCGCCATGTTGAGCTTTTTCAACTGTAGTATTGGATAGTTCAGCAGCTTCTTCTGCACTTCGAGCTACATCATCAATAGCAATAGACATATCTTTGAACAATTGAGCAATCGCTTGAGCCGATTGAGATTGATTTTCGCTACTTCCAGCGATTTCTTCGGTGCTGGCTGAGATTTCTTCTGAAGTGGCAGCGACACTTTGCGCCGATTCGATAATATTGGCAATTAAGCCATTGAGACGATTGGTCATATCATTAGCAGCAAGAGCAAGCTGTCCAATTTCATCTTTGCCTACAAGTTTGGATTGTTCACGTAGATCCCCAGCAGCTACTTGTTGAAGTAGACGACTGATTTGTTTTAATGGCACACTGATCATCCGAGAAATCAACGTTCCTAATAAGATACAGAATAAGAAGGCTACCACAATCCATAAGGTTGTCCAGAACTTCGCATTGGCAAAAACAGCTTTGGCTGTGTTATTCGCTGCACTGGCTGTTTGTTCGTTAATTTGGTTTAATTTGGCAATACTATCATACATATCTGTTCCCGCCGGCACAACAGAATTTTGAACAAATGTCTGAAATTCTTGAGGTGTAGCATTTTCGGCTAGGTTGACCGCTTGACTGTATACATCATTATAATTCGCCCAAAATTTATTAAAGTTCTGCAATTCATTACGTTCTTGATCAGACAACGGTGTATTGCTATATTGAGACATATTTTCTTGAACAGCAGTGATGAGATCAGGGATCGAACCAACGACTTTTTGTTTAGCCGTATCATCGGCAGTTAGCGCAATATCTCGAGAAGCGACACGCATTTTTTGCAAAGACAATTCAGCAGCAGAGAGAGCTTGCATAGATACCAGATTATTATTGTACAGACCGTTGACACTTTCATTCATCCGATTCTGATTACTCAAACCGTATAAACCAATTGCAGCTACAATCAAGGCTACACAGATAAAGGCAGCGATTAATTTGGTAAACGTTTGAAAATTAGCACCTATTCTCATCTTGTCCACTCCATATCGATATGTAATTCAATTATCAATTACATCGATCAAATTTTTTGAAAGCAACTTACTTTCGCATTTATGCAAAATAAGTTTTTATACTTACTATGTCGTCTTATAAATTACAATTATTAATACTATTTTTCAAATTTATGTAAATAATTTATGTAAATAAGTGGATAACAATTCAATTGTAAAAAATGTACCGCTGAAAATGTAAAGGTCAATTCATCATCGTGTAAGCTGTCAAACCGTATAAAATAAGGCTTTGTTCAAATTGATCATTTGGAAATAATATAATCTTGTGGGGCGCTCTATTTACAGTCGTATACATTTTCTGACTATAAAAAATAATAAATTTTCTTCTGATATGATCAATAATAAAAAAAGCGTCTGTAAACCGTAGAAATGACACTCTTTTCTAGGTTTAACAGACGCTTTTTATGTTATCTATTTATTCAGAATCATGGTCAGTCGATTGAGAAGTCGCTCTTTTGCGGCGAGCACTTAACCATTTCCAACCGATCCATGCGACCAGAACGACAAGAATCACAATCGCTACAGGGGTCAAATATTGAGAAGCGAGTGGACCCACCTCTTCCCAGCGTGGCCCTAACTTATAACCGAGATACACATACAGACTGGTGATCGGCAACATCGCAGCAAAGGTATAGATGCTGAATTTCCAGACATTCATATTTGCCATCCCGCAAGGAATCGATACCGCTGTACGTACTCCCGGAAGAAATCTTCCGAAGAAAGCAACGCCACTTCCATACTTTGCAAAAAACTGTTCGGCTTTCACAATTTCTTTTTCCCGAACAAGAAAGTATTTACCGAAGCGAAGAACAAGGGGTCTTCCTCCATAACGACCCAGTGCATATAAGGTCAACGGCCCAGTGACTCCGCCGATTGTACCTGCCAAAATCACCAGAATAATATTGAAATCACCTTCATACACCCAGAAGCCGGCGAGTGGAAGAACCAACTCTGCCGGGACGAATTCGAAGGTCAGGGCTAATGCAATGCCAACATAGCCCAGACTTTTGAATCCCTCGATCAGGCCTATTAACCATTCATGCATCGGCTAATTATAGATCTTCTTTAATCTCTTTTTCGACTTCACGTACAGCATTGTCTTCATCTTTAACTTCTACTTTGCTAGATAACAACCAACCGCACACAGCGATCGCTACAAGTACAATATAGAACGACAATTTCCAGATCGTATTTTCAGGGAAATGCTCAGGCAATACACCTAGTGCTGGATGTGCAAGCGTGATGACAGCAAGCTTCACACCTACCCAACCTACGATAACAAAAGCAGCAACTTCTAGACCTGGGCGACTTTGCAACAATTTCACGAAATAAGAAGCGGCAAAACGCATAATGATTAGACCGATAAATCCACCCAAGAAGATAACGATAAAGTGTCCGCCGTCCATACCACCGATAGCAGGCAATCCACTTGCAGGCAATGCAACAGCTAGGGCAACAGCTGCTAAGATTGAATCTACTGCAAATGCAATATCAGCCACTTCGACTTTGAATACAGTCATCCAGAAACCAGATTGCTTTTTAGGCTTACCATCTGGGCCAGCTTCTTCAGCAGCTTCATCAATTTTGGAGCGATGAGAAATAATTTTACGAATAATATGATTAAATGCGATATACAGAAGGTAAAGTGCACCAATCGCTTGAACCTGCCATACATCGACAAGGAATGAAATAATGAATAGTGAACCTAATCTGAAAACAAATGCACCGAATAGTCCATAAAACAGTGCCCTTTTGCGTTCTTCTTCAGGTAAATGTTTAACCATAATTGCGAGTACCAAAGCGTTATCTGCTGCGAGCAGACCTTCCAGTACGATCAGTACAAGTAATACCCATCCATACTCCAATAACAATGCTACATCCATTGAATTGCCTCCCTAAAATCTCGTTTTTTTGTCGTTAGTATATAAAAAAGACCTTTACCATGATTGGTAAAGGTCTCCCAGAAAAATAACGAGTCTTCACCAAAACATGGTAAAGGTCTCGCTAACAATGTTTATCATTGCCAAGCAAAACCGGGGATAAATCCCGTAATGACGACTTTGCCTGTACAGCTACTCCCCTTTAACAGGAATATAGAGTTATGTGGTTAGTAAATCTCTTACAATTCTTACTTAACCATTATCTTACTAAACAAATCATAAGCAATTTAAGAAGATAAGTCAATTATGTTAATGTAGTCATAGCGGTGATATCGGCACTTTTATAGCCAATGTCACTGGATTGACATAAAATAGGTTTTTGCTGGATAGCACTTTGCTGAATATCAATAATTCGTTGATTACGACTTCCCCGATAACGCAAAGAAACATCACGTTGTGACTCTACAAATGGGCCATCAATCAGTATATCGCATTGGTTTAATAATGTCTGAACACCTTCTATAGAAGAAGTATTCAATTCTTCCCATGTATATCCGCTATAGATCCAGATTGAGAAATGAGGGAGCTGATGCCGAACTTCCTGCACAAATGAAGAAACTTCGATAGCGGAGAAAAAAGGATCTCCTCCAGCTATCGTTATTCCATCCAATAAAGGATTCTGCTTCATCTCATCAATAAGTTGTTGTTGAAGCTTCTGGGTAAAAGGTTCTCCTGCTTGAAAAGACCATGTATGTCGACTAAAACAACCTGCGCAACCATGCTTACAACCGCTGATAAAAATGACGGCTCGTAATCCATCGCCTTCATTGACTGACTCGGGAATATAACCACAGATATTCATCGTGAATGTTTCAACCGATCCCGCACTTCTGCTTGCTTGGCAGGATTGAATCGAGTCTGATAATCACCTGTAAGATACCCTGTTACACGGCGCAAGCGAGCGATAGGAACATCCAGTTCAGAGGCACCACAAGCAGGGCAGTGACTTCCTATAATGCCTTCGTGTCCGCAACCGGTACAGCGATCAATCGGATGATTAATACTAAAGTAACTAATATGTTGAGCCAGCGCATATTGAATAATCTGTTGCATCGCTTTTACATTATGACGGGCATTACCATCCAGCTCAATATACGAAATCGCTCCTGCATTACAATAACTGTGGAAAGGCGCTTCTAACTGAATTTTGCGAGCAGCGGTAATCGAATAATAGACAGGAATATGAAATGAATTGGTGTAATACTCACGATCCGTCACTCCTGCAATCGCACCATAGTGTTCACGATCAACAGCCACAAATTTACCCGATAATCCTTCAGCCGGTGTTGCCATGAGTGAAAAGTTAAGATTATAGCGCTCACTAAGTTCATCACAAGCAGTTCTCATATAAGCAATCAGTGTCAATGCTTGTTGATAAACGGTATCATTTTCCCCGTGATGTGCTCCATATAGAGCTTTCATACATTCAGCCAATCCAATAAATCCGATCGATAACGAACCATGCTTCAGACAATCTTCTACAGCATCATCGGGAGCAAGAAGGTCGCCGCCTTCCCATACCCCTTCACGCATCATAAAATCAGATGCTTTGGCAGGTTGAGACGCTTGAAGACGATAACGATGCAATAATCCTTGTGCAGCAAGCTCTATACATTCATCCAACTCACGGTAGAATCCTTGCTCGTCAGCGACCGAGCGTTGTCCAGCGATAGCGATCCCATAATCCAGTCCCAGCTTCACCAGATTAATCGTATTGAAAGACAGATTCCCTTTACCAGACAGATGATTACGTCCGAATCGATCAGCCATCACCCGTGTACGGCAACCCATAGTAGCAAATTCAGTATCCGGTTCGCCTGGAATTTCAAGCTCACGGTTGATTGGTGCATCCAGATTGGCGAAGTTGGGGTATAGACGACGAGCTGAACAATCTATCGCTTGAAGAAATAGATCATAATTAACATCGCCAGCTTGCTGGTTCACACCTTGTTTACATTTGAAAATTTGAATTGGGAAAATCGGTGTCTCGCCATGACCAAGTCCTCGCACAGTAGCAGCTAGCAGACATTGTACGATTAATCGTCCTTCGGTAGAGGTACATGTTCCATAATTAATACTGGTAAAAGGAATCTGCCCACCTCCACGGCTAGACATCGTATTCAGGTTATGGATTAGACTTTCTGCGGCTTGTAGCGTTTCGACTTTCGTTTCTTCTAGGGCATATTGATAAGCACGTGGATACTGTTCAGCTAAAGCAATATCATCCATAATAGCCGTCTGGAGAAGCTGTTCACTCACTTCGTTACTTTCATCAAAATAACGGAATCCTTTACGCAGATGTTTACGGAAAGACTTGGTGACATAAGGAGCCAGATCGTAATCCAATTTATTAGCGGCTACACCGCCATACTGCGCATTTTGCTGACATTGAAAAATAATCGCTACTTGTGCCATAGCTGTCATAATCGAGTTTGGAGTACGTAGACTGCCATTACCACTACTGAATCCATCTCGTAATAATTTATCAAAAGGAATAAAGATACAATTGGTTGTACCGACCGCATAATGATCTAGATCATGAATATAGATGCGATTTTGTGCAACTGCTTGAGCAATCGGTTGAGGTAACAACTGACGCTTGGTGTACCATTTAGCATATTCACTACCTAGACGGCTCATTTTACCGGAAAAGCTTGCTCCATTCAGATTGGCATTTTCACGTGCTGATTCATGTTCACCATCAATAATATGTTCACCCATATCCAGAATCGATTGCAATTCAGGAGAAGGTTGAGGTGCTATGTAAGCTGATTTGCGATGTGAAGTCAAAATAGACATTAATCACACTTCCTTTCATTAGATAGAACAGGGATCATCACCTAACAGATAAATAACACCCGACATCATAAAGATAGAAGGTGTCGGGTGTTAGGGTTACCATTCAGCTAAAGTAGCTATACGTACACATCATCACAAATAAATATTTTTCATTACAAATCTACAGATGATCTATATATAGTTATCACTTTATTAATTTATATCAATATGTTGATTATGTAAGTGATATTTATCTCTTTACAACTTCAATCAATGGAAGAACCTAGCTACAATAAGGTGCACAGAAGATTCACCATAGGCATACCAACCGTAGAATGGGTAAACTATATAATAAGATTAATATTATCTACTTAAGGAGGAGAATAAAATGGCTATAGCTGAAGTAACGGTTATTCCGTTAGGAACAGGAAGTACCAGTATTAGTAGTTATGTAGCACAGATGCAACGAGTATTGAGTGAGCAGACGGGTGTACAGACACAATTAACACCGATGAGTACCATCATTGAGGGAGAGATAGGGGATGTGATGAAAGCGATCCTTGCTTTGCATGAATCTCCTTTTCAAGAAGGAGCAGGGCGTGTATCCACATCGATCAAAATAGATGATCGACGAGATCATCCGACTTCAGCACAATATAAGTTAGATTCAGTCAATCAAAAGCTACATTCTTAAATAAATCAAAAAAAATGAATTTTAATGCGATTTTTAGGTGCATTTCATAAAGTTTTAAGATACAGCGGTTATAGTAATGACATACCCCTTTTGAATATATAAGCATTACTGAACTCCATGGACTGCGACCGTGGAGTTCCTTTTTTTTGTAAGACATTATAAAGCAAGATACCTAAAATTGAAAAATTAATGTTTCTTTCAGGTTCGCCTAAGGTAATATTAAGATGTACCTATTATAATGACTGTAATAACCCCTTTTGAATTACTATACCTTGACCTCAGCGGCTGCGACCGTTGAGGTCTCTTTTTTTGTTTTGACAAAAAATTATAACTTCTGTGTAGATGGAGTGGTGTCTGATTTGGAGTATTTCCAAAAGGCAATCACAATAACGATCGTTACTAGACTCACAGGAATCCAGCTAAGCAGAAGAGGGGCATGCCGTTCTAACACAGTCGCTACAATAGCACCACACGCATATAGAACAATTCCCAAAATGCGTAACCGGGATTCAGTCGATAATAATCGACTGGTCGACTGTGGATGACCAGACAACAGTTGACGTACATGAGCGACCATATCTTCTACAGCATTGACCAGATTATTGGTAAGTACAGTTGTAGAAATACCCGCTATACCTAATCGTCTAGCTGCGGTGGTCTGAATTCCCATCGCCATACTCAAACTACCCAGACATACAAATACAAGCGTTTCTGTTAAAGGAAGATAAGCGAGTAGAGCAAAGGTACATAATAAGCCCCATTCCACGATTAATGCTGTAGTCACACGATAGTACCAGAGCGAAGGAGATTTATCGCTTCCGATAATGATTGCGGCGATCATATTGCCGATGACGAATCCAACAAGTGCTGTAAGTACACGTGCAATCGCCAGATCGTGCAAGCGACCGAGCGACATACCGAGCACTACGATATTTCCTGTCATATTTGCTGTAAATACATGTTCTAGCCGCAAATATCCTATCACATCTACTAATCCAGCAGTAAAACATAAACATAATAACAATACATAACGCAGATGTTGCTTAGACATTGATCATACTCCAATCCGAATAAGACATAGAAATCCCCGGGAACCTCACCTGTAAGCAGGTGTAGAAGTTCCCGGGGATGTGTGGGCATAATATCCAAAGGTTATGCCGGTTGATTGCAACCGAAAAGCCATATGTGTAAAAAATATCAGAAATATGTGATAAATCATTATATTCAAAGTTGCCGCGTATACAAAATACACTTCGTAGGAGCACGATTACTATAATCTGCCCAATCTGATGATAATATGGCTGCTGACTGCAGCTATTTTTAACCCGTAACCCCGAATTTGGAAATGGACGGGGACGGTTTTGGTTCGCTCTGTATAACATCTAAGTTACAGTTGAGTCCAAAACAACAAAAGCCCTACCTCTCTCTTGTCCTTGCGGCTCCGATGACCGCGCCAGTGTGAATCGGCAAACTTCAAATTTCTTGGGTTTTAATCATAAAGGAAATTTGAGATGATTCCGGCAGCATACCGAAAAAAGAATGCGAAGGATAAAACCGAGGGTTAAACAATAACAGTAATTATTATACGCTTATTTCAGATAAAAAGCAAGAATTAACTTTTGAGCCATAGACTGTATATTTTGAAAAGAAAAAAGACACCCTCATTGAGGATGTCTTTGCTTATATATGCTCTACTGAATATCAGCAGATTAATATGTTTTGTTGATTGTAATCATGTTGTTGCTAACGTTCATATCCCACTCAAAGTTATCTACAAACCAACGTACAGGTACAAGAGTTTGTCCGTTACGGGAAATGACCATATCGTTCAAGCCTTTACGCATGTTGTCGACTTTGTATACTTTAGAGTTTACCCAGAACTCATAACGTTGGATACCTGTATCCAACCAAGTTGTAGACGTTTCTTTGTTGTAAGATACTTTCATGTTTGCATTCATTGCAAGTTGACGCAATGGTACATATGTAGTTCCTTTATACACAACAGGAGCCATTGGCATAGACATTGAAGCGCCATTAACCATGTACATTTTACTTCCCATTGTAAATTGAATCACTTTCGTTTTTAGTTCAGGACTCATATCTGCTGTTGTTGGTGTTGCTGCAAATGCTCCAGCAGCTGGTAACAATAGGGACAATCCAAGTACAGGTGCAAGCAATTTGTTTAATTTCATGTGTAGTGCTCCTTCGTCTAATAGATATATTTTTTGCTCTCTTACTAACTTATAAACCAATTTGACAATAACTAATCAGTTCGTAATTAAAAAAAATGACAAATGAGTAATATATTAAAGCGAATACAAAAATTAAAGATAAAATGGTCTATACATCAACTAACAATGAACACAAAACAACACCTTGCGCATAGATCTGCACAAGGTGTTGTTTGGCGTCAAACGATTAAAGACAGATCATATTTATAATGATCTAAATATTAATACGTTTTGCTGATTGTAACGGTGTTGTTATTCACGCTCATGTTCCATTCAAAGTTGTCTACAAACCAACGTACAGGGATAAGAGTCTGTCCGTTACGGGAAATGACCATATCGTTCATACCTTTACGCATGTTGTCGACTTTGTATACTTTAGAATTGACCCAGAACTCATAACGTTGGATACCAGTATCCAACCAAGTTGTAGATGTTTCTTTCGTATAGAACACTTTCATATTTGCATTCGCTGCAAGGTAACGCAACGGTACATATGTTTTTCCTTTGTATACAGTAGCTGGAGTACTCATCATCATAGATACACCATTAACCATGTACATTTTGCTACCTGGTGTAAATTGCATTACTTTTGTTTTCAATTCAGGACTAGTATCTGCACTTGTACCATTCGCTCCACCTGTAGAAGGTGTTGTTGGTGGTGTAGCAGGCATATTAGGCATACTTGGCATAGAAGGTGTAGCTGGTGTTGCCGGAGTTGGAGTAGCAGTACCACCGAATTTAGCAGGGTATTGCATTACGATTGCTTCGCTTAAAATGTCTGCAAATCCAAACATGTGGTGGTAAGACATACGTGCTTCAGAATAAGCTGTTGTGTAATCTTTAGCTACATAGGAATCGAATGCTTTAAGCAACATTGCGATATGTTCTGTAAGTCCAGCTTCAAGAGCAGCTTGAGGTAAGTTAGGGTTAGCATCAGCGAAGAATTTTGCTTGAGTTACTTTGTACTCAGCTAATTCATCGATCGCTTTTTGTTTTGCTGTTGTATCACCAGCAGCAGTTGCTTTTACATAATCGACAAAGTATCCGATATGAGAAGCCCAGATTGTTTTGAAAGCAGCGCCAGCTTCGTTACCATAAACAGAAGCAACAGCAGCACTTAACTCATCTGTGTTTTTGTTCAAAAGACCAGCGGCTTGTTCGAAATCAGGCGCACCGTCAATTCCTTTTTGCATTGCCCAGACAGCTAATGTTGCATGCTCGCCCAAAATGATACCTAGAGCAGAGCGCAAATCAGAAGCTCCCATTGTAGACATGTCTGTTGTAAATTTGTCAGGATATTGTTTTACAATTGCAGCGCTTAAGATATCACCAAACATATACATATGTTTGTAAGCTTCATCAGCAGTTGTGTATGCTTTTGTATAGTCTTTTGCTACATATGCATCAAATGCAGTTAATAGCATATTAATATGTTCTTCCAATCCTGCTTCCAATGCAGATTGTGGCAAATTAGGATTTGCATCTGCAAAGAACTTGGCTTGTGTTACTTTATATTCTTCTAATTCGTCTTTCGCTTTTTGTTTGGCAGCAGTGTCATTAGCAGCTGTTGCTTTCACATAATCCACGAAATAACCAATATGAGAAGCCCAGATTGTTTTGAAAGCAGCGCCAGCTTCATTACCATAAACAGAAGCGACAGCAGCACTCAAATCATCTGTATTTGCATTCAAAGCAGCGGCAGCTTGATCAAAATCAGCTTTGCCATCAATACCTTTTTGCATTGCAATCACTGCGAGTAAAGCATGTTCACCAAGAATTTGTCCCAATGTTGAACGAAGATCAGCACCAGCGCCCTTAGATGTTGCAGCGGCAGCTCCAACGGTTGTTGGTAAGATCAAGACTACTGCCATAAGCAGCATGATGACCTTAGATAGAACAGATTTGTACATGTTTCCACTCTCCTTAAAATAATGTAGGATCAATTGCATACTGTTCAATTAAGAACAGGTATTACGTAAAAGGATACGCTTACTTTGGAGCAGTGGATCATATTTCTGCGTAAACATGAAAAAGATTTAACTGATTTGTAACCCCTTTGTGACGCAATTCTCAGAAGTATAGCAATTAAACTGTCTACTCTACTTAATAAGCCATTGACTTAGAATTGAATCAAGATTTCCAAAATAAACTTAAATTGTAAATTTGAGAATGACAAAATAATATTTTTTGAAAAGTCATCCGTAGCAAAATTTCTTGCGAAGGTTATAATATAAGGGAACGGGAAAGGAGCCCTTGGATGAACGATATAGCAGAAGACAGAGAACTTATGCGACGGATTTCTCAAAAAGACGCCGAAGCACTTGAATGCGTATATGACCGTTATGAACGGGCAGTGTATTCGTTCGCCTATCGGATCGTACAAGATACGATGGCAGCAGAAGAAGTTGTACAGGAATTATTTCTGCGTGTGTGGAATCATGCAGAACGATATGACCAAAGTCAGGGGAAGCTGTCTACATGGATGTTCACGATTACGCGCAATATTGCTGTAGATATGCTGCGTCGTAAATCATCACGGGCGCCTGTTGACCCTACCAAAGATGAAACGCTTCGCGGTATCCCTGATCTGAAGGCGAACACGGAAGAACAAGTTACGCTGAACTGGGAGCGGCAGCGTATTAAAGAAGCGATGAATGAACTTAGAGAAGATCAGAAGCAAGTTATTGAATCTATATATTTTCAAGGATTGACTCAGCATGAAGTCTCCGAGCGATACAGTATTCCGTTAGGGACAGTCAAGAGCAGAGTAAGACTTGCCATAAGGCAGCTTCATAAGAAGCTTGCTGGAGCGGTGAGGGGGGAAAACTATTTATGAATAATGATAATCAATATAAGAAAAGTGATATGCACGATATGATTGAAATGTATGTACTGGGTGGTCTGAATCAAGAAGAACAGCAACGCTTTGAAGCGTATCTGCAAGAAGACGAACAATGCCGTCTGGCGGTTGAAGAACTTCGGGAGGTGATGGATACTTTGCCATTCGCCGTTGAAGACGTTGCGCCACCAAAAGGTATGAAAAATCGTGTGTTGAGTCATATACTTACACCTAGCCATACAGAACAAACGATATCAGATGATCGGGGAACCACTCCTATCGTAGTGGAAAAATCATCGGATGATCAGACTGTGAAGCCATCAATAGTATACAGCACTCAAGAAGACAAAGCTTGGGTTCAACATAAAGGTAAAAATAGATTCTGGCGTGTTGCTACAACATTGGTTGCTGCCGCCGCTGTGATTATAGGTGTGTACGCTTCTAATTTGCGAGGGGAAATTGATAGTCTACAACAGCAATTAGCGATTTCGAGTACACAAGTGAACAGTTTACAAGGCAAGTTAGCAACTGTTTCTATGCCTACACAAGGTCTTAAAGTAGATAAAGCCGTTAAGCTGAATCCAGCTACAGCTGATATTGTAGCTCAAGGTTTGGCTACGATCGTAATTGATGATAAAGGAACACATTTACTCGTTCAAGCCGATAATTTGCCGAAGTTAAAAGGTAAAGAAGCTTTTCAAGTCTGGCTGATCAAAGGTGATGTGAAACAAAGTGCAGGAACGTTCCTTACTCAAGACGGAACAGGAGCGATGTATTATACATTCCAACCCGAAGATTATGACACCATTGCTATTACACTTGAACCGGACAAACAGGGCGATCAACCACGAGGACCTATTGTGCTTGCCGCTGAAATTCAAGGTTAAGCAAGTCCGTTCTTTACAATATTTAAGAATAGATGTATACCCATAGCAAGCGCCCTCCCTTTATCGGAAGAGCGCTTGTTTTGCGTATATAGATTAAGACTAAGACATACGCTCAGCTGTTAGATTAGCGGTGGAGAAGTAGGATCTATCTCGCCTGTAAATAATTTGCGAATATGTTCACGCTTGGCTTTGGGTCCTAATAGATAGACTTTATCGCCAGCCATCAATACTGTATTACCACGTGGAGTCAGTATTTCTTCATTGCGAATCAGTGCAGTAATCAATACACTTTCCGGTAAATGAATATCTTGAATTTCTCGATTGATCATACAGCTACGCTTATCGAGAGTCAGATGACTGATCTCTGATGTGGTACGACCGGTCGCTACAAGTTCAATAATCGAAGGTTGTTGATCCGGTACATTCTCGGTTAAGCCTAACTTTTCAGCAAAGGGTGAAATGGTCGTTCCTTGAATCAGTGCAGAAGATAAAACGATAAAGAAAACAACATTAAAAAATAAATGTCCGTTAGGAACGCCTGCTAAGAGTGGATAGGTGGCGAGTACAATCGGTACTGCTCCACGAAGTCCTGCCCAAGACAATAACGTTTTTTCCCGAAAAGAGAACTTGCTGACCAAAAGACTCAAAAATACACCAACGGGTCTGGCTACGAGAATGAGTAGCACAGATAAGATGATTCCTTGCCAGGCGACAGCAGGTAATTGAGAAGGGAAAACAAGTAATCCAAGTAAAACAAACATCAATATCTGCATAATCCAGCCGAAACCTTGATTGAATTGTAAAATCGAACGTCGATAGGTGAGATCTGAATTACCCATCACCAGTGCCATCACGTATACGCCCAGAAAACCGCTGGCATGAGTTAGTGAACTCACACCATATGTAAATAGAGCAGCTGAAATAGCAAGTACCGGATAAAGACTGGCTGTCTCGAAATTGATTTTGTTAATCAGCATCACAGCGAGCTTACCGCAAATAATACCGAGTACGAGTCCAAAACCCATTTCCCAGAAAAAAGAAAGAATTTTGCTCCAAATACTGATCGAAGGATCTTGAATCAATTCGATAAACATAATCGTTAAAAAGACCGCCATAGGATCGTTACTACCGGATTCAGCTTCAAGAGTAGAAGTGAGTTTTTTGCTGACATTTTTGCTACCCAGTACAGAAAATACAGCGGCCGCATCGGTTGAACCTACAATCGCCCCGAATAATAATCCTTCTATCAGACTAACACCCAGAATTAAATGAGCAAAATAACCGATAATAAATGTAGTTAATAACACACCGATCGTTGCTAACGATAAGGCAGGACGAATAACAGGCTTTACCATCTCCATCCGTGTCTGCATCCCACCTTCAAACAAAATAATAACGAGTGCTAATACACCAAACCATTGGGTGATAAAAGCATTATCATAATAAATGAAACGCCCGAGTCCCATTCCCGCCAGTATAAAAAAGACTAACGCTGGCATCCCGAAGCGAGAAGAAAATTTGGTCGAAAGCACACCGATCAGTAGAAGGCTTCCAAGAAGTAAGATCAAATTACTGGTCATTTCTGTTGTATGCATAGGCAAGCCCCTTTTTATCATAAAGTATATCTATAGTTATATATTAAGCTTTTATATATAAACGAAATCATCTTTCTAAAAACATCAACTTTTAAAGTGTAAGAACCGAAATAAATAAAGATAAGAAAAAATGATCATGCTAACAAGTACTGTATTTAAGAAAAGAGGAGACTACTTTGAAGTCATATCGAGCATTCCTCAAGCAAATTTTATTGAATTATATAATCGGATCGGTGATTGCAGTCGCTGTCGTTGGTGGATTATTTGTTTTAACAACGGTTGATGCACCACTCTTGCAAAATATAAGAATGGTCGGCATTATGATGTTTTCGTTTCTAATCATGTTAAGTATTGAAAGTCTTGTATTCTGGCATCATATTCGTCCGATTCGTGAAGTATGTGCGATCGATCTGCCTTCTGAAGAAATGCTAGAGCGTGCTTATGTCCAGCTACATAAATTCCCTAAATTATCGGTGTATCGTATCATGTTGCCGCATTTCTTAGGATTAACGGTACCTGCATTGATATTGATGCTGATCTGTATGGGAAAAGGTTGGATTACGTTACCCACCTATTATTTGTGGATTGGTGGCGCAGGTGCATTAATGGTGGCAAGTATGCATGCTTTTATTGAATTTTTTCTCACAGCAACAGCTATTCGTCCGATGTTAATCGTCATGAAAGAACGTCTGCATCGTCTCTATGACAAAGAAATTTGGTTGTTAGGACAAGTGCATGTATCGGTTCGTCGTAAATTTCAACTCAGTATTTTTTTGATCGGCGTGTTTCCATTGGTGTTATTTAGCTTAGCCGCACAGATTCGTTTGCAAGAAATAACCGGTGTGCAGACCAGTGAATATTGGAGCTGGGCAGGAGCTGTGATTGTGGTTAGTATTGCTTTTAGTATAGTGGGTGCGCAATTATTAGCACGAGATGTAGAACATCCGATCAGCAATCTATACAGTGAAATGGCACATGTCAAAAATGGTGATTTCAACGGAGAAGCGGAAGATTATTATTCAGATGACTTCTCATTGTTGATCTCAGGCTTTAATCATATGATCAAAGGATTGCAATTACGGGATCAACGTAATGCTCAATTGCAAGATAGTTACTTTGCTACACTGGCGGCGGCGCTGGATGCACGTGATCCTTATACAGCTGGACATTCGTTACGAGTCGCTGAATATGCCGTCATTATTGGTGAAGATGCTGGGCTTGGCGCTTATGAATTGGATCGCTTACGCAAAACAGCATTGCTTCATGATATTGGAAAGATCGGTATTACCGATTCTGTATTATTAAAAGATGGCAAGCTGACGGATGAAGAATTCGATCAGATCAAAAAGCATCCTGCGCTGGGTGAAAGTATTCTAAAACAGGTTGAGCCTAAAGATGCAATGCAACCTTATCTACCGGGTGTACGTTCTCATCATGAACGTTATGATGGTAAAGGGTATCCTGACGGACTACAAGGAAATGAGATTCCATTGTTCGGTCGAATTATCGCTGTAGCTGATGCGTATGATGCGATGACTTCAAATCGTCCTTACCGTAAAGGAATGCCTTCTGAAAAAGCGATTATGATTTTGGAAGAAGGACGGGGAACACAGTGGGACCCTCAATTTGCTTCCATTTTTATTGATAATTATCGCAAGAAAAAAGAGCTAATCTCTTAAAAGATTAGCTCTTTTTTTAATTCAAGTAGAAGAAGTCGCGCTTATAGTGCCAAGCGCTGGATGTAAGATATTTTGCTATGCAAAAATCAGGTTTGATTGAAGTAGAAGAAGTCGCGCTTATGGTGCCAAGCGCTGGATGTAAGATATTTTGCTATGCAAAAATCAGGTTTGATTGAAGTAGAAGAAGTCGCGCTTATGGTGCCAAGCGCTGGATGTAAGATATTTTGCTGTGCAAAAATCAGGTTTGATTGAAGTAGAAGAAATCGCGCTTATAATGCCAAGCGCTTAAGGAATTAGTTTTGTCTTTTTCGCTTTTTCTGCCATTTTCTCGGTTAACGGTCCAAGTGGTTTTTTGAATATGACTGCAAAGAGCATAAACAATATCATAAATCCAACCAGATACATCACATCTCGATAGACCGTCTCCATCAGCATACCGCCGACAGCTTCACGTAGCACTTCAACCGCATACGTAAATGGGAACCACGGATGTAAGGCTTGGAAAAAGGTACCGGTCATACTGACAGGGAATGTACCGCCTGAACTTGAAAATTGCAGTACGAGCAGTATAATCGCAAGCCCTTTACCAATATTACCGAATACCGATACAAGGGTGTACGTTAACGTGACAAATACCATACTGATTAACACACTTAATCCGACAAACCAGACTTTATCGACGACATAGGCACCTAAAATAAAGATATCACCGAGTGAAATAATCAGCGCTTGTACCATACCAATCGTCATAAAGGTGAACATTCGACCAAAGTAAATCTGGTATGGACGATACCTTTTCTCAATATCCTCTACTTCCACTTTGAACATGGAGACTAACAACATCGCTCCTACCCAAATCGAGAGTGTAGTGTAGAAAGGAGACATGGCTGATCCATAGTTAGGGATAGGATATGTGCGATTAGCTTCTAATTCAACAGGGCTAGATAAAAAGTCACTTTCTTGTTGAATATCCCCTTTAAGCCATTTGATAATCTGCGACAACTCACTATCACTGTTTTTGAGCAAACGAACTTTATTGGCTGCACTGTGCACTGATTTTTCGAGTCCAGGCAGATCATTACGGATAAAGTCGCCTACTTTGTGCACCGCATTTTCAGCTTCAGGCAGTTTATTTTGAATCAAATCAGTAATTTTATCTAATTCTTTCTCTGCTTTGGGTAGATCATTGCGTACAAAGTCAGCAGCATCATGAATTTTAGTCTCTATGCCAGGCAGATCATTATTTACAAAATCAGCAGCATTGTTGATCAGCTTGGTAAACTCGACCATTTTGCTTTGTAGTAGTTGATCGGCATCATGTAATTTTTTCTCAATATTCGGTAGATCGGTCTGCAATTGCTTTAACTCTTCTTGACCGAAAGCCACACCACTTTGAGCATCGTTTAGTACAGCTTCGACATCAGGAAGCTTCTGTTGAGCCGTTTGTAGAACACTGGCTGCGTCTTTGGCGACGGTTTTGAGATTATCTAATCCTTGATTAATATTAGGTACAATCTCTGAATCGTATCTTGAAATAAGATCTCCTAAAGCATCACTTGCATCAGTAGACAATTGACGAAGATTGTTCAAAATATCTTCAGCCGGTTGTTGTCCATTGGTTATCGCTTGATGAATACTGCGTACCAGATCCAATTGACGTTCAAATTTGTCATGCACGGTATTCAGACGACTAATCGGATTATCGAGTGGATGGTTAGGTAGTACATTATTTAAGCGAGTTAATAGATCAGTTGTACGTTCTATAATACCGATAGCACGAGATAATCGTGTATCGAGAAACGACAGAGCATCCAATGCTGCTTGTGGATCAATATCGGCTCCTTGAATCGCATCTACCAGTTGAGTGGTTGCATCCGCTGTTTGTTGTAAAAGGACTAGGTTTTGACGAACAATAGGTGCTACTGAATCAAAAGCACCATCGTTTTCATCTAAAAATGTATTCACTCGATTGGTAAAATCAGCACTGATATCGGTAATTTCTTTGACTTTAGGTAATGCTTCTTGAGCGGCTGTGATAATGCCGGATAATTTGTCAGCATCATCAATCGCTTGATTCAGCGCATCTTCGACTTTGTAAAAGTTTTTGTCCAGTTCACTGACTTTATCTGCCGCCGCTTGAATTTCAGGCAGACGCTTTTGGAGTAAAAGAATCTGGTTGCCTGCTTCTTTGATCTTCGGTAGATTATCTTCTACCTTGAGAATCATATCGCCAGCGGCTTCGATTTCAGGAATACGTTTTTGCAAAGCAACTATTTTTTGAGCTTGAGCATCAATCTGAGGAAGCTTTTTCTCAAGTTCTAACGCTTTATCTGCAAATTCATCAATTTCTGGCAATCGAGCTTCTAATGTCAAAATTTTATTTTCAATATTACGAATAGTTGGTAATTCTTCTTCTAATTTGATGCCTGCATCTTGCATCTTGGTAAGTACGGCTTCACTTGCAGTCGCTATAAATTCGTCACTGATCTGTTGAGTGATCGTAGATGCACCTTTATCTGTAATCTTAGGAGCAACTGCACTGATTTTTTCATTCACCGTATAAATGATTTTGGGTTTGACAGGATCATCGGTTAAGATACTTGCGATTTTGTCAGAAAAGTCGGATGGGATTAACAGGCTAGCATAATACTCTCCTGTATCTACGCCATGTTTGGCTGTCTGTTCATCCACAAATGTCCAGCCAAGTGTCGTATTCTTTTTTAAATTTTGCAGTACTTGATCCCCGACATTGATCTCTTTGCCTTCAATCTTGGTGCCTTTATCTTGAGAAGTGATCGCAATCTTGATGCCTGATGTATTGCTGTACGGGTCCCACATCGCTTTGAGGTTAAACCACGCATATACAGAAGGTAATAACATGATCGCAATGACCAGTAGAATACCTGTAGAGACGCCACAAATGTTTTTCCAATCACTTTTATAAATAGTCCAAATATTTCTCATAACTTTGTTATACCACCTAATCGCCTATAGTCAGTTCAATAGTCTATGATATCATTTAACCTCTAATTCTTAACATTACCCTAAAGATTCAGAAGCAAAAGGTCAGGTTAAATACAAAATAAGATAGCTTCTATCAGTACCTTAAGGTTACACACCTTGAGTATGGATAATAAACGCTATATGCCTAACAAGCAAGTGAATATTATCTTTTTACTTAGGTAGGCTATCTAATTAATATATTATATCATAATTTTCATAATGAGAATGCTTTGAATCAAAGTAAGTCGGTATGAATATCAGATAAAGTTATCATCATTAATCTGATACTGATCCTATCCAAAATGATAAAGGAGCGAATAACCATGAATGATGATATTATCAAAGGTAAATGGACTCAATTTAAAGGTGAAGCGAAAAAACAGTGGGGTAAACTAACTGATGATGATCTTGATGTGATCAACGGTGAGAAAGAGAAGTTTATCGGAAAACTGCAAGAGCGTTATGGACATAGTAAAGAAGCAGCAGAAGAAGAGTACAATACGTGGAGTAAGCGTCACTATGAAAATAGTGCAAATAACACGTTGTTATAAGCTGTATCGAAATAGAATTGAAATTTAGACTTGCCAGAATGGTCAAAGTATCGTAAAATTGGTCTTGCATGTGACTAACAACGACATAGATGGCACATAACATAAAGGGCGATTGTAATATCCTTAATCGGGGATATCACAATCGCCTTATTCATTTGTAATGGGAAAAATAATGGGATGCTGGGCGCGTGGAGAGGCGCTGCGAGAAGGGGATCTTCTTGGCGTCGCTGGTGAACAATGATCCCTTGAATAACCGCTTTGCGGTAGGGATCACCGTTCAAAGGCGACTTTCAGAAGATTCCCCTTCTCTCCGCTCACTACGTGCTCGGGCATGGAATAATGATTTTTCTTGCGGCTCCGCCGCGGATGTGGGCAGGGTAGAGAAGGAAAGTTAAGAGAGTATGATTGGGTTATAGGGATTTTAAGATTTTGGTGTTAAAGAAATTTGTTTGTTTTATATATTATATATACGGGTGAAATGATGGAATAGTTTACAGTTTATTGAAAAAAATATGTGGATTTTAAATATATTGAATATATCAAATACATATGATTATAAATGAGAATGTAAAAAGGCTGATGCTAGGGAAGTGTTTCTTGCTGGCATCAGCTTTTTGGTATGATTTTTTTATTTTAGAGTGGGAGTAGAGAGACTTGGGAGCGTTGGCCGACTTGGGTGATCATTTGTTCCCATGCTTCTGGTTTTTGAGCTAGGACGGCGTAGTAACGACGTAGGAACTTTTCGATCATTGATCCGGGTAGAGATTGAGTTGCAGGATCGTAGGCTAAAAAGCAGAAATCGAGTTCGGATACGGCTTCACCGTCATTGTTCCATGAAGGGTGAATATAAGGGAAGTCTAATTTGCGATAGCCTAGATGAGACAGAACTTCGCGGCGTACAAATGGGTCCATGGGTTTGATGCCACCAAACTCATGATGTTCGATACGATAGGGATCGTAGATTTCAGCGAACATACCGAATAGTTCTTTGCCTGCTTCACTAGCGACTTGTTGTAGATCGAGCTGGCGTTGTTGGGCTAGAAAAGCGCCGATCCCAAGTCCGGGTTCACCGATAATTGTAAAGTCAGTCATCGCTACATTATCATCTTCGTAATAACGATATTCTGTTGCACCTACGACTTTGCCTTCATGTACAGCTACAAACACGCGGATACCCGGATCTTCTAACGGTTCTTTCCATAGGTCAAATGATAGTACTTCCTCTGCGGGGAAAATCCGTCCCATTAAGCCGTGCATATCTGCAAATAACGGATCTTCGATATGATTGATACGTACAAATTCCATTGATAAGGTCATCCTTTCAAGTTACGTTTAATAAGAAGCGGATTTTGCCATTCCATCAGAACAGCATAATGGAGTGATTCTTCATCATCTAAATAATTTTCAATAATCGTCAGTGGTGTTCGTCCGCATCGCAGTAGAAAAGAAATGACCGGATCGTATTGTGTGCCCTGTGTAATCGCTTCGACATATTGCTGTGGCGTGTAGTCCTGAGCGACTTTGTGATAACCGGGCATACGACCTGCACCAAGCAATCGGGTCAGTCCCATCGCTGTGACCACTTCATACATCGACTGCATCATTAATTTACCCAAGCCCCATTGCCGATAATGAGGGTGTACACATAGATCAGCGACATACAGTGTATCTCCTGACGGTTGATGATTGCGAATATACCCGTTATCTGTAACTTCTTCCCATGTATGCTGAGGATGTGCAGGATCGAAATGAATCAATAATGAAGTCATCGAACCTGCTAGCACACCATCGATTTCGATGCAAAGAGCTCCTTGCGGAAAGCGAGAAATATGCTCACGCAGTTGCTCGGCATTCCACCACAACTCCGAAGGATAGGGTGGAGGGAACGCCGCACGTTGAATTTCGATCAAGTCTGCAAAATCTTTTTCGGTATAAGAACGCACAATAGCAGGATATGGCATTTGGTTATGGAATACATAACAAGATTTATAATATGATGGAAGAGTACTTTCGAAAGTGCTCATGACTTAAGACCAATCGGTGTAGAGATCGGTACGGCGATCACGCCATGTGGTAACAGAACCTTTTTCACGGACTTGATATAATAGTTCTAGATCCAGATCGGCAGTCACGATCATATCATCATTAATCTCGCCTTCGACTAGAATACCTCGTGGTGGAAAAGGAACATCGTTAGGCGTAATAACAGCCGCTTGTCCAAAGTTACCACGCATAAAGTCTACCGTTGGTAATGAACCGACTGTTCCTGTAGTGACTACATAGATTTGATTCTCGACAGCACGAGCATGACTGGTATAGCGAACACGATGGAATCCATGACGATCATCAGTACAGGATGGACAGAAGATGACATCTGCACCTTTAGCTTTTGCCATACGTACAATTTCAGGAAATTCAATATCGTAACAAGTTAATAAAGCAATTGTACCTTTATCGGTCTCAAATACGGTTAAGCCTTCACCGGGTGACATATTCCATTCGGTCACTTCTGTTGGTGTAATATGAAGTTTGGGCTGTACAGCTACCCGTCCATCTGGATAAAATAAATGAGCAGTGTTATATAATTTTCCTTCTTTTTCGATGACATGGGTACCACCGATAATATGCATTCCTGTTTCTTGAGCTAATTGTTGAAACAAATGTATATAAGAGTCGGTAAACTCGGGCAATTTCTCGATACCTAAAGCTTTGCCGTGCACATCACCTATGGATAACAATTGAGTGGTGAAAAATTCGGGAAACAGAATAAAATCGACTTCAAATTCTTGAGCCGTCTTCACATAATGAGTAACTTGAGCTGCAAAGTCTTCGAAAGACGCTATCGTTTGAAGGCGATATTGTACCGCCGATACGCGAAATTTCATAACCAATTCAAACCTCCTTGAAGTTCATATACAGACATCATAACAGAATTTATAAACGTTACCAAAAAGCAAAAAAGATGTGGTATATACTGCAAATTTAATTGGAATATACTATAATAAATTTACTTTATTTTACATTAAAATTAGAGGTGATCATGTGGGGTTCATAAAGAATTTCCTGATGAATGCGGGTATGATGGTCACCATTGCATATGTGGCAAATATTATTTATAAATATGCCCTTATACGCTTTTCAGCACGCATTAAGTATATTAGTTCAATCTTTTTATTGATTTTTGCGGGTTGGGCAAGTTGCTTTTTTGGATTTCGGTTAAGTGAAAACGTTATTTTTGATCTGCGATTTTTACCTTTGATCGTAGCAGCGGCTGTTTATTCACGTCCGATTGTCATTATGTTGGTAGGTATTGGGATAGGATTAACTCGATTAACCTTCAGTATTGATACAGCGGCTTTTGTAGGTGTATTGAATTTGACCATTTTGGGAGCAGTCTGTGCTGTTCTTAATATTTGGATGCGTAATAGTGCGGTGAAGTTGTCTATTAAAGGGATTGTCACTGTGCTGGTCGTGAATATGGTTAATGCATTTGATATTGCTGTATTAGGTGTTGTACCGACACGTGTCTATGTATTCGAGATCATGCCGTTTACTTTGCCGATGTCTATTTTAATGAGTGGCGTATTTGTATTGATTTTGCGTGACTTTCATATGGAACAACAACGTATGTTGCAACTTGAACGAGCCAATGAGTTATTGTATCAACAGACCGAAGAACTGCAACAGACTCAATTTGTGTTAGAAGAACGAGCCAAGCAATTGTTATTGGTCTCTCAATACAAATCTGAATTTTTGGCTAATATGTCTCATGAATTGCGCACTCCGCTTAATAGTATTATCAATTTAGCGCAGATGATGGCAGACAAAGAAGATCAACGGACAGCAGAAGAAACGGTTCTTTATAGTGAAATGATCTATCGATCGGGTCTGGATCTTCTCGAATTGATTAATGATGTACTCGATTTGTCTAAAGTAGAAGCGGGCAAACTGGATATTACGTATGAAGAAGTGAATCTACGTGAACTGCTGGAAGGATTACAGATGCATTTTGAGATTATGGCTCGTAAAAAAGGGATTGCTTTCTACACAGAGCAAGAAGAGGATATTCCACCGACTATGGCATCAGATGCTCAGCGTATCCAACAGATTTTGCGTAATTTGCTTGCCAATGCTTTTAAATTTACACAAAAAGGTAGCGTTACGTTGCATCTTTATCTGTATCGCTGTGCAGAAGATCATAGTGAATGGATTGTATTTTCAGTACAAGATACAGGTATCGGGATTCCTCCGTCTCAGCATCAATTGATTTTTGAAGCTTTTGAACAAGCAGATAGTTCGATCACTCGTCGTTATGGAGGTACAGGTCTAGGACTATCGATCAGTCGTGATCTAGCGAATATGTTAGGTGGTTATCTGCATATGGATAGTACAGAAAATGAAGGGAGCACGTTTGCCCTCTATCTTCCGTTGTTACATATGGATCGTGATGAGCCTTCATCTCCAACACTGTAAATCCATCATTTATCATCGGCATAAGCAAATTGAACAAATAAATTCAATTTATTTATCAATTTGTTTGTTGCATGATTGCTGAAATGATAACGGATACATGTCTAAACAAGAGTATAATCAACGTTTGGTTATCTTCAGGAAGGGTAAACAAACCTAACTCTAAAGTTTTCGTAGTCAAGGTTACTTTTGTCATTTACGAAGGAGAGGATACTTATCAAACGAAGACGTGCTCTTGGACTTAACCGTTTGAATGTGCAGAAGCGACGATATTCGATGTATCGTAATCATTTACGAATCGCTACAGCAGAAGGCATTCCAGCCACGATATTTGCGACGTTATTAGGAGGCCCTTTTTTAACCGGTTTTTTACTGTATCTTGGTGCGACAGCAGGAGAGATTGGATTTGTGATTGCATTAACCACACTGGTTAATGTCGGACAGGTGATTGTTGCTTTTCTTATCCAACGATTACATAAGCGGAAATGGGTATTGATTTTATCTGTATTTCTGCACCGCGTATTATGGGGAGCCACAGGGCTTGTACCGTTTATTTTTGCCAAAGAACTCTGGGTTCCTGCTTTTATTATGTTGTATATTTCAGCATTTGTAGCGAATGCTGTAATCGGTGTCGTATGGGCTTCGTTGATCGGGGATATTGTGCCCGGACGATTACGAGGTAGATATTTTGGGATTCGTAATACAATATTGAATGCACTCGGTAGTATCACATTATTTGTCGGAGGCTTTTTACTGGATAAGTATCCCGGCGGGCAAGGTTTTCTGATTTTATATATTATTGTCTGGATCTGTGTTGTTATGAATGTGGTGATCTTTTTATTCTATCCAGATGCACCTTTCGAGCGTTCAGCAGAGACCAAGTTCGTACCCATGTTGCGTAAGCCGTTATATGATGGTCTATTTATGAAAGCAACATGGTTTCTAGCGTGCTGGTTATTGTTGCAGACACTGGTCGTTCCGTTATACTCGTATGTGATGTTAGAAGTACTGCATGTGAGTTACTCGATTACATCGACGATGACAGTAGTGCAGACCATATTTATGATGATCAGCTTTTATTTCTGGGGCAATATGAATGCACGCTTTAGCAACAAAACATTGCTGTATTGGACATTGCCATTTATTGCGGCTTCTTGTATCGCTTGGAGTCTAAATGCGATTATTCCGACGGTGCTGGCGTTATTGATTATTCATATGTTGCTAGGCGTAGGAGTGGGTGGATTCAACCAATTATCTTTTAACTTTATTATTGGAGATACGCCGAAAAATGATCGTCCGATGTTTATCGCTGTCTATTCTGCCATTACAGGACTGACTTCTTTTATCGGGCCATTGGTAGGTGGTAAGATTTTTGAATGGATTGAGCCTTTGCCTAGATGGGTGCAGGTATTTGGATTTCAGACAGCGGTAGGTATTCTATTGTTATTACTAGCCCTGACAGTAGGACGTAAAGTATTGAAAAATCCCAATCCTCATTCTTTGTAAATCTAACGAGTGACTTAACAGATAGAAGATTATCATGATTGAACAGATAAAAATTGCCAAACTCCAGTGTACACGCTTAAAATGAGTTCAGGCATACTGTAAACTATGAGTATACATTCGATTACACTATTTTGATGAAAAGAGGTTATGATCAATGAGCAAACAACCGATTTCTACCGATCGTGCTCCTGGAGCACTTGGACCTTATTCCCAAGCGATTGATACAGGGCTTTTTATTTTCGCATCCGGTCAATTGGGTCTTGATCCTGTCAGTGGAGAATTAGCAGAAGGTGTACAAGAGCAAGCACGTGTAGCTCTTGAAAATGTCACTGCTGTTCTAGATGCCGCAGGTAGCAGTTTAGATCAAGTGGTCAAAACGACTGTATTTTTGCAAGACATGAATGATTTCGCAGCAATGAATGAGATTTATGGTCAATTTTTCAAAGAACCATATCCGGCACGTAGCGCTGTACAGGTAGCTCGTCTACCGAAAGATGCTTTGGTTGAGATCGAAGTTATCGCTTTGAAAAAATAATTAGATGAACTTAAAAAAGACGTTCTCGTGTATAGAGAACGCCTTTTTTTGATCAAATTAAAGATCATGCAACACAATCGCACTACATATCTATTACATTCTTAATCCCTTGTACGATTACGAACAAAGAAGATAAGGATCGCATAGATAAACAGCACAACTGCTAAAATAATAGCCGTTAACCATGTGGCATGGGAGTCTTGATGTTTGAATGCAATCGCACTATACGCCCATACAAAGACAAGTGGATAAATACTATCACGATAGCGATATCCAATAACAAGAGCAATCAATGCACCTACGATTAGTCCAATGACTGACCAGACAGTCGGTGACAGTCCAAAACCAGACCAATCATTTTTGTGTAAGACGATCCCTATATTCAAAATCGTAGCTACGGATACCCAACCCATATAAATACTGAAAGGTAATTTGACGAGAATAATCTGCGCTACAGAAGGACGAACGATTCTTCTTGTGCGTACATACAACACAATGGTGGTTAATAATAACAAAATAATAATCACTGTTGCAATCTCAGTTAATAAAGAGTGCCAGAAGAATAACCAGATGATATTACATAATGAATTGATGACTAACCACATTCCGACTGCTTCGATTCCTTCGTTACTTTCAGAAGAGTTGCGGAATTGATAAATTACAAAGCCGACTAATAGCAGATAGATTACAGACCATATGGAAAATGCATAACTAGCAGGTGTTAATAGAATTTCGAACATGTCTGAAATTTCACCTGTACCTCTACCAAATAACGGTAATGTCGCTGCTAGATAATTCATAACCAATACAGCTGCGATAGCTACTGCATTAAGCCATTTGTACGTATTGAGTTTGGACAATAGGAGCCCCTCCTTATTTTTTTGAGTTTATATGTAAAGCTAACATTCAATAAACAGAATGCTTTAACTATATACCCATTTGAAGCTGTAATTACACAGGATGAGTTATTTACCACCTATTAGCAGAAGTGATGAAATTAATCATATGGATATACTCATATATGCATGTATTGGATTCAAAAAAATGAATACGCTCTCATAATTTGAAATGAATATTCCTAAAACAGTCATCAATTTGACAAACCTTGGGTATATAACAATATGTTGATTGTTTCAGCTGATAAAAGGGACTTGAAGGAGGACATTGAATATGGTCGGTAAAAAAGCGTCACAATGGATTCAACAGATTGTTTTTGTAGGACCTGCAACCTTGTTTTTTGCATTGATTGTGATTATCCCCTTTATTTTGGGACTGTACTACTCATTTACAGATTGGAATGGGATTTCGAAAACAATCAACTGGGTTGGATTTAGCAATTACACACATATTGTTACTAAAGATCCTGATTTCCGAAATGCGTTTTGGTTTACCGTTCGCTTTACAGTAGTAGGCATTATTATTACCAATGTTATAGGCTTTGCTTTAGCGTATATTTTGACCAAGCCTTTATTTACACGTAATCTGATGCGTACGATTTTCTTTATGCCGAATATGATCGGTGGATTATTACTTGGATTCATCTGGCAGTTTATTTTTATCAAAGGATTTGCTGCTGTCGGTGAAGCTACTGGATTATCGTTATTCAATCTTCCATGGTTAGGTGATCGCGCTACTTCATTCTGGGGAATCGTGATTGTGTTTGTCTGGCAGACCGCAGGTTACTTGATGGTTATTTACATATCGTCGTTAAACAATGTACCCAAAGATGTTTTGGAATCGGCTGAGATTGATGGAGCGACACGCTGGCAAGTAGTGCGTCATATTATTTTCCCATTAATTATGCCTGCGATTACGATCTGCTTGTTCTTAGCGATCTCATGGGCATTCAAAATGTTCGATCTCAACTTAGCGTTAACCAATGGTGGACCATTCAAAGCGACTGAATCGGTAGCATTGGATATTTATAATGAAGCCTTTACCAATAATCGTCTAGGCTTAGGTACAGCAAAAGCTGTTATTTTCTTCGTGATTGTTGCACTGATTACCAGTGTGCAGGTACGTCTGACGAAAAGCAGGGAGGTTGAACTGTAATGGATATTCAAAAACGATACGGTGTCCGTACACTGATTCTCGAAATTATTGTTGTGATTGTCGGCTTAATCTTCCTGATTCCGTTTTATTTTCTATTGGTCAACTCTGTTAAGTCATTTGCAGACATTTTGTCCAATTCAGCAGGCTTGCCGCAAGCTTATTTATGGAGCAATTATGCCAAAGCATGGACAGCTATTGATTTTCCTACAGCACTTAAAAATTCATTGATCGTTACGATCGTTAGTAATCTATTGCTCGTCTTAATCAGTTCAATGGCGGCTTATCAGATGGTACGTCAGCCTTCTTTGTTTAATCGCATTCTGTTTTTCGTATTTGTTGCTGCGATGGTTATTCCTTTTCAATCGATCATGTTGCCACTAATGGAAATGGCAAGTAAATATCGTTTGAATAATAGCATGTACGGATTGATCGTAAGTTATCTTGGATTTGGAGCACCGTTATCTGTGTTTCTTTTCCACGGATTCGTCAAAACGGTTCCTCTTGAAATTGAACAAGCGGCGCGTGTAGATGGTTCTTCACGTTACGGTGTGTTTTTCCGTATTGTGTGTCCATTAATGCAGCCGATGTTTGTAACAGTTATTATTCTGAACACATTATGGATCTGGAACGATTATCTTTTGCCTTCTCTAATCTTATCGAGTCCAGAATTACGCACCATTCCTATCGCGACGTATAGCTTCTTCGGTCAATACACGAAGCAATGGGATATGGCATTACCTGCGTTGGTACTTGGCATTACGCCTATTATTATTTTCTTCCTGTTTATGCAGCGTTATATTATCGAAGGTATCACTTCAGGATCAGTTAAAGGTTAATAGGAAGATTCTCTGAACTACAATTAATATTCAAAATGAAATAGAGAAAAAATCTAAATCAGCAAAACAGGAGGATCGAAGTATGAAAAAAATACTTTTACTACCACTGACTTTGCTATTCGGATTAGCGACAGTATTATCCGGTTGTGGCAATCAGAATACAGAAGATGCAGGTGGAACCAAAACGATTCATATTTATCAATATAAAGTAGAAATCTCTGATGCACTTGCCAAATTAAAAGTAGAGTATGAAAAAACGCATCCTGGCGTGAAGTTGGATATTCAGTCTGTCGGTGGCGGTAGTGATTATGCGGCTTCGCTTAAAGCCAAATTTGCTTCAGGCGATGAACCTGATATTTTCAGTAACGGTGGATATGAAGAAATGAATCTGTGGTTTGAATACATGGAAGATTTGTCAGATCAGCCGTGGGTGAGCGATCTGGTCGATGGAGCGAAAGAATCGATTAGTCGTGACGGGCACATCTATGGACAACCGATCGGTCTAGAAGGATATGGATTTATTTATAACAAAGATATTTTTGATAAAGTAGGGATTAAAGAATTACCTACCACATTAGAAGAATTACAAGCCGTCTGTGAAAAGCTGAAAGCTGCCGGTTATATTCCATTCTCAAATGCATTCCAAGAATGGTGGGTGTTAGGGAATCATAATTCCAATATTCCGTTTGCGCATCAAAGTGATCCTGTACAATTTCTACAACAATTGGATGCAGGTACAGCACAGATTCCAGGAAACGAGAAATTTACAGACTGGTTGAATCTGGTTGATCTGATGGTGAAATACGGAAATAATAATCCGTTAACGACGGATTACAATACACAGGTGACGTTGTTCGCCAATGGTAAAGCCGCAATGATGCAACAAGGGAACTGGACACAGGTACAGATTGACGGGATTAAGCCGAATATGAATATTGGACTTATGCCTATCCCGATTAATAATGATAAGCAAGAAAATGATCGTCTATTTGTTAGCGTGCCTAACAACTGGATTGTGAACAAGAATTCACCGGTTAAAGCAGAAGCAAAAGAATTTTTAAATTGGTTAGTGACTTCAGATACAGGAAAACACTATATCACTGACGAATTTAAATTTATACCTGCTTTCAAAAGTATTCCTACCACCGATAAACAGCTAGGCCCTATCGGTTCAGATATTGTAAAATACAATGAAGCAGGCAAAACGCTCCAATGGGTATTCCCACGATTTGCAACAGGATTAACCAAAGATTACGGCAGTACGATCCAAGCATACATCGCTGGCGAGTTGACTAGAGATGAGATGCTGGAACAAATGCAAGCAGAATGGGTTAATTTGCAATTAAGATAGTCTGACATGAATAGGTCTTGTCGTAGATCAGGCTAAGCGAGTAGCAGGTGTAAGCCTGATCTATGATCAAGGTATATCATGTCCCACCAAAAGCCAAAGTGGAGGGGAAAAGTAGAATGGAAGATACAAGCGAAGCGATACACCCGGACAAAGCAGGATTACCTGTAGTGCAAGAAACATGGAACTCATTTGGACATATGATTCGCTGGCAAGAACATAATGGAGCTTACCTTTGTTACGGAGAACGCAGTCATGCGGCGCTTATTTTTTTATCAGATGGCGAATTTCGCTTCAAAGTATTTCAAGGAGAATATCCTGATTTATCGACAACGATAGCCATATTACCTCGTACAGAAACATCCCAACCAGAAGTTGAAGAAAATGAAGAAAACCTTGTTTTTACAACATCGGTTATTCAAGTTTTGCTCAATAGGCAAACGTTTGCACTAACGGTGTTAGACAAGAATGGTCAAGAGATTGCCCGTCAAGAAACAGTGAGTTGGAGTCCGCGTGGAGCAACAAATGGACTGTTCAATATGCAAGAAGGCTCTCACTTTTATGGCTTAGGAGAAAAGTCGAGCTTTCTTGATAAACGTGGAGAACGGTATACGATGTGGAATACGGATGTGTATGCTCCACATATGCCAGAGATCGAAGCGTTGTATGAATCGATTCCATTATTGCTGCATATGCAAGGCGAGACCACATACGGCATTTTCTTGGATAACCCGGGGCGTTCAGACTTTGATATGCGTTCACATGGTGTAGCCTATACGATTGGATGTTCTACAGGTGAATACGATATCTACTTTATCTATGGACCGGAATTGAAAGATGTAATTCGTCGGTATACCGCTATGACTGGACGTATTTCTTTACCACCCAAATGGGCGCTTGGTTATCATCAATCCCGTTATAGTTATATGAACCAGAGTGAAGTGATGCAGTTAGCACGTGATTTCCGTGAGAAAGATATTCCGTGTGATGTGATCTATCTGGATATTCATTATATGGAAGGCTATCGTGTATTTACGTTTGATAAAATTCGCTTTCCTGATCCGAAAGGTATGATCGCCGAACTGAAGGACATGGGGATTCGTATCGTACCAATCGTCGATCCCGGCGTGAAAAAAGATCCTAAATATCCCGTATATCGTGAAGGGGTGCAAGAAGATCATTTCTGCCGTTACTTAGAAGGAGATATTTATTTCGGAGATGTATGGCCGGGTACCAGCGCTTTTCCTGATTTCACAGATAATCGAACAGCGGAGTGGTGGGGTCAATTGCATGAATATTATACCTCACTCGGAATAGAAGGCATCTGGAATGATATGAATGAACCGGCTGTTTTTAATACATTGAAAACGATGGACTTGGATGTGATTCACAAAAATAATGGCAAGTCAATGACACATGAAGAATTGCATAATTTGTACGGATTATTAATGTCCAAAGCGACATATGAAGGTATGAAAGATCATATGAATGGTCGTCGTCCATTTATTTTGACCCGTGCAGGTTATTCAGGTATTCAGCGGTATGCAGCTATCTGGACAGGGGATAATCGTAGCTTCTGGGAGCATATGGCGATGGCGATTCCAATGGTACTTAATATGGGTCTATCCGGATTACCTTTTGCAGGGCCTGATATTGGCGGATTCGCACATCATACGTCTGCACAGTTATTGGTAAGATGGACGCAGATGGGAGCCTTTTTCCCGTATTGTCGGAATCACTCTTCTCTGGGCACAACACGTCAGGAACCATGGTCGTTTGGTGAGCAGATTGAAGGTGTTTTGCGTGAATATATCGGGCTACGTTATCGCTGGTTACCCCATCTGTACAATCTATTTCATGAAGCGTCCCAGACAGGAATGCCGATTATTCGTCCATTGATTCTAGAATATCCACGTGATCCACAAGTGACGAATCTATGTGATCAATTTCTTGTAGGCGCCGATGTATTAATTGCACCGATCTACCGACCGGATACGTACTGTCGTGCAGTGTATTTACCAGAAGGCATATGGCATGATTACTGGACAGGTGAACGTCATCAAGGAGGCAAGCATATATTAGTTGATGCTCCGCTGGATGTATTACCGATGTTTATCCGTGCAAGTTCGATTGTAGTTGAAGGATCTTTACGTCAATATACCGGTGATCAAGCTGACGATTCGATTACATTCCATATTTATGGTGCGATTGCAGATACTTCATTTACCGCGGCATACAGTCTATATGAAGATGATGGAGAAACATTTGCTTATGAAAATGGCAAGCACTCGAAGCTGGATATTCGTGTACAAGGGGAGACCGATGGATTACGGTTGTCGATGCGCTATGCTCATAGAGAATATGTAGCTGTACGTGATCAATTGCGCTTTACATTACGTCAACCTGAATTTACGCCATCCGAAATTGTAGGGCTAGAGTCAATCACATTGGATGATCTGGCTGAAGGGAAAACAGGCTGGAGTATGGATGAACAAAGTGGCGATATTTTAATTCAAGTATTGGATACCGAACAAAATGAATGGGTTCTAAAAGTCTAAAAAAAGGTCATTTCTTTCACAGAGATTGGTGAAGGAGATGACCTTTTACCATGTTATGATATAAATAGATATCTTCATTTTTACTTATGATTTTAAATAAAAAGACGATAATGATGATAACTACCCAAATGAGCTTTTAGACTAGATTGATAAATTATAAAATAGATGTGAACTGTCTTAGATGATTATATTACATAGAAATCTACTTATATTGGAGATGAATACATGCAATCATGCTGGATCGGAATAGATATAGGAGGCACTGGCATCAAAGGTGCTTTGGTAAATGAGCAGGGACAGATGATTGAACGTATGGAGTTGCCTACCCAAGCAGAACAAGGTGCTGAATTTATATTAGGACGAGTCTTATATATCGCCAATGAACTCAAAAGTATTGTCTATGATAGTGTGAAACAACGCTTTATCTCCGTTCATGGTATCGGTATCGGTTCCGCAGGTCGAATCGATCGTGAAAGTGGGATCGTAATTGATGCGACTGATAATTTGCCGGGATGGAAAGGAATGCGACTGGCTGAATTGGTTACCGCTTCAACAGGACTACCATCATGGATTGTCAATGATGCTCATGCTGCTGCCGCAGGAGAAGATTGGATTGGTGCATCTTCTCAGGTGCAATCTTCTATCATGCTAACGATCGGAACAGGAGTAGGTGGTGCGCTTGTTCACTATGGTGAAGTCATCTCCGGTCAATACGGAGGAGCTGGTGAATTAGGGCATATGATTCTACACCCTGGAGGCTTACCTTGTAATTGTGGTAAAAAAGGATGTGTTGAACAGTATATCTCAGGCACAGCACTACATCGTCGTGCAGATGAGTATGTACCCGGTTGGAATGCATATACTTTGATGAGAGAAGCCAAGCAAGGCACAGCAGAAGCATTATTTATATTAGACGGATGGATCAATGATCTGGCAAATACGATTATTAATATGGATCAAATCTTTGATCCACAGGCGATTGTGATCGGTGGTGGTGTAATTGTTACACGTGGAACGTGGTGGGAATTGCTTCTTCAACGTATTCAAGAATTGGGCGGTAGACCGGTATTATTAATGCCTGCACAATTAGGGAATCATGCAGGCATGGTAGGAGCGGCTCGAATTGCTATGTTAAATGCTCAATTGTAAAATACGCTGTGCTTCGGCGATTCGAGTAGGGTCAAGAGCAAGCTGAATATCGCTATTGATACGCATAGCGCTACCCAAATGAACTTCTTGAATACATGTCTCTTTGATAAAGGGAGCCAGATTCTGCAAAGTTAATCCTGCTCCAGCAATCAATTGAATATGAGATTGTTTGGCTAAGCGATCCAGAGTAATCATTGGCTCGGTAGCTTGTATCACTGAAGGTTGCCCCCCTGAAGTTAAAATATGCGTAATCTGAGGATAGCGTGATAATATCTCCAGCCCTCGCTCTAGATCATCCAATTCGTCAAAAGCACGATGGAACGTAAAAGGCTTGCCATCTGCCGCATCCAGTAGTCGCTCTAATGCAATAATGTCAATCTCCCTATCCGCAGTTAGTACACCAGTGACTATCGCTGCTACATCCGTACGAGAGATATGACGGATATCCTGTACCATCTGTGTTAGATCAGCAGCATCATATACAAAATGATGACTATGTGGACGCACCATCATATTGATAGGAATAGAGACCGATTCGGTCATTTGTTCGATAACGTCGAGGCTGGGTGTAAGCCCTCCTTCTTGTTGAGCCGCTATCCATTCGATTCGATCTGCACCTGCTTGATCTGCAATGATAGCATCTGCTGGCGTTGTTGCAATCACTTCCAGTATTTTTCGCATAACAACCTCTCTTTCTGTACTCCTATTTATAGACAGCTTACCATGTTCCCGATTGCCATTTTAAGATTTTTAAAATGAATCTCAGTCTTTTTAGTAGGAAATCTGGAATTTTTGGGCATCCACCCTTATAATAGATAAGATACCTACTTTGACAAAGATTATTGTTGTTTGTCAGAATTTTGGTGATAAAATCATTTTCTCATTTGACTTAGTCGTGCTGGTATAGATAAGCACTTATTATGAAAACGTAACTGAGATGGACGGGAGACAAAGATGGATCAACCGTTATATGGAATATGGATCGGAGACGTATTTTTTTGTTTTTCCGGTGAAATGTCTGAACCTAAGGTCGATGCTTGGATGAAAGTCATGCGTCGTCTAGAGATGCCAATCGGTCGCAAGCCGTTTGCACAATCTGGATTGCGTCTAGCTGAATTGAAGTTCGGTCCTTCAGGTGGAAGTGCCAAAGAAGTACCTACACGTCGCGCAGGAAGAAGCAAACGCCTGCCAGGTAGAATGGTGGAAGGACTCGCTTTATCCCCTGAGCAAGCTTATGATTTGCTACTAAATTGGGATGAAGCATTGTTAGCACGTCAAGGAATTACACCGGGTGGAGAGATGCGCTACTGGCATAGAGCTGTTCAATTTGCACAAAAGCTATTGCGAGAAGGTAAGATTTTGCCGGATAGCACAGTGATTGCAGGAACAGGTCGCCGCAGTGCACAAGCTACATTACATGGAACATGGAAACCTCTTTTACAAGGGGAAGACCGTGAGATGTTTGGCAAATTAGCAGATGCTATTCCGATGATCGGATTATCAGCGCTATCGCTTTTCCCTGCTTCAGAACCGGATCGTCCGGCACAAGCACGTGCAGATGTACTGCATTCGTTCTTGGTCGCTGTGATGGATGCCGAGATTCGGCGTATGTTCCGTGATGCGGGTTATGGCAAGTTTAGAGCTTATATGGCAGCTTACCGCCGCGGAACTTCACCACAAGCTCATTTGTGGTGGAACTCGATGTTTGATGCGACAGGTGATCTAGCAGTACAAGGAACAGCCGATGATATGGCTGAACTGGCGGCACAGATTCGTGAACATAATGGAGCCGCTGTACCTGTGCCTGAAATGGACAGTGTTGAAGAACGCAAGGGAGAATTACGCCTTGTGGTGCGATTGGAACCACCGGTTTCAGCAGATGCTACACCTGCGGAACAAGCGATGTACTCGAACACTCAAGAATGGCGAATGTCTTTCTGGGCAGATGATGAATCCGATGCAGCTATATTGATACCTGTAGGTGTGTTATGGAAGCATGATGATACAGAGTTAGTCGTACGTGGTCGTACGTATGAAAATGTACAACAGCATATTTTAATTCAACTCGGACAAGCGGCAGAACGTTCACCGATTGTAGCTTCTTTTCTAGAAGTAGCAAGCCCTGAAGGTGGATATATGGAAGCTGCGGATGTCTATACTTTTCTCAAAGAAGATGTACCTAGATTGCGCAAATCTGGCGTGGCTGTGCAGATTCCCTCACGCTGGACAAGAGAAGGTAAGCGCCGTAGCGGAGTCAAATTAAAACTTAAAACTCCACAAGACAGCAGTCGTGGACCTGAAGAAACATCCCGTCTGGGTATGAATCAGATGGTTGCCTTTGAACCGGAAGCTGTTCTAGATGGCAAAACATTAACTGTGGCTGAATTAGCGGAAATCGCTAAAAACGGTGTGCCTTTGATTCCTTTTGATGGTGGCTGGATCGAAGTCGATCTGACCGAAATTCGTCAGGTATTGCGCTTTATTCGCCGTCATGAAGAAGGCGAAATTTCGTTCAATGAATTGATGCATATCTATGCGGATGAAGACGAAAATTCATGGAATGGTCTGCATATTTTTGAAATTGAGACTGGATCGTTGTTGAATGGTCTGATGGAAGGCAATGCTTGGCGGGATATTCCTGTGCGTCAAGTACCTGAAGGTCTTCATGGAACACTACGTCCTTATCAAGAGCGAGGATTCCAATGGCTTGCGGCTATGCGTGATCTAGGATTCGGTGCTTGTCTTGCTGATGATATGGGACTCGGTAAAACAATACAGGTAATCACTTGTATGTTAGACCAGCCTTCCGCAGGTCCACGTCTTATCGTCTGCCCGACCTCTTTACTCGGGAACTGGCAACGTGAATTGGAACGTTTTGCACCTGAAATGAATCTCTATATTCATCACGGCAGTCGTCGTCCACGTGGCGAAGAATTTCTACAAGAAGCTCGCTCCCATGATATTGTGCTGACCACGTATCATTTAGCTGGACGAGATGGAGAAGATTTACGTGAAGTGCACTGGGCTTCGATCGTCTTGGATGAAGCTCAATATATTAAAAATTACCGTACCAAACAAGCGCAAAGTGTAATGAAACTCAATGCTCCTCACCGAATTGCAATGACAGGGACACCTGTAGAAAATCGTTTGAGTGAGTTATGGTCTATTTTCCAATTCTTGAATCCAGGATATCTAGGCACTTCTTCATCGTTCCGTCAGATGTATAATGCGTCTGGTGTTGAGATGGAAAGTCGCTTACAGACGTTACGCAAATTAGTAGCTCCATTTATGTTGCGTCGTCTGAAAAGCGATCCTGATATTCGCCGTGATCTACCGGATAAGATCGAACTCAAATCGTATTGTTATATGACGGTCGAACAAGCCGGTCTATATCAAAGTGTGGTGTCTGAAATGTTAGGACGGATGGGCAGTAGTGGAGGCATTACACGTAAAGGGATTGTGCTCTCTTCATTGACCAAATTGAAGCAGATTTGTGATCATCCTCATCTGGTAGCCAGTAACGGTAAGCCAGATACGTCCAAACAAGAACGTTCTGGTAAAATGGCACGCTTGATCGAACTGCTGGATATGATTCGTGATAGCGGGGAATCTGCGTTAGTCTTTACCCAGTATGTCGAAATGGGTGAACTGCTTACTGCACGTCTGAGTAAGCATTATGGACAAGAACCGTTCTTTTTACATGGTGGAGTCAGCAAAGTATTGCGTGACGAAATGATCGATGCTTTTCAAAATGATCAAGGACCTCCATTATTTGTACTTTCTCTCAAAGCAGGTGGCGTAGGGCTGAATCTAACCCGAGCTAATCATGTGATTCACTATGATCGTTGGTGGAATCCTGCGGTAGAGAACCAGGCGACAGACCGTGTATTCCGGATCGGACAGCGCCGTAATGTACAGGTGCATAAGTTAATCTGTCAGGGTACACTAGAAGAGCGTATTGATGAATTGATTGAAAGTAAAAAAACACTGGCAGAGCAAGTAATCGGTACAGGCGAGCAATGGCTAACTGAAATGTCAGATGAAGAATTGAAGCAATTGGTATCTCTTCAATCTGCGGAATGGGGAGCTGACGAATGAGTGATATAGAATGGACAGTAAGCAACTGGCAAGTCCATACAGGGCAGATTCAGGCTCAGGTCTATCCTTCTACAGCCAAAGCCACTGAAGATTCAAATGTAACTTTGCATATTGAACTTCCATCGGAAGACGAAAAGCAAAAAATGTTGGGATCACTCAGTGCTTCGGCATGGAGTATGTATCTATTGTTAAATATGGAATCTCCTTCAGCGACAACCAAAGACGTCGACCTGATGCCCAAACATGTGCTTCAAGATGTACATGAATGGTCTTCGACTGGAGAAGATTTACTACTTTATACACCTTATCTCAAAGAACAATCCACCTCTGCCAATCTACCTGTGCAACAAGTGGAAAGTCAGTGGGAATTGCAAAGTCCGCAAGTGCAAGCTGTGATCCAGAAGTCGATCGAACGTCTGTCAGCGAATCCTTTGCTGGCATGGCAATTAGCAGGCTGGAGTCCACAGACGTTATCCAAAGATATTTTCCATATCTGGGGCAAACATGTCTCCGAACAAGCTCAAAGTGAATTCGCTCTAGAAGATGGTACGATGGCTGGACAGCCTTTTTCAGATGAACCGAATCTAGGCAGTTTACTTGCTGAAGCGGCAACAGCCGGAACACTGCATCAACCCGGAGAAGGACTAGCAGAGATTGAAGCGTATTTGAACCAATCGAGTAAAAAGTGGAATAAGCAATTAGAAGGCGCAACCGCCAAAAAGATAATTCCATTTGTCGAAAATAAAGAATTACAAATACCTGATATTCAAGCATTATTACCAGGGGTACAAGGCGCCGGAATAGGTTATCAAGAAGTACGCAAACAGGTGGCAGAACGTATGATGCGGAGTCATTTTGCAAAATAAAGGAGATTTATAATGAATACCAAAAAGCCATTACGTGTGCAATGGAACATGATTATTCCAGCAAGTGTATTGTTATCAGGAGTCTTATTAGCAGGTTGTGGAGCAAGTGCAGAACAGGCAACGACAGCTCCGACCAACAATACAGCTGCTACAACAGCAGGTAACGATTCGTCGACTGCGCAGACAACAGGTTCGACCAGTGGCACTGCTTCTACGGCGAGCAATACAGCCAGCACTGTAGATCCATTGATTCAACAGCGTGAAGATAGTTCTCTTCAATCGACGATCAAAAAGATGAATGGCAAAATGGTAATCACTAATCCTGAATCAATGACAGTCATCGTTAACAAAAAACGTTCGCTGCCTGACGGATATATTCCGCCTGATTTGGTTGTACCGAAAGTCGCTTTTTCATATGACGGCGTATTAGAAAAAAGCCATATGCGTAAAGAAGCCGCAGGAGCATTAGAGAAACTATTTGCAGCTTCCAAAAAAGCAGGTCTGGATCTACGAGCGGTATCTGGGTACCGTTCATACAAACGTCAGGTTACGATTTACAATAATAATGTAGCGACCAAAGGACAAGCATACACTGACCGTGTGAGTGCTAAGCCGGGAACCAGTGAGCATCAGACAGGACTAGCCATAGATGTATCGGGTCCGGGTATCGGGTATGGCTTGGAGCAGTCTTTCGGAGGAACAGCAGAAGGCAAATGGTTAGCCAAACATGCGGCTGAGTACGGATTCGTGATTCGTTACAAAAAAGGTGCAGATGCCCTAACAGGGTATACATGGGAACCGTGGCATATTCGTTATATCGGCAAAGATTTAGCACAAGATGTTACTGCTAAAAATCTTACGCTTGAAGAATATTTTGATGAAGATCAGATTCAAAAATAAAGGAGGGAAGCTATGAACCATCGGCGGAAAATGACGGTATTTGCTACTATTTTACTGTTGGAAGCGACCGGATGTGCGTTTAACCCAAGCGCATCGATTCAGAAGTCGACTCCATCTGTTGAAGCGTCAGTTGCGCCATTGGTTCAAGAAGGCAAGATCAGTCTGTATGCGAGTGAAGAGAAGAACGGTGTCTATCACAACATAGCGATTGATGAAGGTCAGGGCGAGCAAGCGCAACAGTATGACTGGGAGACAGTAAGCAACCCGGGTTATGAACCGATGATTCATGAACAAGATTTGAATGGGGACGGGCAAGCGGAGATGATTGTGATTACGACTAAAGGCTATGGAACAGGTGTATACATATCCGAAGCCCATGTGATTGAGACCAAAGAGCAGACTGAAATCACTGTTGAGGATGCACTAGCGTATACCAAAGCGCATGTTTCCTTTTCAGTGGTGCATCAATCAGGAACATCTTCGGTCAAAGCTACTGTCACCGATCAGCCTGCGGTCGAGTTGTCTTTGAAAGCTACCGATAAAAATGAATTGCCTCTGTTCGGCAATATTATTGATTATCGTCTGGATGAAGATCATACATTAACCGCAGAAGTGGCGGCTCAATTAGCAGATGGTGAAGCGGTCGGAACAGCCATTTTGCATTATCAGTGGGATGCCGGAGCAATGAAAGTCAGTCGGATTACATTCGAAGCGGTCGCCTCATAAACGAACCAAAAAGCATGCGATTCTCATCCTATGATGGAGATCGCATGCTTTTTGGTGTGTATTTATAGCTTAATTTGATGATTCTTTGCGTACATATGGAGGTGGAGGAGGGACCGAATCATCTAGCGAAAGGACTTCTTTACGCAGATTTAGCATTTTAAGATCCAATTCATCTGCGGCTTTGGCAGCTTCTGTCAGTTCATTTACAATATGTGCAGGGACTTGTTTGTCGTATTTATAGAAAATAATATGTTCAAGACTTGCCCAGAAGTCCATTGCCAGTGTACGTAACTGAATCTCGACTTTGATCCAACGTTTGCCTTCCATTAAGACCAGTGGAACAGCTACAATGACATGCAGACTTTGATATCCATTGGATTTGGGATTAGCAATATAATCTTTAATTTCGATAATCTTGATATCTTCACGTTGTTGAAGATGGTTGAACATACGATAAATATCTTGTACAAAAGCACACACGATACGCATACCTGCAATATCATGAATATGTTCAAAAATATTTTCAACCGTTGTATCCAGTCCTTTACGAACAAGCTTTTCGATCATACTTTTGGGATCTTTAAGACGAGTCTTAATATGTTCGATCGGACTAAAGCCATCGGTTAATTCCCATTCGGCTTGAATTAATTTGATTTTATTCTGCAATTCTTCTAATGCTAGCTCATACAAAATCGGTAGCTTTTTCCACTCTTCAAATTGTTTAAGTGTATCGGCATGTTCACTGATTTCTTTAAGCTTAGCTAAATCTAGATTGTTTAGATCTAGCGAAATAATCTTGTCTAATTCACTCATACGATTCACCTCTATTTCTATTGTACATGGGTTGAAAAGGGAAACAAAATATAAGGCTATAGAGCTAGCATTACATTTGCATAAAGACTACGAATAGTTAGGATTTAAACGCTTCGATCAAAAAGCGTGACGGCGCAACTGTTTTACCATGATGCATTGCAGGCGAAGACACATACAGCTCTTGTTTGGCACGTGTAACAGCAACATAAGCAATGCGGCGTTCTTCTTCTAGTGCGGCTTTCATCAGTATCCCTTCTTTATCAGGACCTTTCATGTTTTGCGCAGCCCGTACATCTTCAGGTGCAAAATCTTGCAAAGCCGCTTCATGCGGTAAAATACCTTCCGAAGCGCCCAGTAGATACACACAAGGGAACTCTAATCCTTTGGCACGATGAATCGTCATCAGATGAACACCTTGCGGTGATTCTTGCTTGAGTAGTTCAGTCATTTTTTCACGTTTCATAGATAATTCATCGGCGAACTTAACCATTTCTTCTACTGTAGCAAATTTGCCAGCAGCACTTTCAAGTTCATCCAGTGTCTCACGAATTGTATCTTTGTGTCGGGTCGCTGGCCCACTAAAGTCTGCACTGGCGAATTTATCATAAAATACACGCCGAATTTCTTGAATCGCATACAGTGGCTTCATTTCTTTGATTTTTTTGAGAAACACAATCCGATCTTTCACTTGTTGACGCTGAAAAGATTTGAGTCGATCCCAATGATACAGATGAATTAAAGGATACTTTTTGGATTGTTGCTGTTCTTTCATCATAATGTGATCCATACCTGCATCTCTAGAGATATAGAGTGGGCCAATCACGCCGGGAAGAGCATCCATCCGTCTAGGCTTAACGGCTAAGCGTAAATGATCCATAATCGGACGAATCAGCGCATGATCATAGAATACAGGAGCTTCACCGTATTGAATAAATGGAATATCTTCCATTAACAACCGTTCTGCAATTGCTCGTGTACCGCTTATCGTGCGATGAAGTAAAGCAATATCACCTAGCGGAATCCCTTGCTTTTGTTGTTCTAACAATCGTTGAACCACTTGATCGGCTTCAGCATCGGCATGTGCAGGACGCAGATAACGTGGAGCTTGTCCTGCGGCTACGCCAGCTTTCAATACTTTGTGATGCCGAGCTGTATTATGAGTCACAATATGTGTACCCAGACCTAGAATCTGCGGATGACTCCGATAATTAATATCAAGTGCAATAATTTTGGTTCCCGGATATTCTTGCGGAAAATTCAAAATGTATTCTTGCTTCGCTCCATTAAATGAATAGATCGTCTGATCATCATCACCAACCACCATAAGATTGCGATGAGCATCTGCAATTTTACGAACCATTCCGTATTGCAGTCGGTTACTATCTTGAAATTCATCGACCATCACATATTGAAAACGTTCCTGTAATATCGCTAACGTATGTGGATCGTTTAACAATATATCGGTGCGTAACAAGATATCATCAAAGTCGATCCGGCGATATTCTTGCTTCCATTCTTCATAACGACAAAGTAAAGCGCAACGATCTCGCTCTTCAGGCGTATCTTTAGGTAGATCCTCTGCGGATCCGCCATCTAGCTTCATCGCCGATAAGGTAGCTAGTAACGTCTCGGGTGGAGTGGTGCTTGTCGAACCAATTTCTCGTCGTAAACGTTGCAATACCGCATGTTGGGCACGTGCATCACCGAAGATTTCTTCTTTCAGATTGCCATATCGTCTAAGCATCAATAGCCCAAATGAATGAAACGTACGTGCTTCAACAGCACGTGCTTTGGCGGCGGAGATGCCGGGCAAAGCGGCAATTCTGGATTTCATTTCAGCAGCGGCTTTGGTGGTAAATGTCACTAATAAAATCTGACGCGGATCTATGTTACGTACAGAGAGTAAATATCCTGCACGTGCAGTCAATACAGTCGTCTTGCCACAACCTGCTCCAGCCAATGCCAAAAGTGGACCTGTGCCATGACGAACAGCTTCAATTTGCGGTGCGTTCAGTAAAATACCCTGACTTTCCAGAGCACGGAAAAACGAAGCATCGTCCTCTTCATCCGAAATAAGGGTTATACTGGTATCACGAGGTGCGCTTTCGGCAGCCGGAACAGTTGTATGCGGTTGAATACCTTGAGGTCTCGGGTAATCTTGCCATAGGGTGTCTTTCAACAGATAAATCTTCCTTTCCGGCTTATCTTTTTCAAGTACAGCAGAAATTTGGTATGATAGAAGCAACCCGTATCCGGGTACTGCTATACATATCCTTCTATTATAATGGATAGATAGCAGTTGAAGTAGTACCCCGAGTATATTCATATGAAAAATTCAATGAAAACGGTAACGATCATTCATCCATGAGAACATGATGAAATGATGTGAATTAGAGGAGGAGAACAGTCATGAATTTGTTGCAACGGCTCAAAAGCGGCGCAGGTAAAGCGACCGAGCGTGCACAGAATGCAGTAGAGATTAACCGGTTAAACGGTCATGTGACAGATATTGAACGCGAGATTGAGGTTCATTATTTGCGGATGGGTCAAGTATTTTACGAAGGGTACCGTGCCGGAGATATGTCTCTTGCTGAAGAAGAGATGACTGATTTGTGCAAAGCATGTGATCTTCTTATGGAAGAAATCGATGAAGTGCATACGAAGATTGCTGTTTTGAAAAACGAACGGGTATGCGAATGCGGAACCGTTGTATCGTTAGAAGCTAATTTCTGTCCAAATTGTGGACGCAAAATGGAAAAGTTACCGGTTGCGTCTAAACGTGAGCAAGGATTTGGCGATGATCCAGATGATGAACGTAATTCACCTATCGTCTATCCTACTCAGTATGAACAGGAATTGGACGAAGAAGACGAAGAGTTACAAGACATGACTGTGGACGAAGAAGAATCACGTCGTGCCGATCGTCTACGTGAAGAACATGAACGTCAAGAAGAATTGGATCGTCTGGTTCGTTCATGGAAAGAAAATCTAGGTGTCGATGAGAACCCGGATGAAGAAGATTACCCTGCTCAACCTGAACCGAAAGTGAAATTGGAAAAAGAAGAGTTGCAACAAGAGCCTGTGCAGAAGCCTGTTATTCCTGCGGCGGCAACAGCTACATCTACGCCAGTGATCGAAGAAGAGATGGAACCTGAACTAGGAACAGATATGTTCAGTTGTCAGGTATGCGGAAGTTCTTTGCAAAAAGGTTCCAAATGGTGCCCGAACTGTGGCGCAGAACAGCTATAATTTCAATATTATACTGTTCGGTAAGCATAATGATCGTATCTGCAATACATCAATAGACATCTTCTGAACACCAATCGGGAAGGATGAAGCACCTGATGGAACAATTGCTTAACCATTTACGCCATCTAGGGTTTACTGAACTGGAAGCCAAAGTGATGGTAAGTCTGACTCAGCAAGGGACACAATCCGGTTATGAAGTGGCTAAGCGACTGGGTGTATCAAGATCGAATGTATATGCTACACTGCAACGTCTGGTATCACGAGGAGTGATCCAACTGACACCAGGCGAACCTGCTCGTTATACGATGATGCCGATCAAAGAATTTACTCAGATGATTTCAGGTCAGATGGGCGAATCATTAACTTATTTAGAACAACATATGCCTAGTGAAACTCATGAACAACCTTCTTTCTTTATTGTAGAAGGAGAACGTAAAGTGATTGAGACATTGAATCGTGAACTGGATAAAGCGAGCGAAGAGATTGTAGCAGGAATATGGCGGGAAGAAGCCAAATGGTCAAGGCAAGGATTAGAGCGAGCAGAACAACGGGGTGTACGAGTACTTTGGTCTTTTGAAGGTGACGAAGATGGGAAATTCTCAGGCATGTTGCCTTTAACTGCGAGTCAACAAGGGGGACGCAAGTTCTGGCTGGTGGTCGATCGGCGTTGGTGTATTGTAGGTATGAGAGGCGATGAATTGCCTGCTCAAGCGATCGTTACAGAACATCCATTGATGGTAGAATTGTTACTTCAACATTTTGCCCAGGAAATTATTCTGTTTGAACTTGAAAATGACCTGGGTGCTGAGCTGATTCAGCGCTATGGAGAAGGATATGAACACATTTTAAATAAATATATGCCTAGCTTTGTACACAAAGATATCGATTAAAGAGTGAGCAGCTTCTGGAAAACATCGATATAATAATGCCCTTCATGAGGAACAAATTGTTCACGATGTACAGTGAGCTTGTGAATCGTTGCTGTGGTATCTGTCGTATAGACCCCAGAAGCCATCACTTCATTGCATTTTCCTTGATAAAGTTCGATCATGGCTTGTAAAGGCGCTTCAAAAATACCGGAGACTTCATCTTGTTGCAATTGATACTTAGGAAGTTCATACGGACTGAATGCACCGAATACACTGCTGACTTCACGATCTATAAATGCTCCATGACGAGTACTTCCAAATGTCTCATCACGTATATCCAATACATGAGTTAATTGTTCATATCGAAGTGGAAGTCCTAATTCTTCTTGAATTTCGCGTGCAGCATCTATAAACGTCTCACCCGCAGATAAATGACCAGCAGCCGTAATATCATACATATCAGGAAAAGTATCTTTATCAGGATGACGCTTTTGAAAAACCAATAGTCTTCCTTCAACAGTATCCCGGATTAACCAGCAATGAAAAGTATGATGCCAGTGTCCTAGTCGATGAACCTCAGAGCGTTCACATGTACCTAAATGTTGATCTTGTTCATCATAGATATCGAGCATTTCAGTTGTTACCATTTGGTGACACTTCCCTTCAAAGTTAAATAGTTCATATTCAAACAGCACATATTTGTTCTATTATTGAATTATAAGTTGTTTTGGCTACGTAAAAAAAACGACTTTCTACTATTATAATAGTAGAGTTCTTACAGAGAAGAAATACTAATATACGGAGAGGATGAGAAACAATGGAATGTATTGTAAAATTTGATGTTATTCATGACCATGAAGTGAAGGCGTTAAGAGGTCTTGTTTTTGTCGAAGATGGCAAAGCACCTACAACAGAACAGTTGGAAGAAATGTTCAAAGATATGAAATATGAAGTGACCGCAGACAGAGGAGATTCTTTACGCTTTATGCCTACCCAGTCGCCTGCTCCTTTTCACCATATTCGTATAAAAGAACTGGATACCGGTGATAAAAAGTTTACAGAAGATCGGGATTTAAAAGGAATACTGTCCAACTTGTTGCCTACCTCTAATCGCCCTATCTGATATGTATAATGATACAGAGGGAGCAGAAAAATGATTACAAGGTTGCAATCTATTCTGATTATATAAAAAAACCTCTTTCCGTATTGATGGAAAGAGGTTTTTTGTGCATATTTACGCATGTGCCTTATGTAGCTCGGATGTACACTGCGGACAACGACTGGCTTTGATTGAAATTTCAGTCATACAGTATGGACATTCGCGTGTAGTTTTCTCAGGTGCAGGCTTTTCGTGTTCTTTCCGTTTCATCATATTGATTCCTTTGATTAATAGGAACACACATAGAGCAACGATCAGAAAGTCGATAACCGTATTAATGAATTGTCCGTATGCGATAACAGCCGCTCCTGCTTGCTGAGCCTCTGCAAGAGAAGCATATGTTGCTGTAGAACCACTGAACGTTTTGTCTAAGTCCCAGAATAAATCTGAAAAGTTAGTTCCTCCGAGCAATTTCCCAACAGGAGGCATGATGATATCATTAACGACAGAAGTGACAATCTTACCAAAAGCCGCTCCGATAATAACCCCAACTGCAAGATCGATCACGTTACCGCGTACTGCAAACTCTTTAAATTCTTTTAACAATCCCATAGTTCTTTATTCCTCTCTTTTAGCATTTATGAATAATTCACGTTACTTTGGGGTAATGCTCCATTATGCCTTTTGAACAATTCAATCGTAACATAAGTAATACAGTGAAAGAAATGGAATAATGACAACTATTTAGACTTTATACTCCTAATTATAATCATGTAAAGAAGATAATAGGCTATAAACCTAAAATTTGAATTGTTTAATTAGTTACCTGTTATTCGATTGGGAACTAGATAATAAGACTCAATTTAGATACTTTGCTCAAATAAAGTGAGTCTTAGGTATAGTCATCCGACATTTAGTGTTGCTTTCTGCTCAGTTCAAAAGGGATAGAAAGTCGAAATTTAAATAAATAAAGTTTTATTTTTATACTAGATTTCGACATGATTTTCAGATAACCTATTTTATAATTATGCGAAACGAATAAAAAGAGACAGGATTAACAGGAGGGAAATAACTGTGAGAAACCAGAACGTCCTTAATGATCAGTGGATTCAAAAGCGGAATGGTGTTAAAGCTTTTTTTCATAAACTTTCCGTAGATCCATCGCTCAAACAGGAAAAAGAAAGCAATAAAGATTTTGATGTCAATGAATGGCTTACGAAAGCAACTTCTCCATTACCTAAAGAAATATCCCATCAGTATGGCATTTATGAAGGTAAAACATATCGTCCTTTGCATACAAATACGCAAAATAGAGTCAATGTTGCTGTGTTAGTAGACTTACTTTTCAAACAATCGGGTCTAACAGCCAGTGCAGATGATCTTGTAAAACATATAAATAATGGCGGTACTTTGGAAGGATTTATCACAAAACAAGAGAAGTAAATTGCCTAAAAAAGTAAAATGTAAGAAAATTTGCAATTGAAAGAGGTTTACAAAATTTTCAGAACGCATTATAATGAGCGCAGGAGTTATTCAAAACGAATAACTTTTGGATTGGAAATCATATTACACAAATGTAATAATTTAGAAGCTTAGCTATTATGCGATGAAATTATAAAATCATTTTAAGAGAGGTGGGCGCGTGATGAAAATCAGTTTTAAAGGTATTGATATGGAGGGTACGCCTCAAGAAGTATTTATGCTGATTCGATTGATTGACGGTCCGCTTCAAGAAAAGACTCATATAGAATCAAGGACATCAGTTAACGAAGAAGTGTTGGAGACAAGTCAAAGTGAATGGACAGCTATTTCAACTCAATGGGCAGCTAAACAACCACTTCATACACAAACCTTTTTTCAAACTCCGTCAAACCCCTATCAGGTGTATCCGGATCATGTGGCTGATGAAGAAGTTACAACATTTGCTAACCTCGGCACCTAAGATGTTTCCTACTATTGCAGTACACACAATTAGATTTATGGACAGAGTTGTGATACTCTAGCGATTCCAACCCAGTCACAATAGACGGCTATCTCTCGTAATCTAGGAATTATGTGAACGCCGTTATTTCTTATTCAAACTATGTTACAAATTTGTAATAAATAAATGACAGACTGTAACTGATTGTGATACAACTTGGGTGGAGTCATGTTAGGCATTGGTCATCAGGGGATATTTTCAAAATAGGAGGAGTGTTGAAGTCATTCAATATACACATAAAGAACGGTCGCATAGGTTCGTAGCCTGAAGATCCGTTCAACTTATACGTAATTGGAGGTAGGATTGTGGAGATTAAACAATATTTTAATATTATTAAAAAGCGATTATGGTTGGTACTTTTGATTATTGTGGTGATTACGGTCGGAACTGGCGTGTACGCTTATATGACAAATAGCCCGCAATACAGTGCTACAGCCAAATTGGTTGTAAACAGTAGTCCAACAGCAGGTGAGGATAGTACAACCGCTAATATCGGAGCGATCAACTCTAATATTCAGTTAATCAAAACGTACAAAGAAATTATTAAAACGCCTGCCATTATGAACAAAGTGGTAAAAGAGTATCCAGATTTGAATGCTAACGCTTCTCAGTTGATCAATCAGGTGAGTGTGAATGCAGTCAATGAAACACAAGTCATGTCTGTATCAGTAGTGGATACTTCGTATGAAGGTGCTGCTAAAAAAGTAAATGCGATTGCAGCCGTGTTCCAACGTGAGATTCCAACATTAATGAATTTTGATAACATCATTATTTTGGACAAAGCAGATCCTAGTGTTCCTACAGCACCGATTACAACAAGCCCAATGTTATTTGTTCTTATTGCATTAGTATTGTCTGTGGTTGTTGGTATCGCTATTGCTTTCTTGTTGGAGTATATGGACGATTCCATCAAAAGCGAGGAAGATATCCGCGATGTTCTCGGAATGCCTGTGCTTGGAGTGATTGCCAAAATGAAAGAAGAAGACATGACGGCAAAAGAGAGAGTGCCAGCTAAGCCGTTTACAGGAGGTGGAGAACGTGCCAACCACACTTAAATGGCCGTTAATTACCAAAGAGAATCCAAAGTCATTGATCGCAGAATCTTATAAAGGTCTGCGTACAAATATCGATTTTTCCCGATTGGATGCCAAAGTGAAAAGCATTATCGTCACTTCTGCTACATTGGGCGAAGGTAAAAGTACAACTGTTGCTAATCTAGCTATAGCATATGCTGAGACAGGGCGTAGCGTACTCATTATTGATGGAGACTTACGTAATCCAGCCATGCATCGTATTTTTAACATTTCTAACAATATCGGGTTATCCAATGTGTTATTTGATAAAGACGATCTATCCAAAGCAATTCAATCGACACGAACATTGAATCTGAGTGTAATGACTTCCGGTGCTGTACCTCCGAATCCTTCTGAAATCTTGGGTTCTAAACGGATGGAAGCATTAATGGAAGAAGTGAAGTCCGAATACGATCTTGTAATTCTCGATACACCGCCTTTGTTACCATTTACCGATGCACAGGTAGCGACGCCGCTATGTGAGGGTGTTGTCATGGTTATCAAAGCAGGTGGAGCCAGTCGTAAAGATATTGTCAAAGCTACAGCAAGCCTTGAATTTGTAGGTGCTCATGTATTAGGAGCGGTACTCAATCAAGCGAGTCGCAAAACATTATCAACGGCTTATCATGAAGAGCAATAATTGACTTACAACTATATAGGTCAAGCTTGGGGTAATGTCTCCTGCACCCATATCACTGGAGATACTCGGTCATGCTGTGGGCTATGTAAGTAGCCTTAGACGTTTATCGTCAAGGGTATGATGGTGAGGACGGGTTAAATGCCCGCATTCTTATAATGTAAGAGAGCCTGAATGTGAAGATGCTGAAGATGTGCGTTATAGTAAAAAACCATTGGAGAGAATATAACTCCTGTCTTCAGACTTCCTACCGCAACAATAGGCTCTAAGCAGCGACCTCACCTTCTATGAAAAGGTTGAGATCGAAATGCTTACATACCTGCAACTTGGCCAGCATGATGCACAAAAACAAAAAAACAGGATAGGGCGTGATTTTATGAAGAAGGTTCGTAAAGCTATCATTCCCGCGGCGGGGCTAGGCACACGCTTTTTGCCAGCAACCAAAGCTATGCCGAAAGAAATGCTACCGATCGTAGACAAACCAACGATCCAATATATCGTTGAGGAAGCTATCGCTTCGGGTATTGAAGACATTATTATCGTAACTGGTAAAGGTAAACGTGCGATTGAAGATCATTTTGACAATGCTTTTGAATTAGAAGCGACTCTGTTGGAAAAAGGCAAATTGGATTTGCTGGATGAAGTTCAGAAGTCTTCTAAAGTCGATATACATTATATTCGGCAGAAAGAGCCAAAAGGATTAGGGCATGCAGTATGGTGTGCACGTAATTTTATTGGAGACGAACCATTTGCTGTGTTATTGGGTGATGATATCGTACAATCCGATACGCCTTGTACACGTCAATTGATTGAACAATACGAGCTTACTGAGAAATCAGTTATCGGTGTACAAACCGTTGCTGAAGATCAGACACATCGATATGGAATTATTGATCCGTCGGAACAATTTGGTCGACTTCATCAAGTTCGCCAATTTGTAGAAAAACCGCCAGCAGGTCAAGCACCATCCAATCTAGCGATCATGGGACGTTATGTGCTTACACCGGAAATCTTTGAATTTCTAGGAGAGCAAGAAGTAGGCGCAGGTGGAGAGATTCAACTGACAGATGCGATTCAACGCTTAAATGAATTGCAACAAGTATTCGCTTATGATTTCCAGGGTACACGCTATGATGTAGGTGAAAAATTAGGTTTTATTCAAACAACGATCGAATTTGCGTTACGAAACGAAGACCTGAAAGCACCTTTATTGCGTTCTCTTAAAGAAACATTGGAAAGAGAGTTACTGCAAGAAGAGTTGCTCGTGGTAAGAGGTGATAGCTAATGACTCCAAGACAAGGGAGTGAAGCGGAAGCCTGGGCGAACTATAGCGAATTTTATGCAAGACATGTTGGTAAAACGTCAGCTAGATTACGTTTTTATGTACTGATGAAACGCATGTTGGATATCTTTTGCTCATTGCTCGGTCTGATTGTATTGTCACCGCTCTTCATTGTACTTGGCATTTTGATTAAAGTTGAGGACTCCAAAGGAAAAGTATTTTTCTATCAGACACGGATCGGTAAAGATGAACAGCCATTTAGGATGTACAAGTTCAGATCAATGGTATCGGATGCCGAAGAGCGTCTGAAAGAACTATTAGAGAAGAATGAAATCCAGGGTGCGATGTTCAAAATGAAAGACGATCCACGTATTACTCGTATCGGACGCTTTATTCGTAAAACGAGTATCGATGAACTTCCACAATTGTGGAATGTACTTCGCGGTGATATGAGTCTGGTTGGACCACGTCCTCCATTGCCAAGAGAAGTCGAAGAATATACTAAACGTGACAAATTGCGTCTAAGTGTTATACCGGGATGTACCGGATTATGGCAGGTAAGCGGACGTAATGAATTAAGCTTTGAAGAAATGGTTGATCTAGACCTGAAATATATCGAGAAAAGAGGAATCCTGTTCGACATTTATATTCTTTTCAAAACAGTTAGAGTCCTTTTCGGTTCTAAAGACGCGTTTTGAGAACAACATCATAAGATAAGGACGAGGTGACACATTAATGAATAAAGATGCCAAAATCTATGTGGCTGGACATAAAGGGTTGGTTGGATCTGCAATCCTACGTGCGCTACAAAAACAAGGATATAATAACTTAATCTATCGCAGTAGTTCTGAATTGGACTTGCGTAAACTAGACGATGTGTATCGCTTTTTTGAACAAGAAAAGATTGATTATGTCTTCCTAGCCGCAGCAAAAGTAGGCGGTATTGCGGCTAACAACGATTTCCCTGCTGATTTCATTCGCGACAATTTGTTGATTCAGACAAATGTTATCGATGCAGCTCACTTTAATGGAGTACAGAAATTGTTGTTCTTAGGATCAACTTGTATCTATCCGAAGTTCGCACCACAGCCGCTTAAAGAAGAATATCTTCTAACAGGCGAGTTGGAACCAACAAACGAACCTTATGCGATTGCCAAAATCGCAGGTATCAAAATGTGTGAATCTTACAACCGTCAATACGGTTCACGATTTATCTCAGCAATGCCTACGAATATGTATGGTCCGAATGATAACTTCGATCTTAAATCATCTCATGTATTGCCAGCATTGGTACGCAAAATTCATGAAGCCAAAGAAAATAACAGCCCAACGGTTGAAATCTGGGGCACAGGAACACCAAAACGTGAATTCCTACATGCGGATGATCTTGCAGATGCGTGCTTGTTCTTAATGGACAACTACGAAGATAACCAAATCGTGAATGTGGGTGTTGGTGAAGATATCGCGATCAAAGACCTGGCGCTGATGATCAAAAACATTGTTGGGTACGAAGGCGACTTGGTATTTAACTCAAGCGTGCCAGATGGTACACCACGTAAATTGGTGGATACAACTAAAATTAACGCATTGGGCTGGAAAGCAAGTATTCCTTTAGAAGAAGGTATCCGCGCTGTCTATGCTGATTTCCGTAATACGGTTGCTGTAAATCAATAAATTAAACTCATACATTTCAAATATATTTTAAAAAAATAAAAACATACTGTGGAGGGAATTAATTATGAAAAGAGCACTAATTACTGGAGTTACTGGACAAGATGGATCTTACCTGGCGGAATTGCTTTTAGAAAAAGGATATCAAGTATTTGGACTTCGCCGCAGAACAAGTACACCGAACTATGAAAATGTAGCGCATATCCAAGATAAAATCGAATGGATTTCAGGCGATTTGACGGATTTGGCTTCATTGATCGAAGCGGTACGTATTTCTAATCCGGATGAAGTATACAACTTGGCAGCCCAATCATTCGTAGCGGCTTCTTGGCCACAACCGATTGCGACAGGTCAACTGACTGCACTTGCTGTAACGAACATGTTAGAAGCAGTACGTATTGCTAAGCCAGATGCTCGTTTCTACCAAGCATCCAGTAGTGAAATGTTCGGTAAAGTACAAGCTATCCCGCAAATCGAGACAACACCTTTCTATCCGCGTAGCCCTTACGGCGTCGCTAAATTATATGGACACTGGATCACAGTTAACTATCGTGAAAGCTTCAACATGTTCGCTTGCTCCGGTATCTTGTTCAATCACGAATCACCACGCCGTGGTCTTGAATTCGTAACTCGTAAAGTTACTGACGGTGTAGCACAGATCAAATTGGGTCTAGCCAAAGAGCTTCGTCTAGGTAACTTGGATTCTCAACGTGACTGGGGCTTTGCAGGAGACTATGTTAAAGCAATGTGGTTGATGCTTCAACAAGATACACCGGATGATTTCGTTATCTCTACAGGTGAAATGCACACGGTTGAAGAGCTAGTACAAGTTGCTTTTGATCATGTGGGTCTGAACTGGAGAGACTATGTAGTTATTGATGAGAAATTTGTTCGTCCAGCAGAAGTAGACTTGTTGCTTGGTGATTGCACGAAAGCGAAGCAAGAATTGGGCTGGGAATTGGAAGTTGGTTTCAAACAATTGGTAGCAAACATGGTGGACGCAGATCTTAAACGTCATGCTGGAAGACCAGTAGAAGTACCTGTATATTAATCGATTCCTTTCATAAAGCGAATAGGAAAAGATTAGTTAAGGGGTAACTTACTGCCACGGACTTTTGCAAAATGATGAAGTGAGATGATAACCACATGGCTAACCCGATCGCCAAAATGCGAAAGAAATTTTCGATGACGCCAGAGAAACGCAAAATCTTTTTCAATACCAACTGGCAGATCATGGACAAGTTCGGACGACTTGCGATCAACATGATCATCAGTATCTGGATAGCGCGTTATCTGGGTCCCGAGCAATTTGGACAATATAATTTCGCGATTGCTTTTGTCACTATTATTGGTGCTGTTGTTCCATTAGGACTTGCTAATATTATTGTCAAAGAACTGGTGCAAGACCCTGATAATAAAACGGAAATTCTCGGAACAGTCTCATTATTACGTCTGTTTAGTGGATTGATTGCTTTTGCAATTACCGTTGTTGCTGCTTTTACATTGCCTGGACAAGATCCAGTCGTGCAGTGGAGCATGGTCATTATTGCAGCTAACCTTCTGTTTCAACCGCTGGATGTGATTTCCCAGTGGTTCGATTCAGTCGTGGAAGCCAAATATGCTGTCTATGCCAAAGGTGCTGCTTTTGCATTAACCACCATTATGAAAATAGTGCTTGTCGTCATGCACGCACCATTAATCTGGTTCGCTGTTTCGTATGCACTAGAGTTAATTCTTGGATTTCTTTTCCTACTATTCACACAGGGAAACAAAATTCAATTTACCAAATGGTCATTTAACTGGCCGCTTGGTAAACGATTGATGAATAGCTCATGGCCTTTGATCGTAGCCGGAATCTCCACGATCATCTATCTCAAAATTGATCAGGTTATGCTGAACTACATGATTAATGAGACAGCCGTTGGAGTATATGCTGTAGCCGCTAGACTATCTGAAGTATGGTACGTCATACCAACCGTAGTCGCTGCATCATACTTTCCGAGTATGATCAAAAACAAGCAACTAGGCCCTGATATTTATAAAGCCGAACTGCAAAAGCTGTACAACATGTTGTTCTGGTTCGCACTGGCTATCTGTATTGTCGTCACGTTTATGGCTAAACCAGTGATCTCGATCTTATACGGTCAAGAATACACAGGCGCCATCAGTATTCTAGTGATTCACGTATGGGCATGTCTTTTCGTCTTTATGAGAGCTGCCTTGAATAAATGGATCATTAGCGAAGGCTTGTATCGCTTTGAACTGATCAGTCAGGTCATGGGTGCTGTTGCCAAAGTCGGAATTAACTTAATTCTGATTCCTATGTTCGGTGGAGTCGGCGCAGCGATGGGAACAGTGGTGGCATTTATCGTATCCAGTTACGCATTTACTTTCTTATTCAAAGAAACCCGCGTATCCGGAATCATGATGTCCAAAACACTAATCTCTCCCTTCACCGCCATCTTCAACAAACTTAGACCCGGCAAACGTGAAGTCAGAACCAATAACTAATCTACATTAAAAGGGTTTGCTTCACATGCAGACCGATATTATATCTTGCTTACAAATCATTTTTGAAATGAAGTGTTCAAGTATAGGACAAGCGTCGGAACGAAGGGTACAAAATCATTCTGAAAGAGCGAAGCGTTCGCCTTTGTTATCGAGTCCTTACCGCAAAGCGGGAAATCAAAGGAGTCGATAACAACAAGCGACGACAAGAACGATTTTGTTCACGAAGTGGTGTACCTTTTCCGAAAAACTTGAGCACTTCGTATTTCAAAGCATTTTAATCACAGACATAAGGAGGTAAGAGCTGATGAAAAAAGTACTATATGTCCATCATTCAGGATTCATGGGCGGAGCACCGAAAAGTCTGACTTATCTCATTAGTCATCTGGATAAGACCAAATTTGACGGACACGTGCTAACGATTCGCAATGGTCCCGCAGTAAAACTGTTGGAATCCGGTGGATTACCTGTAGAAGTGGCTAAAGGCATGTTTCCTTTCCACGGATCAACAGTTTCTGGCATGAGACCGAAGTTGTTTATTCGTAATCTGATCGGAGCATTACCAACTTATTTTCAAGCTAAAAAATATATTCGTAAATACAAACCAGATATCGTTCATTTGAACAGCACATGTTTATTCCAAGTGGCAAAAGCCGTCAAAAAAGTATCTCCAGATACTAAAGTGGTCTGTCACGTACGTGAACCGCTGTTGAACTCATTTGCCGGAAATATCTTGAAGCGTATGAATCACAAATATGTAGACGGTTATATCTCTATCGATCAGTTCGATTCCGAGACGGTGGATAGTAATGGTAAAGAATTAGAAGTCGTATACAACTTCGTGGACTTTGGAACCTACAATCCAGATGTAAACGGGACTCCTGTTCGTCGGGAACTCGGTATAGACGATGACGATATCGTCTTTTTGTACATTGGTCGTGTAGTAACAGGCAATGGAGTATTGGATCTGGTGAAGTCATTTAACAAAATCAGCAAAGATCATCCGAACTTCAAGTTGATCGTTGGTGGATTTTACTTTAATAAAAATAATGCGTATGAAGACAAAGTTATGGCAGAAGCTAAAGGAAATGATCAGATCATTACATTGGCTTTCCGTGATGATGTACCGCAATTGATTGCCGCAAGTAATGTGATGATGTGCCCGTTTGTAGAACCTCACTTTTCACGCAGTATTATCGAAGCAGCCTCGATGAAGAAACCAGCGATTGCTACCAATATTGGTGGACCGAATGAACTGATTCTTCATAACAAAACAGGCTTCCTGTTCGAGGATCGTAATCACAAAGCGATGGAAGATTATATGGTTAAGATCGGTACAGACAAAGCATTGTACGAGAAGCTTTCTCAAAATGCACTGGCTTTTGCAGAAGAGAACTTCGATGCGCGTAAGAACACCAAGCGGACATTTGATTTCTATAACCGATTCTTTGTTAGGGAAACGGTATGATCACAAGCTTTATACGCTTCAAACGCAAAATAGCTAAAAAGTGTTCTACCGTCTTCACCCGGAGAATGCTGAAAGAACAGCAGATTCAATTTGGTAACAACTTGATCGCTGTAGGAATGCCGATTGTGGATCGAGAAAAGGGAAGCTCGATTCGAATCGGACATAACGCTATTTTGTGTTCATCGGATTATAGCAATCCGATAGGTCTTAATCATCGTACAGTGATTCGTACCCTTGCAGAAGGAGCAGTGATTGAGATCGGCGATGATGTAGGCATCAGCGGAGCGAGCATTTGTGCCGTATCGCGTGTAAGTATCGGTCATCAAGTGATGCTGGGCGTAAACGTACAGATCAGTGATACTGATTTTCATCCGATTAAGCCAGAGAATCGCCGCTTTAACAAAAATCCGCTAGATGTGGGTAAAGCCGATACGATCATTGAAGATAATGTATGGGTGGGTGCGAATGCGATTGTACTCAAAGGAGTAACGATTGGTCGCAATAGTGTAATCGGAGCAGGCAGTATTGTCGCTAGCTCGATTCCCCCTAATTGTATTGCTGCTGGAGTACCGGCTAAAGTCATTAAGCACTTGGAAGGAGTGGAATAATATGCTGAATGAACAGGCTTTGTCGCCAAAAATAGATATCACAGTTAAGAATAAGCTCATCATTTTTATCACGATGGTGCTTATAGTGATCACGTCGGGTTCTGTGTTATTCGGCAAATTGTATTATTCCCTCTTTATTATGATTCTGTTCGCCACAGCAGTAGTATTCTACTTTCCAAAGCGAATAGAACCCAAGCACTTTTTGACTTTGATGGTCATCTTAGCTTTTATCTTATTTAATCTATTATTATACCGCGATAATATCGGGGGCTATGGTGGATTGATCCTGAAAATTCTAGCGATTTTTATGATTATCAATCGACTGGATATTCATCAGGCTGGTAAAAGTTATCAGTGGATTATCGTTGCATTAGCATTACTAAGTTTACCTTTTTACGCTTTGGGTGTGGTTAGCCCTGAATTTGTAAGATCCACTTTCCCAACAGTGGATGTGTGGAACGGTGTTTATCGAATCACACCATTTTATGTATATGGGAACTGGAATATGTCACGAAATCAGGGGATCTTCTGGGAACCTGGTGCTTTTCAAGTCTTTCTGAATTTGGGCATTTTCCTGATGCTGTTCACCAACCGGAAGCTGCCCAAATGGCAATTGATTCTCGTTACCGGCACATTACTTACAACGATGTCCACTTCAGGATATATGATCTGCGGATTGATCTACTTCGCTTATCTAATCCGTAGCGGTAAACGCAAGCAAATGACACAGCTCATTATTCCGTTGTTGCTGTTAATTCCGCTCATTTATTTTGAAAGTCAAAGTGGTGTTATTGCAGATAAGTTTCAAGATGGCAATCAATCGTTTGATCGTCGATCTTTGGATACCACGTCGAATCTGGAGTTGATGATAGAGAAACCGCTAGTCGGTTGGGGCTTCCAGAACAATAGCGTACTGATGGAAAGGTATGGGATCGGAGATTCATCGAACTCACTACTAACCTTTGGTTATCAATTTGGCTTACCTTTACTACTGATTATGCTGATTTATTATTATTCAAGATTACAGCGAGCGATCGGAAGTGTGTTTCAAAGCATACTGATCTTTATTGCACTGATCATTGTATTTTCAACGGAAAACATGATCTTTCAGCCATTGTTCGTCATGTTAATGTTTTTTGATGTTAAAGCTTCAGAACAAAAATTAAAGAGTGGTGAACAACTCCATGGAAACGAAGTCAATCGCTTACGTAGCCCCTTACGTGGACGAGCAATTGCACCAGAAAAGGGGATATAGCTCAAAGCATACGGCAGGCAATAAAAAAATTGACTGTATCTTGCATGCGTTGGAGGAAGGCGATAACCAGATTACGGTGATCTCGCCATTGCTACTCAAAAAGAATACATTTCGTTTTTTCAGCGCAGATCGTTATTCGATTGGACATCGAAGTGAAGTCATTTATCCGGCAACCGTAGATGCGAAATTTATCAGTCTGTTTTTGACACTATTTACGACATTCTTTCAACTGGTTCGTTGGAATCGGGCGCATAAAGGTGAATCACGTGCTGTGATTTTCTACAATTATCGCTTAGAAACCGCGTTACCAGCGATGTTGTTCAAAATGCTATATCGTGTACCTCTTATCGTTGAGTATGAAGATGGAATCTATGCTGTTACAGAAACGAATAAGTACTACAAAAAGCTAACCGTCATGGTAGAGAAATTTGCTAACAAATTGTTAGATGGCGCTGTACTTGTTACATCTGTACTCAAGAAAAGAATTCGCACGGATAACTACACAGTTGTCCGCGGAGGTACGGTTCATCCTGCAAAGCTCAAACCTGTGCAGGAAGTGAATCTAGGTACAGCCGATCGAGCATTTCGTATGGTGTACTCTGGACGACTGGATTACGACCGTGGTATCGAAATTCTGCTTGAAGCGCTCCCCCATGTGAACACTGAGCGCATGATTCAATTAGATATTACAGGCTATGGTCCATTAGAAGAAAAAGTAAAACAGTTTATCGCAAGTCAGTCTAATGCACGTATTAATATCACATTCCATGGTTTTCTGGATGATAACGATTATGCTGCATTGATGGAACAAGCGGATTTATTTGTAAATACACAACGTGAAAAGATTCTGTTCAGTGAATGTTCGTTCCCTTCTAAAGTGGTCGAATATATCAAATACGGTAAGTTGGTTCTAACTTCCGGTGTATCTGATATTAATCTGATTAACCAAAATATGTTTGTCACCTATGGTAATGATAGTGCACAAGAATTAGCAGCAGCAATCAACGAAATTTTGCGTCATCCAGCACAATACAGTCTATATCCAGCTCGTGCGATGCAATGGTTGATCAGCGATTGTTCTCATAAAGTCGTGGCTGGCAAATTGGATAAAGTACTGAATCGTGCAATCAGCGGTGGTACCAAAGAGAAAGTCGTCTATTCGGAATCCACCTCAATGAAATAAGCAGGAAGGAGGGATGAAGATGGTAAAGATCAGACTGGATCAATATTCACAAGAAGAGTATTCACGCGGAAAATCAGGACTCTATTGTCTACTGTGGTGGTTTGTACAAGGAACGTTATTCCGTTTCTCCCTACACAATATGTATAACTGGAGAAGATTTCTTCTCAATAGCTTTGGAGCGAAGCTTGGACTAGGTGTTCATGTTCGTCCATCTGCTAAATTCACGTATCCGTGGAAAGTTACGATCGGAGAGTATTCTTGGATCGGCGATAATGTTGAATTTTACAGTCTTGATGAGATTGTTATCGGCAGCCATTGTGTGATTTCCCAGAATTCCTATCTGTGTACAGGTAGTCATAAGCTTAATGATCCAACGTTCGGATTAATTACAAAGCCTATTCATATTAAAGATGGTGCATGGGTAGCAAGCGACGTATTTGTCTATCCAGGCGTTACGATTCATGAATTAGGTGTTGCAGGAGCAAGAAGTACGATTTTCAAAGACATTCCAGCGAATGAAGTGCATATCGGGTTCCCGGCTGCATTTCACAAGCATCGTTTCGCTGAAGAAGTACCGACAGAACATCAAGTTACACCGATTGCTCAAGTACACCGTATCAAATAAACCAAATGAGTCCTATAGACAAAAGAGGGATGAATGTGAAACCAAAAATAGTTTTTGTCATTAACTACTTTTATCCCGATTATGCATCAACGGGACAATTATTAACCGAGTTGTGTCTGTACTTACAACATGACTTTGATATTACAGTGATTGCAGAATGTCCTCCAGGGTATGGAGGCGAAGCCGCAGCAAAAGGACGTTATATTACCGATCATCTTGAAAATATTAAAGTGATCCGTATTCGTCTTCCTGAGGTGGATAAGCAAAGTAAGTTTAGCCGGATCAAGTATATTTCGACGTACTTCTTCTATGCGACTTACTTGTTATTGAAGCAAAAAAATACAGACTTTATCTATACGATCTCTACACCACCAGTATTAGGCGGTTTGATCGGTACCATCGGTAAATTATTCAAACGTTCCAAACATATCTACAATATTCAGGATTTCAACCCTGAACAAGCAGAAGCTGTCGGTTACACGAAGCGACAATGGATTTTCAATGTAGCGCGTGCGATTGATAATATCAACTGCTCGATGGCGGATCATATTATCACCGTAGGTAAAGACATGCAAGAAACATTGGTGAATCGCTTTGGTGGACGCAAGCATATCGAGAATACAGTGATTAACAATTGGACGAATGAAGAAGAAATCGTTCCTTTGGATAAACATCATCCACGAGTCGCTAAGTTTATCGCTGATCATGGCTGGCAAGATAAATTTGTTGTAATGTACTCCGGTAATCTAGGTCTTTATTATGATCTAGAAAATCTAATGACGATTATACCGGGTCTGAAAGATTGCAAAAACTTGGTCTTTGCTTTTATCGGAGAAGGTGCGGTAAAGAAAAAGATGCAGGAGTATGCAGCACAACATGGACTCGAAGAATCCGGTCAAGTGTGTTTTCTCCCTTTCCAACCGAAAGAGGATTTGAAATATTCGCTTAATGCAGCTGATGTTCATCTGGTCGTGAATCAGAAAGGCATCAAAGGGGTCTCTGTTCCAAGTAAAATCTACGGCGTTATGGCGGCTGGTAAAACAGTACTGGGTGTACTGGAATCAGGTAGTGAAGCTCATCGTCTGATCGTAGAAGGCGCTTGTGGACTTGTAGCAGAACCTCAAAATTATGAGGATATTGCAATTCAACTTCGTCGTCTGTATGAGATGGATGCTGAAGAAATTCAAGCGATCGGTCAAAATGGCCGGGACTATCTGGAAAAATATTTACGCCGCGATGTATCGCTGGAAAAATATCGTCAGCTATTGTTATCCATGGCGACACAGTCCCCGTCCACAACTATGGTTTCTGAATCAAGATAAATATAGTCTGAACGACCAACCATCCGTAACATACTAAAAAAAGAAATGGGAGGGATTGGAGTGAAACTTATCCTTTTATCTGGAGGTTCAGGTAAGCGTTTATGGCCTCTGTCTAACGATGCAAGATCAAAACAATTTTTGAGAGTACTGGAAAATGAACAAGGTGAACTGGTATCAATGGTTCAGCGTGTATGGAATCAATTGGATGCTTGTGGATTAAGCGAATCTAGCCTTATCGCAACCGGTCAATCTCAAGTCGAGATTATGCGGAGTCAAGTCGGTGCTGATGTACCTCTTATTATTGAGCCAGAACGAAGAGATACGTTTCCTGCTATAGCACTTGCAGCAACCTATCTATATTCCATAGAAGGTGTCAGCTTGGATGAAGTCATTACGATTTTGCCAGTTGATCCTTATGTAGACAATATGTTTTTTGACACAGTAAAAAGTATGGAAATGGCACTACAAGAATCCGATGCAGATATCGCACTAATCGGTGTAGAACCAACATATCCTTCTTCTAAATATGGTTATATTATTCCGTCAGGTGAAACGACAGAAACCGGTCTTCGCAAAGTAAGCCGTTTCCAAGAAAAACCGACTGAAGAGTATGCAGAACAATTAATTGCAGAAAATGCACTTTGGAACTGTGGTGTGTTTGCTTTCAAACTAGGCTATCTGATTAGCTTACTTGAAGAAAAAGGATTACCAATTCAATATGAGCAATTCCTTAAACAGTATGACCGTTTACCAAAAATCAGTTTTGACTATGAAGTTGTCGAGCAAGCTAAAAATATTATTGCTCTTCCATATACCGGTTACTGGAAAGACTTGGGTACATGGAATACATTGACCGAGGAAATGAGCAGCGTACAAATTGGACGCGGTATTATCAGTGAAGACTGTGTAAATACGCATTTGGTTAACGAAACCAACGTACCTGTTACGATTCTAGGTATGAAAGATGTTGTTGTTGCTGTAAGCCCGGACGGTATTCTGGTATCTGACAAAGCATCCAGTCCACGTTTGAAAGAATTAGTGAATTTTGATCAAGGTCCTATGTATGAAGAGCGTCAATGGGGCTGGGTTGTTGTATTGGATGATCAGAAGTATGAAGACGGACGCTGTGTATTAACGAAGCGTATCGGTCTACAAGAAGGTAAGAACTTGAGCTATCAGTCACATACGGATCGCGAAGAAGTATGGACAGTGGTTAAAGGCGAAGGCGAATTTGTTCTCAATGGTAACATGATGCGGGTAAGAGCAGGGAACGTACTGCATATTCCAGTCAAAGCACTTCATAGTATCCGTGCAGTGAAGGATCTAGAAGTGATCGTTGTACAAACGGGCTTTAATGCGCAGAACGATCAAATTGTGGAGCTATTCCATTCATGGGAAGAGATCGAACAAAACTGCATGAAGATTTAATCACCATCTGTTATTACATTTCAGATTACGGATATGGACATGCCACGCGAAGTATCGCAATTATCCGCACGGTACTAGAGCGACATCATGATCAACCTATCCGATTAATCATTAATTGCGGCAAAGCATTACCGTTTTTAATCGATTCATTACAAAAAGAAATGTTGCCATGGATCAGCAATGATCATCGTATTGAATTTAGAAGTATATTTTCTGATACCGGTTATGTGTTACAACACGATTCGATTGCAGCAGATATACAGAGCCTTAGACAACAATATAACCTCGATATGTCGTTGTTTGAAGAAAGAGTTACTCAAGAACAGCAATTTTTACTTGGAGTTAAGGCGCAACTGGTGATCAGTGATATTTCACCGATTCCGTTTGTCGCCGCACAGCGTGCAGGTATAGAGTCTTTAGGCATATCGAACTTTACCTGGTACACCGCTTATCAAGATATGTTGGAAAAGTCAGATTTAAATACATTGCGTGCCGCTTATGCTCAAATGGATCATTTTATCAGTCTAGCCGGTTGTGCTGAACCCGAGTGGGGACGCAAATGCCGAATAGATACTGGATTCTTTTGCAGACAACCTGATCTTCAGGAAGTCAAGCGTATACGTACAGAATTAGATCCGACCGGGCAACGTAAAATTATCTTTTTTGGCTTAGGTCGTAGTATACAGGTGGATCATTGGTCAACGATGGAACTGTGGGATAGTGAACAATGCATATTTATCGTATCGTCCAATATGGATATTGACCATCCCAATGTTGTACAGATTCCTGATCAATACACCGAATCACAGAATTATGTAGCTGCCGCCGATCTGGTGATTACTAAGCCAGGTTGGGGTACCGTCTGTGAAGCTATCGAGTTAGCAAAGCCACTCATTTTGCTTAATCGCAGTCATTTTTATGAAGATCGTCATACGATTGCAGCTGTTCCTAGCGACCATCCATTGTACTTGATGTCATGGGAAGAGATTCAGCAGCTAACATTATCAACAGAAGACGAGATAGGTCAACGTCATGATGCACAACCAGGCAAAGGGTTAAGCATAAATGAACGATCTAGTTCTACTTTAGTTGAGATTGCAGATTATATTCAAAATCTTTTACAACATGTAAAAGTGGTCTGAACTTAGTGCATAACGATCCAGACGATAGCACCCCATAATAATAGTGAAAGTGCAGTGCCCCATAGGCATCCTTTTGCAAATGATGGATTGGTTTGATATCTCATAATGGTCAGCCTCCAAATATAGAATGAGATTGAAAAGTATTTGTCCAATCATAGATTGAATCCGTACTAGATTGAATCTGTCAATCTGACAAATGAATCAATTTCTTATAAATACTATATCGGTTGAACTACGGGATAGATGAATAGAGTTTAGGAATAACATACTCAATCTGTTTTGAAATATAAAATTACAAATAAGGAACAGGAGTGGTAATGATGAATATTACTGTAATAGGTACAGGTTATGTAGGTTTGGTATCAGGTGTCTGCTTTTCAGAAATAGGAAACAACGTACGTTGTGTGGATAAAATTGCTTCTAAAATCGAGACGTTGCAAAATGGTGGCATCCCGATCTACGAACCAGGTCTTCAAGAAATGATGATGAAGAATGTAGAAGCAGGACGATTAACATTTACAACGGACTTGAGTGGACCGGTATCCGAATCGGATCTCGTGATTATTGCAGTAGGTACTCCACCACTTCCTTCCGGTGAAGCAGATCTACAATATATCGAAGCGGCGGCTCGTGAGATTGCACTTTCCATGAAAGGCTACACTGTCGTTGCTGTGAAAAGTACAGTTCCTGTTGGAACCAATGAGCGCGTAAATAGCATTATTGCTTCTTTAACCGATCAACCTTTTGATACAGCTTCGATTCCAGAATTCTTGCGTGAAGGTTCTGCGGTTAAAGATGCATTCAATCCAGATCGTCTAGTACTTGGTGTACAGACACAACAAGCAGCAGACTTGCTACTTGAATTGCACCGTCCTTTGACTGAAAATCTAGTAGTAACAGATATCCGTAGTGCTGAAATGATCAAATATGCATCTAATGCTTTCCTTGCAACCAAAATTTCATTTATCAACGAAATTGCTAACATTTGTGATAAAGTTGGCGCAGATGTTGATGAAGTTGCTAAAGGAATGGGAATGGATCGTCGTATCGGGCCTTCATTCTTGAATGCAGGTATCGGTTACGGTGGTTCTTGCTTCCCGAAAGATACGCATGCTTTGATCCAAATCGCAGGTAATGTAGAGTATGACTTTAAATTACTGAAATCTGTAGTTGAAGTCAACCAAGCACAGCGTTGGGGAATCGTTGATAAGTTGTTAGAAGCATTAGGTACTTTACAAGGTAAAAAAATCGCTGTCTGGGGTCTAGCATTCAAACCAGATACGGATGATATTCGTGAAGCACCATCATTGGAGATCGTACCGAAATTAGTAGAATTCGGTGCAAAACCACAAGTATTTGATCCAGTAGCCGCAGAAAACTTCCGCCGTGAATATGATCACGAATCGATTACTTTTGCAGAAAGTGCTTTAGAAGCCGCTCGTGGTTGTGATGCAGTCTGCTTGTTAACCGAGTGGGGTGAGTTCGTGAATATCGATCTTAAAGAAGTAGAAGCTGTTATGAATCAAGCTGTACTTGTAGATGGACGTAATGTATATAGCGCGCAACGTGTGAAAGAAACAGGCTTCGATTACCATTCTATGGGTCGTCCAGCATTGCTTCGTGATCACTTTATCGCGACTCAATCTTAATTCTTATCTCTAACCTATATAGCAAAAACCGACCTTGAAGTGTATCTTCAGGGTCGGTTTTTTTGCTGTTGTATTCAGATATGAGGATCAGGACATCTATCCATAATCATCAGCGAAAATTGGAGAGCTCTGGTTGTAGATCGTGATTGAATATTCTTACGCTCGATCAGCGCTAATCATGAGAAATAGAATGGAAATTTCACTGGGAATGGGAACGATCTCTTACTACACGCTCTAACAGTTGACGAATCAATTGAAGATCTTCTTCTTCAAGTGGCACACCATCCCAATGAAGTTGGGTATAGTTGAGAAATTCACGTGCATTCGTATTTTGTTGAGTAGGATCATATTCTTCGGTCAAACCGAGCAAATAATCAGAAGTAGTACTCAATTTTTTAGCAATAGATTGGATCGTTTCCAAAGTGGGTTGTCTGTATCCGGACTCGTAGCCTGCGTATGTGCTCTTAGCTACTCCTACATGATCTGCAACTTCCTTCATCGACATATTTCGCTGTTTGCGAAGTAGTTTGAGGCGTTTGGCAAACAATTCAAAAACCCCCTAAATAACCTAAAATGTGTGCGACCGGATGCTGTTACAGTTAGGAAAAAAGCCGCAGACAATAATACATATTATATCATGTGAAGTCATTATTGCCTATATAAATACAATTCCTAACTAGCATGTCTTACCATCTATACTCTTGTTTTCGACGATATACTTTCTTATACTGCTATATACTAATTTAGTAGATAAATTATAGAGAGTGGAGTCTAGTAGGTATACATCTTAGTATATATAATGATTAGGTAAAATTGCATATGCTGTTTTATGTAAAATATAAGAATACAACATATAACTTACCTACTTAGTTATTGTTTTACTCAATAACCAATAAATGTATATAAAATATACGCAAAAAGAAGGTAGTATGGATCACTTTATATATCGGATTTTAGAAAAATATAATGAACATACAACCTAAATAAACGAATAATAGTTATATAGTCCTACTATACCACTACTTTGCTATGCTTTACTATGGCATTTAGACAAGTCCTTTCAAATATAAAAAAGAATTTAAATGATTTTGTAGCTGTATAGCGCAGTACAAGTGAAGTAGGCATGATATAGTTTATGTACTTTCACTTGTTTTTGTATTCTTTAAAGATAACCAAGGAGGAATCAATTATGGAATTACTTCGTCAAAAAGTGATCAATGAGGGGATTGTCCTTGAAGGACAAGTACTCAAAGTCGATTCTTTTCTCAATCATCAGATGGACCCTGTATTAATGCAGGCAATCGGCAAAACATTTACACAATTATTCGCAGATACAGGTGTAACAACGATTTTGACGATTGAGTCTTCAGGCATTGCTCCTGGTATTATGACAGCATTAGAATTTGGAGTTCCATTGATCTTTGCCCGTAAGCAGAAGTCTCTTACATTAACAGAAGATATTTTTGTAGAAACCGTGTATTCTTATACCAAAAAGCAAAGTAATGATATTACCGTCTCCAAAAAATTTATACATCCTGGTGATCGGGTACTGATTATTGATGATTTTCTAGCTAATGGAGAAGCTGCTTCTGGTCTTGCCCGTATAGTCAAACAAGCAGGCGCAGAAGTTGTAGGGATTGGTATTGTGATCGAAAAGTCTTTCCAACCCGGCGCTCAACTGCTTATAGATGAAGGATATCGCTTAGAATCACTGGTACGAATCCGTTCGCTAGATAACGGACGTGTTGAATTTGTAGATGAATAGTCTCCGTTTTAATTAATCGTTGTTCGCAGATTGGGCTTCAGTGGTACTTTGACTAACTGAGTAGCATGAGCTTGAGACAGATAACGTTCGATCAGATCATCGGCAATGTAATGAGAAGCTTGGGGTGTCTGAAGTGTACGAAGCTGTGCTTGCATACGTTCTAAAATCTCCGGTTGATCTAAAGCGATCATCAGACGTTCAGCTAATACCGTTGAAGAATCGCATATTTCAGCAGCTTGATACGATTGCAAATACAGAGCATTCGCTAATTCTTGCCCGGGTACAGGTTTGAGTAGAAATAGTGGCAATGCACAGTGAATACATTCAGCGACGGTAAGACCGCCTGGCTTGGTAATCACACAGTCGCTCATCATCATCCATTCATTCATTCGATCTGTAAAACCTATCAGGGTAAAAGCAGGATGATCACCATAATGAGTATTTAATTCTTGCAATAAAGACTCATTTTTACCACAGATCACGATCACTTGGGTATCGGTACGACTAGCAAGCTGATCACAGACTTCACGAACGTTTTTAAGCACACCATAAGCACCTGCAAGTAACAGTACGGTTTTGGACTCCGGTTGCAGACCAGCACGTATACGAAGCTGTGCACGCTCTGCTTGATGAGATACTTCATACGTATCGGTAGATAGATGATCAAAGTCAGCTCGTAAAGGAATACCGGATACACTGATCTGTTCTGGTAGGATATCATGAGTCAACATATCCTGCTTCATGTCTGTACTTGGTACATAATAATGATCAACATGAGGATGCAACCAGCGTCCATGTAGATCATAATCAGTTAGTATATTTACAAGTGGCATCGTAAGTTTCCAACGCTTTTTCATATTAGGTAATACCAATTGAGGAAAAGTATGAATCACTAGATCAGGTTGCTCCTGCTCTAATACCGTTTGTAAACGTTGCATACCTAGCGAATGAAGAGCTTTGCCGAATAAAGAAGTGGCTTTCATTTTGCGCGTGCTGTAATATACCCAGCCATACAAGTGAGGAATGGTAGTAAAGCTTTGCATATAAATGAATTGACTCACTTTATTGATCAAAGGGTGAGATTCAGCCATCACATCAAGTAACGTTACACGTGGAACACCACGTTCGAATAGACTGGCTTGCAAAGACTTGGCAGCTTGATAATGTCCATGTCCATAACTTGCATATAAGATTAGAATTGAAGATGAATTGTAAGACATGCTAGAATTCCTTTCTAAGCCATATATATTCTGTTTCTATATGAGCTGCTTCTCTATTCTTGTTGAGCATAGCACGAGAAGTTATAGATAATCCAATGTGGACATTTTTACGTATATAATATAGAGACAACTCAATCTGCAAAAGTCACTTTCTACTATAGTTTACCCGTTGGTTTCCTTTTCGAGACAACGCATTTTTATTTCATGTTCTAAAGAGTTTTTACCGCTATAAAAACGATGATTATTCGCCCAAAAATTAACCTATTTCGTACCTTTTTTTAACAAACAAAAGTGCTACAATCTTAAAAAGTATGATATTATAAAATAATAAGGTGCTTAGATAAGGGTTGGCGTTGAACACGTTGCTAACAGCGACCAACACACTAGAGAGGCGCTTAGATGCGCAGGGATATACCATATGCGGGTAGATCAGCCTTGTACTAAGAAGATAAGAGCATTCAGCCGGATTGATTCAGCATTTATCTTAAAGGGTATGTAATATGTCAGATGCCCGAAGAAAGTGCTAAAAGATCACAGATGAGATACAACTTCATATCTAACTACAAACACACCAAAGGATCTTTTCGGCGTTCTCAAAAACAAGGCACGTTTTGGGAGGGAATTCCATGGCAACTAAAGGACACAATGAAGTCAAGGAAAGTCTACGAGAAATGACACGCATTTTTCGGCCTAAGGATCCAAAGAAATTTGTTAAGGAATATGTTCGCAAGTATCACATAACCGGGGGATACGAAGAAGAACTCACGCTTCTTGTCGAGGATGAACTTGTTAAGTTAGATTCGTCCGTCTCTTGATTAAGTATGTAAGCACATGCGACGATTATTGAAAATGTAATGATTAAGATTTAATGTAACAACTGAACAATGAATGTGATGATTATTTTCGTAATTTAATGAAAGCAAGACATACCGTCCTTTGGCGACTGACCGCCAGAGGACTTTTTTTGTGTTTTTTAAGATGAAAATATTAACTTTAATTCCTATAACAACGTATTAAAGTTAATATTCGAATATGGAAGATAATAATCTCCAAAAATAAAGTACGAATATCTCTAAATCTATTGACACTGTATATATATAATGTATACTGTGTATATAGATATATACAGTATATACACCGAATGGAGGATATATTTATGATAGAAAATTTCAAATACGGTTGGATATTAGCTCGTAAAGATTTTGCGAACAATCGGCTGATGTTTGTCTGGTCTAGTATATTTGTACTTTATATGGGTGGTGTACTAGGTATTCTTTTTTATACAGGTACATTAGCTGGACAAAATCACTTTTTACAATCGAGTACAACTGATTTTATTATGCTGATCTGTGCACCGTTGTTGGGAACTGATTTTTCTAGGCGAGCATTTAATTTACAAAAAGAAGATACGTACACCAAAAATTTAGTCTATCTTCGTATTTTGCCTGTTTCCTCAGCTGCGATTATATGGGGAAGATTTCAACAGATGGCACTTATCTTTTTATATAACTGGACATTATTTTTCTCTATTCTGTATATCATGAGGATTCGTTTTGAAGTAGATATTTCACTCATTTCTTATATTGCTTTTGCACTCACTTGGGCTGGCTTTTGTATAACATTAATGAGTTTTTATTTATATTTTGAATTTAGTCTCTCCGGTAAAAAGTATATGAAATTTACTTTTATTGTTATTTTTGTACTTGTTATATTGTCGATTTGCAGTGTCTGGTTAGATTGGAATATCACCAACACCTTTTTGTTAGTGGCTATGAAATATGGCTTGGCTTCACCACTAATGTGGAGTTGTATTGCAGTAAGTATAGTGTGTATGACGTTATCTATTTATGGGATTCGGCGTACATTAAGACATAGAGATTTGGTATAAGGTAATGGATTTGAGAGCGCTAGGGTTAGGAGGTGTAGGCGTATGAAGATACCTGTGCAGATCAATGAAGATAGTGCTGAACCATTATATCGGCAGGTAGAGAATCAATTACGTTCTCTCATTATTGGAGGCAAATTGCAAGAGGGTACATTATTACCTTCTATTCGTGAATTTGCAGCGGATCTGAAATGTAGTGTTATTACAATTCGACGCGTGTATCAAGACTTGGAGAATGAAGGATGGTTACGTACACGCCAGGGAACAGGAACATTTGTTACCAAAGTCGAACAAGGGCAACTTACCCAGATGAGTGAAGAAAATGTACGCAAAATTCTAAATGAAGCGATTCAGAAAAGTACTGCCCTTGGATGGGATGAACAGCAGTTGCAACAATTGTTTGCAGAGCTAATCCATCAACATTTTACAACATAACATCACTATTGAATGATAAGCCTATCATATAGCTAAGGAGGAAACAGCTATGCAGGAACAATCAGTCATTTCATTACATGAAGTCTACAAAACACGAGGTCAACATACTATTGGGCCTATTAATCTTGAATTACCTCAAGGGTATATTACTGTTCTTGTCGGTGAAAATGGAGCAGGAAAAAGTACATTGTTAAATTTGATGATGCAGACCATTTATCCAGATCAAGGATGGATGACATGGTTTGGACAACCAGCCAAAGGCGAATTGCCTCTCTCGATCCGGCAACGAATCGCTTATGTATCTGAACATTCATCAATTGAAGAAAATCGCATGACTGCTCTAGATGCCGCCCATTTCCGCTCTCAATGGTATCCTAAATGGAATCAAAAAAGATTCGAACAAATGCTGACTGAATTTCAAGTACCTTCTACGACCAAGTTAAATAAAGTGTCCAAAGGACAACGGCAAAAATTTGAATTAGCTGCTGCAATAGCCACTTCACCTGATCTGCTGTTGATGGATGAACCGTCTTCTGGACTAGACCCTTTCGCATGGAAAGATATGATTCGTACCTTGCATCAACTTATGGATACCGATGATCTTAGTATTCTGATCACCACTCATCGGATGGAAGAAGTGGAACGGCTTGCTGATTATGTCATGCTGATGAATGACGGCATGATCTATGGTATACAAGAAAAAGATACACTGTATCAAACATGGAAAGAAATATGGATCAATGCAGGTGTAGGCGATGCAGATGTTATTCATAGCCTGCATGAATGTGACGGCATTGTCGCATGGGAAGCACAATCCGATCTCTCTGTACGTGTGATAACAACGAATGCTATTGAATTAGAAGAAGCCGCCGCTGAAAATAATATCCCCATCCAAACCCGCGGACTCGAATGGGAAGACTTACTATACTACTGGCGCCAAAGCGCTTGGCAGTATAAGCGCGACCCCAGTTCAATGAAAAAGTGATTTTTGCTTTAGCAAAATATCTTACGATAAGCGCTTGGCAGTATAAGCGCGACCCCAGTTCAATGAAAAAGTGATTTTTGCTTTAGCAAAATATCTTACGATAAGCGCTTGGCAGTATAAGCGCGACCCCAGTTCAATGAAAAAATGATTTTTGCTGATGCAAAATATTTGATATGAAGGGACGATAAAGTGATGAAACCATTGGTATTGAATCAAATTATCAAACATTATGCAGGTAAAACGGCTGTAGATCAACTGTCTCTTGAAGTAGAAGCAGGAGAAATTTACGGCTTGCTTGGAGCAAATGGAGCAGGCAAAACAACAACGATGCGGATGGTACTGGGACTAATTTATCCAGATGAAGGCGAGATTCTGTATGACGGTCGTCCATATCGCAAAGAGTTACAACACAAAATGGGATATCTACCGGAAGAACGTGGATTATACCCTAAAGTCAAAATCAGTGATCAACTGGTCTATCTTGGACAATTGCGTGGTATGACTCACAAAGATGCTGTTCAAAGTCTACACAAGTGGCTAGAACGCTTTGATGCGATGGAGTATTTAGATAAACGGATAGAAGAGTTATCCAAAGGAAATCAGCAGAAAATGGGCTTTATCGCTGCTGTCATACATCATCCGAGTATTTTGATTCTCGATGAAGCATTTAGTGGACTTGATCCCGTCAATGTAGAAATGCTCAAAGAAGTGATTCAAGAATTACGGGATGATGGCACAGCGATCTTATTTTCTACTCATCGGATGGAACATGTAGAAGAGTTATGCCGTAATATGACGATACTTCGTCGTTCTAAGCCTGTATTGCAAGGAAATTTACGAGATATCAAAAACACATATCCACGCGAGAAAGTAGTCTTGCGTACAGCTCATCCATTATCTGGTTTAAGCGATATTGAAGGTATCGTGCATGTAGAGCCACAAGATGAGAACGGACGTTATCTGATCCATATTAATCAAGAGCAAGCAGCACAACAGATTTTACAATTAGCAATGCAACATGGAAATGTAGAACAGTTCGAGATCAAGGAACCAACATTGAACGAAATCTTTATTAAGGTGGTGGGCAATAATGAATAAGCTTGGACATGTCATTAATTTTACCTATCGTAATAAAGTCAAAAATAAATCGTTTCGGTGGACTACATTAACTCTTGCAGTATTGTTACTGGTTGGACTCAATGTGCCGTATTTTATTCAACTATTTTCGGGTAACAACGGTGAAGACAATATGAAGATTGGTATTGCAACCAGTAGCTACAATGAAATTGCGACTCAGATTCAGCAAGCAGCGCAAAAGCAACAAACGTTATCTTCAGCGGCAGAGGACACAGCTACGAATGCAAGCAGTCAAGCCAAAGACACACAGCTACAATGGCAAGCCAAAGCAGAATCTGAATCGGTTCTTCGCCAACAGGTCGAAGACGGAAGTATTGGCGGCTATCTATTATTGCAAAAGCCGACTACAGGTGACGTGGCTTTCCCAACGGTTACGTATGTCAGTGAGAAAAATAATGCAACGATTCAAAATCTATTACAAACGGCTACTCAAACCGCCAAAGTTCAATATATTGCAGAAGGCAAGTTAACCAATACGCAGTTGGAACAGATTGGGACACCTGTTATAGTCAATCAGACTTCTATTGATGATCTGAATAAGAACTCGACAGAACCGAAAGAAAATCCAATAAAGTCCAACACTGAGAACTATATTCTAGTCTATTTGTTAATGATATTGTTCTTCTTCTCGCTCACCATTACAGGCAATATGATCGCCTCCGAGATTACAGCAGAAAAAAGTTCGCGTGTTATGGAAATTTTAATTTCCAGCCTATCTCCGCTGACTCAAATGTTCGGTAAAATTATCGGCGTTTTCTTAGTGGGACTAACACAAATTGCTTCCTATGGTATCGTGATCGCGATTAATTTATCTCTTCCGTACTATCAAGAAGTACTAGCTGGATTCGATCTACATGTAAGTAATCTATCTTTGAACGTGGTTGGATTTGGATTACTGTATTATGTACTGGGTTATTTCTTATACGCTACCTTGTTTGCAGCGATCGGCTCTATTGTGAGCCGTACAGAAGATTTAGGGCAAGCTATAGCACCGATCACCATGTTAACATTAGCGGCATTTTATATCGGAATATTTAGTATCTCGAATTCAGATTCGTTATTAATGCGTATCTCTTCCTATATTCCATTCTTCTCTCCAACGACAGTTATTGTACGTATTGGACTCGGTTCTATGCCGATCTGGGAAATAGCGATCTCAATTGCTATTCTACTGATATCGATTTTCTTCTTCGGTTGGTTATCTGCCAGAATCTATCGTACCGGTGTATTAATGTATGGTAAACGTCCAACCTTGAAAGAATTACGTAAAGCAATGAAATCTTATAAATTATAGTATATAAAGAGGTGCAATATGATGAAAAAAAGAAACAATGTAAACTGGATGCATTACAGCAAAATGGGATTAGCTTTAGGAGCCCTTACCGTAGTTCTAGCAGCTTGTGGAGGTAATGCAGCTCAACCCTCTCCAACAACGGTAGAAACCACCACACCGCCAGCAACCACTGAACAACCGACAACCGATTCCGACAAGCTTACAGCGGAAGACATTCCAACAGCATTATTAGATGGTAAATATAAAGAAGTGTACGATCAATTTAGCGATGATTTTAAAAAGCAAATATCGGAGAAAGATTTTATTACTTCAGCAGAAACATCAATAAAACAAGTCAAAACATTCAACGAAGCAGCAGATATGGAGATCAACGATGCAGATGTTCGTTCATGGGTGAGTGATTCAGGTGATCTAGGATTGAATGTGACGATGGACAAGCAGGGAACGATTCTAGGGCTACAAGCCAAAGCATTAACACCAGCACCGGATACAGATAAAGTCACTACCAAAAATGAATACGCATTTCCGTTCAAAGGAGACTGGTTTGTGTTCTGGGGTGGGAATAATGCATTGATTAATTACCATTATGAGTACGAAAGTCAGCGTTATGCGTATGACTTTATCCAGCGCAAAGATGGACACTCTTATAGTGGCGATCCACTCAAAAATGAAAGCTATTATGCTTTTGGACAACCACTATACGCACCTGCTGATGGTAAAGTCGTATCGGTATTGAGCAATATTGCAGATAACGAGCCTGTAGGTAAAATGAACCCTGAAGTTCCTGCGGGTAATGAAGTGGTGATTGCTCATGCGAATGGGGAATACAGCGTGATCGGTCATATGAAAAAAGGATCGGCATTAGTAAAAGTTGGAGATATGGTCAAGACTGGCGATCAACTAGGATTGGTCGGTAACTCCGGTAATTCCAGCGAAGCGCATTTACATTATCAGGTGTCTGATGGGGCGGATCTGTTCAAGTCCAAAGCGATTCAGATCAAGTGGAAAGATGGAATTAAGCCTGTACAAGGTGAGACGGTTACAGCCAAGTAAATCAAAGATCATAAAAAGGATAGTCATGATGACTATCCTTTTTTGTTTTATATAAAAAGTTTAATACACCTTGAACATTTTATAGTTATCTTGATAGTACGAAATAATAAAATCACGAAAATGTGTTGCTGAAGAGGATAACGTCTTGTGTTTTACCCAGGATAAGCTAACAGGATAAGTAGTAGAGTCATCCGTAATTTGTATATAATTTAACCCCAATGTTCTACAAACGGAAATAGGAATTAAAGCGACACCCTGATCAAGCTTGATAATTTCGACCAGTAAATGGGAATCGACTTCAAATGCAATATTTGGGCTAAAGCCTGCTTTTTCACAAAGAAGAGTAGTAAACGCACTATACTCCGCATTATTCGCTAGCATGATAAATGGTTCATCAGCGACATGACTTAAAGAAATTTCATTTTCCCCTGTTAATCTGTGGTTGGAAGGTAAAACGAGAACGATATCTTCATCGACCAGTAAACAACTGGCTAGCTCCTCATCTTGAATAGGGTGACCTGTTATTCCTAAATCAATATCCCCCTTTTTCAAATTAGTTAATATGTCGCTTTTCACTCCAATAGACTGAAGAATTTTGGATGTAGGAAAAAGATTGATATGTTCACTGATTAGTCCGGTCAGAAATCTTGGATTGGAAATGGCTATTTTTATATTGTTAGCAAGGTGTTGTTCTTCCGATTGAATTTCGATTTGGGCATTTTCAATCTCAATAAAAATTCGGTTGACGTGCTTTAGAAGAATTTTGCCTGACGCACTCAGTTGAATATTTCTTCCTTTGCGATCAAATAACGTTGTTCCCAGTTCGTCCTCAAGTCTTTTGATAGTCAGGCTTAAAGAAGGCTGGGCGATGTTCAATAGTTGGGCTGCTTTGGAAATGTGTTCTGTATAGGCAACAGTCTGAAAGTATTTGAGCTGAAGCAATTCCATAGATATCCCTCACTTATTTATTGGAGTAAATGTATATATACATTATTATATATTAGATTATATGTAAATATAGATGTATTATAGATATATAAGATATATGAGTAAACACTAACCAATAAGTAAAATAGCTACTAAAAACTTTGAGTGAAAAAGGAAGGTGCATGATGAAAATTGATATCAATAATATAGCCCAAAATCTCAACACACCATTAACTGCACCCGCTTACCCTATGCCACCCTACAAATTTATTAACCGTGAATATCTCAATATTATTTATCGGACGGATGAGAAAGCTTTACGAGCAGCCGTACCAGAACCTCTTGAAATCGGTGAACCTTTAGTCAAATTCGAAGTAATGTGGATGCCCGATGTGTCTGGATTGGGTGCTTATACTGAAGCGGGTCAAGTCATTCCTGTCCGATTTAATGGTGAAGATGGCGATTACACCCATTCGATGTACGTCGATAACTTTCCAGCGATTGCAAGTGGCCGAGAGCTTACAGCATATCCCAAAAAGTTAGGTGCGCCTAAACTTTATGTAGATTCAGATACATTAGTAGGCACGCTTGATTACGGTTCACTTCGTATAGCAAATGCCACTATGGGATATAAGCATGTTGAAATGGATAAAGAAATAGCAAAAAGTGAAATTTGTCGCCCTAATTTTATGGTTAAAATTGCTACAGATTACAATGGGAATTTAAAGATTTGTGATTTGGTACGAACACAAATAACGAATATAGATGTTAAATGGGCTTGGACTGGACCGGCTAGACTTCAATTATTTGAACACGCACTGGCACCGCTTGCCGATCTGCCTGTTTTGGAAGTCGTTTCAGCATCTCATATTCTTACAGATTTAACATTGAATGCGGCACAACCTGTATATAATTATCTAGAAGAACAATAAGGGAGATTTTTAAATGAGAATTGCAGTCTTAGGAGCAGGTTCTTTGGGAACCATAGTGGGAGCATATCTTGCTGCTGGAGGAATAGACGTTGAGTTGATTGATGCTTACCAAGAACATGTAGATACTCTCAACCAAGTAGGAGCTAAAGTCATTGGTACCACCGAATTTCAGGCTAAGGTGAAAGCTATTACCCCTGAAAACAAGTCAGGGAAATATGATTTAGTCTTACTGTTAACCAAACAATTATATAACGACTCTGTACTTGAAGAGTTGCTTCCATTCTTGAACGAAGATAGTGTAGTCTGTTCTTTACAAAACGGTATACCTGAACAGAAAGTAGCTTCTATTGTTGGTGAGGAACGTGTTATTGCAGGTTCTGTTGAATTTGGCGCTACATTTATTGAACCCGGCGTATCCAAACTCACAACCGATTATACTCAATTTAAAGAGTACGCTTTTCAAATTGGAGAATTAAACGGTGAAACGACAGCAAGAATCCAGCGTATTAAATCGGTTTTGGATCTTGTAGGCGGAACACATATTTCCGATAATTTAGTAGGAACAAAATGGTCGAAATTGCTGATTAACAATGCATTCAGTGGTTTATCCGCAGCATTAAACGGGGAATATGGAGATATTCTTGATCATGACATGGGTATTGTTAGTGCTGTTCATATCGCAGATGAGACGATAAAAGTTGGACACGCCAATGGGGTCGCATTTGCCAAAATGGGTGGATTTGACTTGGAATCTCTAGAATTAACAAGCGAACATGATGTGCCTGAACGTATCCAAACCTTTAGAGTCGTCATGGAACCCTCTAGATTGCTAAGAGCAAGTATGCTTCAAGATTTGGAGAAAAAACGTAAAACTGAAATCGATTATATTAATGGAGTGGTTCCACAAATGGCAGAAGGCACTGGAATCTCCACACCATTTAACGATTTAGTTATAGCACAGATCAAATTTGCTGAAGAATCTCAAACGGTGCCTAACTTTGATACCAATATCAAAGCATTTGAGAAGTTATTGAGCATCCCACAGAATAAGTGATATATCAACAACATGTAAAGGACTTCCAAGCATAAGGAAGTCCTTTTTTTCGTTAGAACCAATATAGATTGTATTCTTTTAATTGAGATCCACGATGGATTAGTTTAGACGTACCATTTGAACAATATGTTCTGCTACACTTTGTTGGCTTAGTTTGGTTTGTTCAGAAGTATGCAGAGTAACAGCTTCATTGATCATATGGGCATAAATTTGTACATACAAAGTACGTTCTTCAGCATATATATCCTGCATCGCCAGATCCAAATAGTTTTTTAGAGCAACAATTAATTTAGAAGAGAGTAGCGGAATGATTTTTGGGTAATTCCGAAGGCATTTTTGTTTAACTTGCTGGTGATATTCAAAGGCTGCGAATACTAATTGCATTATCGTTTCTTTGGTAAATGCGCACACACCATTTGTATGCTGTTGAACAAGTTCTTCGGAGGATTGCCGTATAATTTCATCGAGTAATTCATATTTATCTTGGAAATGAGCATAGAAAGTGGCTCTATTGATTTGGGCACGTTCGGTTAAATTTTGTATGGTTATTTTATCCACATCTTTTTCTGCGATGAGTTCAAAAAGTGCTTCAAAAATCGATTCTCTTGTTCGAGTGGTACGTATATTTCGTACTTTCATTCCCATTCATTCAACTCCTTTGTTTAAACCAACATATCGCTCATATTGTTGGTTGTTACTCCATACTGTTCCAGATAAGATTGAACTACTAAAGCAACTACTGTTGTAATAGTATAATCCTACGAAGGTGGTTAGTCTATTCAGAACGATTAAAGAGTAAGGTAAGGAGCAACTTCTTATTCAGCTAACCATGTAATCAATCACAAAGTTATGCAAAATAAAACAGTGGAGGAATTAGATATGAAACTTACAGGGAATACGATTTTTATTACAGGTGGCGGTTCAGGAATTGGCCGTGCGCTAGCAGAAGCATTGCACCATCTTGGTAACAAAGTCATCATTTCAGGTCGCAGAAAAGAGCGTCTGGAGGAAGTTCTGAGTGCTAATCCCGGAATGTCAGCAGTTGAATTGGATATACAAGATCTATCCAGTATTGAAGCAACATCTAAGCAACTTATTCAGGACTTTCCCGAATTGAATATGTTATTTAACAACGCAGGTATTATGCTTTTCGATGAGGCTGTGGGTGTCATAAATGAGGAGATTCTGATTTCAACCGTTTCTACCAACTTACTTGGACCGATCCGCATAACATCGTCATTGATCGAACATTTGAAGTCTAAAGAAGACGCTGTGATTATCAATACAACTTCTGCGGTTGGATTTATTCCCTATGCGGCAACGGCGATCTATTCAGCGACCAAAGCAGCACTTCATTCTTACACATTATCCCAACGTTATTTGCTAAAAGACACCACCGTAAAAGTACTCGAAATCATACCGCCGGGTGTTCAGACAGAACTTATGACAGATCTGAGTAAAGATCCGCATGCTATGCCACTTGAAGACTTTATTAAAGAAACAATACGATTACTGGGTACAGATACAGAAGAAGTAATCGTTGAGCAAGCAAAAATGATTCGTGATCAACAAGGTTCTAATGAAGGAGCATTTGTTACACAACTGAACGATATGGCATCACAAATATAAGTTATATCTACTGATTACATCAAAAGAGCCGTTATTGATAATGGCTCTTTTTGCTTTGAGAATGATAGAATTACAAGCCCAGATCTTCAGCAGCTTTGAGATGTCTTCGAATCAATTCTGCTTTAACATATAAAGGTTCTTCTACAACAATATCTGAGCCGAAAGCGAGCAAAGAAGAGAAAAACCAATCATCTTTAATCAGTGTTCCAGATACTCGTAACTGTTGCTCATTTTCGTTAAAGATGTATTGACTATCGAACCATTCATAAACTTTATGAGCTACATTTTTGGGGAATAACAATTCTACATGAATCATATGATTAGGATCTACATAATTATTTTGATACGGAACGGGGACATGCATATACTCTTTTTCGATTTTTAAGGGGAGCGTTTGATAATTTTTGATCCGTAATAGTTTGAACATTCTGAAATCGTTTTTATTTTTACAATATCCATGTACATACCAGTCTTTAAACTTAAATATAAGTTTTAAAGGATCAACCGTACGCATACTTTCTTCGCCCATAGCATTGATATAGTCGAATTGTATAACTTGTTTATTCAAAATAGCTTGCTTGAGTTGGTTAAACAATTCTTGCTCATGATCGGTACTTTGCCATCTTGAAAAATCGACTTCAACCCAGTCTAAATTTCGATGGTTCTGTTTCTGATCAAATAACGCTAATAATCGACTTAATACTTTTGTTTCGTCTATATTGGGGACCGTACTCAAACTTTTCAACGCTAATAATACTTCGCTTTGTTCTTTATCAGGAATAAAAGATTTGTCTAGTACATAGTTATCCATTAAATGTACACCGCCATTTTTTCCTGTAGTTGTGTATACAGGAATGCCTGCTATAGATAAGGCTTCGATATCTCTATATATAGTTCGCAAAGATACTTCAAAATGTGTCGCTAATGCACTGGAAGTCATTTTTCGTTTATGTATTAATATCATCAATATTTCGAATAACCGATTTGATTTCATAACATATCCACCTATCTATAACATAAATAACGATACATTAAATAATATAATTATATTATGACATAGTTTGTCAGGGTTTAAACAGTATACTTAAAATACAAATGATTTTGATCTACAAATGAAAATAGAATAATAGACCATAATAGAAATGAAGTAAAAATGATAGAACGTAAGTGTAGGAGGGACATTTAATGTTGCAACTGGTTTGGTTTAAAAGAGACATTCGCTTATTTGATCATCAAGCTATTCATCATGCAGTAGCTACAGGCGAAAAAGTTCTATTTATGTATATTGCTGAACCTTCAATTTGGCAGGCAGGTGATTTAGCCAAACGTCATTTTACATTTATGCAACAAAGTTTAGAAGATATACAACAGTCTTTAAGAAAAATAGGAGGAGAATTATACGTAGCGATCGGTGAAATGGAATCGATTTTAGATGATATTTATAAAATATATGGAGCTTTTCGTATGCACAGTCATTATGAGCATGGGATTCAACCTACTTTTGATCGCGATCTACGTGTTAAACGCTGGATGCATGAACATACATGCCTATGGACAGAGTATGCTGATTTTCCTGTGGTTAGGGGAAAAAATGCACCTAGAAGAAGAGATTTTTTAAAAGAATGGATAAAAGAACCGATTCTTGCTATTCCTCAACAGGTTTTTTCGTTATCAACAGTTCCTAACGAACTCACCAATGATCTCACTATTTTGGAATCATTGCAGGTTCCTGGTGAAGAAAGAGCAATCGATATACGTGGTGGTGAAAAAGAAGGCATTGCCTATGCAAAGCGCTTTTTTGAAGAAAAGTATATGCGGTACAACATAGATATGAATAAGCCTTATGTTGCGCCTTCCTCATCTAGTATCATATCCCCCTTATCTGACATGGGGAAATATTTCGTTAAAATCTTTGATGCGTGCGGTGCAAAAGCATATGAAACATTTAAAACAGACTGCGAATCCATCAGAATATGATTTTTTATTTGAACAATTGAAGTCTTTCCAAGCACGTCTAGAATGGCGAAGTAGCTTTGTACAGACGGTTGAGAACTTTCCTATGATGCATATTAGGTCATTAGATTCTAGATTTGAAGGTATACGTCATCAGAATCCTGAATTATTGAATGCTTATATTAAAGGTGAAACAGGATTCCCATTTCTGGATGCCTGTATGCGTAGCTTACAACAAACAGGATGGATTAATTTTAAACAGCGAGCCATGTTAGCGACATTTGAATGTAACGTTTTGCTTTTAGATTGGCGAGTGGTTGGCAAGGTTTTGGCTCATGCTTTTACTGATTATGATCCAGGGATTCACTGGAAACAGATGCAACTTCAATCTGGTATTGATCCTAAACATCATATTCCAATGCATAATGTGATTAAGCAGGGTAAAGAAAATGACCCTAAAGGTGAATTTATCAAATTATATATTCCTGAATTGCGTCATTTGGATGATACAAATATCCATGAACCATGGAGTCTTGAAATCAATCCCTATATCACACCTATTATTGACCTCAAACAGTCGATGGATGATCACAAAAAACTATTATATGGGATAAAAAAGAACGGTCATGCCAGTGAGTAGATTCATTTATGTGGCTAGAAATAAGAAGGAGTGAATGGGGTGAATAAGACTAAAATCGTACAGATGTATAAGATATTAAGCCATACTCAGCCTACTTTTGAAGAAACAGACAATGACTGGATTACTCATGGATTAAACAGTACTCCTTTTAAACTATTAGTATCTGTAGCGATTTCTACTATGACTCATGATAAAAGAACAGTCAAAGCTTGCATAGCACTATATGAAAAGATTTCTACACCGCAAGAATTAATTGAACTTGAAGATGAGGAGTTAGCTACTTTAATCAAACCTGCTGCTCATTATAATCGCAAAACCAAAAGCTTAAAAAAAATGTGTCATCAACTTATAGAACAATATGATGGAGAAGTTCCACAAACCAAAGAGGAGCTGATGGAGCTCAGCGGAATAGGTCGGAAGTGTGCAGATATTATGATGCATTTCAGTGTAGGAGAGCCTAGTATTGCTGTAGATACTCATGTTCATCGTGTATTGAATCGTCTAGGCGTAGTAAATACACGTTCTAGTGAAGAAACGGCTGATGTTATCAATACAATCACACCTCAAAAATATAAACAGCATGCACATGAATGGTTAATTGGTCATGGAATGGAAATATGTAAAGCACGGGCTCCCAAATGTAAAGAATGTGCACTTCGAGATTGGTGTCAATATAATCAGACTCGCGCGATAGGTTAGATATAAAGAAGGACAGTCTACATACCTGTCCTTTTTAGTATGTTATAAAAGGTAATCTAGAATGAAGGTATCTGCTGTGATCAATATATTATAATTCCACTCTCAAATTACCGAGCATTTTGGCGATCTCTGGATCAAGGTAAGATAAGAAAAGACTTTCTCCTGTATCTAGAGTAGCAATTTGCTCCATTTCTTCTCTACTCAGTTCAAAGCTGAAAATATCAAAATTCTCAGCAAGACGTTCTCGACGTACTGACTTGGGAATTACGACAACATCGCGTTGAACAAGCCAGCGTAATATGACTTGGGCGACTGATTTGGAATGCTTTTCAGCAATAGAAGTTAGTAATTCGTTACTAAACATCTGATTACGTCCTTCTGCAAAAGGCCCCCAGGATTGGATCTGTACACCTTGTTCTTTCATAAAAGTAGCGTTATCGATCTGTTGATGAAAAGGATGGGTTTCGACTTGATTGATCGCAGGTAGGATGTCATTATGCACGATTAGATCCATTAAACGATCAGGTAAAAAGTTGCTAACACCGATCGCTTTGATTTTCCCTTCCTTATAGAGTTCTTCCATCGCCCGCCAAGCTCCATAATAATCACCGAATGGCTGATGAATTAGATATAGATCTAGATAGTCGACTTGAAGTTTCTGTAAAGACTTGGCAAAAGCGGCTTTGGCACTCTCGTAGCCAGCATCTTGAATCCAGAGCTTGGTTGTAATAAATAATTCTTCGCGGGGCACACCACTACGCTGGATAGCATGTCCTACCGCTTCTTCGTTCATATAGCCAGCCGCTGTATCAATCAAACGATATCCAATTTGTAACGCTTCATAGACAGCATTTTCACATTCTTCTGCATCTGGAATCTGATAGACACCAAAGCCTAAGATGGGCATAGTAACACCATTATTCAATGTGACAGTTTGCATGATTATTCCTCCTGTACTGGTTCTGTATTTGAAATAGCAAAGGATCACTCATCTATATACATAGCGCGTGAATATAGATTCTGCTTGTGATATGTTTGCAGTATAATGAGCTTATTCCCTTCGTGCTACACGAAGTCAAGCGATTCTCTATCATGAATTTGGAAAGGTGGATATGGCGATGCTTACTGTAAAAGAAGCTGCTCTGATAACAGGACTTACTGAACATGCTGTACGCTTTTACACCGATAAAGGATTAGTGCCTAGTGTCCAACGTAACAAAAATAATATTCGGTTATTTGATGAAGAATCGATCAACTGGTTGTATGGAGCAAGATGTCTCAAGCAGACAGGAATGCCAATTGAAACGATCAAATTATACGTTGACCTTTGCTTAGAAGGAGATGCTACTATTCCTCAGCGCAATGAAATGATGATGGAATACAAAGAAGTGGCTTTAATCCAACTACAAGAAGCACAAAAGCGGGTAGCCCATTTGGAACAAAAAACGATTCAATATCAGGCTATTCTCACGGAGGGTATTCCTGATACGACCAATCCTCGTACATGGGGACAAAATAAAGCGATATCTGCAATGCCCACACATTCCTAAGTTTCAGTGACAACAAGGAAAGATTTACCTTATATCAAAGTCGTTTGGCTGTCTTATTACTACTTTAAAATAAATCATCAAAAAGCTCTTTAGTCTTTAATAGACTAAAGAGCTTTTTAATTATAAATATACTTATATTTATTTACTTATTGAAACAAGTGGCAGTGAATAATAATAAAATTCAGCGGAAATTTTAAATCCAACAGACTGGTAAAGACTTAACGCTTGCCGATTTGCTGTCACTACACTTAAACGAATCTCAGTATATTGTTGATCTTGTAATAAAGTAATCAGTTGAGCAAGAATATTTCGACCATAGCCATTACCTTGAACAGTAGGAAGTACACAAAAATCATGTATAACTGCGGTGTTGGTTTGAATCGTATTGACTCGAATCATTCCGACAGGATGTGATTTGTCTAGAGCTAGATAAGTTAATCGTGTAGGTTCTTTGCTCGTATTCTCCAGATATTCTTTCGTCCAAGACTCTGAATCTCCAAACGCTTGTACAAAACAGTAGACGAGAAAGGCGGTATCTTTTTTCTCGGCAACTTTTAAATGAAGATGATTGTAGCAAGCGATATTATCCTGTATAGAGTTAAAAGTCATTGAGAATTGAGAATGACTCAAATCAGCGTCAATATGCTGTATACAATCTATACCTGATTGGGAATTAGAAGGGATTCTAAACAAACAATGTTGTATATCTATACGGTGCATATCAGCGAGAGCATTGTTTAATAGACTTCTAAAGATACCATTACGACGGAAATCTGGATGAACCATAGCATTGATGTTAGCTTCAATCCTATCCGACGTATACCAGCTTAAAAATCCGATAAGCTGATCTTCGTTATAGCACAGAAAAGCCTCATCTCCATGTACTTCTTTCAAACTTTCTATACCCACCCGTAAGTTAGATGCGTCAAAGCTTGCACATCTTTTTTCTAATAATCGAATTTGATCAATTTGCTGATCTGAAAAATCAGTCATTTTGCTAATCGTATATGTTGGCATGACTTTAGTATTGCTTAAATGATAGAGAGAATCAACAAGAAAATAGAAAGGATATAGGGCCATTCTAGCAAGTATTTAACATTATTTTCATTTATAAAAATTTTTGATTATAATTTATATTCTCTTGCATAATTCGACATATTCGTTTACTATTTTCCCATAACATAGTGCTTCGGACATATGATTTTTGGGTAGGGGTATTCAAAAAGTTTGCTTTGATCAGAGGGGAAGAAAGCGAATGATCGGTTTTTTTAGAAAACGGTTAGTGGTACGTATTATTGCTTTTGTTACATTGGTTATTACTATTATTGTTGTTGGAAGTATATTGCTACAGATCGCTAATATGAGATCAGCCGCACAAGGCGCTATTTCAAGTTACAATATTCAAATTGCGCAGAGTTATGTGAACCAGTTGGACAAAGCCTCGTATGCAACATTTGCGAAAGACCCCAAAGAAAACGATATGTTTCTGAAGATTCGTGATGAACTGGATGATTTTCGTGAACGTATTGGTGCTATGTATGTTTATTTTGTCAAAATAGACGATAAAGGTACCCCTCTTATTATGATAGACGGCATGAAAGATCCGGATAAAGCTTCCGCTATCAATGAGGTTACCGATATTCCTGTAGAAGCGATTCAAAAGTTACAGCAAGGACAAACAGCCAGCTCTCCTGTTATTAACAATCCCGAATATGGGAACTATATTTCGTCGTATGCACCGATTCTCGATAGCAATGGCGTGCTTATCGGTGTTCTCGGTATTGATACAGCAGTCTCCATTATCGGAAGTGTAGAATCCGATATTATCCAACAAAGTATTCCGTTCTATGGTTTGCTGGTCTTGATTACAATTGTGGGGATAGCGATTGTGATGTGGTTTATTATTAGAGGATTACGTCCACTGAAGCCACTCAAAGCAAGTGTGGAAAAAATGGCACAAGGCGAACTTGCAGCAGCCCATCAGATTTTAACCTCATACCGCTTACGGAGTGAAGATGAGATAGGAACGACCTATCAAGCGATGATGCATATGTCAGGTCATTTGAAAAAAATGGTGAGCGATATGGTGGAAGGTGTAGTTGTAACGACAGACATTTTATCAGAATCGACCAAGCAGTTTAACCATAATACTCAAGAAATGTTAGCCATGAGCACCACAGTCCATCAATCGGTTGAACAGATTAGACATGGCGCACGTACTCAAAAGCAAGGGGCAAGTGATAGTGCGCATGCGATGGAAGAGATCGCTAAAGGCATCACAGAGATATCGGAATCTTCTATGGCGGTATCGGACGCGGCTACAAGTGCGCTAACGACCGTAGAATCAGGTAAACAAAGTATGTCACGTATGAAAAAGCAAATGGAACATATTTCAGATGTGTCGGGTAAAGTCGTATTGAGAGTCGAAGTGTTAACTAATTATTCGCAAAAGATTGGTACTGCATTACAAGCAGTGCGTGACTTTGCCAGTCAGACCAAATTGTTAGCGTTAAATGCGTCTATTGAAGCGGCACATGCAGGTGAGCAGGGCAAAGGATTTGCTGTAGTTGCTGCTGAAGTCAGAAAGCTTGCAGAAGCTTCAAGCACTTCTATGGAAAATATCTCGAACTTGTTATTGCATATTCAACAAGAATCTCAGCAGATTGGTTCACAGGTTGGAGTGACCGTGCAAGAAATTGGACAAGGAGTGACACTGACTGCTGAAGCAGAATTAGCATTTGCTCAGGTCTTGGATACGTTCCAAACGGTGACTGCACGTATTCAAGAAGTCTCTACAGCAGCCGAAGAAATATCGGCAGGTTCGGAAGAAGCAGCGGCTTCTGTCCATACGATTGCTCAGATTTCGGTAGAAGTATCGGATCATTCGGATGAAATCTATCGCTTGATCCGTGAACAAGCAACCATGTTCGAAAGTGTAGCACAGACCTCTACTGTATTAGAACAACAGACTCATGAAATGAATAAAGCGATAAAAACAGTAAAAGTCTAATCATCGATGGATAAATTGATTATACGGCTACACATACAACCAAATATGGAATACAAATAATAAAAAGACCACTCTTTGTGAGTGGTCTTTTTTTGTGTGAAAAGCTATATATTTAGCATTGACATAATATATATCCTAATGTTAGGATATATTTATCCTACAACTAGGATAAATAAAAAGATAGAACAAAGGGAGAGAAAATAAGTGCATATTACATCAATCGTTCTTCAAGTTATTTTGGGATTAGGGTTCTTAATGTTCGGAAGTATGAAATTTGGGGCTCAACAAATGGTCGATGAATTTAAGCGTTATGGTTATGGAAGTGGATTTAGAATATTTACAGGTGTTGTCGAAATCGCAGCAGCGATCTTGCTGATCTGGGGAATTTGGAACAGTCTAGGGGCAGTATTAGGAAGCCTGTTAGTCATTGGAACGATGCTCGGCGGAATCATGACACATATTAAGCTTAAAGATCCAGCGAGCAAAATGGGAATGCCAATTATTTTATTGCTTCTTGGAATTGCTGTCTTGTTGCTAAACGTAAATACAGTGCTGTAACACTCTTATCTATGGAGGAATATAAATGAACAGTACAGAGCAATCAAATATCAATAACAAGTCATATGATGGATTAGCCATTGAAAAGCAAACAGTAGATCAACACCATGAAGACGAATCTCCTAATCATCTTGTTTCTTTTCTATACCTTGCATGGGGATTATCAGAAGAAGCTGAAGTTGGCTGTTGTTACGATGATTTTCTATAATCATAATGATAATAAGTCATGATCCGTAGAAGGACTTATTGATCCCTCCGAAAAACAGTATAATGATTAACAGAGTAGAAGATGGTATTCATCAGGAGCCAGAACGACTTTAGTTTGGAGGTTAAGCAATGCAAGATCAAGATAGCAGTGAATTAGATTTGAGGTTATTTCGTGTATGGCGTAATGCTTCCAAAGCAGTGATCGAGAATATTGGTAAAGATATTGAAAGTCATAAGATCAGTGCTGAGAACTTTATAACACTTGAACTTCTTTTCAATAAAGGGCCTCATCCTGTACAGAAAATTAGTGAGAAGTTGGCTATACCTAGCGGAAGTATTACGTATGTGGTCAATAAGCTGGAGCAAAAAGGACTGGTAGAAAGAAAGCCAAATCCTACAGATCGAAGAACATTTGATGTGCATTTAACAGAAGAAGGTCGAGCATTATTTGCCGAACTATTTCCCAAGCATGTCGAGACGATTTCTCAAAACTTTGCTTTTATATCTAACCAGGAAAAAGAGCAGTTGATCGAATTGCTCAAAAAGATCGGGTTAGGTTCTCAAAATCTAAAATAAACACCCCAAAAAGTAGAGTGCATCGTTATATGCCTTCTACTTTTTTTAGATGGGCGAGATTATGAAGGTTGTATCATTTGGATGAATACATAGAATACAATAATTATAGAGTTAAATAGCAAGGAGCGATGCAGAAATGAACACTATACCGTCAATCAAAGAACGATATGATTTACTGTTTCCAGATGAGGTGATCACACCACAGGTAGTGACTAAGATTGAGCAACAATTACAGTTGCAATTACCTGACGATTTTAAAGAGATCGCTTTATTTTTTAATGGAGGGTTGGTCGGGGGCATTTCTATATTTAGTTATGCCAATCATCATCCTAATCTAATCGAAGAAACACTCCGCTTACGAAAAGACATTCAATTTCCTCATTCGTTAGTGTTTTTAGCAGAGCCTGCGGGAAGTATGATCGTCTTGGATACAGCAACCACTCCATCGGTGATCTGGTGCGATAGCATCGATGTCTATCAACTGCATGACCGATCATTTCAAGTAGCGCCTGATACATGGGATACGTTTAGTGACTTTTTTGCATATCTCCTGACACAAGAAGAACAAGAAGCATAAACGTTATACCAAATTGATAAGGTTTATATCATGAAGCTATTGAATAGAAAACAAATATTAGAGTTATATCTATCTACAGATATACACGATGACATTTATATCGATCTTTAAGTAGATGTAAATCTTTGCATATTGATCTACAATAAATACAATCATACAGATGTTATTTAGATCAGCGGAGGGTACATATGGATATAGAGCAAGAACATGCGTATAGGTATTTGATTCGTATATTTGGAACGATCGTACTGATGATCACTAGCTATAATGAATATGCGAATTACGGAGTATTTAATCAGTATGGCACTTTATTGATTTTACTTCTCTATGTATCTATTATTTGGATTCCTACAATATGGCGGAATCGAACGATATATATTATTCTTTCTACGATTATTATCAGTACAGCATTATATCTTCATTATCAGTATGGATCTGTGAATTCAAGTTTATTATGGCCGTTATTGTTTTTGAGTATATTTATCAATCGTAATTACCGGTATGTCACGATCGTTGTGAGTCTGGTTACGATCACAGTGATTGTGTTAGTGTATGCTTTTTCTTTTGGGAGTTTGTTAGCGATTATCGGTGTTTTTCTAGTCGTACGTAGTTCTCAAATTCGTCAAAATGCTTATGCTTTGACCAAATCACATCTGGAGCAATTAGATCAAGCGCATAAGGAGTTACAAGAAGCCCATCTGGAACTGCAAGAAGCAAGTGCTCATTCAGTACGTTATGCCGCATTAGAAGAACGAACACGGCTAGCGCGAGAAATACACGATGGATTAGGGCATCAACTGACATCGCTTATTATTCAATTACAAGCTTTGGAGATTATGCAATCTACAGAACCACAGCATATGCCAGAGCGCATCAAGCAATTAATAGGCATCGCTCGTCAAGCTCTTACAGAGGTACGTATAGCTGTTAAAGAATGGTCAAATGATGAGATGGGCTTAGGATTGGTCGCTTTAAAAGGATTAATTACACAAACAGGGCAACGTTCTGCGCTCAAGCTTACTTTTGTAGAAGATTCTCCCATAACAGAATGGTCGATTCAGACTAGTATTGTGTTGTATCGAGTCCTACAAGAATCATTAACCAATGTACTTCGTCATGCACAAGCGGATACTGCTTCCGTCCATATTGAAGAAAAAGATCAACACGTCTATTTACGTATTGCCGATAATGGAATCTATACAAATAAAGATGCTGTAAAGATAGGCTATGGATTAAAAAGTATGATTGAACGTTGTAAGCAACAAGGAGGAACCTGTCAATTTGAGCCTGTGTTACCTCATGGTTTCTGTATTCAAGCTATGATTCCGATCGGAAATCCAATCCAACCTTAAGGAGAAATAATCATGAGTGATCCATCCCGAATTCGCATCGTGCTTGCAGATGATCAACCGATTGTACGTCAAGGATTACAGTATATTATTAATGCACAACCTGATATGGAATGTGTAGGTGAAGCAAGTAATGGCAATCAAGCGTTAGAAGTTACGCTAGCGCAACAGCCTGATATGGTATTGATGGATATTCAGATGCCAGAGTGCTCCGGGTTAGAAGCGACAGAACAGATTTTACGTGTATTACCAGATATGAAAATTGTGTTGCTGACCACATTCGATGTACAAGACTATATCAAAGAAGGTATCCGCGCAGGAGCCACTGGTTTTCTACTGAAAGATGCAGATACGCAAGAATTACTAGCAGGCATTCGGGCAGTGTATAAAGGTGAAGCACTATACAAAACACCACTTGCTAGCAAAGCACTCGCTGAAGCGCTCAAAAAGGCAGAACCCTCACAACCACCTCATCCGACCACATATGAAATGATCGAGCCGTTAACCGATCAAGAATTAATTGTGTTACAGCAGATGGCGTATGGCAAACGTAATTCAGAGATTGCACTGGCGCTACATATTTCACATGGTACTGTCAAAACGCATGCACATCGTATTTTTCAAAAATTAGATGTAGAAGATCGGACGCAAGCAGTAGTACTGGCGATACGACAAGGTTTAGTGCAATAAGAGAGAAAGTTAGGTATATCGCTAGATAGATACAAAGGTGCTGAAAGATCAACCTGCAAGTAGACGAATACAAATGGTGAGACTCTTAGAATAAAGGTATAACCAAATTCCAAGGAGGTCATCTTATGTATTCGAATGTAGGTACAGCATTACTCGTGATTTGTATTATTGTGTGGGTTATTTTTCGTCAATTGCGTCCCAAACCGGTCAAGAAATTATTTTTTATTCTATTACCATTGCTTGCCGTCTATGAAGTGCATCAGACCTTTCCTCAACAAGCGGTGCCGATGACCCAATGGATCGAATGTATTCTTGTTATCACTTTCGCTTTGATCGCTGGAACCATACAAGCATGGTACAGCAAAGTATATATTCAGAATCAAATTGTTTATGTTCAAGGAACAGCAATTACGCTCATTACGTGGGCAAGCTTTATCGGGATTCGAATGACATTAGGTTTTGCTTTTGGAGAGTTTGCAACAGGGTATCACCGTATTCAATGGATATTGTGGATCGGAATTGCTGTTATTTTCGCTACACGTAGCCTAATATTGTATGCCAAATTTCCAGAGATTAAGCAGGCGTTTACACCTTCTAAAGTCAGTTAATTGATTTACAAATATCCCTTTATTTATCACAAAGTATAAATATAACGAAATAATGTATTGTACTTGAAACTAGATTATGCAATATTTAAAAGGACACGTTTGGCTTTGAATGCACATTACACATTCAGAGGGAGTTCTATCATGAAAAATTGGCACCAAAAGATGCTTTCGCTTGTGCTCGCAGCAGGTCTACTGGCGACAGCTTCACCAGCAATGGCGGCTACATCCACACAGCCGTTAACCGTTAAGGTAAATGATCAGAAGATTCAATACAGTAAAGGCATTGCACCCACTGTTCAACAGAAAGTTACTTTAGTTCCACTTCGTTCGACATTACAAGCAATGAATATTCAATTGTCCAAAGTATCCAAAGACAGCATAACGGTTGTCGCTAATGGCAAAAGTGTTACTGTTAACAGCAAACTATTTAAAATCAATGGAACTGCTTATGTGCCGATTCGCACATTTGGTGAATTAACAGGATACACAGTGATCTGGAATGCCAAAACGCGTACAATCCAGCTGACTTCACCGCCAGTTGCACCCACTCTTCCTGTAGTAGAAAACAATACTCCTCCTGTCGATACAACGACTGCTCCTACAGAGAATACAGCACCACCTGTCGTGACTCCAGACCCTAGCAGTACTGTAACACCAACACCTGCACCATCTACAGAAACTGCCGATACAGGTGGTCGTGGATTTATGTGGGAAGTACAAAATAACGGGAATACCGTGTACTTGGTCGGTTCTATACATATTGCCAATGAAAGTTTTTATCCGTTACGTAAAGAGTATGAACAAGCATTCGCGCAAGCTAATTATCTTGGGGTAGAAGTAGACATTACCCAGATATCGGACGAAGCGATGCAAAAGCGTGTATTGGAAATCGGTGAGTACAAAGATGGAAGCAGACTGCAAGATCATCTTTCTACGTATACGTATGCCAAATTAGGTAAAGCGCTACTAGCGAATGATTGGAAACGCGATGCGTTAGATCGTTTCAAACCATGGGTAGCAGATATGATTGTTAGCTCATTTGCTCCAAGTGATCCAGAGTACAAATCTGCTGATGGTATCGATCTGCATTTTATTCAACAAGCCGCAGAACGCAAAATCACAGTGATGGAATTAGAGTCACAAGACTCACAGCTTACGATGCTAAATAACTTCTCTGATGAATTACAAGAACAAATGCTGTATTCTACACTCTACGATTTGGACAACCCGAATCAAGCTGATCTGCATGAAAATACAGATGAAGCCGCAGAAATGTGGAAAACAGGCGATGAGAAAAAATTGCTAGAATTAACAAACAGTACAGCAGGTAATGAAGAATATAATAAAGCGATACTGGTTGATCGCAACGTTGGAATGGCGCAAAAAATTGATGGCTATCTAAAAAGTGGTGGCAATCAGAAATACTTTATCGTTGTCGGTGCTGCTCATTATCTAGGTAACGATGGTATTATTCATTTGCTTGAGAAAAAAGGATATACAGTTACACGAAAATAATAGGTATTATCAGCATTTGTATTCATCATTAGTTCTATCCAGTGACATTCAAACCATAAACGTGCTCCGAAAAGCCACCTCATTCGTTGATGAATGAAGTGGTTTTTTGTTGCAAATACAACAAAAATAAACTATATTAATATCAACTATTTGTTGCATTTACAACAAAATGATTAAAGGAGATATATATGAAAGAGATACTTCGTGAAATCGGAATGATTGCTAGAGCGCTAGATAGTATTAGCAATATTGAATTTAAAGAGTATAACCTGACAAAAGGTCAGTATTTGTACCTTGTACGTATCTGTGAGAACCCTGGTATGATTCAAGAAAAATTAGCAGAAATGATCAAAGTCGATCGAACAACAGCTGCTCGCGCGATTAAAAATTTAGAAGCGAATGGATTGGTGCACAAAAAAGAAGATCCACATAACAAAAAGATCAAAAAACTTTTTGCTACAGATCAAGGAGAACGGATCTATCCTATGATCAAAAAAGAAAATGATTACTCTAATCTGGTGGCACTGGAAGGATTGTCAGAAGCCGAAACTGATTTGATTTTCGACCTTCTGCAAAAAGTAAGAAAAAATGTAGAAAAGGATTGGACATTTGTGAAGAAAGGCAATAAACGCAATTATCAAGATGGTATAAAGGAGCGATCTGCCCAGATGAGTATCACAATACGACCATGTACTTTAGAAGATATCGAAGAGTTACAAGAGATTAGCTATCAGACATTCAACGAGACATTTAGAGAACAGAATTCACCTGAAAATATCGATCATTATTTGGAGAAAGCATTCAATCGTCCACAGTTGGAAGAAGAATTAAAGAATCCGTATTCGCAGTTCTTTTTCGCTGATGTGAATAATGAACTTGCTGGTTATCTCAAGATCAATACGGGTCAAGCACAATCGGAAGAAATGAGCGAAGATGCTCTGGAAATTGAACGCATCTATATCAAGCAATCATTTCAAAAGCATGGCGTAGGCAAGTATCTATTTCAGCAAGCCCTTCAGATCGCGCAACAATTGAATAAACAGCAGATGTGGCTGGGCGTATGGGAAAAGAATGATAATGCTATCGCCTTTTATCAAAAGCTAGGGTTTGAGCTAACCGGTCAACATTCGTTTTATATGGGAGATGAACAGCAGACTGATTTAATCATGACAAAAAGACCACTTTAATGATAAGTGGTCTTTTTGTCTAGAATAGGATGCAATTAGTATGAGAACTTAGCTTGATACGCATTTATTTCTTTATGGAACTGTGTCAGTAATTTGTTAGCTATTGCTAATTGAGTATTTGCTTTTTTGGAGATGCTAGGATCTAATTTCTTTTTGGATAAATACTTTTGGAAAAGAAGCATACCTTGCAATTGATAATTAGCGCCTTTTACATATATTCTATGCATACGAGCCAAGTCTTTGTTAGGAGTATAGATTTTTTGTACCCCTTTAACAAACTTTTTATAGTTCGGAAGGGCAATACCTGTAATCTCTACATAAGAAGGACGATGATCTGAAGCTTTCACTTTTTTGTTTTCTTTAAAAATAGTCAGAGCAATCTGTTCATATTCTTGAAGAGGTTCCAATTGAGCATCATAATCCACATAGTCATGATACGCCTGCTTGTATTTGGCAGGGACATGGCTATCATCATAACCATATTCAGAAGAAGTTGCTGCATGAGTGGACTGAAGAGGTGCAACCAATAACGCACTTTGTACGATCAAAAAGGTCAGCGTCAATATCCACAATAATCGAGCTTTCACGTTACTATATAATCCCCTTTCGCTAATATATTAGAGAAGACTCATTATAACATAGGTTGATTTTGTCATTTCCTGTTACTATTTGTATCGTCATTTTGCACTCTTTCTTTTAGAAAGTTAGCAAGCATTATTAATAATAAAAACGATTATGATATTAAAATTGCTCTGCATAATCTGAAATTTCTTGACGGAATTCTAAGCTTAATGCGTTAGCAGCATTCATTTTAGTATAATGTTTTTCTACAAATCGTTCGTCTAGATTTTTACTTGAAATATATTGCTGATATAGCATTAATGCTTCTAGTCGAATAGAAGTGGCTTTAATTAGTTTATTATGTATCGCTATTAATTCCGGTTGTGTAGGCTTAATAGATTTGATCCCTGCTAGAAATTTTTTATAATTCGGAATAACAATATTTTTCATGGCTGTTTTACCTTTAGGTATTGTACTTTTTTTGAGCTTCTTATTCTTTTCATAAGTGTTTAGTGCAGTTAATTGGTAGCTATCATAATTATGATTAGCATAAAAATAGATCACATAATCATCGTACTTTTCCCATAATTCTGGATTCACCTGTTTGCGATACTCTGCAAAATACGTATCATACTTTCCTTCTTGTGTGGTATTTGAAGCTTCAGCAAATATAGACTGTGTATTCCATGAGGTAACAGGATTTCCTGCAAGCAAGACACTTAGTGCTATAGTTATTAATACTTTCTTTTTCATTTTTATAATCTCCTTATATACGTATTAAATAGCGAAGTGGTTCTATATGATTATCGGCGATTATCTTTTTCTAGTGAATAAACTTTAAAAAGTAAAGAATATACGCGAACGTAAATTTAATTGCTTGGTGAGTATTGGAAACGGTTAACTTATAAAGAATGAACCTTTAGCACATTGCTAAACACGGTAAGATGTTAACACGTTCTATAGGTGCTTTGCTATCTTCTTAAGGAAAAGGAAGTGTACAGATGGTCAAAAGAGTGATTGTAACAGGTGGTAGTGGACTCGCTGGTAAATGGGTAGTGAAAGAACTATTTGAACAAGGGTATGAGGTACTGAATCTGGATAAAGTGCCTTTGGATCATCCACATGTACGGACATTAATTACAGACCTTACGGATGCAGGGCAAGTGTTTAATGCTTTGGCTAGTCCTACGATTGATAAAAGTTACCACGAATCGATCGCATCACAACCGATTGATGCCATTATTCATCTGGCGGCGATTCCGCAAATTTTAACGTATCCTGATAACGAAGTGTATCGAATTAATGTGATGAGCACCTACAATATATTAGACGCGGCAACTAAATATAATATTCCTAAAGTGATTCTTGCTTCGAGTGAAACGACTTATGGTACTTGTTTTGCAGATGAACATCGTGATCCTGATTATTTCCCATTGGATGAAGAGTATCCTATTAATCCGATGGATAGTTATGCTATGTCTAAAGTAGTTAATGAAGTGACTGCTAAAGCTTTTCAGACCCGTACAGGTATTGATGTATACTGCTTCCGGATTGCCAATGTGATTGATCCTGCGAGATATGTAGATTTCCCTGCTTATTTTGCCGATCCTATTCAGCGTAAACGGATAACATGGAGCTATATTGATACTCGTGATCTAGCACTGGCATGCCGATTAGCGGTAGAGACAGATGGCTTAGGATTCCAGGTGATGAATATTGCGGCTGATGATGTGTCTTCTGATCGACCGACCAAAGAATTAATCGCAGAGTATTATCCGAATGTTCCTGTGAAAAAAGAATTAGGTGAATATGAGACATTGGTGAGCAATACCAAAGTCAAACGATTGCTTGGATTCGAGCAACAGCATTATTGGAGATCTTATGTAGACGTAGATACAAAATAGAATACAACATACGATCAAAAAGGGATTTAGCCGTCATATCAGCTAAATCCTTTTTTTTATTATTGATCTACGATAGAGTCATTACTGTGAAAATGGAGCGTTATACAAAGCGATTTCTTCATTAAATTCACTGATCAATAACTGACCTTGAGTGAATTTGACGTTCGCTTTTTTGATAATAGTTGGGTCAGGATTAAGTTTAGACACGTACTTTTGGAAAAGGATCATCCCTTCCAATTGAAGCGTAGTTCCTTTGATCAATTTGGAGTGGATAGTGGAAAGGTCATTGTTGTTAGGTTTTAGTTGCTTCATTCCACTTAGAAATTTTTTGTAATTGGGAATCGCGATATTCGTCATTTCGCTATAAGCTTGCTTGCGTGTAGAAGCTAATACTTTTTTGTACTTGTTTAGAATCGAGACTGCTTTGGTCTCATAAGGAACCCACTCTTTATATTGACTATAATAATCGACATAATCATCAAAAGCTTGCTGTAGCTCAGGAGCGACTTCATGATCGCTGTAGGTATCTTCTTCGATATCAATCGGTTCAGGTGCAGAAGGACTTTGGTTAGACATTGGTTTGTTTGTTGTTGCTGCATGTATAGTGGCTGATGAATAAAACACAGGGATAAGTGTAAATACCATCAACATCACGATCACTCGCAACGATTGCTTTTTCATAGACAATAAAGTCTCCTTTGTACCTTTTTTTCTATAAAAATCCATTTATAAAGGTATCATATCAGAAAAGGTTCGCCAAGAGGTAACACTAAAATAACACAATCCCAATAACTGCTGAACCTGCAATCACCATTAAAGGATGAAGCTTGTACTTAACAATAGCCCAGAATGCGGCAACACCAATCAGTAAAGTCGCTAGTGTCGTCCAGCTCATGACAACTTCAGCATGATTAGACAGACCAAAATGGATCGCTGCGTAAGCAATCAATCCGGTAATAATAGGGCGTAATCCGTAAAAAGATGATTTGACCCACCTATTCGAATGGATACGGTAAAAGAATGCTGCAATGATAATCACAACAACCAGCGAAGGAAGTACGATCCCTGTCGTCGCTACGATAGCTCCTGTTAAGCCTGCGGTCTCATAGCCAATCAAGGTTGCACTATTGGTAGCAATCGGTCCGGGGGACATTCCAGCAAGGGAGACTGTACTTTGAAATTGTGCATCGGTTAGCCATCCGTATCGGCTAGATTCATACTGGATCATCGGAATCACAGCATAACCGCCACCGAATGAGCTAAAGCCAATTTTTAAAAAGCTTAAAAATAATTGCCATAATAACATGATATCTCCCCCTTAGATATAATACTCGATCGTCGGTGGAATATGATCATGGGTGGCTTTTTCAGTACGTGTGGTCATGCCTAGTTTCTTTTTGGCTTGAATAATTAAGATCCCTATTCCAAGTCCGAAAAGAATCATAAAGATCGGATTCAGACCGGTGATCAGCAGTGTAATGAGTGCGCCAATCGCAACAACAATCGTAGAGCGATCAAAGAGTGCATTTTTACCCATCCGATAAGCCGCAACAGCAATCAGCCCGATCACAGCGCCATGAATCCCTTGAAAAGCCGCTTGCACTTTAGGTTGATCTTGAAAAAAAGAATAAAAAGCGCTTAAAGCAAATACGATAAAAAACGTAGGTAATGTAATACCCAGTACAGCCGCTATCGCTCCGGGAATCTTACCCATTCGATATCCTAGAAACGTAGAAGCATTCACTCCTACACCGCCAGGAGCAGAACCTGCAATCGATAATAGATCGCTCATGTCTTGTGCATGAATCCATTTACGCTTGTACACCACTTCTTTTTCCAATATCGGAATCATCGCATAACCACCGCCAAAAGTCGCAGGGCCAATTTTGAAAAAAATCCAGAAAAGATTCCATAATAAATGTATGTTGAACTGAAGATGTTCAGTTTTAGTTGTTTTCATGTTCTTCACTCCGCTCTTAGTTACAAGTATATCATCTTTTAATCATTTTGAAATAAACTTTGGCTTGTGAGGAGTTCAATGTTTCTAATCATTGCTAAAGTGTTTGCTTATAAATCAAAAATAGGCTATAAAATAAGTGTATTTATGTTCTTTTTTTCTCGTTGATAAAAAGTGGTCAAGGCGATGTTTACAGGATACAATGAAGGCAGATTTTAACCTTGAAGCGGAGTTGAAGAGGGATAGATCGTTTACGGTATCACCTCTTTTTTTATAAAATATGTCGCATGTATCCTGCTAAATGTTAGAGAAGGGAAGAACGTATGAATACATTTCAATTTCCAATGAAAATGGTCAAACGGCAAGTCTATGATCGTATAGCGGTGCAAGACCAGATTTCCAAAACCGAGTTGTTGCAAGAAATGGATATTACGAGTAGCAGTCTGAATCGTATTCTCGATGAACTGGTACGAGAAGGATGGATCAGTGAATCAGGTCAAGGACAATCGACAGGTGGACGGCGACCTACATTATATCGGATCGATCCCACTCATCGTTATATTTTGGGATTGGAGATTTCTCGTGTCTATTCGGTGCTAGGATTATACGATCTTCAGATGAACACGATTGCTTCGTATCGCTGGTTTATGGATGAAGAGATGACACCGGAGCGCTTAGTCGATTATGTGGAAGAACGTATCGACTGGATGTTGAATGATTATCAATTAACATGGAGTCAGATTATCGGTATAGGCATTGGTGCAGTCGGCCCTCTAGATCGAGAAAAAGGGATCATTCTGAATCCTGTTTATTTTCCGGCGAACGGTTGGAAAAATGTTGCGATCTGCCAGATGCTGAATGAACGTACAGGACTGATGGCTGTGCTTGAAAATGGAGCGAATACAGCTTTGATCGGCGAACACTGGGCAGTTCGAGATGAGAACATGCAACATATGTTATTTGTAAATGTAGGAGCAGGGATTCGTTCTGCTATGATGTCTGGTGGACAATTGGTACGTGGGGCTGTAGATCGTGAAGGATCTATCGGACAGATGATTATTCAGACCGATGGAGAAAGACTTCATGATCAAGGAAATTATGGAGCATTAGAAGCTTTTGCTTCGGTTCAAGCGTTAGAACAACAAGTTCGGCAACGGATGAAGCTTGGCATGGATATCTGGGAAGCCGCAGAAGATTTAAGACCGGAACAAGTTCATTTTGATACGTTGATTACAGGGCTGAATCAAGGGAATATTTTTCTACAAGAGTTATTTGCTCGTTCTGCTGGTTATATGGGGATTGGTCTTGCCAATATTATTCATATTCTACTACCAGAGAAAGTGATCCTTGGCGGAGCTCTGATTAATGCCAATCCTTCTTATTATGAACAAGCCATAGCTGTGGCTCGCAAGAAAGTAGGGTATGATGATAGTTACCAGCCCATCTTCTCCAAAGGCGTGTTACAAGAACGCGCTGTTGCTGTAGGCGCTGCTGTAATGATTCTGCAACAGATGGAGTTGTAATCGGATCGGTGGATTGACGCTACGTCGGGATGATGCTAACATGGCGATGTGACATTACAATATCTGTATATCTGAGGAGAGAAAAATGATGAGTAACCACAACAACTTTCCGATCGAACTAGGGCAATTCCGTGATGATCTTGGATTGCTAGAAGACGAAGCATTTCAAAAAGGGTTTCTCATATTGGACGAACAAGGTAATGAACATGATATGATGATTGTCAAAACGTTTACGTATGATCAGATTCCATATGCTCTTTTGTTACATAAAGAACCTTCTCCGCTAGATGGTACGATTTTGAAAGTGGAATATGATGAGGAAGAAGATGAATTTTTCTTAAATCATATTACCGATGATGAAGAATGGGAACGCATGGGGCAAGTGTATGAAGTTATTATTCAGTTAAATAAAGACAATCCTACCGATAAGTAGAATAAAAATAAAGCCCTCCTCATAGATGTAGAGGAAGGCTTTATTTTTATTTATTCAAACTTAACAATATAATTTGCAAATCGATCATTGAATTGCTCTACTAAGTCGCCGCCTTGCCCGATCAGATTAATTCCTTTTTGAACAGAGGTGTAATTCACTTTAGAAGTAGATAATCCTTTTTTGATTAATTTCATCCCTTGCAGATTGAGAGAAGCTCCTTTGATGTACACTTTGTGCATAGAAGCTATTTCTTTATTGTTGGTTTTGATCTTTTTCATGCCTTTTAAAAACAAAGTATAGTTCGGGATAATCGTCTTGGTCAGTGCAGTATAAGCAGGTTTACGGTTAGAAGTACCGAATCCGTTAAACGTATTGAGTTTGTCTACCGACTTGTTCTCATAATCAGCCAAGACCGCAACGTCATCTGCATAATCTAACAATTGCTCATATTCTTCTAACAAAGCAGGATCAATATCTTCGTCAGTATACGTATCTTCATCTACATTTGTACTATTGTCCTCTGAGATCCATTCACTGTCTGTTGAATCTGTCGAAGTGGTATCTTCGGCTGCGAAGGCAGAAGCAGTAGGCATCAAAGGAGTAGCGATCAGTAGAAAAGCAAGTAATGCTGTACATAAATTCTTTTTGTTCATGAGTAATAATAGCCCCTTAGTGTGTAAAGTACGATTTGGATATATTCACATGCTAAGGTTTATTGTGCAGGTAGGAATTTGGAAATATAAGCTTCCATTTCTTTATCAAATTGAAGCAACAAATCGCCGCCTACATCTAGTTTAGCATTAGACTTGTTCAGTATATCATCATTTAATTTGGTTTTGGATACATATTTTTGGAATAAAACGAAGGCTTCCATTTCAATAGTAGCGCCTTTTATATATTTAGCATGCATCTTAGCCAGCTCAGGATTAACCGGTTTGATTTGTCTGATGCCAGTTAAGAATTTTTTGTAATTTGGGATAATCGTATTGGTGACAAGCATATATTCTTGCTTGCGATTGCTGCTAGTTACATAATCATTTTTGTAATAAGCTGTCCATGCCTTTTTCTCATACTCCAACAACGGAGCCATCTGATCACTATACTCTAAAAGCTGAGAAGCTTCTTCAACGAGAGCAGGGTCCAGATCGTCTACACTTTCACTATCTTCATACGTGTCTTCGTCTACAACTTCTGTACTGTCATCTAGCGAAGAAGAAGAGAATGAAGAAGCCATCGTTTCCAGATCCATCGTATACGTGCCATCCGGTAAATCAGTATCCGTAGCCGCATAGGTAGCGCTTGCAAACATCAAATTAGAACCTGTCAAAACAGCTGTTAGCACCAGTGTAAGCATGAGTTTTCTATTCATCTGTGATAATCCCCTTTTATCTAGCGTTTGGCAGTATAAACGCGACCCCATGCAATCAAAAATGATTTTTGCAACGCAAAATATCGGACAATCAGCGTTTGGCAACAGAAACGCGATCGAGTTCTATAAGAAATGATTTTTGCGAGGCAAAATATCTTACATTTCGAATCTAGCGTTTGGCAGTATATAAAATGATTATGTTGAAAATTTAACACGTAAATTGAAAAAAACCAATACTAATTTATCCATATTTTAAAAATAATAATAATCGTTAACAAACCGTGGTAGATTGCTATCTTGTTTTAAGGTTTAAAGTATTAAAGAGACTGTTATTCATAGACCAATATTGCGACAAGTTATATATAAATAAGACTCAAGGGGGAAATGAAGATGGAGAAGCAATATGACCTGATTGTTATTGGAACAGGTAGCGCAGGAGCGGGTGTAGCCATCGCTTGTAGCAAAGAGGACTGGAAGGTAGCGATTATTGATTCTAGAGCTTACGGTGGCACTTGTGCGCTTCGTGGATGCGATCCGAAGAAGGTTCTGGTTGGTGCGGCTGAGATTATTGATTGGAACGAACGAATGCGTGGCAAAGGGGTACAAGATCAGCCGACGATCAACTGGGCAGACCTGATGGCTTTTAAAGAAACATTTGTCGAAGATATTCCTCCTGCTCATGAACAGAAATTAAAGGATGCGGGTGTAGAGACTTTCCACGGATTCGCTTCGTTTATCAATGAAGATACTGTTCAAGTAGGAGACGATCAGCTGAAAGGCAAACATATCTTAATTGCAACGGGTGCTAAGCCTGCTCCATTATCGATTGAAGGAGAGCAGTATCTAGGTAACAGCGATGATTTTCTGAGTTTGGAACAATTGCCGTCTACGATTGTATTTGTCGGTGGAGGTTATATTTCGATGGAATTCGCTCATATTGCGGTAAGAGCAGGAGCCGAAGTACATATCATCCATCATGGAGAACAACCACTGAGTCATTTTGATCCTGATTTAGTGGATGAATTGATGAAGCGTTCACGAGAAGTCGGTATCCAATTTCATCTGAATACAGAGATTCAAGCGATCAAGCAGACAGCAGAACATCAATACAGCGTACAGGCTGTGCAGAAATCTAATGAACAAGAAAAATCGGTACAGATCGAATGTGGTCTGGTGATCCACGGTGCAGGACGTGTACCTAATATCGATAAGCTTGGGCTGGATCAAGCCAATATTGATTCAGAGAAACAAGGAATAACGGTGAATGAGTATTTGCAAAGTACCAGTAATCCACGTGTCTATGCGGCTGGTGATGTAGCAGCAACCAAAGGATTACCACTCACTCCGATTGCAGGGATGGAGTCTCAAGCGGTACGAGCGAATTTGCTTCAACACAATGTGCAAATACCGAATTACAAAGTGATGCCAAGTATCGTATTTACTATTCCCAAGTTAGCATCGGTTGGTATGACTGTTGAAGAAGCGCAAAAGTTAGGTGATCATATCAAAATAAACGATATGGATACTTCCTCATGGTACACCTACAAACGAACCAATGAAAAACATGCTCGCATCAAAGTCATTATAGATACGCAAGCAAGACGAGTGCTAGGTGCTCATATATTAAGCGGAGAAGCAGATGATTTGATTAATCATTTTGCAACAGCGATTCAATTTGATCTGGATATTGATGAATGGAAAAAAACAATCTATGGTTATCCGACAGCGATGTCTGATCTGTCGTACTTTTTAGAAGAATAGCCAGTGTTAAAAAGATCTATAAAGTGCAATCCTTATCCAAAGGATTGCGCTTTTTTTATATGGCACTGCGTAATTTCCCTCTTGTCAGACGTTAACAATTCAGATATCATCGAAATAAAGCGCTTACATTTATTGGAGAAGGAGACTGTATATTCTGTAATCATCACAAGGAAAGGGGTATTACTATGTATGCAGAATTAACGGCTGATCGTTATTTGTTAGCTGGACCATCGCCTTGTTACCGTCCGCAGGTACAACAGAAATGGGTTATTCTTTATACATTGTCCGGTCAGGGAATGATTCATGATCAGGATCATCGTCTGGAATGTCGTGCAGGAAGTATTGATATTATTCCACCCGGTATGCAAAAAAGCGTCTGCCAGCCGTCACATCATCGTTTGGAAGGCATTTGTTGTTATTTTACCGCTCATCCTCAATGGTCTATTCTACTCAAAAGTATTCAAGATTTCTGTCCTAGCCTACATATACAAATCGATCATTCTATTTTAGCTTCACGTGTCCAACATGCCTTTGAACGACTGCTTGAATATTGCACAGAGCCTGTGAGCAGATATGATAATGAACTTTCTTTTCATACCCTTAGCGAAATTTTACTATCGATTACGGTATACTATGAGCCTCAAGAAGATCGTACCGATTCCAGAATTACAGAGATCATTCATTACTTGAAAGAACACTACAAAGAAGACATACGTATCGAGCATCTCGCACAGCATGTCTGTCTTTCGCCTTCGCGATTGTTACATCTATACAAAGCAGAGACAGGGGAGACCATCGTCGATACAGTCACACGTATGAGGCTAGAACAAGCTGAATATCTGTTACGTTTCACCCCGCAGTATATTAACGAAATTGCCTATGAAGTAGGCTTCAATTCACAGACTTATTTTTCCCGTAAATTTGCTGAGCACTTTGGTGTCAATCCATCGACATTTCGCCAAGGACATACATTACAACCGATCATACTGACTTCTTAATGGCACAAAAAAAGCCCCTGTGGCTTAGAACAGAAACGATAATCGCTATCGTTCTGTTCTAGCACAGGGGCTTTGTGTATTCATGTAACGGAAGTTACATTTTATTATTTAGAACGATTTTGTTTGTTGTGTTGCACACGTCTCATCAACAATCCAAACAATAATAATGCAGATCCAGCTAACCAGAAAGGCATGTTACTGGACTCACCTGTTTGTGGCAAACGATCCACATCAGGTGTGCTTGTTGGGTTAGACGGATTCGTTGGTACTGTTCCTTTAGGAATCGGATCATCGTTAACCGGAATATCTTTGTCCGGTGTCACAGGTACATTACCTTGAGGGATCGGATCATCATTGATCGGAACCTCTGGGTCTGATGGTGAACCCGGTGTTGGATTGTTGCTTACCGGAGTTGACGGCTCATTCCCTGGTTGTGACGGCTGTGTTGGTGTATCTGGTGTTGGTTCTGTATTACCTTGCGGAATCGGATCATCATTTACTGGAACCGTTGCAAATGGATCATCCGGTGTAGGCTCTACACGTCCACCAGGAATATCATCATCGTCATTGTTAGATGGTTGTCCAGGAGTCGTTGGTGTCGAACCATCTGGTGTTGTCGGCGTTGTTGGTGTCGTAGGTGTTTCGCCACCACCGCCGCCTCCAGGTGGAGTGACTACTGGTGGTTCTGTTACCGGCGGGATCACAACAGGTGTTTTCTCGTTAGTGATCGTCATGGATAACATGTTGCCTTTTTTCTGAGTAGTCGCATCAATCGTTACATTATGAATCGTTGGATCAAGAACATATCCAGCAGGTGCTTTGATTTCTTGCAATGTATATTTACCATAGAGCAGGTTCGTATACATCACTTGACCTTGTGCATCTGTTGTGAGTTCGATCGCTGGCTTCGCTTGAGCTACATCTTGTAATTTGAAAGTTGCATCTTCAAGCGGCAAGCTCTTATCGTCTTTATCCACTTTTTGTACAGACAACTTACCGACTACTCCAGAACCGGTACCGGAACCTGAAGAAGTACGAACTTCAATTTCTTCCTGAGTCACGAGTGTACCCGTTTTGATACCGTTACCTGTAAAGGCTACGCTATTGCTTACTTTTTCTCTATCCGATGCTGTAATCATACTTGAATACTCTAGAATGAATGCAGATGAGATCGGTTTGAGGAAAGTCAGTTCAAAGCGAGGTGCATCGCCTGCAAAAAATGCTAATTTATAGTCTGTATCTTTCACCAATTCATTACCTTTGGCAAGTCCGCCATTGCTCGCTACATTAGCTGCGAACAAGTGGAAAGAACTAGCAGATAACATTTGGTTAGTTGTAGGAGTATCTATAATTTTGGCATTTTCAACATACGATTGACCACGGTTGATATACACCGTCCAATTAATTTTATCTCCATCTTGTGTACCTGTTTTGGAGACATATTCGCCACCTTTAGGAATCTGAACAACAGCTGCCCACGGATAATAATCATTTCCGCTACGAAGTACAGCTTCATTATGAATGTTCGATTCAATCACTTGATTCTCAAGCGTTGTTTTGAACGTAATCCAGTAAGGTGTTTTGATTGTGTTATTAAAAGCAAGTTTTAGTACATTTGTATTTTCTGCCGTTGGAGCAGTGAATGTATACGCTGAAGGATCTACTGTAGAACCTTTAGAAGTACCATTCCACCAGCCTAAAATATTCAGATTGTTCACTTCAAGTGAACCAGGTACATAGGTCTGACCTGATTCAAGTGTATCTGTAATCACAGCATTAGGCAGTTCCTTTTTGTTGTAATTCGCTTTGATCGTCCATGTGATTTCTTTGGTTGTTGCATTATAGACGCCTTCTTTAGAACCGTTATTAACGGTCATATTATCTGGCCAGAAGCGTGCTTCTGTCGTCTGTGAACGAGGTGTTCCGTTCTCCGTCCAAGTCAATTTAGCACCATTGTAGAATTCAGGTTTTGTTTTATCTATTTTCCAATCGTTGTTGAACGTTGTACCGTACTGGATAGTCAACTGTTCTGTCACGTCTTGAGCAAATTTGATATCAAAACCAGACTTGGCATTGCTAGTTGTTACCGTATAAGCAGCGGTTGGAAGCTTACTGCCATCGGCTTTGCGAATCACTAGCGTAGAAGGTAAGAATTCTAAGCCACCGTTAGTGAAATAATCATTAATCGCTACATTGGACATTGTATATCCATCGCGATTAACAACTAATTTCCATGTCGCAATTTTACTACTATAATTGGCATCTGCTAATGTTTTGACAAAAATCGTACTTTGCAAGTTTTGACCTGCTTGTTCGCTTGTTCCGTCTGAAGTTACTTTGTTGATTACTTTCTCATCGGTATAGACACGTCCAGTGGCTTGTGTCTGATAAGTGATTGTGTAACCAGAAGTAATATCAGAGTTGAATTGAAGATCAAAACCGTTAGTGCCTTTATCGTTAGTTACAGGTGTTAACGTATAATCTGTACCTTCGAACATTGTAGTACCTGTCGTTACATTAACCACTTTAAATGTATTCTGAAGGAATTGTTGTGTGCCATTAAAGCGATCTTTAAGTAGTGCTTTGGCTTGTGAAATGGGCTGTTCATTCATGTTGTAATTGATAGCCCATGAGATGGTGCGAGTCTTATCATCATAGCCGACTACATTTTTAGATAAAAATTCACCACGTTTGACACTGACTGTAGCACTGGCTTTGACTGATTCAACATCACTTGTAAGTGTCGCTGTATTCGTATAGCTCGTTTGTGTACCTTTATCTACACTTGTAGAGTAAGTTACACGGTAAGCTGAACGAATACTTTGATCAAATGCAATTTTGAAATCAGCAGGGTTCGTTGTTAATTGATAACCTGAAGTGATTTCTTGACCGACTTTAGTACTACCATCTACATTGACATTCAACTCATAGACATGAATCGAATTAGGATCAAGAGTAAGACCGGCTGGAATGGGATCGGTTAGAACACCATTTTGAACATGTTTTAGATTGGTATTAACATCAACCGTCCAATTCACTTGTTGATTTTTTTGAACTTCACCTTTTTTGCTGATTGCTGTACCTTTTTGAGGTTTGATAAACACAACAATCACTTGATCCGCACCATTAATAGGAAACGGGATCTTGACTTCTGTACTGCCTGTTAAGATTTCTTTGCTAAATTCAGTATTAACTTGAAGCATACCGCCAATTTGAGAATGTTCTTCAACGAATTTGTTAAATGTCATCGTAACATGACCTTTAGTCGTTACATTGAAGCTACCTACAGAATCACCATCAAAACTGAGCGGTACGTTATTGATATCATTGTACAATTTGAACGCTGAAGGAATATCAAATTCAAAAGTAGAACCCGCTTTGTATGATCCGTCATCCGGCAATTGCCATTGATAGATCAGACTGACAGGAGCACCTGCTTCGATCTGATAATCTGGATTTTTGACCATATCGATTACGTTATTGTTAGCATCAACAATAGTAACATTCGTTAAGATACTTTGTGAGTTAGCTACTGGAGCAGGGTCCGGGGCAGCTGGCGTTGTAGTGGTAGGGTCTGTAGGTGGAGTTGTACCTGGATCTCCTGTTGATCCATTACTACCAGATCCACTTCCATCTGTCGGGGCGTATGTATCCGACTGTACAGTAGATTGACTATTGTTACTTGTAGCATCTGTAGAACCTGATTGAACGGCTTGAGAGGAATCAGTAGATTCCGGGCTAGCTGGTGTTGTATCGGCAGCGTATATGGTACTAGTTGCACCAACAAGAAGGTGAAACATAAGAATTAGCGACAGTACGAATGCGCTTATTTGTTTTGCTGTTTTCATCTAATATCCCCTTGCAATCTGAATGATAAGTGGCATGCGAGCCTGACGACTAATAGTTGACTTACTGTAAGTTTTAAAATTAAGCTATTTGTGTGAGTTGCTCCTTTCATTTTTGATAGTACCTGCTTTGACATTATACATGCTGTTTCTGAACAATTTCTCAACAACTTTTAGCAATTGGGCAGGAACTTTTGGACAAGTAATAAATACAAAACTAATGAATTGAAGCAAAACCAAATACTAGAAATTAAAACTGACTCATTATTTATATCATACAAGCCGATAGAAACGCATAAATAAATCGTATCTATTTTAAAAATAAGTCGCTAGTACTATAACAAGCCAATGATAGTTTATAAACCAGGAAGAAAGTTTTGTAACACCTTGTCGAAAATGAAAATAAAGTAGGAGATCCTAAAAGATAATTCTTTAGGATTTCCTACTTTTAATTTAAGCTTTAATTTTTATTTCGTACCGGCACTATCCATTTGCGCCTTATAAGCATCTAATTGACGTTGTAGCTCAGCGATTACTTTATCATAACCAGCCAATTTGAGCTTATCCCGATACTCTTGAACAGCTTGCGCAGGATCGCCTGCTTTACCATAAGAGATCGCAGGTCCCATTTCGCCTGTGACTTGAGAGATAGCCGTTAATTCAGATTCAATAGCTGTTTTGTCAAATACAAATTGTCCATACGGATAAGGTTTTTTGATTTTGTCGTACTCATCATACATTGTACCGATCTTATCCCATGTGGTGTCGCTAGGAATCTCAAATTTGTCCATACGTCCTGCCCAGAAGTCAGAATAGAATGAATCGTTAGTTTCATTGTAGTTCGCAGGAAGTACACGTTTGCCATCTTTGATATCATATTGAACGCCTTCCATACCATAGTTAATCAACTGGTACACTTCTTTATCGTTACGAATAAGATCGTATGCCATCAATGCACGTTCTGGATTTTTGCTATGTGCACCAAGAGATACACCGCCATGAGTGATCGGCATTTCTAGTAAATTATTGCTAGTGCGGGAGAACGGATACATCATCAGTTCAGAACCGGGTTGATCTTTATCCATTTGTACACGAAGTCCAGAGAATGTCTGTGTATGATGACTGTCCATACCGTTCTGACCTGCGCGTAGTGCATTACGTGCATCATTTTTGTTGTTTAGTACATCTTCACGCCAGTATCCTTTATCCGCCCAATCTTTCATCAATTTAGCAAAGTCTAGGAACGTATCTTCAAATACCGGGCTAACGACTTTATACCGATCATCATACGATTCGGTGTTGAAAATAGGCATATATCCTGTCGAGATCGGTAACTCTAGATGAGGCGTATACGATTGCACCCAACCTCCAAAGTTACTTGTACTGGCTTGAACATCATAAGGAATCACATCAGGTTTGTTGTCTTTGATCCATTGCAGATATTTGCCAATCGTATTCCAATCTTTGATCGGTTCTGTAATGCCTGCTTGTTTCGCCCAATCTCCACGATAGAAGAATCCATGGTTGATCCATTGCGTGTAATCGTTTTCAGGAATAAGAACGATTTTGCCATCGTATTTGCTTTGTGCCCAGTCTTCTTGTGGAATCTCTTTCCACGTTTTTGGAGCGTATTTAGGTAGAAGATCGTCTAGTGGTAAAAAGGCACCACGTTGTGCATTAGACCATGTATCCAACCAGTCCGTTCCGATTGTCACTAGATCTACAGGTTCACCGGATGCAAGCAACAGATTGTATTTGGTCTGCCAATCTGCCCATTCGACCCATTTCCATTGTAGTTCAGCATTGATCTTTTCTTTCATAATAGCATTAACTTTTTCCATCACTTTTTCGAATTGACCGTTTTTTGGTTTGTCTCCTAAGACGACAAAGCTAATAGTCACGAATTGAGAAGTATCGCCACCTGCACTACTGCTTTCTTTTTTACCTCCACATGCTGCAAGACTAATGACCATCACTGCAATCAGTATTGAAATCGTTAATTTACGAAATCTGGACATCTGTTAACCTCCTTAGAATAAAAGCGAATCTTTCGCATAGACGGTAGGATGAACTTAGCCTTTGACCGCACCAACAGTAATCCCTTTAATAAAATAACGTTGCACAAATGGGTAAAATAAAATAACAGGCCCAGTCGCTACAACCGCAGTTGCCATTTTCATCGTTTCCAGTGGAACATCGCTCATCGCTACATTTGATGAAGCCGCAGAGTTACGAATAAAGTCTGCACTGGTTACCACGTTATACAAAAATAACTGCAAAGGACGATAATCCATATCCGGTGAAAGAAATAGCATCGCGTTATACCATTCATTCCAGTATCCAAGTGCAATAAACAGTCCAATCGTAGCTAGTGCTGGAGTCGTCATTGGCAAGATCAGTCGTAAAAAGATTGTAAAATCGCCAGCGCCATCAATCTTCGCAGATTCAGTGATCGCATGGGGAATAGAACGTACAAAACTTTTCATCATAATGATCAGAAAAGGAGTTAACAACCCCGGTAAAAGAACGGCTAAGTAACTATCTTTAAGATCTAAGTATTGAGTGATCAGTAGATAAAAGGGAACTAATCCACCGGAGAATAACGTTGTGAAATAGATAAAAAATGAGATCTTATTACGATACGAAAAATCAGGTCGTTGTAACGCATATCCTGTCATGGCTACGATAAATAGACCCACCACAGTACCCACAATCGTAATGCCCATCGTGACCAGATAAGAACCGATAATCAATTTGGGATTTTCAAAAACGATCTGGTAAGCAAAAGTACTGAATTCATGAGGCCATATATTGAAGCCAAACTTTTTGACAGCCGCTTCACTTGTAAAAGAAGTGCCTAGAATGATCAAAAAAGGCAGCAAACAAGAAATGGCGAATAACCCGATAAAAATGTAACCAAACCAGCTCATAATGATTTCAGTGTAATCGGTACGAATCCGTGCAGGTCGTGGAGTATTACCTCCAATCAGATCACGTTCATTGCGAATATCCATTCATGTTCACCTCCTAGAATAGTGAATTTTCAGGCGATACTTTTTTGACGATCCAATTCGCTGTTAATACCACAACAAATCCAAAGACAGATTGATATAGGCTCACTGCGCTACCCATAGAGAAGTTAAAGTTAGTCATCAAGGAACGGAATACATACGTTTCGATAATATCTGTACTTGCATACAGTGCTGTATTATTCGCACCCACGAGGTTAAAGAATAGGCCGAAGTTTCCTTTCAAAATACCACCTAGTGAGAACAACAAAAGAATAATAAAAGTAGGCTTAAGCCATGGAAGAACGATATAGATAATACGTTGGAAAGCATTGGCTCCATCAATCTCAGATGCTTCTACGATTTCACTATCAAGTCCCATAATTGCAGCGAAATATACAATCGATCCATATCCAGTGGTCTGCCAGAGATATGTGATCACAATAATAAATGGCCATAGATGAGGTTCAGAGTAAGCTTTGACAGGATCAAGATGAAGAGAACGCAAAATGCCATTCAGCAACCCGTAATCGTAGCTCAAAATATTATAAGCAAGCAGACCGATCAGTACCGCAGAGATAAAATAAGGCAAAAACATAAGCGTTTGCGATATTTTTTTGAACCATTTTTTGCGAATTTCATTTAATAAAATAGCCACGGTGATCTGGGCAATATTACCAAGTACAATAAAAGCAATATTGTATGCCACTGTGTTAAAGGTGAGTCGCCAGAGATCGCCGGTAATGATAAGGAATTTGAAATTATCCCATCCGACAAATGGACTGCTGAATATTCCATCGGTGTAATTATATTTGACAAAAGCCAGATATAATCCAGGCATAGGTAGATAAGCAAAAATGCAAAAGAATACGATAGCTGGCAAGCACATCAGCAGGAGCACACGGCTGTTGCGGAAATGCTTACGTTTGGAATTTTTGACACGTACAGCAGGGATCGATTTGGCTGTATCCAAGTGATATTCCTCCTTTGTGCTTTAAACCATTTCTTTTTTTGTAGCGCTTACATTTTGCTAAGTGTGTTGTTGTTCTTTTTATTGTAAGGGGTTCTTTGCGTTTTCTATTGCACAATACTGCTATTAACCATCATCATTCTGCTACGATTTGAATTTTAGAAAAGGGTAAATCATAAAAATGAAAAGGGTTACAAAAAGAGGTTGTATGATCAATTTCGACATGATATGATAGCAGGCTTAATATTGTAAATGATTCATAGTTTGGAACCCTGTGCATTTGGGGTAAAGAGTAACGAAAGCATCTAATTGAAGATGCATACAGAATCGTTAATCTATTGTTCTCAAAGAGAGGGGCATCATTCCAATGACATCATTCAAGTATACGACACTTACTGTACTAGGCAGTCTATTGATTGCAGGAGCAGTAACCGGATGTTCCAACCCGGACGCAACACCTGCTGCACAAGACCAGACTGAAAATAAAGGTCCAAATACAGGTCAGACCGATAGCAGCACAACCGATCAAAAAAATGCGAGCGAGCAATCAGACCTAGCGGATCTAAGACAGTATTCGTCTGATCCGAACAAATCAGATATGAATGCTGATTTTAATGTAGTAGGTACTTTTGTTAGTCAAAATGAAGATAATTTGACGATTAAAGTGAGCGGAAACGAAGTTGTGATTCCGAAGAAAAGTTCGTTTGAAAAAGGCGATTCGTTGCCAGACAATATGGATGGACAAGAGATCAGTGTCAAAATTGATAATCAAAGTCAATCCGCTGTCAGTGCAGAACTAGCTAAAGCAGCAAATGATGAAGATAATACGACTAAAGATCCAATCGGAACGTATGTAAGTGAAGATACGAAGACCGTAATGATCAAAAAAGGTGAAAAAGAAGTATCTTATAATAAAGCTGCTGATTTTGAAGAAAATGTAGAAGCAGGCGCAGCGGATATGACAGGCAAAACGGTTCAATTGGAACTGGATGCTGAGGGTAATGTTAAACGCGTAAGCTTGCAGTATCAAGATACAAGTTCAGGTTAATAAGCATAATGTGTTCGCCATTTGTCTGAGTTTGATTGTATCTATAATGAGTACTAATGAAAAAGCACCTCTTATCGCCTGAAATCTTGCCCTAAATGACTGGGAAAGTTTTCGGATAAGAGGTGCTTTTTGTTGTACATATGGATAGTGATGATCTAACAGCTAGCATATACGCTTTACCTGTTAGACCTCATCCTAACTTATGTGCGATGGTTTACTTATTTGTAGACTTTAACGCGTTCTTCAACAGGTTGGAATGTTTTTTCGCCAGCAGGAGCAGCAGGTTTACCGAAAGGCATTTGTGCAACCAATTGCCATTGTGCTGGGATATCCCAAGTTGATTTTACTTCTGCATCAATCACTGGATTGTAATGTTGTAGTGTAGCGCCTAGACCTTCTGCTTCAAGTGCTGTCCAGATCACCAATTGCAACATACCGTTAGCATGGTGTCCCCAAAGTGGGAAGTTGTCTTTATAAGCTTCAAATTGATTTTGAAGATTTGTAATAATGTCTGTATCTTCAAAGAACAATACAGTACCATACCCATTTTTGAACATACTCATTTTGTCAGCTGTTCCTTGGAACGCTTCTTCGTTATTTACAATACCACGCAATGTTTCTGTAGTGATATCCCATAATTTATCATGTTGCTCGCCTAGTAATACAACAACGCGTGCGCTTTGAGAGTTAAAAGAAGATGGAGTATATTTTACTGCTTCTTCAACGATTTCTTGGATTCTGCTATCTGCAATTGGAGATTCTTTGCTGATTACGTAGATAGAACGTCTGTTTTCAAGTGCTTGGAAAAAGTCTAAAGCCATAATGTGTTTCCTCCTTGGAATGTATAAATGTTTGTTACTTACTTTTATAATGATACTACATATTTGTTATAAATCAATAGGTAATCCAAAAAAATCTTAACATTAAGATAAATAAGGATAACTTTCCGAAAAAAGTTATACACATGTGGATAGAATAAATTTAGAGTGTAGAGTTAGAAGAATGTTCCTTGTAATAGCACTTGTCCTGTGTACAAGCATAAAAAACAGTAACTACTTTATAAGATCAAAGTAGTTACTGTTTAATCTTTTACACGATCGATGTTTGATTAGAGAACTACAATTATAGAGCGCCAACCAGTATTTCAGCAAATTCTTCTAAAAAAGCTTGATCTTCTGCATCAAAACGCTCTTTTAGAGGGCTGTCGATATCGAGTACACCAATTAACGTATCGCCTTTGACTAAAGGAACAACGATCTCGCTGTTTGAAGCGGCATCGCAAGCGATATGTCCAGGAAATTCGTGTACATCCGCAATGCGTAATGTGCGACGCTCTGAAGCGGATGTACCACATACACCTTTGCCTAAAGGGATGCGAATACAAGCAGGCAATCCTTGAAAAGGACCTAATACTAATTCTTTACCATCATATAGATAGAATCCTGCCCAGTTCGTATCGTTTAAGCATTGTTTTAGCAACGCAGATGCATTAGCCAGATTCGCTACACGATCAGGCTCATCCGCAATTAGACTTTTCAATTGACTCAAAGCCGTCTTGTATTGTTCTTCACGCGTACCACTATACGCTATATTTTCAAACATGAGTTTCACCTTTTTTCCAATAGATTATAACCATCAAGCCTATAAAACAGTATACAACTGCTCTATTTATTTGCAAATAGTAAAGTCGAAATTGTGCATCATCCCAACGATTAGGTAATTGATCAATAAATAACCCAGAAATTGTTTCCGCTTCTAGGGCGACGGGTAATTACAGCGTGAATCTAATAACCGGAAGGAGAGGAATTTATGCACGCTGAAGTACAGAATTTGTTTATTCGTATTCATCTACTTCACCATTCCCATGAAGCCAAATTAACAGTCAATGATATGCAACCGTTTCTGGAAGATCGGGGTTATCGTGTAGGCGAACGTGAGATTAAGCAAGAACTAGAATATCTGGTACAGGAAAATATGCTGACCTCCAGTAGCGATGAATATATAATCACAGGTACAGGCATTCAAGAGTTAAAAGCGATCCGTAAACGGTTATCTCTATTGTGCGGAGAAGTGGTTCCGGGTTCTTCCAAATCGGTAAGTCAACGCAAATCATATAAAGAACCATCGGTGGTAGGTTAACGATTATTCTTTATTCCAATCTATAGCTCAATATCGTTCCCATTGAAAAGAGCGCTGATCTTCGCTATCTAAGCGGATATCAACGCTCTTTTCAGTATATTTATAAAAATAAATTGACTTCTTTTAATTGTTAACCTAAATTATATAAAGTGGTTAACAATTAACGGAGGTTAGAATATGACAACAAAAGAAATGGTATATGCAGCCTTATTTGCTGCTCTTATTAGTGTATTCGCATTGATCCCACCGATTCCTTTAGGATTTATTCCGGTGCCGATTACAGTACAGACACTGGGCGTTATGATTGCTGGAGGATTTTTAGGTAAAAAGGTTGGCGGTATTGCTTTGGTCTTATTTCTTGTCTTGGTAGCGATAGGATTGCCTGTACTACCCGGTGGACGTGCCGGATTATCTGTTCTAGTGGGGCCTACAGGAGGATATCTATTGAGCTGGCCGATTGCTGCTTTTTGTATCGGATATGCTACCGAAAAAGTATGGTCTCGTTTGAAATTATGGAAAATGATTCTGATCAATATCATTTTCGGCGTATTGTTGATCAATCTGATCGGTGCTCCGTTTATGGCATGGGTGACGAATACTTCTGTATGGGCAGGGCTTGTAGGAGGCGTAGCCTTTTTACCGGGAGACTGTATCAAAGCCGTTATTGCCGCTATCATTATATGGCAGTTAAAAGCGATTAGTCCGATAGAAGTAAAGGCTAATCAATAAAGGAAGTGAACGAATGCTGACATTCAATCATGTTCATTTTTATTATAAAAAAGGACAGCCTATTATAGAAGATATGAGCTTTACTATACATCCAGGCGAATTTGTAGCGATTGTCGGAGCCAACGGTTGTGGGAAATCTACGATTGCCAAGTTGATCGATGGATTGGTATTACCCCAGCAGGGCACAGTGCAATGGAACACATTAGATACATCTAACCAGATCGAACTTGCAGATATTCGGCGACAGATCGGCTATATTTTTCAAAATCCAGAAGATCAGTTTATTACAACTACGGTTAGAGATGAAGTACTATTTGGCTTAGAAAATATAGCTGTACCCCGCGCTGAAATGGAATATCGAGTACTTGAAGCATTACAAGCAGTGCAGATGGAATCCCATATCGATGCAGAACCTCATCAATTATCTGGTGGGCAAAAGCAACGTGTAGCGATAGCAGCCATACTAGCGATGCGTCCGCATATGATTATTTTCGATGAAGCGACATCAATGCTTGATCCGCAAGGGAGAGAGCAGGTGCTTCATATCATGCACAAGCTTCACCAACAAGGGATAACGATTGTTCATATTTCCCATCATATGGATGAAGTGTTAACAGCAGAACGTGTATTACTTATTGATCAAGGACAACTGATCTTCGATGGCTCACCGCAATCTTTTTTTGCAGACGTTCCTGTAGCCCGGTATCAATTACAAGTTCCTTTTGCTGTGCGTGTTCATCAGCTCCTTCAACTCACCACTCCTGTGGCACCCCAGTGGAAAGAGGCGGTTCAGACACAATGGTCTATCAACTCCAAAAGGTAAGTGTACGTTATCAAGATCATCATGCTTTACAAGATATAAGCTGTACGATTGAAGCTGGCCAATGGATCTCAGTGATTGGACAGACTGGAGCAGGCAAGTCGACACTAGTGCAAGTATTGAAAGGATTAATTCCTCTATTCCAAGGAGAGTATCTTGTTGACGATCAAGCGGTAGCAACAGATGCCAAAGGAAAGGTCAAGGTTCGACCTGAGATCGGTTATGTTTTTCAATATCCAGAGCATCAATTGTTCGAGACGACTATAGCTAAAGAATTAGCTTTTGCACCCAAACAACAACGCTGTTCTGCTTCGGAAATCCAGCAAAGGATTACAGCTATTTTGCCTCAAGTGGGGTTAACTGAAGATATATTAGAGTTAGCGCCTTTTCAATTAAGTGGCGGGCAAAAAAGACGGGTAGCATTGGCTTCTGTTTTAATGATGAATCCTCAAGTGTTGATTGTCGATGAACCTACCGCAGGTCTCGATCCTGTCGGTCGTACAGATATGCTACAGTGGCTTCAGCAATGGCAAAAACAAGAGAATCGCACTCTGATTTTGGTGTCTCATCATATGGACGATGTAGCTCAATATTCAGACGAAGTTCTTTTATTGCATCAAGGTCGATTGATCGGACAGTATGATCCTGTGACTTTATTTATTGAGCAATCTCATCTATTAGAACAAAGCGGATTGGTGTTGCCAGAATCTATTCAATTATTGAAGTTGATCGAACAATGCTCCGGGCAGAAGATAGAGATAGACAGTTGCCGTGAACAAGATATTTTCGCCAAAATTATACCTGTTTGGCATCGAAAGGAGCAGGCTTTTGGCTAATCCCGTACTTATTGGTCAATATGTAGAGACTCATTCGATTATTCATCGCTTAGATCCACGTACGAAATTGATCAGTTTATTTATATTTATGCTGAGCTTGATATGGCTGAATACAGGAATTAGCTATATCGTAGCTAGTTTATTTGTGATCGTGATTGTAGGAATCACTCGTATTCCAGTTGTTATTTTTTGGCGTGGACTGATTCCATTAGTCGTTATTTTATTATTTACGTTTGTCTACAATATGCTATTTACAGAGGGCAGCATTATTTGGTCATGGGGATGGTTACACATTACGATAGAAGGATTGGAGAATGGTGTACGTTTGGTGTGGCGCATTATTTTGTTAGTCATACTGGCAGCGATCTTAACATTAACGACTAAGCCGTTAACACTAGCCTACGGGTTAGAAAAATTAATGTATCCACTGGGGAAACTTAACGTACCTATTGAACAATTTTCATTAATGATCGTGATAGCGATTCGTTTTATCCCGACTATTTTAGAAGAATTAGAGCGTATTTTGTTAGCGCAAAAAGCAAGAGGATACGATCTCACTACACTTCGCTTACCACAACGTGTGCTAGCGTATATTCCTATTTTAGTTCCATTGCTATTTACGATTGTTCAACGGGCTGAACATCTTAGTGATGCGATCGATGCTCGTGCTTATGGCAAAGGTAAAGGCAGAACATCGTATCGACAACTACAGTGGCAATCTATCGATTATATCGTGATGATTATCGCCATCCTAATTGCGCTAGGTCTGTTATTATTAAATATAATGAAGATATAGACCTATCAGATAAGGATGATAATGATGAAATGGAATACAAGAATAACAGAGCTATTACAGATTGAATATCCCATCATAGAAGGTGGACTAGCCTATCTAGGTTACTCTGACCTTGCGGCTGCGGTCTGTAATGCAGGTGGACTCGGGCAAATTACAGCTATGAGTCTGCCAGATGCCGAAGCATTACGTGAAGATATTCGTCGTCTACGTACATTAACAGATAAGCCGTTTGGGGTGAACTTTGCGATAGGGCAGTATGGATTCGGTTATGAAGATCGAGTACAAGTGGCTATAGATGAACATGTTCCAGTAGTCACAATTACAGGAGGCAATCCAGCACCTGTATTAGAGATGCTTAGACCTACAGCTATCAAAGCATTAGTGCTTGTATCTTCACCCAGACAAGCGCAAAAAGCAGAGCAATTAGGTGCAGATGCTGTGATCGTTGTTGGACAAGAAGGCGGTGGACATCTGGGGATCGATGATGTAGGAACGATGGTATTGGTTCCCCAAGTAGTCGATGCAGTGAGTATTCCAGTGGTCGCTTCAGGAGGGATCGGAGACGGTCGAGGCTGGATGGCGGCACATGCGCTAGGTGCAGAAGGTATAGAAATGGGCACACGCTTTATTGCTACAACCGAATGTATACATGCATCAGCTTCTTATAAAAAAGCACTGGTCGACAGCGCAGCATCCGATACCGTGATTATCAAACGCTCTATCAAAGCACCTGCAAGAGTATTACGAACGGACTATACCAATGAAATTCTAAAAATCGAACAAGCCACACCCACCTATGAAGCGTTAAAATCCTATATCAGTGGCGAAGCCAACAAACGATGGATCTATGATGACCAACCCGAACAAGGCTTCGCCTGGGCAGGACAAGTCATCGGTCTCATCAAAGACATCCCAACCGTAGCAGAACTCATCCAACGCATGCTCCAAGAAGCCCAAGACATCCGTCAAAAGTGGTCAACCTAATCAATTAATAGGGTTAATTTTTTTCTTAAAATATCTCCCACCACGATCTAGAGCGGAGGGGAATAATCATTCTGAAAGAGCGAAGCGCTCGCCTTTGTAAGCTAATCCCTACCGCCGCAAAGCGGTTATTCAAGGGATCAGCTTACACCAGCGACGACAAGAACGATTATTCCCCGTAGCGCTCTCATTCACTCCACCCAAGCGATATTTTCAAAAAACAAACCCAAAAAGGATCATTTCGCATTCTCTCCTGCACAACATGGAGAAAATAGGGAATGATCCTTTTTTTAATAGAGTATGCGGAACGTACAAACGGTTTATTTACGCATAGCAGGAGACAAACGTTCTGCTTCCATACCTAATTTTTTGAGTAAGAAAATCATTTGTTCTTTCTCTTGGAAATTCAGACCGCTTAACGCATAATTCAGACGTTCTTCATATTTTGGATAAATTTCATCCATCACAGCACGTCCCACATCAGTCAGTTCAGCATAGATCACACGACGATCGGTAGGACAAGGATGACGGCGTAACAATCCGCTGTGTTCTAACTTGTCGATCACATAAGTAACATTACCACTTTGTAGTAATAATTTAGCACCAATTTGTTGTATCGGTTGGGCGCTTTTAAAATAAAGAACTTCCATTACAGCAAAAGCAGTAGAGTTGAAGCCTTCAATTTTGCTTCCAGCTACAGCATGTTCACTCAAACTTTTAAAAGCTTTAGCGAAAACACGGTAAAGGTGCATAGATTGTTCAGTATCATTCATGGACATATTGATCATGATAAATTCACCCTTTCTAGGCAGTTTAGTGTGGAATATATTCATCAAATGAATTAATGGATTGGAATATAAATCTATTTTACTTGTAATTTTATTGAAAAAACATGCGATTTGTCACAATGGTAGACTTTTTAAATATTAAATTTAAATATTAAATTCCAATCAAAGCGTGGAAAAGTAGGATAAATTGTGGATAACGATTTTTGAAACATAAAATTTACAAAAAAATAGATTTTCTCTTGCTTTGTTTGCTGTGTGTTAACTGTGTATAAGTGGATAAAATTTGTGGATAATTGTGTGTATAAATAGAGTGAATATTAAATTACGGACAATATACGTAAAATTAGTATAGAATGTATAGCAAAATCGTATAAATAAGCAGTTTTCCACAATCTATCCCCTGATTTCGGTGCATAATTATTTTTTTAAATGATTAAGGTGGAAGTATTTTACTTAAATCTATCCTCAGGCTGTGTATAACTTGTTGATAAAGTGTGTGTAAACCCTTAATATCTGGTACTAATTTGTGTATAAGTTGTTTATAATTCAAAAATCGAATTTACATAAAAAGAGATCAAATATCTACTGATTTTGACCCTTATTGATTACAGTATAAAGATCAGTTATAACGCAGAAACCACATCTGATGAAATTCAATTAATTCTAACGAATAAAAGAATAGAGGAATGATACATGGTGAGAAATAATATCGCTGCTGCACGCAAACAACCTTCAGAATCGTCGTTGAAAGAGATTTTATCTAGCTTTTGGGACCCGAACGGTCGAGTGATGATGGCTGTACACAGAGGAAATTGGAAGCAAGCACCAGAAAACTCATTAGCAGCGATTCAATATTCAGTTGTTGCTGGAGCGGATATGATTGAAATTGATGTACAACAGACTGCGGATGGTGTGTTGATTCTGATGCATGATGAGACCGTCGATCGAATGACCAATGGAACAGGCTCTATTAATGAAATGACGTTTAGACAGTTGCGGGAACTTCGTCTGCGTCAATATCAAGGTGGAATCAATCAAACATTAACCAATTACAGTATTCCTACATTAGAAGAAATATTAATTTTGATCAAAAATAAAGTTATGATTAATTTGGATAAATGTTGGGATTATCGGGAGCAAGTCTATGAAGTATTATTACGTACAGGTACAGTATCGCAAGCTTTATTTAAAAGTACAGCCAGTGCGGCAGAAGTACAGTTATTTTTGGCAGATAAAATAGAGCAACCGTTGTATATGCAGATTATTGATGATTCGAATCCGGAGATGGTTCAAGATATTGATTACATTTGTGCAGCGGTACAGCCACAAGCTTTTGAGATTTGCTTTGAAGATGAAGCAGACGAACGGATATCCATAGAAGTATTAGACCGTATCAAAAGCAATCATTGCCGTATTTGGACAAATACAATGTGGGATTCGATCTGCGGTGGTCATTCAGATATTATTTCTCGGGTAGATGTATCAGAAGGATGGGAATGGCATATTCGCCGTGGTGTGAATATGATTCAGACCGATGATCCAGAAGGATTATTTGCGTATCTTAACGAATAACATAAGGATAGCTATTATTTGATCTATATTGCACAACTATCATACAAAAAAGAAGCTTTCCATAACGATAGGAAAAGCTTCTTTTTGTGTATAAACAAAATCGTTTATACTTGACTGGCTTGAAGTGCTGCACTTTTGCCTGCATTATAACCGGTAGTAAAAGCAGCAGTAATATTGTATCCACCTGTATAGCCATGAATATCTAACACTTCACCACAAAAGTATAATCCGTTCATTAATTTAGATTCCATGGTTTTGGGATCGACTTCTTTCAGGTTTACACCGCCACCTGTAACAAAAGCTTCTTTGATCGACAGTGTACCATGCATCGCAATCGGGAAAGCTTTGAGTAATTTCGCCATCTCTAACCATAATTGACGGGGAATATTATAGAAGGTAATATCGTCTTCTAGTCCTGATTTGCTCAAGATCAGCGGAATCATTCGTTCAGGTAGATAACCTTTTAATACATTTTTAATCGCTTTTTTTGAATCCGTTTCCGCTAAAGCAAGAGTTTCATTATAGACATCATCTACCGATTTGTCAGGAAACAAGTCTAGCGTGACCATAATAGAAGTCACCGGAAATTTTTTGAGTGCTTTGACCACATATTGGCTACATCTTAGAGCGGTAGGACCAGATATCCCGAAATGGGTAAAAATCATATCGCCATCATGATAAATTAACTTTTTGCCCTTTGGATTCCAGACGGTTAAGCCGATATTACGTAAAGATAATCCTTGAAGTTCTTTGCTCTGAATAAATGGTTCTGGTGAAGTCATAGGAACTTCAGTAGGATAAAGGTCTGTAATCGTATGTCCTGCTTGTTCTGCCCAGGCATAACCATCGCCTTCTGAACCAGTCTGAGGAACCGATTTACCACCTACAGCGATAATAACAGCCCGGCTGTGAAATACTTCGCCAGAGCGAAGTCGTACTCCGACAGCCTGTCCTTGATCGTATAGCACTTCGTCTACAGGGCTATTGGTACGAATCTGTACGCCTTGAGAACGCACTTTATTAATCAGTGCATCGACAACTGTTTTGGCTTTGTCTGATACAGGGAACATTCTACCGTTATCTTCTTCTTTAAGCTGAATACCCATATTTTCAAAAAAAGTCATAATATCTCGATTGCTAAAATTAGCGAGAGCACTGTATAGAAAACGTCCGTTACCCGGAATGTATTTGATCAAGTCATCGATTTCTTTGGCATTGGTGACATTGCAACGTCCACCACCAGAGATTCCAAGCTTACGCCCTAATTTGTTTCCTTTATCAACGAGTAGAACCTGTGCACCATCTTCACTTGCTGCGACACTTGCCATCAGTCCAGCTGATCCGCCGCCAATTACTATAATATCGTATATCAACATGTATCTTTCCTTTGTCTTAAAAATAGGAACAGACTCTGTACTATCCAAGAATCGTTCTTTTTCAATATACCACTAATAAGGAATGGATAGGACAACAAATCATAAATAGTTATTGAACAAATGTTTATAATGATAGCGAGCAGGGGTATTGAGTAGATGATTTCAAAATATTAGCGTAAATTTCTATATATTGTAATGTAATGTCTGCTATGATTTAATCGGGATAAGACATATGTAAAGGAGGGGCACGTCATTATTATTGTCGTCAAGGAAATTCTACTGCAAATGTTGTCTGTAGGTTCTGCTATTTTTTTCTTCATGGGCGTTATTGAACGCAGTGGCTACGATTCCTTGCATAATGGACGATTAGCATGGCGTGGATATTCTCCCGTTATTGTAGTTTCCTTTGCCATTAGTATAATGATTTGTTGGTTTTTCTCGATGTATAGTGCATCTCCCTACGCTTTACATATGGGCGTAGTTTCACTGATTGTTGGAGTCATGTATATAGGCCCTCTTCGCGGTATAGTTTTGCTGGGGTTAGGTATCGCAATGTATTTTATATTTAACAACCATTGGAGTTGGAATGGCTTACTTATAGATACCGGATTATTACTGTTTCCGTTTATATGCCTGATTTCTTTACGATTTCGCATAGCGACTTTAAAAGTTAAACGCTCGTTTGTAGCGTCTCTTATTTTGTTAAGTGCTGTATTATCTATGATTATTTCGTTGTTAAATCAAAATGCAGTACCTATGAGTACGGAACTCTGGATCATGGTCGTGATGATTGTTTTGGCGGCATTAGCTGCAGGAGATTATTGCGTGCAAGCGATTGAACGTATTATAGAGAAAAAAGAAATTGATCGACAGATGTTACGTTTATCGAACAAATTTATTACAGAAGCTGAAAAGTTACGTCAGATTATGAATGTATCACCCATGATTATTACATCGCTTGATGAACATGGACGGATTACTTCGATTAATGCAAGCGCTTTGCAATTGATGAAACGCTCCTTCCCGGATATGACCGCAGAATCTGCAATTGGGTTTCATTTCACCGGCTTGCAAAAAGAAGATATTACACCAGGTCTACACGAAGTAGTGACGTTAACGAAAGCTGCTCAAGCAGGGCAAGAAACGATTAACAAATTGCTTCGTCTAGGCTATGGTTCATTTTATGTGAATATCGTGCCTTTGCGTACATTTTCAGAAGAACCGTCTGGTGTGGTTATTTTGAGTCAAGATACGACAGAGTTAGAACGGTTACGTAACGAATTGGATCATGTGGAGCAATTAAGCCTCGTTGGTAAAATGGCTGCTAGTATCACGCATGAGATCCGCAATCCAATGGCAGTCGTTAGAGGGTTTTTGCAGTTAATGCAAGAAAAGAGCCCACCTTCGCTAGATCATTATTACGTGATAGTAATGGATGAGCTGGATCGTGCAAATAGTATTATTAACGACTTTTTGTCTCTAGCACAGAATCGAGTGGTTGAGAAGCAGTGGATTCATTTACATTCTATTATAGAAGAATTGCTGCCGTTATTATGGGCAGATGCGAATCTACGAGGACAAAGTATCGTTTTTGTACCCGGCAAAGATTTGCCTGAACTGAACTTAAATTCCAAAGAGATCAAACAGCTTATTCTGAACCTGGCACGCAATGGAATGGAATCGATGGATGACAAAGGTGAGCTCAAGATCGAGACGTATTGTCATGGCAATGAGGTGACCATGAGTATTCAAGATATAGGGCCGGGAATTTCTCCAGATAAGTTGGAGAAATTATTTGAGCCATTTTATACGACCAAATCCAAAGGGACAGGCTTGGGGTTATCGCTTTGCCTGAGTATTGTTGAGCGCCATCATGGTCGTATTCAGGTAGAATCAGAAGAAGGCGTCAAAACAACGTTTAACGTCATCTTTGATCCTTCGCATGATCAAGTGAATTCTACTGAAAATAAAGATTAATTTATGGTATTGTCTTAACAAGTATTGTATTCTGTTGCTTGCTTTCAGCCTATATGACTGTATAATATAACTTAACGCTTATTAAAAGTAAGGAGTGAATAACAATGTCAATGTCTTTTGATCAATATATGCGAGATATGGTTCAACCGATGCGGGATGAACTAACTACACTAGGTATTACGGAGCTTCGTACTCCAGAAGAGGTAGAAGCACATCTTCCTGATCAAAAAGGAACAACACTGGTTGTCGTGAACTCTGTATGCGGATGCGCAGCAGGTCAATGTCGTCCAGGCGTAGCTCAAGCACTGCAAAATGAATTAAAACCGGATCATTTGTATACGGTATTTGCAGGACAAGATAAAGAAGCAACAGCCAAAGCACGCGAATATTTCGCACCATTCCCACCGTCTTCGCCTTCGATTGCTTTGATGAAAGATGGAGAATTAGTCCACTTTATCGAGCGTCACCAGATTGAAAATAATTCAGCAGAAGATATTGCTTATGCATTGAATGATGCATTTGAAAAATATTGCCTGTAATCTAACCTAACGGTTTATATAAACATCTATCAATGTCCTGCGATTTTCGGCTAAGCTGAAAATGGTAGGGCATTTGTTTTTTTTAGCTGATATGAATAGAATGGAATGGGTAAAGATGTATTACAGAATGAATAAAAGGAGTGGAAATAAAGATGAGTATACAACAGCAAATTATTGATGATTTACGTGTTCAACCAACAATTGAACCGGATGCAGAGATTCGCAAGCGTGTTGATTTTCTCAAATCCTATATTCAACAATCAGGTACACAAGGATTACTGATTGCAATTAGCGGTGGAATTGATAGTGCAGTTGCCGCAGGTCTTTGTAAACAAGCAACGGATGAGCTTAGTGAGTCCACAGGTAAAAAATACATGACACTTGGTGTATATCAACCGTATGGACAACAATCAGATATTGCTGATAGCTATGCAGTTGCTGAAGCTTTCAAGCTTGAACATACCGTTGAAACCGATGTACAGAGCGGTGTAGATGCCATCACTGATCTTGTAAATAAAGTGTTGCCAAGCATTGATATTCAAGATCCGATTACACCTCAAGCCAAAGGTAATATCAAAGCAAGAACACGTATGGTCACTCAATATGCACTAGCTAATGAATTGAATTTGTTAGTAGTCGGAACCGATCATGCTTCTGAAGCGATCACAGGCTTTTTCACCAAATATGGGGATGGCGCAGTAGATATCACGCCATTAAGCACGTTAAACAAACGTCAGGTTCGTCAATTGGCTACACATATGGCTGTACCCCAATCGATTCTAGACAAAGCTCCTTCTGCTGGACTATGGGAAGATCAAACGGATGAAGACGAATTAGGGATTACGTATAATGACAATAGTGACTATCTAGAAGGCAAAACAATAGATCCAGTAGCAGCAGAGCGTCTTGAAAGTTATTACAAACGCACTGCACACAAACGTGATCCAATTCCAGGTATCTAAATCACAGTTGCTATACTATAAAGTCTGAACATAATGACGGATTTTTTTATACACACGAAAAAACAGCGTTCTTTTAACCTGAGCAAAGGTTGAAAGAACGCTGTTTTATGCTTGGATGTAAAGTGGCAACCCAAATAACTAAATAGATTAATCCAAACGACTACCAATAACACTACGAATAAATGTACTGCTGGCTTCCAATGCTTGATCCAATTGAGGAGAAGAACCGACAAAAGGATGAACCGTATTAAACATATGGTTACCGCCTTCAATAGCAACATAGTTAATCGAAGGATTAGCATTTAACAAAGCTTGTGAGCCTTCAAGCAGATGAGGATGATCTTCTGTTCCTTGCACAAGCATAATCGGCAAAGCAGCTTCTGTTATTCGATGAAGCAGATCATATTGTTCACGGTGCTCCTCAATATCATCAATAATGATTCGATCAAGTGGCATTTGTTGACCTGTACGTGCATTGGTAATATAACTTCTGCCCGCAGTCACCATTTCTTTTTTCTGTTCTGTCGTGAATAAGCTTGGCAGATCGCTTATACCATTCCATGATAATACACCAGCAATCTGATCTGGATGATCGAGTGCATGCACTAGACTGACTCCACCTCCACGGCTATGACCAAGCACAAAAACAGGTACTTCTTGATATTGTGATTGTTCTTTTATATAATTCGTCAAGTTCGATAAATCTTCCAATTCAAAACCATACGTATTACGAGCAAATAACTCAAGCTCTGTAAATTCTTCTGGCTGTTCGCCAATACCATTATGTGAGAAATTAAATGTAATCACATCACCGATACTGCTCAACTGCTGGGCAACATACGGGAACATGCCCCAATCTTTGAATCCTTTATAACCATGAGCGATAATAATAACAGCTCGTACTTCATGCTTAGCAGGGTAGCGAGTACAACGAATGACTGCCCCGTCTGCTCCGGGGATCGTGAATGAATTTGACATCATCATTACCTCCTTCTAAGTACTACTTACCCAAAGCACTTGGTAATCAAAGCGTAACCGATATCGAATAAGCAATGATTCGGGCTTTAGCTCAATATCTAACTATACATGCTTGGCAGTACAAGCAACACCAATGGTACAATAATAGTATTCAAGATTGGAATGTGCAGGAGGTACGTATTTTGATTTATGGTATAGGACATGATGTCCTTGAAATTAAACGGGTAGCTAGAATTGTTACAGGTTCACAAGGGTCCAAATTTATAGATCGTATACTAACACCAGCCGAACGTAACATTGCTCAGACCAAAGGAGCCAAACTACACGAATTTGTAGCTGGACGGTTTGCTGCCAAAGAAGCTATTTCTAAAGGATTCGGCTCTGGGATTGGCGCTACAATAAGCTTTGGTGATATAGAGATTGTACCGAATCCTTCAGGCAAACCTACGGTTGCCTTATCTGCTCAAGCATGGGAGCGATTAGGATTATCAGATCAAGCTGAACAGTATGCTATTCATTTAAGCATTTCTCACCAGACCGAATTAGCTTCTGCTTTTGCCGTTATCGAAAAAATAACGTTAACCCATTGAAATTAAGCATGTTATCTACACTTATGCACCTCATTTACAACATGATTCTACATCATATCTGATCACACAAGATTGCGATCATTGAAGGAGAGTACTATGTCTAATTTAGCCTTACAGCAAGAAGCCAAAACGTATTTTAGTCGTGAATTGTTAGTCTGGTATGACGAACATAAGCGTGATTTGCCATGGAGACGAAGTCGTAACCCTTATCATATCTGGATCTCTGAAATTATGTTACAGCAGACACGTGTTGATACTGTAATTCCTTACTTTACTCGCTTTATCGAGAAATTCCCGACGGTAGAAGCATTAGCGACTGCACCGGAAGAAGAAGTGTTAAAAAGCTGGGAAGGGCTAGGCTATTACTCACGTGCCCGTAATCTACAAGCAGCGGCGCAACAAGTGGTAGAGCGTCATGAAGGCATTGTACCGAATACACCAGAAGAAATCTCTGCACTCAAGGGAATAGGCCCGTATACTGCGGGTGCAGTGCTTAGTATTGCTTATGGTGTTCCTGTTCCAGCCGTAGATGGTAACGTGATGCGTGTATTATCGAGATACTTCTGCTTAGAAGATGATATTGCTAAAGGGCCTACACGGGTCAAAATGGAAGTGCTCGCTAAAGAGTTAATTCCACGTGGTCGTGCTTCGGATTTCAATCAAGCGTTAATGGAACTTGGAGCTATGGTATGTACGCCCAAATCCCCGGGTTGCCTTACCTGTCCGGTGATGAAGCATTGTGAAGGACGAATGAATGGGATGGAGCTTATATTGCCGATCAAAACCAAATCCAAACCTCCACGTCCTGAACATCGTTTACTGGCTCTGGTTGAAGGAACAGGAGAACGCGCAGGACAAGTATTGATTCGTCAACGTCCAGCTACAGGATTACTTGCACGCATGTGGGAGTTGCCTCATATTCTTGCAGACGATTCCAAAAAAGCAGGTGCAGGTGCAGACTTGTCGGATGCAGATGCAATGAAGCGCTTAACGTATGGGATTCATAACGAAGGAGTAGATATCCAACCGCTAGAGCCGTGGATTACAGAAGAGCATACGTTTAGCCATATCCATTGGACGATGCGTGTATTCCGCTGTCGTGAAGCTGGAGTCTCTGCTAAAGGGCAACAATCAGAGCCTGCTGTTCGTTATACAAGTTCGGCGACACAGCCGTTAGAAGCGTCACAAGGCGCTTTGAAAGAGATCGATCCTTTGGAATATGAACAAGCTACACTAGAACTCAAATTATCAGGTTCAACACCAAGCAGTCTACAGAAAATCCAAAAACAACTTCACCTTGATGATACATTGGCAGTAGAACAACAAGAAGCGGTTGCAGAGCATCCAGAAGTTTATGAAGCTGTTCCAAGTACACTGGTGGGTGAAGCTTTTGCTTACGATTATCGCTGGATTACCGCAGACGATATGAAAAATTATGCGTTTCCCAATCTATTTCTCAAAATTCTGCAACAGCATTTTGCCCAGTAAAAAGGAGCGATATAGCCATGATATCGTTAGAGGAAAGTGAACAATCATTAACCGAGCACGAATGGCAGACCTTTGCTAACAGTATAGACTATCCAATTCCAGAATCGTTCAAAGAATTCTATTTACAGCATAATGGAGGTTATCTAGAACCGTTATTTGTAGATGGGGAAGAATATGCGCCTTTGATTCATGGATTTATGCCTATTACGTATGGTTCACTAACGATAGAGCAATTAATGATAGATATGCAGTATGCGTGGGATATTTTGCAAGAAGTCTGTATTCCATTTGCTTCTGATGCTGGAGGTAACAGCTTTTTGTTACGAATAGTGCCTCAACACTATGGAGAAGTTGTTGTCTGGCTTGAGGAAGAGGAGTCGATCATTCCTTGTCGTCATTCTTTTGCCGAATTGCTAGAGGATCTGCCTTATTATTAAGTGTGACTGATTTTTAAAGCTTGATAGTGACATCATAAAGTATAGTTACAACGAGAATATAGCGTACAGTAGAGATTCAGTATTGTACGCTATTTCTGTTGTGAATATAGCTATACTAATTTGGCTTTGTAGATTTGCAGGACAAATCCAAAAGCAATCAATTGAAAGTTTTATCATCCGGTGTGTTTTGATGTAACTTATTTTGGAGAACATGTTGAAACAATGGGTACTCTAATCTATAATGATAATCATTATCAATTAGAGTCAATTGCTGAAAGTTTAACGAAAATACATAGTACACAGAGATATGATATTTTGGAAATGATGGAGGTAAGTCATTATGAAACCTAAAGAATTAGGAGCGTTACTGTTATTGGGTGCTCTCTGGGGAGCCTCATTTATATTTATACGAATAGCCGCACCTGTATTGGGGCCGATCTGGCTGATTGATTTACGTGTATGGATTGCAGGTATTGTACTACTTATCTATGCGCTTATTGTACGCAAATTGCCTGATTTTAAAAAGGAATGGAAATATTATCTGATGTTGGGTCTATTAAATGCAGCTATTCCTTTTTCACTTATTGCGTATTCAGCTGTTCATCTTAATGCTTCTTTAACAGCTATTTTGAATGCTACAACCCCCCTTTTTACAGCGATTGTAGCTCGCATCTGGTTAAAAGAATATTTATCTGTTCGTAAAGTGATTGGTATTCTGATTGGACTTGTAGGTGTGTGTATTCTGATGGGTTGGAGTTCAGTTCCGTTTACTCTAGAAGTATGGTTGTCGATCGGTGCTTCACTAACAGCGGCGTTATTTTATGGCATTGGCAGTGTATATACGAAACTTACCTTTACCAATACACCGGCTCTTTCGTTATCGATCGGGCAACAGCTAGCAGCCGGAATTATTCTTATTCCTTTAAGTGTAGTGACTGTACCGACAGCAACGATTTCGCTAACGGTGATGATCGCTGTATTAGGGTTAGCGGTGTTATGTACGGCTATTGGCTACCTGTTATATTTCTATCTCGTGGAGCATGTCGGCCCAACCAAAACAGTAAGTGTAACTTTTTTAGTTCCGCTATTCGGTATTTTCTGGGGAATCTTGCTCTTAAATGAACATATTACTTTAGGAACGATTGTCGGGTTGATCGTGATTTTTATAGGTGTTATTTTGATGAATGGTGTACAGAAGACCAAGAAGATCAGAGTATAAAGAATACAAAAAAAGCCCTTTGGAATATAAATACTCCAAAGGGCTTTTTGATACTGCTATTGTAAAAGAGTATATTCTTATTTTGCAGCAGCGTAACGTTTGTTTACTGCATCCCAGTTGATTACATTCCAGAAAGCTGCAATGTAGTCAGGGCGTTTGTTTTGATATTTAAGGTAGTATGCATGTTCCCACACATCAATACCAAGCAATGGAGTAGCACCTTCCATAACCGGGCTATCTTGGTTAGGAGTACTTGTTACTGCCAATTTGCCATCTTTAACAACTAGCCAAGCCCAACCGCTACCAAAACGAGTAGTTGCTGCTTTAGCGAAGTCTTCTTTGAATTTCTCAAATCCACCTAGTTCGCTATCGATTGCTGCTGCGATATCACCAGTAGGTGCGCCGCCAGCGTCAGGTCCGATAATTTCCCAGAAAAGACTGTGGTTGTAATGTCCGCCACCGTGGTTACGAACTGCTGTACGAATACCTTCAGGTACGCTGTCCAGGTTGCTGATCAATTCTTCTAAGCTTTTGCTTTGCAATTCAGGAGCACTTTCCAAAGCGGTATTCAGACTAGTCACATATGTGTTGTGATGACGGTCATGGTGAATCATCATCGTTTGTTCGTCGATGTGTGGTTCCAGAGCGTTGTTAGGGTACGGTAATGCTGGTAATTCGAATGCCATTGTAAAATACCTCCCAGAATTTAGAATTCAGAAACGAAAGTTAGCAGAAACAATAAGAAAAATAGTATTCAACTTAATGACAACTGCTAAAAACCGTTCCCTATGTAAATAAACATATTACTCTCTATATTAAACCGTATATTTTTGACTAAATCAACTTTTATGTTTAGAAAGTTGATGTGGTGCGGGTTCCGAGCGATTTATTTTATTTTAATATATAAAAAGAATAGAAGGAAAAAGAGTCGAAAATGCACGAAATATGACAAAAAGTATAGTGAGGTTACTAAAGTAGTGTTATACTATATTTTGTCCCGCATACAACTTTAATTGAAGATATAATAATTGTCGTGAATATTTATAAGCGTTTATTTATAAATATAATTGGATATCCTTTAATTACCAAATTATGTTTAAAGTGGAACTGATAGGTGAAAAACAGAGTAATTAAGCGCTTTCAAAAGAAAATTGGTGTAATCTGGCGGAAATTGTGGTTTAATTATCGTTGAGGTTATATTCTGCACATTTTTGCAGTTTTTTGTTGTCTTTTGGTCGATGTGTACTATAGGATTTTATGCAATCCTTTATCGTTGGACGCAACGCTTCTATAAGCGAATGTCCTTCTTTTTGTTTTTTTATAAGGGTGTACTTAATCAAGCTGATGAAAAGGGAGTTTGGAGTATGAATGTTCGTTCCTTTAAATTAAGTGATTTGAGTCTCGTTACAGAACTCTTGCAGGTGGCTTTATCTGAAGAATGTTACGAGAACACGATGGGACCGTTCGCCACACAATTATCATGGGATTCCGAGCTAATCGTAGTAGCGGAACAAGGCGAAGAGATTGTTGGTCTATTAATCGGTACAATCGATCGGAATTTTGGTTGTTATTACCGCATCGCTGTACATCCTGATGTTAGACGCAGAGGTGTAGGTACGGCACTTGTCAAAGCTATGGAACAACGTTTTGAGCAACGCAATGTCAGTGGCATTATGGTCGCTGGCGATGAGCACAACAAGGCTGTATTACCACTTTACGAAGCAATGGGATATGGAGAGAATAAAGTCTTGAAGACTTTTGACAAACTCAGTATCGTTGCTGTTCATGCGTAAAGTTTAGAGAGAAGAATTTTATGTAATATCCACATATGAGCACATCTTGCCCTCCGAAACACGGATGGGAATAAAGATGTGCTTTTCTATATTTAGGAAGAATTTAAGGTATAATAAACATAACGTAAGATTTTAAATGAGGTGTATTATGTATTGGCGGGAATGGCTCAAGACGATGGTCTTGGCATTAATCATACTCGGCATATTGAATAGTTGGGTATTTAATATATCAACAGTTAAAGGACAGTCGATGCAGCCAACTCTTGTACAGCAAGAACGGTTGTTTATCAATAAATTAATCTATAAATTTCATACACCGGCACGCGGAGATATTATTATTTTGCATGATCCTATATTGAGTGCAAGCCCCAGCTCCAAATTGTTAGTGAAACGAGTCATTGCTATCGGCGGAGATACGATTGAGATTCGTAACCACCGAGTATATATCAATCAGATTGAACAGCAGGAAACGTATATTGATACCGATATAGGAGATGAAGATCACAAGCCGATGATAGTGCCAGAAGGGCAATATTATGTCATGGGTGATAATCGTCATGAAGGAATGAGTAAAGACAGTCGTATTTTTGGTACGATAGCTTTAACGCAGATTGTCGGGCGTGCCGATTTTATTATATGGCCTTTATCCAAATGGGCATTTTTATAGAACATATTATAGGAGGTGACAGTGCATGACGCAGCAAGAAGTATTACAACAAACAACAACCAGATGGGAACAGCTCAAGCTTGAAATCAAGCAGGCTGCGCCATCGCTGGGCATAGATGATGTAGGCTTTACGACAGCAGATCCTTTTTTGTATTTAAAAGGAGTCTTAGAAGAGCATCGTCGTAAAGGGCATGAATCAGGTTTTGAAGAACCGGATATTGAGAAACGTATTCACCCGAGCTTGGCATTAGATGGAGCAAAGTCGATTATAGCGATATCTGTTACCTATCATTCCAAGATGGAAAACCCGCCTAAGTCAGAACCCGGACAATATCGAGGCATTATGGCACGTTCAGCATGGGGCAAAGATTATCATTATGTACTACGTGATCGGATGCAGCGTTTAGAAGATTTTATTCGGGAAAAGGTACCGGAAGTTCGAATAGAAAGTATGGTAGATACCGGGGTGTTGTCAGATCGAGCGGTGGCTCAGCGTGCAGGGATCGGTTTTTACGGTAAAAACTGTGCTGTGATTTCACCTACATTAGGTTCATGGATATTTCTAGGTGATATGATCACGGATATTCCGTTTCCACCCGATACGCCAGTTACTGAAGATTGTGGAACATGTACCAAATGTATAGATGCTTGTCCAACAGGAGCATTAGTAGGTCCCGGACAATTGAACTCACAAGTCTGTGTTTCTTTTCTAACACAGACTAAAGGCATGTTATCTGATGAACATATGCGTAAGATCGGAAATCGATTGTATGGTTGCGATACCTGCCAGATTGTATGTCCCAAAAACAAAGGCAAGAACTGGAATCATCAAGAAGAACTTCGCCCTGATCCAGAAAAAGCCAAGCCATTATTATTACCGATACTTGATCTCAGTAATCGAGAATTTAAAGAACAATTTGGTGATACTTCTGCGGCATGGCGTGGCAAAAAGCCCATTCAACGCAATGCAGTTATTGCGCTCGGGAATTTCCGGGACAAATCGGCTGTGCCGAAGTTAACCGAATTACTACATCGTGATCCTAGACCAGAGCTCAGAGGAACAATCGCATGGGCGCTTAGCCGAATAGGTGGCGAAGATGCGCTACAAGCAGTGATCCATGCGCTCGCCAAAGAAGTAGAGCCTGAAGTCACGGAACGTTTACTCCAAGCCAAAGCTATACTTGAAGGAGAGATCGCAGAATGATTTCTTTGTATTATGATGAAATTAAGGCGCCTACAGGAACAATAACGCTAACATCGTCACTTCACGGGATATGCCGTTTAGATTTTAAATCTTATGCCGATAATAAAGATAAGATGGCGATCTGGGCGAAGCGCTGGTATGGAGATCATGAGTATATATATTCGCCTGATCATTTACAGTCAGCCGTACAGCAGTTACATGAATATTTTGCAGGAGAGCGGCAAATTTTTGAGTTGTCGTTTGATTTGCAAGGTACTGATTTTCAGCGTCTGGTCTGGCAAGGGTTACAGACTATTCCTTATGGAGAAGTCGTTTCGTATAAATGGATCGCTCAGCAGATTGGCCATCCTACAGCAGTACGAGCCGTTGGAGGCGCTAATAATCGTAATCCAGTACCGCTGCTTATTCCATGTCATCGTGTGATTGGAATGAATGGACAAATGGTCGGTTATGGTAGTGGTCTACCACTGAAAGAATGGTTGTTGAATCTGGAAGGGTATCCTATTGAACCTGTGCTATTTGAATTGAAATAGAGCTCATATCCTAATATCGGTAAAGGAGACTTCCCATGAGGTACGTAAACATCGATAAAGTAGAGACAGGGCAATATTTAGGCAAAGCGATTTATTCAGGTAATGGAGCGATTCTATTGTCTGCTGGTGTACAACTGACCGTCTATATGATTAACACGCTCAATCGGATCGGGGTCACGATGTTGTATATTCAAGATGAGAACTTTGCTGATATTGAAATGGAAGAGGTACTCAGCGAAGCGACCAAACAGATGATGATCCGTGAAATGAGTGATACGTTCGATGCTGTTCGTTCCGGTAAAGAGTGGAGTCCGAATAAAGTAGCTTTTAGTATTGAACAATTGCTTGAAGATATTACAAGTATGCGTGAAGTACAGGTGCAATTAACCGATATCAAAACAAACGATAATGTGCAATATGTACATGCGATGAATGTCTGTCTTTTATCCGCTATGATGGGGATGAATATGGGACTCAATCAACATCAACTGAAAGATTTAGCAACAGGGGCTTTACTGCATGATGTTGGTAAATTTTCAAAGATAGCGGAAGATGATCTGGAGATCGGTTCCAAAAACCATCATACATGGCGTGGATTCGAACTCATCAAAACCAAGCGAGAATTCAACTTAATGATCGCTCATATTGCACTTCAACATCATGAACGAATGGATGGCAAAGGCAAGCCACGTGGACTTAATGAAGAAGAAATTCATGTGTATGCTCGTATTGTAGCCACAGCGAATACTTATGATAATCTGATTACATCCAAAGACAACGGTGGGCAGGGATTATTGCCTCATCAAGCTTGCGAAGAAATGATGGCTCAATCGGATCGTATGTTAGATCATGATGTGTTAGTGGAATTTACACGTATTATCTCGGTGTATCCTAATGGTACAGGTGTGCGATTATCGAATAAAGAAACAGGTGTGATCGTCAGACAACATAGGGGCTTACCCGGTCGTCCGGTGGTACGCATTGTAAGCGGAAGTGGTGGCGATCTAGACGTCAAAGAAATTGATCTGGCGAATGCAACGACTACATTTATTGAAGCAGTTATGATGTAACTTCTAACGATTGAAAATGTTTGCTAAGCCGATCACGGAAATGGTATGATAAATGCTGTTCCTGCCTTTATCGGTTAAGGGCGTAGTGTACCCTTTTACAAGGAACTTCACACTATAATTCATCTACAGGGGTGGCAGTTATGACGTGGTTAAACTGGGTCATTCCAATCGTGACTTTGATTGTCGGTCTGATTGGCGGCTTTTTTATTGGTGCATATTATTTGCGCAAACAGATGGAAAAAATGCAAAACGATCCAGCAGCTTTGCAAAAAATGGCGAAGCAAATGGGTTACAACCTGAATGGTAAGCAGATGCAACAAGCTCAACAAATGATGAAAAATAATCCACAAGGTGGCAAAGCGCCTAAAGCTAAAATGCCTCCTATGGGTCGCGGAAATACAGGTAAACGCAGAAGATAAGCAAGTAGCATCACAGGGATCAGGTCCATAAAGACCTTGTAATGGGAAGAGGAGGTCACTATGGCTGGTATCAAAGATTATACCAATCTTGAAGTCGGTGAAAACCGTGCACAGATTGAAGACCATATCCGTCAGATTTTGAAATTGATCGGAGAAGATACAGAACGTGAAGGTTTGCTTGATACGCCTGCACGTGTTACTCGTATGTACGAGGAGATTTTTGCTGGTTATAGCGTAGATCCTAGAGAAGCGCTAGGTGTAACTTTTAACGAGAATCACGAAGAAATGGTTATCGTTAAAGACATTGTCTATTACAGTCAATGTGAGCATCATATGGCTCCTTTTTTCGGCAAAGTGCATATCGGTTATGTACCTAGCGGTAAAATTGCAGGCTTAAGCAAATTCGCTCGTCTGGTCGAAGCTGTCAGTCGTCGTCTACAAGTTCAAGAACGTATTACTTCTCAAATCGCAGATATATTGGTGGAAGTACTTGATCCAACAGGCGTTATGGTTGTGGTTGAAGGCGAACATCTATGTATGTGTGCACGAGGTGTTAAAAAGCCAGGTAGCAAAACGATCACTTCCGCAGTTCGCGGTGGATTCCGTACAGATGCACCATTACGTGCTGAATTTTTAGCATTGATTAAAGACTAAATATGAATAAAAAACAAGACGCCTACTTACTAAATAGAAGGGGTCTTGTTTTTGTTTATTTTAGATAGATGTATATTTAGAAAGTATAAAATATGTTACACTTAATAAAGTCATTTTGTAATCAAGGAGTTGTAACATATGCCCGACTGGCATCTTAAAGATAGATTAAATCATGTTTACTTGGCAGAAATAGTATCAATGGTAGATTCTGATACAGATAATCTTCATAAGTTAGGATGGCAAGTCGAATTTGACTGGTCGATATATTGCCAAAGCAACAATGACTATAACGCTTATAAGCTTCTTTCTATACATAGTTCTTACATACAAGGTGCAATAGCATATCGTGATAATGATGATCATGTATATGTTGATTTGTTAGAAAGCGCTCCTCAAAATCGTTATCGTTTTAAAGATCGTATTTTTGTGAATGTAACAGATGTTCTTCTGGGACAAGCTTGTTTATACAGTCAATCTATAGGATATGATGGGTTCGTTTCATTTGTTCCTAAAAACGAATTAATCAGATATTATCAACAACGATTCAATGCAAAGTTTATTGGAAATAGTCAAGGTATGTACTTAGATGATATTGATGCAAGAAGGATAATAGAGTTATACTATTATTAAAGGAGATGATCTGATGCTAAGAAACAAATTAATTAAATTGAATGAAGCTTCTTTGCAATCGATTCATCATACTAATCAAAATATACGTCGTGTAAAGAATGTGACTCAAACATGGAGCACTACTTCAAAACCAATAGTGATGATTAAACCTGCTTCTGCTAAGCAATTAGTAGATATGAATGTAGGCATGAGAGCTATTCGCCAGAGTATGAAAGAAGACCTTGGACAAAAACAATATGATGCCCGTATGCAAAGTAATCGGGAATGGTTTGAACAATATACTGCAATTCAAGTTCGTTCTTGATGATATAACAAGGTAAAAGTGATTATTCAAAAATGGTGGAAATGATGCCAAATGGCGTTGTGTCCACCATTTTTTTATGTAGAGGACATATAGAAACTGATATAATACAATGATTAGAATCAAGCAACTGAAGTGGAGGAATCATGATGTCAGCAGACAATCATCGACATTCTATCCCTACATTAATCGATGTGCCTGTAGGTTTGGAACAGGCGGTATGGGTAGAACGACCATTGGTAGAGCAAGGAGATTCGATATTAGCACCATTAGCATGGGAAGAGTTAATGTGTCGTCAAGTGGGGCAAGGGCATCCTCCTGTGATTCATCTCTGGCGACATACAGATGGTATGGCGATTGGTCTGCGTGATCGGCGATTGACGTACGCTACACGAGCAATGGAACAATTTCGGCAAAAGGGTACATCGGTCTGTGTACGTCCTTCAGGTGGTGCGGCAGTTCCTTTACATCCCGGTATTTTGAATCTATCGATTATACTCCCTAATCCTAAGCGCAATATTAGTATTCATCGCGATTTTCGCTTTATGGCGGATTGGATCAGTCGAGCAGTCGATCCGTGGAATGCACATGCTCATGTGGGTGAGATCGAAGGAGCATTTTGTCCGGGAGATTATGATGTGAGTATTGCTGGACGAAAGTTCTGCGGTATAGCTCAGCGTAGACAAGCCAAAGCCTATATTATTACGGCTTTTATTATTGTAGAAGGCCGTGGAGATGAATTGTCCGCAGGGATTCGGCGCTTTTATGATCTGGCAGTAGGGGAGCAGGACAAAGGATATCCTGTTGTACAACAAGGCACGATGGGCAGTCTATCTGAGTTAGCGCAAGTACCCGATGTAACTTCATATACAGAGCAATTAAAATCTATTTTAGCAGAAGGTCAATCGATTGAAATGATCAAGGAACAGACTTTATTTTCACTACAAGATATTCAACAGATGGAAGAGTACTTGATTCAGCGATATGACGAATAGAGAACCGAAGTAGAAGTGGATTAAGAACGGGATTGAATAAGAAAAGAGGTCTATCATGCAATTACGCAAAGTGAAAATCGTAGGAACCGGTAAATATTTACCGAAGCGTGCAGTAACCGATGAAGAATTGGATCAGAAGCTAGGAGTACAAGCAGGTTGGACGCACAAAGCGACAGGTGTGGGCACCAGATATTATGTGAGTGAAGGTGAGACAGCTTCGATGATGGGCGCACAAGCGGCGCAAGATGCTTTGGATGCAGCAGGTCTTACATTTGCAGATATGGATTGTCTTGTATGTACAAGTGGAACCAAAGAACAGCCATTACCAAGCACAGCGGTATTTATCCAGCAAGCGATGGGACAAGAAGAGTCAGGTGTGCCTGCTTTTGATATTGATGCGACCTGCTTAAGCTTTTTGGTCGGCTTGGATACGATGTCTTATCTGGTAGCCGCAGGACGATATCGGTATGTTCTTTTGGTAGCTACAGAGATTGCATCGGCAGGGCTTAATTGGGAAAATAAAGAAAGTGCAGCTTTATTCGGAGATGGAGCAGCCGCTGTGATTATTGGTGCATCTGCGCCAGAAGAGTCTGCTCGAATTATACATACTTCGCTTCAAACCTATAGTAAAGGCGCACGTTATTCTGAAATTCAAGGTGGAGGTACACGATTACCTGCTCATCTGCAAAAAGATCTAGCAGAATCTTTTTTATTTTTTATGGATGGACAGAAAATCTTCCGCATGGCTTCCCGATTATTACCTGACTTTATTGATCAATTGTTAGAGCAATCTCATACCAAAATGGAAGATTTCAAATTGGTTATTCCTCATCAGGGTAGCGCTATGGCAATGCGCCTGATACGCAAAAAGTTAGGCATTAGCAAACAACAATTTCTCGATATCACTCTTAATCATGGGAATACGATAGCTGCATCTATTCCGATGGGCATTCATGAAGCGATTGTACAAGGAAGAATAGAACGTGGCGATCGCATTCTATTAATGGGAACAGCGGCAGGATTATCATTAGGAGGAATGGTGCTTGAGTACTGAGCCAGTCACACCACAACGGATATTGATTACAGGTGGACGTGCTCCTGTAGCGCTTGAGTGGGCTCGCCTTTTGCATCGTAACGGTCATTATGTCTATGTGGCTGAAAGTAGTAGGTATCATCTGTGCCGTGTATCGAGTGCTGTGGTGGAGAGCTTTCAAGTGCCACCGCCCCGCCAACAACCGCAATTATATCTGTCTGCATTAGAGCAATTGATCATAGAGCATCAGATCGATCTTTTGCTCCCGACATGTGAAGAGATTTTTTATATTGCGCAAGGTCTGGAACGATTGCAAAGGGTTTGTCGAGTGCTTACACCTTCGCTCTCTACACTGCATACTCTGCATCACAAAGGAAAATTTATCGAACAAGTGATAATGAATAATCAAGTCGCTCCGATCACTTTCCCGGTAGTAGAGCCTTCAACAGACTCTTATGATTATTCGGTGCCTGATGCAGAAGGTCATACATTTGTGCGGAAACCGATTTATTCTAGATTTGCATCGCGAGTGATTATGCCGTGGGAACGCAGACGTATTATAGCTTCAAAAAAGCAAAAGACTACAGCAAATACAATGATAACAACAGAAACAACAGCAATGAATAAACAATATGAATCATCAGCTTGGATTGCTCAGCAATATATCAAAGGGAAAGCTATCTGTACCTATAGTCTTGTACATAAAGGTATCGTGATCGCACATGCTACGTATACAAGTAACTATAGAACATCACGTACAGGAGCGAGTGTATATTTTGAAGCTATAGAGCATAATAAAGCGTACGAGTGGGTATGCCAATTTGTTCAAGGGATACCTTTAGAGGATCAACATCCATCTAATACTGCTTTTTGTGGACAGATTAGTTTTGATTTTATTGAAGAAGATTCGACAGGCATTCTATATCCGATTGAATGTAATCCACGAACGACCAGTGGGATTCATCTTTTTCAACACCAAGATACAATGATTCAAGCATTGCTAGATCCTGAGTCAATAGCGCAAAGTGGTCAAGTAATTATGCCAGCCGTAGGAACAGCTAGAGTATTGACGTTACCGATGTGGATAGCAGGCATCAAATACAATCGGGATTGGCAAGCTTGGAAAAACTGGTGGAACAGTCTACAAAGGGCGACAGATGTGGTATATCAGGCAGACGATCGCAAGCCATTTTGGGAGCAATTTCGATTAGTCGCTCAAGCGTTGCGAACTTGTCGTACAGAGCGTATTTCACTGACTGAAGCATTAACCCATGATATCGAATGGAATGGAAAGGAGAGCTTATGACCAGAGCATTAATTACCGGGGCGACAGGATTTTTGGGTGGACATCTAGCTAGACGATTAGTCGCACTAGGCTGGGATGTTCATGGAACAGGGCGAGATGAAAGCCGTGGACAAGCATTAGAACGTATTGGCGTACAGATGAATTATTATGATCTAGGAGATGCAGAGCAAGCGATAGAAGCTTGTAAAGGACAAGATATCGTTTTTCATTGTGCTGCATTGTCTTCGCCGTGGGGCAAATATCAACAATTTTATCAAAGCAATGTAAAAGCCACTCAACATATTGTTGATGGTTGTATTCGGCATGATGTCCAGCGATTGATTCATGTGTCTACACCCAGTATTTATTTTGATGGCAAAGCTCACTACGGGATTCGAGAATCCGATCCTTTACCTCGTAAGTCAGTCAATCATTATGCGGCAACCAAATTATTAGCTGAACAGATTGTATTGCAAGCTTATAAAAAGCAAGGTTTAGCTTCAATTATGATTCGTCCGCGTGCGATTTTTGGACCGATGGATCAGACGTTATTTCCACGGTTATTAGAAGTCAATCGTCAATCCGGTGTGCCACTATTACAAGGGGGGCGCGCGCCGATAGATCTGACCTACGTAGATAATGTTGTCGATGCAATGTTACTAGGTGCAAAAGCACCACAGACAGCGCTTGGACAGGCGTACAATATATCCAATAGTGAACCGATTGCGTTTGTCGAATTGTTGTCGCGTTTATTTGAACGCTTAGATATACCTTTACATACTCGAAATGTACCTTATTCGGTAGCCCATCTGATCGCAGGAGGAATGGAAGCTGTGTATCGTCTATTCCCAGCGCTAGGCGAACCTCCCTTGACTCGTTATAGTGTAGGGTCGATTGCAGTACCTCATACACTGGATATCTCGTTAGCACAGCAAAAATTAGGTTATATGCCTCGTATCAGTGTCGATCAAGGGTTAGAGCGATTTGCAGATTGGTGGTGTGCTCAATGATCACTTCATCAGCAGTGCGATTATGGATCGGAGCAGCTGGATATTGTACTCATCCTGAATTTTTGACATTACAAGGCGGTTCGTTACGAGCGGTGTCATTTCCAGCAGGGTTTGCTTGTATTCAGCATCCTGAGCACGGGTATATCTTATTTGATACGGGATATAGTGCACGCTTTTTTGAAGAAACAGCCACGTTACCACAATCGTTGTACCGTTATATTACACCGGTGATCTATCAGGAAGAGGACTCGGTCATTTCGCAATTGGAACAGCAAGGCATTATGGCAGATCAGATTAAGTATGTGATCTTATCGCATTTTCATGGAGATCATATTGCTGGAGCAAAAGACTTTCCGCAAGCGACATTTATATACCTTTCCGAATCGTATCAAGCGGTCAAAGATTTGAGTTCGATCCGAGCGGTTAAAGCAGGATTTCTAGCAGGTTTATTGCCGGATGATCTCACCGAACGCTCGCGTGTGTTGCATCGATCAGATTCCCAACCGTTAACCTCATTGCTATATAGTCATCTTGGACATGATGTATCCCGAGACAACGATCTGATTACACAAGAATTTCCGTGGCAAACGGGGTACGATATATTGGGAGATGGAAGTCTGATTGCTATTGAATTGTCTGGTCATGCAGAAGGGATGATCGGACTATTGGTATCGACAACCAATGATGATTATTTGTTATGTGCGGATACCGTATGGTCTAGTATCGCTTTTACCGAGAATCGTCCGCCTCATTTTCTGGCAGGTATGATTATGTCAGATCGTCAGCAATATAGGCTTAATCTCCAAAAATTACGTCAGTTGCACCTCTCATCTCGATCTATTCGGATCGTCCCTAGTCATTGTAAGCAGGCATTACAGCAGTGGGGAGGGCGATGGTTGTGAAAAGATTAAGCGAACTCACAAATACGATGCGCATCCTTTATCATTATGTATGTACTCATTATCGTAAAGGTTGGAATAGTCGAGCAGAGCTTGAGCAATGGCAAGAAAAGAAAATTATCAAGCATGTGCGTTATATACGGCAACAATCACCTTTTTATCAGCAATTGTGGCAAGGGATAACTGATGATCAGTGGCGTGACTTTCCGTTGATAGATAAGTCGATAATGATGGAACATTTTGATCAATTGAATACGCTGGGTATTGCCAAAAGAGAAGCGATGGAGATTGCCGATCAAGCAGAGCAGACACGAGATTTTGAACCTACTTTGCAAGGAGTGACTATCGGACTGTCTTCGGGTACATCGGGTAATCGAGGGTTATTTCTAGTGAGTCCCCAAGAACAAGCACAATGGACAGGGACTGTGCTTGCCAAGTTGTTACCCGGTGGTATTCGGCAACCTGAGAAGATTGCGTTCTTTTTGAGAGCGAATAGTAATCTGTATGAATCGGTACAAAAAGGAAAACTGCAATTTTGTTATTTCGATCTATTGGTACCGATCACAACGCATATTGAGCAGCTTGAACGATACCGACCGAGTCTATTGATTGCGCCTGCTTCCATGTTGCGTTTATTAGCAGAGCAGCAATCATCAGGCTTGTTAACGATAGAGCCACGCAAAATCATTTCGGTGGCAGAAGTATTAGATCCTTTGGATCGTCAATATATTGAATCTGTTTTTATGCAAAAAGTACATCAGGTGTATCAGTGTACAGAAGGTTTCCTCGGAGCGACGTGCGAATATGGTAATCTGCATCTGAACGAAGATATTGTACATATTGAGAAAGAAATGTTGGATCAGCAAAGCAGACGGTTTGTACCGATTATCACGGACTTCTCGCGGGTATCTCAACCGATTATACGGTATCGTTTAAATGATATTCTGACCGAAGCCGCAGAGCCTTGTCCTTGTGGATCACCGATGCTTACTATCGAACAGATTGAAGGACGATGCGACGATATTCTTTATGTCACTCATCAGACGACAGCAGAAAAAGTACCGCTATTCCCCGATCTGATCACAAGAGCGATTATAGGAGCTTCCGCAGATATTGAACATTATCGTGTGATCCAGTATCAGATCAACCAACTGGAAATCAGCTATCGTCTTACTGGAAAAACAGATCATATAGCACAGGATCAAGCTGTCGAAGCGCAAATCATTCATCGTATCCAGCATATCTGCGATACTTTACAAGCCGTCATGCCAGCGATTACCTTTACAGCATATGAGTTCACGCCCGGAATCATAAAGTTACGGCGAGTCGAACGAAAGTGGGCGTTGTGAGTCAGTAGATAAGTAGCTCTATAGCTATTTTCTATATCGAAATGAAATAGGATCATTCTAAAATAAAGTAGTATATTCAGACATAAAGTAGATAAAGGAGGATCTTATGTCCAACCAAGTAGAAGCGTCATTGGAACGCAAACGTATCGCTTTGGTGACAGGCACATCAAGTGGATTTGGATTGTTAATTGCAGTGTTATTAGCAGAAAAAGGAATTACTGTTATTGCTACAATGCGAGATTTGACACGCAACGTAGAACTGGCACGTATCGCTGAGCAAAAAGGAATCACTGACCGTATTCATTATATCCAGCTGGATGTGACCGATTCTTTATCTATTCAGATTGCAGTCACAACTATCCAACAGCAGTATGGAAATATAGACATTCTTATCAATAATGCAGGGTATGCTGTAGGTGGATTTATCGAACATGTACCGATGGAGACATGGCGAGCACAATTAGAAACGAATGTGTTTGGACTGATAGCAATGACTCAAGCGGTTCTTCCGATGATGCGTGAGCAAAAGCAGGGCTATATTATTAATATGAGCAGTGTGAGTGGACTATCTGCTTTTCCCGGATATGCACCGTATGCCACTTCCAAATTCGCAATCGAAGGATTTAGTGAAAGCTTGCATCATGAGATGGCTGAATTTAATATCAAAGTGGTATTAGTAGAACCCGGTTCATACCGGACATCAATCTGGGAAAAAGGGCTGGCAGATATCCATACGATTCCTGATTCACCCTATCAATCTCGCTTAGAAGCAGTATTGCGTTATTCTCGTAAATCCGCAGCATCCGCTCCTGATCCGCAAGAAGTCGCTGATCTTGTCGGGAAAATTGTAGATAAGCGTTCTCCAAAGTTACGCTATGCTATTGGAGAAGGTTCTCACATTATGATCTGGGCACGCAAACTATTACCCTGGCGTGTGCTTGAATGGGTGATTGGTCGAGCGTTGAAGTCTTAAAAAGGATATGGAAATGTATTTACGTATAGTATTGAAAGATTGAGTTGTTCTGACGTATGATTTAAATATAAAGCAATGATGATAAAAATGCAGTGAGCGATTATTTTGTCGAATCCGCTGGATGCCTTGTGTAATAAGGGATTGAAGCGTTTCTAGACAAGTGTCTATTTTCCTTATTGGAGGTTCAATGCAAAACGTAAAAAACAGATGGGACAAAACGTTGATGTACTGCGGGTTTAGAGGTGTAAAAGTTCGGAGTTTTATATGAACGTAGTGGGATTTAAACACTTTTGCTGATGGTGGTTTTTCTAATCAACCTTCTAGTTTTATATGAACGTAGTGGGATTTAAACATGACTACATTATTCGCATCGGATTCACCAAAATCAGTTTTATATGAAAGAGGAGATATTATGGCGCTGCATGTACCTAATCATATTACTGAGCAACTACGTATTTTTTTGCGAGAAAATGGTATTGATTCTTCTCGAATGGTGATAGATATTGATTCTAGTATGATTGCTGAACGAAATGAGCATATTGGACCAGCTAAAGAAGATTTAGAATTAGCTCAACAAATAAGCCGCGATATGTCTTTAATGGAGGAGCGTATTACTAAAATATACTTGTTTGGTAGCAAAGCCAAAGGAATCAGTCATGCTAAAAGCGACTTTGATTTCTACGTCGAATATCTTGGTAATGGTATAGAAGAAGACGAATACGATATCCTATATGCTTCTTTAGTAACGATAGCCTTAAAGTATATTCCTGATGCAAAATTTGATATTGTACTAGGTACCATTGGACAATATGATGGACAAACTTTTATGAATTCGATAGAAAGAGAAGGTATTCAATTATATGGTTGATCCCCATCGCTGGTTTCGTAAAGCTGAAGTTAATTATAAAAATTTTTTAACAAATAAAGAAGATGCTGCTAGACATGTTGGAGAAGATATTGAAATGGATTATCTTGGTGAGAGCGCTTATAATGCTAGTCAGTGTGCGGAAAAATGGTTAAAAGGCGTATGTGTTTTATTAGGAGCAGAATTGAATGATGATCATAAGCTAGCCAGACAAATCATTCTTTTACGTGAGAAAATGCCTACACTTCTTGAGGGTATCGAAGCTTATGGTGTAACGTTAGCTAAATATAATACATTGGGACGATATCCTGATGACAATAGACATTTTAGCCATAGAGATCATGCTAGCGCTGAAAGAGCACTAACTCATATTAGAAATGAAATGATACGTATTTCGCTTGACCAGAGAGTTGAATTTCTAGGTTACGATTATATTGATTATAATTCTTCTCGAAATGACACTCGTTTGTAAAAGGCAGAAAATGACTGATTTTGATATTCAAAATTATAGACAATCAGAGAATCTACCGAATCAATATTTATTCTAAAAAGTGTATACTCCACAAATGCAGTAAGAGCACTTAATACATAACAAAAGCCCAATTCATCTTCTCAAAAGAGAATGAATTGGGCTTTTAAAGTCATAGCTATTTCGTATGTTATTTACTATTCGCATCCTTAGCAGTAGACGATGATGTATCCGAAGTACTGTTAGACAATTCATCATTCAGTAACGGTTCATTATTAACGTCTTCTTCTTTCGCTAGATTCAGGCTACTTAAGAAATCTGAGACTTTGCGTAAATATTCTCGTGGATGTTCACGGAATTCCAGTTCATGATGAGCGCCTTGGATCACCCAGCTTCCTGAATCGGGATTGGTCTGATTGGCTGCAAGTTGCTCTGCGATCTGGTAAGGAGCTTTATCATCGTTTGTCCCATGAATAAAGAAAATAGGAAATGGATAATCTTCCTTTTTCACCTGTTGATATGGAATCTGATTCAAGCTTGTTCCGTTAACAATAGGTAATAGAAATTCCAGAATTTCCAGCGATGGATGTCGTGGAAGATCCAACTGTTGCTGGATATTATAGTAGAGTGTATCCGGTTCTAACAAGAAGGTACTGTCCAAAATCATCGCAGTCACATCTTTTGTTTTGAGACCTGCTTGTAGAGCTGTACCTGCTCCCATCGAGAATCCCCAGACGACAATTTCTTGAGAACCTTTTTGTTTGGCAAGTTGAATCGCTCCAAGTAATTGTTGAGATTCTTTTTTACCACCTGTGGCGACTTCTTTGTTTGTTTTAGCGGCGAATCCATAATCAAACATAATCACATTAAAATTAAGCTTATGCGCATAATGAGCGAGATCGTACATCGGAATCCATGTTTCTTCTCGATTTGCACCATATCCGTGGCTAAACACAATCGTTTTGGACGATTTCTGTTCCGCTGGAATATACCAACCTTGCATCATCCGGCTGTCATCCGCTGCCGGGAATGTTACATCTTCGTAAGCCATTCCTTTTGCCTGCATTGGATTAGAGTAGACACTTGCTACTGTCGGATTAGACAGCACCCAAGCAATATAGGCATGCAGTGCCACAAAGCAAAACAGGAAAAAAAACACTATGGATAACACAAAAGCTACCACAACATGCTTTATTCGAATCTGTCTTGGTGAAACTACAGGAGGTGTCTCTTCTAGCTCAGACGAATGGGGCTTTGCATTTTTTTGCAAAGTACTGGACATCTTGCCCCTCCTAGAATTAAAAGTTTGTAGTTGTATCTCATCTTCATTGTTGCGTTAACCGATTTGATTCGACAATATCTACTTATGGTAAAAGTCTAGTTCAGTAAAGTCAATGTTAGATGATCGTCTTCTTCCTTATTATCGACGTATTTCTCTTTACGATTAGAGCTAGCTTCGATATAATTTATGTAACCAAGTTTCATTGAGTGAAACTTACAAAAATAGACAGTATTCGTTGTAAACTGATTCAAATGCGGAGGCGACAACAATGGAAGATCGCAAGTTGACTGTACGAGCAGTAGAACGTGCGTTAGACATATTACTGTGTTTTACCCGAACGAGCGATCTTGGACTCACCGAGATTGCTACGGAAATTGGATTACACAAAAGTACGGTACATCGTTTATTAGCTACGTTAGAAGAAAAAGGCTTTGTCATTCGCAATAGCAGTACAGATAAATACCGTCTAGGGATCAAAATCTGGGAGTTATCGACTCACCTATCACAAAACGATGACCCTGCGTTGTTATTGCTTGCAGATATGGAAGAATTGCGTGAACAGCTGGGCGAAACGATCAGCCTGTATTTGCGAGATGGAGACGAGCGCTTACGGATTCAAGCAGTGCAAAGTAATCAGGCGGTACGACGTGTTGCACCAGTAGGAGCACGGTTGCCTTTGACAGTAGGAGCATCCAGTAAAGTGTTAGTCGCTTTTTCCAGTAGTGAACAGCAAGAAGAACTGTTAAATAGTCCAGATTGGCCGCTTACCGTAGATGTTGAGCATTATCGTCAACAGCTTGCAGAAGTGCAGCGTAACGGGTATTCAACCAGTTATGAAGAGCGTGAACCGGGAGCCGCAGCGGTTGCTGTACCGATTTTTGATCGAACAGGAGCATTACGAGCTTCGCTATCTCTTTCAGGGCCTGTCAGTCGATTGTCGATGGATAAACTGCATGAATATGCGCCAGTATTGATTCAAGCGGCGCAAGAGATGGGCTTTAAACTGCGTTGATAGTTAATAATGCTACGATTACTCTGATAATTGCGTGACTATATAGTAACAAGATAGATAAAGTAGAGTTCATCATCATAAAGGCAATATAACGAACAGCGAATCTCCTAAGCGTTAGGAAGTTCGCTGTTTTTGTATACCAAAAAAGGCTCCCGATTAAGGAAGCCTTTTTTTGGTAATGTATACTTTGAAAAGCGAAACGAAGGATAAATTATACCGTTTCACCTTTATTAGTGTTTTGCATCATTTGACGAAGTACAGTTTGCAAGATACCACTGTTATGGTAGTAATCGACATCAACAGCACTATCCAGACGAGCCGTTACTTGGAATTCAAATGTTGTACCGTCTTCACGAGTACCTTTGACCGTAACTTGTTCACCTGGTTTAACATCGTTGCTCAAACCAATGATATCAAAAGTCTCTGTACCTTTAAGTCCCATACTGCTCCAGCCGTAACCTTCTTGGAATTGTAGTGGTAATACGCCCATACCTACCAAGTTACTACGGTGAATACGTTCAAAGCTTTCAGCGATAACAGCTTTAACGCCTAGCAAGAATGTACCTTTAGCAGCCCAGTCACGGGAACTACCTGTACCGTATTCTTTACCTGCGATAACGATCAAGTTCTGACCTTCTTCTTGATAACGCATCGATGCATCATAGATCGACATGACTTCATTAGTAGGAAGGTAAGTAGTTACGCCACCTTCTGTACCTGGAGCCACCTGATTACGAATACGGATATTTGCGAACGTACCGCGCATCATCACTTGGTGATTACCACGACGGGAACCATAAGAGTTGAAGTCTTTGCGCTCAACACCGTTTTCTTTCAAGTATTCGCCTGCTGGTGAAGAAGGAGAAATATTACCTGCTGGTGAGATATGATCGGTTGTTACCGAATCGCCAAGTAGTGCAAGCACGCGTGCGCTACGAATATCTTCGATATCTTTCATACCATCAGCCAGTTTTTCAAAGAATGGCGGATTTTGGATATAAGTTGATTTGTCATCCCACTCATACAATTCGCCTTCTGGTACAGGAATTTCATTCCAACGTTTGTTCGCTGTAAATACATGCTCATAACGGCTACGGAACATTTCTGGAGAAATGGATAAGCCGATCGCATCGCGAATTTCTTTCGCTGTAGGCCAGATATCTTTCAAGTATACAGCTTCACCTGTAGGATCATAACCGATAGGATCGTTTTGTAGATCGATATCAACTGTTCCTGCAAGAGCATAAGCCACAACCAGTGGAGGAGATGCTAGATAGTTCATTTTCACCTGAGCATGAATCCGTCCTTCAAAGTTACGGTTACCTGACAATACAGAAGCAACTGTTAGATCGTTATCTGCAATCGCTTGTCCTACTTCGTCTGGCAATGGACCGGAGTTACCGATACATGTTGCACAACCGTAGCCTGCAAGATAGAAACCAAGAGCTTCTAAATCTTTGTCTACGCCTGCTTTTGCCAGATATTCAGTAACGATCAAGGAACCTGGAGTTAAGCTTGTTTTTACATAACTAGGCACTTTCAATCCACGAGCTACTGCTTTTTGTGCAAGTAATCCAGCACCAAGCATAACGCTAGGGTTAGATGTATTCGTACAACTGGTGATTGCTGCAATAACAACTGCACCAGCACCCATTTGAGTTGTTTTACCGTTTGGATGACTCACTGTGATTTTCTCAGCGATCTTCTCATCAGACAATCCGTAACCGCCTGCTTCTACAGGAGTACGAACAGCACTACGGTAGCTAGATTGCATATTAGTCAATTCGATGCGATCCTGTGGACGTTTAGGTCCTGCAAGACTTGGTACAACAGAAGCTAGATCCAATTCAATCGTATCTGAGAATACTGGATCAGGTGTTTCGGCTGTGCGGAACATGTTTTGTGCTTTGTAATATGCTTCAACCAATTCTACTTGCTCATCAGCACGTCCTGTGTTGCGAAGATAGAACAAAGTCTCATCATCAACAGGGAAGAAACCAATAGTAGCACCGTACTCAGGAGCCATATTAGCTACAGTTGCACGGTCAGCAAGACTGATATTGCTTAGGCCTGGACCGTAGAATTCTACGAATTTACCAACAACACCTTTTTTACGAAGCATTTGAGTAACAGTAAGCGCCAAATCTGTTGCTGTTGCGCCTTCGCTCAAGCTACCTGTTAATTTGAAACCAACTACTTCAGGCATAACGAAGTATAGCGGTTGTCCAAGCATACCTGCTTCAGCTTCAATACCACCAACACCCCAACCAACAACACCTAGACCGTTGATCATTGTAGTATGTGAATCTGTACCCACTAGGGAATCAGGGAATACTTGCAATTCGCCATCAACAGTACGAGTTGCTGCTACAGAAGCAAGATACTCCAAGTTTACTTGGTGAACAATACCTGTAGCTGGTGGAACAGCACGGAAGTTATCAAATGCTGTTTGTGCCCAACGCAAGAAGCGGTAACGCTCTTCATTACGTTCAAATTCAATATTCATATTATATTCAAGTGCATCAGGCGTACCGAATGCGTCTACCATAACGGAGTGGTCAATAACAAGGTCAACCGGTACTAAAGGATTGATCTGTTTAGGGTCGCCACCTGATTTTTTAACAAAATCACGCATAGCGGCTAAATCAACAACTACAGGTACACCGGTGAAATCCTGAAGCACGATACGTGCAGGAATAAATGGAATTTCTTTCTCTTCGCGACCTTCACTCCAGTTCGCAAGTTGCTTCACATGCTCTTCAGTAATCGCACGTCCATCATATTGACGAACAGCGGCTTCAAGTAGCACACGAATAGAGAAAGGAAGTTTGGAAATGTGTTCATAACCTTTTTCAGCTAAAGCATTAAGGCTGTAATAACGGTAAGACTGGTCTCTCACTTTCAGTTCTCGGCCAACAGAAAATGAATCTTTTGGTGACATAGATGCCCCTCCTCAAATAAAATACGGCTTACTTTTTGGATTTTGCGTTACAGGGAAAAATCCTCAACATTTTGGCAAATGATCTTCAAACGCTTGCTGGATAAAATTAGAAATGAAAACGGTTCAATTCATTACTATTCTATACTATTAAGCAACTAAAATCGAATTATTCAAAATGGAGAACGATAAAAATGTTTATAGTTTCACACAGTGAAACACAATTTCAAAAAGTAATTCTTGTATTAAGTATACCGTTTACATGGGAGGTAGTAAAGATGTTTTTGGAAGAAATTTACCTGGGAAATGAATGTATTTAAGTTATGAGAGAGGGAAGAATAGGATGAAAGTAAAACGAAAAAATAAAGTAGATGGTTATGATCTTAATTTTTAATAAACTCTTTGTTATAACAGCAGTATTCATTTTATTGTTTGTACTTTTACTTGAAAAATATAACCAGAAATTAATAGTTAAAGTTTCTATTTACTGTATAGTGTCATATACGTTTTGTAATAGTTATATAAGTTATTTATAATATGTTTTCTTTTATTTTGTAGTAATAGCATTAATTGATATAAATAGATATGCAATTTAATTTTAATTTTTGATGGATAATAATGAGGATATATACTTAAAAATACTTTTAAAAAATCTTTTATATAAGGAAGCGAAAAGTATATTATTAATTCCGCAATTTTTAATTATCAATATCTGTTTTCTCAAAAAATATTATCTTTACATTTCTCTATATATTATATATATTCTTAATGTAATTAAATACATATTATATATGGAGTAATGTTCATAATGAAAAGAAGATTTTTTCTTATTATGAGTTTAGTAACAGTTTGTATTTTATCATCAAATTTTTTATCTATTACTCAAGCATCTCAACAATCAATAGTAGAAAGTTCTAATGGCGTTTCTATTAATAATCCATTTAATATTTCAGAAAGTAACATCAATAACGTTCTTCTAGAAATAAAACAAGGAATTCAAAGAGATAAACAACAGGACAGTAGCCAAATTTTTTCTACAAATAAAATGGATGATGCTAAAACAAAAAATGGTATATATGATTACATAGTTTTAGATTCTAATTATATCTATTCTTACGAGGAATCACCTAACCAAACTCCAAAATTAGATATACAGAAATTTGATTCGAATTCTTTGCTTACTCCTAAAAATCAATCAACAGTTTCTGATAATGTTTACACTAACAAATCGCTTGCAACTTCTCTTGTAGCAGCTGGCTCACCTTTTGTAATTGGTGATGGAATAGGAGGAAGGCAAAATATTGTTAAAACAGGCGGATATTTATCAACTAAACTTCATCTTCCAAATGAAACACAGGTTGAAGAAGAGATAGCAGCTTATAATTATTCAGGATTTAGTGCTGGTACGTATGAAGCAGATATGGGGCTAGTATATGACTCGAGTGTAGGACCCGGTTCCAGTTCTAAAGGTTGGAAGCCTACAATGGTAGTTAAAAAAGGAACTTCAGTAGCGAGTTCTTCAGACCTAATAGCAGGATACTCTAATGTACAAGCAGCTAATGCGTATTCTCCAGATTCGGATGTTGTTCTTTATGTTTGGCATAATTATGAAGGTAAAGTTAGAATGAAAATTACAGGTACAGCTATTTGTACAGATCAAGGTTGTAGTCATACTCAAAAGACTGCGCTTACTACAATTATGGAAACGGCGAGCTCAAGTTTGAATATTAGTAATTTAGATAAATGGAAACTTCTTTCTACAGTTGTTTCTTCAGCCAATAAAGGTAAAAACAAAGCTGTTTATTCAAGTATTAAAGTGGATGATAATCCTGTCCCAAGTAGTGCCTTTAGTACTCCATTAACGGAGAAAACGACGATTACAAGAGATGCAAACAATACAGTAACAATAACTGTTTCAGGGTAATTATTCATATTTGAAAAGAGGAGATCACAATGAAAAAAATATTCACACTGCTATGCCTGTCAATAATGCTTTTTATCGGAGCTACAGTACCTTCAACCTACGCTAGCAATCAACCTGTAACTCCTACGATCTTTGTCAATAAACAAAAATTTGAGTCTCATGCTCTTATTTCTTATGCAGGTTATGCCATGATTTCATTTCGTGATATTTTTACGAAATATAATATGGAAGTGAATTGGGATCAGTCTAAACAAACTGTTACTGCTAAAACAAAAGATGGAATGAAATCATTTGTTTTGACTGCCAATTCAAATACCGCTTATATAAACAATAAAAGTTACGATCTCGCTCAGTCTCCATTCATACAAAATGGAATACTATATGTTAACTTGAGATTTATTAGCGAAGCTTTAGGAGCAACAGTTCAATATGAAAAATCTTCAACTACTATATTTATAAACACAATTAAATAGATAAATGTAAAAGTTTAGGTGTTTTAAATTATTCTTAATTTTTAATTAATGGAAAGTATGTTGTATAGCTCAGTCGATATTTATGTAATATTAAATAATATACAGAAAAAAGAACTTATATTAACTATGTATAAGTTCTTTTTTTGTTCTAAAAGAGTATGTATGGAAGTATTTCATCCTCTATCATTATGAGAAGGCTGATTCATTTAAAGCGTATTATATTCAACTTAACTGTACTTAAATAGGTTTGAAAAATGAGATCACTCATATAAACATATTGAGTTACTTTATACGATCATTTTACTTCTATATAGTTATATTTTTATTTAAAATACCTTTATGAAAAAGGATTAAAATAAATTATATACTTCTTTTAAATTATGCTAATTAGTTGCTCTATTAGATTAATACCGTATTCATCACCTAATTGAATAATTACAATTAAAACAAATATTGTAATTTAATACGTTTGGTGATAATTTACAGGGGACAGTCGGAAGACAGCTTATTTTCAAAATAGCAGAGGAGGAATAATATGTTGTTGAGAAAAAGCTTGATGGTGGTATTGGCAATGATGTTGGTTGTTGTAACGATAGGGGTATCGAAATCATCTGCTGCTACCGGATTTTATGTAAGCGGTACCAAATTGTATGATTCAACAGGCAAGCCTTTTGTGATGAGAGGGGTCAATCATTCTCACACCTGGTTTAAAAACGATCTGAATGCTGCTATTCCAGCCATCGCCAAAACAGGTGCCAATACAGTACGTATTGTATTATCCGATGGAACACAGTACACCAAAGACGATATCAACTCAGTTAAAAATATTCTGGCTTTGGTCAATCAATATAAAATGATCGCTGTTTTGGAAGTGCATGATGCGACAGGTAGTGATGATGTAGCCAAATTAAACAATGCTGTGAACTACTGGATCAGTATCAAAGATGCGCTAGTCGGCAAAGAAGATCGAGTCATTATCAATATTGCCAACGAATGGTACGGTTCATGGAATAGTGAAGGTTGGGCGAATGGCTACAAGCAAGCTATTCCTAAATTAAGAAATGCTGGACTCAATCATACACTCATCGTCGATGCTGCTGGTTGGGGACAATATCCACAATCCATCGTAGATTATGGACAAGCCGTATTGGCAGCCGATTCTAAAAAGAATACGGTATTCTCGATCCATATGTATCAATATGCAGGTAAAGACGATGCTACTGTAAAAGCCAATATGGAAAATGTACTCAATAAAGGTCTGGCTCTAATCATCGGTGAATTTGGTGGATACCATCAAGGTGAAGATGTGGATGAGTATGCCATTATGAAATATGGTCAACAAAAAGGAGTCGGCTGGTTAGCATGGTCATGGTACGGTAATAGCTCTGATCTATCTTACCTTGATCTGAACAATGGACCCGCAGGTAGCTTAACAAGTGCTGGTAATGTAGTTGTTAATGATCCGAATGGTATCAAAGCGACTTCGAAAAAAGCTGGAATTTATCAATAAAACGATATGTAATAGCGAATCACAAGAAGGCAACTGGATCGTTCAGTTGTCTTTTTTTGTTGATTTTGTATTGGGTAATATAAGGAAGACATTTATAATAGTACGAAACAAGATTTAGAAATGATTTAGCTAGAGGATAATAGAGGAGATGAGCAGAGATGAGAGATTGTCAGAATTTAGATGAGGTAAGGGAACGTATCGATCAATTGGATCAACACATCATTCAATTGTTAAGTGAACGGAGTCAGTATGTAAGGCAAGCAGCCGCTTTTAAAAAAGATAAAGATGCTGTAAAAGCACCCGCACGAGTTGAATCAGTGATCCATAAAGTTCGTCAGCTGGCTGTAGAACACGCATTAAATCCATCGATTGCAGAAAAGGTCTACCGAGCAATGATTGCCGGTTTTATTGAAGATGAACTACAAGAACATGAGCGAATCAATCCAAGTAATAGATAAGCATACAAAGTTTTTTTGCAGTGTTTTTCTACAAGCTTTATACTGAATACAGGTTATATAATAACGATCATTTACAATAGCATTTATTCACATGCTTTCATATGTACAATGACTAACGGGGGTTCTGAAATGACAGCAACAAAATTAACAGTAGGTTTGATTTACGGTGGTAAATCTGGAGAACACGAAGTTTCTTTACAGACTGGATTTTCTGTTTTAAATGCGATTGATTACAACAAATATAATGTAGTGCCTATCTATATCGATCCGCAAGGACGCTGGAATATGGGCGAAGTGTATCATGGTGCGCCTAGCCAATTGAGCGATTTACAGATCGATGGTGGTGCAGAAGCCACTTCACAAGCAATGAGTATCCTTTGGAAAAAATTAAGCGGACAAACTAGCGAAATCGATGTATTGTTCCCACTCCTCCATGGTACATATGGTGAAGATGGTACTATTCAAGGTCTTTTTGAAATGATGGATATGCCTTATGTTGGTGCAGGCGTACTTGCTTCTGCAACAGGTATGGATAAAGCGATTATGAAAAAGCTATTCGCTCAAGCTCATTTACCACAGTGTAAATACGAAACGTTTATTGCCAAAGAGTGGGAAACGCAACAATACGACATTTTGACAACGATCGAAACCAATCTTGGCTACCCATGTTTCGTCAAACCAGCGAATCTCGGATCAAGTGTAGGTATTTCCAAAGCCAAAGACCGTAATGAACTGGAAAAAGCAGTTGACTATGCTTTACGTTACGACCTGAAAGTGATCGTCGAAGAAGCTGTAGATGGTCGTGAAATTGAAGTCGGCGTACTCGGTAACGAATTGCCATTATCTTCGGTTCCCGGCGAAGTTGTATCCACTAGCGATTACTATGACTACGATGCTAAATATATCGACGGTACATCCAAAATGGTCATCCCTGCTGAAATCGACAGCGAACTTGCCGAAAATCTACGCGAACTCGCTATCCGCGCATTCCGTGCTATCGACGGAAACGGTCTATGTCGTGCCGACTTCTTTGTTCGCCGTAGCGATGGCGAAATCTTTATCAACGAAGTCAACACCATGCCAGGATTCACTGCTTTTAGCATGTATCCACTACTATGGCGCGAAACCGGTACAGCCTATCCAGACCTATTGGATCAGCTGATCACACTAGGTATAGATCGCTATAACCAACGCCATGAACTGAAATACGGAAGAGAATAGTAAGCAACCATCAATAATTCTAAAATAAACTAGCTTCATCCCATCTCTAAGGTTTTTAAGGTATTAAATGTACTAAACCGCGTGGAAAAAGTGTAGGTACCTCTAGCGGAGGGGATAGAATGTTCTGAAAGAGCTACAAGCTTTCATTGAAAGCTACTTCGGAGCTTAAATGCGACGGCAATAACATCCTATCCCCGAAGCGTCCGTACCTCACCTCAACCACCGCCCACTCGAAAGGAGCAATGACCATGGGATTTCAAACCGAATTTAACTCCGTATGTAAGTTCAAAAACGAACAAGAACTACTCGAACTGCTTGAATACGGCAAAGGCAAAATGCTCAAAAGCGGATTTCGCGTCTATCCAACCGGACAAAAAGTAATCGCCTATACACCCAAAAACGTAGCGATTGCCATCGTCAAAATCACAGCGTCTATCGCTGAAATCAACTTCCAAGGTCGTGAAGTCACCGCCGTAGAACTTGAATTGGTTCGCAAATTAACAGAAGAAGAAGCAAGAGTACAGACCGATCTTGCACATGAAATGTTTTTCGGAGAGCAAGAATAGGTTTAATCATACACATACAGAATCATACTAGATCGAATGCTTTTCTTCTGTATACACCTTGGACATCACACTAGAGGAGGCACTTGAACCCTATGATTGTACGATTCGGATATGTGGCGATGTCACTAGAGATCGCAGATTCTTCACCTTCCAAAACAATGACAATGGCAAGATTCAGCAAACTGCCTGATCGTGAAGCAGGCTTGCGTTTGTTAGAACAAATTGCTACGACTAACTTACACAATACCTTACGTTTGTTACGCCATAATATAGCTGAAGGTATTCAGATGTACCGTTTTTCATCCAAATTAATTCCGCTTGCGACCCATACCGATTTGCACGATTGGAATCCGTTTGAAGCGTTGGCAGAACCTTTTGCAGAGATCGGGGAATATGTGCGTAAGCATGATCTGCGAGTATCGTTTCATCCAGATCATTATACAGTACTTAGTACGCCAAGACCGGAAGTACTGATCTCTTCGATTCGTGATCTGCAATACCATGTGAATATGCTCAAAGCCATGGGACTGGATGCTCGTTCAAAGAACAATATCCATATTGGCGGAGCTTATGGAGACAAGCCTACATCGGCAGCACGATTTGTAGAACATTTTGGTCGCTTGAGTGCAGAGATTCAGTGCCGTCTCACGCTAGAAAATGATGACAAAACCTATACCACAGGCGAGACGCTTGCAGTAGCCCAGCAGACCGGTCTGCCGATGGTGCTCGATATTCATCATCATATGGTCAATTGTCATGGAGAACCAGCTTCCGATTGGTGGGAAGAAGTAGCCAAAACATGGGATTCTCCATTAGCACGTACTGATGTGCCTGATGGTATACACTTACCACCCAAAATTCATGCGTCTAGTCCCAAAAGCGACACCGATCGTCGAAGTCATGCAGATGGTGTAGAAGCAGGGCCTTTACTGGATTTCCTCAGAGTCGCTGCACGCACTTCTTCTCATCTGGATGTCATGCTTGAAGCGAAGCATAAAGACCATGCACTATTTCAATTAATGCGTGACTTGACAAAGTACGAAAATGACGGAGTACGGATCATAGATGGTGGAAGTATAGAAGTGTTGTCGTGATATAATGTAGGTAGATGTAGATTCCAGAAATCAGGGGGAATGAAATGATGGAAGAACAACAAAAAGTACCTTATGTAGTCAGTGGAAAAAGTAAAGTAGCTGTAGCTATTAATGCGGCGTCCAAAACAGGCGAATGGATCAAAAGTAAGCTAGGTGACTATAAACAATTAAATACCAAAGTCTCTTCACAAGATCTGGTCACTGAAGTCGATAAAGGCGCAGAACAGATGATTCGTAAGCTTATTCTAACCTACTGCCCGGATGATGAATTTTTGGGAGAAGAAAGTGTGGGCGCAGGCGCAGCAGCTTCGGCTAAAGCGATTGATGCAGTGAAAGATTCAGAATATGTATGGATCGTCGATCCAATTGATGGCACGACTAACTTTGTGCATGGTTTCCCATACTTTTGTGTATCGATTGCGCTTGCTCACAAAGGTGAAGTAATTATTGGTGTAATTTATGACCCTTCTCATGATGAACTGTTTGTAGCCGAAAAAGGTAAAGGTGCTTATGTTCATGGTAATCTGATGAAAGTATCACAAGAAGCTACACTGGGCGAAAGCTTGGTCGCTACAGGTTTCCCAGCAGATCGAGGGGAATCATTGCGCCTGAATATGAGTGGATTGAATGCGATTGTACCAAAAGTACGTAGTATTCGTAATGGAGGTTCAGCAGCATTACATTTAGCTTATGTTGCCGCAGGACGCTTAAGTGCGTACTGGGAAATTGGATTGAACGCATGGGATTTGGCGGCAGGTTCATTGTTAGTGACTGAATCAGGTGGTCAAATTGGAGATATCTCAGGAGATGATTACCATCTAGCTGTGCGCAATGTGTTAGCCACTAATGGTCATATTCATCAAGAATTAATGACTGAATTACACGATGCAGGGCTTCAACATATTCCGGCTCAAAAGTAATGATTTGAATCGGGATCATGTGGTATACAACGATTAACATCCCTACGATTTGGGGTAATACTATACTATCCAGCTTTATTACAAATACCAAGTCCTTATGGCGAATCTATTATTATCGTTAAAGGAGTGACCAAGATGAGCTCACCTGAGAAATCAGCCGAAGAATTAGAACGCGAGCTAACCGAACGTTTAACAGAAGGATTTATGCAAGAAGAAGACCGTGAGGTTAGAGAGCGACGTATGATTCCTTCGAAGTATGAGATTCGTATTCAGACTACACTTGATCCTATCGCTGAAGAAACGATGCAATATCGTAAAATGGCGAAAGAAATCGATGGACGTTATGATGAATACATGAACAAAATCAAGCGCCCAGAGTCAACAGATGATACTGAATCTCGTTGATCACATCATACAGGGTAAAGAGCTGTTATCTACCACCCTTTAGGGAAAATAGATAACAGCTTTTTTTGGTGTAAATAACAATCGAAGTTACTAGACAGAACCAGAGATAGAAAGGATGAAGCACGGAATGAAAAAGAATTATAAACAAATACTAGGTTTGATGGTGGTAATAATCAGTCTAGTCGGTAGTAGTGTAGGTCTAGGAGGAGCGCAAGTGGATGCCGCCACCTCAAGTCAGAATCCAGATGCCAAGCGTGCTTTTTCACATATGGTCTTTCTTGGCGATTCGATTACAGCAGGATATGAGCCTGGAGTGAAAGCTGCTAATTATGATGGATTTGCACCCCGACTCGCAGAACAAGGGTTATTCCGCAGTGCTGTACAATCTCAGAATCACAGCATCCTTGGATTAACCAGCACAGGACTTGATAACTATTTGAGTGAAGTCACCGCAGGATCAAAGATCACGACGAATGATATTCAAGCTAATTTGCCGGGAGCCGTCTATTCACTAGGTACGATTCAGGCGAAAAAAGATATTGCTCAAGCGGATCTGATTACGGTGACGATTGGAGGTAACGATTTCCTGAACGCATTGGGTTCTCTGAATGAATTGCCACAAGATATTTCCAGTCTGAATCTGGATCAAGTCGGTACAAAGTACAAAATCAATATCGATCATATTATGAAGCAATTAACATCGCTCAATGCCAAAGCAGTCATTGTAGTTGCGGATCAATACCAACCTATGCCTGCTGAAGTAGGCACTCAATTATATGCAGGACTGAATACAGTGGCTAATCAATTTAGCCAGATTGTTGATCAGACTGTAAAGTCTTATGTCGCTCAAGGATATGATGTGCGTGTAGCTCATGTTTCTAAAGATTTTCCGGGCAAAGAGTTAGCTATGACTCATATTGCAGAGGGAGATATTCACCCGAATCAGACAGGGTACGATGCGATTGCTCATACTTTTGCACAAACGATCTGGGGAAGTAAAGGGGATAGGACTCCATTTATAAAAGGACAATCTGCTACATCAGGAACTCCTGTGATTGTAACCAACGGGCAAGCCCTTCAAACGGCATATGCTCCGCTGATTCGTAAAGGCAAAACCTATGTTACATTGCGAGATGTCACTACAGCTTTGGGTGCAACAGTCAACTGGTCGAATGCTACACAAACAGCAACGATCCAAAGTGGCAAAAACAAAATCACTATTCCAGTAAATAGTAAACAAATCAAAGTAAATGGTGCTAATCAAATGATAGATAACAGTGCTTTTATACAAACGACTAAAGAAACGCAGAAAGTCTATGTGCCTTTAACTGTACTCACTCAAGCATTTGATTATAATGTACAATATGTAGCTCGCTGGAAAGCGGTTTTTATTAGATCATAATAGAATAAATAACATCGTATCTAGCAATCAAATAGAGAGGGTTCTTAGCAATAAGCCCTCTATACATAATAAGCAACTACTAACTTTAGAATAGTAATAGATAAGAAAAGGAAGGTGTTATGTGGAAAGTAAAGAAATAAGCCATCGTTATCATGCAGGGTATCGTCAGGTGATAGTAGAAGATGCATCATTAGCTGTATCCTTTCCAATGACGATTATGTATCCGACAACAAGTCCTGAATGTATCGAACCACTCGGACCCTACACATTAGAATTGTCAAAAGATGCAGACCCCATCGAAGACATGTCATTCCCTTTGGTGATCATCTCACATGGGAATAGTGGTTCCCCTTTGGTACATCGTACATTAGCTCAATATTTAGCACGTCATGGATTTGTAGTAGGCATGCCAGAGCATCTTTACAATAATCGCAATAACAATCAATGGGAAGGTACGATACAGAATCTTACACATAGACCAAGACATATTGGACTAGCTATCGATTGGTTTTTTGAGAATAATGTATTTCAAAAAGTGGTACAGTCTGATCGCGTATCTTTAATTGGTCATTCTTTGGGAGGGTACACAGCATTAGCTGTAGCAGGTGGGTTACCGACTTCATTTGACCATGAGTCTCCAGATCAAACTGAACATCCGATAGAAGTAACTTCAGATCACCGAATTCAATCACTTGTATTATTAGCACCTGCATCGGTATGGTTTCGAGAAGAAGGAGCATTGAAAAATGTAGATATACCTATTCTGATGCTAGATGCGGAGCAAGATCAGTATACTCCTTATTTTCACGCTCAAATTGTTTTACATGGAGTAGCATATCCTCAACAAGTTGAATATCGAACGATTCAAAATGCAGGACATTTTTCATTTCTTAGCCCTTTTCCTGAAGGGATGAAAAATCCAACATTTCCTCCTTCTCAAGATCCTGCCGGATTTAATCGTACCGATTTTCATGAGATCCTAAATAGCGATATATTAAACTTTCTTCAAGCAAATACGCTTAAGTAAAATGTAAACTATAGTGTATTAAACTAGATCATATCAAATAACCTCTGAGGCTCAAAAGAGGTTATTTTTTGCTATATACGATTGTAAAACTTGGTATTTATAAACATATACTGAAATTTTGGAGTATTCACGCTATAATAAACATACAGGAATTGGAATTTAATTAATAAAAATGTAAACGTTATCATTAAAAGTGTAAATACTAAGGGGTAGCAAAGGTGGAGACTATTCTTATGTTTACCAGAATTAAAAGCGCTTACAATAATCTAGGTATTCATCGAAAAATGTTGCTACTTATCTCTGTGTTGTTGTTAGGAAGCTTTGCTTTTTATGCACTGGTACTCAGTAATTTGTATGAAACGTATGATAGCCAAATGTATGAGAAGACTTCTGAACTACTCAATATGTCTTCGGTCGGAATCGAAAATCAACTGAAAGATATGGAGCATTTATCATTTAAAGTTGTCACAGACGAGCAATTACAGCGGTACTTAACAGAACTGGAACAGACTAATTCGGTATATCAAAAAAATGTATTACGCAAAAAGCTGACCAATCGCTTGATCGCTTTTGCCGGTTCTGAACCTTTTGTGTACTCCATGATGGTCATTGATAAAGAAGGAGAAGTGATGTCAGCAGGCAATCGGGAAGGCATACCGGCTGAATTGCGAACCGATCTAACCACGCTAGCAGACCAGAATAATGGAGCGAATGCTTGGTACGTTGGTGGCAAATCTTCGCTGTTAGCGGTTCGGCAATTCAAAGCTTTTACCGGATCGACATTCACGCTTAAAAATCTAGGTACGGTTATTATTCGTATTCGGATCGACCGGATCGTCGATAAACAGGTTCATCAGTCGGCAGGAAGTACACTGGTGATCGCAGATCATCAAGAGATTGTGTATCCTGAGAAATTATCATTTAGCGAAACAGAGGTTAACCAAGAACTGAGTCGCAATCAGCCATATGGTGTAGTGAACTTGCCGGAAGGCGGGTATTTTTCCGCTCGGATTCAATCGCCTTATACGGGCTGGACGTATTTGCATATGACTCCTTTTGACCTGATGTTCGAACGAATTACATGGATGAAGCGTCTGGTGACTATTATTTTTATCGCTATCTTTTTATTAGGATTAGCTTTCGGCACACGATTATCTCGCAGTATTACAAGACCGATGGAACGTTTATTGCAGAAAATGAGAACGGTAGAGACCGGTAATCTGGATCGTCTGGAAGAATTAACACTGGGGCCTGTACCCGAAGGCTCGCAGACAGAAGTTGGATTATTGCACCGTACCTTTAATCGTATGTTACGGCGAATTAGTGAATTAATCGATGAAAATTATGCCAAACAACTCATTATTCGTGAGACCGAACTCAAAGCATTACAAGCACAGATCAATCCCCATTTTCTATACAACACCTTAGAATCTATTAACTGGATGGCAAAAGTAAATAAACAATCCAAAATCTCTGAAATGGTCGAAGCTTTAGGTTTTCTGCTACGCAGTTCTGTGAATATGAGCGAAAAGTTGATCCCGTTAGGACGTGAACTTGATATCGTCTATAGTTACGTCACGATTCAGCAGATGCGATTTGAAGAACGATTACATTTTGAAGTCGATATCCCTGACGATCTCAAAGATGCCCTTATTCCCAAGCTTACTTTACAACCACTGATCGAAAATGCGATTCATTATGCGTTGGAACCCAGTGTGAACGTATGTCATATTCGGATTGTAGCTAGACATGAAGAAGATGTACTTTATATCAGTGTCGAAGACGATGGGCCCGGGATGACGGCTGAATTTCTAGAACGTCTGCATAGCGGACAAGTACAGACACGTGGTGAAGGGATTGGACTCAGTAATATTATCGAACGGATTCGGCTAACATTTGGCTCAGAGTATGGAATGGAAATTGAAAGTCTACCCGGTGTGATTACTGCTTTTCATATTCGTATTCCTTATGAAAGAGGGGAAGCGCAAGATGTATAAAGTATTGTTAGTGGATGATGAACGGATGATCTTAGAAGGAATATCACAGGTTGTGAACTGGCAAGAAAGTGGAACTGAATTGATCGGTACGGCTCGTAATGGACTGGAAGCGTATGAACAGATTCAAGCGAATTGTCCGGATATCGTGATTAGTGATATTTCGATGCCGGGATTGGATGGGATTGGACTTGTAGCGAAGACACATGCATCATTTCCAGATGTACGGTTTATTATGTTGTCCGGTCATAAAGACTTTGATTATGCACGTAGAGCGATGCAATACGGGGTGAAGCATTATCTGGTGAAGCCTTGCAACGAACGTCAGATTCAAGAAGCGATCGGTGAATTATTATCTGAACGTGAGGTTGAACATGAACGGGATCAATTCGTAAACAGTATGAAAGAACAATTCACACGTATGTTGCCCCAAGTGAAAGAACAATTTCTGAAAGAATTTATTGCGAATAAAATGTACGGTGTACGTGATCTCGATTATTATGAGCAACTGTTTCATCTCAATCTGCGTGATCGTCCAGTACGTATGGCTTTGATGCGTGTCGAAGAATCTCATGAATATGAACATTTATTTGCACTGAAAAATATCGCGGATGATCTACTGGATGGCGTGTTGATGGGCACAACGATTCATATGCAAGATGAATTACTTCTTTTATTAGATGATCCTACTTCGATCTCGAAGCTGATTAGTGATCTGGAACATGTACAGAATGTCTTTGCAGGCTTTTACAAATTAGAAGTAACAATCGCTCTCAGTGAACCGGATTATATGATCTCATTACGTCGTATGTATCGGGATACACAACAGTGTATGAATCATCGCTTCTATGTAGGCGAAGGGAGTATTATTACCAAGTCTGATCTAGCATTAGCCGATCAGAAAGACAGTACTTCTTTTGAACTGGATGAAGAAGCATTCACACTGTTAATCAAATCAGGGCAAATGGAAGAAGTGACCGCAGAAATTGACCGCTTATTTGTAACGTTAGCCGAATGGCGACATGATATTGGAGTCACTCGCTCGTATGTGCTGCAATTGTATGCCGTTATGATTCGCTTATGCTTACCAGAAGAACGTTCTTTATTTACCAGCCGAATGGCAGAACTGGCGATGTTAGATACACTGACTGGATTGCATGAATTCGTGCAAGAAGCGGCGGCTTACTTAACGATGAGTTACTATAAGAGCAATGTGAATCGTCAATCTTCGGTCGTCAATAAAATGATCCAGATCATCGAACAAAATTACACCAGTGCTGAATTATCACTTAACGGTGTCGCCAATCAGATGCTCTATATGAACCCTGATTACCTCGGTAAGATTTTCAAAAAAGTAACCGGCGATAATTTCTCTCATTATGTCAATCGTTATCGAATTGAACGCTCAACCGATCATATTCGTCGTAGTGGAGATGTAAAAGTATTTGAACTCGCCGAACTATTCGGATTCGGTGGCAACTCTCAATATTTCAGTCAAGTATTCAAAAAATGGACAGGCATGACCCCAACCGAATATCGGAAAAGTGAAGAGTAAACTTATTTTCGGAAAATACATTAATAGTAAAATATCGTACAACATACCTCAAAATAAAAAGCGACTTTTGATTGTCGCTTTTTATTTTGACTTAAATCAAATTTACAGTACCTCAACGCGCAAGAGAAGAGCATCATCATATTCTGAAAGAGCGAAGCGATCGCCTTTGTCATAAACTCCCTACCGCATAGCGGTTATTCAAGGGAGTTCATGACACCAAGCGACGACAAGAATAAGATGATGATCGTAGCCAAAGCCACTTTATACCGTAAACCAAGTCATTTTTATACAAATATCCGTCTTAGCAGAAATTCAGACTACTCTGTTTTTTACACGATCACATCGGATTTGTGTATTCATTTGTGATCATCCATCTGCGAAAATGAAGGTATCACTTAAATGTAAGCGTTAACAAAAAAAGAGTATCATCGTATTCTACTTACTTATTTTGAGCAATATGAACAGCCATCATCTGTTTGATTAACGAAAGGGGAGAATATAATGAGAAAAAAAACAGCACTGTTATTCATGGTCACTATTCTACTTTTTATCACAGCTTGCGGTAATTCAGGTAGCGGAGGTAGTAATGCGAGTGGAGGTACAGATGGCAAAACGCTTCGTATTGCTTGGTGGGGATCAGATACTAGACATGAATATACACAAAAAATTATTGATATGTATAAAGAGCAAAATCCAGGTGTGAATATTGATATCGAATATGCTTCTTTTGACGATTATTGGAAAAAGCTAGCGCCACAAGCAGCGGCTAATCAATTGCCGGATATTATGCAAATGGATGTATCCTATATTAGCCAATACGCTAAAAATGGACAATTGGAAGACTTGACCCCTTACTTAGGCAGTAAAATTAAAGTTGATGATGTGACTGAAAACGTACTTAAAACAGGTGTGATTGGTGGCGTACAATACGGTATGCCAACAGGGGTTAACGTTTTAGGATTCCAGTATGATCCAGCGATTTTGAAAAAAGCAGGTATTAATGAAATTCCAGACAATTGGACGTGGGATCAATATAAAGAAATCGCGCTCAAAGCAAAAGACAAAGGAATCTACTTTGATAGTTCGATGGCAGCAGATATTTTCTTTAATTACTTTTTACGTACCAAAGGTCAATCGCTTTACAATGCAGAAGGAACCGCACTTGGATATGAAGATGATGCGCTGTTCACTGAATTCTTCGGCATGTTAGCAGAGCTGATCAAAGAAGGTGCTGTCCCTTCCCAAGAGAAATTGAACCAGACTAAAGGGATTCTAGAAGAGTCGGATATTGTAAAAGGTACAGGTATCGGAATCTGGCAATGGTCGAATCAATTCGTAGCGTTACAGCGTGTTGTGAATCGTCCGATGGAGCTTGCTCCGATGGTAGGGCCGGATATGGAAAAAGGAATTTATATGCAACCAAGTATGTACTGGGCTGTAGCGAAAAGTTCGCAATCCAAAGACGAAGCAGCTAAATTTATCGACTTCTGGATCAACAATCAAGATGCGAATAAATTAATTAAAGGTGAGCGCGGTGTACCGATCTCTGCGGCTGTGAAAAAAGCAGTGGCACCAGAACTAAGTGAAACAGAGAAACAAGTATTTGATTTTGTTGCCAAAATGGAACCAATTAGTTCGCCTATGAGTCCTCCACCACCTGTAGGATCTGCTGAGATTATTGCAGCACTAACCGATTATGTGGAGCAAATTAACTTTGGACAAGCAACCGCTGCTGAAGTCGCACCGAAGTTCCGTGCAGATGCTAATGCGATTTTGTCAAACAATCAACCTTAATATGGCACTCGTTAGCTGATACATGTAGAGAAAGTGAACCGGACATTGGATTTCCACCCGGTTCACTCTTATCTCTCAAAATCTCAACGATCTGAGGAGGTGCGAACGCTTATGGCTATACGTAATGAATCTTTAAAAACCAATTTGACCGGATATGCTTTTATTAGTCCTTTTATTATTGGCTTTCTGGCTTTTACTTTGATCCCTATGTTTATATCGCTCTATCTATCTTTTACAAGCTATAACTTGTTTACTTCGCCACGCTGGATAGGACTTGGTAATTTTGAAAAAATGTTTACCAATGATCCGAAGTATTGGAACTCGGTGAGAGTCACGATCTATTATGTATTTGTAGGTGTTCCATTACGATTAGCTTTTGCTTTATTTGTTGCGATGGTGCTGAATACAGCATCACGGATGGTGGGTACATATCGGACGATTTATTATTTGCCCTCGATTATTGGTGGAAGTGTAGCTGTATCTATTATGTGGCGTAATATTTTTAGTGAGCAAGGGATCGTCAACCATTTCTTAATGGCGTTCGGTGCCGCACCTGTAAACTGGTTTGGTAATGCTACAGCTGCTCTAGGTATGCTGATTACGTTATCAGTATGGCAATTTGGATCATCGATGTTGATTTTCCTTGCTGGCTTGAAAAATATTTCACCGGAAATGTATGAAGCCGCTAGTGTCGATGGCGCTTCACCTGTACGCAAATTTCTGAATATTACATTGCCACTCCTCAGTCCTGTTATTTTATTTAATCTGATTATGCAGACGATTAGTGCATTTATGACATTCGTACCTGCCTATGTGATCTCCAAAGGAGAAGGCGGACCACTGGATGGAACCATGTTGTATTCACTGTATTTATTCCGTCAGGCATTTATGTTCAACAATATGGGTTATGCCGCTGCAATGGCATGGGTAATGTTGATCTTTATCGGTATTCTAACATTTGTATTATTCAAAACATCTAAAATGTGGGTGTTCTATGAATCTGAAGGGGGAGGGCGTTAATTATGGCTGAACGTAAAGCGTCTATCCGAGAATACAATGTGATCAGCAGTACACGAGCGCAAAAAGGTTGGTTCTGGCGCAAAATCAAATGGCCTATCTATCATATTTTTGTCGGTTTACTCGCTGTCTTAATGATGTATCCGATTGCCTGGATGTTACTGAGTTCATTCAAAGAAAGCCGTACGATCTTTGCAACAGCCAATACATTATTACCTGCACAGTGGATGTGGGATAACTATATTACAGGCTGGAAAGGTGTCGGCGGTTATTCTTTCGGACATTATATGTGGAATTCACTGGTGATTGTAGTGATCTCTACGGTCGGCGTTGTCTTATCGTCTGCTGTGATTGCCTTTGGATTTGCTCGCTTGAATTTTAAAGGTCGGAACTTCTGGTTTGCGATTATGATGGTTACTTTGATGTTGCCTCATGATGTCGTGCTAGTTCCACAATATATTATTTTCACCAAATTAGGATGGTTGAACAGTATCTATCCAATTGTCGTTCCACAGTTTTTCGGAGCACCGTTCTTTATTTTCTTGATGGTACAGTTTATCCGCACGATTCCTAAAGATTTGGATGAAGCGGCAACGATTGATGGCTGTGGTAAATTCCGTTTGTTTATACAGATCATTTTGCCACTGATTAAGTCTTCGCTAGCAACAGCAGCGATTTTCTCCTTTTACTGGCGTTGGGAAGATTTACTCGGTCCGGTATTGTACTTGAATTCACCGGATAAATATACAGTCTCTATGGGTCTAAAAATGTTTTTAGATAGCGAATCGTCTTCTAACTGGGGTGCGATGTTTGCGATGTCGATTGTCAGCTTACTACCTGTTGTTGCAATCTTCTTCGCTTTCCAAAGACATATCGTTGAAGGGATTAGTTCTAGCGGGATCAAAGGATAATTTTAACAACAACAAAGTATGCACGATACTGTAGCAATTCAGGATCAAAGCGATCTAGGCAAGGATGGTGGAACCAATGAATGATCAATCAACCACTCATACTTCTACAGAACCATGGCGGATAACAGAAGGTGGCGATGCCAACGCAGCATTAGGTGAATCGTCCTCTATCCCTATTTCATCTACATCTGATCTTTCAGTGCCTGAACCGTTACCTGCACCATTGCGATATGATTTTGGACCGGGAGAAGTCACTCCCGGTTATATCGCTGTGTCTCCTGATGATCGGTACGAGGAGAATGTGCAGAATAGGTCGTCGTATGGATTTGCACATCCAGAAAGAGTATATGGACGAGAACGAAGCGCTATGTACAGTCATTACAACCGTACAGACCAGAGTGTCGTGACTACCGATCATTTGAAAAGTAGTTTCTGTATTCCGCTAGGGACTTCATTTATAACTGATCTACCTAATGGTACATATCAGATCCAGATCATGGTGGGAGATGAACAAGCGGCTACCCATACGATTATCAAATGTGGAGCAGGCAAGTTGATGTTACCGCCTATCGACACGTTGCCGGGGCAGTGGATCAGTAAATTATTTACCGTTCCTGTGATCGACAATAAATTGCAACTGCATATCAGTGGCAAAGCGCCACGTCTAAATGCGGTAGAGATTACAGCAGTACCTCAAGTGCTCAAACTATTTATCGCAGGAGATTCTACTGTAACCGATCAGAAGGAAGGCGGCGCTCCTTATGCCGGTTGGGGGCAAATGTTGCCTGCACTATTCAAACATGATGTCTGTGTAGATAATCATGCGATATCTGGTCGTAGTTCCAAAAGCTTTATTGATGAAGGACGACTGACTATCATTGCAGATCAGCTCAAAGCAGGCGATTTTCTGTTGATCCAATTCGGTCATAATGATGAAAAGAATGATCCTGCGCGTGGTACAGAACCATTTACAACGTACAAAGATTATTTATTGCAATATATCGAAGTCGCTCGCACTAAAGGGGCTAACCCAATCTTAATCACACCGGTAAGTCGGCGTTACTTTGATGCCAATGGATTCCTTATGGATACACATGGCGATTATATTGTAGCTGTCAAAGAATTAGCGATAGAACAGCAAGTACCCCTAATTGATCTAGCAGAGCAGACCAAGATGCTATTAGAGTCGTTGGGTGAAGAACAAAGCAAGTCGTTATTCGTATGGTTGTATCCGGGAGAATATATCCATTTTCCTGATGGGATGGAAGACAATACGCATTTTCAAGAACAAGGTGCCTTTCAAGTTGCCCAATTGGTTGCTGAACGTATTCGTGAGCTAGCGATTCAACCTTTATTGATGTATTTACGCTAACCTACATGCTGATCTAGCTATTCTGTAATAAGAATATTCCGATTTCTGATTATAACTCTATAAGTGATAGCGAAAGGATGATTATATTATGCCTGCATTACAATTTGATGAACAACATATCCGTGATGTGATAGATCGCGTCGTTGAACGTACATTTAATATGGATTTCCGTTGGGATTGGCCGGGTGGTGTGGCTTTTTATGGTATATGTGAAGCCTATGAAGCGACTGGCAAAAAGGAATACTTGGACAAACTCAAAATCTGGATCGATGAACAGATCGAAGAAGGACTACCACAGTTATCGGTTAATGGCGTCTCGATCGGTCACTGTTTGCTAACCTTATATGAAGCAACAGGTGAAGAGAAGTATTTGGATATTGCGAAAGAAATGGCAGAATTTCTCGATAGCAAAGCAGAGCGCTTCGCCGATGGTATTTTCCAGCATACCGTTAATTCGCTGACAGATGTATTTCCACAGCAAGCATGGGTAGATACGATGTTTATGGCGGGTTATTATTTGTTGCGGATTGGTCATTTGTTAGGCAATGAAAAATATATTGAAGATGGCTTGAAGCAGTATCATGGACATGAAGAGTTTTTGCAAGATAACGATACCAATCTGTATTATCATGGTTGGGATCATGTGAATCAGCATCATATGTCAGGTATGTACTGGGCGCGTGGCAATTCATGGGCAGCACTCACGATGGCAAAAGCACTCAAATTTATTCCGGTGCAACATCCATCCTATATGATTATCGATGGTTCTCTACGAGATCAACTAAGTGCTCTGGTGCGTCTGCAATCGCCAGAAGGGTTATGGCATACTGTACTGACAGATGAGACGTCTTATCTGGAAACATCAGGTTCTGCGGGTATTGCGACAGCGTTGTTATTGCAAGGCAGACTGTATAATAAATATACGCAAAAAGCGATAGATGGCATTCTGTCGAAAATCAAAGAAGATGGCACCATCACAGGTGTATCCGCAGGGACGGCTGTCATGAACGATATCGACGGCTACCGCAAAGTGCCAGCCAAACGTATTCAAGGTTGGGGACAAGGATTAGGTTTAGCTTTTCTAGCTCAACTGGTACGAACCAAAGAAGATGTATTTGGTTAAATCGTTTGCTATCGTATAGATAGTTGTCTCGAAAAAAGGGATAAGATATCACGCTAAGTAGACTTGTTAGCTCCATAAATAAGATATAAAAAAACACGCTGCTCTTTGTATAAGAACAGCGTGTTTATCTTTTTATTGCAACAGATAGATAAGATTACAATAGCGGTTGCTTCACGATCGAGAACTGATGATCTAGATTCTCAACAATCATATACAGTAGACCATTTTCGTATTTAATAAATTTGGATACTGTGTTGTCAGATGTTTTGGACATTTGCCAGATTTCTTTACCGTTACGATCATACAAATAATTTTTCTGCTCACTATCGTCTACAAGAAAGACTTGATTGTTATTATAATCGGTTGTCCATTCTGCATCACGATCCGCTAACGTACGCATCATTTCATACGTAGGTTGACCTGTAGCTAGATTATAACGTGCATAGACTGGAAAAGGTTTGTCTGTATTGGTGCCTAACGGATTCCCTTTAATATTGGTAGTGTAGAGAATCAGTTCATTATTTTGCAATTGAAAATCAGCATCAATATTCCATGGAGTCGTAATCGTTTTGCCTTTTGCTGTAGGTTGAGCAGTATCCCAGATATAAAAGACATTTTGGGATTGCATCAAGCTACCACCGTTATATTGAGCGACCACATAATGCGATTGAGTATTTACTTGATACGGAGTAGCATTTTCATAATTAAAGGTCTGCTGAATCAAAGGTGTTGTGCTGAGAACAGCCTTTTTCCACGGTGCTTGATAGACCGACAACTGTTTAGTTGATTGAACTACAATCTGTTCTTTAGTTGTTGCTGTTGGTGCAGACCAATCTAGCTGTGAACCATTCCCGGCAACAGATTGATACAGAGTCTGTGGCAAAGTCGTGGTGGATAGCACTTTACCCATTGTGGCTTTCGCTGTAGATAATGTGATTTTCTGTAGCGAGTTCTTATGATCAACAAGCAATACCATCTTATTAGAACCGATCAACACATCGTAGCTGAAAATACGATCATAAGACTGTTTCCAGAGTGACTTCGATGTATTGAGATCAACCATTTCGATGTTGTGTTCAGCCATATCTACTAGAACGGCTTGATCATGGGGTAGATTCACAATTTGTGTATCAATATGGAAATCTTCAGGAAAAGATAAATGATCATCTGTACTATTTGCAGCAAAGGCTTGTACAGGTAATAATAGAAGCAATACTATCGTTAATATCCATTTTTTCATCAAAGATAATCCTTTCTGTACGATCCTTTATTTTATGTAGCATACCTATATATTCTATTCTATTATACCGTATATTTATAGCCTATGTAATGTTTAGATTTGACGAGGAAAATAATAGGCTTTATGGTAAGAATATAACAATCATGATTCAAAAAGGGGTTGCTGTTATGGCTAGCGAACATATCGTATTGAATCAAGGGCAAAATACTAATCTAGCACAGGGTCATTCATTGAACGTCACAATTCAATGTGAATCTTCACCGTCACCACTCGATATCAGTTGCTTTATGGTCGATGAAGCAGGCAAAGCTCCTTCGGATGACTATTTTATTTTTTATAATCAAAATGTCGATCCGCATCAATCGGTTCAATGTACACAATCGACAGAGCGAAGTACACAATTCACATTAGATATGGATAAACTACAAAGTGTTCCTGTTGCCAAATGTGTATTTACAGCAACATTAGAAGGAGCCGGTACTTTTGCAGAAGTGCAAGGATGCCAGGCTGTGCTTCATATTGGTGAGCAAGAGATTACATATACCATTACAGAAGCGACCGCAGAGACAGCGCTTATTTTTATAGAAGTCTATCGTTATCAGCAAGGATTTAAAGTTCGAGCGATTGGACGTGGATTTTTTGGCGGATTGAAGCCTTTAGCTGAATCATTTGGGGTAGAGATTGATGACAGCCCTGAAGAAACGGTAGATGTTCCAACAAGTTCTGTTGAGACTACACCGGCACCCGTGATTTCTGAACCGACACCTGAATCTGCGACACCACCGCCTAATCCATCTTTAGGCAAAATCGATTTACTCAAACGTAAAGTGACTTTATCTTTGGAAAAGAAACAAATTCCACCGATTCAAGCAAGAGTGGCGGTAGTATTCGATGCTTCAGGTTCAATGTATTCCCTTTACAAAAAAGGAATCGTGCAAGAAGCGTTTGAGCGTATTCTAGCGATTGCGACAGCATTTGATGATAATGGAGAATTAGATGTATGGTTTTTTGCCAAAGAATTTTTACGGGCTCCAAGCGTACGAGCCGAAGATTACAAAGATTATGTCGCACGCACGTATAAGCTAGGAAGCAAAGGTGGAACGAACAATGAACCGCCCGTGATGGAAGATGTGATTCGCAAATATACCGTCGAAGAGCCGAATGTACGGATTCCGACGTATATTATCTTTTTCAGCGATGGTGGAGTAAGTAGTAAAAGCAAAATCACTAAACTGATTACCGACAGTTCTCATCAGAATCTATTCTGGCAGTTTGTCGGCCTGGGCAATGCCAACTACGGTATTCTGCGTCAATTGGACGAACTCAAAGGGCGATTTATAGATAATGCGAGCTTTTTCGAGTTAGACGATATTTCCAAAGTCAGTGATGAAGAGTTATATGATCGATTGTTGAGTGAGTTCCCAAGCTGGATTGTAGAAGCGAGAAGAAAAGGCATTTTGGCATAATGTTAAAAGAATGAAGAATGAAGAATGAAGAATGAAGAATGAAGAATGAAGAGCCAGAAGGTAGCAAAGCATCTTGTGTAATATACAGAGGGCTTTCATCATCTTTTGGCTCTTTTTGAGTTTGAAGAACTAACAGATATCTATTGTAACCATTCATTGAGATAAAGAAAGGTTACACATGTGGTTACTACATATGAATGATGTGTAAAACCTGATTTCTCTTTTTCACATATCAACTTTCTATCGAACGCTTCCCCCAATTGGTTCCCAATACGCCGAGAATAATCAAGGCTGTACCAATGATGTGATAGTACATCAACTGCTCGTGCAAAAACACAGTGCCTGCAATCATCGATGTAATCGTAGCAAAATTGCTAAATACGCTCATTTTGGTTGCTTCCAGATGAGAAAGGGCATAACTAGATAACAAAGTTGTGCCTAGCGAAGATAAGATACCTAGATACAATAAAGCCAATCCATAATTCGGTTGTAGCAAGGGCTGCACGTAGTCGATCATATTCCCGAGGATCAGATGGCGACCAAGTGCGACAACATTAAATAATACACAAGCTGTAATCATCGTCACCCATGTTAATTGAAGCGGATTGTACTGTCGTGTCAGCGGACGAGCCAGTACCCCGTACCCTGCAAAACAAAGCGCAGACCCTACCAACAACAAAATACCACCCAGATTACTCAATGAAAAGTGGGTACCGCCTTTCATAACAAAAATAAACACTACCCCTATCACAGACAATAACAGTGAACTTTTCTGTATCCATGAAGATTGTTCTTTAAGAAAATAAGTCGCTAAGATCAATGTGAAAATAGGCGCGGTTGCCTGTATAATGCCAGCTTCGGAAGAAGAAGCATACAATAACCCAAACGCTTGAAAAGCAAAAAATAGAATCGGCGATAACAATGCCAAAGGTAGCATGCGCCAGATATCTCGCCATGTACATGTGACCTTAATCCAACCGAACACAATCGGAATGCCCATCACCAACGTAGATAACAAAAACCGATGAGCCAGTACATCCAATGGATGAGCGGTATCGACTGTCATTTTCATAAATAAAAATGAAAATCCTATAATTAGTGCATGAGCCAGTGCAGCAAAATAAGCGGGTAAACGCTTTGAATCTGTAGACATCGGTATACCTCCAAACGATCATTTGCTATAGAATAAGAACGCTTATTCAATATACCGCGGCTAGTAAACCGCTCACAATCACGATAAAATCAAACTGTACCGATACAGATAGAGTAGAAGATAATAGAAAAATGGATGTAGCATATGACATACTAATGCTACTAAAGAATGACATATATATGATTCAAAATAATGAGGTACACATCACTCGGACTCATGTGTACCTCCATATCAAAATGAGAAGGTTGGCAAGGAGCAGATTGGATGAATAAACAACAACAATTAGTTGCTCAGATTCAAGAGCAGATTCAGCAAGGTATTTTATTATCGGGTCAGAAGCTACCTTCGATTCGTGTTATGTCTCAGACGAACCATTGTAGCCCATCGACTATTATTGGAGCCTATGAACAATTAGCACGCGAGCGGTGGATCTATGCTATGGATCGCAGTGGGTATTATGTGGCACAGCAAGGGTACCATCAACAGCGTTATCCAGTACGCGATCAAGTGGATTTATCATCGGCAGCCCCAGCGCCTGAATTGTTTCCCTATGATGATTTCCAAAGTTGTCTTAATCAGGCGACACAAGTCTACCGAGATCAATTATTTTCGTACGGGATGCCTCAAGGATTGCCACCCTTATTATGTGAAGTGAGGCAACAGTTAGAAGAGGTTCAGGTATTTGCACGGGAATCGCAGTTATTTGTCACTTCAGGCATTCAGCGAGCATTATCGATCTTGACGATGATGCCTTTTCCAAACGATCGACAGACGATTATGATTGAGCAACCGAGTTACCATTTGCTGATTGAATTACTGGGAGCGCTACATGTACCAGTAGAAGGGGTAGAACGAACTGTCCATGGACTGGATTGGGAAAAAGTAGAACGTCTTTTCCAGAGTGGAGAGATTAAGTTTTTCTATGTGATTCCACGATTTCATAATCCACTCGGTACATCGTTATCGACAGCAGATAAGAAGAGGTTAGTTGTCTTAGCTACCAAGTATGATGTGTATATTGTAGAAGATGATTATTTGTCTGATCTGGAACATGCCGTCTCGAATGATCCGCTATATGCGTATGATACGTCAGAGCATGTTATTTATCTCAAAAGCTATTCTAAAATTCTTTTTCCCGGTCTACGGATCGGTGTCGCTGTTTTACCTGAAGCGCTTATTTCTACCTTTTCGCAATATAAACGATTGCTCGATATCGACAGTTCTGTTCTTTCGCAAGCAGCTTTACATATGTACATCAAAAATGGAATGTTTACACGTTATCGTCGGTATCTACTGGAAGGATACGATCGCCGTATTGCTCAACTGCATCGTACATTAGATGAATTATCTGCTGATCCTATTTTTGCCAATGCTCCTCGCAATCAGGCTGTGCATACATTTTTGCGATTACCGGATAATTTCCCCACGTCTGTCTTGATCAAGCGCTTAGCACAGCAGAAAATTGTTGTAGGGGATGGCAGTCAGCACTTTTTAGCTAATAGCCCGTATACTATGAATTTACTGCGAATTAACGTATCGAATGTGCCTGAAGAACAGATTGATCCTACACTACAAATCATAGCCAAAGAAATTCGCAAATTATCTATCACGCCCAAGTTGTAACTTTATGATGAGGAGCTACTAGTTACTGATCATAACTATTTTTATAAAAATGAATCGAGCAAAAGAAAAGCGACCTGTGATATATACACAAGTCGCTTGATTTATGTTTTGGATCATCCAAACGATATATGGATGTGCTAAATAATGAAGCGTAGTCGCATATTACTTCCCTGCTGCAACCAACTTCAACGCTTCATCTGCCGCTTGCAACGTCTGATCAATATCTGCATCCACATGAGCCGTGGTTAAGAACCATGCTTCATACTTGGATGGAGCCAGACATACACCACGATCTAGCATATGACGGAAGAACGCTGCGAATTTCTCGCCATCCGTATCTTGAGCTTGATCATAATCCGTCACTGGATGATCGCAGAAATGCGTTGAAAATGCACCACGAATACGGTTAATGGTCATCGCTACGCCGTGACGATCCGCAGACTCACGCAATCCATCGGTTAAGCGAATCGCTAGACGTTCCATTTCTTCATAGACCCCTTCGCCTTGTAACACTTCCAGACAAGCGATACCCGAAGCGACAGACGCAGGATTACCTGCCATCGTACCTGCTTGATAAGCAGGGCCTAGTGGAGCCACTTGTTCCATAATATGTTTGCGTCCACCATAAGCACCGATAGGAAGTCCGCCACCAATAATTTTACCAAGAGCGGTTAAGTCAGGGACGATCTGATCGTGATTGTCTAAGCCGGCATACGTCTGACTGGAACCATAATGGAAACGGAAAGCTGTAATGACTTCATCGTAAATGACTAAAGCGCCGTAATCATGAGCTAATTTACATAATCCTTCTAGAAAACCAGGAGCAGGCATTACCATACCGAAGTTCCCAACGATCGGCTCTACCATTACAGCTGCAATCTGATCGCTCCAATGTTCCAGAGCTTCGCGTAATGCTTCTAGATTGTTAAAGGGAACAGTAATCACTTCTTGCGCAATACTGGTTGGAATCCCTGCACTATCTGGAATGCCTAGTGTAGAAGGGCCAGAACCAGCGGCGACTAATACCAGATCCGAATGACCGTGATAACAGCCTGCGAATTTAATAATTTTATTCCGCTTGGTATACGCACGAGCGACACGGATTGTAGACATCACCGCTTCTGTACCAGAGTTGACGAAGCGAACTTTATCCAATGAAGGAATACTGTCTTTAAGCATCATTGCTAATTGGATTTCGATTTCTGTCGGTGTACCATACAGAATTCCGTTTTGCGCGGCTTTGGTAATCGCTTCAGTAATATGAGGGTGAGCATGCCCTGTAATAATAGGACCGTATGCCGCCAGATAATCAATATACTTATTGCCATCAACATCTGTGAAATGAGCGCCTTTGGCATTAGCCATAAATACAGGTGCACCGCCACCGACAGCTTTAAATGAGCGAGACGGGCTATTCACACCGCCTACAATATGTTCTAGTGCTTGTTCATATAATTGGGAAGAACGTGTTCGTGGATTCAATACAATCGCTCCTTATTCAAAATAACAGCAACCACCGTTCAGACAAGAAAAAAGCGCCCTTGATATGGGCGCTATAATTACAGGTGTAACGATCGTTGAACTGCGCTACTTTTATTTTACCATTGTTGCTACAGAATGTTGAGTGATTATCTTAATAGCTTACTGCACCGAAGAGCTTGAGCTATTCGAGGTTGAACTTGAAGAAGAGGAACTACCTGTACGTTCTGGATTAGCACTTGAGCTGGAAGAACTGTCTGTACCTGTTGTACTTTTCGTAGAGCCTGTAGATACAGGAGTCGGTTCAACTGTTGATTTGTTCAGTGCATCTTGTACATATTTTTGTAATTCTTCGCTACTCTTAATGCCGATCACATCCGCGCCGCCTACTTTTTTCTCCGCTAATAGATCATCTGGAGGCAGTTGGTCACTACCGTTCATTTTACTATCATAAGCGACCGAAGCTAGTTTCCAGAGATCATCGGTACTCAAGTTGGTATCGATATACGGATTCACCTGTTCTAAGATCGTTGGTAAATTCATAATCGAAGTAGTGGATTTCATTTTCTCGCCAACAGCGGTTAAGAAAGCACGTTGTCTTTCGGTACGAGAAAAGTCGGACATGGCATCATGACGGAAACGTACATATTGAAGAGCTGTTTTGCCATCTAAATGTTGCATGCCTGCTTTGAGATCAATATCATATTCATGCTTATCTGCGGCACTGGTATAATGCATATCTTTTTCAACATCAAAATCGATACCACCTACAGCGTCAACCAGTTTGATAAAGCCCTGGAAGTCTGTGTAGACATAATATTGGATCGGAATACCAAGCAAGTCACTAACGGTCTTCATAGCTGTATTCGGTCCATGGGTAATCGCACTATTGATCCGATTCTCACCATAACCAGAGATCGGAATATACGTATCACGCAAGATCGAGAATAAATGAATTGTTTTTTTGACAGGATCGAGTGAAGCGACAAGCATTGTGTCTGAACGTGGAATCTCACCATCATCTGCACTACGAGAATCGACACCCATTAACAGAATATTGACCGGTTCGGTTCCTTCCCATACTGGAGGTTGAGTCGCAGCGACATTGGTAGGTTGTACATTTTTGAAAGGTGAAGCAGCGCCTGTTTTTTGCAAGCCATCAATTTGGTTAAATACTGCTGTGAAATAATAAATCGCATAGCCTATAACCGCAACTACAATAATTGCTACGGTCCAAAGCAGCGTTCGCTTTGTCTTTACATTCATGTTCTTTCTTCCTTTCGAGGGTGAGGTCTATACTATGTTTACAGAATCTTAATGCCAATTTGAAAAATTGTTTATCACTTTTGATTGCTCTTCATGACACCCGTACATTATAATTTTTTTTTAGGCAACAATCAATTACAGCGAATTGACAAGATTGTTATAAATGACGCCAAATTTAGCGCATATCTAACATGAACATCAATCAAGCATAAAGGAGATACTCATGCAGGCGATCGAAGTACAAGATTTACGCAAAACCTTTCAGATTCAGAAGAGCCGCGGAGGATTAACCGGAGCACTGAAAGACTTATTCGCACGACAGTATAATGAAGTCGCTGCGGTGAACGATATTACCTTTTCAATACCACAAGGAGAAATCTGTGGGTATATCGGGGAAAATGGTGCTGGCAAATCAACCACCATCAAAATGCTGACCGGTATTCTTGTTCCTACATCCGGACAGATCAAGGTCAACGGGTATGTGCCTTATCAGGAGCGGGAAAAGTTCGTACAGGGGATCGGTGTTGTTTTTGGACAGAGAAGTCAGTTGTGGTGGGATATAGGAGTTATCGAATCGTTCCAATTGCTTCGTAAAGTATATCAGGTATCTGAAGCAGATTACAAAAAACGCTTGGATGAGCTGGTGGAACGTCTACAATTACAAGACTTATTAAGCCGTCCAGTGCGTAAGTTAAGTCTGGGTCAGCGGATGCGTTGTGAATTAGTTGCAGCATTGTTACACAATCCGTCGATTATTTTTTTGGATGAACCAACAATCGGGTTGGATATCGTGGTCAAATCCGAAATTCGTGAATTTTTGAAAGACCTCAATCGTACGCAAGGCACAACGATTCTGCTAACGACTCATGATCTGCAAGATATCGAAGCACTCTGCTCGCGCGTAATTATGCTAGATGCAGGGAATGTTATCTATGATGGTGGCTTAGATGATCTGAAGACTCGCTGGGGCAAAGGGAAAGAAGTACGCTTCCAGTTCGGCAAAGCCGTTACAGCTTCTCAGCTACAGGCATGGACAGCCAGCCTACCGGTACAATGGACACAAGAAGGTGAACTGGTAGCAACAGCTTTAGTAACCGCAGATACAGCCGTGTCTGATGTGCTAACAGCAGTGCTCAGCCAGGTCGAGATTCTGGATATCCAGATTTCAGAGACCAGTACCGATGAAATTGTACGTCAGATCTACAGTTCCGGTTCAGCAGAAAAGCCGGAGGTTAAGATTCATGTCTAGTCTGTATTGGGATTTTATTCGTATCCGCTTTTTGACGATGTTAGCGTATCGAGTTAATTATTACTCGGGTATTCTCGTGTATACGCTCAATATTGGTGTGTATTATTTTACATGGCAAGCTATCTACGGGGGTAAAGAACAGATTGCAGGCTTTACAGCGGCGCAGATGACGACCTATGTTGCTGTTTCTTGGATGGCACGTTCGTTTTATTTTAACAATCTAGATCGGGAGATTGCGACCGAGATTCGAGACGGTACGATTGCGATTCAGTTTATCCGTCCATACAACTATTTAATGGTCAAAATGATGCAAGGATTCGGAGAAGGGTTGTTCCGGTTCTTACTATTTATGATTCCAGGGATGTTGATTGCGTTACTATTATTCCCTGTTCAATTGCCGACAAGCATCACCTCTTGGATAGGTTTTCTGATAATGTTATTTTTCAGTTTTCTGATTAACTCGCAGATTAATATTATTATCGGAATGCTTGCCTTTTTTGTTGAAAATAACGAAGGGATGATGCGAATGAAGCGGATTGTCGTCGATCTATTTTCCGGGCTATTGATTCCGATTAGCTTTTTCCCGGGATGGTTAGTCTCCATTATGAATTTTCTTCCTTTTCAAGCGATTACGTATTTGCCGGGTTCGGTATTTACAGGTCGTGTCAAAGGAACAGGTATTTTGGAAGTGTTAGGGATTCAAGTGGCTTGGTTTGTTCTATTATTGATTCCTATCTATTTTATATGGCGTGCTGCTCGTGTGCGGCTGTTCGTACAGGGGGGCTAAGCAGATGAAATATTATCTTGGACTGGTATGGGAATATTTTCTGAATTATGCGAAGACACGCTTAACGTATCGTGCAGATTTTTGGGTAGAAGTGATCTCGGATCTGCTGTTTCAAGCGACGAACTTAATCTTTATTTTCGTTGTATTTGCGCATACCGATACGTTAGGTGGATTTACAGAAGCTGAAGTGGTATTTGTGTATGGATACTTTATGATCCCTTACGGGCTATATAGTTGCTTTGTGAATCTATGGAACTTTGGCGATCGTTATATTGTCAAAGGAGAAATGGATCGCATTTTGACCCGTCCTGCACATAATCTATTTCAGATTTTTTTAGAAAACCTCGATCCACCTTCATTAATCGGTTCGTTCATCGGTGTGATTATTATGTTCTGGAGTGGAGGTCAACTTGGGATTGAATTGTTATGGTGGCATATCCCTGCACTGATTGTTATGGTACTGGGTTCGACACTGATCTATACAGGTATCTATACGATTCTGACTTCGATCTCATTTTACTCGGATTCGCCAACAGGCATTATTCCGTTGATGTACAATATTCAGACTTATGGACGTTACCCAATCACGATCTACAATCGTATTATTCAAATTTTGCTAACATGGATATTACCATTTGCATTTGTGGGTATCTATCCAGCCGCACTGTTTTTGGATCGACCTGAAATGATTCGTATGGCATGGATTACACCTGTGATGGGGATTGTCTTTTTCACATTAGGATTGTTATTCTGGAATGGTGGGATCAAGCGTTATCGCGGAGCAGGATCATAAGTCTAACCTGATCTGAAGCAGTGTATGATCACTACCAGCGATATTTCAAAGGAGGCTATACAATGAGTGAACTACAAGTAGGACAACCTGTGCCTGAATTTACACTAGAAGCATCAGGAGGTCAAGAAATCTCGTTAAGCAATTATCGTGGCAAAAAGGTCGTGTTATACTTTTACCCTAAAGATAGCACGCCAGGCTGTACACAAGAAGCTTGTGATTTCCGTGATAGTGCAGCGGCTTATGAACAAAAAGGTGCGGTCGTTCTCGGGATTAGCCCTGATCCAGTCAAGTCACATGATAAATTTGCACAAAAGTATGAACTTTCTTTTCCTTTATTGTCTGATCCTGATCATGCAGTAGCTGAAGCATTTGGCGTATGGCAATTAAAGAAAATGTATGGCAAAGAATACGAAGGTATTGTGCGTTCTACGTTTCTAATTGATGAAGAAGGTATATTGATCAAAGCATGGAGCAAAGTGAAAGTTAAAGGGCATACGGAAGACGTATTTGCTGCTTTATAAGTCGCTCTACCTCTACAAGTTAATGATGATCTATGATAGTTATTTCAAAGCAACGTCCTTCCAAAGACGTTGCTTTTTTTATTTCTAAGATTGCGCTTACGTTGCTACAGACAAGTGAGAGTACACGTCAAAAAAGAGAGGATGTTTGTCTATGGATTTCTATACGATTGCTTATTTGGAGAATCAATCGACGTTTAATGTATATCTCAAATATATATTTATTTTCGTTGCTTTGATCTTATTGCTTGTATTGTTTTCATTATATATGCGTAAACGAATCGAGACCAAATACCGTGATTTGAGTATTATTTTGCTATTGGTCATTGTGTTTATGATTGGCGTACAGTATTCAGATTATACCCAAGATCAAAGTACGTATTCGAAATACTCGCAGATGGTGCAATTTGTCCATCAACTCGCCAAAGATCAACAACTGGATGAGACGAAGATCAGTGTGAATTCGACGACACTGGTAGATGAAGTGATTATCAAAACACCTACTCAATACTATAGTGCTCATTTTAATAATGATATGAGTGCTTATACTTTAGAAACGGTATATCTGGTCAATCCAGATATTCATGTGAACGACAAATAAACAGACTGCACTCGACAGAAAGGACACAATTTATGGAAGCATATTATCCGGTTATTATCAAATTAGCACTGGGTATTCTTTGTCTGGTGTTACAGATTAATCTAATGGGCAAAGGCAATCTGGCGCCCACATCTGCGATTGATCAAGTACAGAATTATGTGCTCGGGGGAATTATAGGTGGTGTAATCTATAATGAAGCTGTGAAGCCATTGCAATTTTTTCTAGTATTGATGATCTGGACATTGCTTGTCTTTATGATCAAATTCCTCAAACAGCACAATCCGTACATTAAGCGTATTGTCGATGGCAAGCCGATCAATCTCGTCGTCAATGGTGAAGTAGAAGTGGGAGAATGTCTACGCTGTGGAATATCGGCTAATGAATTAATGTTTAAGCTACGCGCTATGGGCATCTACGAAATTCAAAATATAAAACGAGCCATTTTAGAACAAAATGGACAATTAACAGTCATTCAGTATGGAGATGAAAATATACGCTATCCTATCATTGTCGATGGACAAGTGAATCAAGATGTACTCGATCTGATTCATAAAGATATCAAATGGCTAGAAAAGCGAGTCCAAGAAGAAACACATCATCAGATCTCAGAGATTTATTTAGGCGAATATGTTTCAGGCGAACTCCGTCTACATGCGTACAAAAAGTAAAAATGAGGTCTTGAATAGCCTTTATAATATCAATAATTTATATGATAAATTTGACATAAAGAGTGAGCTATGTTAGTTTGGAGTCATTGGTTTTTTCTAAATAATGGAATATTTAGAGGTGGATTCACACTATATAGGAGGCTTACAGTTATGGTAAAACAACAATGGATACAAGCAATAGAAGCACAATTTGATCAAATGGTCGCTTGGCGCAGACATATGCACCAGTTTCCTGAATTATCATTTCAAGAAGTCAAAACATCACAATTTATTGCAGATACACTTAAAGGATTCGGTTATGAAGTACGTACAGGTGTAGGCGAAGGCGGACTGATTGCTGATCTGCAAGGCGGACAAGCGGGTCCAACGATTGCTTTCCGCGCAGACTTTGACGCATTGCCTATCCATGAAGAAAATACAGTTGAATATCGTTCGCAAAATGATGGCGTCATGCATGCTTGCGGACATGATGGGCATACAGCGACACTACTTGGCGTAGCCAGTGTACTTAGCGATCAACAAGCACATTTGAAAGGCAAGATTCGTTTTATTTTCCAACATGCTGAAGAATTACTTCCAGGTGGAGCCAAAGCGATGGTCGAAGATGGAGCACTAGACGGAGTCGATGAAGTCTATGGCGCGCATTTAGCCAGTGCTCTTCCACTAGGCAAAATCGGAACAGCTTCAGGTCCTGCGATGGCATCGGCAGATTCCTTTTCGATTACGATTCAAGGTAAAGGTGGACATGGAGCACAGCCAGATTTGTCAGTCGATTCCATCGTTATTGGTAGCCAGTTAGTCGGTGCTTTGCAGACGATTGTATCCCGTCATATCAGCCCTATGCAATCGGCTGTTGTTACAGTAGGCGTATTTCAAGCAGGACAAGCATTTAACGTTATTGCGGATAAAGCCAAAATCGAAGGTACGGTGCGTGCATTTGATCCAGAGATTCGCACCAAAATCGAGCAGGATATTCGTGATTTAGTACACGGTATTACTTTAGCCAGTCATGCCACCTATACGATTAATTATATTCACGGGTATCCAACGGTCGTGAATACACCGGAGCAAACAGAACATGTACAAAAAGTAGTCGTTGATACGATGGGCGAAGAAGCATTTCTTATGTTACCACCAGCGATGGGTGCAGAAGATTTTGCTTATTATTTGCAAGAGCGTCCGGGTAACTTCTTCTTTGTCGGCTCGAAAAATGAAACGGAAGATACTGCATTCCCTCATCACCATCCACGATTCGATATTGATGAACGTGCGCTTTTGAATGGAGCTAAAGTCTTTTTAGGCATTGCCGCAGATAAATTGTTATAAGTAGATAGAATCTGTTAGAGAAAAGTGTATAAAAAAGAACCTGTCGATTGAGTTAATCTATCGACAGGTTCTTTTTATTTTACCGTTTCATGATCTAATGTATATTAATGATGGTCAGCACTGGTATCAATGCTGACAGTATAATTTGTGCTATCCCAATTGACATGAGCGCCAATCGTCTCTGAAATAAAGCGCAACGGAATAAAAATACTTTCATTAGCATACTGCGGTGGAGAAGATAAGGGTACACTTTTTCCATTTACAATAGCCATATTTTTTCCTTTAGTCAGACGAATACTGGTGGTGCCGCTTGTAATAGATACATCGTTTTTATTTTTTTTATCCCATACAACCGTCGCATTCATTTTCTCGAACAGTCCGCGTACGGGTACATAGACAGCATTTTGTTTTAAGAATGGCAAATTGGGTATCCGAAGCTCAGTATTATTCAGTTGTACAGTGATAGGCTTTTGTACAATAACAGGTGTGGGAGTACCATCTGAAGCGAATGGACTACCGATACCGAGCTGCCCTGTGGAATTAATGCCCCAGCTGTGTACAGTACCGTTCTGATCAAGAGCCAGTGTAAAGCTATTACCTGAAGAGATCTGTACAATTTTTTGTAATCCTTTTACCTGTGTGATAACCGGTGGATTGCTTTGACGATCTATTTCCCAGACCGAACCATTAGTTGTAATCGCATAGATTACACCCGCTGAACCATTATCTGTCGAAGTGACTGGTAGTTTCAATGTATAGGTTTTGGGAGCATGCATACCAGAAGTAAGATCCCAATACAGTACTTTTCCATCTTTGTTGACAGCGATAACTTTTCCATAGCTCATAGTCGCAGATACAATTTGTTTTCCGCCGATCAGCAACGTCGGCGATATCGAAGGACTACTAACAGATCCCCATCCCCAGAGCGTTCCATCTTTTTTTAAGGCAATCGAATAATTATCACTGGCATTAATAGACGTTACTTGATCCAAACCGGACAGACGTACAGGTGTATTATAAAAAGGTGTAGTATTTACTTTGGACTTATCCAATTGTCCTTCTGTATTATCACCCCATCCCCATACTTGTCCATTGTTATCCAGGGCGAGAAAGTGATGTGTACCTGTAGCTGTAATAGCGATATCCTTCAGACCTTGTACTTGTACCGGGCTGGATGTTTTTTGTCCACTTGGATCATCAACTCCCCAGGTATAAACTAACCCCTCTTTGGTCACCGCACTTGTATAAACGTCCGTACCGGGAGCAAACATTTTGAAAGATGCAGTCGGTGCAGTAAAAGAAAGTGGAGAAACATGAACATAATTATCGCCTGTTCCCGAATTTCGCCCTACACCCCATGTCCATGTAGTACCGTCTTTGTCAATAGCGTAGGAAGTGCCTAATGAAGTTTGTATGTAGCTGATAGATTCTAGTGCGTGTGTTGCATTGTCTTTGGCTGATGTGGTATGAAAAGGCATACACATACTTAAACATAGACAAACAAAGAGCGGTATAGCATATTTACTTACTTTCATGATAATGAGCCTCCTGATTACATATGGTTTTTATTACATAAATAGTATATTTTATAAATAAAATATATTCACTTCTCAGTCACAAAATCTTATTAAAAATATAAAGCAAATCTTCAATCTTTTAACTTGAAGCCTATGAAAATACTTTACCACCAAAATTAGTATTTATAATGGTGCAAAATGGAACAGAATTACAATATCAATTTTTATAAGATACGCGCTACTACAATTGCTATGAAAAATCCAAATATAAAATATTTATGCAAGGTAAACGTATCCGTAATTAACATTACTTTGGATGGTGTATCCAAAGCACCTATGCAAGCTGCCAAAAGTACAAATATAAGTATGAGCATATCCTCTAATAGTGCCGCATTCAGTATAAAATAACTAAAAACAGCGAAGAACGTAGCATCCACTGCCACGTTCTTCGCTGTTTTTATACTTTGTTCTATTCCTCCGTGGAATCATTGGGTTTCTTTTTCCCAAAACGATTCACAAGTGCGATACCTAACCGTCTACGGAACTTCACAATAATAAAGAATAAGATCAATACCACAATAATCGCAATCGCTTCAAATGAATATTCATGAATCCAGTGAAAGACCATCGTCCATTGTGGACCAAAAATTCGACCCAGTGCTAGAAAAACACCTACCCAGATCAATGCTCCGCTATACGAGTAAGCAGCAAACCGCCAGAACTTAAAGTTCATGACACCAGAGAAGTAACCGGTGAAATGACGTACCCCCGGTATAAAATAGCCAAAGAATACAAGCGTATATCCATATTTACCAAACCAGAGTTGTGCTTTATCCAGCTTGGACTCTGGCAACAACAGCCATTTTCCGTATTTCCGCAAGAACGGAAGCCCTGCTTTTCGACCGATAAAATAAGTGATCGTCATACCGATTGTTGTACCTGCAAACGCGCACAGTAATAATAACGCCATATTAAGACGACCCATATAAGATAAATAACCAGCATATCCCATCGTTGTTTCACCGGGGAAAGGAAGAGCGATAAATTCAAGCAACAACCCTAGAAATAGCACCAGATAACCATGATGAGTAAAAAGAGATTCTATATAATGTATCAATTGCATGTGCTGTCCTCCGGAATACTATAATTTCTCTATATTTGACTATTAATCCTAAAATAAAACAATCTATTACATCATAATCTATCGGAAAGTACAAAGTCTATTAATAGGTGTATTTTAAAAGAAATAAGGTTATTCCTAAAATGTAAACGCAATCTTGAGATAGACGGGAAGAAACCCTGCTTTTAATTGCTATAGTAAGGTGAGAAGCCTTGACGGTGGCTTTTGCACATAGGTATAATTAGACTCATTGAAATATGGGAGGCTCGTGAATGAATAGTCCAAGTGAAATAATTGTAGTGCTCGATTTTGGGGGACAGTACAACCAGTTGATCGCAAGACGTATCCGTGATCTAGGGGTGTATAGTGAATTAATGCCTTTTAATACCCCGGTCGAAAAGATTCGTGAATTGTCACCGAAAGGGATCATTTTCTCCGGTGGACCTTCTAGCGTATATGCAGAAAATGCACCGCATGTCGATCCAGCAATCTATGATCTGAATGTGCCGATCTTCGGTATTTGCTACGGTATGCAATTAATGGCTCAACAATTGTCCGGTAAAGTAGAACGTTCTGCGAAGCGTGAGTACGGTAAGTCAGATGTAGACTTTATGGCTCATTGTGAGTTGAATAAAGGTATGGAATCCAGTCACACGGTATGGATGAGTCATGGTGACCATGTAGTCGGATTGCCAGAAGGGTTCGTATTGGATGCAAGTACAGAATCTGCACCGATTGCAGCGATGAGTAATGCAGAGCGCCAATTGTATGCTGTACAGTTCCATCCAGAAGTACGTCATTCGGTGTTCGGTAACGAAATGATCCGTAATTTCTTATATGAAATTTGTAAATGTTCTGGCGAATGGAGCATGGAGACGTTTATCGAAGACACGATCGAAGAGATTCGTACGCAAGTCGGCGACAAAAATGTACTGTGTGCACTTAGTGGCGGTGTCGATTCTTCAGTAGTTGCGATTCTTTTACACAAAGCGATCGGTCCACAATTAACATGTATGTTTATCGACCACGGTCTATTGCGTAAAGGTGAAGCAGAAAGTGTTATGGATACTTTCGTTGGTAAGTTCGATATGAAAGTCGTCAAAATTGATGCACAAGAGCGTTTCTTGTCTAAATTAGTAGGCGTTGACGATCCAGAGCAAAAACGTAAAATCATCGGTAACGAATTTATTTATTGCTTTGATGAAGAATCCCGCAAATTGGGCGACTTCGCGTATCTAGCACAAGGTACACTTTATACCGATATTGTAGAAAGTGGTACAGCAACAGCACAAACGATCAAATCTCACCATAACGTAGGTGGATTGCCAGAAGATATGCACTTTGAATTGGTAGAGCCACTCAAAGCTCTATTCAAAGACGAAGTACGTAAAGTCGGCGAACAATGTGGATTGCCAGCTGCCATCGTATGGCGTCAACCTTTCCCGGGTCCGGGTCTAGCGATTCGTGTCTTGGGCGAAGTGACTGAAGATAAATTGCAAATCGTTCGCGATTCCGATTATATCTTACGTGAAGAGATCGCTAAAGCCGGTCTTGAAAGCGAAATTTGGCAGTACTTCACAGCCCTTCCTAACATGAAGAGCGTAGGCGTCATGGGCGATGCTCGTACGTACTCGTACACGGTAGGTATTCGCGCTGTAACGTCGATCGACGGCATGACCGCCGACTGGGCACGTATCCCGTGGGATGTGTTAGAAAAGATTTCGGTACGTATTGTCAATGAAGTCGATAATGTAAACCGTATTGTGTACGATATTACGTCCAAACCACCAGCTACGATTGAGTGGGAGTAGTTAATAATAGTTAACATAAGTATTTATGCTAATTATATTAGTATGTTGAATATTCTGCATTGATTAAAAAAACTAAATATGAAATCATTTTATTTTTTATTGTTAATCCCACCATGAATTTTCTAGGTGGGGTTTTCCATGTTTAAGATATAATATGAGTTTTCTTAAACTTAAATTACGAAAGTATACTAGTCTGATATACTATAACTAATGATTAAAATAGGAGAAGCAGTATAAAATACAATTAAGTATTTAGTTAGTGAAAAAATGATTCAAGAATTTCATGGAATAAAAAGAATTTTTTAAAAGAACGTCAATTGAAGTTTTAAACTGTATTAAAAATTTTATCTTAATTTTATTAAAATCTAAGAGTAATAAATTATAAGAAATTCAATAAAAATAAATAAGTTTTTAAATGTGATAAAGAGATAAAAGAAATCAAAATAAACTGGGTTATTGATCAAGCGAAATTAGATAAGATAAAAGACTCAAAAAAGAGGAATCCCAATAGTATTAAAATTTTTTACTATATAACTTTATATACAATACTTTTAATAATTAAAGAGATACCAGTCTAAAGAAACCAATAGGATGATTTTAAACATTGAATTTTCAAACTGTAAATTATGTAGGAGGATAGCAAATGTCTGAAGAACAATTTAATGAAATTCGTAGAAAAGAGCTAGATACAATTCTTGTTTCGAATAAGTACAAAGAAAGAATTAATCAGGTTGCTAATGAAATTTTAGCAAGAGGTAATAAAGCAACTAATGAAGCTGAGATTGAATCAGAATTTGATTATCAGTTTCGCTCTTTATTTCATGATCTATTCTCACATCTAGGTTTTTATTATATTCCAGAAAAGGAAAAATCTGTTTCGACACGTTATCATAGAACTAAAGGTAGAGCCGATACAAGCATCGGAAATTTAATTGTGGAATTTAAGCATAAGAGAAATTTTTCAAATAAAAATCAAGTTACTAATGCGGTAAGACAAGCTGAATCCTATATGTCTGGTTTTAATGAATTCAGTGAAGTTAAGTCAATTGCGCTTGTGACTGATGGATTAAGGGGAGAATTTATAGTTTATGCAGATGGTAAAAGCAATCGTCAAGGGCTAGATAACTTTGATGGAAAATTAGTTGATTTATTTGTGAAATCATTTATTGGTGTGAATAAAGTGGAATTATCAGCAGGAAATTTAAAACGAGATCTTGCATTATCAATTGATGGTGCTGCTCCTTTGAGTAAGCAACTTAGTATTGAATTATTCTATGTACTACAAAATAATATGACAAAAAAAACTCAAATGCTTTTTGAAGAATGGAAAGAATTATTTAAACTTTCTCATGATGATGAGTCGCAGCAAGAAGCCATTATTAAACGGAGAAATGCAATATCAGAATATTTCTCTAAAATGATTATTAATGCTGATGAGGAATATTTGGCTTTATTTGCGTTACAGACTTCGTATGCAATTTGTATCAAAATGATAGCTTTTAAAGTCATTAGCAATATTAGTTTCCAAGAAGGAATGTTGGACTTTGATGATCTTAGAAATTTAAGCTCAAGTCATTTAAGAACAACTTTTTTTGATTTAGAGGATGGTGCAATTTTTCGAGAATATGGAATTTTGAATTTACTTGAGGGAGATTTTTTTTCTTGGTATGTAGCTGAAGAAGAATGGACTGTAGAAATATCTCAAAAAATAAATAATATTCTTAGGGTACTGGTAAGATATGTTCATTCTGATTTATTTCATATTGAGAATCAATCACATGATTTTTTCAAAGAACTTTATATGGGGATGGTACCAAAAGAAGTAAGACACGCTTTGGGTGAGTATTACACGCCGCATTGGTTAGCTGAAAAGGTAGTTGATGAGAGTATATCTAAATTATCTGGTTACAATCTGCTTACATGGAGAGGACTGGATCCGACTTGTGGCTCAGGGACTTTTTTAACAGTATTGATCAAAAGAAAATTAGATAATTTACCTGGCTTATCTGACAAAGAAAGATTGAGCGAGGTTTTACAATCCATTGTTGGAATAGATATTAATCCAGTTACTGTTTTAACTGCTAGAGTTAATTATTTCTTAAATATATCTAATCTTTTATCAAATGATATTTTATCTGAGGGTATTGAAATTCCTGTATACTCTGGAGATTCTGCATATGTTCCAGAAATTAAAGAAATAGGTGGAGTACCTTGTTTTAAATATGAAATATCCACTCAAATTTCAGATATTAATATTATTCTTCCTCAATCGATAACTTATGATTTAAAAAGGTTTTCAAAAACAATGACAAGTATTGAGATAGATATAAAAAACTTAGACGAAGAAACAGTACAAAAGAAATTGATTGCATTAATACCAAATAATGAACTTGTTGAAGAGGTGAAACAAAATATTGAGTTGTTATCAAGTAAATTAGTTGAAATGGAAAGAAATCAGTGGAATGGTATTTGGGCTAGAATAATAACAAATTATATTACGACCGCAAGTATTGGAAAATTTGATGTGATTGTTGGTAACCCACCATGGGTAGATTGGAAGAGTTTACCTTCTGGATATCGTGATAAAATAAAGGCTCTACACATTACAGATACACTCTTTTCTGGTGATGGGATGACTGGTGGAATTAATTTAAATATTTGTGCTTTAATTACGAATGTTGTTGCAACAAATTGGCTGTCAAGCAAAGGAATATTAGCTTTATTGATGCCAGATACATTAATGTATCAAAAATCATATGAAGGTTTTAGAGATTTATTGTTGCCTGATAAGCGTCGAATGTACTTTTCAGAAATATTTAATTGGACGAGAGCAGGTCATCCATTTGCTCCAGTTCAACAAAAGTTCTATACTTACTTTATGAATTTTACAGAAGTTAATTATAAGGAAGGTATTAAGCTTACATCTTTTGTGAAGAAACCAAGTATGACTTCTCAAATAGATTTGATTGATTTTGATAGTACTTTTAGTAAAGAAGAAGGATATTTGTATCAATCTACTGATAATAGTACCTACTTTACGTATATTAAACAACGCGAAAATATAGATAGTTTAACAAAAATTGCAGGTACGAGTGAATATAAAGGACGTGAAGGAATTGAAGTATATCCACAAGAATTAATGATTTTTCAAGTGGATAATTCTATGCCATCAAATAGTACTCATGTGACTGTGAAAAATATCCAAAATTCTCGGTCTAAATTTAAAATGCCAGAAAAACATCATTTTTTTGAAAAGTCAATGTTAGTACCTTTGATTAAAGGCGTTTCTATAAAAAAATTCCAAACTCCAGAGAGTGACTTATTAGTTCCATTTGCTTATGACTCAAGTTATAGCACACAAGTAGCAATGCCTTTAAAAGAACTTAGAAGAAAAGCGCCTAATACGGCAAATTATTTCCAAAAAAATAAAGAAATATTTGAGTCCCAAAATGAATATAGTAATAAACTTATAAATGGAAATAACATTCCTTATTATTCGCTTGCTCGAGTTGGCGCTTATACCTTTGCAGAAAATTATGTTGCTTTCAGAGATAATAGCAAATGGGGCGCTTGTGTTATAACTCAAGTTAAAACCCCGTGGGATGAGTGGAAGAGGCCAATTTTCCAAAATCATGCTGTGACTATAAGTCAAAATAAAGATGGATCGTATATTACAAATGATGAAGCACACTATATCTGCTCAATAATAAATAGTTCGATTGTTGAAGAATACATGTTGAATTCTTCAGATTCTAGATCTTTTCCTATCCGTCCTAGGTTTAAAATTCCTCAATATGATTCTGCAAATGATAATCATATAAAATTATCAGAAATTTCAAAGAGAGCTCATCAACAGAAAGAACCAGTGAGTGAAAAAATGCTTAAAATGATTGATGAAATATATTTAGAAATTCTATCCTAATTTGTATAAAATAAGAGATACTCAAGTTTTTTGAGTATCTCTTATTTTATTAGTGAGGAAAAATTCATTATTCCATGAAGCATTCTTCGTTATAGGTAACATGGATATAGATTTAGTACGATAGAAATTCAAATGAATAAACGTAGTTAATAATTATAAAAGAGTTAGATTTACTATAACTATCCCTAATATAACAAGGAATTTTTTTAAATTGAAATAAATTCCAATAAAAATAGAGGTGAGAAAACTGACAAATGATTCTAATAAAGCAATGTTGAAAATTTATGACGGTTCTAAAGCAATTGGATATAGACCATCTAAATTTAGATAAATGGTTGCAAACGAAGGGGTCTAAAAACTAATCAAAATTAATAAATTATCTGATGGATTTGTAGAATTAGTAAATTTAAATTGATTAGATTTAATAGTAGAAGCATTAATATTGAAAAAAGCATTTGAACCTTTATTTACTGTAGAAGAGTTGGAAATAGCAAAGGATCGACTTACAAAATTAAATTATTATGATGAAAATACAAATAATTATAATAATTTACCTCCTTTGATTTTTGCATGGAAGAGATTCAGCTAGTATTTTGTATTATCTAGGAATAAAAGCTGAATGCCGTGGATGTTTTGAGAACCAATCTTTAGATAAAGTAGTAGACATTTTGGAACATAAAAGAATAGAGTACCAAGATATCGTTCGTCTTTTAAAATTATATAAAAGATCAGAAAATTTATTAGAGATTACGACGAATGATATTAAAGCTTTAGAGATAGAAAATGAGAATAGAGTTGAAGGTTCCCAAAAGATTTATCTCGTTAATACGTATGAACGTAATCCTAAAAATAGAAAAGAGCAATTGAAATTCACAGTTTAGATTGTATAGTATATGGTTTAATTTCGAAAAAACGTATGGAGATTTAGGGAAAGATTTTATAGAAGTACATCATCTAACACCTTTAAATATAATTTCTGGAATCTGTTCACTGATTGCTTTTAATAAGAGAGATATATAATAGTCTTTTTTAACAATAGACTCAGGTAGATTTAAAGCTTCACTAGGTACAATAACTAATTTTTTGAACGCTTCTTTATCTTTATAAAAGAACATCGTATATCTCCGTCTCCATTAATCTTTTAGCTATTTTACTAGGGTATGCTAAAATGACCTGCTTAATTTCTATCTTAGATAATTTCAAATCAATTACATAATTTTTCTCCCTAATATCTACACGTGGTTTTTTCAAAATTAACGTATAAGAGCGTAGAGAAATCTCTCGTTTTTTACTGGCATTCTTTTCTGTTACAATTTCTAGATTTTTAGGAACTTGAGTCGTAATTTTGATTTGATTAGCAAATGCTAGTCCAGATAAATAGCCGTGGACTTCATTTTGTGACTTTATATATTTCCGTTCTATAACAGTACGTTCACTTATTTTTTTGATTTAATAAAGTGTTCCATTTTGTAAAATAGTAAATACCATCTTCGTAACGCTCAAGTTCATTTTTTCAACCAAATACTACGATGAAAACTCTCCTTTTCAATCCCCCATTTTCTTGTATCCATCATACTAGCTATAATCGGCTCTTTATATTCATATTTTTCTAAAAGTTCATTAGCTAATATCAATATAATCACCTCTATAATTATATCTCTATTTTATTATAAAAATTAAAAAAAGAGACAAAAAATAACAGAATTTTAGTTGATATTCATATCATTTTTACCTTTTGAACTTGTGACCATGATAAGATGAACTACATGATTTTGGTGAACATCATAAGAGGCAAAGATTAGATCGGATTAGCTTTGCCATCATCGCAGTTATATCTGATTCTGTGATATTCATACATAAAGGAGGCTTGCTTACTGTTCCCAATGAACTTGTTCCACATGTGCGAAGATGTTTACGTAGAATGATAACAACGAAAATAATTAGAACGTCTATACCAAAGCCAACTATTTGCTCGTACATATAGTGATTAGGCTTGAATCGAAATGTAATTCCACTAAGCTCAATACAAGGAGAGAATACGATGAAACTTATAACAACTTTACTTTTAACAGGTGTACTATTAACAGCTTGTAGTCAATCTAATCCACAAGCTACAACAACTGCTGGCCAATCTAACCCAAGCACAAGTACTACAGTAACGGCTTCAGAGACTACAGACTCTAAAGAAGATAACCAATATTACGGCGATTATCAGATGGACCCGGAAGATACATTTAATACTCTTATTCATAACAATCCATTAGATCAGGCGTATCATAAAGAGTATAATAAATTTCAGAACTCTACCCAGTTCTCGACCACGGGTTGGGTTGCACTTGAAGCGAAGTATTTGAAATTATGGAATGTGGAATTGAATAACACCATGCAACAACTGAAATCCAAGTTATCTGCATCTCAGTATGCTTTATTACAGCAATCTCAAGCAGGCTGGAAAACGTATGATACCAAAGAGTCTGAATTTGTAGAAGATACATTTTTGAAAAATGCCCATTTTGGTTCTCAAGGGCAAGTTAGCGCAGTCAGCACCCAATTGTCTAGAACACGCGAAAGAACGATTCAACTAATGGAATATGTTTACGAACTCAATGATCACCAACTGCAATTTGTGTATCAATAACCTATACAATCAATAACAGGAGGATTCCATGCTGACAACGACCATAGCACAGATGAAGCGTCTGCAACTGCACCAACAAGGACTGCTACAACCTCACCTCAATCACTACCAAAATGCAAACGGAGTGCTGAATACACTCAATCGACTCGGTTATGTTCAGCTCGATACGATGAATGTCTTATCTCGTAGTCAGGATTTGTTTTTCTGGTCGAGAGATCATCGGTATAAGCGGGAATGGTTGTTGGAGTTGTATGAGGAGCAGTCGATCTTTGAAGTGTATTTGTTTGCTTTGTGTTTGTTGCCAGCATCTTCGTATGAACATTTGCATCATTATTTTGCACACCATCATATGAAGATCATGAACGAACCCAAGTTGGATTTAATTTTGGATATTTATAAGCAAGTGCAATTTAATCAGCCATTGCGTTCGCGTGATATTGAACATAATCATCCATCAAGTGGAGCGACATGGAGTATGACACCGGCAAGGCGAGCACTGGATCAGTTGTGGCGTGCAGGCTTAGTCAAAGTCAGTCGAGATCACCATTTCAATAAATTATATACACGCACTGACCAGGATATTGAAGACCATCGAATAGTTGAACATGAACCAACATTGAATACGTATTTAATGGAGTTAACGTTTGAGAATCTAGGAATCGCTACACTGAAAGAATTGAAAGCTTGCTTTAATCTCAACAAAACAGCCGTTAACCAGTATATCAAGCAACAGCTAGAGCAAGGACATATTCAACGTATACAGGTTGAAGAATTTGCTGAAGAACATTTTATACGTACACAGGATATTCCTTTACTGACCACATTAGAAAATATAAAAGGTACCGCAGCGACATTATTATCTCCTTTTGATAATATGATCCGTGATCGGTCACGATTGTTGAAGTTATTTGACGTCGACTATAAGCTGGAAAGTTATATGCCCAAAGAACAACGGACATACGGTTACTTTGCAATGCCCATTTTGATTGGAGAACAGATCGTGGGTGTGGTTGATCTCAAAAATGATCGCCAGCGCCGAGAATTACAGGTGCAAAAGTTAACGCTGTTTGATTCTGCTCAAGCAACTGAGCATGAGTCAACGATTGAATTGATTTTGCAACAGTTATGCGTATTTGTCGAAGCAGAACAGATCGTTTCTATGCAAGAGACTACGTATCTGAAGTATTCACACTTGTCTTGAAAAGAATAGAGCGTCACAGAGCTACCTCATGTCTCAATAAGGTAGCTCTTTTGTTGTGGATTAAAATATAGACTCGAATATGATATGAAGCTTTTGCTAATCTTAGTAGTGACTCCTAGAACATGATAAGATATAAGCAATGTACAAGAATAGTGAGTATACATACACTAAGCGCAATAAATAACGGGACAATACTATCATCAGCCAAAGGAGATTAGACTATTGGAGCCATTTACACTGATATTAAGTTGTATCGGATTACTGATCTTTTTTGCAGTGATTGCTATTGTGTTACCAAAAATGTTAAATAAGAAAAGTATCGCAGAACAGACGATACTAGAAGGGTACTCTGCCCGAGCAACGATTATTTCTACTACTCCTACAGGGCAGTATACCAGTGGACAACCTGAGATTATTCTTGTGCTGAAGATTGAGCGACCAACAGCGCTTCCTTTTCAAGCCACTGTCAAAACAACAGTGTATACGATGAATCTTCCCAAATTTCAAGAAGGTACACGGGTGCATGTCAAAGTATTCGAAGATCGCAAAGGCAAACATGTTGTCGTAAAAGGGACATTAGATTATCCGTAGAGTCTGTAGAATACTAGGTAAGTATGTTTCTATTCAACAGAATCAATAGCAATTTATCCGAGATAGTAGAAATCATCTGATTTTCTGATAGATGCTAAGAAATTCTCTCGATATGCGTATTTCTACACCTGATACTAGAGTAATTCTATCTTTATGATAGACGTATAACAGAAGTATTCAGGAGGTAGTGTGCATTGGTTACCCAGACTGTACTGGATTACCGCTGGATCGGACAACGGATTCGAGAGATTCGACAGCAACGTGGATTAACACAGCAACAATTGGCTTTAGGCATTTGTAATCAATCACAGATCAGCCGTATTGAAAAAGGAGTCGAATCGGTATCGGCTGAGATTTTATTTCAGATTGCTCATAAATTTAGTCTGGATATTCGTATCTTTTTCGATATGAACGAACAGCAGATTAATGAGATTCAGAATATTCGTAAAAACATTAAATATTTGCAGAAAAAGCATATGTATCTGGAGCTGTTACAATATATCGAAGATCATCAGGTCGAAGAGATATGTCGACATTCATTGATGGATCAGCAGTTTGTACTGTATCAGAAAGGCAATGCCCATGTACATCTAGGCGCTGTTGATCGCGGTTTTCCGATGATTCAGTTAGCTTTGAAATTAACTTATCATTGCGAACGGATTCCAGCTTTGTATGAGATTGAAGTGATTCAAGCACTAGCCATTGCTTATGGAATGGACGGGGATTATCGAGCATGTATCGGTTGGTTACATAAATGCCTGCGTGCCCTGCATATATATCGTGAGGGAAATGATCAATTTACGCCGATCTTTTATTATTTGTCCAAAGCTTATTCAGACACGCAAGATTATCGGACAGCGATTGAATATGCCACTCAGGGTATTCGTTATTGTGCTAATCATCAGATCGGTTATTATTTGGATCAACTGTATTATGAATGTGGCTACAGTTATGAGCAGATTGGACAACAGTTCAAAGCACAGCAGTGTTATGCCAAGTCTCAGTTGTTGCAAGAACTATTTGGCGTATATTAAAAGGTATTGCACGATATATCCATTTTTGACACTGTTCACCTTTTCCATATGGAGAAGGTTTTTTTGTTTTTTTGATCTTATTTGTTGACTATTCTAATGATCAAAAGCGAGAGAATAGCCCTTTACTACAATTTGCCTTAGATTATGCGGATATACATAAGTTTTTCACAATCTAAGCAGTATAATTCAGTTATACCTTGAAAAAGGGATTTATTGGAAAATGGGAAAACCTATGTTGTTCATTGTCATGTAGCATGCTGTCGGGAAAATCGTAAGGGTATCAGGCAATATCTTATTCTACTATTTGAAGGAGTGTATATGATGAATATCATTCAAAAAGGCAAATTAATGAAATGGGTATTAGCAGGAGTGATGAGTTGTTCGTTACTGGCTACATCGATGCCGACCACTCAAGCCGCAGATAGTGCTTCCACGATGCCAAGTATTAGTGGCAAAAAAGTTATGGTAGGCTACTGGCAAAATTGGACATCTTCTGCCAAAGACGGTTATGCAGGTGGGACTTCACGTACGATGGCTTTAAGTGAATCTCCAACAGCCTACAATGTGGTTACGGTTGCTTTTATGACTGGAAATGGTATTCCTACATTTAAGCCAGATCGAGGAACCGATGCTGAATTTCGTCAACAAGTCGCTACGTTAAATGCAAGAGGAACAGCTGTTATTCTTTCGTTAGGTGGAGCAGATGCTCATGTACAACTCAGTGCAGGACAAGAGCAAGCTTTTGCCAATGAGATTATTCGTCTGGTTGATGTATATGGATTTGATGGATTAGATATCGATCTGGAGCAAAATTCGATCAAAGCAGGTAGTAACACAACGGTTATTCCAGCCGCGCTTAAGATCGTCAAAAATCATTACAAAGCGCAAGGTCAGAACTTTCTGATTAGTATGGCTCCTGAATTTCCATACTTGAAACCAGGTGGAGCTTACGAACCGTACTTAACCAGTCTGGCAGGCTACTATGATTTTATAGCGCCTCAATTGTACAATCAGGCAGGCGATGGCATCTGGGTCGACGAAGTGAGCAAGTGGTTAGCTCAAAATTCAGATGCAGACAAATATAATTTCCTTTACTATATGGCAGATTCATTTATTCATGGCACAAGAGGATTGCTACAGATTCCAGCCAATAAATTAGTGCTAGGCTTACCTGCTAATCCAGATGCAGGGGGCAATGGAACAGTCAAAGATCCAACAGTAGTGTATAACGTATTTTCCAAATTACAATCACAAGGTCAATCGCTCAAAGGTGTAATGACATGGTCAGTAAACTGGGATCTGGGTAGCAATAGTGCAGGAACACCTTATAACAAAGCTTTTTCCAATGCGTACTACAACTTGATCTATAACGGTACTGCACCAACCGATCCAACGACACCGACCACACCAACCAATCCTGATCAACCAACAGCCAAAGTTTGGACAGCATCTGCCGTATATGTCGGTGGAGATACTGTAAGCTACAACGGCAAAACGTATCGTGCCAAATGGTGGACTACAGGCGAGACACCTGGACAAGCAGATGTATGGCAACAACTGTAATAGATTCTTCGATCATATCATTTATACCGTATAGATTTGGAACACTTGGGAGGTCTATAAATGAATTGGAAAAAGGCGATGACAGCGACTGTGGCTATTAGTACATGTGCTTTGTTAATGAGCAGTACCATTTGGGCACATGGTTATATCGAACAGCCTGCTAGTCGTGCTTACAAAGGATCGAATGCACTCGGACTCAATACCAATGTGGGAAGTGCTCAGTATGAACCGCAAAGTATTGAAGCACTCAAAGGCTATCCATCAGCAGGACCGACAGATGGGCATATTGCAAGCGGCGGTGTAGCAGGATTTGCACCGCTAGATGAGCAGACATCTACCCGCTGGCACAAAACAGATATCAAAACAGGTGCACTCAAAGTTCAATGGAAATTAACAGCTCAACATGCAACAGCCAGTTGGAAGTATTACATCACCAAGCAAGGTTGGAATCCAAATGAACCACTGAAGCGTAGTACATTGCAAGAAATTGCTGTGATTAATGACAATGGAGCCAAGCCGGCTGCGAATGTGAGTCATACAATTAATATTCCGTCAGACCGCAGTGGCTACCATGTCATCTTGGGCGTATGGGATATTAGCGATACCGCCAATGCTTTTTATCAGGTGATCGATGTGAATATTACGGGACAAGGTACTGGAGGAACAACACCGACGACTCCTACTGATCCAGGACAACCTTCTGCTAACGCTTGGAGCCCTTCTATGATTTATGTTGGTGGAGATACTGTCAGCTATGATGGCAAAACGTATCGTGCGAAATGGTGGACAAGCGGGGAAATGCCAGGTCATTCAGATGTCTGGGAATTGCTTGCTGGATTGCAGTAAATTCATATTTTCCATTCACTTCTAAGCCAATCTACTTTTTGAAATGACAACATGGCTCAAAGCCCATCTGATCGAATCCAGTAAGAGGTACTGGTTCGGTATAGATGGGCTTTTTGAATAGGAGGATATCTATGCGTAAAGAGGAGAGGTTACACCGAACGAGCGAGTTGTCCATTCATTAGTAAGCGAGTCGTTAGATATTTACGAGCATCAGCAGTAATGAGATGAAGATCATCATGCTTAGCACGAGAAGGGTCTTTACTGAATTTGACACATGCGCCTTCCAGACTTTCCTGAATAGCGATAACCTTATATCCATTATCTAGCCATTGATCGATCGCCAGCTTTTCTTTTTCAAAATCAGCGAAAGCAGACATTATCGTATCCCTCCACTTACTTGTTCAGTTGTAGAAGATAACAGGGTTGTAGGAACTTCAAACCGATTACGATGCAAATACTGACCGGTTCCCGGTGTACCGACAAACTGTTTATCTCGAATCACAAATTCTCCTCGACTCAGTACAGATACTGGTTCACCTGTAATCTCTATTCCTTCAAAAGCATTATAATCGACATTCATATGATGTGTTTGCGCTGAGATCATCCGTTTGACAGTTGGATCGAAGATCACAATATCAGCATCACTACCAATCGCAAGTGTTCCTTTCTGCGGAAAAAGTCCAAATAGACGTGAGCTGGCTGTAGCAATAATATCGACAAATTTGTTAAGTGAGATTCGTCCTTTAGCAACTCCTTCAGAATAAAGAACACTGAATCGGTCTTCGATCATCGGGCCACCATTCGGTATTTTGGAGAAGTCATCAAGTCCCAGATCTTTTTGCCCTTTAAAATTAAACGAGCATTGATCGGAACCAATCGTTTGTAAACTTCCATTCCAGAGAGCATTCCACAACACTTCTTGATTCCATTTCTCACGTAGAGGAGGAGACCATACATATTTAGCTCCTTCAAAATTCGGTTTTTCCAAATCGCTCTGATCCAATAGTAAATATTGAGGACATGTTTCTCCATACACACGTAGACCTTTACGGCGGGCTTCTTCAATTTTGTAGACAGCTTCCGCACAAGTCACATGCACCACGTATAATTGCGAATCCGTTAGACCGGTAAGGTAAGCAGCACGTCCGGTAGCTTCACCTTCTAATTCAGGAGGACGGGTAAGCGCATGATAGATAGGTTCTGTCTGTCCAGCGGCTAGTGCTTGTTCGACTAAGTATTCGATCACATCACCATTTTCAGCATGTACCATCACAAGTGCGCCTTCACGCTTCGCTGTTTGCAATGTTCTAAATAATGTACCATCATCGGCTTGAAATGTATTTTTGTACGCCATAAATACTTTAAATGAGGTAATGCCTTCTTTTTCAATAATCTGAGGTAATTCATCCAATACGATATCATTAATTTCTGAGACCATCAGATGAAAGCTATAATCAATGACAGCTTTGTCTCGTGATTTCTTATGCCATGTATCGACAGCGCTTTGCAAGGTATTACCTTTAGTCGTTAAGCAGAAATCAATCACTGTCGTTGTACCGCCGAATGCAGCTGCTTTGGTGCCAGACTCAAAATCATCAGCCGTAACGGTTCCACCAAAAGGCATATCAAGATGAGTATGGGGATCAATACCTCCAGGGAATACATAGCAACCACTCGCATCAATTATTTCAGCATCTTCTGCTTCCAAATGAAGCCCGATACTGGTGATGATCCCATGTTCGATTAATAGATCGGCGACATACGTATCTGCTGCCGTTACAATCGTTCCATTTCGAATAATCTTTTTCATCCAATCACCTCAGCTCCGGTATACGAATCATTCAACGAACCGATCATTTTTTGACGATCGTTCCAGCTCATTGGCGCCATACCGTTTTGTATTTCGATCATATCTATCGCACCATCTACAGGACAGACGATAGAACACAGATTACAACCTACACAATCTTCTTCGCGAACTTGCAAAATACTTTTTCCTTCGGCATTGGTCAGCATATCAATACATTGGTGGGAAGTGTCTTCACAAGCAATATGGCACTTATTGCAGTTAATACAATTTTCTTCATTGATTCGAGCAACGACTTGATAATTAAGGTCTAGATCACCCCAATTGGAATAACGGGATACACTTTGACCAATCAATTCAGTCACCGAGCTAAGTCCTTTATCATCTAAATAGTTGTTGAGACCATCGATCATTTCTTCGACAATTCGGAAACCGTGATGCATTGCGGCAGTACAGACTTGAATTCCTGTAGCTCCCATCAACATAAATTCAACTACATCTTGCCATGTAGAAATGCCGCCGATTCCTGAAATAGGTACACCTACATTCATATCTCGAGCACATTCGGCTAACATATTTAGGGCAATCGGCTTTACCGCAGGGCCACAATATCCACCATGTGCCCCTTTGCCACCGACATGAGGGATGGTATTCCAACTATGAATATCGACACCAGCGAGACTATTGATCGTATTGATCAGACTAATCGCATCCGCACCACCTTTAACAGCATGGCGAGCCACCACCGTGATATCCGTAATATTTGGAGTTAATTTCACAATTACAGGTGTCGTTGCTACTTCTTTCGCCCATGTGGTCTGTGCTTGGACTAGATCGGGTTGTTGACCAGAAGCTGCACCCATACCACGTTCAGCCATACCATGCGGACAACCGAAGTTCAATTCCAATCCATCGACACCTACATCTTCCACTCGTTTTACAATTTCATGCCATTTGTATTGAGTCGGTTCAACCATTAGAGAAGCAATAACTGCATGATTGGGGAATCGTTTTTTCGTTTCATAGATTTCTTTAAGATTTACATCTAATGGACGGTCAGAGATCAATTCAATATTGTTAAATCCAGCGACTCGTTGTCCGTTGAAATTAATCGCTGCAAATCGGGCAGATGTATTAATAATCGGATCACCCAGCGTTTTCCAGACCGCTCCGCCCCAACCTGCTTCAAAAGCACGCTGTACTTGATAACCTGTATTCGTAGGTGGTGCAGAAGCGAGCCAGAACGGATTAGGGGAACGAATACCTGCAAGATCAATACTCAAATCTGCCATAATCAACAACCTCCTAGTCATATCATCTTATATCTCAAACAGTACATTAGATGTGCCTATCTTCTATTTATAAATCAGATTTTGGATTGATTTATTTTAATAATCTTATTTGTATTGATAGCAGTGGAAGCCTTATTTTATACAATCGAACGTAAAGAATGATCTTCTTGAGCAAGTAAATGTTGGCTGATTGCATAAGCTGCTAATTTTCCTTGTTGCGCAGCAGAGACCACCATTGCTTCACCTTGACCCGCTCCGAATATAATATCGCCTGCGGCATATACTTTAGGATTAGAGGTACGATGAGTCGTCGTATCAATCTTGACAACACCCCATGTATGTTCTAATCCAAAATGCTCAATCAGATCAGTACGACGTTCTTGTCCAATCGCGGTCACCACAGCATCGACGGGCATTAAGAATTCAGAACCTTCAACAGGCATCGGCACTAACCGCCCGTCTTTACCAAGTTCACCTGTTAATTTCATTTGCACACACTCTAGATGAGTGACTTTACCTGTAGCATCACCAATAATTCGCTTGGGTAATGTTAACCAGTTGAATTCTACCCCTTCTTGTTTGGCAAATTCATATTCAAAATCATAAGCAGTCATTTCTTCGCGTGTCCGTCGGTAGACCATTTTCACATTAGAAGCACCTAAGCGTACTGAACAGGTAGCTCCATCAATAGCCGTATTCCCTGCACCGATCACCGCTACTTTTTTGCCGATTAGATTAACATGAGGTTGACCTGTTTTGGTCTGTTCAACCAGTTGAATCGCATCATAGACGCCTTGTAGTTGTTCCCCTTCAATTTTGATCGGAGGAACGTATCCCATACCAGCTGCTAAGACGACTGCATCGTATTCCGTCAGTAATTGCTCGGCAGTGATATCAGTGCCTACTTTCATATTGGTGCGAATATCGACGCCTAACTTTCGTACTTGTTCAACTTCCCAGAGCGATATGGATTGAGGTAAACGAAAAGAGACAATACCATGCGTATCCAGTCCACCTGCAAGTGGTTTCGATTCATAGATCACGACACTGAATCCCTCACGTGCTAATTCACGTGCAGCAGCTAAGCCAGCAGGACCGCCACCGATCACCGCTACTTTTTTCTCGTTAGGAATACCTGCTTCGAATAAAGAAGCGTCTTTTTCGATCGCCCAATCCGTAGCATAACGTTGTAATCTTCCGATATCTATCGGTTTGGAACTTTCATTCAGTACACAAGCGCCTTCACATAACTCTTCTGTTGGACAGACACGAGCACAACTAGCACCAACAGGATTAGCATCCATAATCGTATATGCAGCGCCTTTTAGATTATCGGTTGCAATGCGTTTGATAAAAGAAGGGATATTGATTCCGGTAGGACAAGCTGTTATACATGGCGCATCATAACAGTACAGACAGCGATTCGATTCTTCTATAGCTCCCTTGTGAGTTAGACCAGGTTCTGCTTCCGCAAAATTACGCATAAATAGATCGGGTGTAAACGAAGCCAATGTAGAAGAAAGTTCCATCGGTTAAACCTCCTTAGGGTATAGAAAACTATTTTGTGTTAAATAATGTAACATATTTTTCGCTAATATCGATCTTTTTATAGATTTTTTCGGTGAAATTATTTTAAAATATCATATAAAGCATAAATATAGTATAATTCATATCCATATAGGTTATGTAATCTAACATTTATATATTAAAACTATAGACAATTCGCTTTTTTATTACATTAGACAGAGTGTCTAATTTCAAAAGTTTATTTTTGACGACCATAGCGTAGATACAGGTGCGGCTGAACGTTACTTTATATGAAGGTGATTGATCCATGATTTAGAGAAAGGTGGGGGAGAGATGGAAGGAAACCGTATGTTTACTATCGAAGATGCGATGACAAGACCTTTATTTGCTCAAGCAGAAGTAATCGGAGGAATAAGAGGAACAAAGAATTATGTTCGTTGGGTACATGTGCTGGAGAGTTCTAATTTTGAAAGTCTTATTCATGGAGAAGAAATGATTCTGACTACAGGTATGCAATTCCATCATCATCTTGCAACTGCACTCGAATTTATGGAAAATTTAATTCAGAAAAAGGCAGCATGTCTTTGTATTGAACTGGGCGACTTTTTTCAACAGATTCCTGCTGAAATGATTGAACTTGCCAATCGTCACGATTTTCCTTTGATTATTTTTAAAGAAACCGTACGGTTTGTAGATATTACGCTCGATCTACATTCATTGATTATTAATCACCATCATCGTATGCTTCAAGAATTAGAAAGTATTTCACGTGAATTCAATCGGTTAACGCTCACTTCGCAAGGCACTACGAAAGTATTACAATTGCTACATCAAAGCACGCATCATCAAGTGATCTATTTACAATTGCAAGGCAAACCTTCCTTTTTCCCGGCACTCGCTCCTGATAAGCAACGTCCGCTATTGGATTTTTTTGCAGCATTTAATGAAAGTATGGATGGGGTACAACATGATACTGCACCTTATTTTCGTGAATATCAGCAACAAACGATTGTGCTCAAGCCTGTAGGTGCTCTGGATCAGACATGGGCATACATTATGTTGATCTGTCCGCACAAACCACAAGAGTATGATTGTTTATTACTAGATTCGGCTTCGCTATCTATCGCTCAAGAATTGTTACGTACCCGTTATATGGAAGAACGCAAGTTATTTTCAGAAAATCTATGGGTGGAGGAATTGATTTATGGAAGGATTGAAGATGAACATCGACTCAAAAGTCTAATTGGACCTGATTTCGCCGCCATGAATGAATTACCTTATCGTGTCTGCCTTATCGAAATTGAGAATCCGCAAGATGTGAAATGGAACAGTTCAGAGAATGAGTGGGAGTCGATCACATTTCATCTTTCGCTAGCTTTACGGTCTATTTTCGAAAAGTATCTATTTCATCCACTTATCACACTCAAAAATAATCGACTGACAGTGATTGCTCTGGATCAACAAGCCAAAATGCCTGCGAAGCCAAGACTTCAACAGGCATTACAATCTCTACAACATATTCATGCAGATGATAAGCTGAAGCATTTGAAATTAATTATTGGTGTAAGTAAATCCGGTCATCATTTGAAAAATGTTTCAGCCAGTTATCAAGAAGCTGTTCAAGCCTTATCTCTGTATTCCTGTTCGGATAGTACGTTACTATTTTATGAAGAATTAGGCGTATTTCAATTACTACTCAGCTTGAATGATGGCAAAACGCTTCAGACCTTTATTCGTAACTATCTAGGGCCTCTGATTGACCATGATCAGTCCAAAGGCAGTGAATTACTTCTTACATTACGAGTATATCTGGATCATGATGGTTCCAAGCAGATTGCCGCGCAGAAATTATTTATCGTACGCCAATCGTTATATTATCGCTTAGACAAAATTACCGAACTGCTCGGTGAAGATTACATGTCACCTGAAAATCGCATATCGATTCAAGTCGCTCTACGTGCTTATCAATTTTTGTATCCAGAAAAAATGACGTTACCTAATGCTCACTCATCACATGTTTGAATGTACTAATCAAGAATTCCAAATCTTCATCTGTAGAAGATAATGGAGGGGCGAAAGTAAGTATATTGTTATAGCCAGCGACCGTATCGCCATTTTTGCCGATAATCAGTCCCTTACGTTTACAACCGGCAATTATGGACTTCACGATATCGAGTGACGCTGGCTTTTTACTGTCTTTATTTTCAACCAATTCAATTCCTGTAAGCAGACCGAAGCTACGGATATCACCGATCAGTGGATGGTCTGCAATATCCGTCATTGCTGTATTGAGGCGTTGCCCTAATAGTTGAGCACGTTCAATAAGATGTTCTTGCTCAATCACTTCCAGATTACGTAGTGCTAATGCACATGCCGCAGGATTACCACCAAATGTATTTACATGCCGGAAATGCCCGTAATCATCACTTTTATCTTTAAATGCTTCATAGATATCTTTGCGGACAGCCGTAGCTGATAATGGCAAATACCCACTCGTTAATCCTTTAGCCATCGTCACAATATCCGGTTTTATGCCAAAGTTGTGATGCCCGAACTTTTGACCGGATCGTCCGAATCCACAGATCACTTCATCTATAATAAGTAGCACACCATGAGTACGGCAAATCTCTTGTACCCGATCCATATACACTTGATGGGGAATAATAATACCACCACCCGTAATCACAGGCTCCATAATTACAGCGGCAATCGTTTCAACCCCTTCCCAGATGATCATATCTTCGATCGCTTGAGCACAGTGCAGGTTGAACTCTTCTACTGTTTGACCAGCCGGACGACGGTAACTGTCCGGTGGAGCCACATGCAAGAAGCCACCACTTAACGGTTCATATTTATATTTACGTTGAGCCTGCCCTGTAGCTGATAGCGCACCCATAGAACTACCATGATACCCACGATAACGCGAAATAAATTTGTGGCGATAATGCTGTCCAATCTGTTGTTGATATTGACGGGCGATTTTGAAAGCCGCTTCATTAGCTTCAGAACCACTATTAGAAAAGAAGATTACATAATCATCACCAAGCCAGTTATTCAACTTTTCCGCAAGTGCAATCGCAGGCATATGACTTTGTGTTAATGGAAAATAAGGAAGTTGTAACAGTTGTTCATATGCCGCTTCCGCTAACTCTTTGCGACCGTAGCCCACATTCACACACCATAGACCAGACATTCCATCCATATAACGCTGACCATTGGTGTCTGTTACCCATGATCCACTACCTGTCGCAGCGATCATCGGTGGAGCTGCTTCATTGTAAGGAGTTATATTATGCCACAAATAGCGCTGATCCTTTTGGATTGCTGATTCACTGTCTGTTCCTAATTCGAGCATGATGATTTCTCCTCTCTGTTGCTGGATCATTAATAGCGAGCAGTGACTCTTACTGCATTTTACTAGCCATATCTACAATTTCATTGGTATACGCTTCTTGCACATTAGCCGCTTCTTTAATGACGCCAAATTTCAAAGCGATATCAGCAGTCTGCTGGAACATTTTCTCGTCAGTGTAGCCCATTTTAGTTTCATCGAATCCTTCAGGTTGAATCAATTTTGCTACTTCTTGCATCATTTTGAGTTGATGTTCTTTCGTAGTACTGCCCGATTCCGCTTGCTTCATTACACTGTCAACTGCCGCTTCAGGATCAGCAATCGCATCTTTCCATCCTTTAAGTGAAGCACGTACAAATTTAGCGGCAGTTTCTTTATTCGCATCTAGCCACTCTTTATTGGCAAATAAATTATCTTCTAACATCGCTACGCCTTCGTCGTTCATATCAATCACATTCAGATCGCTATCTTTAAGACCAGACTCTAGCAAAATTTGATATTCGTTATAGGTCATAGCTGAAGCGGCATCTAATTCGCCACCTAGAAATTGATCCATTGTGAATCCTTGTTTGGTAAAGCTCACATCTTTGTTCGGATCAAGCCCGTACTTATCGAATAAAGCCAATAGTTCGAATTCATTTCCACCCATCCAGTTGCCTACTTTTTTACCTTTTAGATCAGCAGGAGTGTTAATACCAGCCGATTTTTTAGATACCACCACTAGACCGCTTTTTTGGAAAATTTGAGCGATTTGAATCAATGGCATTTCCTGTTCCTGACTCGTCAGCAGACTTCCAACCCAATCTACACCGATATCTGCGGAACCACCAGCCACCTGTTGTTCAGGAACGATATCTGGGCCACCTGGAAGAATCTCCACATTTAGACCTTCTTGCTCATAATAACCTTTATCTTTAGCGACAAAATAACCAGCAAATTGTGCTTGAGGTACCCATTTCAACTGTAACTTGACGGTTACGGGTTCTGTTGAAGTCGCTTCATTGGCATTCGCTGTTGTACCTGTGTCTGTCGAAGCACTTTTCATTCCGCCGCATCCTGCAAGCATCGTAATCATAATCACCAGCATAATTACAAGACTGGCTTGAACTTTTTGTGGTTGGATGTTCATCTTTTATTCCCCCTGAATCGTTAATCTATTCTCGATAGCTATATGCGAAAATAAAGCGGATGTATGCCCGGTCATTTAGGTGCGCTGAGAAGGATGCCAGCGAATACATACTTTTTCCAATCGCTCTACCACCATATAGAAAATAATACCGGCGATAGCAGCCAGCACGATACATGACCAACCCAGTGGCATTTTGGCAATTTTGATAGAATTAGAGAGGAGGTAACCCAGTCCTTGCGAAGAAAAGAAGAACTCACCGACAATAGCTCCGATCATGCTAGCAGTAGCATTGATTTTGAGAGCAGTAAATACATACGGTAAGCTATGTTGGATACGTAAATAACGAAAGACTTTTCCTTTATTGGCGGCATAGGAATGCATAAGATCAAGAGCGAGTGGATCAACAGATGACATTCCTTTATAAGCATTAAGAGCCATAGCCGTCATAGTTGTTGCAGTGACGATAGCGATTCGAGAACCGATACCATCACCGAACCATAGATTCATAATTGGAGCCAACGCTACAATAGGAACAGCATTTAAAGCGGCTACTAAAGTAAGACTTCCTGCACCCCAACGTGGAGAAGCTGTAGCGATAAGAGCAATAATGAATCCGAATAAAGAACCTATGATCATGCCCAGTACAGCTTCAGCTAATGTGTATCCGGTATAGGATAGTAGAAGACTCCAATTTTCTTGTATAGACGATGCAATTGCTGAAGGAAGAGGAAGTTGATATTTTTTAAGATCAAATATCTTGTGAAAAACCTCTATTTGCCATAACGCCACGAATAAGATACCTGAACCAAGAGGAAGCCATAGTTTTCCACCACCTAATAATGATTTGTTCTTGCTCTGACGTTTGCGCGAAGGTTGATCTGTTCCTTTTGCTTGTTGCTGTTCTGTTAACAAAGAATGTGGAGAAGGAAGAGTTGAAGAAGGTAATTCAGAGATATATGTAGCAGCCACTTTTTTGTTCTGTGCCGATGATGGTTTGTTCATGAATGGCTACCTCCTTTGGAGCGGAATTCAGGTTGCCATGGAGATACGATACGTTCGATCAAGCTAATCAACCAATAGCTTAGTATGCCAAGTAAAGCTCCGATAAAAACAGTCGACCAGAACATATATACATGAGAAGGGCCATAATACAGATTGCGAAGCATAATCACGCCGATACCATGTTGTGCTCCCATTAGTTCAACAAGAATAGCGCCAGTTACAGCTAGAGGAGCCGCAATTTTTAATCCACTAAAAAGCCCGGGGATAGCAGCAGGTAATCGTAATTTCCAATAAATACTCCACGGTTTAGCCGCATAAGAATGCATTAATTCGAGAGCGGAAGGTTCAACACTTCGTAATCCTCGTAACATATTGAGTGCTACCGGAAAAAATGTAATATATCCCGAGATCAGAATCCGTGAAATATACTCATCTCGTACAATTCCATAAATAATAGGTGCGAGTCCGAGTACCGGAATCATTTGTGAAGCTACAGCATATGGAAAGGTTAATTTTTCGATCCATGTGGAGATGCTCATCAATATAGCTAGTACAACACCTGCCAGAGCGCCAAGCAAAAATCCTATGCCTGCATTACCGAATGTAGCACTACCTTCTTTGATCAACGCTCCACTATATTGAATACTGGTGGCTAGCACTTCATGAAGATAAGGAAGTTTGGATTGAGCCAAAGGCAGATGACCTATATTTAATAGTGCCCATGATGTAAGTTCCCAGATTACCAAAATCGCAATAACCCAGACCATAGCAGGCAACAGGCGATTACGTACAAAAAGATGATTTCCTTTCATACGTCACACCCCTTCAAAGCTATCGCGAATACGGGCAATCAATTCAAAAAAGGCTGGACTGTTACGCATTTCCTGTGTACGTGGTCTAGGTAAAGGAATTTCAACCACTGCCGACAATCGTCCCGGATGTGGGGATAATACAAATACTCGATCTGATAAAAAAATCGATTCGGGAATACTGTGAGTGACAAATACAATCGTATTCTGAATGTTATTCCATACAGACAATAACTCTTCATTTAAGCGTTCTCTTGTAAATTCATCTAGAGCAGAGAACGGTTCATCCATTAGTAGAATTTCAGGCTCCATTGCCAGTGCTCTTGCAATAGCAGCTCGTTGTTGCATACCACCACTCAGTTGCCATGGATATTGATCTGCAAATTTTTCAAGTCCTACTAATTCCAATAATTCGATGGCTTTGCGTTCACGTTCGATTTTACTAACGCCTACTAACTCTAGAGGAAGCGCTACATTTTGTTTGACTTTACGCCAGTCATACAACACAGGACTTTGAAAAACAATCCCGTATTTTTGAGCTAATCGTGCTTCTTTAGCTGTTTTGCCTGCGACATGAATACTGCCACCGGTAGGCTGAATCAGATCAGCCATAAGCCGAAGTAATGTAGTTTTTCCACAACCAGAAGGGCCTAATAATGAGACAAATTCTCCTTTTCCAATATCAAGACTCACTTGATGTAGAGCAAGAACATCACCAGTATCTGTTGGATAACGCATTTCAACATCTTTTAGCTGAATCTCAGGTGTTTGTACTTGATGCTTTACCGTAGAAGCGGTCAAAGACATTTTTATCCCCTCCAAAGATTCATAAGCCTCTAATGACGTTTAACCTAACTGATTAAGTCATATCATAATCAAAAATTGACTTAAACTCAATATTTAATGTCATATAAACTAACTTTATGTTCGATTAACTAACATATTAAATAAAATAAAGGCGTATAGCATTAGACAAAAAGTAAGATTGCTATCACAAAATTACGTCACTTTGTCCAGATCACTCATATATTCGTTAAAATTAGAATTAATCTATCATTTTTTGGTAGTGAAAAACGATCAAGTGATCATTATTACAGATAATATTTACAGATTGACGAACGATTACACATGTACATATAAATAACATTCGCTTTTTGATTGACAACCTTATAATCCTATCCTAGAATGTAACAAGTAAAGCTGTTTGATATGAAAATAACAACACGTATCAAAGACAGCGAATAGAGTTTGGCGACAATTGAAAAACACTTCGTATAATCTTGAGAATAGGCTCAGGAGTCTCTACGGATCACCGGAATGATCTCTCTACGGAATGAAGCAATGGCAGTGTAGGTTTTCTTTAGCGTCTATGTATATCGATATCGATATACATAGGCTATTTAAGGAATGCTATGACACGCCGTTATTCTGATTCTTAGAGACCCCGATGAACAGCTCGTCCATCGGGGTCTCTTGTCGTTTTCTCTATTCATTTCCAAGAGGAGGAAGATAGCAATAATGGAACGTTTCTTTAAGTTGAAGGAACACGGCACGAGTGTAAAAACAGAAATGATCGCAGGGTTAACCACCTTCATCACGATGGCATACATTCTGTTCGTTAATAACTTGTTCTTGGGACCAGGTGGAGCAGGTATACCCGCAGAAGGCGTGTTTTTCGCTACAGCTGTAGGTGCTGGATTGGTTACGATTTTAATGGGATTATTTGCAAATATTCCGGTAGCTCTTGCACCAGGTATGGGTTTGAATGCTTACTTTATGACCGTTGTACTTAGCTCCAACGGAATGATCACATGGCAAGCGGCTTTAGGTGCAGTGTTTCTTTCGGGGATTATCTTTATCATTTTAACAATTACCAAAGTTCGTCAGTTATTGCTGGTCGCTGTACCACAATCAATCAAAATGGCGATCACTGTAGGTATAGGATTATTTGTCACCATTATTGGATTGAAGCTTGGAAATGTAGTTTCAGTATCAGCTACGGTTAAAGGCGTTACAGATGTTGCTCAATTAGCAGCTCCTGTAACAGTTAAAGGTTCTGATTTCCAATTAGCATTGGGCGATTTCATGCATAGCCCGGATACATTACTTGCGATTATCGGGTTATTCGTTATAGGTATACTGATGGTATTACGTATCAAAGGTGGATTATTAATCGGTATTATCGTAGTTACATTGATTGGTATTCCAATGGGTGTTACAGATCTAAGCAGTTTGTCTACTGCACATTGGATTCCTTCTTTTGATAATCTAGCGGTTGGACAATTAGATATCAAAGGTGCAATCGGTATAGGATTATTCGAAATTATCTTTATCTTTACCTTTGTTGAACTATTCGATACTTTCGGGACACTCGTAGGTACAGCCGAACGTGCAGGATTGTTCAAAAACAAAGAAGAAGGCGAAAAGAAAATCAGCAAAGCTATGTTGGTTGATGCAGTAGGGGTAAGTGCAGGTGCTGTTTTAGGTACAAGTACAATTACTTCTTATGTTGAAAGTACAGCAGGTGTAGCTGAAGGTGGACGTACAGGTTTGACCGCTATTACTACAGGAGTATTGTTCTTATGTGCATTGTTTATTGCTCCTTTAGCTTTGGTGGTTCCTTCTGCGGCAACAGCTCCAGCATTAGTAATTGTTGGTGTATTGATGATGAGTCAGGTAAGCAAGATCGAGTGGGACGACTTTATGCAAGCATTCCCAGCTTTCTTAACAATTATCTTTATGCCATTTACAAATGGTATTGCAAACGGGATCTCAGCAGGTATTATTGCTTTCGTAGTTTTAGGATTCTTTAGCAACATCGCTTCACCGCGTAAAGTTAAAGTACACTGGTTGATGTGGGTACTTGCTATCCTTGTCATCTGTCGCTATGCATTCCTGGGCTCAGAGTAATCCAGTATCATCACATTATATTTTCGAATCAAATGATACCAGTAAGAAATGCATTATTTAAAAGTTAACTCATCATTTGAAAAGTAACAGCAGTATGGAATTTTCCACAATGGACGCAAGTCTAACTAACGGAATAACACGCAAATGATTAAAACTCAAAATTTAAGCATAACTAAAAAAGCAATAAATCAGCCTGAAATTAATCGAAGAGTAACAAAACTAAAACCCCTTTTAACAGCTAACAGAGCCGTTAAAAGGGGTTTTTGATTGAGTTCATTCTATTAATTTAATTCTCTTTAGTACATTTCTATTTAATTTATTTATATTTGGTTCATTTACTTATTTAATGATTCGCTTATTACTCGTATTCTATATTTTTTATGAGTATTGTGTATATCCTCAATGAATGTGCTCGATCTATTCAATTTATTCTTTTTCGATTCATTAAACCAAATTCATTTTCTTAAATGAATCTTATTGCTATTACTCCTACATACTTAACTCTCACTCAACTCTTTATACTCTTTTACAAAATAAACAATAGAACGATGCAAAAAGCCCAAATAACCTTCTTCATCAAACTGATCAAAATAACGAACAAAACGTTCATCAGTCACATAAGTCTCTGCTATACATAATAAAATAGCTTCATCACAAACCATAAACCGCCCAAGCATGCGGCTCCATTGACCTATTAAGTCTTGTACTTCATTAGAAGATGGGGAAAGTTGCTGGTATTGAGCGATTCTGTGAAAAATATGTTCAACATCTGCCGAAAATTGTGTGTATGCCTCTTTTTTATCGCTATCAGATAAATGTTCTAGGTTTGCTTGGAATTCCTGATATTTCTCCGTATCTCCATACACCAATTTAGCTTCTGTATCATACTGATCTTTGAGAGAGAAAGTAGAAGAATCATCAAATATATTTAGCTTCTGTATATCTGTTCCTTCTATATAATGATCCAATTGTTCAATAACGGTAGTCAACTTTTGTTTTCGTTGTTCAAGTAGACCGCGTTGATGAAGTAAGATCTCTTTTTGTTCATCTTTAGATAAAGGAAGCATAATAGATATCTCTGTCAGTGAAAATCCCATTTCTTTAAATAGCAAAATCATCTGTAATGTCGCAAGTGCTTGTTGATCATATAACCGATATCCGTTCTCACCAACATAACTTGGAGGCAACAAACCAATTTTATGATAATGATGCAATGCACGTTTAGTAATCCCTGTAATATTCAGTATATTTTTAACCGTAAATAATTGTGGTTTCATGCCAAAATTCCTTTGTCTCCGCTAAAATAATTTCTGCTGGAGTAATCGTTGCTTCTATAATACTTTTGCCGGTTTTCTTTAAATAATACTGAATCAAATAATAACCACAAGCATAGCCACCTGCGTAAGGCATGCCTACAGGTTCACCATATTCGTGTTAGTAATGTCATCACCGTATAAATAAGGACTTATTTGGTTAAAGCCACTTCGATCCAGTTTATCTTCTAATAGGGGCTTAATGTGATGATTTAAAGTACTCATATTTGTTTTGGACACCCACGGTCCTAATAAATGCTCCCCATATAGAGTAGTGGCAAAACTTTCTGCCAATCCCTCACTCACAATTAATTCTCCTAACGTTATCTGCTCATAATTCCATTTGATAAATTGATATCTTACATTATGATTGCATTCATGTGCGAGTACAGACTGAATGCGAGGGAGTGTATACTCATTTGGAATCAGTGTAACTAGAATATGACCAGGAATTCCACCATCTCCGCAGATTCCTTCATTAATCGCTAAGACGGAGCTATTAGAATCCCCTAATAAAACGGTATACACATAGTTAGTAACACTCAAAGGAATTTGATTTTGTTCAAATAAGCTCAAACTATCCTGCACAGCTGCATCACAATCTTTCCAAAACTGCTCAGAGGAAATGGCTTCTAATAGAGGATACACATCTTCAGTAATATCTTGTGGAGCAATATTCATCATATTATTAAATGTAATTACATCAAAAGAATGAGAGGCATCTTCTTTATACGGGATTTGTTGAATATTCCATTTCTTTATAAAAGGAAGCAACATCTGTGTACGATACTGTTCTACCTTTTGTTCTGATGAAGTATATATAATTGTTTGATAGATTCGATCTGAACGTAGTGCCTTTATATTCATTGTAATCCCTCCTTTGTTAAAGATGACGATTCCATTATCAAGTATCCCCTTACGTGACAGTCAAGAAAAGAATAGGCACATCATAAACTTTCATTTCTAATGCGCCCAATCGTACAATAATGTAGAG